>JAFEAP010000010.1 GCA_018266355.1 Bdellovibrionales bacterium
GCCTACCTCGAGGGCACCGCGGAGGGATTCGACGACGCCCTCCTCTGCGACGCGGACGGCTTCCTCACCGAAGGCACGACGTTCAACCTCTTCTACGTGCGGCGCGGGATCGTCGCGACCTCGCCCTTTTCGAGCGGCATCCTCGACGGAATCACCCGGAAACAAGTCGTGCACCTCGCCCGCCAGGCCGGATACGAGGTGCGCGAGGTCCTCTTCCCGAAAGAGCGACTCTACGAAGCGGACGAAGTTTTCATGACCTCGACGATCAAGGAAGTCGCGCCCGTCGTCCAAATCGACGGCGTGAAGATCGCGAACGGGAAACCGGGGCCGATCACGCGCAAGCTGAAGGATCTTTTCCACGGCGAATCGCTCGCGCGGGCGGAACGGCTGGCGAAACCGAGCGATCGACGAGCGGAGCCGAGCCTTTGAAAAAGAAAAGTTCGGCCAAGTCCGGCGCGAAAAAACGCCCCGCTTCGAAACCGAGATCCGCCGTCCGCATGGCGCCCGCGCGAACGGCCGGCGCCCCGGACACGAAAAAACTCCTCGCCGGGATGATCGCCGCGGCCCATGCGTGCGGCGCGATCCTGCGGAAATACCACGCGAAGGGGAACCTGAAGATCTCCGAGAAACTCGGCGCCGGCCTCGTCACGAACGCCGACATCGAAAGCGAACGCGCGTGCGTGGCCGCCCTCCGGAAACTCCGCCCCGACTTCGGATTCCTGACCGAGGAGGGAACGACCCTGGTCGACGGAAAACCCGCGACCGACCATCCCCGCGGCCGGTGGATCATCGATCCCCTCGACGGTACGACGAACTTCGTCCACGGCTTCCCGATGTTCTGCGTCTCGATCGCGGCGGAGTGGGACGGAACGATCGTCGCCGGAGTGATCGAACACCCGATCTTGCGCGACACCTACTCCGCGCGACTCGGCGGCGGCGCCTTCCTGAACGGAAAACCGATCCGCGTTTCACCGACCGACCGCATCGACGACTCGCTCCTCTCGACGGGATTCACGTACCGGAAGACCGAACTCCTCCACACCGAAATGGTGGCGTTCGAGGAACTCTCCTCCATCGCGCGCGCGATCCGGCGCCCCGGTTCCGCGGCGCTCGACCTCGCGTACACGGCGCGCGGGGTTTTTGACGGTTTCTGGGAACGACGCCTTTCGCCTTGGGACATCGCCGCGGGACTCCTTCTCGTCCGCGAGGCCGGCGGAAAAGTGACGGATTTCCGCGGAAACGAGGACGTTCTCTCCTCCTCCGCGATTTTAGCGAGCAACGGCGCGCTTCACGACGGCCTCCTCGAGGCGATCCAGACGCCCGAGGAAAAACTTCGCGCGCGGTGGAATCTCGACTGACCTATCTCCTCGAAAAGCCTAGGTTTGACGTGGCGAGCCTCGTTCCCTACAATTTAAGATGAGGTCCGAGCTCGGCCTCGTCGACGGTCTGCATTGCCCCAAGGACGGGACATTTTATGGACGCATGGGTTTATCTGTTTTCGAAGTTCACGCATGAAGCGCTCCTCTTCGAGTCGCTCGCGATCTTCCTCGGGCTCTTCGGCTACGCGGTCTTCTACCTGATCCGGAAACGGAAGTACGGCGTCGCCGGAAAAGAAGTCCCGTCGAACGTGATGAAAGCCTACCTCGCCCAACTCGTCGGCGACGCGGAGGAGATCCGCACCCAGCTCTTCGGCCTCCTCGGCAAGGGCGAAGCCTCGGCGCGTCTGATGGCGAACCTCCAGTTCCAAGCCGACCTCCCGACGACGGGCGCTCCCGCGCCCGGCGCGGGCGCGACGCTCGCCGGCGCGCCGGTGACGACGACCCAACTCGTCCAGGACCCGAAACTCGCCGAGAAACTGAAGGAACTCGAAAAGAAACTCGCCGACCAAGCCGGCGCGCTCGATTCCGTGCTGAACGAGAAGATGAAGCTCGAGGAAGAGCTCGCGAACGCGAAGTCCCGCTCGACGGGCGACGACGGCAAGTCGCCGGACAAGGCCGGCCCCGACCGCGCCGGACCGCTGCAAGAGCGCGTGAAGCAGCTCGAGGCCCAGCTCGCCGAATACGCGATCATCGAGGACGACCTCGCGAACCTGAAGCGCCTCCAGAAGGAAAACAAGACGCTCAAGCAGCAACTCGCCGACGCCGGCGCCTCGCCCGCCCCGGCCGCCGCCGCTCCGGAAGTGCCCGAGCTCGCCGCCGCACCGAAGCCCGCAACGGCGAAGGCCGCCGAGGAACCGGCGCCCGAAGCCGCGGCTCCCGAAATGCCGAGCCTCGAAGCCGCCGCCGCCGCGGAAGCCGTCGCCGCTCCGGACGCGAAGGCCGCGCCGACGAAACCGGCGATGCCCGATCTCTCCGGACCGAACGATCCGGACATCGCGACGGAAGCCGTCGATTCCCCGCACGCGAGCGGCGAAGATCATCCGGCCGACTTCGAATCGCTCGTCGACGTCGTGGAAAAGAACTTGGCAGACGCGGCGAAATCCGAGAACGTGGATCCTACCGCCGCGCCCACCCCCGAATTTCAGCTCGAATCCGGCCCGGCCTCGGAGACCAAGCCCGATGAGAAAAGCGAAGAGCAGCTCCAAGCCGATTTCGAGAAAATGCTTAAGTCTTAAGCTCGCCGCCGTCGCGCTCGTTTGCGGACTGAGTTCCGCGTTCGCCGCGATTCCCGCGAAACCGATCGGCGCGAAGACGTCCGTCGAAGCGATGATCCGCAGCGATCTCGTCTCCTTCCGCAAGGAGAAGCGCGCCGACTTCCAATCGCTCGTGAAGAAATGGGAGCGCGTATACGGAAGCCGGTCCGCGCCCACCCTCCTCGCCATCGCCGAAGATAAGAAATCGCCGAACACCGACCGGTACGTCGCGCTGCTCGCGCACACGCGCATCCGCGGCCCGCACGACGCGAAGGAACTCGTCGCGCTCCTCGACGACCGCGATTGGATGGTCCGTTCGGCCGCGCTGAAATCGATCGAGATCCTCGGCTACGCTCCGGCGGGAGCGAAAGTCCTCGATAAGCTCGCGAACGACCGCGCGCTCGTGATCCGGCTCCAGTCGATCGAGACGCTCGAGAAGCTCCGTCCTCCGGGAACGCCGGACGCTCTCTTGAAGGCCGCGATGGACGGGAAGAATTACCGCCCGGGGAACTTCCGGAAAGGCCGCGCGGACTGGGTGCCCCAGCGCGCGCTCGCCGCTCTCCGCGAACTCCGGCCGCTCGGCTACGCCCCGCGCCTCTTGCCGCTCATGAACGAATCGAAAGACGGCCGGATCCGCGCGCACGCGCTGCACACGATCGAAATCCTCGAATCGAAATCGCTCAAACAGGGCCGTCCGTTCCGCGAACGCGCGGCCGCGTGGACGGCGACGCTCCAGGCGTCGCGCTGATCCGCGCTTTCCCGCTCAACCGCCCGGCGGCGGTTCGGGGATGAAATTCGAGTCGTTCGGATCGGTCGGCGCCGGACCGCCGTCGGACTCGGGCGGCGGTGGCGCGGCGGACGCGCCCGAATCGGCCGGCATTTCCGGCGCCGAAAGGTCGCCCTCTTCGGCCGGCGGGGCGGGAACGTCGGTACTCGGAGCCGCCGAGGAACCCGCGGTCGCTTTCTGGATCTCGAGCTTCGTATTGTACTCCTCGAGTTTTGCGAGCCGGGTTTTCACGTTGATGATCCGTCCGATCCGGTAGAGCAGCGTATTCTCCTCGATCGAGTCGCTCGGCATCGCGTGCAAGTCGTCGAGCGCGTCTCGCTGGACGAATTGCTCGCGTTGGACGGTGATCTTCACGGCCTTCACGCGATTGTAAACGCCCTTCGCGACGGTGACTTTGAAGCGGTACTGCGCGCGCATGTAGGGCGCGGTCGATCCGTCGCCGTCGGCGAAATTCTTTTCCTTGGTATTGTCCATCCAGCGCGACTGGAGGAATCCGCCCTCCCGATTCGTCACGTCGAGGCGGATCGACTTCATCGCGTCGAGGACGGCCTGCCAAGCGGTGTTGAAATCCGTGACGTAGACGCGGTTATAGACCTGCAATGTATTCGCGCCGATGGAGTTCTTGTACGCGGTCATGCATCCGCTCGCGCTCATGAGCGCGGCGCCGAGGGCGACGGAAATCGCGGTTTTTTTCGGCGACATGGAATCTCCTCCTTACGAGTGTGCAGAATTCTGTTGCAGTCTGTCAACCCGCCGTCGATAGTCGGGTGAGACGATGAAAGACGCCGATCTCCTCCACGAAATCCGCCGCACGCTCACGCTCGAAGGCGAGTCGATCCTCGCCACCTCGCGTTCGCTCGAAAACCCCGCGGACGCCCGCGCGGCGGCCTGGGTGAAAGCGACCAAGCTCGTCCAGAACGCGCTCGACGCCGGCGGAAAAGTCGTCGCCGCCGGGATCGGAAAATCGGGGAAGATCGCGAACAAGGTCGCCGCGACGCTCGCCTCGACCGGGTCGCCCGCGATCTATCTCCACCCGACGGAAGGGCTGCACGGCGACCTCGGCTTCATCCAACCGAAAGACGTCCTCCTCGCGTTTTCCTACACGGGAAACACCGAGGAACTCCTGCGCATCCTTCCCGCGTTCAAGGCGCTGAAAACCCCGATCGTCGCCGTCACCGGAAATACGCGCTCGCGCCTGGCCGAACTCGCGGACGCGGTCATCGACGCGTCGGTCGCCCAGGAAGCCTGCCCGCACAACCTCGCGCCGACGACCAGCACGACGCTTTCGCTCGCGATCGGCGACGCGCTCGCGGTGACGCTGATGAAGCTCCGGAATTTCGACGCCGAGAGCTTCGCGCGGAACCACCCGGGCGGCTCGATCGGGCGCAAACTGAATCTCTCCGTCGCGGACGCCATGCAGAAGGGCGACGCCGTCGGACTCGTCGAGGAAACGACGCCGATGGACCAGGTCGTCGTCGTCGCGACCCAAAAACGCCTCGGCGCCGTGCTCGTCGTGAAGGGAAAGACGCTCGTCGGCCTGATCACCGACGGCGACATCCGGAAAGCGCTCACTCACCGTGAACGTTTCTTCCAAATGCGCGCCTCCGAAGTCATGACGGCGAAGCCGACGACGGCGATTCCCGAAATGCCCGCGCGCGACGCGCTCGCCCTGATGGAAAATCGGAAGTCCCAAATCAGCGTCCTGCCCGTCGTCGACCGCGACGGGAACTGGGTCGGACTCTTGAGGCTGCATGACCTCCTCCAAACCTTCTGAAGAAGGCGCCGCATCGGGAGCGGCGGAAGCGTCCACGATCCTTTCGTCGACCGCGGACGCGGTCTGCGAAAAGTGCGGTGGCCCGATGCGTCTTCGCAACGCGCGCCCGTTCCCGGTCTTGCTCCAAACGATCTTCGGCGTCTCGTTCGCGGGATTTCTCTGGGCCCAAAGCGCCGGTAAAATTCCGACGCGCGGACTTTGGATTTGGTCGGCTTTTCAGGTCGTTTTAGGCGTCCTTCTCGTGCGTGCGCGCTATGCGTCAGCTAAAAAAGTTTTTATTTGCCTCCGCTGCGGCGCGACCTTACGCTGAATCGGACCTTTACCTACGCTTTCAAAGACTTCAATCGCGAGAGCCCTCTCTCACCAAAGGATATGCCTGTGAAAAAACATCTCGTACTTACCCTGACCTCCGTTGCGGCCCTCGGCCTGATCGCCGGTTGCACCGACTCTCAAGCGAAGCCCGCTAAACCGAACATCGTCACGAAAGACGGCACCAAGCCGGGCGTCGTCGCGAAGGTCGGCGACGCGGAAGTCACCGAAGACGAACTCATCGGCGACGCGCGCTCGGACATCTACGAGCTCAAGAAGCGCGAATACGATCTCAAGATGGATCGGCTGAACAAGATTATGGAAGAAAAGCTCATCGGCGCCGAAGCGAAGAAAGCGAACATGCCGACCGAGCAGTTCATCAACGAAAAAGTCGTCGGCAAGCTCTCGACGTCCGACTCCGAGTTCAAGGCGTTCGTGAAGGAAAAGAAGATCCCGGAAGAGCAACTCAAGGAGCACCCGGAATACAAGCAACGGATCACGAGCTACCTCGAGAACCAAAAGCGCCAGGATAAGATCCAGGCCTACCTCGCGAACCTGACGAAGAAAAACCCGGTCGAAGTCTATTTCAAGAAGCCGACCATGGAGCGCGTGCAGATCGACATCGGCGACGCGCCGATGCTCGGCAAGAAGGACGCGAAGGTCCAAATCGTCGCGTTCTCCGACTTCCAATGCCCGTATTGCTCGCGCGGCGCCGAGACGATGCACCAAGTGATCAAGAAATACGGCTCGAAGGTCGCCATCTCCTTCAAGAACTACCCGCTCCCGTTCCACGAGCGCGCCGAACCGGCCGCCGAAATGGGCCGCTGCGTACTGAAAGTCGCGGGCGACAAGGAGTTCTGGAAGTTCCACGACATCGCGTTCAAGAACCAGGACAAGCTCGACAACGAGAACCTCGTGAAGTTCGCCAAGGAAGCCGGCGCGAACGAAGCGAAGGCGAAGGACTGCTACGACAAGGGCACGTACAAGGCCGACATCCAGAAGGATTCGGAATACGGCAACAAGGTCGGCGTGCGCTCCACTCCGACGTTCTTCATCAACGGCCAGATGGTCGCCGGCGCGCTTCCGATCGAGCAGTTCTCGGAAATGATCGACGACGAGCTCGACTCGAAGAAGAACTGATCTCGGCTTAATACGAAAGGCCGGGCTCCCCACCGTAAGCGAAAGCGAGCGGCCCGCGGGAACCCGGCCTTTTTCTTTTCGCTGCGTCGGCGCTTTCACGCCGCGCGGCTTGCGTCCGCGGGTCGCCCCGGATTTAATGGGCCCCAGTCACCCGCACCCCGAGGAGAAAACACCATGAGAATCGTCATCACCGGAGCATCCCGCGGCATCGGCGCCGAATTCGTCCGCGTCCTGCTCGCCGAAGGCCACGAAGTCCACGCCGTCACCCGAAACGCCGACCGGCTGGCCGAATTCACGAAGGAAAAGAACCTCCACGTCCACGCGATCGACCTCGAGAACGTCGCCGGACCCGAGACGCTTTCGCGCGCCCTCGAGGGCCGCCCGATCGATTTGCTGATCAACAACGCCGGCATGTACGCGACCGACGCCTCGCTCGCGAAACTGAAATTCGACGACGTACGAACCTCGTTCGAGGTGAACACGATCCTTCCGATGCGCGTCTGCCAAGCGCTGCTCCCGAACTTGAACAAGGGCGCGAAGGTCGCGCAGATCACGAGTCTGATGGGTTCGATCGCCGACAACGGCAGCGGCGGGTCCTACGCCTACCGCATGTCGAAGACGGCGCTGAACATGTTCAATAAGTGCTTCGCGATCGAACGGCCGGACCTGACGACGGTCGTTCTGCATCCGGGTTGGGTGCAAACCGATATGGGCGGAAAACAGGCGCCGACGACTCCGAAGCAATCGGTCGCGGGCATGCTCAAAGTGATCGGCGGGCTGAAAACCTCCGACACCGGGAAGTTCTACGACTTCGAGGGCGACGAGCTTCCCTGGTAGTCGGATCGATCACTTTTTCTTGAAGACGCGGGAAAGTTTCGCGCGATCGGACCACTCGCCGATCGCGACGCGGAGGTCGTCTATCTTTTCGGCCAGGGTTCCCTTGCCGTTCATGATTTCCTCGACCCGGGCGTGATAGGCGTCGCCGGCCGCGCGGAGATCGGCGATCACCGTCGCGCGCTCGCCCTTCGGCAGCGCTTGGACCGCGGGGTAGTTCTCCCAGTCCCGCAGCGGGATGAGGAAACGTTCGCGGCCGCGGGCGCCGCCGGCGATCTTGAAGTAGAAGGTCTTTTCGAGTTCATCGCCGATCGATTGGAAGAACGCTTGCCACGCTGCCGGCGGCCCCGATCCGGATTTCCCGGTGCGGGCGAAGTATTTCGGGATCAATTCGAGCGAGACGAGCTCGACGTTCTCGTACGCCGTGAACTGCTTCAGCGTCCCCTTCTCGAGGTGGACGGTGAGGTCCTCCGCCTCGTCGATCAAGTCGGTCGCGCCTTCGGCGAACTGACGGAGTTCGAAGCCGAGGTAACCCGCGGGATAGGCGTCGTCGCGAAGGACCGGCCCGGAGATGAGCCGCCGGCCGCCGAGCTTCGGGAACTTCTTCGGAAGGGTCGCGACCCGCTCGTTCGCGAGGAAGAACTGGCGGTTCCACTCCGACATCGGTCCGAGCGCCCAGTAGATCAGCCGCCGCGCGGGCTTCTTCTTCGGGTTTTTCAGATACTTCTCGTAACTGATCTCGAGGTTCGTGATGATGCTCTCGTCGGACTTGTAGACCATGTACCCGGCCGCGCCGGTGATCCGGCTCTTCGGGAAGACGACGTGGACCTGGAGGGAGCCCGGACCGAAGAGGTCCTCGTACTGCTTGCGCGCTTCCGTGAGTTCGTCGATCGTGTTGCGGATGACGCCGTTCACTTCGTAGGTTCCGTGGCCCTCGATCGTGAGCGTTTTCGGCAGCCATTCCGGCCCGCCGGAGATCCGCTGGAGCTTGTTCTTCTTCACGACGGTGAGCCAGTTCCGCCACCAGCTGCGATTCGGGGTCGTGTCGTTCAAGGCCTTGATGCGCGCTTCGTCCGACATCTTGTTCCACGCGAACTCCGGGATGTCGAACCGGCGATAGTACTTCACGATGTTCGGCGCCCGCGAGAGTTCGAACTCGAGCTCGAGCCCGTAGCTGAGCGGGAGGAAGGATTTTCCGTCCTTGAGGCGGCGGGCGGCGCGACCGACCCCGCCGACGACGAGGGGGCGCGCGTTCCGCGGGTCGATCAGACCGCGCCATGCGAGGACGCGCGGAGTGTTCGCGAGCTTGCGCCCGAAGAGTTCGTAGAGCCAGTTCCGGATCTTCGCCGTCCATCCGGTCGGTTCGCGGATCGCGTCGAGGGCGTTGATGACTTCCGTACCGCAGTGCTGACGGTAGTACTCGTACATCATGCCTTTGTTCACTTCGTCGTTCCGCGCGAGGATCGCCTGGATGACCGACCGGCGTTCCGAGGGATTCGCCTTGATCTCGTACTCGAGGAGATCGCGGCCCCGCTCGGATTCCATCTTGAAGACCGGATCCGCGTCGCGCAGCCGGTGCTGGAGTCCGTATCGCCCGGCGGCCGCGTCCTTCACGTTGAACTTGCCTTCCTGCCCGGCGGGCAGCCAAGCGGTGGCGTCGAAGAGCATCGTGTAGACCGGCTCCGGCTCGGTCAGGGCCTCCGCGGCCTCGTCCATCGGCTTCAGGAGCAGGACGGGATTATCCTGCGAATAGCGGAAGACGAGCTGCACGTGCTGGACCTTGCCGGTCGCCTGCTCCGTCTGCACGAGGAGCGAAATGCCCTCGGGCGGCGCCTTCGGGATGTCCGCGTAGTAGGACGTCGTCTCCGAGAGGAAATTCTTCATCAACGTCGAGCCTTCGCGCGCGTTCAGCCCGAGGGTCTGGATTTCCTCTTTCGAGAGGAGCGCGATCGAAGGCCGGAGCGAGGAAAGTTCGGTGCCCGCGAATTTTCCGCTCGGAACCTTCGGGATCTCGTAGGGTTTTTCCGGGATCTTGACTTGGATGTCGCGAGGAACGGATTTCGTGAAGTACGTTTCGACGACCGCGTCTTTCGTGACGGTCAGATCGAGCTTCGTCTCGGCGAATTTCCCCTTGCCGTAGATGGACGGCGGCAGCATCGCGCGGAGTTCTTCCGACGTGAAGTCGTTCCCCGTGAGCACGTAGAGCGTGGGGTCGCCGACCGGCACGTCCTTCTGGAGGAGGACCGAGCGCGTCGACTTCAGCGAGGAGAAGTTATTGAGCGGACCGTTCCGGAAATCGCCGATCGCGTTCTTGTCGAGCGCGTTCAGCGCGCACTGGGCGCAGTTGTTGAACAGCATCGAGAACGGCTTGCCGCCTTCCGACGGATACTGCCGCACCCATTTATCGAGCTGCTTCACCTTCCATTTCGGGACCTTGATCGGCACGCCGATCGAGTAGCCCGGCATGCCCTTCGCGCGGTAATTCTCGTACATCCGCTTGAACAGCGGGTTGTTGTAGAGGAACGCGCGCGCGGTATCGGCGCCGGTTTCGTGGATTTTCCAGCCGGTCTGGGTGAATTCGTAGAGCGTGTTGCCGACCCGGAGCGTGTTATGGCCCCCGACGGCGTAGAACGGGTGGTAGATCCACTCGAGCGAGACGAGGTCGTCGTCGGCCGCTTCCTCGTAGAGTTTCGCCTCGGCCTTGAAACGTTTCTCGGCGCTCGAACGGACGTCCGAGCGGAAAGTGAAGACGCGGCCGTCGCTCGCTTCGAGTTTGAACGCCTCGTTCGAGGTGACGTTCGCGATACAATCTTGACGGCCGGGGCCTTCGGCGCGGACCGGCTGGACGCCCGCGACGGATAAAACGAAGGCGAGCGCCGCGACGGCGCCGCGCGACCACCCGAACTTCGAGATTTTGGAGAGCGAAAGGTCCAAACCGTTACACCTCAAACTCTTTCATCGGATTCCGACGCCCGGAGCTTAATGCAAACCGCCGGGACGACGATAAGAGAGTGATGGATTTCGCCCGTCATTCCGGACGCCTATCGCCGTTCCGCCGGTCCCTCGGACTCGTCGCGGCGCTCGCGCTCGTCCTCGCGGGGCCGTCCGAAGCGGCGAAGCGACGGTGCATCGAACTCCTCGAACCCGTCACCCAGCTCTACGCCTCGGCGCGGCCGGGACCGCTGAACGGGATTTACCAGGGTTTCTACCGCGACCACTTCGGCGTGAATATCGTCGCGGCGGGCGACACGATGCTGCCCTACCTCTCGCTCCAGAACCTGACGGAGAACGCGATTTCCGCGTTCCTCCGACCCGGCGAACCGGTCAGCCTCGTCGGGAAATTCGCGCGCAAATCGAGGTCGACCTACCTCGGACATCCGGTAAGCGCGAACGCGAAACTCGTCCTCGTCCAGGAACTCTTCCCCGGGGATCCGACCGCGCGCGAAGCGATCGAGGCCGGCCTCGGGCGCGGCCCCGACGCCCGAGTCGTCGTCTACCGCCGTTACGACCCGAAGGCGACCGGGCATTCCTACCTCGCCGAGTTCCAGGATCCGCGCGTGGTCGAGGTCTACTCCTTCTCGCCGGCCGACACCGGACTCACCGGCGAAGTGCATTTCGCGGCGTCGTCCCCGGAAAACACCTGGAAGCTCCTCGACGTGAAACAACAAGGCAGCCAATTCTTCGGACCGACCTACGGAATCGGCTTCGGGAAGTTCGTCGAACGCGTGAAGCCGGCCGAGACGCGGCCGACGCGGACGGTGACTTTCCACGACCTCCCCCGCACGCTCGAGGATCCGTTCGAGAACGCGCCGGGATTCCGCACGCGCGACGTGAAGGCGACGTTCGATCTCGGCACGGGCCAGCCGAACATCCCCGTCGTGAGGAAGGCGGGATCGACCGCGACGGTGCCCGCGGCTAAGAAGGAAATCACGGCGTGGTACGCCGAACGCTACGGCGTGAACCTCGAGGCGAAGAACATCGCCTTCTCCCAAGGCGTTTCGAGCGGCCTCCACCAAGTCTTCGCGACGCTGCCCGCAGGAACGAAGGTCGCGCTGCCGAGCCCGTCCTATTACGTCTATCACGAGATCGCGCGGAGTTTCGGTTTCGAGGTCGTCCTCTACGACACGACCGCGCCCGATCTCGCGAAGGAGTTCTCGCGAATCGGGAAGGTCGACGTGATCGTCACGAACTTCCCCCATAATCCGACCGGGCGGCTGCTCGACGACGCTTCCCGCGCGAAACTCCGCGCGTTCAAGGGCCTCGTCGTGAACGACCTTTCCTATCCCCTCCTCGCCTTCGACGGGCGCAAGGTCCACTCGCTCCTCTCGGGCGCGTCCACTCCCGATCATTTCATCGAGATCCTCGGATGCAGCAAGGAAGTCGGCCTGCCCGAGGACCGCGTCGCCGCGATCGTCGGCGACGAGAAAGTCATCGCGAAGCTGAAACGGACCGACGCGGCGGACGGGGCCGAGATCTCGCCGCTCCGTCTCGGCACGTTCACCGACCGCCTCCAAGACCTCCGCAAGGGATCGGCCCCGGCCCTCGTCGCCGAAATCCAGGCCCGTCGCGATTACGTGCTCCAAGCGTTCCGAAACCTCGGCTGGCCGGAATCCGACCTGGTCGTCCCGGAAGGCGGATTGAACGTCCTCGTGAAGGTCCCTTCCGGGATGACGGCCCAGGAGCTCACGCTGAAGATCTGGAAGGAGACCGGGACCTACGTTTCGCCGGGGAACTTCATGGACGACGCGTTTCGCGCGAAGAACCAGTGGGTCCGGATCACTCTCTCGGAGAATTCGGAGAAACTGAAGGACCTCCCCGCGCGTTTCCTCCACTCCGACTACCGTCATCCCGAGTTCATGGCGAAGGTGAAGAGCGCCTCGACCCGGGCGGTGAAGGCGCGCGGCACGCTCGCCGCCCGCGAGAACTCGCTGAAAGCCGCGATCAAATCCGGCGATCCGAACGCGCTCAGTTACGACGTCATCGTCGTCGGCGCGGGGCCGGCCTCCGCCGTCGTCGCGCCCGTCGCGAATTCGAAAGGACGCGTCCTCTACCTTTCCGCGGGAGACGAGATCCACGCCGCGAATCCTTACGGCGGCTATCCCTATTTCCTCGCCGGCGAAGGCAAGGAAAAGCTCGTCCTCTTCCCGGGCACGAAGGAAGCCGACTCGACCCCGCTCCAATACGTACCGCGGAATTTCGTAGCCGACGAAACCCTGATCGTGCACGAGCAGGAAAAAAGCGTGATCCTCTCGAACACGCGGGTCACCGGGTTCAAATCCGGGAACGTCGGTTACGCGATCGAGACCACGAACGGGACGTTTTACGCGAAACGCATCATCCTGGCCACCGGCGCGGGCGACACCGCCGTTCCCGAACGTTTGCACCACCTGATCGGAACCGACGGGTTCCACACGATGGACGACTGGATGCTCCTCGCGGGGGGCGGAAAAGCGCCGGATCTCGCGGGCAAACGCGTCTTCATCGTCGGCGGAGGCGACGGCGCGCTGACCGTCGCCGGTAGGATGCACGAGTCGAACCCGAAGGCGGTTCGCATCGCGGGTTTCGACCCCCGTTCGACCGGCGGGAAAGCGCTCCTCGCCCAGTCCGCTTACGGTCCGGTGTCCGACGCGATCCGGTCCGGCCGGATCGAGACCACGGCGTCCATCATCACGGCGGTAGAAGCTCTTCCCGGCGGAGGGTTCCGCGTCCGGACGGCGGACGGCGTGACCGAGAACGTCGACGTCGTCATCTGGGCCGCGGGCCGCGAAAACCCGTCGCTCGACGCGCTTTCGAAGATCGGCTCGGGATACGCTCCGATCTACGGGGAAATCGAAGGCGTCGGCCGGACGCCGATTGCGAGCACGGTCCAAACCCCGAACGGTCCGAATCCGGACGTCCTCGTCGTCGGACCGCCTTTCGTCAGCAGCCTTCCGAAGGACCTCACCGCCGGCGTGACGTTCCGCCTCTCCGACCTCGCCCGCCGAACCCGCCAAGCCGCCGAGCAGTTTTTCGATCGACGCTGAGCCGTCAAATTCCCGCCGCCCGGCAAGATCCGCCGATTCCGTCTCGCCTCTCTCTTATGCGAAAATAGGAAGGTCGGAGACAGGGACGTCTCCCGGGAGAAGCTATGTCCACGATTGGATCGGATTACTCCGCGCACCGCCGTTCGGTCGACGAACTCGAGCAAGAATACGAAGCGGGCGCCCGCAAGGCGAAGGAACGCGAGCAGATTCGCGACGCGAAACTCGAGCGCAACCTCGACGCGGTCGTGAAGAAAAAGGACGCCGAACTCGAAAACGCCGTCCGGAGCGTGAAGGACGAGTACGAATCCTCGATGCACGACCAGAAGAAATCCGACCTCGTCGAGCGCGAGCGCTACAAGCAGTCGCTCTACGACCGGAGCGGCCGCCAGGCGACCGCCCTCTCCGAGGAATCCCGCGCGGAGCGGGACCGCGCGCTCGAACGCGCCGCCGCCGCCGACGCGCACGCGGCGAAAGCCATCGCCGACTCCGAGGCCTACCAGGAGCACCAAGCGAAGGAGACCGCCGACCGCCACGAACGCGAGATGGAAGCCCTCGCCGAGAGCTACCGCAAGCAAATCGCGGAAGCCCGCGGAGACGACAACGACGACGAGAAACAAAATACGCGGGACTACCGCAAGAAACTCTCCGACGAGTCCCAGGCCGCGATCAAGCAAGCCCGCGAGGAAGTGATGGCCGAACGCCGCCAGTCGAAGGCCCTCGCCGAACAGACCCAGCTCGTGCTGAAAGACCGCGAGAAAAAAGCGGACAACCTCCTGAACACCCGCCTGCGCGAAAAGGACCTCCAGGTCCGCCGCGTGCTCCACGACCAGGCCGAAGCCGAACGGTCTTCCCGCGAACTCGAGCTCCAGCCGCTCCGCGAGCAGGTGATGGACACCGCCGAACTCCGCCGAGACGCCGAGAAGATCAAGTCCCACGCCCGCGCCGACACCGTCCGCGAATTCGAATCCGAGTGGAACGATAAATTCGCGAACCAATCCCTCTCCCACGACCTCGAGAAAGCGAAACTCCGTTCGGAAGTGAACGATTCCGAGCGCCGCTTCGGCGAGAAGCTCGGGCGCTACATGAAGGAGAACGACCAGAAGACGGCCCAGAAGATCGCCGATCAGAACTCCGAGCACCGCGACCAAATGACCGCGGCCGCGCGCGAGTACGACCGATCGATCGAACACGTGAAGCTCCAGTCCGACCACGATCGACGACTCTCGAACCAGCTCCTCGCCCGCGAACGCGGCGAGGCCGAAGCGCGCCAGGACCGCGCGCTCAAGAA
The DNA here is from genome assembly GCA_018266355.1 of Bdellovibrionales bacterium. GTDB lineage: Bacteria > Bdellovibrionota > UBA1018 > UBA1018 > UBA1018 > JACMQW01. The sequence continues at coordinate 14,788 of JAFEAP010000010.1, forward strand.
CCAAGCGGACACCTACCAGGCCACCATCGCGAACCAGCGCAAGAACCAGCAGTCCCAGATCCAGAACCTCGAACGGATCCTGAACGTGAAAAACTCGACGGACGACGCGGCCGAAGTCTCCGCCGCCGCCGAACGCACGATCCGGAACGCCGTCTCGCGAGAATACCAGAAGACGTTCCAAGCCGAGGCCGATCGGAACGCCCGCGACCGCGAACACCTCGCGGAAAACTTCCAGGCTCGCCTCTCCGACGCTTACCGAGACAAGCAGTCGAATTCGACGAATCTGAATCGCCAAAACATGAAAGAACAGTCGGTGATGCGGAACGAGTTCGTCCAGCACGTTTCGGACGTCGAGGAAAACAAGCGCCAGATGTTGAACCTCGCCGCCGACGCGAACGCCAAGATGACGGAGTCGACGACTCGCACGCACGAACGCGAATTGGACGGGATGCGCCGCCATTACGAGGACCTCGTCGCCGAACGCGACGCGGAGGCGTCGGCGCGTTTCGAAGCACTACGAAATCAGTCGGAATTCGAAAAGCGATCGATGCGCCGCGAATTTCAGGCCCAAACCGCGGACCTGATCCGAAACTACGAAAAACGCGCGAACGAGCAGAAGACCGCGCTCGAGGACGCGAACCGCGACTTGAAAGCCAAACTTGACACCAAGACCCGGGAATCCGATAAACGCCTGATGCAAGCCCTCGCCGATCAGGCCCGCGGCTACGATCATCGGATGGCGGAGCTCGAAGCCCAAGCGAAGGATCGTGAGCGACTCGCGTCGCAGCAACACGAAGACGAGCTCGATAAGGTGAAAAAAGCGAATGCACTCCTCCTTTCCAAGAAAGGTTAAGATCGTCGGAACCCTCGGACCCGCTTCGAAGACCGTCGAACAGATCGAAAAACTCATTCGCGCCGGCCTCGACATCGCCCGGCTGAACTTTTCCCACGGCGACCACGAATTTCACCGCGGCCTCATCGCGAACGTCCGCGAAGCCTCGAAGCGCGCCGGGCGTCCCGTCGCGATCATGCAGGATTTGCAGGGCCCGAAGATCCGCGCGGGAAAACTCCCGGGCGGGTCGATCGAGTTGAAGACGGGCGACAAGGTCGTCCTCTTCCCCGAGGGAGAAACCCCGAAAAAAGGCGGCAAAGGTCGCCTCGAAGTGCCGATCTCGGCGGAGATCGCGATGGCGGTCACGACGCCCGCGAAGGTCGGTAACCGCGTCCTCTTCGACGACGGGAAAATCGCGACTCGCATCCTCGAGATCGCGGCGCCCGAGATGGTCGTCGAAGTCGAAGTCGGAGGCGTCCTTACGAACAACAAAGGGATGAACCTCCCGGGCACCCCGCTCACGATCCCGTGCCTGACCGAAAAAGACATCGTCGATCTCGAGTTCGGCCTCTCGATGGGCGTCGACGCCGTCGCGCTCTCGTTCGTCCGCACCGCCGACGACATCGAAGACCTGCGGGCGCGGATGAAAAAGAAAACGGACAATCCCCCGCTCATCGTCGCGAAGATCGAGCGCGAGGAAGCCGTGACGTACATGGACTCGATCATCGAAGTGACCGACGGCCTCCTCGTCGCCCGGGGCGACATGGCGGTCGAGATCGGCGCCGAACGCGTGCCGACCGTCCAAAAGCGCCTCATCCACGCTTGCAATCAGCTCGGCGTCCCGGTCATCACCGCGACCCAAATGCTCGAGTCCATGGTCGGAAGCCCGACGCCGACGCGCGCCGAAGCGAGCGACGTCGCGAACGCCGTCTTCGACGGAACGGACGCGGTCATGCTCTCCGCCGAATCGGCCTCGGGCCAGTATCCGGTGGTCGCCGTCGAAACGATGGCCCGGATCATCCTCGAAAGCGAACGCTCGAAGGAGCTTTACTCGGCGGGCGGCCACGTCGTCATGCCGATGGCCGGTTCCGTCGTCGAATCGATCGAGTTCTCCGCCTCGCGGATCGCGACTCACACGGGCTCGGTCGCGATCGCGGTGATCACGCACTCGGGCGTCGCCGCGAAGTCCCTCGCGAAGTACCGTCCGGAAATCCCGATCATCGCTTTCACCGAAAACGACGAGGTCGTGCGCCGTTTGCTCTTCACGTGGGGCATCCGCTCGATGAAGATCCCGCAGATCGTGCCGACCGACGATATTTTCGCCGTCGTCGAGCGCGTGCTCGCGGAGCATAAGCTCGCCGAACCCGAAGACCTGATCGTCATCACGGCCGGTATCCCGACCCTTCGACGCGGGACGACGAACATGATCAAGGTGCATCGTGTCGGCGCGTCGAGTCAGTCGCCGCGTCCCGGGCGCTCTATTTAATCTCGGGATCTAGGCTCGCTTCCATCAGGCCGCCTCGTGCGGCCCACGACGACTGCGCGATCGAAGCGCATCGGTTGAATTCAGGTGCCCGTCCGGGTAGCTCTAAGCCCGCTTGGAAACCGAACAAACGCCGCTGATGCGCCAGTACTGGGATCTGAAGTCCCAGGTGCCCGACGCCCTCCTGCTTTTCCGCATGGGGGACTTCTACGAACTCTTCGCCGACGACGCGGTCGAAGCCGCGAAGATCCTCGAGATCACCCTCACTTCGCGCGACAAGGGTAAGGAAAACGCGATGCCGATGGCGGGCGTGCCCCACCACTCGATCCAAGGCTACATCCAGCGGCTCCTCGCCCAAGGGAAGAAAGTCGCGATCGGCGACCAAACCGAGGATCCGGCCGAAGCGAAAAAGCGCGGCGGATCGAAAGCGATCGTCCGCCGCGAGATCACTCGCGTCTTCACTCCCGCCGTCCAATTCGAGGCCGAAGGCGCCCAAACCGCCTACCTCGCGACTGCGATTCCGGTCGATAGCGCCTCCGATTCGAAAGCGACGCCCGCGCGCTACACGCTTGCCTGCCTCGATCCGTCGACCGGTGAAACCCGCCTTTCGCTTCCGCTCGATGCGGCCACGCTCTTCGAGGAAGTGAGCACGCTACCGATCCGCCATTTCCTGCGCGTCGGACACCGCCTACCGGAGAACGTCGCGGGCGCCCTCGTCTCGCGCACGGACCTCCTCTTCGAGGAAATCCCGGACAACCGCCTCGGACCCGAAGCGGCGCAGTCGCTCGTCGCCGCCCAGTACGAAGTCGCGAGCCTCGAGCCGTACCTCGAAAGCGGCGCCGACCTCGCTTCGTCCGTCCGCGGACTCGGCCTCCTCCTCCACTACTTTCGCAAAGCCTCCGCGAAGGAGCACGAAGCCGACGGCGTCCAGCTCTCGCACGTGAAACTTCCGGCGCCGCTGCACGCCGCGCGCTCGATGAAACTCGGTCCGAAAACGGCGCTCCACCTCGATCTCCTGCCGACTCCCGAAACCACCGCTTCGCTCTTTACGCGGATCAATCGCACGAAATCCGCGGCGGGCGCCCGCGCGCTCAAGCGCTGGATCCTCGAACCGCTCCGCACCGTCGCCGAGATCACGAACCGCCAAACGGCGACACGGGAATTCGCCTCCGACGTCCGCGCGAACGACCAGCTCCAGGCCGCGGCCGCCGAGCTCTACGACCTCGAACGCATCCTCGCTCGCGTAAACACCGGCCTCGCTTCCCCGCGCGATACCCTCGCGCTCGGTCGCTCGCTCGCCGCGCTCACGACGTTCGGCACGCTCCTCACCCGGTTCCAGAGCGAAATCGCGACGAACCTCCGCGCCCGGATCCGCGCGGCCGAGGAAGCGACCCGCGAACTCGCCGCCGAGATCACCCGGACGCAGCTCCCGGACGCGCCGCTCGTCTCCCGCGACGGCGGAATTTTCGCCAAGGGCGCGCACGCCGAACTCGATCGGCTGATCGACCTCGCCGAGAACGGTTCGCGTTGGCTCGTCGATCTCGAGGCGCGCGAACGCGACGCGACCGGAATCGCGAGTTTGAAGGTCCGCTATAACCGCGTCTTCGGCTACTACATCGAAGTCACGTCGGCGAACCTAAAGAACGTGCCCGCGACCTATCAGCGGAAGCAGACGACGGTCGGCGGAGAACGCTTCTTCACCGAGGAGCTGAAGAAATTCGAGGACGAGATCGTCTCCGCGGGCGATCGCCAGCGCGCGCTCGAGGCCGAACTTTTCCGCGCGCTCCTCCAGAAGATCCAATCCCACGCGAAGCCGATCACCGAAGCCGCGGCGGCGACCGCCGAGCTCGATGCGCTCGTCTCGATCTCCCGCCTCGGGTGGGAGACGGGATGGACCTGGCCGACGATCGACGCCTCGACCGATTTCGAAGTCGAAGGCGGTCGCCATCCGCTCGTCGACCTCGGACGCGGGAACTTCGTTCCGAACGACCTCCGCATGGTCGCACCCGCGGCTTCCACGCTGCTGATCACCGGTCCGAACATGGGCGGTAAATCGACGCTTCTCCGCCAGACCGCGCTCCTCGCGATTCTCGGTCAGATGGGCGCCGCCGTTCCGGCCGCGCGAGCGCGGTGGGGCGTGGTCTCCTCGATCTATACCCGAATCGGCGCCCAGGACGCGATCCTCCGGGGCCAATCGACCTTCATGGTCGAGATGACCGAACTCGCGCACATCCTCCACCACGCGGACGCCCGCTCGCTCGTCGTTCTCGACGAAATCGGCCGCGGCACCTCGACCTACGACGGGATCTCGGTCGCTTGGTCCGCGCTCGAGTGGATCGTGACGAAGCTCGGCTGTCGCACGCTCTTCGCGACCCACTACCACGAGCTCACGAAGCTCCCGAATTTCCTCCCGCGCGTCGCGAACGCGCACATGGCGGTCGAGAGCGCACGCGGGAACCTTCGCTTCCTCTATCAGCTCCGCGACGGCCCGGCGAACGAGAGCTTCGGTATCCAGGTCGCGAAACTCGCGGGCATTCCGACGACCGTGGTGAACCGCGCTTGGAAGGTGCTGGCCGAACTCGAGGGTGCCGGAGTCGGAGGGGCCGCTCAAGCGTCGCTTTTCGACCTTCGTGCGGAGACGACGCAGTCGTCGGACGGACTCGCCACCGGCGAGGTCTTGAACGCTCGGGCCGACGCTTCGGACGCGGAAGCTTCGCCGGATGCGCCCCTCGCCGCCGACCTTCTCGCCCGCATACGCGCGCTCGATCCGGACGCGCTCACCCCGCGCCAGGCCCTCGAATTCCTCTTCCAGCTGAAAACGGAGACCTCTTCGAAATGATCCGCACCGTGATTTGCATCGCCCTCGCGCTCGCCGTCGTTCCCCTCTCCTACGCCGCGGATTCCGATCACGGCCTAGGTCAGATCCTCGTCGCCTCGCCGACGACGACGTTCGCCGGGAAGAAAGTCTCCGAGAACGAGATCCTGAAAACCACCGGCGCGCTCAAGACGGGTAGCGAAGGCGGAGCGAAACTGAAACTCGCCGGGAACGACGTCGTCGTCGAGATGGCGGCGAATTCGGAGATCCACATCGTCCTCCCGCCGAGCGGCGACCCTTCCGATTCGATCGAGCTGATCAAGGGCAAGGTCCGCGTCCGCGTCCCGAAGCCGAAGGACGGCGAAAGGGGCGATTCGAAGAGCGATAAACCGCGCTTCCTCCTCCGCCACCGGAAGGTGACCATGGGCGTGCGCGGAACGGATTTCCTCGCCGTCGCGACCGACGAACTCGACGAGACCGAACTCGTCGTCTTTACGGGCGAAGTCGCGTTCAGCAAGGAAAAGGACGCCAAAGACAAGGCCCCGAAGGATACCCAGCTGGTCGCCGCCGGTCACTGGTCCGGCGTCGGCGGCCGCTTCGGCGAAAAGGTCCGTCCGCCGATGCGCCTCGCCCCGGACGCGCTCGAGTACTACGAAAAACTTTCCCGCTCGATCCCGAACTTTTCGCTCCAAGCCGTCCCCACCGAGAAATCCCCGGCCGGAGCCCAAACTACCTCGCCCGGTCACTGAACGACCGGTCGTTCCCCGAGTCCCCACCCGGAGAACCCATGCTGAAAAACCTGATCTCGATCCTGCCTTTCCTCGCCCTCGCCGCCGGTCTTTCGACTTCGGCCTGCGCCACGCCGAGCGGCGACGCCGTTTCCGTGCCGAGACCGTCCCATTCCCCGTATCCGGAAATCTGGTTCGCGCCCGTGAATGATCCGAATCCGCCGGCGTGGGAGATCCTCCCCCAAGCCGCCGGTCCGGGCGAAGTGATCCTCTCGAAGCGGAACGAACTCGGCATCCTCTCGAATTTCGCCCCGACGCCGTTCAAGTTCCGGGGCCGTACGTACGGAAGCCTCGAAGGCTTCTGGCAAATGATGCATTTCCCCGAATCGAAGGTCGACGGGAAGCCCGACCCCCGCCGGAAGCTCTCGCGCACGGAGTGGAAGTACGAGCGCGACGCCGTCGCCGCGATGACCGCGTTCGAAGCGAAGGCGGCGGGCGACCACGGCGAAAAGCTCGAAGCGAAGCTCGGGATCGACTGGGTCAGCTTCGAAGGACACTCCCTGATTTACCGGTCGGCGAAACGCGGGGAGCACTACCGCCTGATCCGGTCGGCGATGATCGCGAAGCTGAAACAGAACCCCGAAGTCCGCCGAATCCTGCTCGCGACGGGCGACCTCGTGCTGCGCCCCGATCACCACGGCGAGGCGAACGCGCCCGACGAGTGGCTCTATTACCAGGTTTGGATGGAACTCCGGGCGGAACTCTTCGCCGGTCTACCGCTCGAGTAGGCGGCGGAGCTTTTAGCCGCCGTCGGCGGCCGATTTCCCCGATTTCAGGGGTTCGTCCGAGTTTTTCTTACCCGGTGAAACGGCTCCGGCGCCCTCGCTCGCGGGCTTATCGGATCCGTAGACGTAACTCGAGTTCGGGTCCGCGAACGTGGTTTCGTTCCCGCGCTTCTTTTGGCAGGCGATCTTTCCGTCGGCGTGCCCCTTGGCGTACCCGGATTCGTAAAACGCCCTACCGACCTCTTTGTACGAGTCGTAGGTGCCGCGGTACGATTTCATGTCGGCGCACCAGTCCGCGCACGCCGGCTTCCCGTCCTTGCCGCAAGTCAGGCAGTCGGATTGGAGGTAATCCTCGGTTTCGAGACAGACGTCGCTCATTTTCCCGATGCGGGTGATCCAAGGTTTCTTGCGATTCTTGTATTTCTCTTCTTTCGCGTCGTCTTCCTTCAGGTAGGCGAGCCGCGCCTGGGCGGCGTCGGTGAAGGCCTGCCCGCGGGTAGGGTTGACTTCGGAAATCTTGTCGCCGAAATACTGGAGAAAGTGCGAGCAGTCCGAATACTTATCCGGACCGTTCTTTTTCGCGAGCGCCGGTGCCGCCACGAGTGCCGAGGCGATAACGAGAGCGGCCGTTCTTCCGATGAATTTGCGCATGAGACTCCCCCCGGGAAAATTGTCTCAGATTCGACAAGCATGGAAAGTCGGAATTTCCTGACCGGCGTCAAACGGCCGACGACCCTAACCGATCCGTTCGCGAATCCGGCGAATTCCGAGCTTCGGCGCCGAGCCGAGGGCGACTTCGGGATCGGCCAGGCTGATCCACCGTCCGGGGGCCTTCCCGGGAATCGTTCCCTCGAGCACGCTCAGCCGGCGGGTGATCTTATGGTGAGTGACGACGTGATTCGTCTCGATCTGCCCGAGGTCGCCCCCCCGCGCGGCCCGGAAACCGGCCGGAGGCACCTTCGGGAAATCCCACATCCCCGCGCGCCACTCCCCGGCGGCGATCCGCTCGACGTAGACTTTTCCGGCGCGCGCGTCGACGAGCGCGACTCGCTCCTCGGTCACCTCGACCGTCTTCGCGCGTTTCTTTTTTCCGGGAAAATCCGAGACTCGTTCCGCGGCGAAGGCCGCGCATTCCCGTCGGATCGGACAAACCTTGCACGTCGGATTTTTCGGGGTGCAGACGGTCGCCCCGAGTTCCATCCAGGCCTGATTCAAATCCGAGGGAGAAAGCCCGTCGGCATGCGCGCGTTCGACCGCCGAGCGCGAGAGTTCCCAGAGCGCGGCCTTGTAAGCCGCCTCTCCCGAATTTTTCCCGCCTCCGGCCGAACCCGAGCGTTCGAGCATCCGAAGGCGCGCGAAGACGCGCTCGACGTTGCCGTCGACGATCGGCTCGGGAAGCCCGAGCGCGATCGAGGTGATCGCGCCCGCGGTGTAAGGTCCGACGCCCGGGATTTCGAGCCATCCTTCCTTCGTCCGCGGAAAACCCTCCCGCCCGCGAGCGACGATCGCCTTCGCGCCGGCGTGCAGGTTCCTCGCGCGCGAATAGTATCCGAGCCCGGCCCACGCCTTCATCACGGCGTCCTCGTCCGCGCGCGCGAGGGCCCCGACGGTCGGAAAAGTCGCCATGAACCGCTCGAAATACGGAAGGACGGTCGCGACCTGGGTTTGTTGGAGCATGATCTCCGAGATCCAAACGCGGTAAAGCGTCGGCTCCTCCCGCCAGGGAAGGACCCGCTGTTTACGCCCGAACCAGTCGACGAGGCCGCGAAGCGCCCGCGGCGGAACGGGGCGAACGGCGTCCGCTCCCGGATCGGCTGCCCGCTTCGGGTCCTTTTTTGAGAGGAGTCGCTTTCCCACGGACTCCCTTTTCCCATATGCTCCGAAGGATGGGCAAGCCCCGGCGCAGCCTCACCTTCCTCTTGATCGGCCTGACGGCCGCTGCCACCGCGGAGATGCGTGGCGCGTTCGCCGGAGCGCCGAAGGCTTCCGATTACACCGTCGTCCTCGACCCGGGGCACGGCGGGACGGATTTCGGCGCGATCTACGCGGAGAAAAAATCCGCGAAGTCGAAAAAAGGAAAGACGGTTTTTACCGAGAAGGCGGCGGTGCTCGGTCTGGCGATCGAAGCGAAACGCCAGCTCGAACAGAAGGGCTATCCCGTTCTCCTGACCCGCGACCGGGACGCGGACATCGCCTTGAACGCGCGCACGGCGATCGCGAACCGGGCCCATGCGAAGGTCTTCGTCTCGATCCACATGAATTCCCTCCCCTCCGGCCGGGCGGAAGGGGTCGAAACTTACCTCCTGAATTCCACGACGGACCGGACCTCGAAACGGCTCGCCGAGCTCGAAAACAAAGGCCTCGACCCGACGCAGGGCTCGAAACAGACCTCCGATACCGAGGTGAACCTCATCCTGAAGGACATGACGATCGACGGAAACGCCCCCGAATCGAAACGTCTCGCCTGCGCGCTCCAGGACCACCTGACCGCGGTGACGAAGCAGCGTCCGCGAGGGGTGAAGCAGGCCCTCTTCGTCGTGCTCCTCGGGGCCGACATGCCGACTTCGCTCGTCGAGGCGGGCTTCGTCTCCTCCGAGCGGGACCGCAAACTCATCACCTCCGAGCACGGTGTGCGCGCGATGGCGGCCGCGATGGTGCGCGCGATCGAGCAGTTTCGGACCCGCCAGGGCACCGAAGCCGCCCGTCAGGACCAAGCCAAGTGTCTAGTTTCTGATCACTGACCGCCAGGATCCTAGACAGCTAATTTTCGTATTTATCCTATAATATCATATATTTGACTAATTGCATTAGATTGGCATCGGGGTTGCTTTATCCAGGGTAGAGAGATGCCCATGATCGGGCGGAGGACTTATGAGAACCCTGAAAGCCAAGCCATTTTCCCTTTTCGTTTTCGCTACCCTTGCCCTCGTGATGTCGGGCTGCGGGAAGAGCAACAGCAACACCACGCCGGTCGTCCCGGGCGTCGTGAACGGCCAATACAACACGATTCCGGGCGGCTATAACGGCCAGCTGAGCGGCATCGGCGGCGCCCTCTCCGGCACCCTTTACGTCGATTCGGCGAACGTCCTTTCCTTCCAAGGTCCGAGCTACACCTGCCCGGGTACGGAAATGCTGAACATGATCGGCCAGAGCGCCTACGGCCAAGTCATCATCACCGGCCAGCGCACGAACTGCTCGGCTCCGGCGAACGTCCAAGTTCAACTCTCGGCCGCGGCCGCCCAGCAAGCGGCGCTCGCGATGGGATTGAACGGCACGATCGGATCGGTCACGATTTCCTCGGTGAACCTCGGCCGCTACGGCAGCACGCTCTACGGCGGAACGGTCCGCGTCCTCATCAACGGATCCTTCCCGTACGACCTGTACTTCTAAATTCCCCTCGGTTCCTCCATCTCGGAAGCGAACGCGGAGTCGAGGGCAAGCTGAGCGATAGCATACGATTCGGCCCGAATCGGAACGCGTAGACCGAAAGCGGCTTCGGAAACCCCTGATGGCTTGGGGGGCATTCCGGAGCCGCTTCCATTTTCGGCGAAAAGACGCGATCCTTAAGGAATGAGAGCGCTGGTCCGACCCGCCACTTTCGCCGCCCTCCTCGTCTTCCTCTTCGTCGCCGCGGTTTGTCTCCCGGGCTGCACCGATTCGAACGAGGCCGGCCAGGAAAAACTCGACACTCCCCGCACGGTTTTCGACCCGACGGAGCCCGATCTCCGTGACGACGACCAGAAGGTCGTCGACTTCGTCCTGAACCTCGAGCGGAAGTACAAACGCGAGGAAATCCGGAACGCGATCGACCTCCACTTCTCGGTGAGCGGTCCGCGCCGCGTGAAGGTCCGCCTCACCTACGACCGTACCGCCGACCCGACGACGGTCTCGTCGATCGCCGACTCCGCGATCGAGCTCGCGAAACGTCTGAAGCGCGAAGACCCGAGCGTGCGGGACATCGACCTCGGCTTCGACCGAGAAACCGTCCGGCGCGGGAACTAGCGTGACGGCGGACGCGCGCATCGGTACGACGTTCACTTCCGCGGTCGCGCTCTTCCTCGACTCCCGAAAGATCGACCGCGGCTCCGCGCGTCCGACGATCGAGGCCTATGGCCGGGACCTCGAGCAACTCGGCGACGCCCTTCCCGAGAAGGGCGGGACGGACTTAGGCCTCGTCGAGGCGGAAGACCTGCATCGATTCCTGAAATCGCTCCACGTCGCGAAGGCGAAACCCGCGTCCGTCGCGCGGAAGGTCTCGGCGATCCGGCAATTCTTCAAATTCGGGATGCTCGAACTCGGGCTCGCGCGGAATCCCGCCGACGGAATCCGTTCGCCGGCCCAAACGAAGCGTCTCCCGAAGTTCCTCACCCACGACTCGATCACGCGGCTCCTCGCCGCGGCCGGCGAAGGTCTCCCCTACGCGGAGAACGTGCGCGAGCCGCTGCGGCTACGCGACCAGGCGATGGTCGTCCTCCTCTACGCGACCGGACTGCGCGTGAGCGAGCTCGTCGGGCTCACGCACCACGAACTCGACCTGCGGCTGAACTACGTGCGCGTGATCGGCAAGGGAGGCAAGGAGCGGATCGTCCCTTACGCCGCGGTCGCGGCCGAGGCGCTCGCGCTCTACCTCGAGAAAGGGCGACCCGCCCTCGTGAAGGAAAAACTCCGGCACGGCGAGGTCGTTTCCGACCTCTTCGTTAACCGCCGCGGCGAAGGACTCACGCGCCAGTCGTTCTGGGGCACCTTGAAGGACCTCGCGGTTCTTGCGGGGATCGACGAGGAAATCTCGCCTCACCGGCTCCGCCATTCCTTCGCGACCCACCTGCTCCAAGCCGGAATGGGACTCCGCTCGCTCCAAGCCCTACTCGGGCATTCGGACCTCTCGACGACGCAGATCTACACGCACGTCACGCCGGAGCACCTGAAGTCGCTCCACCGGAAGTACCACCCGCGCGGCGGCGAGTGAGGAAGAATTTCAGCGGCGGCCGCGGATCGGGCGATAACAGTCGTCGCCGAGGTAGAGCCACTCGCCCGTGCGGACGCGGACGTGACAGATCGATCGCGTCGGATTCGCCTCGATGAACTCGATCGTCGACTCGCGCGAATGGGGGTGCACGGTGAGCTTCCCCCACGTCGGACGGCCGCGATACGCCCACTCGGTCTTCACGCGGATGTTTTCCTGCATGCCGTTCACCGAACGGAACGGAAACGCTTCCTTGATCGCGCCGGAGAGGAAGACCGGCAGGTCGCCGAAAGAGAACGCCCCGGCGACGTGATCGTGTCCGTTCAGGATCGCGGAGAGGCGTTTACGGTACTTGTAGAGGATCGGACGGACGGCACGGTGGAACGCCTCGCGCTCCTTCCAGGAATGGGCCGCGGAGAGGGTCAGCATCGGGTGGTGATAGACGACGAAGATCGATTCCGCGCGCAGCGTGCGGAGTTCCTTCTCGAGGAATTTCGCCTGCGCGTCCGCGGTCGCGACGTTGTCGGAATTCAACACGATCGCCGCGACGCCGGGAGCGATCCAGGTCGTGTAGGCCTCGGCCGGCATCTTGAAGTAGCGCATCTCTTCGGCGTAGCCGCCGTGGTGATTCCCGATCGCGACGACCGGGAAGCGGAATCCGTCCCGAAACCACGGGGTCCACTGCTGGTCGTAGGTACCGACGTATAGGTTATCGCCGATGAGGATGCCGTCGAGGACGTGGGCGTCGCGGGCGCTTTTCTCGACCGAGGCGCCGAGCGAGTTCCACTCGCCCGCGTCGCCGAGGAGCGCGTAGGAGTAACTCGTGGCGGCCGCCCGGGCGGAAACCGAAGCGAACGCGAGCGCGAGACCGAGTAGGATTCTTAAACCACGGTTGAAAATCGGCATGGCCGGAAAGCTAGAACGCCGCCGGGCCCGAGACAATTCGATTTTCTCAGTGCTTCGCGAGGTAGTCCCGCGTGAGTTCCACCCGCCGAATCACGTCCTCTACGCCGTCCGCAGAGAGCCAATACGCTTCCATCTTTCGAAAGCTCGCCGCATCGAAATCGTGGAATGCCTGACGCAAGGCGGCGCTCATATGTGGAGAAAGGGTCGACACGTCGAAGCCCGGGTGTCCCGGCCGGCCGACGCCGTTGTCGATCAGGACGAGTTCGAGTTCGGAGGGCTCGGTCATTTCCGCGGGCACGAGAATGTTCCCGAGATTCCCGTTTTGGTAGACCCGGTTCGGGAAACGGTCGACGTTCCCCATCACGAAGTCGAACGCCTTCACGTCGGCTTCGGCCTCGAGCCATTCGCGCGATTTACGGATTTTCTCCCAAGCCTCGGGCCGCTTCGCGATGAAGTCCTTCAGCGTCGTGTATCCTTCCTGGAAGACCTGCATCGACCCCGGTCCCCACGCCTTCCCGTCGATCGTGAGCACCGCTTCGAGCGTCTTCGCGGTCCGGACGCGACTCCGCCCCGTCCTGCGCGCGCTCGCGTTCCCCGCCCAAAACTCGACGAGCGAATAGGCCTCGGCTTCGCGGGCGAAGTGGACGTAGGTCGGACTCAGATTGCCCGCGTCCTTGAAACTTTTCTCGCCCATCCGCGGTTTGAACACGAACTTCTCCCCGGTCGGATAGGTCAGGAGGAGCGTGACGTTCGCGTTCCCCTCCCCGATTTTCGACACCGAAGGCTTCGAGTCCCGGACCAGCCGCGCGACCTGGTCGGCGAACCCGCCGACGGCGTTCTGCCCGCGGGGAACGTAGTTCCCCCGGCGTTCGCCGATTTTCGCGATGGCTTCGACCGATTGCTTGATCTCTTGCGGATCGGCGATCTGGATCCCGCGCACCGTCGGCAGCAGCGCTTCGATCGCGCTCGTGCCCGAATTCGCGCTTTCGCCGATCGCCTGGATCAGCGCCGGTCGGAATTCCCGGTCGTAGTGGGGAGAGATGAACGTGCCGAGGGCGAATTCGAGCGCCCACTGGACGACTCCCTCGCCCTCGCCGAACGCATTCGGAGGCGGCGAAGCCACGCCGATCATCGTCGCGCGCTTCGCTTCGGCGAGCCGACGGAAATCGGCGGGCAGACCGGAAGCGGACGCTAGGACGTCGAGCGCGCCGACCTGGGCGACCACGAGCTCGGTCTTCCCGCTCGCGACGGCCTTGAAGAACGGATTCGCCTCTTGCCCGACCGGAGCGAGGAATTTTTCGGTTCCGTAGAGGTGGTTCTGGCGGATGTACTCGAGGACGCGCGGGTGAAGGGATTTTTCCGCGTCGAGGCTCCCCGCGGCGAGTTGCTTCTTCACGAGGGTCGAGCTGAGCTGGAGCCGATCGTCGGCCCGCACGTAGGTGACGTGATCCTTGAGCGCTTCGGGCAGCTCGGGCAAGGGCCCGTTCCCGCGCGGGAAGACGCGGTACCGCTCGCGCATCCCCGGGCGCACGAGTCCTTGTTTCAAAATCGCGTCGAAGGCGTCCTGTCCGATCAGGATCTCGACGTGGGTAGTGCCGTAGGTTTGCTGGATCCGCCGGACGAACACCGATACTCCGAATTGATCGAGCCAGAGCGCGGAATTCGACGAGAAAAGATTCGCCTTCAGTTCCCTATCGAGCCGACGCGCGATGATGTTCCGTCGATGGAAGATCGGCGAAGCGTTCGGTTTGTGGGCCGGCGTATAGCCGGGCACGACGAGCGCTTCGTCGAATCCTTCCGACCCGAGCGAAGTCGCGAGCATTCCGAAATGACCCTCGTGGTAGGGATCGAGCGTGCCGAACTGGATCGCGATCTTCGGCTGGGGCCGCTCGAGCGTGGAGAGGTATCCCGCGAGGTCGGTACGCGAACCGAGATCGAAGTTCAGTGCGGCGCCGTCGACGGAGATCGTTCCCTCCTCGACGCCCGGACCGCTCACGCGGGAGTAGCTCTTCCCGATGGTCTCGAGGTCGGCACCCGAGGCGCGCACCCAGTGTCCCCATTGCGTTCCGCCGTCGACGTGTCCGTTCACGAGGATGCGCACGTTTTCGCGCGGCAAATCGCCGATCGTCAGCTTTTTCGCGAGGAGCAAGGCCGCGAGTCCGTCGTGCCCGACCCAAGCGTCGACCGAAAGCACCTGGCCGGCGGGACCGGTCACGGCGTTCAGGATGATCGGCTCGGATTTAAGGAGCTCCGCGAGGAGGGAGGCGTCCTTGGCCGCCTCGGAAACGCGCTTCGCGTCCTCGATGAAGGTGTGCCCGGGCGAGGCCATGATCTCGCCGACGGGATACCCGGCGAGCGCCCGCCATCGCTCTTCGACTTCCGAAGCTCCGTTCAGGGAGATCTCGGAGGCGCCGGCATTCACGCGCTTGAAGTGATTGAACGGACTCCACTTGCTCGGGCGGTAAAGGTGCGTGACGACCGTGATGCAGTCGACGGGCGGAGCGTCGCCGGCGACGGCGACGGCGATCGCGGAAAAAAGGGCCGAGAAAAGATACGGGAGAGCGGGAGACCGACGCACCGATCCCATTATCCGATACCGCTGGCCCGGCTTCTAGGGTTTCTCCGCGTTCCGGAGCGATTCTTCCCGTCGAACCATTGACGCCTTTACCGAGCCCCTTAAACGTGCGAATTTCTAGCGAGATGGACAGCTCTTTCGCCGAACGCATCCAGATGATGACGATCCAAATCGTCCCCTTCTTCATGGCCATCGTGCTTCACGAGTTCGGCCACGGGCTGGTCGCGAAAATGTGGGGAGACCGAACGGCCACCGACGCCGGTCGGCTCACGTTAAACCCGCTCGCCCATGTCGATCCGATCGGCACGGTCGCGATCCCGATGATCAACATGATCACCGGCATCCCGCTCCTCTTCGGCTGGGCGAAGCCGGTCCCGATCAATCCGACGCGCTTCCGGAAGTATCGCCCGGGACTTTTCTGGGTCTCGGTGGCCGGACCGGGGACGAACATCATCACTGGCTTCCTCGCCGCGCTCGTTTTCGGCGTGTTCTATAAATACGTGACGCCCGAATTTTCGCTCTACGAGCCGCTCCTGAAGATGATGGTCGCGGGGATCCAGATCAATTTCGCGCTCGCGCTCTTCAATCTCCTCCCGCTCCCGCCGCTCGATGGCGCGAAGATCCTCGAGAGTTTCCTCGGCTACAACGCGAGCCAAATGCTCCAGCAGGTCGAGCGCTACTCCTTCTTCATCCTGATCGCGCTGCTCTGGTCGAACGCGCTCGTGTTCTTGAACGGCCCGATTTCCTTCCTGACCCACCTTGCGCTCGGGGTTTCCCAGGCGATTTTCGGATTTTCCTTCGCATGACCACCAAGAAAACGATGCTCTCCGCGGTCCAACCGACGAGCCGACTCACGATCGGAAACTACATCGGCGCCGTGAAAAACTGGGCGACGATGCAGGCGGATTACGACTGCCTCTTCTTCGCGGTCGACCTCCACGCGATTTCCGACAAGCGCGGGGCGCCCGAACTCCGCGACCAGACTTACCGGACCGTCGCGACTTATCTCGCGTGCGGCCTCGACGCCGAGAAATCGACGCTCTTCGTGCAGTCGCACGTGCCGGAGCACGCCGAGCTCGCGTGGGTCCTCACCTGCCACGCGACGATGGGCGAAGTTTCACGGATGACCCAGTACAAGGATAAGTCGGCGAAGCACGGCGACTCGATCCCGATGGGCCTTTTCGCCTACCCGGTGCTGATGGCGGCGGACATCCTCCTTTACGACGTCGACCTCGTCCCGGTCGGCGCGGACCAGAAGCAGCACGTGGAACTCACGCGCGACCTCGCGATCCGGATGAACAACCACTACACGCCGGGTTGGGACGGAAAAGATCCGACGAAGGTGAAGCCCGCGCTCTTCCGCATCCCCGAGCCGTGGATCCCGAAGCTCGGCGGGAAGATCATGAGCCTGCAGGACCCGACGAAGAAGATGTCGAAGTCCGACGCCGACCTGAAGGCGACCCTCTTCCTCGACGACACCGATAAGGACATCGAGAAAAAGGTGAAGAGCGCGGTCACCGACTCGGGCTCCGAAATCACGGACGCCGACGACAAACCCGGTATCCGGAACCTCCTCACGCTCCAGTCGGTCCTTACCGGAAAACCGATTCCGGAGATCGTCGCCGCTTACGCGGGCAAGATGTACGGACACCTGAAAGTCGACACGGCCGCGATTTGCGTCGATGCGATTCGCCCGATTCGCGACGAAACGGCGCGACTGATGGCCGATCGCGGGTATCTTGATCAGGTATTGAAGCGCGGCGCCGAAAACGCCCGTAAACGCGCCGCAATGAAGATCGCGCATGTTTACGATAAAATGGGCTTCATTCCGAAGACTTGAACCAGACCTCTCCACCGGAACCTGAGCGTCGACGCGCGGCGTGTCTTTTTCCCGCGGTTTTCCCGGTCCCTCCCATTTCACGACTTGCCTCAGTTGAATCTTTCGATAGGATACTGTCAGAGAGTTGACTGAAGCAGTACGTCGCTCGTGCAGGGCCACTACGGGTAGTGGCCCCTTCCGGAGGGATATGGCCCATCGCGTACCGATCAACATTCGAGTCGACCGTTTCGAGGGACCGCTCGATCTCCTGCTCTACCTGATCCAGAGCCACGAGCTCGACGTCTCGAAGATCGCGATCTCGAAGATCACCGACCAGTACCTCGCGTACGTCCGGCTGATGCAGGAACTCGACTTCGACATCGCGTCGGATTTCCTCGTGATGGCCGCGACGCTCATTCAGTGGAAGTCGAAGTCGCTGCTGCCGACCGAAATCGACCCGAACGCACTCCTCGCCGACGGCGACGAGGTGATGTCGCCGGAAGACCTGCTCCGTCAGCTCCTCGAACACCAGCGCTTCCTCGACGCCGGCCAAGAACTCGCGCGCCTCCCGCTCCTCGGCGACGACGTTTACCAACGTCCGATGACCCGCAAGCCGACCGAGAAGGTTTGGAAGGCGATGGACGTGACCGGACTCGCGATCACGTTCCAAGACCTGCTCGTGAAGGAACGCAAGCGGACGACGATCCTGAAGAAGGAAACCGTCTCGCTCGCGGAAAAGATCACCGACTTCGGCGACCGCATGGAAGTCGGAAAACTCACCGGACTCCGGGCGCTTCTGCGCGACCCGAACTCCCGGCCGGAAACCGTCGTCAGCTTCCTCGCCTCGCTCGAACTCGGGCGGCTGAAGAAAATGCGCCTCCACCAAGAAAAGGTTTACGAAGAAATCTATGTTGAACTTCTGGAAAGCATTAAAGGGTTTAATACGGACTTGGCGCGAGGCTTTGATGCCGTCGAAGCAACCATCGAAAAGCAAGTCGCCGCCGCAGCCGCTCACGGAGAAGGCCACGCCGCCCAAACCGCAGCCGCCGCAGCCGCTGGAATTGCTCCTCCGGACGCCCCTCCCGGAGTCCGTGGAACTGAAGATGAGCTGGCCGATTTCGGTGGAGCTGAAGCACCCGATGCCTCTGAGCGTGGAGCTTCGGCATCCGACTCCGATCTCGCTGGAACTCCGGCATCCGATGCCGGAGACGATCGAACTGCGCTTCTCGCATCCGATCTCGATCGAGCTGAAGACGCCGCCGACGATGGAGATCCTTCCGGTGCTGGATTGGCTCGCGGCGATTCCGGAGATCAAACTCGAGACGCTTCCCGCGGAATCGATCTCGCCTCCTTCGGAGAATCCCGAGAGCCCGCTCTCGGGTCCGTTCTCTCCGGGTCTGACGACGGAAATCACGGACGACGTGACGAGAGCCGTGAGCGCGCTTCCGAAGGTGAGTTTACAGGAAGAGTCCCTGCCGATGGCGGTCGGGATGCCGATCGAAACGCCGAATCTTGAGGTCGCGATGAGCCCGAAGAAGACGAAAAACGAGAACGAGACGATCGCGCCCACGGGCGCCGCCGAACCGAGCCTCGAAAGCGCGGCCTCCGAATGGGCGGCCGACCCGGTCGCGACCGGACACGCCTCCGAATCCGAATCGGGTTCGGTTACGCTCCTCGCGGATCCGTCGGGCGCCGACTCGTCCGCGCGTAAGGCGATGGACGTCGCCGAAGCCCAAAAATCCGACGAGCCGCTCGACCTCGACGGCGACCTGGCCGACCTCCTATCGGAAGACCTCGTCGACTCCGAGGAATCCGAGGACGACTCCGAACCGGCTCCGCTCGACGATGACTTGGCGCCTTTGGCGCTTGCGGACGACGAAACCGAAATCGCCGAAACCCTCGAGCGCCTCCAGGAAAAGATGACCGCCCAGGACGCGGAACTCGCGAAGGAAGCCGCCGAAGTCGCCGAAGCGAACGCCGCCCAGGCGAAAGAGCGTCTCGCCGCCGAAATCGCGGAAGACGAGGCCCTCGAAAAGGCGATGAAGGAAGAAGCCGAGGACGACCTCGCGAACGATCCGGAACTCCGGGCCGCGCTCCCGCGCGAGCCGGAAGAATCGGAAAGCGGCGAACTCGACCTGCGCGAGATGGAGAGCTGCATCGAAGCGCTCCTCTTCATGAGCGAGCGCCCGCTCTCGGCGAATAAGCTCCGGGAACTCCTCGGACCCGAGATGTCGCTCCACTACTTCCAGGAAGCGCTCACGAACCTCCAAGCCCGGTACGCGCGGTTCTCCCACGGCATCGAGCTCGCGGAGATCGCCCACGGCTACCAGTTCCGCACGAAGCCGATCCGCGCCCCGCTCGCGAAGAAACTCGCGAAGATCCAAACCCAGCGCCTCTCGACCGGCGCGATGGAATCGCTCGCGATCGTCGCCTACAAACAGCCGGTGCTGAAGGACGACATCGACAAGATCCGCGGCGTGGATTCCTCGCACTTCATCCGCGGCCTCCTCGACAAGAAACTCATCAAGATCGTCGGTCGATCGGAACTTCCCGGCCGCCCGATGCTCTACGCGACGACGAACGAGTTCCTCGAGATCTTCTCGCTGAAGTCGCTCGACGCCCTCCCGCCGCTGAAGGAACTCGAGTCGATGATCCCGGGTTCGCAGTCCGGCAACCCGGACGACGCCGACCCGCGAGTGAAAAAGATGCGCGAGCTCGTATCGCAGATGAATTCGGACCACTCCGTCTCGCTGCTTTACGATCCGAAGGAGGACGAGAAGTTCCTCACCGACATCCGCGAGCGCGTGAAGTCGATCGAGATCAACACGCCGACCCTCCAGGCCCAAGCCGAAGAGGCCGACCTCGAAGCCGCGATCGAAAAGGCGCGGGCCCAAGCCATCGCCGAAGGTCGCCTCGACGAGCAGGCGGAGAATTTCGCCGCGGCCGTCGAAGAGACGAAGCCGGGCGAGACCGCCGAGATGCCGATCGAGTGACGGCGCCGGGCGAAGGCCCGATCCGATTCCTGAACGAAAAAAAGGGCCGCCCTCACCGGGAGCGGCCCTTTTACTTTTCGAATTCGCTCGAAGTTCGATTACCGGTGGCGGCGGCCGTGGGCGCCCGAGCGGAAACCCGCGTCGGTTCGGCGTCCGGCGCCGAGGACCTCGATCAGGTCCGACCAGTGCGACCGCTCGTCGAATCGAAGCGTCCGGTACTGTTTCAGGGACTCGGCGCTCGCCGAGGCGCTGCGGTTATCCCCGCCCCAGATCGACATGCCCGACGAGCGGATGTCGTTCGAGTTCGTGAAGAGGACTTGGTAGTAGGCGTGCTGGAGGTTCCGGTACTCCGGCCGCTCCTTCATACCCGGCAGGGAATAGAGGCACCCGAGGACGTCGCGGAACTCGAAGCTCGATTCGGCGCCGATGTCCATGAAACGGCACTCCTTCAGGAAGTGCGTTTGGAAGCGGATCCGGTCGGCGTCCGGCGCCCGGCGGATCGAATCGACGAGTTCGGCGAGTGCGATCTCGAAGTTCTGCATATTATCGATCGCGAACGCGGAGAAATCCGTGCGGGTCGAGTAGCTGTTCGCTTGGAGGACGATCTGGTACGCCCAGCGTTTCGAGTTGATGCCCGGGAATTTCTCGAGGACGCGCAGGATGTCGATGATGTTGATCGAATAGCCGCTCACGCTCTCGCGAGAAGCGACGTAGAAACGAAGCGAACCGTCGAGGGCGCCGAGCGCTTCCGCCGACCCGACGAGGCACATGTCGGTGACGAAAAGTTCGATCGGGCGGCCGAGTACGGAAGCCATCTTGCGGAACCCGTCGGCGACTTCGCGCGGGCTCATCGAATTCCCCGTCTCCTCGTCGAAGCTGAAGAGGCCGTCGTCGGCCCGGCCGCGGTAGTTCGATCCGTGGTCGAAGATATAGAGGACGGTCTTGCGGGCCGGGAACTTCCGGGACCACGCCGCGAAGTCGACGAGCGCGTTCGCGTCGCCCATGTCTTCCTTGCCGAGGTACTGGAACGCGGAATCGCGGCCGGCGACCTGATCGGCGCCCTTGATCATGCGGAAGCGCTTCACGCCGGTCCGGCAAAGGTCTAGGTCGTGATCGGCGCGGTCGTTCGGATTGCAGTCCTTCGCGATCGTTCCGTACTCGACGAGGATGTTCACGTTCCGTGGCAGATGGAGCGGAAGGTTCCGACCCTTGTTTACGTCGCTCATGGCGTAGAGGTTCTTCAGGAGAAACTCCTGCATCTCGTGTTGGAGATTGTTCTTCCCGTTCAGAAAGAAGAGGACGTTCCATTCCGCCGGTTCGACGGCGAACGCGGAACCCGCGGACGTGAAGAGACAAACGAGACCGAGAACCAGAGCGCGAACTTTCATGAATACCCCCGACTGAGTGACGCAGGGGATAAACCGAGCCGGCGCTTTGCGCAAGAAATCGGTCCGACTTTCCTCGCCCGCATTCCGGAACCGCGAAAAAGCCCGGGAAAAAAGGGCGAGCGAGAGATTGACGCTAGGCAGCTAAATCCGAGGATTTGTCGAGGGACTAGCCGCCGCAGCCCGGATTCGTGACGAGCGCTTCTTCGGGGTCGATCTCGGTCGAGCGCGAAAGGATGCGGTTCGCGAGCACGCGGGCCTCGTCGAAATGGCCTTTCGCGGGACGGACCGTGAGGCCGCCCGACTCGTACATCATCGCGAGCGGGAGGTGGCGAACGCCGTTCACGAACGTGCGACCGTCCTTCCCTTTCGTGAGACCGACGTAGATCAGCGCCGACGTGCGCTTCGCGACGCCCTTCTGACCGCTGACGAAGTTTCCGAGCGAGTAAATGACGAATCCTTCGTGACCGTCGGCCGCGACGAGGCGGTCGACCGGCTGGAGCACGTGAGGATGGTTTCCGAAGACGATCGTCGCGCCGGCTTCGATCATGTCTTTCGCGAGGCCGCGCTGATCGGCGCCCGGCGTGTGGGTGTACTCGATGCCCCAGTGCGGGGTCACGATCACGGCGTCGATCGACGGGTCGGCACGCAGATTTCGAATCTGCTGGAGCACGATCGAACGCTGCTCGAAGCAGCGAAGCACCTGCTGATAGGGATCCGGAATCCCGTTCGTGCTGAAGGTACAAGCGACCCACCCGATGCGGAACCCGTCCTTCTCGGTGATCGTCGTCCAGTTCGTTTTCTCGGGCGGGTTCGCGCGGGATTCCTCCACCGTACGCGTGCCCATGAACGGAAGGCCGGCTTTGTTCAGGAATCCGATCGTGCGGTCGGCGCCGAGCGAACGGCGATCGAGGGCGTGGTTATTCGCCGTCGAAACGAGGTCGATGCCCGACGACTGGAGATCGGTGATGAGGTCGGGGCGGTAATTGAAGGCCGGATAGCTCGTGTAGGCCACCTTGTCGAAGTAACCCGGTTCCGCGATCACCTTCCCGCTCGGAGTGAGCGGGCCGGCGGCCGGGCCTTCGAGGTTCGCGTACATCAGGTTCGGCGCGCTCAGGTACGGTTCCAGGTCGGACCAAAGCGAGGAAAATCCCTCGCGCTTGTTCGCCATGCCTTGGGACGCGAGCGGCTGGTGAAGGAGCACGTCGCCGACCGCTCCGATCACGATCCGCCGGCCGGACTCGCACGCCCGCTCGAAACTGAGCTTCGCCTCGACCGGCCCGACGAGTTCGTCGGCGTGGCTCATGAAACGCGAAAGGTAGGTCGTCGCTTCGAAATCGTCGCCGATCGAGACGTCGGCTCGGTCGTCGTTCGATTCCGCGTAGAAACCCGAAGAAGACGCGTACATCTCCGAACTCATCGAGTTCATCAGGTTCTTCATGGCTTTTCCGTCGTACCTCGGGTCCGCCGAAGGATTCTTTTCCGGACCGAAGTCCGCACGTTCGGCGAGGTGCAACCCGCTCGCCGGCGCGAGATCCGAGGAAGCGGGAGGCGTCGATGGGCGGCTACACCCCTGCACAAAGGCGAGGGCGG
Organism: Bdellovibrionales bacterium; assembly: GCA_018266355.1. Taxonomy (GTDB): domain Bacteria; phylum Bdellovibrionota; class UBA1018; order UBA1018; family UBA1018; genus JACMQW01. The sequence goes on from JAFEAP010000010.1 coordinate 37,665, forward strand.
CCGGGATGAGCGCGAAACGGGCAAACAGCGGAAGGGAGCGCACGGGAACCTCCGAAGAAGGCGCTCCTTATATCAATTCATACTAATTTAGTCAACCTTTAGAGCGGCCGAGATGCCCCTGCAAAATCTAATAATTTCAAGGCACTGCCGTCACTCGACCGGCTTGAAATAGCGCTCGTAGGCGCGCTCGTCTTCCTCGGGGTCGAGGTCCTTGAGCACCGGTTTTCGGCGCCGCTTCGGAGCGAGTTTCGGAGCCGTCGGCACGAGCGCTTCCACCGAGGCCGCGTTCACGCGGTCGAGGGAGGCGGCGGATCCCGGATTCGCGGTCAGCTTCGCGTGGAGCTCCGGCGAATATTCGCGGATCTCCTTCAGCGTCGATTCGAGCGCCTTCTTCTCGAGTCCTTCGACCTTCGCCGCGACTTCCTTCGAGAGGGGCGCCGCGGCCGACGCCGGCGCGATCTCGGAATGTTTCTCGATCGCGCGCAGCTCGTCCTGGGCGGTCGCCCGGAGCTCGACCGGCTTCGGCGACTCGGCTTTCGCCGCCGCCTCCGCGACCACCGCCGAATACCCGGCCTTCACGACCACGGGAGCCGGAGCCGGCGTTTTCGCGTCCTTCGCGAGCGGCGTGACGTCCACCGCTCCGCGGATGATCGTGAACTCGCTCTCCCCCGTCCGCGCGTTCTCTTCGACGAAGAAATCCGTCCCGCGAACGCCCATCACCGCCGTCGGCGTCCGAAGCAACATCTTCTTCCGAGGCCCCTCTTTCGAGACGACGCCGCGGAATTTTCCGTACATGAGGTCGATCTTCGCTTGGAGCTTCGCGCGCTCCGCGGCCTTCGCGTCCCAGCTCACCCGGTACGCCGTTCCCGAGCCGACCTGGTACTGGTCGCCGTTCTCGAAGACGACGCGCGCCTTCGCGCCCGGCGCGGTGCGGACGATGTTCCCGTTCTCGACCGGATCGCCCGCCTTCCCGTTTCCGACGACGTAGTACTCGCCTTCGAAGAGCGCGAGCGTTCCGTCCTTCGGTTTCTCCTTCGGCATCGTCTTCGACGGGTGCGAAAAAATCTGCACGAGCCCTTCGAGCTGAGTCAAAGTTCCGACGTGCTCGTCCGCGGCGGCGGAGAGCGAAATCAAAACGACGGCGGTGACGGATGCGAGAAGCGCACGATTCATGAATTCTCACCTTTCGGGTTTTCGTTGCTTGCGTTTAGGATAGTGGAAAGCCCGAAAAATTGGAAAGTGATCCCGCCTATGAAATCGACGAACGTTTCGATCTTGCTAACCGCCCTCGCGCTTTCGAACGCCGCACCCGCCGCCGAATTCGAGTATCCCGAACTCGCCGTCGCGCCCCGCGCGAGCGAGCGGGTCGAATCCGAAGCGGCCCGCGAAAGCTCCGACCGGTGGGTGCACGCGGCGATCGAAGCGCCCGCCGCCATGTCGATCCTCTCGGGCCTCGTGCTCGCCGCGAACGGAACGGACGACGATCCGACGAAGTCCTGGCCGAAATACGCGCCGTGGGCCGGTATCGGCGTCGGCGCCGCGTGGATCGGACTGACCGAACTCGCGCTGAAAAGAAATCCGCCCTACTCCACCGCGGCCCACGACCTCGCGACGATGCCGAAGAAGACGACGCGCGAGCAGCTCGTCCGCGAACGCTACGCCGAGGAGGCCCTCGAAAACGCGGCTTCCATCGCGCGGAAGATGAAGTACTTCTCGTTCCTCACGAACGCCGGTGCCGGAGTTTTCATGGCCGCGGCGGCGAAAGACCGCTCCTTCGGCCGCGTCTTCGCGATCGCCTCGGTCGCGACCGCGTTCACGCCGCTGCTCTTCGCCCACACCTGGGAAAAGACCGCGGACGCCCAGAAAGACTATAAGAAACGGATCTACGGACCGGTCGCCGGCGTTTCGCTCCTGCCCCGTAACTCGCGCGGCGACGTCGCTCCGGGACTCGTCCTCGCCTTCCGGTGGTGAGCATGCTCCGCTTCGCGCCGATTCTCCTCGCCTTCCTCGCCCTTTCCGCCCATGCCGAGAACCGCCCGTGCCCGGCGTCGCGCGAGTACATCACCGCGCTCGAATTCCTCCGCTCGAGCTCGAGCTTGAAACTGCCGGAGCCCGAAGCGCGTAAGTACGCCGACGAAATCGCGAAGGGATGCGCGGGCGCGGCCGAGCGTTTCATCCGCGTTTCGGCGATGCTGAGCCGAGCCGGCCTTTCGGGGCGCGAAGCCGCGGAAACCGGGAAACGTTTCGCGATCGGCACGCCCGCCGAAGTCGACACCTTCGTCACCGTCTTCAAACGCGCGTTCGCCGAAGAGTACCTCGATCTCGATCTCGGCGACTCGCTCCGGATGGCGCTTTCCCTCGCGAAGGAGTTCGCGGGCGATCAGCCGCAGGTCCGCGCGGATTTCGAAAAGCTTCTCGCGTTCTGCACCGAGGAGAAGAACCTCGGCCTGCCGAAGCCCCAATGCGGAGCCTTCGCCTCCCGGATCGCCGCGAAGGGCGAAACCTGGAACGGCGGCGTCGCGGGCCCGTTCATCCGCGGATTCGAATACCTCACCTCTTCGCACGGCCCTTCGCTCGTCAGCGGCGAGGCGCTGAAGGTCTCCGAGACGCTGCTCGCCGCCGGCCCGGGCGCGTTCGAGAACTTCACCCAAGCCTACGGCTACGCCGTCGCCGAAGGCGGACTGCACCTCGGTCGCGAGGACGCGATCAAGTTCGCGCGCGGCCTCGCCCTCACCCGCGACGCCCACGAGACGACGCCGGAAAAGCCGGCCGCGAAAAAGTAACGCCGAAACCCGTTTCGATCAGTCGACGAGCAGGTCGAAGTCCCGCGGATCGACCGTATCGTCCGCGTCCTCGGCGTCTTCCGCCGGCGTCGATTTGAAATCCGGATCGCAGTACCGCTCGACCGCCCGGTGGATCCGGCGGAGATCGCGCGTGAACCCGGCATAGGGCACCGACGTGTAATCGTCGACCTGGATGCTCGACGGGTTCAGCTCGAGGTCGCCCGGCCGTGCGACGTACTCGACGAGCTTGTCGGGGAAGTTGCTGTCGACCATCGCGATGCGGAAACCGCCGTCCGGCGTGAGCTCCATCCCGCGGATCAAGCTCGCGTGCGAGGCGATCCCGCGCATCTGGAGCATCACCCACACGACGTCGCCTCGCGCGCGCGCTTCGTTGTATTCCGTGAAGACCTTTTCGAGGCGCGCGCGGAACTTCTCGGGATGCCGATAGTGCGAAACGCCCGAGAGGCCGCGGAGGTAGGCTTGGTTGATGAACGCGTCGCGGAGCTGCCAGGCGTTCAGCTCGGATTGGACGACGGGTTCGAAATCCTTCGTGAACGAGCGGAAATCGGCGTAGCCCGGGATCGTGACGACTTCCTTGCGCGAGACGAGCCGCCGCACGAGCCGCTTCGCCTCGTCGCGGGTAGGCGCCGGGGCCATCGCGTCGAATCGCGCGAGGTACCAAGCCGCGCGCTGGAGGCGCGAGTGCCACCAGCACACGCCTCCGCCGGCGAGGCCGCCGTCGTTTTCGAACGCGATCCGCATTCCGCGGTCGTCGGCGATCTTGTCGATCGTCGCGGTCATCGTGCCGCGCGTGCGGGCGTCGCAGAAATCTCCCGTGAACTCGGCCGCGTGCGCGACGATCGGGAAAAGGACAACGAGGGACGAGATCCATCTCATCACGGGAAATTCCTTTCGAGACTCGCGGGACGCGCGAGCGGTTCAATCCATGAACACGCCCAGTGTACCGATTAAATCGAAAGAAGCAAAAGGGTGACCCAATAAAGCGTGATCACGCCGGCTTCGTGCAGGTCCGTCCAGTGGGTGAGCCCGAGGACACCCTTCACGAACGGGTTCTGCTGGAGCAGGAAGAGTCCGATCACGGCGAGCCAGAGCAGGCTCCGGAACCAAAGGAAGCGCCGGCCCGGGCGGAACGCCGCGAAACACGCGCCGACGAGGTAAACGCTCCCCCACCGCCACGAGAGCGGATTCACGAGCTGGCCCATGATCAGCCACGGCGTGATCCAGACGAAGCTGTCTTGGGCGGTCGGCGCGTAGGGACGGCGAATCACGAGAAGCCCCATCAGAAGTCCGCAGAGGAGCGCCGCGATCCCGAGCGCCGTCATCTCCGAGGACGGCGCGCTCGCGTGCACGTCGACCCACCGGCTGACCGAAGCCCAGAGGCTTTGGTTCATGTCGTTCGCGAAGAGCGACGTCGGCTGGGTACGGAGGAGATTGAACCATTCTTGGGACATCCGAAGCGCACGGTCCGGACCGAACGCGAGCGACGGGAGGCCCGCGCCCCAAAACACGCTCGAGAAAAGGAATCCCGAGGTGAAGAGTTTCAAGCGCCGAAGCGGCGGTTTCACTTCGTCGCGCTCGCGCCGCGAGGAAGCGACGGCGAACGGGATGATCATGAAGAGGAGCGGCGCCTTCAGCCAGGGCAGCATCCCGACGAGCGCGCCGGCCGCGAGGGTGTAGCGCGTGTAGAGCGAGGTCGCGAGGATCAGCACGGGCAGGATGAAGACCTCGACTTGGCCGTAGTCGAAGCACTCGAGGATCCCCTTCCACGCGAGCGCCACGCCGAGAATGAGGGCGACGACGTCGCGCCAGCTGCGGTAGCGCGCGCCGATCATGAACGAGAGCGTGAGCGCGGCGACGCAAAGGGTGCTGAAGGCGAACCACGCGTCGGTCGGCGCTTTCGGGAGGACCCCGATCAGCGCGAGCATGCCGGGCGCGTACTTGAACGCGAGGTATTCGTTCGGGACGTAGACCGGCTCGCCCTGCTGGTAGCGCTGCCAGGCCTTCACGTAGACGCCGAAGTCCTGCGGAATCTGGCCGGTGATGACGTCGAATTTCGCCGGATAACGGAGGTAAAGGACCACGCCGACGGCGCACGAAAACGCTAACGCAGCGAGCCAAGGCTGCCAAACCTTCTCTTTAAAGCGCTCCCAGGGAGTGAGCGGCCCTTCCGGAGAGCCGTCCTCTGCTGCAGCCTTTTTCGAGGTGTCTTTTTCAGGGCTCATGCTACAAGGATGCTCTATGTCAATTGAACGGCTCCAGAAAATCCTAGCACAAGCTGGGATCGCATCCAGACGAAAAGCGGAAGAACTCATCGAACAAGGTTTGGTCACGGTGAACGGCACCGTCGCGAAACTCGGCGACAAGGCCGACTTCACTTCCGACCACATCAAAGTCGAAGGCAAACTCCTCCGCAAACTCGAGGATCTTTTCTACGTGGTCTTCAATAAGCCGAAAGGCGTGATCTCGATGATGAGCGACCCCGAGGGCCGCCCGACGATCGCCGACTTCCTTTCGAAGATGAAGGTGCACCTGAATCCGATCGGTCGCCTCGACTTCAATTCCGACGGCCTCCTGCTCCTCACGAACGACGGCGCGATGGCCGAGAAAATCCAGAAGAGCGACAAGTTCCCGCGCATCTACCACGTGAAGGTCAAGGGTCACATCACGACCGAGATGATCGACCGACTCTCGCGCGGCGGCCTCGTCGGCGATAAGCGCGTGAAGCCCCTCTCCGTGCGCATCAACGAAGAACTGAACAAGAAGACCCGCATCGAGATCGTTTTCCTGAACGCCGCGAACGTCGACGTGAAGGGGTACTTCGAGACGAAGGGTTTCCTCGTCGAGAAAATCACCCGCTCCGGCATCGGTCACCTCACCCTCCACGGGCTCGAACCGGGCAAGTTCCGGATCGTGAACAAGGAAAAATTCGAAGCCCTCTTCGCCCAACCCGAACTCGGCGTGAAAGCGCTCGAGCATCGGCTCGCGACCGAGCGCGCGATCCTGCCGCGCGACCAGCGTCTCCGGAACGTCGACGAGCACGGGAAGATCCTCCCGAAAGTCGGCGCCGGCGCGGAAGAGCGCATCCCGAACCGCATCGCGGTGAAATCGTCCGCTCCGGCCGCGACGAGCGGCACGAAGGGCGACCGGATCGTCATCCGCGCGGCGGGCGACGCGACTCCGGCTCCGAAGAAGTTCGGGGCGAAGAAGTCTTACTCGAGCTCGGTCGACATGCCGAAATTCAAGAAACGCACGGCCTCCTCGGCCGGCCGGTTCTCCTCCGGTCCGCGCGACCGCGACGAGGGCGAACGCCGTCCGATGACCCGTTTCGGCGGCGGCGGTCCGAAACCGCGCCGTGACGACGGCGATCGCCCGGCGTTCGGCCGGCGCGACGGAAAACCGCGTTTTAACTCGAGACCGGAAGGACGCTCCGAGCGCTCCGAGCGCCCCGAGGGCCGCTTCGGCCGCTCCGAAGGACGCGGTTTCGGCCGCGGACCGGGACGCGGCGAGAACCGCGCTCCGCGCTCGGAAGGTCGCGCCCCGCGCGCCGAAGGCCGGAGCTTCTCCCGCCGCCCGATCGCGCGCGTGAAGAAGCGCGAAGACTAAGATCGGTTTCGGCGCCCGCTATTTCGGGAGTGCCGATCGGATGATCGGAAAGAGTTTTTGCGGGCATTCCTTCTGCGGGAGGTGGCCGCACTCGGGAATCGTCACGACCTCGCGGTGAGGGAGTCCCTTCGCGTAGACGTCGATCACCGCGCGCGGGATGATCCGGTCGGCTTCGCCGTGCACGAGCAGGGTATCGACGTCGATCCTCCCGAGCTTGTCGTCCATCCGTTCGTCCGGCGTTTGGGCGTCGCGGATTTCGCCGGTCGAACCGTGCTTCATCCGTTCGGCGGCGGCCGCCCATTCGCGATCGGAGAGTTCGCGCGGTTTGAAATAAGCGCGACGTTGGAATTCCTTCAGGCTCTCGACGGAGGGTTCGCGAAAGAGGTCCTTCGTCGCCTCCTCGGAGGCGGCGACGCCCGCCGGACCGACGAGTACGAGCCGGGCGAACTTTCCCGGCGCCACGTACGCCATCCGCGCGGCGACCCACCCGCCGAAGCTGTTTCCGACGAGCACGTTCGTCCGGCACTCCGCGGTCGCGGCGATTCCGGCGTTCAGTTCGTCGGCCATGCGGGAAACGCGGTACTCGGAGGGATCCCGCCGCCGGAGGGAACTCCCGTGACCGGGCAGGTCCATCGCGAAGAGCCGCACGGCCCGACCGTCGAACGATCCGGGATCGAGGAAGAAGTTCCGCCACGTCACCGCGGAATCGCCCATCCCGTGGACGAACCAGACGCACGGGCAGTCGGCGGGAGCCGCTCCCGCGCATCGGTCCTCGGTGAACCCGCGGTGTTTTTCCCAGCGCACGGCCACGGCGCCCGCGCGCCAGAGGCGGAAACGGAGCTTCGCCTCGCCCCACTCCGCGGGCCTCACGAAGGGAAAGAGCGCGAAAAGCGAGAGGCCGAAGACGATCCCGAAACCGAGCGCGAGACCGCGTACGGGCCGAGGTTTCGGGGTTTTAGCGTCGGAAACGTTCATACCTGGAGTCTAAAGAACCCATAAGCCCCTACCAAGTCGAAAGCGGAAGGAGGGTCGCCGGCGACCCATCTTTCCAAATCGCTCCCCCGAGTGAGAAAATGGAAAGAGTAGAAAATCTTCGTGGCAAACCCTGAAGGACGTATATGGACCGGCGCCGCCCGCGAGACCCCGAAAATCGATCCTTTCCGCGTGCGCGCGTTTCGCTCGTCGCGCTCGCGGCGATGCTTTGCTTTTCGGCGTGCTCGACCCGGCTTCGTTCGCTCGCCGACCTGGTCTCGAACGCCGACGACGCGCCCGCGATCGTCCCGACCACGGTGACCTGGTCGCTCTCGAACGGGTCCGATTCGATCGACCTCCACGCGACTCCGAGCCGGGACGCGACCCTCCATTACGCGATCTTCTACGGCGACGCGGGCGTCCTGACCGCGGCCGACGTGAAGGACGCCGTCACGAACTGCGTCGGCGCCTGCAAACTCGCGCGATCGGTCCCCGCCGTCACGAGCGGCACGCTGATCCAAGAACCGGGTCTTTCGGATAAGTTCCTTTATTCCGTTTACGCGATTTACGAAGACGAGTACGGGCTCGGACCCGACTCGGACGTGAAACGTTACGTCGGCGTCCTTCCCCGCCGGAACTCGATGCAGGTCTATTCGACCGCGCTCGCGAGCAAGATCGGCGTCGGGGCGACCGTCCGCTATTCCGTGTACGTCCCGCCCGGATATTACGATCACCCGTCGGATACCTATCCGGTCGTCATGTACGTTCACGGCGGCGGCGAGCGCACGAACAACGCCGCGAACCCGGAATCCGAATTCAGCGCGATGGCCCAAACCCCGTTCGCGGGCATGATCGCGGCGGGCGACGACTTCTCCGCGATCGTCGTGCAGCCGCAGTGTAACGAAGCGCTCTGGGAGTGCGTGAACACGAACAGCACCGACTACCTCGCCGAAGTCGTCGATCAGGTGAACGCGACCTACCGGACGAACCCGAAGAAATACGGCGTGATCGGGATGAGCTGGGGCGGGGCGGGCGTGCTGAACTTTTCTTACGATTATCCGGAGAAGGTCTCCGCGGTCGCGGCGGTCGCGGGCGGACTGTTTTACCGGGCGGCGGACGCGACTTCGCTTTGCGCGAAGTACGCGACGAACAAAGTCGCCCTCTGGGGCATCAACAACGTCCAAGACCCTTGGTACAGCCCGACGGCGATTACCGGCGGCGGCGGCGCGGCTCCGGGCGATATGGTGGCGACGATCACTTCGAACTGCACCGGCTATCCGGACGCGCGCTATACGGAATACAACGACAACTCGACGTTCCCGACGAACTTCCACGGCCACGAGATCTTCGAGTTCACGCTCGGGAACAGCCCGTTTTGGGACTACGGAAACTGCTCGGGCGGGAACGGATGGAAGTCCTGGAACGGGACGAGTTGCTCGGCCGACTCGACTCCTCCGACTTATCGGATGGCACTCCACCCGGTGATGGCGGCCGCCCTCCAGACCGCGTCTACCGCGCTCACGGGCTCAAGCACGACGTTCAGCTCGATCGTCGACTGGGTCATGCACTTCGAAAAACCGTAACGACCGCGATCACGCCGTGGCGGCGTCGGAGATGCTCACGCTCGTGCGGCAGTGCTCGCAGAGTTCGTCCATCGGGAAGCGGTGATCCGCCTTCGCGATGCGAAAGGTTTTCCTGCACTCGGGGCAGGTTCCCTCGCCGCCGAGGATCTGGCTCGACTGGCCCGACATGCGGACGAAGAGGACGACCCCCGCGATCAGGAGGGTCGGCAGCACGGTGAAGTGGATGATCGGGATCGGGATGCAGAGGAGCGCCATCCCCCAGCACATCCCGAGGATTTTCAGCGCCCGGCGGGAACGCGCCTTCGCGTCGAAGGTCACGACCTCGACCTTGCCGTTCGTCGGCGGCTTCTCGAGGGTCGCGCGGATTTTTACGGGAATCGTTTCGATGCGGGAATCGGCGAGGGCGTCCATTTTTCCTTCTTTCGGGCAGTGAAACGAATTTATATGGGAACCCATATAAATTCAATCCCGAGTTGTGCTATCGGTGACACTATGGAAGACGGAAAAAAGATCCTCGACTCGATCCGGGTCCTCGTGCGCGCGATCCGCGTTTCCTCGCGCGCCTGCGAGGCTTCCGCCGGACGCAGCGGCGCTCAGATTTTCGTCCTCGAGCAGCTCCATCGGGCCGGCCGTCTTTCCGTGAACGAGCTGGCGGAGCGCACGTTTACTCACCAGAGCACCGTCTCGGTCGTCGTCGGCCGGTTGATCGCCGACGGACTCGTCTCCCGGGCCCGCTCGAAGGCGGACGCCCGCCGGATCGAACTCGCGCTGACCCCGAAGGGCGCGCGCGCTTTCGAGAGGGCGCCGCGGACCGCGCAGCAGGACCTCGCGCGCGCAATCGGCGCGCTCGACGTCCAGAAACGGAAGCGCCTCGGCGCCCTCCTGCACGACCTCGTCGCCGCCGCGGGCTTCGACGAAGCGCGCCCCCCGCTGCTCTTCGAAGACGATGCCCGCGAAAGGAAAAAGAAGAATGTCCGCGCATGACCACGACGTGAAGAATTCCTCGAGCACCGACGGATTGCCGATCGCGCCGAGCCTCGGTCCGAGCCTCGAGGCCGCGCACATCCATCGGCACTCCCCGCTCGTCGATCGGCGCACGAGCCTGCTCTGCGTCCTCTCCGCGGTCCTCGCGGTCGTCGCCACCGGCGTCGCGTACGCGCTCACGCGGCTGATCGGTCTCATCACGAACCTTTCGTACTACGGCCGGTTCTCGACGGAGTTTTCCTCCCCGGCCGGCCACGCCCTCGGGCTTTGGGCGATCGGCGTTCCGGTCGCGGGCGCGCTCGTCGTCGGCCTCATGGCGCGCTACGGATCGAAAGCGATCCGCGGCCACGGGATTCCCGAGGCGATGGAGCAGATCCTCCTGAACGAGTCGAAGATCCCGGCGCGGATCACCTGGTTGAAGCCGGTCTCGGCGGCGATCGCGATCGGCACGGGCGGTCCGTTCGGCGCCGAAGGTCCGATCATCGCGACGGGAGGCGCGATCGGCTCGCTCCTAGGCCAGAAACTCCCGACCTCGGCGATGGAGCGAAAGACGCTCCTCGCGGCGGGCGCCGCGGCCGGGATGACGGCGACATTCGGCAGTCCGCTCTCGGCCGTCCTGCTCGCGATCGAACTGCTTCTTTTCGAGTTCAAACCCCGCTCTTTTCTCCCCGTCGCGATCGCGACGACGGTCGCGGCCGGCGGCCGGATCGCGCTCCTCGGTGCGGATCCCGTCTTCCGGATGCCGGAAGTCCCGCCGGCGACGAGTTCGGCGCTCCTCCTCTATCTTCTCGAAGGCGCGATCATCGGTCTTCTCGCGGTCGGCGTGACGAAGGCGGTTTACGCGATCGAGGACGCTTTCGAGCACTTGCCGGTGCACTGGATGTGGTGGCCGGCGATCGGGGCGGTCGCCGTCGGCGTGGTCGGCGTCTTGTCCCCGGCGACCCTCGGCGTCGGTTACGATAACATCGAGAAGATCCTCTCGGGCACGTTCCTCGGACCGGCCCTGATCGCTTTCTGCGTCCTGAAGTTCCTCTCGTGGTCGATCGCCCTCGGCAGCGGGACGTCGGGCGGAACGCTCGCTCCGATCTTCACGATCGGCGGCGGCGCCGGCGCGGCGATCGGCTCGCTCTTCGCGGCGATCCTGCCCGCGGCCGGAGTCGATATCCGCGTCGCCGCGCTCGTCGGGATGGCGGGAACGTTCGCGGGCGCCTCGCGCGCGCTGCTCGCCTCGGTCGTGTTCGCGTACGAGACGACGCGCGAAGCGCACGGGCTGCTTCCGCTGCTCGGGGGTTGTACGGTGGCCTATCTCGTTTCCGCGCTTTCGATGCGGAACACGATCATGACGGAAAAACTCGTCCGGCGCGGGCACCACGTGCCCGTCGAATACTCCGCCTAGGACGCGACCGAGTCTACTTACCCAGAAACGCCCGCATCTCCGCGACCTGCGCGTAGACGAGGTCCATCCGTTTCTGCGCGATCCAGTACGCGGGGAAGAAGTAGTCGCGGCTTTTCACGATCACGCGCACGCCGCGCCGGAGGTGGAGGTCGTTCGAATCGGCGTCGTAGTCTTGGTGGAGGTCGATGCTCCGGGAGGTGCTCGTGGGGAGCACGATTTGGATACGGACCCCTTCGGTCGAGGAGAACTCGTCCTCGAGGTGGCTCCGGAGAAACTCGATGTCGACGCCCATGGCGGATGGCCGCATGAGACCCACTTTAACGGCGTTTCAGTGGCAAAAACTAGGTTGCAATATGACTATATGCGTTATAAACCCCGGGGCGATTTCCATTAACCTAAAGGAGTCTTCCGATGTTGATCCAAATCGCCCTCGCCGCCGTCCTCGGCGCTTCCGCTCATGCCGATAACTTCGGCGACTGCGTCCGTAATAACGCCGGCGCCCGCGTTTGCGCGGGCCAGAGAGTCGTGACGACCTCGAACCAGCTCGCGACGGTCCGGAACGTCTTCAATAACGGCACGATCATCGTCCTCCGCGACGGTTATTCTTCGACCGACCAGTACTCGGTCGACAATCTTTCTCCGGAAGTCCGCTGCTACGCGCAGCCGGAAGGCTCGATCTGCAAGCAAAGCGTCGTGATCACCTCTTCGAACCAGACGGGCAAGGCGCTCTACGCGTTCGCGAACGGGAAGATCCAAGTCCTGCGCGACGGCTATTCGAGCCCGGACGTCTACTCGGCCTCGAACGTTTCGCCGGAAGTTCAGTCCTACGGCGAACTCTACGCCCAAGCGCGCGTGATCACTTCGTCGAACCAAACGGGTACGGCGCTGAAGGTGTTCGCGAACGGCAAGACCCAAGTCCAACGCGACGGCTATTCGAGCCCGGACGTCTACTCGGCGTCGAACCTCGCGGCGGAAGTGTCGAACTACGGCGAAATCTACAAGAACGCGAAAGTCATCACCTCTTCGAACCAGACGGGCACCGCGCTCGAAGTCTTTTCGAACGGCAAGGTGAAGGTCCAACGCGACGGCTACTCGAGCCCGGACGTTTACTCGGCGTCGAACCTTTCGGCTCAGTCGCGCGGCCCGCGTAATCCGGGACAAGGCCCCGGCCAGGGTCCGGGTCGTCATCCTCGCGGACCGGGACGCTACCCGCGCGACGGCCGGCAAGAAGACACGATCATCCGCAAGGGCGATCGCGTGATCACTTCGTCGAACCAAGTCGGCACCGTCCTCTTGACGTTCTCGAACGACAAATCCCAAGTCCAACGCGACGGCTACTCGAGCCCTGACTTCTACACGACGAGCTCGCTCGGCAAGGGAATGCAGTGGTTCGAAGGCTTCGCTCCGGGCCAGAAGGTCATCACGACGTCGAACCAAACGGGCACGATCCGCGAAGTCTTCTCGAACGGGCGCGCGCTCGTCCAACGCGACGGCTACTCGAGCCCGGACGTCTACTCGCTTTCGAGCCTGAGCAACTAAGCTCCGGGCACGAATCCGAAATCCGAAAGGCCCGGGAGACCCGATGGTTTCCCGGGCCTTTCCTTTAGCCCTCAAATCGACAGGAACCCTCCATAAC
>JAFEAP010000011.1 GCA_018266355.1 Bdellovibrionales bacterium
ACCCAAACCTTCACGCTGACGAACTCCGGCACCGCGACGGCGACCGGATGCTCCGCTCCCTCGATCACCGACACCACGAACTTCACCATCGTCACCGATAACTGCGGCACGAACACGCTGGCCGGATCGAATACGACCTGCACCGTCGACGTGCGCGCGAATCCGACGACGACCGGAGGGAAGTCCACGACCCTTTCCCGGACTTGTACCTTCGGCGGGTCCGCCGCGACGACCACGAACCAGATCGTCGCCACCGGCGTCGCACCGGCGCTCGCGTGGACCCCGCTCACGAAGGATTTCGGAAACGTGAACCAAGGTTCGAACTCCTCCACCCAGACGTTCACGCTCACGAACTCCGGTACCGCGACCGCGACCGGTTGCTCGGCGCCCGCGCTCTCGAACACGACCGACTTTACCGTCGTCACCGATAACTGCGGTACGAACCCGCTCGCCGGTGCGAACGCGACGTGTACCGTCGACGTTCGCGCGAACCCGGCGTCGACCGGATCGAAAACCGCGACTCTCTCGCGGACCTGCACGTTCGGCGGATCGCCGGCGACGACCACGAACGGAATCGTCGTCACGGGAGTCTATCCGAATCTCGCGTGGACCCCGCTCACGAACAACTTCGGCACGCTCGCATACACTTACGGTAAATCTGGCAGCGTTACCTTCACGTTCACGAATAGCGGCACCGGAGACGCCACGGGTTGCTCGGCGCCGACCCTGACCGGAACGAACCCGACCCAATTCGAAATCTCGATCGATAACTGCGGCACTTCCAACCTCGCGGTCGGAGCATCGTGTACGGTGAACGTAAGGACGAACCTTTCGGGCACGGGATTGAAAAAGGCGACCTTGAGCCGGGTCTGCTCTTTCGGGGGCACGAAAACGACGACCGTGGACATGATTCGCGCCACCGGAGCCGCGGCCGGCGCGAGTCTCTACGCCGGGTCCTGGACCGACGGTTCCCTCGGCCTCGCCTACTCCGGCCGCAAAACGGCCGACCAGTACGTCTATTTCACGAATCGCGGCACCGCCTCCGCGACCGGTTGCACCGCGCCGTCCATCACGGACACGACCAACTTCACGATCGTTTCCACGGACTGCGGCGCCTCGCTCGCCGTGGGTGCGGGTTGCTCGGTGAAAGTCCGCGGGAACCCGACGACCACCGGCGATAAGACGGGGACGCTCAGCCTGAATTGCACCGGAGCTTCGGCCACGAAGGACCTCGGGACCACTCAGGACGATTCGTACCCCGTGCAGATTTCGCTCGGTGCCGGCAATATGCTGATGCGTACGAATAACTCGACCCTTCGCTATACCGGTTGGAGCAGCTGGACATACTGGGGCGCAACGAGTCTGTCCGACGTGACCCAAGTCAGTGCCGGTAACGGATCGATGTGCGCGGTCCGTTCGGGAGGAACGGTCGCGTGTTCGGGTTGGAACGGCTACGGTCAGCTCGGGAACGGCACCACCACCGACGAGTGGGCGGACTACGTGAGCGTTTCCGGGATCTCGACGGCGACCCAGGTGGCGATGGCACCGGATGGCCACGCCTGCGCGATTCTTTCAGGCGGGTCTATGAAATGTTGGGGGAACAATAACCGCGGCCAACTCGGGAATAACACGACGACCGAAAGCCATACCCCGGTCAGCGTCAGCGGGATTTCGACCGCGACCTCACTTTCACTCGGAGACGGATATAGTTGTGCGGTTCTCAGCGGCGGAACCGCGAAGTGCTGGGGGCAAAATGATTCGGGCCAGCTCGGCGACGGCACCGCGACCGACCGGAAAACCCCGGTGAACGTGAAGAGCGCCTCGGGCGTGAACCTCACGAACGTTTCGAGCATCGCGGGCGGCGAGTACACCACTTGCGCCGTCCTCAGCGACGCCACCATCCGCTGCTGGGGCATGAACCAATACGGTAACATCGGGAACGGATCGACGAGCGACCGCCACTACGCCGACCAAGGCCCGACGGGAATCACGACCGGTAGCAAGGTCGCCCCGGGCTACCTGCACTCC
This sequence comes from Bdellovibrionales bacterium, assembly GCA_018266355.1. GTDB lineage: Bacteria > Bdellovibrionota > UBA1018 > UBA1018 > UBA1018 > JACMQW01. Next base: position 2,029 of record JAFEAP010000011.1, read on the forward strand.
TGCGCGATTCTCACCGACGGTACCGCGAAGTGCTGGGGCGAGAACGGTCAGGCCCAACTCGGCGACGGCACCGTCACCCAAAGCCTGACGCCGGTCACGGTCTCCGGACTCTCCGGCGCGACGGACATCAGCACGGCCGACAAGGAGACGTGCGCCCTCACTTCGGGCAACGAAGTGAAGTGCTGGGGCGACGACGTCGACGGCCATCGCGGGATCGGGATCGATAACACGAAGCCGGTTCCAACGGCGATCTCGGGTCTGAGCGGAGTCGCGCAAGTCGCGACCGGCGAACAGACCTCCTGCGCGGCGCTGAGCGACGGCACCGTGAAATGTTGGGGTTACTGGGCTTCGGACTGGGAAGCGGGACCGTCCGGCGACAACACGAACGTCGCGACTCCGACGACGGTCACCGGACTTTCGGGCGTCACCCAAATCGCCGCCGCCCGCCGTTCCTATTGCGCGCTCGCCTCAGGTTCGATCCAGTGCTGGGGCAAGAACGACTACGGTCAGCTCGGCGACGGCACGACGAACCAAAGCTCCACGCCGGTCAGTGTCCTCGGAATATCCAGCGCGACCCAACTCATCGCCGGGTTCGATCACTTCTGCGCGCGCCTCTCCGACGGAACCGCGAAGTGCTGGGGCAACAACGACGAAGGCCAACTCGGCGACGGCAGCCAGACGAATCGTTCGACGCCGGTGACGGTCGCCGGCGTGACCGGCATCGCCTCGATCTGGGGCAGTAAATACCTCCACACCTGCGCCGTACTGCAGACCACGGGCGCGGTGAAATGCTGGGGCTACAACGACCGCGGACAGCTCGGGAACAATTCGACCTCGAACAGCCTCACGCCGGTCGACGTCTCGGGCCTTTCGAACGTGAGTTCGATGGCGCTCGGAGAAGGCCATACTTGCGCCCTCCTCACCGACGGTACCGCCCGGTGCTGGGGCGCAAACTGGGGGAATCAGCTCGGCGACGGAAGCGGGACGGAGGCCCATACGCCGGTGAACGTCGATTGGTACTCGAACGTGACCGCGCTCGCTTCGGGACCGAACACGGTCTGCGCGTTGCTTTCGGGAGGCTCCGTCCGGTGTTGGGGCCTCTACGGCGCGATGATCGGACGCGGGGATCAGTACAGCGAAAGCTGGCCGGATCTTTCGTCGGCCTTCAACTTGACGAACGCGACCCAAATCTCCGGCGGAATCAACCATTTCTGCGCGACGCTTTCCGATAATACCGTGAAGTGTTGGGGCGGCGCGGACGCGGTCGGCCTCCCGAACAAAACTCTCACGAGCGTCGGCGGGTTCATCCCGTAACGCCGCTCAGCCCCAGGGCTCGAATCCGATCAGCTTCCGGGCGAGCTCGGTCAGTTCGATCGAGAACGCGAGTTCCGGGTCCGGCTGCCCCGCCCATCCGCGCTGGTTTTCGGGTGCGCGGCGTTCGGTGAAAAGCCGGACGCGTTTACGGCGTTCGCGCTCGGGATCGGAGAAGATTTCCGTGGGCATCATCGTGACGAACTGGGCGATGTGGGGGCGATCGCCGAGGTTCGTCGAAGCGCTGCACGGCAGACGCGGATCCCACACGAGCAAATCCCCCGCTCGCGCGGAAACGGATTCGACCGGGGCCTCTCCGAGCTCGGGCACGCGCCAATCCGCGCTCGGTCGCTCGCGCCACCACGATTCGATCTCGCGGTAGACCGCGGGCGAACACCGGAAACCGCCGCTCTCCGCGCTCAGGTCGGTCAGGAAAAGCATTCCGTGGACCACGCCGGGATGAGCACCGCGAGGATCTCCGCTCCACGCGAGTCGTTCCGAAACCGGCACGCGCGCGTGACCGTTCGGCGCGCGGAAACGCGCGCGATCCATGCTCACCCAGAGCCTCTCCGTTCCGTAGATCTCGCAAAAGGCGGCGTAGACCGCGGGGTACATCCGGATTTTCCAGAGCGCCGGGGCGTGGTGAAGCGGAACGACGTCGTCGTTTTCCGGCGGCAATCGCAGCCACGACGCCGGATCTTCGGGCCAGGCTCCCGCGAAATCGCAAATCGATCGCACGGCTTCCTTCACGAGGGATTCCGGCACGACTTGGCGAAACACGCGGTACCCCTTCGAACCCAACGCCGATCGCAAATGGAGAATACTCACCTTGCCTCCGAAAGAATTGAACTTTTCGAGACACTAAGAGCCTTTTCCTTACTAAGTACTACGATGCTTTAAAAGAAAAACCTTCGTGTTTTATTCAGTTTCGAATGTTGAACAGATTGGGCAACCTTTCTTGACTCGTTCAACGGGGAGCACTTTAATCGAAATCACGCTCACCTATGGCCACCCGGAAATCCAAATCGCGCCGAACTTCTCCGCCCCGCCGGCCCACGGGCGCGCGCGCATCCCGTCGGATCGCCGATCTCTTGCGCGAAAAGCGGATCGAGAAAAATCTTTCGCAGAACGACCTCGCCCGAATGATGGGGTACGAGAGCGCGCAGTTCGTTTCCGATTGGGAGCGCGCCTACTCCGCGGTCCCGCTCCCGAAAATCATCGACCTCGCGAAAATCCTCGACTTCGATCACGCGCGCGTCTTCGAAATGTTCGTCGAGTTCTCGAAGGAACGGGTCGAGCGCGAGCTGCGCGAGGAGTACCGATTCCTTCTCGACCGGAAGGCTTGACTCCGCGTTCCTTTCCGATCGCGTCCCGACGGGCTAGTCTGCCCGCATGACTCCCATTCTGCTCGCGCTCGGCGCCTCGCTGCTTTGTTGGAAGCCCCATCCGTTCATCTACCACGCCCGCTACTGGGTGGAGATTTCGGCCGTCGCCGAACGCGCGGACGTCCTGCGCTTCGAATACGGAACCGGCACCGACGAAGCGATGACCGACGTCTATTTAGTGGATACGGTGGTCGCGACCGGGGACGCTTACCGGACCGAAGCCGCGAATCCGATGGACCTCTCGTTCAAGCCGGCAAAGAACTCCCGCTTCGATCTCGAGATCCGCGACCGGAGCCGCGACATGGTCGTTTCCCGCTTACGCGGATTTCGCTGCGATTAGAAGCGCCGCCCGGGCACTCACAACTCTTGGGCTTTTCCGTTCGGTCAGGTACTCTATACCTATAGCCCGAAGGAAGGCGCCGCCATATGGTCTCCCGTCTCAGAGACAATAGAGCTCCGGCCGACGCGGGGTTTACCCTCGTGGAGCTCATGATCACCGTTTCGATCCTGGCGATCCTCGCCTCGATCGCGCTGCCGAACTACTATAACTTCGTCGCGCGCTCCCGGCAGACGGAGGCTCGGATCACGCTCTCGGCGATGTACCTCGCGGAGTACGCCTTCAACGTGGATCAGGACACGTTCACGACTTGCCTGACCGACGCGGGCTACGTCCGGCCGAGCACGAATACGATGTTTTACGCCGGCGGCTTCGTCGCCTCGAGTTCGACCTGCGGCGACGGAACCCAAGACTGCCACCTCGCGATCTTCAACGACCCTTCGATCCCCGGCGGAACCCCGTGCTCCTCGGGAGCGTTTCCTTCCGGAGGCTTCTTCCTTCCCGATCGCGGAGCTTCGGGCAGTCCGGTGACCAGCGCCCAATTCGCCGCGAACGTCACCTCCTCGATCTCGAAAAGCGCGTTTCAAATCGCCGTCGCCGGCCAAATCTCCGTGCGCGATCCCGCTCTCATCGACGTTTGGACCATCGACGAAGGAAAAGTCATCATGAACCAGAAATCGGGACTCTGACGTGAACCGGCGACCTTGGCTACTCGTGCTCTTGGCTTTTCTCTACTGCGTCTCGCCGCTGATCTATCCCGTCTTCGTTTGGGCGTACTTCGGCACTCCGCTCGGAACGGTGGCGAAGGAAACGCTCGATTCGAACTCGACCCTCCGAAACTTCGAGACGTTCGTGCTTCCGATCGGGCTCGGCTTGTTCACTTTCTTCGCGCGGCGGATCAGCTACTTCATCGTCGTCGTCGGCTCGATCTACCTCGTCTCGCGGAACGTGTACGTCTTCGCCTCGATGGGAAGTACCTTCCCCCTCTCGGGTTTGATCGGGATGAACCTGCTCGTCGTCTTCGTGATCGTCTACCTTTCGCGTAAGAGCACGCGGGCGATCTATTTCAACTCGAAGATGCGGTGGTGGGAAACCGATCCGCGCTACGTCGTCGGATGGGACGCGCGCATGGCGCGCGCGGGGACTCTTCCGAAGCCGGTGAAAATCCGGAACATCGCGATCGGCGGCGCCGCGGTCGAGACTCCCGATCACGGGTTCCAACCGCACGAGGCCATCCAAGTCGCGTTCCGTTACGAGGGGAAAGATTTCGAGTTCCCGGCCGGAGTGGTTTGGGAACAGCGGGCGGGAGTGAATCCGAACGTGATCGGCGTCCGATGGATCGACGGCAAGAAAAGCGCGGCCTGGCACGCGATGCGCGCGCTCGTGAAAGAGCTGAAGGCGAAAGGGACGCCGACCACGCGGCCCTCCGAATGGTGGCAGGACGTGAAGGCCTGGTTCACTCGGGCTGACAGCACCTGAAACGATTCGAAACCCGTTCTCGGCGGACCGTCAAAAGGAACGTTTCGAAAAGTGAGGCACCACCTTGACCGAGGTGAGGCACTTCGTTTCGATTTCCGCGCATTGCGAATCCCAGGGCTTGTTTAAAACCGAGTGGGCGACGCACTGGACGACCTCGTTCGAATAACCGACGCTTTCGAGACAGTCGGCGAAGCCGAATACGGAGATTTGAGCGGTTTGCTTGCAGAGGGAGCTCTCGCAGAACTCGTGTCCGCCTCCACTGCTCGATCCACCCGCGACGGCCGCGGGAATAGAGATCAGGATCAAGAGAGAAAACCAGGCATTCGTCGTCAGGCGATTCATCGCGATTTTTCCTTCCAGAACTTCCCACCTATATCAAAATCGAACTAAAACAGTCAACTTATTTTCTTCCTATAAATTTGAGTCATTTCGAGCCGTTAGGAAGCCATCCGGAGAAAGGCTATTTTTCGATACCGAACGCGTCGAGGACGAACGCGAAATTTCTCGCCCAGTCCTCTTCGTGCTTTCCATAGGTCCCGTCGTGGTCGCCCACGTCGGAAGAAAGGACGTTCAGGTAAAGAGGCGTCCGACCCACACGGCACGATCTGAGCCTGGCGACGTATTTCGTCGACTCGTGAAAAAGAACGTTCCAATCATCGAGCGCGGTATTCACGAGGATCGAAGGATAGACCTGACGGGAAATCTGTTCGTAGGGAGCATAGGGCCACATCATCTCGAGATCGCGCGGTAGATTCGGATTTCCCCAGAGGTCCCACTCAAGGGCCGCTTGCGGAATCCTCCCGTCCATCTCGGTGTGAATCGCATCGAGGTAAGGAGCATTGATGATCGCGGCGCGAAACAAATCGGGACGAAGATTGAGTACGTTTCCGATGAGGAGACCGCCGGCGCTATATCCTTGGATCGCAATATCCTTCGCACGGGTGGTTTTCCGCGCGATCAGAAATTCCGCGGCGGAAATGAAGTCGTGGAAGACCTTTTCACGCCCCGCGCCGCGCGTCTGCAGCCACCAATCGAATCCGTTTTCGGCGCCGCCGCGAATGTGAGCGATCGCGACGACGAATCCCCGGTCGATCAAGGACAGCGCATACGCGCGATTCCATCCGTTATCGTAGTCGATGTGAAAGTTCGATCCATAACTGCCGTATCCCTCGAGGTAGATCTTCCGGTTTCTGAGATCTCGCCACGAACGTTCACCGAATTTCGGACGATAGACGAGGGTCAGGGGAATTTTCGTCCCGTCCCGGGCGGGGTAGAAAATCTTTTCTTCCCGGTAGGTTTCCGAAGCGGCGGCGTCCTTCGTCCGCTCGATTTCCGACGCCCCGCCGAGGGTCACGCGATAGAGCGTTTCGGGAACGAGAAGGCCGACTCGTTTGACGAGAACGCTGTCCGACCCATAGGGCTGATTCGGCAAAACGTTCAAGTCGAAGTGGGCGCCGGCGAAGCGGATTTTCCGGAGCAGCTGAAAGTCTTTCGAATAAAGTTCGAGGTACGGGTTCGACTTAAACCGCCGGACGACGACGAAAAAGTCCCGAAAGGCGTAAACCGGCATTTCGTAACCATAATGCCATTCGATCGGATTCCGGATGGAACCGCGAATCACGCAGTTTGATTTTCCGAGGACGACCTCGTTCTTAGCGGCCCGGTCGGGTACGGCGAAAATCGAGTGCACGCGGGAGCCCTGATTCGTCATCACGATAAAACGATCCCGATCGTGATCGACGTCCGTGAACCAAAGATTTCCGTGAGGCAAGACCTCGATCGGTCGGGACGTGAAACCGTCGATCGGAACGAGGAACGTGTCTTGGTAGGCGTAAGAAACAACCTGGATCCGTGCGTACTTCGCGTCCGAGGTTTTCGTAAGGCTCAGATAGGATCGCTCGTCGTTTTCGCGGGAAAAAACCACTGCATCTCCCGAATTCCAGTCGTTCCAACGCCGAAGTCGAATCGAACCTCGGTTCATCAAGACTGAATTCTTCGTATAAAGGAAGGAAAGGCTGTCGGCGCTCCAGACGACCGCCTTCGTCCAGTCTTTATTCGCGACGTCCCAATCGAATTCCCGCATCTCGCCTCGCCCGCTCATTTCCTTAACGAAATGACGGGAAATCCCGTTGAGGGTCGCGAATACGAACACCTTCGAGTCGTCGGGGCTGGGTTCCCAAGCATCGATCGACGCGTAACCTTCCTGGTCCGAGAATACTTCCGCCGTATCGAATACCGTCTCCTGGGCACCGGAGTCTTTCCGACGAATCAACCGCGGAAAATCCTCGTTTTGGGCGTCGACTTCGTAGACGTAGTCGCGGGTCGGGCTCGAAACTTCCGCGGAAATCGGTTGGAAAGCTCGCGCCCGCATTTCGGTCAAGAGACGGTCCCGCAGGGACGACACCTTCGAAAAGTATTCTCGGGAAAACGCGTTCTCTTCATCGATGTAAGTGCGAAGTTCGGGCTGAAGCGGCTGCCCCCAGAGCGTCTCCATCCAGTGGTACGGATCGGAAATCGTTCGGGTTCCCACCTTGACGGAAAATGCATGCATCGGCGCCTTCGGCTCGTCGGGACCGGCGGCGACCGCGCCGCCTAGGCCCGCGAAATTCACCGCGAGGAAAAGGAAAGACGATAAATTCCGGTGGAGGCGGCGTCGAACGTGCTTCATAGACACCGATACTCGCGATCTCCGTCCGTCATCGTCGCCTGACCGAAGCCGAACCACGCCTTCGGATCCGCATGTCCCCGCTCGTCCAAATTAAAGAACCGAAGGTAATCGCGTCCTTCCTTCCATTGGCGCTCGACGTCGGCCGACGTCGGATAAGTCGCGGTATCGACCGCTCGGCCGGAAACGTGCGTCTTCTTCGGGGAATGTCGATCCCAGAAATAGGCGTCGTAATCCATGACCAGCAAATACTGTTTATTGTACTTAAGGGCACGAATCTCCAAGTGATAGGTCGCCGTCGCGATAGGGGGCAGGCGGTTCTTCGGAAGGTGAACCCACTCGCATACCCGCTTTTCGAGGGTCTTTCCGATTTCTCCGGCCTCGGAGAGTCCGCAAGCTGCGCCGACGATTGCACCCCCTAAGATCATCATTCCTATTATTTTCATGCCAGACTCCTTCGCCATCGCGATAACGCGCGAAGATATAACATTTCGACTGCGGACTGCTTATATTTAATTTTTAAATATGAAACTTATTTTTTTCTTTTTATAAAATAATGATGGAGCTGCTCTACGAGAGCCCGAACTACCGAGTCTTCCTGAGAAAAGTTCTCGAACTTCCGCCTTTCGGGCGAGGATCCCGCCTTCGGCTCGCCGAGGAGCTCGGCGTCCAACCGAGTCTCGTTTCCCAGGTCCTTTCCGAAAAACTCGAATTCACCCTCGAGCAAGTCTTCGGAGCCGCGAAATTCCTCGGGCTCGACACCGCGGAAACTCGCTATTTCCTGACCCTCCATCAACGGGACCGTGCGGCTTCGCCGAAGCTGCGCGCCTATTTTCAGAACGATCTCGACTCCCTTTTGCGCGAACGCGGCGAAATTCGCCGCCGAGTGAAGCGATCGTTACCGGCGCTCAAGCCCGAGGACTTTTACCGTTATTACGAAGGTTATCTTCCCGCTGCGATTCATATGGCCATCCGGAATCCCGATCGTCAAAAGATCGAAAGTCTTTCCGAGTACCTCCGCGCCGATCGCACGGCGATTCGTCGCTCGCTCGAAATCCTCGTGGAAATGGGGCTGGCCAAACCGGCTACCGGCGGCCGTTTCCATCCGAACGAGGCGAATCTTCATGCCCCCACGGGAACGCCCGGACTCCTCTCGCACCATTTGAATTGGCGGAACCAAGCGATTCGTTCCTTGGACCGACCGCCCGACGGTGCGCTTCACTACACGTGGGTCATGAGCGCGGATCCTTCCGCGTTCGAGCATATCCGCGATGAGCTCTTGAAGTGCATCCAGTCGACGGACGCTGCCGTCGTCAAAGCGCAGGACTCCGCCGTTTACGCCCTTACGCTCGATCTATTTCGCCCGTTCGACTGAACATCCGCCGAGAAAATGCGAAAGCCGCAGGGGGTCCCTGCGGCTTTCATGATTTGGTCGGGATGACTGGATTCGAACCAGCGACCTCTTCGTCCCGAACGAAGCGCGCTAGCCAAGCTGCGCTACATCCCGACAGGACCGCCTAAACGCGGAGATCCCGACCTTACACGAAGGTCGGGACCCCGGAAATTAAGAAATCACTTTAACGCTTAGAGTCAACCGCGATTAGCGGCAGCTTCCGGCGTCGATTGCGTCGCGCAGAGCCTTCGTGACTTCCGGAATGGCCGGATAGGTCACGCCCGCGATCGGGTAATCTTCGCCGCCGACGGTGATCTTGTAAACGGTCGCGCCCTTGTCCTTGCCGGCGACGACTTTGCACTTCCCGAGTTTTCCTTGGGCGGAATTCGCGAGGAGAGCGGTGTCGGTGAGCTTCAGCGTTTCGAGGATCGCGCCGCAGCCTTGGGCGTTCATTTGGACGACGACTTTCGCCGCTTCGTCGTTGTCGATCTTCGCCGTGTAGTGCGCCGAGCGCATCGCGGAAACGAGACCGATGAACGCGTCCGCCTCGCGGCCGTTCATGTCGGACGAACGGATCGCCGACTGAATTTGCGGGAGAACGGCGTCGTCGTACGCCTTGATGTACGGATCGGATTCGATAAGACGCGTGATCGCGTTACACTGGGTCGCGATGCGGAAGCCTTGGCAGAACGGGGCGTAGGCGTCGCGGTAAGCCTTGTTGAAATAGTCGAGGCGGGCGGCGCGGTCCTTCAGGAGCGCATTCCCGTTCTTTTCGATGGCGGTACAGGTGTCGGCGGAAGCGCCTTGGGCCACGAGGGCGAAGAGGACGGCGAGCAGCGAGGTCGTTTTCATAAGGTCTCCTTGAAGGTGTTGGAGGGCCTTATAACGCGCCAAGCCGAAATTCCGTACTCCGAAAAAGTGACACGATGGTCGATCCTCGTCACCGTCGAAGCGTAAGATCAAGGACTTAGGCGATCTTCCGGAGTCGAGTCGGCGCGGGGGACGCAGCCAGCTGGCCGATCAGGACGGAAAGGTCCCGAGTCGCGAGATGAACCAAGCTCAGATCTTCTTCCGAAAAGGGGCGCCCGTCGATTCGGTCGGCGATCGTGATCACGCCGAGGACCTTACGGCCGATTTGGATCGGGGCGACGACGAAGGATCCCGTGCGATAGGTGCGCGGTTCGAAGTCCCCCGCCCTCGCTTCCACCTCGGATCGGAAACGCTCGTCCCGACGGATGTCCTCGACCCAAACCGGCGCGCGCGTTTTCAAGCAATACCCGAGAATCCCCTCCGCCGGGTCGCGCTCGACTTCCACCGCCGTTTTCACTGTGGTCGACCCGAACACGTATTCCGCCCGTAAAGTCGCCCCCCCGGCGTCGAGGAGGTAAATCGTCGAGCGAGCGGCGCCGAGGAAACCGGCGACGCGCGATTGGACCTCGCGCACGGTTTCGGCGTAGTCCTCGCTCCGAGCGATCGCGGCCGCGATGCCGAGGATGAGCTCATCCTTCCGTCGCTTGTAAGCGATATCGACGCTCTTACGGATGTAATCCGCGATCGCGACGCCGAACGCGTTCATCGCGAAAGCGAGCGGGGTGACGAGCGCGGTCTTCCGGACGAAATCGTAAAACGCCGCGGAAGGCGCGGGCAGGTCGAGGCCGATCGCCTTCGCCTTTCCGAGGCAGATCACGCAGGTCGTGCCGACGAGCAGCGTGCTGAAGACGCGCAGTCCGACGGTGTCCGCGACCTCGCGCCCCTTCGCCGGACGCCACGCGTGGACGGCGGCGAACGCCGCGTAGATCATCACGGCGCCGAAGAGGATCGCAAGCCGCGAAAGGAGAGCCGAAGGCTGGGAAACGCCGAGCAAGAGAACGGCGGACACGATCGCGAAAACGAGGCCGAAGGCGTTGTTCAACGCCTCGGCCTTCTTCTTCCCGCGCGATTCGAAATCGAGCGAAGCGAGCGCGACCGCCGACCCCGCGTAAGCGAGCAGGTTCAAGTAGCGGTACATCCGGAAATCGAGGCTCGAAATGGCGAACGAATTGTAGAAAGAAACGCCCAAGGCACCCAGGTAAAGATAGAGCGCCGAATAGAAAAACTTCTTCCTCCCGCGAAAGGCCGCGTAGGCGAGCTGAGCCGTGGCGATCAGCAAACAGAGCACGAGATAAATCGACCCGAGCACTTCGGTCGAGAAGCGGTGGGAGTCGAGGAGTTCGCTGAGGCGCGCGTACTCGTCGATCTGGGGAGGAGCCTCCGCCAAGAGATAGAGTCCCGGCGTCAACGTCGGCCGCGTTTCCGCTCGTACGAGAAGCTCGTTTTCTCCCTTGGGATTCAACGCTTCCCCTACCGAGTAGGCGACGACTTCCGAAAACGCCCGCGCGCCGCCGACGAATTTCCCGTTCAAGAACGCCTCGTGCCGATCGGAAACGAGTCCGAGAACCATCGCGGGACGTGCGATCCCTTCGGGAGTCGGGAAACGCAGTCGGAGGAGATAAGGCCCCTGGATCTCGTCGACGAACTTGCTCGCCGACTTCGGATCGAAGGGTTTCCATCCGGTCGCCTTCGCCGGGTCCTCGCCGAGGGCGATTTCCCACCGCTCGGGCAGGAGAACGGCGTGCGACGACGTCGGCCCGACGGACGAGCGATGGGTCCAAAGCAGGTTTCCGACGTGCCCCGCGAGGACGATCGCGCCGAGCAGTCCGAGTCCGAGCGTCGCGCGGGCCGGCGAACGGATCGCCTCTCGCCAATCGACGGTCGAGCGCCGGACGCGCGCGAAGAGACGCGAACCCCAACTCGATTCCCAGGGCAGGCATACTCGGTAAACGGCCGGCGGCGACGCGATGTTCTTCAATTTTACCCGGCCGATTTTTCGGAGGGGGAGATCGACGTGCCCGCCGATCTGATCGACGACCGACTGGGAAATCGCGATTCCTCCGGCGCGGGCGAACGGTTCGATCCGCGCAGCGATGTTCACGCCGTTTCCGTGGCTGTCTTTCTCGGAGTCGACGATGTCGCCGAGGTGGATCCCGATGCGGATTTTCACGCGACGGTCGGAGGCCACGGTCAGGTTCCGCTCGTAGAGCGCGGTCTGGACTTGGACCGCGCAGTGGACTGCGTCGACGACGCTCGGGAACTCGATGAGCAAGCCGTCGCCGGTCGACTTCACCTCGCGGCCGCCGAACTCGGCGACGCGGTTCCGAAGCACCTCGCGATGCTCGGCGAGAAGTTCGAGGCCGAGCGCCTCGTCCCCCTCGGTGAGCGCGCTGTAACCGACCATGTCCGTGAACATGATCGCGGCGAGCCGACGGTTGAGTCCGATGACCTTCATCGCTTTCTTTTCGGTATTTCGCGGGGCTTTCTGGACGTCGGTGGTTTGACGTTCACCCCAGAACGTGGAAAATCCCGCCCCCTCCGTGCGTTTATACCGGCCCGGGAAGCCGGCGAAAGGCGTCCGGCCGATGACGCTCCGCGCCCATCATTGACAAGCCCCGCGTCGATATATAAATGATTGCTTATATATGCATACTTCGAGCTCCATCGAAAACCGCCAGTCCGCCCAAACGTTCCGCAAACTCGAGCGCGCGATGCCGCCGAAAAAGATGTTTCTCCTCCTCGCCGAGACCTTTCAGGCGCTCGGCGACTCGTCGCGAATCCAGATCGTGTGGGCGCTCTCGCACGGCGAACTGAAAGTAGGCGACATCGCCGATCTCCTCGGCATGAGCCAGCCCCAGGTGAGCCACCACCTTCGGATGCTTCGCACGCTTCACCTCGTGAAGCGCCGTCGCGACGGCCGCTCCTCGTATTACTCGCTCGACGACGCCCACATCGACAGCATCCTTCAGTCGGGCGTCGAGCACGTCGAAGACTTGATGAAATAATCCCTAACCTCCCCGCTTTCGTCCCGGAACGGATCCTATGCGCCTCTCGAACCCGAACCTCTCTATCTTCCTCACCGCCGCGATCGTCATTGTCACCTCGTTCTCGGGAAGGTCCCTCGCGGACGACGCCCCCTCGGCGAATCGGACCCCGCGCTTTGTCGTGAACCTGCTCGACTACGTCGGCGCCGATTACGCGGGCGCGGTCGACGCGAACGGAAAAGTCACGAGCGAATCGGAGTACAAGGAACAAAACGAGTTCGTGGAAAACGCGCTCGCGACCGCGAAAACGCTTTCCGAGACGAAGAACCCGACGATCCTCGCGAAGATCGAGGAACTGAAAGGGCTCGTGGCGAAGAAGGCGAAGCCCGCGGAGGTCGCGAAGCTCTCGCTCGAAGCGAAGGAACTCGTGATCGCCGCCGCCCGCATCGAGGTCGCCCCGACCCGCTGGCCGAGCTTGAAACGCGGCCAAGAACTTTACGCCGCGAATTGCGTCTCCTGCCACGGCGCCGCGGGCAAGGGCGACGGTCCCGCGGGCGTCGCCCTCGATCCCCGTCCGGCGAATTTCGCCGCCGAGGATACGAAGAAGGTCCCGCCGTTCAAGGCTTTCAACGTGATCCGCGTCGGCGTACCGGGCACCGGGATGGTCGCCTGGCGCCAGTTCTCGGACCAAGACACCTGGGCTCTCGCCTTCTTCGTCTCGTCCTTCCGCTACGCGGGTTCCGCGAAAGCCACGGTCGACGCCGAAGCCGCGCGCCCGCTCTTGAGCGATACCGCCCGCCTTTCCGACTCCGATCTTCTCGAGAAACTGCCGGGCTCCGCCGAGGCGAAGCGGTCGATGCTCGTCGCGCTCCGCACGCACTCTGAGGAAGGCTCCGACGCGAGCGCCCTCGCTTTCGCGAAGGGCACGATCGCGGAAGCCGGGAAGAATTTCCGCGACGGGAATTTCGACGCCGCGAAAACGCTCGCGCTGAAAGCCTACCTCGAGGGCATCGAGCCGATCGAACCGAAGCTGCGCGCGAACGACCCCGAATTCCTGGTCGTGCTCGAAGGAAAGATGGCCGGTGTGCGCGCGGCGATCGAGGGGAAGGCGAGTCCCGAAGCCGTCGACGCCGCGATCACCCAAGCGTCCACGGCGATCGACGCCGCGGACAGGCTGATCGCCGAAAAAGCGGCCTCGCCGTGGGTCACTTTCTTGATCACCGCCGGCATCATCCTGCGCGAAGGGTTCGAGGCGGTCCTGATCCTGATCGCGCTCCTCGCGGTGATCCGCGCCTCGGGTTCGAAGAAGGCCGCGGCCTGGGTGCACGCGGGATGGATCGGCGCGCTCGGCATCGGCGCGCTCGCGTGGATCTTCTCCGGTTGGCTGATCGGCATCAGCGGCGCCCAGCGCGAGATGATGGAGGGCGTGACCTCGGCCTTGGCCGTGGCCGTGCTCCTTTATATGGGATTCTGGCTCCACTCGAAAACCGAGATCCACCGCTGGACGCACTTCATCGACGTGAAGGTGAAGACGGCGCTCGCGGGCGGAAATCTTTGGGGCCTCTTCGCGATCTCGTTCATGGCCGTCTTCCGCGAGGCGTTCGAGACCGTGCTTTTCATGCGCGCGGTTTGGCTCGAAGGCGGCGAAGCGACGAAGACGGCGATGGCCGCCGGGCTCGGCGGCTCGCTCGCGTTCCTCCTCGTGTCCTCGTGGATGCTCGTGAACGTCAGCGCGAAGCTCCCGCTTCGAAAAGTGTTCAGCCTCTCTTCGATATTGATGATCGCGCTTTCGGTCATCCTCGCCGGCAAAGGCGCACACTCGCTCCAGGAAACCGGGTTCTTCGGCGTGACGCCGTTCCTCGGCCACCTCCGATTCGAGACCATCGGCCTCTACCCGACGCTCCAGACGGTCCTTTCGCAGACGATCGTGCTCGCCGCCTCGGTGGCGCTCTGGGTGATCGGAAAACGCCCGCCCGCGAAGGCGACCCATGCCCCGGTCGAAGACACGCTGGCGGCGAATACCGAAAGCAGCTCCTAGAGGGCCCGGGTTGAGCGAAGTCGCGAGCGATGCTAGAGTTTCCGCTCGATGTCGCTCACCCGCCTCCTCGCGATCCAAAAGGGAATTAAGTCCTGTCGGGATTGTCCGAACATGGTCGGCGGCCCCGTGCACGGCGCGCCCGTCCTCAGTCGCGTCTTCCTCCTCGGTCAGGCGCCGGGCATTCACGAAGAGGGGCGCGGGAAGCCGTTCGCCCACACCGCGGGCAAGACGCTCTTCAAATGGTTCGAGGAAACGGGCGGCGTCGATGAGGAGCATTTCCGCGCTCACGTCTACATGGCCGCCGTCGCGCGGTGTTTTCCCGGTAAAGCCGGCTCGGGCGACCGCCTTCCCGACGCGAAAGAGATCGAGCGCTGCCGCCGCCACCTCGCCCAGGAAGTCGCCTTGCTCAAACCCGAGTTGATCCTTCCCGTCGGAAAACTCGCGATCGCCCAAGTGCTCGGTCCGGACATTTACGGTTCGAAGGCGAAGCTCGAAGACGTGATCGGAAAAAAGTTCGTCGCGGCCTTTCTCGAGCATGAAGCCGACGTGATCTGCCTTCCCCACCCGAGTGGCCTCTCCGCGTGGCCGAAGATCGAGCCGGGAAAGACCCTGCTCCGAAAAGCGTTGCGGATGATCGTCAAACATCCGGCGTGGATCGAGGAAATGGGTTAGCGTCCCCGCCCGGCCTCGCCTCAATTTTGAATTTTCTTCCGCGCCGAGCGATTCTCCCCCAAGATGAGAGAAGAACCGGGAGATTTGAATGAGAGCCATCGTCCTTGTTTCGGTCAGTATGGGTTTGTGTTCCGCTTGCGCCACCGCACCGCAGGGCCGTTCGCCCTCCGCGGAAACGATTCCCGGCATCGGTTACGGCCGGTGGTTTTCCCCGAAGAAGACCGGCTCGGGAATGATCCGCGTTCCGGCGTCCGAACGGGACCCGGCGAAATTCATCAAACGCCAGTTCGTCAAGGAGAACGCCGAGTACTGCGCCGAACGCAAGGACATGGTCTCCCTCGCGAAGTACGACCTCGCGGCGGTAGGAAGCACCCAAAAGAGATTCCTCTACGTCGTTTCCTGTCCGGTCGGCGCCGGCGCGAACACCATCGACGGGTTCTACCTCTTCGAACCGTCGAAACTGGGCGGCGAAGAGCGCTCGATCGCGCCTGTATCGTTCGCGCACGCGGCCTTCGACTCGAAAGGGAAGCTCGTCGGGTTCGAATCCTCGCTGACGCTCGACTCGGGCAGCTTCGACCCGGAAGGCGCGAATATCCGAGTCTCCGGACGAAGCTCCGCGAACGAATATTGGAACGCCCTTTACGCTTACTCGCCGAGCGCGGTTTGGGGCGGAGGTCCGGGCTTCGTGCTTACCGCCGAGTGGATTTCGACGATCGACGAGGAATCCGGAAAATCCGTCAACAAGGGCTACCAATACCTCGCGCCGAACCCGATCGAGCGCGTCGTTTTGAAGGATAAAAAGCAAACCGGCGATACGGATCAGTAAAAATCGCCGGAGCGCCTCCGGCCTAGTCCGATCCGCCGTAAGGAGTGGTCGGCGCGCCGGCGGGGCTCGACGAAGTCACCCCCGTCGCCGCCGATCCGGCGGGCGGCATGCGCGGGTCGACCGGCGGTTCGCCTAAGTTGACGCGTCTTCGCTTCGTCGCGACGGCCGCGCGCGAACGGCCCGCCCGGCGCGGAATCTTCGGCGCCGCCTCTATCGTCGGAGACGGCACGTCGGAAGTCGGCGCGGTCTCGTCGGCGAAAGCCGCGGTCGCCAAGACGATCCCGGCGATAAGGACGGCAAAACGGTTTAGCTTTAGAAAACCCATACGGAATCCTCCTCGGCGCCTCACCGACTTAGGAATGCCAAGTTCGGGCCAGCCCGTCCTGTCTCAAGTCTCCCCGGTCGAGGACCGGCAAATCATACCGGGTCCCAGACGGCGCGCGATTCCTTATTCTAAGAGGATGCGGAATCGTCTCGTTAAAGGCCTGCCCGTCGTTTGTTTCAGCCTCCTCGCCATCGTCTCGTGTGGCTCCATGCCGGTCGGAACGCGCACACCGGCCTCGGTGATCGTCCCCCCGAAACTCGAGGGCGATCTCGTCGCCGTCGCGCGACAGATCGCCGCCCAAGCGAGAAGTCCGGAACTGACGGCGACGAACTGCGGGATCTATCTCGATCTCCTCCAAGACGAACTTTCGGCGTTCGACATTCGGAAACAAGACGCGACGAAAATGAAGACCGTGACGGCCGCGCTCACCGAGGGCCTCTGGCAGATCCGGCTCGCATTCCACGACCGGCTGCCCGAACTCGGGAACGCGTGCTGGGCGAACATCAAGACGACGTTCCGGAAGCTCCGCGCGGCCGAAGAGTACCTGAGCGAAACGGCGTATCGGATTCCGCACCAGGATCCCGCCGCCAAGGACTTCGACTTCCAAGCCCAACCGACGCCGTTCCTCGACCGCGATTCGCGTTACCTCGTGCTGACGCGCAAACCGAACGCGCCGATCACTTTCCGCCGCGGCGACGCGATGGTCGCGCGCGGAGTGAGCTTCCTCTCCGCGATGATCGCGAGACTCGGGAACATCGACAGCCAGTTCTCGCACGTGATCCTCGTCGCCGACGACCCCCGGGACCCGAAGCACACGCTCGGGACGATCGAATCCTACGTCGGGGAAGGCGTGAATTTCCACGAAATGCACTGGGCGCTGAAGAACGAGAACGCCCGGCTGCTCCTCCTTCGCCCGCGGGATCCGAAGCTCGCCGAAACCGCGGCCGTCGGAATGGCGAAGCGGGTGGCCGACCTCGCCTCGCATGGGAAGAAGATCCACTACGACTACAAACTCGATTTCAAACACGACGAAACCATGTCGTGCGCCGAGGTCTCCCAAGTCGCCTATCGCACGGCTTCCCAGGGTTCGATCGAGATCCCCGAGTTCCCGACGGTGATCCACGAAGGCCAGAACCTCCTCGACAATCTCGCGATCAAGGGCGGCGAGACCTTCTCGCCGGGCGACCTCGAGATCGACTCCCGGTTCGAGCTCGTCGCGGAATTCCGCGACCTTCGGCTGACCCGCGATTCGCGGATCAAGGACGCGATCCTGACCCGCATGCTCGCGTGGATGGATCAAGGCTACCGGATCGTCCCGACGACGAAGGCGAAGATGGCGGCGGGACCGATCCGCATCGCACGAAAGACCTTCCTTTGGCCGCTCGTCCAGAAACTCATCCATGCCGACGACTTCAGCAAGGAGATCCCCGGTCCGATGCTGAAGACGGTCGTGATGATGAACGCGATCGGCGAGGTGCTTCTGAACGAGGCTTGGCAATCCGATCTCGCCTACGAGAGGAAGACCGGCTGGCCGATGACCTACGACCAGCTCTACGCGATGCTGGACGATTACCGGGCGCGGGATGCGGCGATTTACGCGAATCCGGCCACCCGGAACCGGGCCGCTTTCCACAAACTCTTCCATCCCTAAACTACCGTCAAAGTTCACCACGCGTCGTAAAGCCGGAATCCGAAATCTCCGATCGGATGAGACGAGGATACCGCCATGTGCACCTTTCGTCTTTCCGCGCTCGTCTCGCTCGCCCTCCTGTACGGATCGCCTTTCGCCTTCGCGGGGGAGACCGCGACCGCGTGCACGATCACCGTACGCACGACGATGAAAAGCGGCGATTTGAAGAAGAGGGTCTTCCACTCGCACGCCGCGACCCCGGACGCCTGCGCGGAAGACGCGCGTCTCCATAACGAGAACTACTTCCCGCCGAAGATCTCGTCCGTGAAAGTCGAATACCAGTTCGCCGGCGACGCGAAAATCTCCCTTCCGGAGACGCGCTGATGATCCGCCCGAACTCGATTTCCCGGTTCGTCGTCGCGTTGCTCGCCTTCGCGGGCGCTTCTGCATTCGCGATCGAATGCACGAAATACCTCCACTCCGACCTGCGTTCGGTGACCGCGGTCCTCGAAAAGGGCGGGAACGAGAACGCGTGGATCCAGATGGTCGCCGGCGACGAACCCGGGAAGTTCTACGTCTCGGACCAGAAAGCGTTCGGCGTCATCGACGAAAAGACGGGAAAGTTCACTCGACTTTACCAAGCCGAGAAGGACGCGATGCTTTTCGATATCGAAAACTCCGGCGACTACGTGACCGGGATGGAGTTCTTGCCGGACGGTCAGCTCCACGGCCGAACGGGCCGAAAACGGAACCGAGCCGCGCGGGAAGCGGCCCGAAACGCGGGCGACGACGGGGACACCTATCCGGGGTCGATGCGCCAGTTCATTTACCTGAAGAAAACGGGAAAAGTCCTGAAGACCGATCCCCGAGCGAACGGAGCTCCTTACGACTGGCAGTGGGCCCGTCAGAAAGCCGAGTTCTTCCCGGACGTCGCGGGGGACGAGCTGACGGTCACGGACTTGAGGACCTTGAAAAAACGGAAGTTCACCCTCGACTTCGTCCCGAATCGAATCGCCACGGTCGGGAAGTCGAACGCCGTGATGGCGCTAGCGCCCGGAAAGGCCCCGGTTCTGATCGACGTCCTGACGGGCGAGAAGGTGAATTTTCCCGCGCTCGAGAAACTGCGGATCGCCGACACGAAGGGAAAAGGCTACACGCTGATCGAGACGATCGGCACGAAACTCTACTTCGCCGACAAAGTCGATTACTCCTCGCGCTACGGCGGGATGATGGTCGGGAAAATCTACGAAGTCGACACGGTCGCGAAAACGGTCCGCCCTTCCCGCGACGTTCCGAAACACTTCATCCCCGGCGAGAACTTCTCGGACGGGAATCTCCTTCTCTCGCGCTATAATAAGCCGGAACCCCCCGAAAACCTGACCGGCGAAGCGCTCGAGAAGTGGAAGCGGGAGCACGCGAAGGATCCGCCGTCCCAGACGGTGATCGTCGACACCCGAACCCATCGGCCGCTTTTCCCGACCTCCGAAATTCAACTCGCGACGGAAGGCGAGGACGGGGTGACCGCGATCATCCGCTTCAAGAAAGACGAATCCGAGGCGGACGCCGCCTATTTCTTCCATCCGGACCGCGGACTCGTTCCGGCGAAGGACCCG
This sequence comes from Bdellovibrionales bacterium, assembly GCA_018266355.1. Lineage (GTDB taxonomy): Bacteria > Bdellovibrionota > UBA1018 > UBA1018 > UBA1018 > JACMQW01. The sequence goes on from JAFEAP010000011.1 coordinate 21,557, forward strand.
GGCGGCGGACGGATCAATCTCTTCCTTTACGATCCGCCGCATCGGCGTTGGATCGCCCACGTCGACGTGCCCGGCGCGAAGACGAAGTCTTCCTACGCGATCGTCTTCGATCGCGACGGGAAATATCTCGAAAAAATCGACGTCTCCGCGGACCTGGTCAGCGGCGATTTCGAAGGAAGGTTCGTCGGACTCGTGTCGAACCGGTGGTACGCGCAAAATACCTACATCCGGCTCGACGTGCCTCGCGCGAATTACCAGGCGGCGACGCCGCCCGAGGGTTGGGCCGCGGCGGCTCCTCGCCTCTCTAAATTCATGACCGCGGCCCAGGCGAAGAAGGACTATCCGCACTTCATCGATTTCTTCGAGGGCGGGCACTACGCGAAGTACCCGGAGCAAGCGGCGGGGATCTACGCGAACCTTTTCGCGATCTCGAACAACTACGGGAGCGCCGTACTCCGCGCGCACCCGGACCTCCTCGAGATCCTGATCAAACACCCGGTTCGTCCGCAGGACTACTCGAAAGCCGAGTACGCGGCCCAGATGCACGCCGTGCAGCGGTTTCTCGGCGTGCTCCACTCGGGCGCGCAGTACACGAACGCCGGCACGGGGTATTTCCACGCGCTCCGACCGTTCCTGAAACTCACGCCGGAGAAGAAGGTCGAGGACATCGTCGACGGAATCGCCGACACGTATCAAAACCTCGTGATGGCGGAGGATGCTTACGCGAAGAACATCTTCACGTCGAAGGTCTACAAGCTCGTCCGCCACTCCTTTTCCGAGGACTTCCCGCTCAAGGAAGGGCCCCTCACCGACCTCACCTATACCCAGTCGAACCAAAAACTCTCGCTCCTCGCCGTCGGTTCGCACGGGGTCGAAGACGGCGTCCAAACCCGTTACGGACTTTCGTACAAGGTGATGGAAGAGGTCGACGTACCGGCCGACGTGAAGCCGAAGACGAAGCTCCTCGAGAAGGACTACGCCTGGGTCCATAACGGCGAACGCTACACGGCGAAAGTTCTCGCCGAGGTCTCCGACCGGACGCTGGCCGAGATCGTGAAGTTCGAGGACGCGCCCGAATACGCGAACCTGCTGAAGGACAAGAAGCTCACGACGATGGTCATCACCGGATCGAACCTGATCGAGGACAGCTCGACGGTGCTTTCCGAGTACCTGCAGGCTTTCCGCGACCGCGGTTACCAGTTCGGCGAAGACATCGAATCGAACGACATGCTCGGCTTCTTGAAGGAAAAGATCTCCAGCGGCGAGATCGACCTCTTCGACAAAGAAGCGCACTCCGACGGGGACGAGAAGAATCTTTTCCGGATCTTCAAGAAAGGCCGGTACAAGGTCGGACGTCGACCGATGGGCGACGGAAACGAAGAAGTCGTCTACCTCGTCTTTCCGCCGAAGAACATCAGCGACTCGGACAACGCGACGGCACTCATCTCGAACGACGAATTCGGAACGTGGATCCGCGAACGCGAGAAGATCAACGTCCCCTTCTACTACCTGAACTCCTCCTGCTGGTCGTACACGAAGGCCGGCGCCGAGATCGTCGCCGCCCACTCGCCGATGCTCCGCGAGATGACCTCGCTCACGACGATGGACGAGTTCACGGCAGAGAAGGGCTCGACGATGTACGAAACGATCTTCGGCTTCCTCGACCGGAAGAACTGGGACCAGATCCAGGAAGCGTCCCTGAAGGACCCGTCGACGAAGAGCAAGGACAACAACATCCTCCTTTTCCCTTCGAACTCCGGTAAGGCGGAATTCATGAAGAACGTTCTGAAGGATTTCAAGCAGCCGATCGACGTGAAGATCTCCGTCTTCGACAAGGACGGGAAGCCGTACGTCTTCGACGAGCAGCCGTAGGCGAAGAGAGCTTCGGCCGTTCTCATTTGAAATCGGTCGGGACGGTAGGATTCGTAGGCTGGCCTAGATTTTCGCTTCGGCAAAACGTCGAGATCACTCGCGCTTCCTGCGCGACTAACGGCGCGGAACGCCTTCGAATCCTGCCGTCCCGCTCGGATCCCGGCAAATCCAGGACAGGATTTCCGTACGAGCCGGCCGGTGAGAAATTTCAGGGGGAGAAAAATGGATTTAGAAGAAAGTGGTCGGGACGGCAGGATTCGAACCTGCGACCCTCTGGTCCCAAACCAGATGCGCTAGCCAGGCTGCGCTACGTCCCGACACCTTGGACGTGAAGTCGTAATCGAACGACTTACGCGGAAACTTCCTTCGACCAAGCGAGATGCGTGAGCTGGAACTTCAAGCTCGCGACCAGGTTATCGAACTGGTCGTTCATCTCGCGGTACGGAGTCGCATCCGCGGTTTGCGCGCGGCTCTCGATCGACATCCGCAGGGACTGGGCTTGGATCGAGATCTCGCGCTGGCCGTTTTTCTCGCCCACTTCGGAGACCCTTTCAAGCGTTTCGAGGAGATCGTCCCATCGCTCCTTCTCGAAGGACCGAACGAGGTCCGTGCACACCGCTTTTACTTCGCGAACGAAGGGGTTCGACTTCTTCCGTGAGGTCGCCATGGGAATCTCTCCTGATTCGATTGGAAAACCCGACTAGGATATCGAAGCCGTCCGACCGTGTCAAAACCGCGCCCCCGGGAGCTTTATACGCGGTCCGCGCCGCACGAAAAAGCGTCAAAAACCCGATAAAAACAACGATTTGACGAAGTCGGTTTTTTACATCATCATCATATACAGAAGGGTGAAAGCCCTTTCGGTTCCGCCCGAAACCAGGTCCTTCGGGCAACTCCACCAACACCCGCTTCGACGTATTCAAAATCTTTCCCGGTACCCGCTCAGGATGAGTCGGCGCCGAGGGAGTGCTCCACACTACCCACCGAACGAAAGGGACGTCTTTCATGGGTCGCAACACTATAGCTCACCTTGTCATTATCCAAGCCATTGGCCTCGGAATCGTAGCGGCAGCCAGTTCGATGATCAGCCCCGCGGACGCGATCGAACGAGCGGATCGAGAACCGGCCGGGGTCATGCGCCTCGACGCCCGGGACGCCTCTCGAGTGGACGTACGCGGAGACCTGAAGTGCCCGATGCCGGAGACGAACAACGGCCGCTCGTGCACGCTCCAAATCACCGATCGCCAAACCGGCCAAACCCTCCGGGTCGTCGGTTCGAACGCTGCGATGCGCCTGCTCCAAAACGGGCAGACGCAGGTCGTCGCGACCGGAACGATCATGGGTGATGCCCTTCGCATCATCCAGATCCGCCCGGAATAAGCAGGTTTCGAAAAGCGGTCACCACCGTTTTTCCTCCAAGGGAGACGCCCGTTCCGAGGATTCGGAACGGGCGTTTTTTCTTTACCGCGACCGTGTTAGCGTCGGGTCATGTCCGAACCGATGACGAACAATCCGCAGCTCGACCGCGCGAAGTACCTCGAAATCCTGAAGACCGAAGGCCTCCCGGCGGCCCTCACCGCCCTCCACCGCGATTCCGAAGTCCTCGAGTTCCAGACCTTCGAAGGCCCGGGCGGTTACCAACCCGCCCTCTACGCCTATCTCGAAGACGTCCGCACGTTCTCCCGCGAACTCTGGCGCGTTTCCCTCGGCGAAATGCCGAAAGCGTGATCGCTCAGGCCGCGACTTCGTGCTCGAAATAAGTCGGCTGCTTGTCGTCGAAAACGACCGCGTATTCGGCGAGGTCCTTCGCCGCGGCGCCTAGCCAGAGGTCGATGTATTTCGGACGCATGACGACCGGCGTGCGGTCGTGGCCCGCCGCCGCGACCTCCGGATTAGGATCGTCGGTGATGAGTGCGAAGGAATGCAGCGTGAAGTCTTCCGCCTCGTTGCGGTCCCAGATGCACGGCACCGCCATTTCCGTGAACGCCTTCGGCTCGAACCGGAGGACTACGTTCTTTCCCTTCACTTTCACGTGCTCGAAGAAGGCGTGGATCGGAAGGATCCCGTGCCGTTTCCCGTAAACGGATTTCCACCAGAAGACTTCTTCGAGGCGATCGCGCCGGGCATTGTAAGAGCCTTCGAATTTCCGGTCGAAAGCCGCCGACTGCCCGAACGGCCGGAGCAAATAGCGAAACGGCCGAACGGATCGCTCCCCTTCCGTCTCGACGATAAGCGGAGCGTAACTCCCCGGCCAGATCCGCGAATCACTCTCGGAAATCTTCCCGCTTTCGAGGAGTCCGAGGCGGAATTCGGCTTTCTCGATTTTCGACGTCGCGATCCGCTGATCGTTTTGGGCCTTCTTCGTGACTTTTCCGGCGAGGGCTTTCTCGGCGGCGGCGAGGCGCTTCGACTGGGCCTTGATTTCGGCGGCGAGCGCCTTCCTTTCCCGGGCCTGGAACTCGCGGATCGACTTCGCGATCCGCATTTCCGGGGCCGACTTCGGTTTTTCGAGAAATGCGGCCTCGAGCGGGCGGGGGTTATTGACCGCCGAAGCGCTCGCAGCGAGCCGCTCGCGGAAAAGGTCCTCGAACATGTCGATCTGGACGCGAGCCTTATAGGTCAGCCCGAGCTCCTTCACGTGCATGTTCACCATCGCCGAATAACACATCTCCGAACCTACTCGAGAATGCTGACCGTTCCCGCGATCGCGTCGTGAAGGGCCTTTTTCTTCGGATTCATCGCGGCCATGAGGTACCCGGCTCCGAACGGGATCGCGGACAGGAGCTGAGCGAAGTAGCGCGCGGAAGAGCGCCCGAGGCTTAAACTCCCGTCGTCGATCTCGCGGATCACGCGGATCCCGAAGATCCGCTTTCCCGGCGTCCATCCGAACCGCCAGTGGAAGCCGATGTAATACGGCACCGAAACGAAAGTCATCGCGGCGAGATTCACCGTCTGGATGAAGCCGCCGGTGAACGCCTCCGAAAAGGTCGCCGCCGGTTTCGTCGCCTGATAGACGACGTAGAGCCCGAAGATCGTGAGGGCGAGCGACGCCGTCATGACGATGATGTCGTCGACGAGCGACGCGAGCGCCCGGACCCAGAACCCGGCGTAGCGGCGCGCCGGCGCCGGACCCGCTCCGGAGGCTTCGACGTTCGTCTCGCTCATGCCTTTTTCGCCTTTCCGTAACTTCCCGCTAGGGCGGTCAGCATCCCGAGGAAAATCAGCGCGGAGGAGACCGCGACGCGGAAACTCATCTTCTCGCCGAACCAGACGTAGGCGATCCCGGCCGCGATGATCGGCTGGAGGTAGATGAAGAGCGCGACTTGGGACGGCTTCGCGTATTTCAGCGCCCAGAAATTCAGGAAATACGCCGCGAGCGTCCCGATCCCGACGGCGCCCGCGCACGCGAGCCAGAGCGAACCCGTCATCTCGGGCGGGACGAACGAAATCCAGCTCGGGATCGCGATCAGGTTGATCCCGATCGTGCCGTAGAGAAAGAGGAACGCCGTCACCCAAAGCGAGTCGTGCTTCGAGATGAAGTTCTTCGAGAACGAGAGGAAGCACGCGTAGATGAGGCAATTGAAGATGTTCAGCAGGTCGCCGATCACCGTCGCGTCGCTGAAGTGGACGTCCTCGAGCCGGCGGATCGAGAGAACGCCGGTGAGCGCGAGCAGGAACCCGACGCCCTTCTTCCAATTCGCCTCCTCCTGACCGCGGATCGTGACGAGCGCGAGCGTCGCGATCGGGATCAGCGTGTTCAAGACCGCGCTGTTCGTCGACGTCGTCATCTTCAGCCCGGTCAGGAACGCGGCTTGGTTCAGGATCGTTCCCATCAGCGCGAAGCCCGCGAGCGGGAGAAGGAACGCGCGGTCGAGCTTCGGTCGCGGCCGCTTCGTCGCGATGCAGACGGCGAACATCACCGCGGTCGCGATCGCGATCCGGATGCCGGCCCACACGAGCGGCGGAAAATTCGAGACGACGACTTTCGAAATCACGTAGTTCGCGCCGAAGCAGAACTGAACGGCGACGAGCGCGGCCGTGATCGCGAGCGCCGGCGGCGCGGCGATCGGAAGGGTGCGCGCGGACCTCGGCGGGACGCCGTCGGTAATGGGAGCGATTCGTTCAGCCATGGTCCAAGCTTATTCCCCTCGTCCTAAAACGCAAACCCCAGAAACGAAAAGGCCGGGACCCGAAGGCCCCGGCCGATCCTTGAACGTCAGCGGAAACGCGATTATTTCAGCGTCGCCTGACCCGGCTTCCAGTTCGCCGGGCAAAGCTCGCCGGTCTTGGCGGCTTGGAGCGTGCGAAGCGTTTCTTCCGGAGAGCGGCCGATGCCGAGCGCGTTCACCGTCATGTGTTGGAGAACGCCCTTCGGGTCGATGAGGAAGGTTCCGCGAAGCGCGATGCCTTCGTTCTCGATGAGGACGCCGTAGTTTTTCGAGATTTCGTGGTTCGTGTCGGCGAGGACGGCGTACTTCACGTCCTTCAGGTCGCGCTCGAACCAGGCCTTGTGCGAGAAGTGCGAGTCGGTCGAGCACGCGAGGACTTCGCAGCCGGCTTCCTTGAACTTCGATTCGATCTCGCCGAACGCCTTGAGCTCGGTCGGGCAAACGAAGGTGAAGTCGAGCGGGTAGAAGAACAGGCAAACCCATTTGCCTTGGTAGTCCTTCAGGGAAACGTCCTTGAATTGACCGGCTTGGTAAGCCTTCGTCTTGAACTCGGGGGCCATCATACCGACGCGGATAGACATCGAAATTCTCCTTGGAAATGGTGTTGAGGACCCACGGTACTGACCGTTCGAGCGGAGTGCAACCCTTCAAAATGACGCGGAAAGCAGACTCGCCTTGTCCTTTCCACCGTTCCTCGTTATACCCCGCGCCATGCTCCTTTTCGCCGCGCTGACCGCGATTCTCGCCCTTCCCCCCGCCCAGGCCGCCGGAACCTTCTCGCTCGCCGATCTCGAGCGCCTCCTGGCCGCTCGCCCCACGAAATCGATGGAGGAGGCACTTCCTCTCCTTCCGCCCGAATTTCGTCGGAACCCCGTCCTGATGGCCCATAGCCGCAGTCTCCAATCCGGAAGCCCCGACGCCCCTCGCGCGATCCTCTCGAACGACGACGGCTCGTTCGTCCTCGCCTTCGGCCGCGGCGGAGACTCGTTCGAAATGGTCCAGTTCCACCGGGACACGCGCCGCTTCGAGTTCGCCGAAGTCGCCTTCGATCGGAAATCCCCGGCGAAGGTCGAACACGACCTCATGCGCTGCTCGGGCTGCCACGGAAACTCGAACGACTCCCACCCCGTCTTCGAATCTTTCCCGAAATGGCCGGGCGCCTACGGCGAAAGCGGAGAACGCCTCGAGGCGACGGTCGAAGCGCCCGCGCTCGCCGCGTTCCTGAAGGCCGCGAAGACCGACTCTCGCTACGGCGCGCTCGTCGATCTCGATCGCACCCACGGAACGCTCGATTCGGCGGGCCGCCTCGCCGGCCGTCCGAACTCGGCATTCGTTCGGAAGATGATGCGGCTGAATTTCGAGCGCATCGCGGACCGGATCGTGAATTCGCCGAAGTACGAAGCCGCCCGTTACCGTTTGCTCGCGGCGTACACCTGCACCGCCGAAGCGACGTTCAAGGACGATTTCCTCGCGGGCCTCGGAAACGTCCCGAGCCGCCTACTCCCGATCGACCGGGACGCGAAACAATACGAACCCGAGGAAGCGATCGCCTTTTACTGGATCCTCCCGAAACTCGGCTACGACCCGTTCGACTGGAGCCTCGCGTTCGGCGACATGTACGGCGACCAAGGCGCACGCCTTCCCGAACCGGACGCCGATTACGGAACGTCCGCCGAGGAACTTGCCCGCGCGTTCGCCGCGAGCGATCCGAGGATCGCCGCCCTCGTTGGCCGCGACGGTCGCACGAAGCCTTCCTGCGCGAAACTCCGGGACCTCGACCGCGCCTCGCGCTGACTCAAGTCCTCGGACGAGGTGCGATCAGAGATTCGGATTGAACGTCCGCGCTTCGACGCGCTCGCCGTAACCTTCGAGGTCGTCGTGGCCCGGCTTGATGTTGCCCTTCAAGCCGTCCTTCGCGGTCTCGGCGTCGAGGATCTTCATCGCGGCCGTGATCGGGATCGACGGCGCTTCGGTATCGCCGAGGGTGTCTTTGGACGTATCCACGCCGGCCGCCTTCAGGTCTTCCGGAGTATCCTTCAGGACGTTCGGACCGAGGGAGGCGACGTAATGCGCGAGCGTCCAGCGGTCTTCCGCCGGGATCGTCGCGAAGGAAGCCATGCCGGTGCCCGGCCGACCTTCCTTGAGCGTCTTGAAGATCTGCGACGGCTTACGGCCGTTACCCCAACCGTCGGCCGAGGTGAAATTCCGCGGATGCGGGACGAGCGCGGCGGCCGCCGGGCCGTCGCCTTTACCTTCCGGACCGTGGCAGGAAACGCACTGTTGCATGAAGATCGCTTTGCCGTGCGCGACGATTTCCGGCGTCGGCTCCCACGGACGCTTGAACTGGGAGACGCCCTTCACCGGGAGCATGATCTGCTTCCCTTCGGTGAAAATGTCGCCACGGAAAAGGAAGTCCGGAGCGGTCAGACCGATGAAGATCGCGAGGAAGAAGAACCCCGAGACGAAGATCACCGAGTTCGACTTGTCGTCGTGGCTCAGGTTCATGAAGATCGAGGCGACGAGGTAGGCCTTCATCGCCGCGACGAGCATCCCGACGACGAAGTTCCAGGTTCCGAGGTGGACGAAGGAAAGGCCGACCGTGATTCCCGTCAGCACGAGGAGCGCGCCGAGCGTCTTATAGATCGTCGCGTCCGGGATGATGTAGTGGCCGTGGCCTTCGCCGTGAGAACCGTGTCCGTGATTATCGTGAGAGTTCGACATTTTGTCCTCTGATTATCCGAGCAAGTAGAGCAACGGGAAAAGGAAGATCCAAACCAAGTCGACGAAGTGCCAGTAGAAACCGACGAGTTCGACCGGGGTGAAGAACTCCTTCGAGATCTGACCGCGTTTGATCCGCGTGATGATCCAGGTGATCAGGCACATGCCGACGACGACGTGGAACGCGTGGATCCCCGTCATGACGAAGTAAAAGGAGAAAAAGAGCGGCGCGTGAGGAACGGTCAGCCCCTCGAAATGATAGAGGCCGCCCGGGAAAATCCCTTCGTGGAATTTGTGGGTGTACTCGAAGTACTTCACCAGGCAGAAGCACCCGCCGAGGAAGATCGTCGTGATCAGCATCCCGATCGAACGGCGGTTGTTCCCGCGTTGCGCGGCGGTCACGCCGAGCACCATCGTCGCGGACGAGATGATCAGGATGACGGTGTTGAGCGCGCCGAGCTTCACGTTCAGCTCTTTGTGGGCCTCGTGGAACGCTTCCGGGAACCGGAGGCGGAAAAGGAGGTAACCGACGAAGATCGCGCCGATCATGAGGACTTCCGTCACCATGAAGAGCCACATCCCCTGCTTCGCCGACGAGAACTCGTGCTCGGCCGACTCGAAGTGGTGCCCGAAGTGGTGGGGTGCCGGGTTGTCCGCGTTGTATTTACCAGCCGGAACCGATGCGTGCGACATTAGACGTTCGCTCCCTTGTATTCGTAAGGCCAGTGCGTGACCGTCGGGGTCGTCGGGCCGAAGTTATCGTGCGGAGGCGGCGATTTCGACTGCCACTCGAGCGTGAGAGCGCGCCACGGATTGTCGCCCGCGGCCGGGCCGGACTTCGCCGACTTGATCATGTTCCAAGCGACCATGAGGAAGCCGAGGAGCAGGAACCACGAACCGACCGTCGAGAGCGTGTTCCAGAGGTCGAACTCCGGAAGCTGCGACCAGTATCGGCGCGGCATCCCTTCGGTGCCCGCGATGAACTGCGGGAAGAAGGTCAGGTTGAAGCCGATGATGATCGAGATGAACGCCCACATCGCGACCGTCTCGTTATAGAGTTTTCCGGTCACCTTCGGGAACCAGTAGTGCATCCCGCCGACGAAGCCCATGATCGTTCCGCCGACCATGACGTAGTGGAAGTGCGCGATGACGAAGTACGTGTCCGTGAGGTGGACGTCGATCGCGAGCGTCGCGAGGAAGACCCCCGTGAGGCCGCCGATCGTGAAGAGTTCGATGAACCCGAGCGCGTAGAGCATCGGGGCGTTGAACCGGATCGATCCCTTATACATCGTGCCGACCCAGGAGAAGACCTTCACCCCCGTCGGGATGGCGACGAACATCGTGAGCAGCGAGAACACGAAGTTCGCGAGCTCCGACTGGCCGGAGACGAAAAGGTGGTGGCCCCACACGATGAACGCGACGAGCGCGATACCGAACGAAGCGAGCGCGATCGCGCGGTAACCGAAGATCGGCTTCCGCGAGAAGACCGGGATGATCTCGGAGATCACGCCCATCGCCGGAAGGATCATGATGTACACGGCCGGGTGGGAATAGAACCAGAAGAAGTGCTGGAAGAGCACCGGATCGCCGCCGAGAGCCGGATCGAAGATCCCGACCTTGAAGACGTGTTCGAAAATCAGGAGCACGAGCGTGATCGCGAGGACCGGCGTCGCGAGGACCTGGATGATCGACGTCGCGTAGAGCGCCCAAAGGAGCAGCGGGAGCCGGTTCCACGTGAGGCCCGGAGCGCGCAGCTTCTGGATCGTGACGATGAAGTTCAGCCCGGTGAGGATCGACGAGAAGCCGGCGACGAACGCGCCGAAGATCACGAGGATCACGCCCCCGCCGGTGCGGATCGAGTAAGGCGTATAGAACGTCCAACCGGTGTCGGCGCCGCCGAGGAAGAGCGCGAGGCACGCGAACGTCGCGCCCGCGAGGTAGATGTAGTACGAAGCGAGGTTCAGCTTCGGAAACGCGACGTCCTTCGCTCCGAGCATCATCGGCAGCACGAAGTTTCCGATCGAGGCCGGGATCGCCGGAATGATCACGAGGAAGACCATGATCGCGCCGTGATAGGTCATCAGCTTGTTGTAGGTGTTCGCGTCGACGACCGGATGGCCCGAGTGCATCAGGTTCAACCGGATGATCAAGGCGAAAATCCCGCCGAGGAAGAAGAAGAAACAAACCGACGCGAGGTACATCAGGCCGATCCGCTTGTGGTCGACCGTCGTCATCCAGGACCAAAGTCCTTTTTCGTGGTTCAGGTAGTTATCGCCGTGGGCTTCAGCAGTATGGGCCATGGTCTTCGACTCCGGTTAATTCAGGCTCTTGATGTAAGCGACGATCGCGTTCATGTCTTCTTCGCCGATCATGTCCTTCGTGTAGGGAGGCATGACCGGATTGAAACCCTTCACGACTTTCGCCTGGGGCTTCTGGATCGATTCGCGGATGTAGTTCTCGTCGACGGTGACTTTCGTTCCGTCGAGCAGCTCCTGCTCGTGTCCGAAGATTCCCTTGTAGCTCGGGCCGATCTTCGCGCTGCCGTCGATCGAGTGGCAAGCCGTGCATCCCTTCGCTTGGACGAGCTTCGCGCCCTGGTCCGGGAGCGGGAGCTTCGCGTTCGCGAGGCGGGCCGAAGACTGAGCGGCCGCGAGGAGATCCGACGAAGGCGTCTTCACGCCGGTGACTTGATATGGCTTCCCGGCTTTCCAGAGTTCGTATTGCTCCGGCTCGAGGACTTCGACTTTCGCGAGCATGCCCGAGTGCGAGGTGCCGCAGTATTCGGTACAGAACACTTGGTGTTCGCCGGCGACTTTCGGCTCGAACCAGACCGAGGTGTACATTCCCGGAACCACGTCCTGCTTCACGCGGAAGTTCGGGATGAAGAACGAATGGATGACGTCCTGGGAAGTCATGATGAGCTTGATCGGTTTTCCGAGCGGCACCACGAGCTTCGAAGCTTCGGTGCGGCCGTCGTCGTACTGGAACGTCCAGAGCCACTGTTTGCCGATCACGCGGATTTCCATCGCGTCCGTCGGAGCGTGGATTTGCTTTTTATAAACGGACCAGCCCCACCCGAAGATGGCCATGAGGAGGATCGTCGGGATGATCGTCCAGAACGCTTCGAGCGCGTGGTGGTCGACGATGTATTTCGTCTTCCGGCCTTCTTTCTTCCGGTAGACGATCGCGAAATAAATCATTCCGCCGACGACGAGGATGAAGAAGAAGACGCTCAACCAGAAGAGGAACCAGTAAAGGTGGTCCCACGTCACCGCGACGTCCGAACCTTGCAGCGGGAGACCCCACGCCGCTTTGCCGTAAGCTTTACTCATCACAGAATTCATCGACCCACTCCGTTTACGACTTCATTTCGCGTCTTCTCGAGATCGCGATAAAACCGCCCAGCACCAACACCACGGCGACGAACGCCACTTGCAGAACACGCGTCACCGTCAAGGAATACTGCCGAAGATGCGTATTATAGCTGAAACAGAAGAGGAGGATTCGATCGATGATCGTGCCGATCTTGCCGTTCGAGGCCTCCAAGAGCGATAAGCGTAGGTCGGACGCTCGATACTGAATCCCGTATAAAACCCGGGAGATTTTCCCGTCGGGAGTCAGCACGAAAATGCCCGCACCGTGCGCGAATTGCTTTTCTTTTTCATCCCAACGGTATCCGAATCCTAACTCTCCCGCGAGTGCTTTTATCTGGTTTTCCTCACCCGTCAGAAAATGCCACCCCGCGGCAGCCTCCGGTTTTCCCAGGGCTTCTACCAAGTTTTTCTTTTTCGTCGCCGCAAGCTCGGGCTTCTCGCGCGGATCAATGCTCACGTTCACGAGCGCGAACTCTTTGCCCGGCGTCCACGCGAGTTCCTTCATGCCGTCAACCAGCGCGTTAAGAATAACGCCGCACAGCATCGGACACTGATAATAGGCCATACTGATGATCACCGGCCGTTTCGCCGCGAAAAAATCCCCGAGGCGCACGGACTTTCCGGTTTCGTCGGTGAACTTCAAACCCAGGTCGATCGATCCGCCGAGTTTGTCGGTGATCCCCACGCCGCTCATATCGGGCCCTTTCTCGTTCTGAGCGGCGAGTCCGGCGGCTTTGTCTGCGCCGGATCCGAACGCGGAAAACACGACCGAAAGACCAAGGAAAACAACGGCCACGAAACGGGTATGGGTTTTCATAAAGATTGCCGTCTTTCTTACTCCTCGATCCGGGTCCGCGCTACTTTCTATTTCGCATATTGCACCGCCTCTGATACCCGAAGGCCACCATGGGAATTGCGATCACCGGCTCGAAACCGGTCCACCTCGGCATCTACCGCGAACTCTCGAAATCCGGAATCGTTGCCCTCGTCCTGATCAGCGTTCTCGGCGGCTACCTCGCCGGCCACCCCTTCGAACAGCCGCTCGACGGACTGCGCCTCCTCGTCACGCTCCTCGGCGTCCTCGGTGTCGCCGCGGGATCGAGCGCGCTGAACCACTGGCAGGACCGCGAGATGGACGCGCGCATGCCGCGGACCGCGAAGCGCCCGATTCCGTCCGGCCGGATTTCCGAGGGCCACGCGCTCGCGTTCGCGTTCGGCGCGATGGCGATCGGCCTTTCGCTGCTCGCCCTCCTCTCCTGGAAACTCGTCGCGCTCGCGGCCCTCGCGATCTTTTCCTACAACGTCCTTTATACGCTCTGGTGGAAGCGCACGATGCCGTTCGCCGCCGTCCCCGGCGCCCTGCCCGGCGCGCTGCCGATCCTGATGGGCTACGCCGCCGCCGACGGGAACGTTCTCACGCCCGGAGGCATCTACCTTTTCGCCATCCTTTTCTTCTGGCAGATGCCCCACTTCTGGGTGCTCGCCCTCCGTTTCACCGACGACTACGCGAAAGGCGGAGTCCCGACCCTTCCGGTCGCCCACGGCACGCGCCTCACCGTCGGTCAGATCGTCGTGTGGTGTCTCGCGTACTGCGCGCTCGCGCTCGGCGCGCCGCTCTTCATCCGCGTCGGCGCGATGTACCTCGCGGTCGCGATCGCGGTCAGCGCGAAGATCCTCTGGGAACTGCGCGCCTTCGCCCGCGCGGGCGACGAGATCGCGAATCCGGGTTCGAAACTCTGGCTCCGATTCTTCCTCTGGGTGAATTTCTCCCTCATCGGATACGTCGGCGGAGTCGTCGCCGACCTCTGGTCGGTCTACCTCATCCGGCACGTGAAGGCGGCCGAGACCGTCGTCGCGAGCCCGTACGAATTCCCTGAGGAACGCGCGTACACGAAGTCCGATCGCGGTTTCTCGAAGTACGGCGCGGCTTCCCTTCACGGAAAGAAGAAAGTCGTCCTCACCTTCGACGACGGTCCGGATCCGAAACGCGCGCCGATGCTTCTCGACGTGTTGAAAAAATACGGCGTCCACGCCACGTTCTTCATGGTCGGCGATAAGGTCGACGCCGAAAGCGAGCCGGTGATCCGTCGCGAACTCCGCGAAGGCCACCTCGTCGCCGCGCACAGCCTCCACCACCGGAACTCGAACGACCTCTCCGAAAAAGCGTTCAAACTCGACCTCTGGACGAGCCTCTCGAAACTTTTCCCCTCGATGGCCGAAGAGGGCGTGTTCCAGAAAGAAGTCTACTTCCGTTTCCCGTTCGGAGCGTACGGCGCCCCGGCCTACAACCAGATGAACACGCTTCGCTCACTCTCCTACGAGAAATACGGCGAGAACTGCATCAACTTCGTGTTTTGGAACGTGGACTCGGACGATTGGGTCCCTTCGATGACTTCGCAGAAGATCGTCGACGGCGTCATGGCCCAGCTCGAAGGCGGCACCGCTTACGAGCACGTCCTCCGGAACGGAAAATACGAGCTCCGCGCCTACCACGTGAATCCCGCGACCGCCCCGAAAGGCGGCGTGATCCTCATGCACGAGATCCACGACCGGAGCCTCGCCGCCGTTCCGCTATTGATCGAGCGCCTCGAACGCGCCGGATACGAGATCGTGCCGCTGAATTCCGTGAAAGAATATTCCTTCGCCGGCAAAACCTGCCAGCTCCGGAAGTAACTCGCGTTTCCGCGCGATCGCGACCGCTCCGTCAGGGTGCTGACGGCGGGAGTCCGTAGAAAACGCCTCGGGACTCGTGTCATCATAAAAAAGGATGGGGTCGGGTCTCCGAATAAAACTTATCTGCGCCACGCTCGCGTTATCGCTTTGGGCGAACGCAGCCTTCGCGTTCGCTCCGCTCAATACCGCCGAAGCGTGCCACTCCGTCGTGACGAACGCGGTCGACGGGCTCAACGCCCTCCCCCTCACGAAGAAAATCCTGGCCGCGAAACTCTCGAAAGGTTGGCACGATCGCTTCGATCTCGAGATGTATCACGACCTCACGGCGAAATACCGCGCGAAGATCGAACAGGGAACCTTCGGTCTGGAAGAGTGGGGATTCGCGGAGAGCCAGCTCGCCTACCTCACGGCGATGATCGAAAAATCCCTCGATCGGGATATCACGATCGGCGACCTCTTCATCGAAGACCCGAATAACGCCCGCGCCCTCCAACTCCTCTGCCGAAAAATCGACTTCTCGCGGAACCTGACCTCTCACGAGCTCGAGACCGTGGTCGAGAAGGCGTTCATGCTCACCGGGAAACTCGACTTGAAACTCACGGATCTCGCGAACATGAGCACCGACCGCGTGCGGGCGATCATGCAGGAACACGCCTGGAAAGAGATGACGAAGGTCGGGATCGTCGACCTTTACACCCGGATGGGGCTTCGTACCTACACTTCCCGCGAAATCCGCAGCATGCGGAACGAAGCCGTCCGCGCCGCGTTCCTCGACCGGAAGATCCCGATCGAGCAGCTGGACGCCGAGCTCGCGAAGATCCAGGAATATCGGGTCGAAGGATTCATGCGGAAATGGAAACGTTACTTCCGCGACCCGCGTCTCCAGGCCGCGCTCGTGATCCCGACTTGGAACCCGGCGTCGATGGCGTCCCGACTCCACCTCGGGGTCCTTCCTGACATCGCGTGGGTCACGTTCGAACCCGCGATCCTCGAACGCTGCATGAAGCTCAGCCTCGAGGAATGCGTGAAGCTCATCGAGCCCCAGCTCAAAACGATGATGGTCGTCGACCGCACGTACAAGTTCGTCCAACACGTCATCGCGATCTGGGCCGGCGTATTCACCTTCGCCTACGCGATCGGACAGCTGAACGATCTCACGCCCGACGAAATGCAGGACTGGGTCGTTCGCCAGGGCAAGGCCGCGATGCTCGAGTACAAAACCGAATTCGAGCGCGAACAACACGACGGCGGCCACGTCGTCAAATAGCCTCTCCACCGACGCGGCCGCGTCACGGGAATTTCGCCCCGAATCGCGCTGGTCCGGAACTTGATCCCTTTTCGGGCGATAACGCTCGCAACCCGAAAAGGAAGCTGATCATGAAACGACACCTTTCGATCCTCGCCGTCTCCGCGCTCGCGCTGACGGCCTGCTCCAGTTCGACGAAAAAGTTCGATTATCCGCCGACGACGAACGCCGCGGCCGAGATCGAGAACCTCGAGAGCGAAATGAAGATCGCCACGACGAACCAAGTGAACGTTCTCGCGCCGAACTCGTTCGCGGAAGCCCGCGAAAAACTCGACGACGCGAAACGCGACCTCGCCGACCGCGCGAAGAACGAGGAGGTTCTCGAGGACCTCGGCTACGCACGCGCCCATCTCGACGCCGCGAAGGCCTGCGCTCCTCGAGCGGAAGCCGCGATGCCGGAAGTCCTGAAAGCCCGGAACGACGCGCTCGCCGCGGACGGGGTCCGGCTGCGGAACGCGGACTTGATCGACGCGGATAAGGCGCTGAAGAAGACGACGGAAGACTTCGAATCCGGCAGCCCGACGGTCTCCGTCGAGAAGCGCGGCGAGCTCCAAAAAATGTACATGGACGTCGAAGTCGCCGCGATCAAAGCCGATCACCTCGGCCAAGCGAAGGCCCTCATCGATGCCGCGAAAAAAATGGACGCGAAGAAATACGCCGCAAAGAGCCTGAACGAGGCCGAAGCGAGTTATCAGGCCGCCGAACGCACGATCGAAGCGAATCGCCACGATTCGACGAAGATCGCCCGGGCCGCGGACGAGGCGACGATCGCCGCGAAGCACGCCGTCGAGATCACCCGTCTCGCGAAGGGCATGAAGGAGCAGTCTCCGGAAGAGGCCGCGATCGCCATGGACGCGAAACGGAACGAAGCCGCCCACGCCCAAGCCGAGGCGGAACGCAACGCGGACCGGCTCGCGGCGGCTCGCACGAGCTTGCAAGACGCCCGCTCGACGATCCGGGACAAGAACTCCGAGATCTCTACGATCGACGCCGAAAAGGAGAAGCTCGAACGGGATCGCCGGTTCAACGAGGCGTTCGCGACCGCCCAACATAAATTCTCCTCGGACGAGGCCGAGGTCTATCGCCAGGGCGATAACCTCGTCGTCCGGCTGAAGAAGGCGGGCTTCCCGTCCGGAAAGGCCTCGCTCTCCGACGCCTCGAAGGAAGAACTCGCCAAGGTGAAGGAAGTCGCCGCCGAACTCGGAGCCGCTAAAATCCTCGTCGAAGGCCACACCGACTCGGTCGGTGGGCACGCGCAGAACCAAGCGCTCTCCGAAAAACGAGCCGACGCGGTCGCGGATTACTTCGTTTCCGAAGGCGTTCTCTCCGCGAACGCCGTCGAGGCGAAAGGCTTCGGCGACTCGAAACCGCTGGCTTCGAACAAGACGGCCGCCGGACGCAGCCTGAACCGCCGGGTCGACGTCGTGATCTCGCCCGAACGACCGGACGACGTCGCGGCGACCTCGATGAGCTCGGCCGCCCGCCCCGCTGATCAAGCCCCGGGCACGCGCCCGGACGCCCCTCCGCCGGCAGGTAAACGCGGTTACGGCGAGTCGCCGGCCGATCGGCCGCTCCCGCTCCCGGGCGGGAAGCCGATGGCTCCCCCGCCGCCGATGCGGGACGAATAATCACCCTACGCCGTATCGAAACGTCCCTTTCGATCGACGATCAAATCTCGGGGGTTCCGCCAGACGTGGCCGGACCCCCGAGTCGATTTAAGCCGAAGTAAGATCCGCTCAGCGAACGATGAATTTCGGCGGGCCGAGGCGAATGACGAGGAACATCCCGCTGCGCTTTTTGATTTCGTGGCGCGCGCCGATGCTCATCGAGCGGAGGGAGAAGTCGAAGTCCGATTCGTCTTCCGGATTCTGGGCGCCGACGAGTTCGTATTGCTCTTCGCCGCCGACGACGTCGGCCGAGTCGCGGAACTTCAGCACGACTTTCTTCCAGGCGGTGACGTCCTTTTTCGCGTAGCCGTTGCACACGTACTCCGGGCTCCGGCGGCAGCCGATATTCGAATAGCCTCCGTCATGTCCGGCGCGCATGCCGCCGTAGTTCGGGCAATTCCCGGCGGAAATCTCGGTCACTTGTCGGCGAACCGTCCATCCGCCGACGCAGTCGGTTTCGGTCGCCGGGATCGGCATCGTGAGGCGGACCTTCTTCGGCGACTTTTCGTTCCGAACGAGGATCGCCGAGGCGGATTGGAGAGTGATTTCCTCTCGATCGAGAAGGATCGGTTCTGCGCGGGCCGAAGAGGCCACGCAAACGAGGCTCAGGAGCAGAAATGCGGTTTTCTTCATGGCGACGGTATAGCCGCCCTGATGTCGCGGCGCCACCAAGAAACGACAGAACGCCCCTAAGGCCTTTAAATATATGTTATTAAAGGAAAATTAAGGATCGTTCCGGCCCTGGAGCCGGTCTCACTTCGAGGAGGAGGACTGCTTTCCGTCGGTCGTCGGAGCTTTCCCTTCGATCGCCCCGGCCATGACGTCCGCGAAGCTCTTCGGGAAAGAGACGGGACACATCGACTTCAAGTTGAACGGCGGCTTATACGGCCCGAAGTTCATCGTCATGAGCCCGATCGGGTTGTTCGTATTGTTCTCGACGAGGGCGTAATAACCTTCCGCGGCTCCGGTCTTCACCGAATACCCGTGATTCTCGGCTTCGGCGTCGAGGTATTCCCCGAACTTCCCGAGTTCCTCGAAGGTGATCGAGCTCTTCCCCTTGAAATAAGCTTGAAGCTCCTTCGCCCGGTCGAGCGAGGGCTTTTCGTTCGGGTTCGCCGCGGAGCGGGCCGTGAAGTAATCGACCGTTCGATCGACCGATTCGCGGAGAGCCTTTCCGATCGGACCGTTCCAGGCCTTGAAAGGCTTCGCCTTCACTTTTTCCCAGTCGTTGTACTCCATCGAATAGAGCGACTTCGGAAAGGCCGGCGGATCGATCGGCTCGATGGCCGCGTATTGATACGCGAGCATCGTCATGAAAACGCCGTCATCGTCGGTGACGGTCGATTCCTTGCCGTTCACGGAGATCGTGACGTCGACCGTGGTCGGAACCGTCGCCGACTTCACCGGGGGCCGGAATCCGATTTGCTCCGCACAAGCGCGGACGTCCGAAGAAGCGAGCGCGAATCCGACGGCGGCGAGCGCCCAGTAACGATGATTTTTCACGTGCGCACCTGCACTTTCCGTTTCGCCGGATAATAGTGGTCGACGGCGTCCTTCGGCACGAATCCGCGGAAATGTCCGCGGCCGGTTTCGATCGCCTTCGCGGTTTCCGGCGAGAGGAGGTCGCGCTTGATCTTCACCATCCCGCGGGCGGTCTTGATCTTGACGAAGGTCGGGGCCATCTGAACGACCTCACCTTTCACTTCCATCCCGAGCGACGCCGAGGCCGCTCCGGCCCCCGCGATCATCGCTCCGACGAGCGCCATTCCCAATCCGACGAATTTCCCCATACGAATCCCTCCGACTCGAATGATCGCGTCATCCGATCACGCTGTCCAGAGTGGAGAATTCGACGGAGAGATCCGCCAGTTTCCGCTAACTATTGGTGGTGATGGAAGACCGATTCCACGATCTTCGGGTCACGGATCGCCACGATATTGTTCTTCGAGAGGAACCGCGTGGTGAGCAGGCCGAAAAGACCGGCGAATCCGAGCAGACCCGCGACTTCGATCCAACCGATCCGCGGCCCGGCCTTGAAGAACTCGGGCTGGACGATCCAAATCAGGTCGATCCACTGGGCGAAGAGCATCCAAATCGCGACCTTCATCAGGCGGGACTCGGACCGCTTCGCATCGCGCGGCAGGAGGGCGAAGAACGGAACCATGAACTTCCCGACGAGCAGGAAGGCCGAGACCATTTTCCAGGAAACCGCCGTGCCCGGCTCGCTCACGAAACGGTGCATGAAGTACATCGTCTCTTCCGGAAGGTTCGCGTACCAAATGAGCATGAACTGGCTGAACGCGATGTAGGCCCAGAAGATCGTGAAGGCGAACATGAACTTCCCGCAGTCGTGCAGGTGGTTGTCGTTCACGATGTCCTTCAACATCCCGTTCCGGCGAAGCACGATCGTGAAGATCGTCATCATCGCGAGCGAGCTCGTGAAGAGACCGGCGAAGGCGTAAACCCCGAACATCGTCGAGAACCAGTGCGGATCGAGCGACATGAGAAGGTCGATCGCCGACATGGTGAAGGAAAGCGCGAACACGATGAGGAACATCGGCGCGAGGATCTTGTTGCGGTTGGTGTGTACGATGTCGCCGTCCTTGTCCTGCGCGACGGAATTCCCGACGAGCTTCGCCTTGAAGAAGAACCAAAGACCGATGGCGACGAGGTTCCGTACGAGGAAGAACGTGAAGTTCAGGTAGCCGGCCTTGTGCTCGAGGATGACGTCGCCCTTCACGTGTTCAGGATTGGCCCAAACGAAGAGGTGCGGCACGCCCGCGAAGGCGATCACGAGGAAGGAGATCAGCACGACCGGGAGGTAGGCCGAGAAGCTTTCCGCGAGCCGGCGCACCGGAGCCGACCACATCGCGCTCGTCGCGTACTGGATCGCGCAGATGAAAAGCCCGCCGAGCGCGAGGCTCATGAAGAAGAAGTGATTGAAGAGCAGCGAGGTCCATCCCCGCTCCGCGTTCGCCATGATCCCGGCGGCGAGTCCGCCGAGTCCGACCACGGCGAGCACCGTGAAGATCATCGTCGTCGACGAGTCGACTTTCAGGGGGCCGGGGTTCCGTACGGTTTCGTTTCCGTGTGCCATGCTGCTTTCCTTCTATCGATCTTTAATTCGAAACGGTCTTCAGGTCTTCCGCGGTCGGCTTTTTCGAACGCTCCATCGCGCGGATGTAGTGGACGACGGCCCAGCGGTCTTCCGGCCGGATCTGGCTCGCGTACGAGCTCATCAGGTTCTGACCGTGGCTGATGATGTAGTAGATGTTCCCGTCCGGATAACCCCGGATCTTGTCGCTTAGGAGGGACGGCGGACGCGGGAACTTCGGAACGATGTAGCCGTCGCCTTCACCCGTCGGTCCGTGACAGACCACGCAGGTGTTCATGTAGACGTGGCGACCGCGCTCGAGCACGGCTTCCGTGCGGCGGAGCGGGTTTTGGTACGTCTTACCGGCTTCTTCCATCGTCATCGTCGCCGGGATCGCGTGTTGACCGCGGGCGACGGTTCCCGGCACCGGGGGCTTCATCCCCGGTTGCTGGTACTTCAGACCCTTCGTCCAGTACATGTCCGGCATGTAGATGAAGTAGTTGTCCGAGTGCTTGCCGCAACCGGAGAACGCGAGACCCAAGAGCAAGGCCATCGAGGCCGTAGCTAGCTTTTTCATTCGAACCATCCCCGCGCTTCCACGCTGCGGACATCTTTCGCGCCGGCACCCTGAAGGATGCTCTTCGCTTCGGCTTCGTCGAAGGCCTTATACTTCGCGAGCCGCGCCTTGTACTTCGCGATCTCCCCGTCGTCCATCTCCTCGATCTCGTCGGCCGTCTTCAGGTTCGGAGCGTCGATCATGAGCGCGAAGCGGTCGCGCGTGATGTTATTGTCGAACGAGCGTTTCTTCGTGTTCGGCAGGCCGTTCAGGAGGAACATCCCTCCCACCGTGCACAACCCGGCGAACAGAACGGTGAGTTCGAAGAAGATCGGCACGAAAGCCGGCCAGGACCACATGGGCTTACCGCCGACGTTCAACGGCCAGTTGATAACCGAGGTCCAGCCCTGGAGCAGAATCGCGCACATGAAGCCGGTAAGGCCGGCCGTCATCGTAATCCAAGGCAACGGCGAGCGCTTGAGGCCCTGGATCTTATCGAGTCCGTGGATCGGATACGGGGTGAAGCAATCGAAGCTCTCGTAATTCAAGCCGCGAATTTGTTTCGTCGCCGCGATGAGCGCGTCGGGAGTGTCGAAGAATCCTACGACGCCCGCGAGTTTCGGAGCCTTGTTCGCCGAGTTACCCATGGTGGGCCTCCCCTTCCTTCTTGCCTTCGCGCTTCCCTTCGCCCGCTTCCTCGCCGACCTTGTTCCGGACCTTCGTGAGGTAGGAGATCGACGGAACGGTGTTCAGCACTTCGAGGACGCGGAACGCGCGATCGTCTTCGCGGAGTTTCGAGACTTCCGTTTTCTTGTCGTTGATGTCGCCGAAGATGATCGCGTCGGTCGGGCAGGTCTGCTGACACGCGGTCTTAAGCTCGAGATCGCGGAGCTTCCGGCCTTCGTCCTTCGCCTTGTCCTTCGCGTCGCGGATCCGCTGCACGCAGAACGTGCACTTCTCCATGATCCCGCGGGTACGGACGGTGACGTCCGGGTTCCACGCGAGGTTCATCGACCCTTCGTAAGACTTCCAGTGATCGAAGAAATTGAAGCGGCGGACCTTGTACGGGCAGTTGTTCTGACAATAACGAGTGCCGACGCAGCGGTTATAGATTTGCGCGTTCAATCCCTCGTCGTCGTGCACGGTCGCGAGAACCGGGCAGACCGTCTCGCAAGGCGCGTTTTCGCAGTGCTGACAGAGCATCGGTTGGAACACGACGTCCGGATTCTCCGGAGAACCGGAGTAGTAGCGGTCGATCCGCATCCAGTGCATTTCCCGCGAGCGGCGGACGTTGTCGCGTCCGACGACCGGGGTATTGTTTTCCGACTGACACGCGATGATGCAGGAGCCGCAGCCCGTGCACGCGTTCAGGTCGATCGACATGCCCCAGCGGTAGCCCGGGTACTCGTGCTTCGGCCACATCGTCGGGACCTTCTCGAGGCGAAGCTCGGGATCGGTCTCGAGGGAAGCCTTCGAATTCGACTTGTACTCGGCGAGCGTGATGTCGTTCAAGACCGGGCGGTTCTCGGTGGCGTTATGCCATTGGGTGACCGCGATCTGATAACGGCGGCCCGTCTTCGCGACGGCGACCGGAAGACCGGAGAACGCCATCGTCGAGCCGTTCACGAAGACTTTCACGTCGCGGCCGACGTCGTTGCCGACCTTACCGGCGGCCGTGCGGCCGTAACCGATGGCGGCGGCGACTACGTTCTCGTGGAGACCCGGCTGGATGTTCACCGGCAGATCGATCGTCGTGCCCGAAAGCGTGACGGTGACGACGTCGTCCTGGACGACGTTCATCTTCGCGGCCGCTTTCGGCGACATGTTCAAGTAGTTATCCCACGTCGCGGTCGTGACCGGGTCCGGGAGTTCCTGGAGCCACGGATTGTTCGCGTGGTTCCCGTCGCCCATGCTCGTTTTCGCGTAAGTCGCGAGCACGAAGCCCGACGTCGCCGGCTTGAACGGCGGAACTTTCGCGAGGGACGGGACCTTGAAGGAGCGGGCCGACGTCGCCTTCGGCGCGGATTTGATCACGCCGTCGCGAAGCGAATCTTCCCAGAAGGTCTCGAAGTTTCCGGACTTGCCGTAGGTTTCCTTCCAATTCGCCTTCAGGTAATCGTGCCACGTGCCCGCAGATTCGGAGGCCGCGATCGTCGCCGCGAGGCCCTTTACCTTCAGCCCGCCCTTCTTCGCCCATGCGAGGAGCGTGTCCTGATACGCGCGGGTCGAGTGGATCGGAGCGAGGGTCGGCTGCTGGAGGCTGACGACGCCGCCGCGAGGCTGGGCATCGCCCCAGTTCTCGAGAAAGTGGTGATTCGGAAGCACGAAGTGCGCGAGGCTTCCCGTTTCGTCCGCGCGATCGCCGATCGCGATCACGAGCGGAACCTTCGACATCGCCGCGGCGAAACCGAGGGATACCGGGAGGCTGTAAACCGGGTTCGCGTCCACGACGACGAGCGCGTCGACCGCGCCCGCGTTCATGTCGGAAATGAGCTTCGCGACCTTCTCGGCGCGGTCGCCGACTTTCGTCCACGCTTGGCCGTTACCGTCGACGGTAACGCCTTCGTTTCCGAGGGTCGAGTTCAGGTAGTTCGCGACGACTTGGAGCCCGATCGAGTCTTCCGTCTTCGACGAAAGACCGCCCGCGGCGACGATCGACTTACCGGAACCGGCGGCGACGAGCGCCTCGGCGGCTTCCTTGATCTTCGCGGCTTCGACGCCGGTATCGGCGGCGACGGCATCGAGAGTGTAAGCGGAGAACTGGGCCGGGACGGAGGCGCCTTTCTTACGGGCGACTTCGGCCGCGATGGCCGCGGCGACTTTCAGCACGCCGTCCGGACGAACCGGGAAACGGACGTCGGCGTTCGCGCCGGTCACGCTCATCATCGATTCGACGACGAAGAGCTTCGACATACGCGCCGAGGCAGGGTTCTTCGCGTCCGGGATCCGTCCGCCCTTCACCCAGTCCGCGGAATATTCTTCCGAAGAGCCCCAATTCCCGAGGAAATCGGCGCCGAGCGAGAGGACCACGTCGGCCTTGCCGAAGTGGTAGTGCGGGATGACCGCGTTGCCGTAGCTTTCGATCTGCCCTTCGACGAGGTCGCCCGAGGCGAAGTCGTCGAGCTGGACGTGCGCGCCGCCCGCGAAGGCGGCGAGGAATTCGTTCGTCAGGCGCAGCGTGGAGTCGCCGAGCATGCGGTTCGAGAGAAAGCGCACGCGGCCGGAGCCGGCGGCGATTTGCTTGAGCTTCGCCGCGATTTCGCCGTCCGCGTCTTCCCACGAAAGCGCTTTACCGCCGCGACGGGAAGGTTCTTTCGCGCGGTCCATGTCGTAGAGGTCGAGGATCGAAGCGTGCACGCGCGCGGAGATCGCTCCGCGGGACATCCCGTGTTCCGGGTTCCCTTCGAGCTTGATCGGACGGCCTTCGCGGACTTTCGCGAGCACGCCGTAACCGGTTTCCGGGCAGGTCGTCGCGTAGTAGTTCGCGATGCCGCCGGTGACTTCTTCCGGCTTCACGACGTACGGAATGATCTTGTGGACCGGGCGGCGGGCGCAGGCGAAGGAAGCCATCGCCATCGAGGCGCCCATGAGAGTGAGGAAGTCGCGGCGCTTAATGCCCTTCGTGTCGAGTTTCTCGATCAGCTCGAGCGTTTCGATCGGTTTGTCGTGGAACTCCTGCGCGCGCTTTTCCTTCACGGCCGGATCGTTCCAGTAGCTCGCGGTGAGCTCCTCGGCTCCGAGCCAGTGGCGCGGAGGAGTGAATTCGTTCGTTTCCAGACCTGCGTTCAGATTCTCGCTCATGTCGTTATCTCTTAATTAATAGTGGCAAGTCGTGCACTGGGTGGGAGCCGCTTGGCCCGGGCCGTGCGGAGAACCCTTCGCTTCGATGCCGGCGAGGACGTTCGACGGAGTCGAGCGGCCGCGGTGACATTCCATGCACCAACCCATAGTCAGCGCGCCGAACTGATAAACCTTGTCCATCGTCTGCACTTCGCCGTGGCAAGTCTGACAAGCGAGACCGGCTGCGAGGTGGCGCTTGTGCGGGAAGTACACGAAGTCCGGAAGTTCGTGGATGCGTACCCATTCGATCGCGCGGCCTTCGTCCCATGCTTTCCGCACCTGCTGAATCAGCGGGCTGGTCGTCTTCACGACCTTGTGACAGTTCATGCAGACCGCGGTCGACGGGATGCCGGCGTGCCGGGATTTCTCGACGTCCGAATGGCAATACTGGCACGGGATCTTGTTATCTCCCGCGTGAATCTTATGACTGAACGGAATCGGCTGCGTCGGCGCGTAACCTTGATTCGACGTCCGTGGCACGACCGTCGCGAGCGCATAACCCACGATCAACAACGCCACTCCACCCACCACGACACTGAGACCCTTAGACATTATATGCGGACCTATGCTTTTCCGCGGACGTGAGACTCACGCCGCAACCCGCTCTACAGCGGTAGTGCCACCGCCAGAAAGCGATGGTGTTCAAGGATTTAGGTTTCCATGGTATCTGACAAAGTTTCACGCTTGTTGGCAAGCGAAACCCTGAAAAGGATTAGCGAAGCAGCGCTTCGTCACGGCGCGAAATTTTCGCCGCGTTTTTCGAATGCGGCGCGGTATCATCAAGGTTTCATCGCGACCAAACGAGCGACCGCCTGCTTCCCGTCATTTTTTTCGGAGTAATGCAGGATCTTGAAGTCTTTGAAGAGCTCCTTGAGCTCGCCGACGTTCAAAAGATAGTCGCGCCGGATGCCCTGCGAGTTCGGAAGTTTCAGCTGATCGACGGTTTGATTTTCGAAGACAACTACGCCGCCCCGCTTCAGGCCGCGTTTGATCTGCGGGATGAGCGACCGCTGGAGGTACTGGATGTTCAAGATGACTTCGTAGGTCTCGGGCTTGATTTGATAGGTGTTCAAATCCGCGTTGATCGTCGCGATCTCGACTTTCGCTTCCTTCGCGAGTCGTTTCGCTTTCCGAATCGCGACTTCCGAAAGATCGACTCCGTCGACGACGAAGCCTTTTTTAGCTAAAAAAACGGCGTTTCGGCCCTCGCCCATAGCGATGTCGAGCGCGCGGCCGACGGGAAGGATGTCGATGTTCTCGACGAGCACTTCGGCCGGCTCCTTTCCGTAGACGTAAGCGTCTTGGGCGTAGACTTGGTCCCACTGGGAACGGTCGGACTCGACGTCGTCACCGGTAACCCGCTGAAAGGCGTTCGTGCCTTTCGAGGCCGTGTCCGATTCGGACGGTGAACACTGGCATCCGGCGAGCGAAAGGAGGAGGGCGGTCGCGGCCAATCGCCCGAATCCGCTTTCTCCGCGGAACCCTCTTTGATAGACCGGGGGGATGTTTGGACTTTCCGGCGAACACGTCGTCATCCTTCTTATTATTTTGCTGATCTTCGGTCCCCGCAAGCTTCCTGAACTCGGAAACACGCTCGGGAAGGCGATCAAGAACTTCAAGGACTCCATTTCGGGCGTCCAAGAAGTGAAATACCGGAACATCGACGACCCGAAATCGGAGGCCGACAAAGCCGTGGCCGACGCCGAGGCCGCCGAGAAGAAGAAAGATCCGACGCAACCGTCCTAAGCACCGAGCTGAGGCCCGAATGGTACTCGATCAGAAAAACTTCACGAAGTATCTGAATCGCCACGAGATCGACGTCGCCGTCAAAGGCGTCGCCGAGAAGCTGAACCGCGACTACGAGGGCAAGAAAGTCGTCCTCGTCTGCGTCTTGAAGGGCGCCTACGTGTTTTGCGCGGACCTCATGCGCCAGCTCACGATCGACGTCGACGTCGAGTTCGTCCGGCTTTCGAGCTACGGGCGCGCGCTCCGCTCGAGCGGAACGGTCACGATCCTGAAGGACATCAACGCCGACATCCGCGACAAGCACGTCTTGATCGTGGAAGAAATCATCGACAGCGGCCGCACCCTTCGGTTCCTCTTCGACCGTTTGAAGGCGTCGAACCCGGCCTCCGTCGAAATCGTGACTCTCCTCGATAAGAAGGCGAAGCGCGTGACGGACGTTCCGGTGAAGTACGTCGGTCGCGAAATCGAAGACCAATTCCTCGTCGGTTACGGCCTCGATCTCGAAGAGAAGTCCCGGAACCTCGCCGATATCTACTACTTGAAGTACCCGAACTGAACGCGCACAATCGAAAAGCGATGAAGCGGATCGGCTTTTTCACGAAATTGAAATCGAGCCTCATTGGCACGGCGATCGTCGCGCTCCTCGGTTTCACGTTCCAGTCCTCCGCCCTTCCCGTCCACGCCGCGGTCCACGCCGCCGTGGAATCGATTCTATTCGCGTCCTCCGCGACGAATGCGACGCCGAATTCGGCGCGCACGATCGACGCGAACTGCGACCTTTGCGCCCTCGCCTCGCACCAAGCGATCCACCTCGACGTCGTTCCCGTCTTTTTCACGGTCACGACGATCGAACTCCGCTCCGAAACGCGGCCCGAAGAAACGCATTCCGTCCGCGTCGGACTCCTCCCACCGGCACGCGCACCGCCGGCTCGCGCCTGAAATCGCGCCTTAAGGACTTAACCGCCGTTTCACGGCTCACCTCTTAATCGGGCCCCCGCGCGTTCGCGCGCGGAATCGCCCTGGAGTCTCGCATGTTTCACTCGAAACGCAGCTTGCGTCCGTTCGTCTTCGTCCTCGTTTCGGTCCTCGTCCATTCCGTATCCGCGCGCGCGGAAGTCGCGGGAAAACCGTTCAATCCCGACCTGAGCGTGAACTTCCTCGGCCTCCTTCGCGATTCGACGAATGCGTCGGAAAACCGCTCGACCGCGCCCTACAACGGCCTCTCCCTCCAGGAAGCCGAGATCCAGTTCTATTCGAACGTCGACGCCTACCTGAAAGCGGTCGCGCTCTTCTCGGTCGCCGAAGACAGCGGCACCTGGGGGATCGACCCGGAGGAAGTCTACGTCGAGACCACCTCGATCCCGTTCGTCACGTTCCGAGGCGGGAAATATAAGCTCGCGCTCGGGAAGCACAATCAGCTTCACACGCACGCGTTTCCGTTCATCGACGCCCCGCTCTTCCAAACGAAGATCCTCGGCGAAGAGGGACTGAACGCGACCGCGCTCGGGGCATCGCTGCTCGTCCCGTTGCCATGGTTCTCGGAACTGACCGTGCAAGGGTTCTCGCTCGCGAACGAGGATCTCTACAACGATCCCGTAGCGAGTACCTCCCCCCCGACCGGCAAGACGGGCTTCCTCGCGCGCTACCGGAATCTCTTCGAGTTCGGCGACGACGCCACGCTCGAACTCGGCGCCTCCGCGTCGACCGGAAAGAACGCGTTCGGGCTGTCGACGAAACTCGCGGGCGGCGACGTCACGCTGAAGTGGCGGCCGGCCGAGGGCGGCAAGTACCACGCGCTCATCTGGAACACGGAATACCTCCGCGCGATCCGCGCGGGACGCACCGACCCGGGCGGCTCCGGCGTGAACGACGAGAAGATCGGCGGCCTCGCGAGTTACGTCCAACTCCAATTCGCCGAACGGTGGTGGATCCAGGCGCGCGCCGAGATCCTCGGAGCACCCCATAACGAAGTGGAACCGGTTCACACGAAGCAAAGCGGACTCCTCGGCTTCTTCCCGAGCGAATTCTCCGGTTTCCGGCTCCAGTACGACCACGAAGTCGACCACGCCCGGCCGAAACCGGATCACGCGGTCACCCTCCAATACAACGTCACGATCGGCGCCCACCCGGCGCACGCCTACTAATCGCCCGCAGGAGAATCACCATGAAAACTCAATCGACCCTTAAATCCCTACTCGCCCTCGCCCTTCTCGCTTCCGTCGCCTCGGGTTCCGCCGAGGCTAAACTGAACGTCATCACGACCATCCCCGACCTGCGTTCGATCACCGAAGAAGTCGCCGGCGATCTCGTGAACGTCGAAAGCCTCGGTCGGGGCACCCAAGACCCCCACTACATCGAAGCGAAACCGTCCTACATGCTGAAGGTGAACAAAGCCGACCTCGTCATCTCGATCGGGATGGAACTCGAAATCGGGTGGCTGCCGAGCATCCTCGCCGGAGCCCGGAACCCGAAGGTGAACGCCGGCGAGAAAGGAAACCTCGAGGTCGGCTCGTCGGTCGAACCGCTCGAAGTCCCGAAAGGGAACATCAGTCGCGCGGACGGCGACGTCCACCCCGCGGGTAATCCCCACGTCACGCTCGATCCGATCCGCGCGGGCGAGATCGCCCAGAAGATCGCCGCCCGTCTCGGCGAACTCGATCCTCCGAACGCGGCGAAATACGAGGCCGGAGCGAAAGCGCTCGTCTCTCGGCTGACCGAGAAGTCCCGCGATTGGGACTCGCGGATCCGGAAAAGCGGCGTGACCCAGGTGATCACCTACCATAAGACGCTCACCTATTTCCTCGACCGCTTCAAACTCGAAAACCCGGCGATCCTCGAACCGAAGCCGGGCATCCCTCCGACGAGCGGCCATATCATCGACGTGATCAAGCTCGCGAAGGAGAAGAAGATCGGCCTCGTGCTCGTCGAGAACTACTTCGACCCGACGGTCACGACGAAGATCAAGCAGGAGGTTCCCGGCTTGCGCGCGGTCACCGTCGCGGTGGCGGTCGACGGCGCTCCCGGTGTGAAGAAGATCGACGACGTCTACGAGGGTCTCGTGAAGGCCATCGAAGGGAGCAAGTAAATGCACCCGACGATGGACGCGATCCGGTTTCTCGCCGCCCCGTTCGTGATGTGCCTCATCCTCGCGGGGATTCACTGCTACCTCGGCTTGCACGTGCTCGCCCGGGGCGTGATCTTCGTCGACCTCTCACTCGCGCAAGTCGCCGCCTTCGGGGCGACGCTCGCCGTGCTCTGGGGCTTCGATCACCATTCCCCGGCGACGTACTTCGTCTCGCTCGGCTCGACCTTCCTCGCCGCCGCGCTCTTCGCCCTCGCGCGGCGACACGAGAAGCTCTTCTCGCAGGAAGCGATCATCGGCATCGTCTACGCTTTCGCGTCGGCGGCCGTGGTGCTGACCGTGGACAAGATCGCCCACGGCGCGGAACACATCAAAGACCTGCTCGTCGGGCAGGTGCTTTGGGTGACCTGGCACGACGTCGTGAAGACCGCGCTCATATACGGCGCGGTTTCGATCGTCCACTACGTCTTCCGGAAACCGCTGCTCGCGGTCTCGTTCGGAAACCACGAAGCCGGAAACGGGAAGTGGGACTTCCTCTTCTACGCGCTCTTCGGCGTGGTGATCACCTCGTCGGTGAGTCTCGCCGGCGTGTTGCAGGTCTTCGCCTACCTGATCGTGCCGGCGGTCGTCGGCACGCTCTTCTTCACCACGATCCGCGCGCGGCTCCTCTTCGGGTGGGCGCTCGGATTCGCGCTGAGCTTCCTCGGCATGCTGCTCAGCTACCTCTGGGACCTGCCCGCGGGCGCGTTCATCGTCGTCTGCTTCGCGGCCGTACCGGTGATCCTGCTCCTGCTCTCGCCGGTCCTGAAACTCAGTCGACGGTGAGGTTTCCGGATTCGAGCCGAGGAAAAGGAAAACGGCGCCGGGAGGTTCTCCCGACGCCGTTTTCCTTTTTTCGAAGGTTTCCTTCGATCGGCTAAAAGTTCCCGAACGGAACCGTGGCTAGCCCGCCCGGCATCTTCGCGTCCCCGGCATTCGGCGTCGCGAAAGGAACCCGCGGTGACGGACCGAACGGAACGACCGCAGGCTTCGTCGTCTTCGCCGCCGGTTTTTCGGTGGTTTTTCCGCCGTCCGCGCGACCCGTTTTCAGGATCTTCCGGAAGGTCTTCGCGCAGAGCGGAGCCGCCTGGCGGGTGGCGAAGTACGCCGACGGCGCGATCAGCGCGAGCGTGACGTTATAGTTCGGACAGAGCGTCGCCCAACGACCGAAGCACTGGACTTGCTCCTTCGTCGAATAACCCGGCTGACACGACTGGATCTCGTCGAACGCTTGGCGAAGGTCGGACTCCGAGTCCTTGAACATCAGCGAGGCGCCGCACCGGTCGATCGCTTCTTCCGGGTGCGAGAGATAGAGCGTCTTCAGGTTCACGATCATGGACGCGGCGAGATCACCGGCCGCCCCGGCCGAGGCGAGCCGGTCGGCGGACATCTGGAGCAAGCCGAAGTTCGTTTGCTTGTCCCACTTCACGTTCTTCAACGCGAGGAGCTCGTCGAGCGAGTTCGTCGAGGAATAAAGCGGAGCCGGTGCCATCTTGCCCGGATTGTCCGTGTTGTAGAAGTGGCGCAGGGTCTCGTTCGAGCCCTTGAACTTCATGTCGGTGACCGCGGCCGAGGCGCCGCCGGATTCGTGCGGAGCCATACCGAGGACCTTCGCGAAGCGCGCGATTTCGGTTTCGCCGATCTTCTCCTTCGAGTGATCGACGTAGTACCGGAAGTGCTCGAAGAAAAGCTGCCGCAGGTTTTGCGGGAGGCGCTTCACGCAGCTCGCGTCGTCGCCCGCGTCGGAGAGGAGGGCTTCCTCCTCGTTCGTGCGGTATTCTTTCCAGTTCCCCGTGGCATCGGGACTGAGCGGACCTTCGGCACCGAGAATGCCCGCGTGCGCGGTCGCCGCCGTGAGCGTGATCGCGAAAACGGAAATCTCCGTAAAGGATTTAAGCATCGAAGTCATAACTACCCCCATTGAGGACCGTACGGGCCACAATGCATAGCGCGTTCTAACGCAGAGCGTCAATGTTAGCAATCCCTCTTTTTGTAGTTATGCAGCGCGTGAAGTTCGAAGGATTAAAGCCTATTTAAAGCCTTATTTCTTTCTAAAATCAAACTCCGCCACCTCGGAACCGATGTCCGCGGCCGGTGGGCGCTGCATGAGGGCGCGTAAAACGTCACGTGCGGGTCTATCCCCCCGAATTAGCTCGGATACGCCCTGCGTTATCGGCATGACAATTCCGCGCTCTTGGGAAAAAGTCGAAATAATCTGCGTGGTTCGGACCCCTTCCGCCACCGCTCCGAGCTGCTTCAAGATGACATCTAACGTCACCCCCTCGGCCAGCATCTTCCCGACTCGGTAGTTCCGCGACTGAGGCGAGGAACAAGTCGCGAACAAGTCCCCGACCCCCGCGAGACCAAGGAATGTCGCTTCGCTCGCGCCCATCGCGGTCCCGAACCGGACCATCTCGGCTAGGCCCCGCGTAATCAGGAGCGACCGGGTATTCCATCCGAACTGGAGCGCTTCGAGCGCCCCCGAGGCGATCGCGTAGATGTTTTTCAACGTCCCCGCCCATTCGATTCCGATCACGTCGTCCGCGGCGTAAACCCGAAAGCGCGGGGTCGTGAGCCAAGCCACTCCGGCGTCGACGGCTTCCCCGAACTCGCTCGCGACCACGGTCGCCGCCGGCTCGTCCTTCGCGATCTCGCCGGCGAGGTTCGGACCCGAGATCACGCCGATCCGCGAGACGGGAAGTTCTTCCGCGAGCATCGTCGAGACCCGCTTCATGGTCCCCTCTTCGATCCCTTTCGTCGCGTGGAGCACGATCTCGTCGCCGCGGAAGAGCGGCGCGAAGCGCTTCGCCTGCTCCCGGCAGGCCTTCGAGGGTAGCGCCCAGATGACGCCTTGGACCCCGTTCTCGAAAACGCGTTCGATGTCCGTATAAGCGTGCACGTTCCCGGGCAGGGTCATCTCCTTCACGTACGAAGGATTCATCCGCGTGGAGTTCATCGCGCGCGCCTGATCCTCGCCGCGGACCCAGATCCGCACGTCGGCCACGTTCGCGGCCACGATCTTCGCGAGCACGGTGCCCCAACTCCCGCCGCCGATCACGGCGACGGTCGACTTAGACCAGAAATCCTTTTTCATCTTGAGCTCCCGGCACGCGCCGACGCGGATCCGCGAGGAGGCTCAGTCCGTAGCCCGCCAAACGGTTCCGGTAATAGTAAAGGAGGTTCATGTCCTCCGAATAAAGCGTCCCCTCGCCGCGTTTCAGCACCGCGTTTCCGTGAAAAAGACCGAGGTTCCGGATCCCGTCCTTCAGCCACCCCTTCGTATCGAGCAGCCGAATCTCGGGCGAAAGATAGAACATGCCTTTGTCAGCGCATTCGAGGATCCGCTTATGAAGGACTTCGGCCTCCTTCAGGCAATCGTCCCACGGCAGGGTACGCTGCGAGAGGCTCATCCGCAGGAAACGGTAGAGGTCGTACTCCGGATAGCGCTCCCGGAGCGACTCGAAGAACGCGAACGCCGCGAGGTGCGACGTCAGCACGGTGTTCTCGGCGTGGTAACGCTCGACGATCCGTTCGCCGAGGATGCGCGTGTACTCGCGATCGCGCTGGGGCGAGGGCGCGAGTTCGCCGTAACTCGAAAGCCAGCGCTTCGGATCGATCGTCGTCCCGTTCGGACCGATCGAGTTCCCTTCCTCGTCGACGAAGTTCCCGAAGATATCGAGCGGCTTGCCCACCCGGACGGTCATCCCGGATTCGGCCTTGAAGAGTTGCCAGAAGAAGTTCAGGACCTTCGAGAACTGCGAGGATTCGTCGTCCGAGATGATGAACCGGTGCTTCCCGGCTTCGGCGAGGTAGTCGTCGATCAGCGTCGAGGCTTCGAGGACGAAGTGATAACTCGTCACCATGGGCACGACGAAGATCTTCGAGTTCGGATTCCCTTCCTTCATGTTCTCGAGCTGGGCGTCGAGCGCGGTGCCGAGGAGACCGAGTTTCAGCTTCGACTCGATCGCACCGCTCCGCACGCGCCCCCCCGCGGGAAAGAAGATCGAGTGCACGCCTTCCTTCAGGATGCGCGTCGAATAGTTCTTCAGCAGCGAGCGGTAGATCCGGTTCGTCTTCTGGCGATCGACGGTGTACGCGCCGAGGTTCGACATGAAGAAGGAAAGCAGCGGATTCGAGAACAGGTTCAAGCCCGCGCCATAGGCGAACGGCGGCAGTCCCATCAGGTAAATCACGTAGCCGATCAGGATCGAGTCGATGTTCGACTGGTGGGTCGGGACGAGGAGGATCGTTCCCTTCTCGGCCAGCTTCTTCAGATGGGCGACGTCTCCGCCGATCCGCAGCCGCGAGCGTACGTCCTCCGTCATCTTCCACGGCAGGATGTTCTTCACGCTCGCCGCGTTCAGGAGCCAATTGAACCCGTACGGCAGCACGCCGGTCGCGAGCTTGTACACTTTCGGATCGAATCGGCCGCCGATCTCCTCGGCGTAACGGGCGGCGACGTCGCGCAGGAGCGGTGAGCGGTCGACGAGCGCGGCCGGTTCGAGCAGCGAGTGCTGGATCCCGTTCCAGAGCGCCCGGTCGTGTTTCAGCCGTTTCTTCGTGAAGAGGTTCCCGCGATCGCGGTTCAGCCGCTGGCGTTCGAGGTAGAGCGCGGCGGTGAGTTCGGTCTCGACCTTCGCGGCCGGGACTTCGGAGATCGTGCGGGTCACGACGTCGTCGAGGATCCGCGGACGGATGCGCGCGAAGTCGGAGAGCGGACTCGTGAGCGCGGGCACGACGGCGAGGTCCGCGGGCGCTTTCGATTCGGTCGGGGACTTCGAAGACGGTTCGGCCGCTTTCACGTCGGGGGATCCTTTACGCCGGGAAGAAGAGCGCCACCCGGCCCGAGCGGAGCGCGACCTCGATTTCGCGGCCGCGGATCTCGTTACTCAGTCCTTGTGACGACATCGAAAGTATCCCACCCAGGGCCGGAAACCGCAAACCGCGGAGCCGGACGCCGCGCGCCGGAGCGCCGACGGGAAACACGCTCGCGAGCCCGCGCGAGCGGCGGGAATTTGGCGCCGAAGCTTCGCGAAGCGCCTCGACCGCGTCGCGCCGGAGTTTCAGCGGCGCGTGCCGCGCGGAAAGGTAGAACGTCGCGCCCTTCTCCCCGATCGAAACGACGCGCGGAACGCGGCGGCTGATTTCGGAGAGATCGAGGTGCACGGCGAAATCGTGATCAGCCCGGCCGCCCTGAAACCCGACGGCGTAGATCATCGGCGCGCCCTGGTCGGCGGCGAACGCAGCCGCGACGGCGAGGTCGCTTCTTTCCTTCGCGCGCGCGAGACGGACGGTCGAAATTCCTTTCGCGCGCGCGAGTGCTTCCGCGGATCGCGCGCCGGCGACGGGACTATCCATATCCCCGATCGCGAGCGTCGCCGGCAAACCCGAATCGAGCAGCGGTTTCAATCCCGAGTCGACGCCGACGAACGCGACCGCGGCGGATTTCCGGAATTCCGCGTGCGCCCACCGGGCGAGCCGGCGAGCGTCGGCGAACGGACCGACGAGGACGAAGACGAGGGCGGAGCGCGGAGTGCGCCCGGACCCGGGACGTTTCTTTTTAGTCATGCGATTTCGGGCTCCAATCGTAAGTCGGGCGGACCTCGCCGCCTTGGAAGCGGATGCCGCTCGGATGGAAGGGGGTTCCGTCCGCGGCGGTCGTCGCGTCGAGACGGATTTCCTCGACGCCCGCGGCGCGCGCGTCGAGGACTTCGGAAGGCTCGGATATGCCGTTTCGGTTCCGGTCGGTCCAGAGCACGAGGTTCCGGAGTTCCGCTCCCGCGAGCTTTCCGTCGCCGTTATCGTCGAGGCTCGCGAGCGCGGAATAACCGTCGCGCCAGAACGCCGAAAACGTGACCGAACCGAATAGCTGGAGGCCCGAGGTGATCGCGCGATCCGCGCGGTCCCGGTACGCGAGGAACGCCGTTTCGGCGTTCGGCCATCCCCAGCGGCGGGCGACGCCGCTGCCGTCGAGGTCGAAACGGACGGGAGAATCGGCGGTGATGATCCGCGCGAGCGCGGCGTTCGAACGGCTCGGGATCACGATGGGCGAAATCATGCGCGTGCGGGTCTGCTTATCGTAGAGCCGGGCTTGGCCGTCCTGCACGCGTTTGATCTCGGCGGCGTCCGTTCGCGGGTTCAGGAGAGTGACCAGATAGTTCGCCGCCTCGCTGCCGACGTCGAAAACGCGGATGTCGGAGGACTTCCCTTCGTCGAGCTTCGCGAGCGCGTCGGCGAGGATCGCGCGGTAGTCGCTTCGCGCGACGTCGTGACGGCCCTCCTGGTCGATCGTCCAGGCCTTGCCGAGACGGGCGATCCAGTTTTTAGGATCGGCCTTCAATTCGAGATCGTAGAGTTCGAGGGCACGCTCGAGGTGCTCCTTCTTCCCCTTGGGTTTCGCGATGGGATGGAACTGCTCGACTCGGGTCGAATACGGAAAGTCATAGGCGACCCCCGTCGATTTCAGCACCGAAACGGGCTTTTCCGGGGCGACGTACGCCATTACGTGCAGACGCGCGAGCGGGTCGCGCCACTCGGCGGCCGCCTTTTCGCCCTTCGCGGAAGCGAGCTTCTTTTCGAGATTCGCGATCGCGCGCTCGACGGGGACCGCTTCGAGCTGAGGAATCGCGTATTTCGCTTCCGCGACGCCGACGAGGAACGAGAGGAGAATAGGGATCATGGGCGAACGATAACGGCCTTCCTCGGATCCGGCAATTCTTATTAAAATCAATAACTTGAGCGGTACGGTTTTTCTCGGGTGCGTTTATCGACTCAATGCGTCATTATGCGCTCACTTCCAACGCCTCGAAAGGACCCGCTTATGAAAATCTCCCGTACGCTCCTCGCCCTCCTTCCGCTCGCCGTCGTCGCCTCCGCGCACGCCGAGAAGAAAGAAATCCACTTCACCTGCGAAAACGTCCGCTCCTTCAAGAAAATGGACGCGAGCGCTTCGATGCCCGGCGCGGAAAAATACGACGCCGTCGCCACCACCACCTATAAGGCCGCGGGCCAAGCCCAGTACGGCGGAGCTCCCCGTGACGTCGATTTGAACCTCGTCGCCCAGCCCGGCAACAAGCCGGCGATGACGGGTTACCTCCGCGCGAAAGCCGTCGAGGAACTCCCGGAAATGCTCCAGTCCGGAAACGTCCGCGCCGCCTTTACGAACGGCTACCAAACCCTCGTGATCCTGAATTCGAAATCTCCGAAGGCGAAGGGCTACCTCTACATCCAAATGCAACCGAACCCGAAATCGAAACGGGACTACCAACGCATCAAGATGAAGTGCATCACCCAGGACATCTCGGTTTACGAAAACGAATCCGAGATGCCGTTCGGCTGATCAGCCGAGCTTTTTCAAAGCGGCTTCGAACCCCGCGAGCTTCGCGCGGAACGCTTCGGCTTCGGCACGGGTCTTCTCGATGAGCTCTTTCGGCGCTTTCGCGACGAAAGACTCCTTCGAGAGTTTCCCTTCGACGTGGGCGAGGTCGACCTTCGCCTTCTCGATCTCCTTGCGCACGCGTTTCCGTTCTTCTTCGACGTCGACGAGCCCGTCGAGGTCGATGCGGATCTCGGCGGCGGGGTTCGCGAGCGGGATCACGGCTTCGAACTTCGAGACGGACTTCCCGGCGCCGAGCTCCTCGATCTTCGTCACGCGAGCGAGCGTGAGGATATCGTTCGCGTGGGCGGCGAAAAACGTCTTCGCGCCCGCGTCCTTCATATGGACGTGGAGGACGAATTCCTTCTTCGGCGAGAGGTTGTTCTCGCCGCGGAAGTTCCGGACGGCTTCGATCACGGATTTCAAGCGCGACATCTCGACTTCGGCCGCCTCGTCCTTGAACGCGAGGTCCGGTTTCGGGAACGCGTGGAACTGGAGCGTCGCGAGCGCGGGCTTCCCGTCGCGGGCGCGCACCGGGGTGTTCGCCGCCTTCTTCCATGGGAGGGAATCCCAAAGCTCCTCGGTCACGAACGGCATGATCGGGTGCAAGAGCTTGAAGAGCGTCTCGAGCACGTAGTGGATCGTGATCAGGCTCTCTTCGCGCTCCTTCCCGCCGCGGCGGAACGGGAGCTTCGCGAATTCGATCGACCAGTCGCAAAATTCGAGCCAAGCGAACTCGTAGAGCGCGTTCGTCGACTCGTTGATTTCCCAGTTCGCGAATCCGTTCTCGACCTTCTGGATCGTGGACTGGAGGCGCGAGAGGATCCAGCGGTTCGCCGGCGCGAGCGACTTAAAGTTCGCCTTCAGCCACGCCTCGGCTCCACCCTTCGGTTCGGCCAATGGGCCGGCGTTCGGCACCGTATTGCCGCCTTCGTCAGCGCCGCCGCCCGAGAGCTGGAGGTGAAGGAACTTCGTCGCGTTCCAGAGCTTGTTCGCGAACGCGCGGTAACCCTCGACGCGGTCGACGGAAAGCTTGATGTCGCGTCCCTGGCCCGACATCGAAGCGAGCGTGAAGCGGAGCGGATCCGCGCCGTGCTGGTCGATGAGCAGGAGGGGATCGATGACGTTCCCCTTCGACTTCGACATCTTCTCGCCTTTTTCGTCGCGCACCATCGGGTGCATGTAGACTTTCTTGAACGGAACGTCGCCCGCGAAATGAAGGCCCATCATGATCATCCGGGCGACCCAGAAGAAAATGATGTCGAAACCCGTCTCGAGGACCGCCGTCGGATAGAAGGTCTCCATCGCCTTCGTTTTTTCCGGCCACCCGAGCGTCGAGAACGGCCATAGCGCGGAGGAGAACCACGTATCGAGGACGTCTTCGTCCTGCTGGATCCGGGTCGAGTTACAACTCGGGCATTTCTTCAGGTCCGTGCGCGAAACCGAAGTCTCCCCGCAGTCGGCGCAGTACCATGCCGGGATCTGGTGCCCCCACCAAAGCTGACGCGAGATGCACCAGTCGCGAATGTTCTCCATCCATTCGAAGTAAGTCTTTTCCCAGGACTTCGGCGCGAACTCGATCTTCCCGCTCCGCACGACGTCGATCGCCGGCTTCGCGAGGGGCTCGATCTTCACGAACCACTGCTTCGAGATCACCGGCTCGACGACTTCGCCGTAGCGCTCGGAGAGACCGACCTTATGCGTGTGCGGTTCGACCTTCGCGAGTAGCCCCGCGGCGTCGAGGTCGGCGACGACCTTTTCCCGCGCTTCCGCGAATTTCAGCCCGGCGTACGCGCCGCCCGCGCTCGTGATTTTCCCGTCGAGGCCCATCACCTGGATGATCTCGAGTTTATGCTTCTGACCGAGGTCGTAGTCGTTGAAGTCGTGCGCGGGCGTGACTTTCAGCGCGCCGGTGCCGAACTCGCGGTCGACGTAAGCGTCGGTGATCACCGGCAGGACGCGGCCGACGAGCGGCAGCTTGGCGAATTTCCCGTGGATGTGCGCGTAGCGTTCGTCTTCCGGGTGCACCGCGACCGCGGTATCGCCCAGCAGCGTCTCGGGCCGCGTGGTCGCGATCGTGAGCACGGTCGGCTGGCCGTTCGACGGGTCTTTCACCGGCGTCTTCCCGTCCTTCTCGACGATCGCGTAGCGGATATGCCAGAGGTTGCCCTTCCGCTCGGTCGGAATCACTTCGAGATCGGAGAGCGCGGACTGCGAGCGCACGCACCAGTTGATGATCCGGTCGCCGCGGTAGATGAGGCCCTGCTCGTAGAGCGTGACGAAGACTTCGCGGACGGCCTTCGAAAGACCGTCGTCGAGGGTGAAGCGCTCGCGCTTCCAGTCGAGCGCGCAACCCATGCGCTTCATCTG
The DNA here is from genome assembly GCA_018266355.1 of Bdellovibrionales bacterium. Lineage (GTDB taxonomy): Bacteria > Bdellovibrionota > UBA1018 > UBA1018 > UBA1018 > JACMQW01. The sequence continues at coordinate 61,438 of JAFEAP010000011.1, forward strand.
ACCGGTGATTCCGCCGTGGTGGTCTTCCTTCCACTTCCAGGTGCGCTCGAGGAACTTCTCGCGGCCGAGGTCGTGGCGCGTGAGGGGTTTGCCCGTCGGGCCCTTCCCTTCCTTCGCGATTTGTTTTTCGACTTGGGTTTGCGTCGCGATGCCGGCGTGGTCCGTGCCCGGGAGCCAGAGGGTGTTGTCCCCGTGCATGCGGCGCCAGCGGATGAGGATGTCTTCGAGCGTGAGCATCACGGCGTGGCCCATGTGCAGGACGCCCGTCACGTTCGGCGGTGGGATCACGATCGTGTAGGTCTTCTGACCCGCGACCGGATTATCGGAGGCTTCGAAGCACCCGTTCTGCATCCAAAAATCGTAGCGCTTCTGCTCGAAGCCTTTCGGTTCGTAGCTCTTCTCGAGGCTCATCTCGGCGAATCTCAGTGATGGTGATGGCCGCCCGGACCGTGAACGTGTCCGTGGGCCTTCTCTTCTTCCGTGGCGTCGCGGATCGAAAGGATCTCGACGGTGAAGTGCAGCGTCTGGCCCGCGAGCGGGTGGTTCCCGTCGATGGTGACGTCGTCGCCGGCGACGCCGACGATGGTGAAGATCATGCCGTGCCCCTCGGGAGACTGGGCTTGGAACTGCATTCCGGCCTGGATGTCGTTGATGCCGGGGAACTGGTCTTTCTTCACGGTCATCTTCAGGCCGGGGTGGACCGGACCGTACGCGTCTTCGGGCGCGATCGTGACGTTCTTCTTTTCGCCGATCTTCAGCCCTTCGAGACCCGTTTCGAGGCCCGGGACGATCTGGCTCGCGCCCTGGATATAGAGAAAGGGCTCTTCGGTCGAAGCCTGGTCGAGGATGACGCCCGCGTCGTTCCGGAGGCTATAGGACATTCCGACGACTTTACCCGAAGCGATGATTTCCGACATGGACGATTCTCCTTACGAAAATCGTTACCATGAAAAAGTTTCGAGAGACACGGTTCCCATCCCCATCTTCCCGGGAATCCGTGCCTCTCGAAAGCTCAGTCAGTTGGAGTACTGTGAGAGTTATTTGCAGGCCTGAGCTTAACACCCGCGTCGCGGAATATAACGCATCGCGGCTTCATTTGCGCGATCTGCCGGTGACGGGACCGCGAGTTTCTGTCACCCTGGAAGAGGGAGACCGCACCGCGCAGCATGGCGATCGAACGCGATAAACAAGCGAAGTTTCAGGCGGTTGCGGAGGCGATTTTCACGATCCTCATCCGTGGGGGCATCGAAAACCTCTCCCATACCCGAGTCGCCGAAGTATCTAAGGTCAGTCGTGCTTGGGTCTATAAATACATCGGGAAAAGCTCCGAGGAACTGATCGCGTTCAGCCTGGACGCGATCGGGAAGGAATTCGCGAAAGTCGGCGTCCTGCTCTCGAAGCAGTCCGCGGACGACGTACGCACGAGCCTTTTCCACGGCACTTTCCGCATGCTCGCGAACTCCGAGGCGAACCCCGCGCTGATGGCCCTCTATTCCCGCTACGCCGGGACCCAAAACCCGGTCGGCCGGAAAATCTCCGAGCTCGAAGAGGAATACCTCGGCGCCGTCCGTTCGCGCCTCGAACGCTATTTCGGACTTCCCGCGGACGAGGCGGTGATCGTCGCCGAAGTCCTGCACGGGATGCGGATGGGTCTCGCCGTCCGTTATTCGTCGCTCGGGATGAAGGACAAAACCGACCTCGAAGGCGTGCTCAAAGCCCTCCGCCGCGTGATCAAGCACTTCGCCATCGAAGACCAAAAAGGCGAAACGAAGATCATCCTCGATCCGGTCTGACCCGCCAGTGAAATGGCGGTAGAACGCGAGGATTTCACCCCGTAGAATTTTATCCGAGGGTGAACCGATGAAATCGAACCGTGTGTCCGTCCGCCGTGGCCTCGTAACGTTCTCGGCGCTCGCGCTCTTCGCGTGCCAGACGGCTCCGATCACGGACGGTCCGCGGAAACCGGCCTCGGTTTCCGACGAAGGCAAGAAGGCGATGGAAGCCGTCGCGTTCGGCGGGCTCGACAAGATCCACACCGACGCCCTCCTCGTCTACAAGGACGGCAAGCTCCTCTACTCGCGCTACGACCGCGGCTACGACGAGACGAAGAAGCACCTTTCCTGGTCGATGGGCAAATCGATCTCCGCGCTCGTCGCCGCCCGCGCGGTGAACGAGGGTAAACTCGGCTACGGAGACGCGCTCTCGAAATGGGTTCCGCAGTACAAAGGCACGGCCACCCTCCTCGACGTCTTCCAGATGTCCTCGGGTTTGAGCTTCAAGGAAGAATACGCCGGCATTCCCGTCGACTCCGACGCGACGAAGATGCTCTACCTCGACGGAATCGACGTCGGCATGGCGCCCTACACCGCGACCCGGAAAATGCGTCCGGAGAAGCCGGGCGAGTACTTCTACTACTCGAGCGGCGACGCGAACCTCATCCAAGAAGCCGTGAAGAACGCCATCGGCGACCAAAAGACTTACGACGCCTATCCGTGGACGGCGTTCTTCGACAAGCTCGATATCAAGGCCACCTTCGAGCAGGACGTCACCGGCACCTTCGTCGGGTCCTCCTACATCTACATGACCGCGCCGGAATACGCCCGCATCGGTCAGCTCGTCGCGAACCGCGGCGTTTGGAATAAGGAGCAGATCATCCCGACCGACTATTTCGAGAAGCTGAACGAAGTCGCGCCGGGCGTGATGAAGAACGCGCTCTCGGGGACTTCGCAGACGCGCGCCTACTCGATGCAGACGACGACGAACCGTCCGATCACCGGCCGCCACATCGGCTCCGAATATCCGGACCTTCCCGTCGACTCGATCCTCATGATCGGGCACCAAGGCCAACTCGTGATCGCAAGCCCGAGCCAGAACCTCGTGATCGTCCGCCTCGCGACCGATCACGGCGACCCGTTCAATCCGCATCGCCAGGAGCTCTTCGCGGCGATCAAGAAGTTCGTCACCGAAGACAACGGACTCCCCCTCGAAACCGCCGGTACGCAGAAAGAAAGCGACGACGCGATCAAGGCCGCCGCCCTGCCGAAGAAGGGCGCGAAACTCTGGGATTACTTCAAGGTCCCGCACCTGATCCGCGCCCTCTACGCGAAGGAAATGTGCTCCTGCCTCTACGTCGAGAAACGCACGAACGACGAGTGCAAAGAAGACCTCAAGCAGTCGCTCCCGATCCTCGGCATCGGGATCCCGAACGAGAAAAAGGGAACGTTCAAGGCGTTCCTCGGACTGAACGGGTCCAAGGCGAAGTTCCACGGCGATCGCCTCGGCTGTACTTTAGAGAAGTAATTCAGGAGAAAACCGGAATCGATTCCGGCTTCTCGAAGCAGGCCTGGAATTCCTTCAGCATATGGGCGGCGTGCAGACCGTCGACGATGCGGTGATCGCCCGTGAAGGCGATCGTGAGGCGTTTTCCGACGGCGACTTGGCCGTTCTTCACGACCGGCTTCTCGCGGACGGCGCCGACCGACGCGATCATCACGTTTCGCGAGGTCGGGAAAATCCGCGCGATCGCGAATTCGATGTCGAGCGAGCCGACGCTCGTGAGCATCGCCGAACCGAAGGCGTCTTGCTGGAAGCCGAGGACCGGCGACCAGAGGTTCAACCCGTTCATGATGAGGTCGGCCGCCTTCACGAGGAGGCGCCGGAAGAAGGCCGGAAAGCTTCCGATCGATTGCTTGATCCCGCGGAAGGTGGAGTCCTCGCCGCGCTTGATCTTCTTCGCGGTCGGGATCAGTCCTTCGGCGATCTTCACGACGCCGAGACGATCGACCTCCCGGAGGGTGTGGCCGCTCAGGTCCTCGGTCCCGTGCTTACCGGCCTCGCCCGACGCGACGAGGAAACAGATGTCGATCGTCTTCCGAGGATAAAGCTTCCCGCGCCGGACCATGCAGTTCGTGTCGGGATACTTCGCGAACGCGCGCGCGAGGCAAAGCCCCGCGAGGTGGGTGATCGTGAGCTTCGTCGCGGTTTCCGGTTGGCGCTTCGCGAGGTAGGCGAGCGCCGGTTCGGCGTCGAGCTCGATCACCGCGACGACGCTCGAATCGTGGGTCACCGCCCAGGACGCCATCGAGATCTTCCGCCACCGCGAAAGCCGGATCGGCGGACCGAAGTCGATGTTCCGTTTCAGCCATTTCCCCATCCCGGATAATTCACCATGGCCAGACTCGGGGGCTCAAGTCTAATCTAGGAACGAATGAAGAAGCGCCGCACCTCCGCCAAAAAGCCTTCCGCGACCTCGGAACTCGCGGAACCTTCGCGGCTGGGCGCCCTCTTCGGCGATCGCCGATGGGTTTACTGGATTCCGATCGTCGGCATCCTTTGGGTTTGGCTCTCTTCGCTTTCGTTCCTCCCGGTTCCCTGGCCGGACGACTCCGCGTTCTACTTCCCCGCGAAGGACCTTTTCTCCTGGCCGCCGCGCTGGGTGATGATCCCCCAAGCCCCGTTCGAACCGAGCTACCGCGAGTGGAACTTCAACACGATGCCGCTCTTCCCGATCCTGATCGGACTCGCGCGCGCGATCGGCATCGACGGTTCGCACGCGCTGAAACTCCTCCCGCTCGGCGGATGGCTCGCCGGAATACTCTTCCTCCTCCGGTCGTTCCGGCGCGGCGGCGCATCCGCGCTCTTCCTCGTCGGCGCCGCGCTCGCGCTCTCGCTCGAACCGATCCTGCGGTGGTCCTCGGTGCTCATCCGCCCGGAGTCCCTCATCGGCGCCCTCGGCGTCTTCATCCTCTTCGGTTACCGTTTCGGGTGGCCGGACCGGTTTCGCGAGCGGAAGTTTTTCCATCCCGTCGCGCTCGCGCTCGCGGCCGGAGCCTACCTTCACTTCAACGCGATTCACCTCGTGCCGATCGTCCTCGTCCTCTATTTCGGGGAATGGAAAAAAATATTCAAGATCGGCGCCCTCACCGCGGCCGCGCTCGTTCCGTGGCTTCTCACGATCGCTTTCCGTCCTTCGCTCTTCCTCGAGCAGATGGCGCTCCAATTTAGCCGTCTCTCCGGTTTCCATAACCCGTGGCTCTCGACTTGGAACGATTTCACGAAGGCGCTCCTCGCCGATATGGGCACGCCCGAGGCATGGGGAGAGGAATATCGGACCGCGATCTTGCTGATGCTCCTCGCGATTCCGTTCTTGGTCGGCCTCACCGCGATGGCCGTTCGGAAAGGTCGGCGCGCCGAACTCGCGGGACTCGTCTGGCTTCTTTCCGCGTCCTACCTCTGGCACACGAAGGCGGAAGTCTGGTTCACGCACTTCATGCACCTCGCGTATTGGTCGTGGGCGCTCCTCGTCCTCTTCGAGTACCGCGAATCCGCGCGGATCCGCCTCGGGGCCGCCGTCTTCCCCGTCTGCGTGAGCGCGTTTTTCGCCTACGGGCAGATCGGCCAAACGATCCGCCTCGAAGCGAGCGAGACCTGGCACTGGTCGACCTACGCGAAGTGGGTCGACTGCATCGACTCGTTCCTCGTCGAAGAGCACGCGAAACGCGGATCCCCGGAAGTCTTCCGCGTCTGGGACCCGACTTTTCCCGACATCACGATCGCGCTCTCGCGACGTCATCCGAAGTGGGAGTTCACCCGTACGAACGATTTCTACGACCGCGCGGACCTCGCCGTCCGCCACGGCTTCGACGTCGACGCGATGGTCGTCACCGAGGTCTTCCGCATGAACGACCTCGAGTTCCGCGGGAACCTCGCCGAGCGCCCGCAGTCGCGAAGCGTGTGGATGGATTGGGACTCTTATTTCCTGAATCGCCTCGAGCGGGACCCGAAGTTCAAGCCGAACCGCAAGCTCTGTCAGCTCGGTCGGTGGGACGCGTTCATCTACATGAATCCGTGAGTCAGCCGACTTCGAACACGAGCGCGCGCCATTCCCCGCGCTCGAAGATCTGCGGGCGCGCGCCGCCGAGGAGCGACGAATAGCGCGTGATCACCTCGGGCAGGTCGGTCGCGATGAGGCCGGAGAGCACCACTTTTCCGGGCCGCGCGAGGACGCCGACGAGCTTCGGCGCGAATTCGACGAGCACGGGGCGAAGGATGTTCGCGATGACGATATCGTAGCGGCGGCCGGGCGTGCCGAGTTCCTCGAGCGTGAGCGCGAAGCGGACCTTTCCCGCGAGATCGCCTTCGGCAGTTTCGAGGGAGCGGTTCAACCGGAGGTTATCGTTCGCGTTGTCGACGGCGAGCGGATCGATCTCGACGCCATCGACGTCGGCGCCGAGGCGCGCGGCCGCGATCGAGAGGATGCCCGAGCCGCTGCCGAAATCGAGGACCGGAAGCCCCGGCTTCGCGTCGCGCAGGGCGAAGGCGACCGCTTGGAGGCAGAGCTGGGTCGTTTCGTGGGTGCCGGTGCCGAAGCCGGCGCCGGGATTGATCCGAATGACCTTCGATTTCGGGTTCTCGGGCGATTCGCGCCAGGGCGGCAGGATTTCCCAGTACGGCGGCACGGCGACGCCTTGGAAGGAGGCCTTCCAATTCGCGTCCCAGTCCTCGTCCTTCTGCTCGGCGATTTCCCCGCAGGCGAGTCCCGAGGATTCGCGGATCTTGTCGCGCGCGCGTTTCGCCGAAGCTTCGTCCGCGAAGTAAAGGGTGGCCGACTCCGTCGGTTGCGAGTCGATCCAGTCGCGCTCGCGCGGCGCCTCGGCCGAATCCACCGTCCACGACTCCGTCTCGAGGCCCGCTTCGAACGCCTCCTCGGTCAGGAGCGTTCCTTCGTGCACGCCGACGAGTTCCCCCGGGAACGCTTCCCAGAGGTAGGCGTAAAAATCCTCGCGCGAAAACGTGCGAAGCCCCTCGGCGCGCGTCCAGCGGACCTCGCGAGGGACTTCGACTTGAAAAGTAAAACTCGATGCGCCCATGCGATCGGCTAGCGCTTAGGCCGGCGGATTCGAGTGATCGCCGCCACCGCCACCGCTGCCGCCGTCGCCCGACGACCCGCCGGAATCTCCTCCGCCGTTTCCGCCGCCTTCACCGCCGGAGTTCGGAGTCGGTCCGCCCGCGGACTGGCCTTCGCCCCGAGTTCCGCGCTGGAAGCGCCCGCGACCGCCACGACGTCCCCGACGACCGCGGCGACCGCCACGATCCCCGCGTTCGCCACCGGCGCCGTTCCCGCCGCCCTGACCGCCTTCGCGGCCGAAACGTCCCGGCCCGCGGTTTTGGTTCTGCGCGCCGCCACCGGCGATCGCCGCGTCCTGGGCCGCTTGGGCCCGCAGGTAAGCGAGGCGATCTTCTTCGCTCATGTTCTCGTCCATCGGCGGACGAACGTTGCCGTTCGATTCCCCGCCCGCGCCCGCGTTATCGTGCGCATAGACGTTCGGATGCTCACCACCCTCGGCCGGAGCACCTTCCGCTCCTCCCGGCCGAATCGAAATCCGCGGACGATCCGAGGCATGGCGGTTTTCGCCGCGATTCCGGTCCCGACCGCCGCTCTTGCGTTCGCCGTCTCGATCGCGATTCCGGTCCTTGCCCCGACCGCGGTCCCGGCGGCGTCCCCGCCGCGGATCGTTCGTCTGGGCGAGTTCCCGCGCGCGTTCGAGGAGTTGCTCTTCCGAGCGGCTCTTCCGCGAGCGTTTGTCGCCGATGAGCTCGTACTGCTCCGGATGGAGGTCCTGCACGGCTTGGAGGTAGATCTGCTTCTTATAGCGCTTCTCGAGGGCGTCGAGCGATTCCCGCTCGTCGATCGCGAGGATGTCGATCACTTCCGGATGCGCCTGGATCAGGAGCTTCGGAGAGTCCTCGGAAATGCCTTCGCGCTCGATCTCGCGCATGATCTCGTACGCGACGGTGAGCTTCGACTTGATGTAGCCCTTGCCCTCGCACTGGGAGCAGGAGTCGCAAAGCGCGCGCACCATCGTGTCGCGCGTCCGCTTCCGGGTCATCTCGACGAGGCCGAGCTCGGAGATCTTCGAGATCTGCGGGCGCGAGCGATCCTTCGCGAGTTCTTCCTCGAGGGCGCGGTAAACGCGGAGTTTGTTGTCTTCGCGTTCCATGTCGATCAAGTCGAGGATGATGATCCCGCCGCAGTTCCGGAGCCGGAGCTGGTAGGCGATCTCCTTCACCGCTTCGAGGTTCGTCTTCAGGATCGTGTCCTCGAGCGACTTCTTCCCGACGTAGCGTCCGGTGTTCACGTCGATCGAGACGAGCGCTTCGGCTTGGTCGATCACGAGGTAGCCCCCGGACTTCAGCCAAACCTTCCGCTCGAGACCGCGCGCGAGCTCGGTCGAGATACCGTAGGTGTCGAAGATCGGAAGATCGCCCTGGTAGAGGTCGATCTTCGATCCGATGCCCGGCATGAAGTTACGGACGAAGCGCTGGACGTCGTTATAGTGGTAGCGCGAATCGACGACGATCTTGTCGATGTCCTCGTTCACCCAGTCGCGAATCGCGCGGAGGATCGAGTTCAGGTCCTCGTACACGAGCGCCGGGGCTTGGACCTGGTTCGCTTTCGATTTGATCTCGGACCAGAGCGCGGACAGGTAATCGATGTCCTGCTTGATGCGCGCTTCGGCCTTCGTCTTGCCGCTCGAGGTCGCCGTGCGGACGATGAATCCGAGGCCCTTCGGGCGGTTCCGATCGACGTACTCGCGGAGCCGGCGACGTTCTTCGTCCTTCTCGATCCGGCGGGAAACGCCGACGTGGTCGATCGTCGGCATGCACACGAGGTGACGGCCCGGGAGCGAGATGTGGCAGGTCAGGCGAGCGCCCTTCGTCGCGATCGGATCCTTCGCGATCTGGACGATGACTTCCTGGCCTTCCTTGAGGAGGTCTTGGATCGAAACGTTCATGCGCGACGGGCGCATCGACTGCTTCGACTTGATCTTGCGGTCGCGGCCGCGGTTTTCGCGGAACTCCGGACGGCTTTTCTTGTTGTCGCCCGCGGCGGCCGGGCGGATCGGGCCGACGCTCGCGCCGGTCGGACGATTCGATTCCTCTTCGGCGGTCGAACCGCTCGCTTCGCCTTGCGCGCTCATCTCGGAACGATCGCTCTCGACGTCCCCTTCTTCGGAGACTTGCTGGCGATAGGATTCCGGGTATTCGGCGTTGTCGGCGTTTTCCTTCGTGCCGGCCGCTTGGATGCGCGGACCGCCCGTGCTTTCGCCGCCTTCTTCGCGACCCCGGCGGCGATTGCGTCCGCCGCGGCGTCCGCGCCGACGACGGCGGCCGCGATCACCGCGATCGCTTCCCGCTCCCTGACCGCCTTCGCCCGGCGCGCCCGCTTGGGCTTCGCCACCTCCGGCGGAACCTTCTTCCGCCGGACCGGCGTCTTCGTCGCCTTCGGCGTGATCATCCGGCTCGGCGTAGTCGTCGTCCTTCGACGGCGCGACGGTATCCTTCGGCGGATTCTCGTCGTCTTCGCCCATGCCGACCGGATCGCCCTCGTCGTCTTCGTCATCCTCGTCGTCTTCGAGGTGCGCGGCCATTTCCTCCTCCGCGTCTTCCTCGCTCAGGAGTTCCGGGTGTTGGGCGAGCGCCTCTTCGGCTTCGTCCTCGAGGTCTTCCGCTTCTTCGTCCGAAAAATCGCGGACGTCTTCGGATCCGTCGTGCGCGTGAGCGTCGGCGGCCGATCCTTCGCCGGATTCCCCCGACGTTTCTCCGCTCGCTTCGCCGGCGGATTCGCCCGCGGCCAGCGCGGCCTCTTCGCCGCCGCTTTCCTCGCCGCCTTCTTCTTCGGGCGTGCCTTCTTCTTCCTTCCAGATGTCCGAGTGCACGAACACGTCGTCGACGTACAGGAACGCGGCCTTTTCGAGGCCGATATCGACGAACGCGGCTTGCATGCCCGGCAGGACGCGGGTCACGCGGCCTTTATAGATGTTTCCGACGATCCCTTTTCCCTGCGCGCGTTCGATCAAGATCTCTTGGATCTCGCCGTTTTCCATGAGCGCGATGCGCGTCTCCGGCAGCGAAGCGTTTACGATCAGTTCAGTAGCCATGGTTCCTCCGTGGATTTCCGTTTCGGACGGAAGATCGACGGAAGCGAAAGAATCAGGCCGAGGCGAAGAGGATCAAAGGACACCGGCCCGCCGAAACGAGTCCGCCGCATACGGCGTTCGCTTCGTGGTTTCGGGCGGATTTTTCGGAGGGTCCGAACAAAATGTCCAAAGGGTTCTCTTTATACTCGGGAAGGGATTCGGCGATCTCTCGCGGCGACTCTCGTTTCCCGGTCGCTTCGGCTGCTTGTTTCTATCGCTTCAAGCGTCTAGATCCGCAGTCCGGTTAATTTAAAAAACTTTCCAATTCTCGATCGGCTCGGCGGAGGGCGGGACTCGCCTCTCAGGTCCTTTTTGTTACCGTTTCGCCAAACCTAACTCTCAACAAAAACTCGGTAAGGTCTTTCGATTTCCGGGATTCGGCGCTTCAGCTATTCCAGCGCAACCCTTCCGGATTTCTTTAATGATACTACAGAGCTAACGAATCCGGCTGGACACCGCAATTTAAAAGTGAGAATCGGAACGCACGTTTGACCTAGTGCTTCAATTTCCCTGTCCCGGAAGTCCCGCGTGGAAACCGAACACGAATAGAGCCATGAAATCTTTAAGAGAAGAGATCCAAGCCGCGATCGCCGCTCACACCGGTCCGCTCGGTCGTTTCGACCCGGCAGGTTCTACCACCCTTATGGAATTAATGCGCGCCGCAGAAACGGGCTCGCTTCCCGGTCCCGAGCTCGCACGCCGGATCGATCACACCCTCCTCAAGGCCGACGCCCGGCACGACGAGTTCGAGAAGCTCGCGACGGAAGCCCGAACGCATTCGTTCGCGTCGGTCTGCGTGAATTCCGGTCGACTGCCCGAGGTCGTTTCCCGACTCGCCGGCTCCCCGGTGCTTCCGATCGCGGTCGTCGGATTTCCGCTCGGCGCGATGGAAACCGAGGCGAAAGTCGCGGAAACCCGCCGCGCGCTCGACCTCGGCGCGAAGGAAATCGACATGGTCCTCGCCATCGGGGTCCTGAAGGACGGCGCGTACGAGGGCGTCGAAAAGGACGTCGAAGCCGTCGTCGCGGCCGCGAAAACCAGGAAAATCCCGGTGAAAGTCATCCTCGAGACCTGCCTCCTCACCCGCGAGGAGAAGATCGCGGCCTGCGTGATCGCGAAGCGCGCGGGCGCGGCGTTCGTGAAAACCTCGACCGGTTTCGCGGCCGCGGGCGCGACCGTCGAGGACATCCGGCTGATGCGGACGGTGGTGGGCCCGGACATGGGCGTGAAGGCGTCGGGCGGGATCCGCACCCGGGCGGACGCCCTGAAAATGATCGCCGAAGGGGCCGACCGGATCGGCGCTTCGGCCTCCGTCGCGATCGCCACCGCTGGAATTTCGGCGGAATCCGGCGGATACTGATCGCCCTTTTAAGGAGTTTAACCATGGCCCAGACGAACTCGAAATTCGACCGCGTGATCCTCGTCGTCCTCGACGGCGTCGGCGCCGGCGAGCTGCCCGACGCGAAGGCCTACGGCGACACGGATTCGAACACGCTCGGGAACCTCGCCCGGGTGCTGAAGGAAAAGACGGGCCGCACGCTGAACCTCCCGAACCTCGGCCGCCTCGGCATCGGGAACATCACCTCGATCGCGGGCGTCGCCCCGAAGAAGGCCGGCGAGGGCGCCGGCGCGTTCGGAAAAGCGCGCGAACTCTCGAACGGGAAGGACACGACGTCGGGTCACTGGGAAATGGCGGGCCTCGTCGTCGAGCAGCCGTTCCGTACCTACCCGGACGGGTTCTCCGCCGAAGTGATGGCGGCCTGGGTGAAGGAATGCGGGCTGCCGGGTTACCTCGGGAACAAGGCCGCTTCGGGCACGGAAATCATCGAAGAGCTCGGGCGCGAGCACCTGGCGACCGGAAAGCCGATCGTCTACACGAGCGCGGACAGCGTATGGCAAATCGCGGCCCACGAAGAAGCGTTCGGCCTCCAGCGCCTTTACGACATCTCGAAAGCCGCGCGGAAAATCTGCGACGGGATGGGCATCTCGCGCGTGATCGCGCGCCCCTTCGTCGGCAATCCGGATAAAGGCACGCCGTTCAAACGCACTTACAACCGAAAGGACCTCGCCCAACACCCGTTCGGCAAGACCGTCCTCGACCTCCTCGTCGACGCCGGCGTCCCGACCCTCGGCATCGGAAAAATCTCCTCGATCTACGCCGGCCACGGGATCCAGAAGAACATCGATACCGCGGGCAATACCGACGGCATCCGCGTACTGATCGAGCAGATGAAGACGACGAAAAAGGGCCTCATCTTCTGCAACCTGATCGACTTCGACATGCTCTACGGCCACCGCCGCGACGTCGTCGGTTTCGCCGACGCGCTCGAAGAATACGACCGCGCGATGCCGGCGATCCTCGCCGAGATGGGGCCGCGCGACCTGCTATTGATGTCCGCCGACCATGGAAACGATCCGACTTACCGCGGATCGGACCACACCCGCGAATTCATCCCGCTGCTCGCCTATTCACCCGCGACGCGAGCTCCCGGTCCGTTCGACCTCGGCGTCCGCGGAACCTTCGGCGACATCGGCGCGACGGTGCTCGAAGCGCTCGCCGGAGACGCCGCCCGGAGCACGGGCGCGAAGCTCGCCGGAGAATCCTTCCTGGCGAAGCTCACGAATTGAAACTTCAGCCCGAGAAAGCGCAACCGAGAATCGAATGACCGCGAAAACCGCTTCCGATCCATCGCCCAAGAAAACCGTCCCGCAGTTCCACCCCGCCGTGATCATCCAGCGGAAGCGCGACGGCGAAGTCCTGACCGACGCCGAGATCCGCTTCCTCATCGCGGGTCTGCTCGACGGGTCGGTCGCCGATTACCAGCTCTCGGCCTTCCTGATGGCGGTCTATTTCAAGGGCATGACCCCCGAAGAGACCGTCTCCTTCACGCGCGCGATGCTCGAAAGCGGTGAACGCTACGACTTTTCCGACATCCCGGGCGCGAAAGTCGACAAGCACTCGACGGGCGGCATCGGCGACAAAGTCTCGATGATCCTCGCCCCGCTCGCCGCCGCCTGCGGGGTCGTCGTTCCGATGATGGCCGGCCGCGGGCTCGGTCATACCGGGGGCACGCTCGATAAACTCGAATCGATCCCGGGGTTCTCGGTGAAACTCCCGCCGGAGAAATTCCGCGCGGCGCTGAAGTCGGTCGGCTGCGCGATCATCGGCCAGACCGAGATGACGGCGCCCGCCGACCGGAAGCTCTACGCCCTCCGCGACGTGACGGGCACGATCGAAAGTTTGCCCCTCATCTGCGGTTCGATCCTCTCGAAGAAACTCGCCGAGGGCGCCGAAGCGCTCGTGCTCGACGTGAAGGTCGGTTCGGGCGCCTTCATGAAATCGAAGGACCAGGCGAAGAAACTCGCGCGGGCCCTGATCACCGTCGCGAAGAAGTCGGGGCTCAAATGCCGCGCGGTGCTCACGAACATGGACCAGCCGCTCGGGAACGCCGTCGGAAACGCGATCGAGATGATCGAATGCATCGAGATGCTGAAGACCGGCTCGGGTCCGACCGACCTGAAGGAAGTCACGATCCAACTCACCGCCCAGATGCTCGAGGCCGCCGGAAAAGTCCGCACCGTCGCCGAAGGGCGCAAACTCGCGACGGAGAAACTCATGGACGGCTCGGCTTGGAAGAAATTCCAGCAGATGGTCGAGTTCCAAGGCGGAACCCTCCGGGTGATCCACGACACCTCGCTTTTCGCGAAGGCACCGAAAAAGGCGGAGTGGAAGGCCGCCCGGCGCGGGTACATCACGAAAATGGATTGCGAGGAAATCGGTCGCATGATCGTCGACCTCGGCGGTGGACGGAAAAAGACGAGCGACGTCGTCGATTCGGCGATCGGCTTCTATTTCCATAAGAAACTCGGCGCGAAAGTCGCGGCCGGCGAACCGATCGTGACCGCGTACCTGCCGGACGGCCTCGACATCCCGGCGTGGGAGCGGCGGTTCCTCTCGGCCCTCACCATCAGCCCGCAACGGAAACCCGTGCCGAAGCTGATCTTGGAGACGCTCAGCTGATGGCGAAGGTTTACGACCATATCCTCGAGTCCGTCCGCGCGATTCGGGACCGCATCGCCGCCGCCCAGCCGGGCTTCGCGCCCGAGATCGGCGTCGTGCTCGGATCCGGGCTCGGCCCGATCGCGAACCGAATCGAGAATCCGGTCGTGATCCCGTACACCGATATCCCGAATTTTCACGGCACCTCGGTCGAAGGCCACGCCGGAAAAATGATTCTCGGGAAATTCCACGGCGTGCCGAGCGTCTTCCTCCAGGGACGCTTCCACGTCTACGAGGGATACGACATGTCGGACGTCGTTTTTCCGACGCGCACGATTTGCGCGATGGGGATCAAGACCCTCCTCCTAACGAACGCTTCCGGCGGGATCAACACGCGTTATCGTCCCGGCGACATCATGATCATCGAGGATCACATCAATCTCATGGGCGACAATCCGCTCAAGGGTCCGAACCTGACCCAACTCGGTCCGCGCTTTCCGGACATGACGGAAGCCTATTCCGCGGAATGCGTTCGCATCCTCGAATCGACGGCCGACGAACTCGGCATCGCGGTCCAAAAGGGAGTCTACGCGGGCGTCCTCGGCCCGACCTACGAAACGCCCGCCGAAGTCCGGATGCTCCGCACGCTCGGCGGGGACGCCGTCGGGATGTCGACCGTGCCCGAGGCGATCGCGGCGAACCACCTCGGCGTGCGCGTCGCGGGCCTCGCGTGCATCACGAACCTCGCGGCCGGGCTTTCGCCGCGGAAACTGACCCACGCCGAAGTGGTCGAGAACGTGAAACTCAGCGTGGAGAGCCTCGACCAGATCCTCGAAAAGGCCGTCCCGAAGCTGAAATACGGAAAGAAATGATGAAGAACCTCACGCGCGTCCCCGCCTCGTTGAAAAAGCTCTACGCCGTCGCGAAGAAGGCGCGACGGAACGCGCACGTTCCCCACTCGGGCTGCCAGGTCGGCGCCGCGATCCGCCTCGCGAACGGGAAAGTCTACCCGGGATGCAACGTCGAGAACGCGAGCTACGGCGGAACCGTCTGCGCCGAGCGCGGCGCGCTCCAGACCGCGGTTTGCGCCGAGGGGAAGATCAAGGTGAAGGAAATCCTCGTCGTCACCGACGCGAGCCCGCCGTGGATGCCGTGCGGCCTCTGCCGCCAGGTGATCTCCGAGTTCGTCGCGGACGCCCCGGGCGGCGACATCGCGATTTATTCGACGAACCTGAAGGGTGAGATGCTCGCGACGACGTTCGCGAAGCTCTATCCCGGACTTTTCTCGCCCGCCGAGTTGAAAGCCGCCCAACGGAAAAAGAAACGCTGAAAATGGGATCGAACCGCATTCGCACGCTCCTCCGCTCGCTCGCGGTCTTCCTCGTCGTCTCCGGCGCCGGAGCGGCTCCCTCGTCCACGCCGCCCTCTCCCATCCGGCTCGGCGATCGCGAAATCGCGGTCCTGAGCGACCAGATCGGCAGTTTTTCCTCCGCCGAACGCGCGAAGGCCGCGACCGATCGGATCGAATCCTTCACGGCGAACCGGGTTCGCGACGCGGACGCGATCCAGGCGGTCGATTCCGACCAAGGTACGAACATCGTCGCCGGCGACACGATCTTCTTCACGTTCACCGACGCCGACGCGAAAGCGATCGGAAAGCCGCGCGCGGAAGCCGCCGGAAATTCGGCGGTCATCCTGCGCGACGCGATCCGCGCCGAACGAGAGGTCCGCAGCGACCGGAGCCTGCTCGTCGCCGGCGGGAAGGCGCTCGCCTCCACGCTCGCCCTCGCCTTGATCCTTTTCCTCTTCGGCCGGTTCTTCCCGGCGGCCGAGCGGACGATCTTCGCCTGGAAAGGGACGGTCATCCCTTCGATCCGGGTGAAAGGTCTCGAGATCCTCGGAGCCGACCGCATCGCGAAGATCCTCGCCTGGCTCCTCCAGACGACCCGACTGATCACGACGCTCCTCCTGATCTATTTCTACGTCCCGCTCGTGCTCAGCTTCTTTCCGTGGACCGCGAATTTCGCGCCGAAGCTTTACGGATACCTTTGGAAGCCCGTGAAAGTCGCGGGCGACGTCGTCCTCGGCTACGCGCCGAATCTCCTCTTCATCGCGCTCATCGCCGTCGGGACGCGTTACCTCCTCAAATTCGTGCGCTTCGTCTTCAGCGAGATCGGCGCCGGAACCATCACCTTTTCGGGCTTCCACCGCGACTGGGTCGATCCGACGTATAAACTCGTGCGGCTGCTCATCCTCGCGCTCGCGCTCGTCGTGATGTTCCCCTACCTGCCGGGGTCGGGTTCGCCCGCCTTCCAGGGCGTTTCCGTTTTCCTCGGACTGCTCCTCTCGTTCGGGTCCTCGTCCGCGATCGCGAACATCGTCGCAGGAATCGTCCTCACCTATATGCGCCCGTTCCGAGTCGGCGACCGCGTGAAGATCGCGGACACGATGGGCGACGTGACCGAGAAAAGCCTCCTCGTCACCCGCGTCCGGACGATCAAGAACGTCGAGATCACCGTCCCGAACTCCCTCGTCCTCGGGAACCACATCGTGAACTACAGCGCCGAAGCCGCGGGGCCGGGATTGATCCTGAACACGTCGGTCACCATCGGATACGACGCTCCCTGGAAGACCGTCCACGCGCTCCTGATCGAGGCCGCGAAGAAGACCGGCGCGATCCTGAAGGATCCGGCTCCCTTCGTATTCCAAACGAGCCTCGACGATTTCTACGTCTCGTACGAGCTGAACGCCTACACCCGCGAAGCCCGGCGAATGGCGGCGATCTATTCCGAACTCCACCAGAACATCCAGGACGCCTTCAACTCGGCCGGCGTCGAGATCATGTCCCCGCATTACGCCGCCCATCGCGACGGGAACGCGACGTCGATTCCCGCCGATCACCTGCCGAAGGACTACCGAGCGCCGCGGTTCCGAGTCACCCTCGACCCTCCAAACGGCTGAGGCTCACCGGAGTGATGCCGAGGTAAGCCGCGATGTCCTGCTTACGGAGTCGACCGAGCAGGTGGGGAAATCGCGCCTTGAAACGCGCGTAGCGCTCGGGAGCGGAAAACTTGAGCAGCTCCATCTCCCGGTCCTCGCGGTTCAGAAAGTGGAAATCCGCGAGCCGCTTCGCGACGGCGAGCCACCGAGGGTTCGTCCGCGTGAGTGCCTCGATCGCGTCGTATTCGACGGAAAGCGCTTCGGTCTCCTCGAGCGCCTCCATCGTATAGGTACAAGCCTCGTCGCGCAGGATCGCCGCGTACGGCGTCGTGCTCTGGCCTTCCCAGACGAACTCCTTCACGAATTCCTTTCCGTCCTCGGTCGCGTAGGATTTCTTCAGGAGTCCGCGCTTGAGGAAGAGCACCTTCCGATACCGATCCCCTTCGCGGAACACCGTCGAGCGCGCGGGAAAGACCTCGCGGCGAACGGAGTCGGCGAGCGAGCCGAGGTCTTCCGGCCGGAAATCGGCGACTAGAGTTTTCAGGTATCGATAAACGCCTTCGAGTTCTTCCATGCGCGGTTTTCCCCTCCTCCTAGCATAGAACGGGGTTCCGGCCGAATTTCTTATCCTAGGATAAGGACCCCGCTCTCCGGCTCGCTTAGGTTGGCCGCATGAACCTCCTCCAAACCCTGACCCTCGGCTTGATCTCCCTTCTCTCCTTCGTCCCCGCTCCCTCGCGCGCCGCGAACCCTGCCGATTATTTCCCGAAGGACTACGACGCTTCGAAGGCGCGCTTCCTCCGCTACTCGGACGCGCTTCGCGCGAAATACCGCGGCGTCGAGACGGAGGCGTTCACGGTCGGCGCGGAACGCCTCACCGTCGACACGACTTTCGTTCCGGCCCAGGATTCCCCTCGCACGCTCCTCGTCCTGACCTCCGGGAATCACGGCGCCGAAGGCTACGCGGGCAGCGCGCTCCAAGCCCTCTTCATCGAAGAAGTCCTCCCGACCCTCGACCTCGCCCACACGGGCGTGCTGCTCGTGCACGCGCTGAACCCCTGGGGCTTCAAGCACGAGCGACGCGGCACCGAAAACAACGTGAACTTGAATCGGAACTTCGATCTCTCTCGCGACCTCTTCGCGACGAAGAACGAAGGCTACGACCAGCTCCGCGAACTCCTCGAACTCCGCGGGCCCGTCACGAACGCCTGCGCGTTCCCCGCAAAGGACCTTCTCTGGCGAATGCTCGTGCGGAAAGACGTGACCCAACAATCGCTCACCGAGGCGATCGGAAAGGGCCAATACACCTCGCCGGAGGGGATCAACTACGGCGGCCACGATTTCGAATCCCAAACCACCGATATGATCCGCCTCCTCGCGCGCGTGGCCGCGCCCTACCCGGCGATCTTCCACGTCGATCTGCACACCGGACTCGGAAAGAAAGGCGTGCTCCACGTGATGACGAAGAAAGAGATGAACGAAGCGTCCCGCGCGGCCCAATCGAAACTCTTCGCCGGCCGGGACGACGCCGCCCATTACGAACTTACGCCGCCGGAAGCCGAAGGCTTCTACGAGATCCTCGGCGACTACGCGAACATCCCCGCGAAACTCTTTCCGGAGCCGAACCGAGTCGTCATCGGCATCACCGCCGAGTTCGGCACCGTCGGAAACGGCCTCGGCGGAAAAGTCGTGACGATCAATCGCCTGATCAAGGAGAACGAGGGCTACCTCTACGGATACGGCGACGCGCGGACCGAGGCGAAGGTGAAGCGCGACTTCCGCGAACTCTTTTTCCCGTCGAGTGCGAAATGGCGCGCCGGCGTGCTCGCGAACGGAAAGTACCTGCTCGATACCGTCGTGAAACGGTTTATTTCGCAGCACCCTTAGTCAGGGACGCCGTCGTCGGGAGCGGCTTCCCGATCTTGAGCAAGAAGAACCGGTCGCGGACGTCAACGTCGACGAGGTGAAGATTCGGAGCGGCCGGAATGAGCTTCGCCGGATCGACCTTCACTCGCAGGACGCGCTCGACGCCTTCTTGGGCGTCCTCGAACTCGCAAACCCCCGGAAAACGTTCGTCGAGGCGTTTACGGATCGAGCCGAGGGCGACTTTCTTCAGGTAGTCGAAGTCGATCCCCGCGACCCCGAGGGCGCGGACGCGCACCTCGAAACGGTCGAGGTCGAGCGCGGAAATGTCGATCGTCGTGTCGAAAGGCACGGTGACGAGCAGCACCTTGTAACCGCCCGAGACGTGCAAGCCGTCGTCGCGAAAATCGAATTTGAGGTTCTTGATCTTCGATCCGCCCGCGTTCGCCTCCGCGTTTTTCACGGCTTCGGTTTCGAAGAGGCGCTGGTTCAGCCGCAGCGTGATCGCCGGCATGAACTTCGAGGGTTCGCGCGGCTTCCGCGGTCCGCGATTCGGCGTCTTCGACGCCTCGACCGCGATGTCCGAAGCCACGTCGATCGCGAGCACGCTTTGGGCCGGGCCGTCTTTCTTGTTGTTCAGCACCCGCACGCCCCCGAGCTCGACGCCCTTCAGATACGGCGCGAGCTGCGAGAGCTTCACCTTGAGCACGACGGCGTTTTTCGCGGCCCCGAGCTCGTCGTTCAGGTTCAAATCCTTCTCCCCTGAGAAACCGAGGATCCGCGAAATACCTTTACCCATGTTCTCGAGCTGTTTTCGCTCGATCGGAATGGAGGCGAGTTTGAGTTTGAGCGCCTCACGCTCGATTTTCAGGCTCTCGACGGTGTCCTTTTCTTTTTCGGTATCGATCGAATGGTCGAGGGCCTTGAGCTCGGCCTTCATCTTCTTCTCGCGTTTGTCGAACCCCGAGAAATCGCCGGAGAGCGCCGCGAGGTAGCCGCGCGCCGAGGCCAGCGCGACGGAGAGCATCTGGACGGGAATGATCACGCGGTCGCGTTTCGGCGACTTCGAATCCGCGGGATAGAAGTAGGTCTCGTTCAAAGGGAATTCGAGCCGGAGATGGCCCTGCGGCGTCACGTCGGGTTTCACGCCGAGCTGGAACCGGAAGCGGCTCATCTTCGAATCGAGGCTGATCGCGCGGAGTTCCTCGACCGGTACGTCGATGATCCCCCGGAAATAGATCCGACCCTGGTCCGGGTCGAAGGCGACGCGAAGCTCGGGGACGACCTCGGATTTCACGTGAGCGGCGAACTGCTCGTTCAGGAAGTCTTCCGCGACGAGGATGCTCGCGACGCGGTTCCGCGCGCCCGGAACGGCGGTCGTGGTCGCGGCGGGTGCCGCCGCGCAGGACGAAGAGAGGAGCGCGAGGGCGAATAGCGCGCCGGCCGTGCGGCCGAGCGTTTTCGGAGAGTGGCGTTCGCCGGTGCGCACGGAGAGTGCGCGAACCATTCCCGGGGCGACGGCGTTCACCGCGGCGAAGACCTTCAGCATGAAGGGATAGAACACTTCGCGGCGCGGACGGCGAACGACCGAGACGATGACTTCGGCGCATTTTTCCGGACTCGTGAGCGGAACCCACTTCGCGATCGCGGGCAGTCGCTCCTCCGAACCCGGATTGTTCGCGAAGTACTTGCTCGTGACTTTTCCGAACACGACGTGCGAACTCCGCACGCCGGTGCCCGCGAGATCGAGCGTGAGCGCCTCGTGCAGTCCGCGAAGCGCCCAGCGCGCGGCCATGTATCCGGTCGCGCCCGGCCAGCCCATCGACGAGACGGGAGAGTTCACGTTCACGATCAAACCTCGACCGCGGCGGAGCATCTCGGGCATCACCGAATGGGTCAGGTGAAAAGCCGCGAAATACGGGGCGTCCATCATGCGCCGGGCGTCGGCCGGCGAGGTCTCCTCGATGAAGCGCCACTCCCCGGCGCCGGCGCCGTTCACGAGCAACTCGACCGGTCCGCATTCGGAGGCGATCCGTTTCACGGCGGCGTCGACCGCCGCGCCGTCGCCGGCGTCCGTCGGATAAGCGCGCGCTTCGCCGCCCGCGCCTCGGATTTCCGCCTCGACTTTCGCGAGGGCCTCGGCGCCGCGCGCGAGGAGCGCCACGCCCCACCCTTCCTTCGCGAGTTTCTTCGCGGTCGCCGCGCCGATCCCGCTCGAAGCGCCGCTGACGATCGCCCATTTCCGGTCGGTCCCTGGTCCTTTGGAATCCATGGTTCGACGCTAGCAAGCGTACGGGCTTCTTGCACTTCCTAGATGAGGCGGCATAGGCTGGGTTTTACTATGGCGAAGCGAAACCCCACCCAGAAGGCGACTTCCTCTGCCCGTTCGCGCGCCTCCGGTACGACCCGTTCGCGCGCCGCTAACGAGACTTGGATCGTCGGCGCGACGCTCGTGACCCAAGACACCCGGCGGCGCGTGCTTCGCGCGAATCTGCGGCTCGTCGATGGACGCATCGCCGAAATCACGACGAAGTCTCCGTCGCGCGCGAGGAAGGCGAAGGTCCTCGATTGGACCGGACTCACCGTTCTTCCGGGATTCGTCCAGGCGCACACCCACCTATGCCAGACGCTCTTCCGGAACCAAGCCGACGACCTCGAGCTCCTCGATTGGCTCTCGAAGAGAATCTGGGTGATGGAGGCCGCGCACACGAAGGAAACGCTCGCGACTTCGGCGAAGATGGGGATCTACGAACTCCTCTCGACCGGAACGACGACCGTCCTCGACATGGGCACCGTCCGCCACACGGAGGCGATCCTCGAAACCGCGAAGAAATACGGCATTCGCGGGAGTTTCGGAAAGTGCCTGATGGACCATCCGCGTACGACGCCGCCGGGACTTCGCGAGTCGACGCGCGACGCGCTTTCCGAAGCCGAGAAACTTTACCGGAAGTGGAATGGCCAAGCGGGCGACCGCATTCGGATCTCCTACGCTCCGCGCTTCGTGATCTCGTGCACGGAATCGCTCCTACGCGAAGTGACCGCGGCCGCGAAACACCAGAAGACCCTGATCCACACCCACGCGAGCGAGAATCTGAAAGAGATCGCGATGGTGAAGGATCTCGTCCACTGCGAGAACGTCGAGTACCTCGACTCGCTCGGCATGACGGGAAAGAACCTCGTCCTCGCCCACTGCATCTGGCTGAAACCGAACGAGAAGGAAATCCTCCGCAAGACGGGCACCCACGTCGTGCATTGCCCGAGCTCGAACCTGAAACTCGCGTCGGGTTTCGCGCACGTGCCGGACCTCCGTGCGCGCGGCGTGAACGTCGCCCTCGGCGCCGACGGCGCCCCCTGCAATAACAACCTGAACATGTTCACCGAGATGCGGCTCGCCGCCCTCATGCATAAGCCCGCCCACGGACCGAAGACCCTCCCCGCGCGTGAAATCCTCGATATGGCGACCCGGGACGGGGCGAAGGCCCTGAACTGGTTCGACGACATCGGCTCGCTCGAAGTCGGAAAAAAGGCCGACCTCGTGGCCATCGATTTGAATCAGCCCGATAACGCAGTGCCCCAAGTCGGCAAACTCACGGAAAAAACCGCCGCTCGCCGCCTCGTCGCGAGCGGTTCGCTCGACCCCGAGGCGATCGCCTCCTCGATCGTCTATTCCACGTCCGGCCACCACGTCCGCCACACCATGGTCGACGGAAATCTCCTCTTCACCGGTGGAAAGGTCCGTGGTATCCCCTCCGGACAGCTCGTCGAAGAAATCCGGCTGGCCCAGGCGAAGATCTACCTCGCGTTGAAAGGATCGAAGTCTCGTTAAACGAGAATCGTTCCCGGAGTGAGATGATGAACGACTGGGTCTTTGTCGTTTCCTAGTGTCCGAGCGAAGTTTCAAACGAAGGGGTCTACCAATGTACGCAGTCATCCAAACCGGCGGCAAACAATACAAAGTGCAACCGGGCGAAGTCGTCCAAGTCGAAAAACTCGAAGGCGAGATCGGCACGGCCACGAAATTCTCGAACGTCCTCCTCGTCGCGAAGCCGGGGACGGACGCGACCACGATTTGGCTCGGCAAGCCGATGCTGAACGGCGCGGTCGTCGACGCTGAAATCGTCGGCCAAGGCCGCGGCCATAAGGAAATCATCGTCAAGATGAAGCGCCGGAAGCAGTACCGCCGCACCCAAGGCCACCGCCAAGAGCTCACCCAGCTCCTCGTCCTCGGCGTCTCGAACGGTTCCGGCGAAAAGCTCGAACTCTCGGCGTCCGACAAGAAGGCGAAGCTCGACGCGTTCACGTCTCACCTGAAAGCCAAGGGCCCGGCGTTCTCGCCGAAGCGCCTCGGCTCCCGCAAGAAGCTCGGCGCGAAGATCGTCGCCGAAAACAAAGCGGGCGGTTCTTCCGAATCGGCTAAAAAGCCGACCGCGAAGAAGACGACGAAGAAAGCTTAATCCGGTTTTTTAACCTTAATCTCCGGACTCCCCCGAGGGAGCCGGACTCTAGGAGAAATATAGATGGCACACAAAAAAGCCGGTGGTAGTACCCGCAACGGCCGCGACTCGAACCCGAAGATGCTCGGCGTGAAGCGTTTCGGCGGCCAGGTCGTGAAGGCCGGCGAAATCATCGTCCGTCAGCGCGGAACGAAGTTCCACGCCGGCCGCAACTGCGGTCTCGGTCGCGACTTCACCCTGTACGCGCTCGTCGCGGGCACGGTGGCTTTCGAGCGCTTCGATAAGACGCGCCAGCAAGTCTCGATCTATCCGACGACCTGATCGTTCGGACGATCTGCTAAAAAACGAAAAGCCCCGACCGCGAATCGGTCGGGGCTTTTACTTTGGAACCTAGGTCAACTAAGGATTCACGTCGTACGCGAGCGAAGGCATCGATTCCCACCGTGGCCCGTATTGGCTCATGGAGTTATCGCCCCAACACGTAAGCCCGCCTCCGGAACCGACGGCGCAACCGTGGTAAGCTCCGAGAACGAGATCGAGCGGAGACTCGGGAATCGCCGAAGCCATCGGGACGTTGCTGCCCGTGAGCGTTCCCGTCGCGAGACTGCCCGAATTGTTCGCGCCCCAGCACTGGACCTTTCCGTTCGAGAGTTTCGCGCAGCTCGAATTCGAGTTCGCGACGATCGAAACGAAGGTCGACGCGCCCGTGACGACGACCGGCGAAGACGAGCTCGCGGCTGACCCGTTCCCGAGCTGGCCGCTATTCCCCGCTCCCCAGCATCGCGCCGATCCGTCGCTCAGGACCGCGCAAGTGTGCAAGGCGCCGGCCGCGATCGCGACCGCGTTCGTGATACCGGAAACGGCGACCGGGGAAGTCCTTTGGGTCGTCGTCCCGTCTCCGAGCTGACCGCTCGAGTTCAATCCCCAGCATTTCACGGTTTGATCGGAAAGGAGCGCACAAGTGTGCGACTGGCCCGCGGCGATCGCGGTCGCCGTGAGGCCTCCCGTCACGACGACCGGAGTGGTCGCCTGGGTCGTCGTCCCGTCTCCGAGCTGACCGCTCGAGTTCAATCCCCAACACTTCATCGAGCCGTCCGAAAGCAAGGCGCATGTGTGGGCCAGGCCGGCCGCCAGCGCGGTCACCCCGGAAGAAAGCGTCGAAACCGAAGTCGCTCCGAGCTGATTCGAGGTGGAACCGCTCCCGAGCTGACCGTTCGAATTATATCCCCAGCACTGGACGCCGCCGGTGCTGAGCACGATACAAGTATGGTTTCCGCCGGCGCGAATCGCGATGGCCGCTCCGCCCTGGTTGAAGAGCGAGACCGGAGCCGTGCTCGAAATCGTCGTGTTGTTTCCGATTTGACCGGAAGAATTTTGCCCCCAACAACTCACCATACCGCCGCTCGCGATTGCGCAGGTGTGGTATTGTCCGGCAGCCACGTTCGTCACGTTCGTGAGGGACATCGGCTGCGGAAGCTTCCGGACGTCGTTGAAACCGTTACCGAACTGGCCGAACGTATTCCCGCCCCAGCACCAAACCCGACCCGAGGAATCCACGGCGCACGTCGATACTCCGTGAGCGGCGACGTTCGCGACGGCGCTCGGCAAATTGATCATCGTCGGCGGCGATTGACGAGCGAGGACCGACGAATCGCCCAGCTGTCCCGCGGAGCCGTCGCCCCAGCAGGAATAACCGCCGCTCGAAACGACGCAAGTATGGCTCATGCCCATCGCCAGGCCGATCGGCGTGGGGGCGACCGAAATGACCACCGGACTCGCTTGATCGGCGACCGTTCCATTACCGATTTGTCCGTAGGAATTCGCGCCCCAACATTTCAATTGTCCGGCGGCGATCGCGCAGATCGTTCCCAAGCCTCCCACGCCGAGCGCGGTCAAACCGGAGAAAGTTCCGGTTACCGCGGTCCCCGGGGCGTTCAAGGTCGGCACCATCGTCCCGTAGCCGAGCTGTCCGTTCGCGCCCGCGCCCCAGCACTTGATGTTCGAACTATTCACGTACGCACACGTGTTGTTCCCGCCGGCCGCTACCAGCGTGGCCGTTCCGCCCAATGAACCCGCGGCGACCGGCACGTTCGAGGCCGCGACCGCGTTGTTCCCGAGCTGGCCCGACGCTCCCTGGCCCCAGCAATAAACGGATCCGCCGCTCAACGCGCAATTGTGATTCGCGCCCGCGGAAAGCGAGGACACGGCGCTGATTCCCGAGACGGCGGTCGCCGAGTTTCGATTGGTATTCGATGCGTCGCCGATTTGGCCGAAAGTGTTTTGTCCCCAGCATACCACCGTCCCGCTCGAGAGAAGCGCGCAGACGTGGGCGTCCCCGGCGACGAGATCCGTCGCGTTGAGAAGATTCGATCCCCCGGACTTCACGTTCGCATAAGTCGGGCGGGAGGTCATCGTCCCGTCGCCGAGTTGTCCGTTGGAGTTGTCGCCCGCACACCGGACCTCGCCCGTCGACGTGAACAAGAGGCACGAAAAACCGGTCCCGAGGGCCACCTTCGCGATGCCGTAGCGAACGGGGTAAGTATAAGAGATCGCGTTACTGCAATACGCCGTTCCGCCTTTGACGATTTTCGCGCGAAACGATTCCGTCGCGCTCACGTCGGCGCTGAGCGATTCGACCGTGGAAATCGGAAGCGGATTGAAATCCGCGGCTGCGGCCGCTCCGAAAACCCGCCCGCCGGCGCATGCCCCATCCGCGCCCGCGAGAAGGACCACGGAGTCGTTCGCCGAATTCCCGCGAACGGTAAAATTCGGAGTCAGCGTCGTCGCGTTCGCGCTGTTCAAGACGAGCGCCGCGGTCGTCTCCTTCGTGATCGTGACGCTCGGCGGACTGACAACGGCGTTCCCCGCCACATCCGGGTGCGTGACGGCGATCGTGATCGATCCCGGGGCCACGCTCGTCAAATCGAGAGCCGCCGACCAGTTACCGCCCGTGCAGGTCGGTGTCGCCGTCGCGCTACCAGCGACGATATTCACCGGCTGGCCGTTTTCCGAACAGTTCCCGCTCATCGGAAGGGAGGTGCCCTGGGCGAGCGTATTGAAATAGAATCCGTTCGTCGGTGCACTCACGGTGACGTTCGGCGCGATCGTATCCTTCGTGAAGTTTCGGGAAGCTTGGGCGGCCGGATTTCCAGCCGCGTCGGCGTGGTCCGCGTAGAGAGTGATCGCGCCTTCCGCGGCGGCCGAAAGATCCAACGAGACCGACCAAGCACCGCTCGAACAAGCTACGGTCGCCGATCCAGCGCCGCTAATCACGACGTTTTGGCCGTTTTCCGTACAACTTCCGGAAACGACGAATGCAGTCTTGTTCGAGATGTTGACGTAGCTACCCGCCGCCGGCGAAGTGATCGCGACGGTCGGAACCACGGTATCCTTGGTGAAGCTGCGACTGTCGTTGGCCGAGTTCCCCGCCGCGTCCGCGTGACTCACGTTGATCGTGACGGTTCCTTCGCTGGCGCCGCTGAAGTCGAGATTCGCGCTCCAAGCGCCGCCGGTACAAACGACGGTCGCCGACGCGGATCCCGAAACCACCACGTTACGCCCGTTTTCTGAGCAGTTTCCGCTGACCGTGAAACTCGAAACGTGTGCGGCCGTCACGAAGGAACCTGCCGTCGGATTCGCGATCGCGACGGTCGGCGCGACCGTGTCGACCGTAATGGAGGGCGAACACGCCGAATCCGTCGAGTTCCCGGCCGAGTCGAGACTCTTCAACTTGAAGGAATAGACCATTCCGTCCGCGCCGAGGAACGGTTGGGACACGGCGCTCGCGGAGGCCAGATCGATCAGGCTTCCGCTCGGCGTAGTGCAGGCTCCGTCCTGGTAGAACTGGATTTTTTGATCCGCGAGATCGGTCGAAACGGACTTCGTCCACTGGGCAGTGAGAGCCGTGAGGTTCGTGGTCGATCCTTGCATCCAGGCGAGTCCCGTCGCGGCGGCCGGCGGAGTCGCGTCAGTGGTTATGGACGTCGAGCAGGTCGAGCCCGTGGAATTTCCCACGCCATCGAAGACGGTGACCCTATAGGAATACACGCCGTCCGCGGGAACGGAGAAGGCGGCCGTTTTGTTGGTTCCCACGTCGACCGGCGAACCGACCGCCGTGCCACAGCTCGCATCCGAATAGTACTGCACTTTCGTGTCGACCACGCTCGGATCGGAACTTGCCCAACTCGCGTTCACGACGGCGGCGTTCGAGGGCGAAGCTTCGATCCAACTCGCGGCGCTCGGAGCTGCGGGCGGGGTGGCATCCTTCGCGACGACTCGCGACGAAAGCGGCGCTTGGACGCCGCCGCTCGACGCGTGATCGGCCGTCAAAGTCAGCGATCCGTCCGGGAAGAGGGAGACGTTCGAAAGATCGAACACTCCCGACCAGTTGCCGGAGGCGCAAGTGGGATTCGCGCCGACCGGATTCCCGTTCACCTTCACCACGACGGGCTGGCCGGATTCCGAGCAGGTCCCCGCGATCGTAACGGCGGATTGGTTCGCTTGGGTCACGTAAGCGCCGGCCGCCGGAGCGGTGATATTGACCGCCACGACGGTCGCCGCCGAGCCGCCGCAATCGACCCGCTTCGACTCGCTCGAGACGTAATTCAGTCCGATCGAAACCGTGGCGTCGCCGAAAAGATCGGCGACCGTCCGACCGATCTCATACGCGCCCGGCGAACCGGCGATAGCGTTATCGAGGAAGTTCGCGCCGCAGAAGGCGGGGTTCGTGATGCCGACGAGCTGGATCACCCGCGAGGTGCCCGGCGGAACCTGGAGATCGATCGTCGTCTCCGACTGACCGGCGGAAAATGTGAAGCCGTTCGAGACCACGCCGCGGTAAGCGCAGGAGGTCGTTCCGGCGAGGAGTCCTTGGACGCTCGGGTTCGGGTTCGGTTTGAGCGAACTGTCCGCGATGCCCGGTCCGGTGACGTTCACTCCGTAGCAAACGAACTCCGGCGCGTTCCATGCGCTCGGGGCGAGCCCCGAGGAACCCCCGGAGAGATTCGACTGCGAGAACGAATGCGGATTCGGCATCGAGATCGAAAGGCGAGCCCCGTCCCGAGCCGACTGCAGACTGCAGCCGCCCAAGGCGATCGTTCCCAGCAGCAACGCGATAGCGCGTGAGGCTGCTCCGGTTCCCAGAATACGTACAACGGGGAGCATATAAATACCTTATCGTATTAGTCGGACTTAATGCGAGTCCCTTAACGGTTAGATCTTGGTCCCGTGTCGCGGACGACCCGGAGAAGAAAACGAAAGGCGCGACTTTAGAGGCTCAACACCGAGAACGGAGTCGATAAGCCCCCTCCGTACCCGCCCCACATGAGGAATTGACCGCCGGAGTTCGGGGTGAAGACCGCGGTCGCACTATTGCGACCGTACGGAATCGGGCTGCCCTGATTCATGTTCGAGAGCCACTTCATCTGGTTCAGATCGAGAACGCCGCCGTTTACCGTCACGCCGCCCGTATCCGTTCCGCCCCAGAGGAACACGCGGTTCGAATTCGGTTCGTACGCCATGACGGCTTCGCTCCGCGCACTCGGCATGGTCACGCCGCCCGCGAAGGTCGCACTGAGCGTCGTCCACGAATTCCCGGAGGCATTGTAGCGATAGATATTTCCGTTCACGTAATTCCCGCCCGCATCGGTGCCGCCGAAGAGGAAGACTTCCATACCGACGACGACGCTCGACGGATAAGAAACCGCGGTGGCCGGAGAAGCCGGGATCACGGTCCAGGAATTCGCCGAAACGTCGAAATACGATCCGCCGTTCGAAACGGTCGTGCCGTCCGTCGCGAGACCGCCCCAAACGACGAGGCGGCCAAGCGCGCCCGCCGTCGGGACGTACTGGATTATGCCCCAGGAAGTACCCGCCGGCGCCGTACCGGACGGCGTTACCGGCGTCCACGTATTTCCACTGACGGAGTATTTATAAAGCGTGTTCACGCAAGTGTTCGAAGAAGTGCATCCGCCGTAGACGTAAACTGCGTCTTGGCCCAGAACATAGAACGCCGTCGAATAGATCCGACCGGAACCCGGGAAGGTCGCGATCGGCGTCCAGCTATCGGCCGCCGGATCGTAAAGGGCGCCGTTCGGGTAGTACGTGAAGAGGTTATCCCACCCTCCCCAGACGAAGAATTTCGAGACCGACGGGACCCAAACTGAAACGTGGCCGGAACGGGCGCTCAGCGGCGAGGTCGCCGTCTGCGTCCAGGTTCCGCTCGTCAGGTCGTAGCGGGATCCGGTCGACTGGACGAGACCGCTCGAGTAGCTGGCTCCGCCCCAAAGCATCGCGATTTGGCCGTTCGAGACTAGCGTATGGTCGTAGCGGGATTCCGTGACGATCGACGGAGCGGCCGAATTGCCGGCCCAAATAAGCGTCGGCTGGACGGTCAACCCCGGCGGAGTGAACGTCAGTCCGCCGGTGGCGGTAACCGCGAGAGGCGACGACCCGACGGCGTTCGGCATGAGATAGGCGGTCGCCATACCCTGCCCGGACGGAACCGTGAACGAACCCGTCGGCGTCGTGCAGGCCGCGTTCGAGTAGAACGTGCCGTAGGAAAAACTGAGCGTGATCGTGACCGCGGAACCGGCGACGACCGTCGGTTGGCTCGCGGAATCGAGGAGCTGCATCGGGTAAGGAACGCAATGCCACTCGGCCGGATTCGTGATCGGGCTCGTGAAAACCAGCTGGGTCGGCGGTCCGAGGATCGGAAACGTCGAAGACAAAATCGGACCGACGACGTTTCCGGCGGCGTCCGTCGCGGTGATGCGCACGCGCGCGCTCGGAGCGGCGAGCGCCGGAAGGGTCCAGGAGTACGTGCCCGTGTTCGGGCAGTTCACGAGGATCGACCAGGTCGCTCCCCCGTCGTACGAGGCCTCGATCAGGATCGGAGTCGCACCGAAGTTCGCGTCGTTCGCCGTCCACATCACTTGGGCGGTCGTTCCGTTTTGTCCGGCGCCGACTCCGAGGTTCACGTTCACGCCGGAAAGCGTCGGGGCAATATTATCGTGAACGATCGTGTCGTTCACGCACGCGGACTCTTCGAGTGCCGCATTCCGAAACTTCGCGTAAACCGTCGCGGTCATGTTCATCTGACCGAGGGCCCAACTCGGTCGCGCGCTCGAGTACGGTTCCCAGCTGCCGCCCGAGGCGCAGCCCGCGGTATTCGTCACGTACATCTCGGTCGCGCCGATCGCGTTCAAAGTCAGGGCGACCGTCGAGGAAGTCGTATAAGTCGCGCCGGCCGAAATCTGAAGCGAAGCTCCGCTCACCGGCGCGACACCCGCGACGAGGATGCCGTTCGCGGTGCTCGAGACGCTTCCGCCGATGCCGCAGTTCCGCGAAAGGGTCGTTCCGAAGGCGCCGACCGAAGCTGGAGCCGCCTTGACGGTGACCGCACAGGTTCCGCCTGCCGGGAGATCCGAAGTTCCGCAGCTATCGCTGATCACCGTGAAATTCGCCGGATCCGTGAGACTCGCCACGGTACACCCCGTGGCCGGAGAGCCGCCCGAGTTCGTCAGCGTAAACGTCTTCGTCGGCGGCGACGCCGAAGGAACGGAGACGGAGCCGAAATCGTAAGTCAGCGGGGACCACGAAAGCGACGGTCCCGCGACGATCGCGACCGAAACGTCCGCCGATCCGGTCTCGCCGGTGGTGCTCGTCGCGGTCACCGTGTAGGTAATCGCCGAACTCGTTCCCGTCGGGGTACCGACGATCCGGCAACTCGAGTCGACGTTCAGGCCCGCCGGAAGCAGCGGCGAAACCACGCAGCTCGCGATCGTTCCCGAGGTGACCGTCGGAGCGACGGTGCCGACGTCGTAATTGAGCGGAAAGGAATATGGGCCCGCGAAGGAAAAAACCGGCGCGGTGCTGACGGTCGCCGCGCTGCCGTTCCCGCAGTCGACTCGCTTCGAAATCGAATTCGCGGCCGTGTAGGTAATCGGGATCGAAACCGTCGCGTCGCCGAAAAGATCGGCGCGCACGCGGCCGAGTTCGTAGGCACCCGGCGAGGCGACCCCGTCCTTTTCGAGGAAGTTCGTCGCGCAGTAAGCGGCGTTCGTGATGCCGACGAGTTGGATCACCCGGTTCGTCCCCGGGGGAACCTGGAGGTCGATCACGGTATCGCCGCCGTTCGCCGCGAAGGTGAAGCCGTTCGAAACGACTCCGCGGTAGGCGCACGAGGTCGTGCCGGCGAGCAGCCCGGACAGATCCGGGTTCGAAGAAGGATATTTCGCGCTGTCTGCGATGCCCGGACCGGTGACGTTCACGCCGTAACAAGCGAAAGACGGATCGTTCCAAGCCGAGGGCGCAGTTCCGCCGCCTCCGCCTTGGACGGCGAACTGCTGGGCAAGCGAAGCGCGATGCGGGTTCGGAAGGGAAAGCGAAAGACGCGCGTCTTGGGAAGCAGACTTCAGGCTGCACCCGCCGACGAGGGTCGATCCCAGCAGAAACACGAACGCACGTGTGACCGCTCCGATTTTCCAGAAACGTACCGCTTGGAGCATAACTAATACTTTATCGGATTAGTCGGTTATTAGGAAAGGGCGTTAACGGTTAGATTTGGGCCGGGTCCGCGCGCACCCGGCTTGAAAGTATTGCCCTATTTCGAAGGCGCGATTAACACTCTAAAGAAGGCGACCGATTGACTCTTCGCGTCATTTTCGATATCTCCACCGAACTGATTCCGGGGGTTTTCGATTATGTTTCGTCGTTTCATCGCCGCTTTAGGGGTTCCGCTCGCGATCGCGTCCTTCGCGTTCGCGACGGTCGAGCGCGCGCGCCCGACGGTGCCCTCCCCGGCTCCACTCGCCCCCCTCACCGGCACGCACCGATCGGCCTGCGAAAAGATCAAAGTCGACGGCCGCTCGACATACAGCCGGCTCGCTTTCCGTTTCGTCGGCAAGCATTACGCGAGCTCGGAAACGCTTTACAGCGACCCGAAATGCGAGATTTCGGTGCTGGAAATGGCTTCCCAAGGCGCGTGGTCGATCGAGCGCGGAAACGTGCTCGGGCTGCGCCTCGCGCGGATGCAATACCGCCCGCTCGACCCCCGCCTCGCCGATTCGCTCCAGTCGAAACGGAACTGCGGGAAACGATGGGAAAACGGGGAATGGAACGAGATCCTCGGAACCTCCTGCGCGAAGATCCGCCGGGCGGAATACTTCATCGCCCCGAGCCCCTCGGGAAAGAGCTTCACCCTTTTCGAATGCGGCGGTCGACGCACGATCGAAAAGGGCTGCACCCGTTATAACCTCGCCCGCGACCCCGGACCGGTCGCCCGCCGTTAAAACGGCCCTCGAGCCGGCCCTCCCCGCGGATAAACGGCCCTCTTTTTTCATCTGCAATTGTAGAACGGCGTGTTAGAACCCGCGCCATGCGTTTCATCGACGAAGCCACCATCAAAGTCGCCGGCGGCCACGGCGGCCCCGGCTGCATCAGCTTTCGCCGCGAAAAATTCATCCCTCGCGGCGGTCCGGACGGCGGCGACGGCGGCGACGGCGGCGACGTAATCCTCGAGGCGACCGTCCAGCTCGCCACGCTCCAAGATTTCCGCTTCCGCCGCGAGTACAAGTCCGAGAACGGCAAGCACGGCTCCGGCGCGAACAAAGCCGGCTACGACGGGAACGACATCACGATCAAGATCCCGGTCGGGACCATCATCCGCGACGCCGACACGAACGAGATCATCCACGACTTCGTCGAAGACGGCGAAAAATGGGTCGCCGCCCACGGCGGTCGCGGCGGCAAGGGCAACGCCCACTTCGTCAGCTCCACCTTCCAAGCGCCGAAGTTCGCGCAGGACGGCGAAGCCGGCGGCGTCCGCCACCTCAAGCTCGAGCTTAAACTCCTCGCCGACGCCGCGATCATCGGATTCCCGAACGCCGGGAAATCGACGCTGATCTCGCGCATCTCGGCCGCGCGGCCGAAGATCGCCGACTACGAGTTCACCACCCTCACGCCGAACCTCGGCGTCGTCACGCTGCCGGAGTTCCAGAACTTCGTCGTCGCCGACATCCCGGGCCTCATCGAAGGCGCGCACGCCGGCCGCGGCCTCGGACACAGCTTCCTGAAACACATCGAACGCACGCGCGCGTTCGTCCACCTCCTCGACGGTACGAAGTTCCTCGAAGACGCGACGGCGGACGGCGAAGACTCGTTCGAGCGCGCGATCGAAGAACTCGTCCGCCGCTACACCGTCATCCGGAACGAACTCGGGCTCTTCAACGAAGAGCTCCTGCACAAACCGGAAATCGTCGTTCTGAACAAGCTCGACGTCCTCGAGTCGAACGCGGACCTCGTCGAACGCGCGCGCCAGGCGCTCCGCTCGCGCATCGCCGGCATCCGCGGCGTGCACCCCGACGCGCACGAACCGTACGTGATCTCGGCGGCGACCGGAGCCGGCATCGAGCCGCTCATCTACGCGATCTACGCCCCGATCCGCGACGCGCGGAACGGCGAATCGAAGAAGATCGTGACGGTCGCCGGCCAGTCGCCGCGCGGGACCGTCCTGCCCGACGACGTCAGCATCCGGAAGTGAACCCGTGTCGGTGAACTGGCGCGAGCAGACCGCGGTCTTCGGCGGCGCTTTCGATCCCCCCCACCTCGGGCACCGCGAAGCCGTCGAGGGACTCCTGCGCGAACCGGGCGTTCGCCGGGTGATCGTCCTGCCCGCAGGGAATCCGCCGCTGAAATCGACGGGCACGGCGGCCGAGCACCGCCTCGCGATGACGAAGCTGAACTTCGCGCGGCTGAAGGAAGGCCTTTCGATGCGGGTGGAAATCGACGAACGCGAAGTCCGCCGCGCGATCGCCGATCCGAACGCGAAGCCGAGTTACACGATCGACACCCTCCAGGACCTGAAGCGCGACGTCGGCCCCGCGCTCGCCTTCGTGATCGGAGTCGACCAGATCGAAGCCCTCGAGAAATGGCACCGCGTGCGCGAACTCCTCGGGCTCTGCCACTGGATCGCGATCGAACGCGAGGACGAGGCGACGGACGCCCAGACCCGGATGGCGAACGGTTTGAAGCGCCTCCAAGCCCTCGGCCTCCTCCGCACGACGGGGAATCCCCGCGAATGGGAGACGCTCGGGGGAACCCGGCTCCTCTCCGTCCCGACGGAAGCCCGCGCCTCGAGCTCGACCGAGATTCGCCGCCGATTCGCGCGGGGAGGAAACGCGATAAACCCCCATATCAGCAGCCTATTTATCGGCCAAAACGGCCCCGAAAGCCTCCCGGCGCCCGCCACCGAAAATCTCCATCCTGACGTGGAGAGTTATTTGATGGCGCACCACCTCTATGGTACCTAAACCGTTCTAAACGCATGACCACGAACAAGATGATGGACGAACTGAACCCCTCTACTCCCGGCGCCGCGACGAATCCGGAGGGCCTCCAAAAGGCCCTTCTCTGCGCGCAGGCCGCAATCGACAAGAAAGGCGAGAACGTGAAGGTCCTCGACCTCTCCGAGCTCTCCGGGTTCACCGACTACTTCATGATCTGCAGCGGGACTTCCGATCGCCAAGTCCAAGCCATCGGCGAAGCCGTCTCGAACGTGATGGACGTCCAAGGCTACGAGCTTCTCTCCGCCGAGGGTTTCCAGGACGGCCGCTGGGTGCTGATGGATTTCGGCGACGTAATCGTGCACGTCTTCCTCGACGCCCTCCGCGACTACTACGACCTCGAGAACCTCTGGAAGGACGCGCCGAAAGTGCGCATTCCGCCGGAGTTCTACGGCCAGGGCGCCTCGCACCTGAACTGATTCCCGGCGACGATGAAGCTCTACCTCGTCGCGTTCGGAAAGCTGAAGGCCCCCGGCATCCGCGAGACGGTCGACTACTACGTCCGGAATACGAAGGCTTTCTGCCCGATCGAGGAGATCGAGTTGAAACCGCTGCCCGTGCCCGATAAATCCGCGGCGACGCGCGCGCTGATCCAAGCGAAAGAAGCCGAACTCCTCGAAGACCGCCTCGGGAAAATCCTTTCCGCCCGCGGCTCCTTTTACCTGCTCGACGAAAAGGGAAAAGCGGCGGTCACGCTCGAATGGGCGAACCAGCTCCGCGGGTTCGAGGAACGCTCGGTTCCCGAAGTCGCGTTCTGCATCGGCAGTTCGCTCGGGTTCTCGGACGCGGTGAAAAGGAAAGCGCGCGGACTTTTCTCGCTGGGCCCGCAGACCCTCTCCCACGAGATCGCCCGCCTCGTCGCGGCCGAGCAGCTCTATCGGGCGCTTTCCGTCGTGCGCGGCCATCCGTATCACCACGAGGGTTAAGGGCTTTCTCCGTCAAAACTCTGACATCCCTTCGTTCGGCCCGTTATGATCTACTATTTTCGGAATGAATCGGTGTCTCACCTCTTTCGTTTTTTTTGCCTCTTTGGCGCTGTTCGGTGCGGGCTGCGCGACGTTTCCGGGACGTCCGGCGCCCGCGGCGAAGACGGCCGACGCGAAAGCGGCTCCGGCCCCGAAAGTGGCCTGCGAACCGGCTCCGCGTGACCGGAAACCGACCTCCGAGCCGGCGCCTTTCCTCGTCGAAGCGTTTCGGTGTTCGATGCAACCGAGCCTAAACCTGAACGTCGGCATCCGGATTTATTCGAGCCTCGACGGCAAAGAGACCTCGCTCATTTACGGTCCCGAGCGCATGGACACGCCGCCGGTTCCGAACGATTCGCTCTTCTACACGGGAGTGAAAGTCGTCCTCGCCGGGACGACGGAAGGCCACACCCTTTATAATTTCCAACACCCGAAACTCTCGCTCCAAATCGCCGTTCCACGCTCCGCCTTGCCGACCGCCGTGTTCGACGCGACCTATTCCGACGATGCCGGCGCGAACGGGATCAAAGGGGTTTGCACCCGCGTGACGCAGGTCACTTACTAATCAGGTTCGACCGACGCGCGAGGGGTAGCTGGCGAGGACCGTCGTTTCGCGTTAAGGTGCCTTCATGTCCAATGCCCCATCCGGAGGCGCACGCGCCCTCCTCATCGTCCTCGACGGCTTCGGCATCGGGAAAGACTCCCCGTTCAACGCGATCGCGAACGCGCGTAAGCCGTTCCTGAACGCCCTCCTCCAGAAATACCCGCATTCGCAGCTCCTTACCCACGGGCAAGCCGTCGGTCTTCCGAACGGGGTAATGGGCAATAGCGAGGTCGGCCACATGACGATGGGTGCGGGCCGCGTGATCTATCAAGACCTCACTCGGATCTCGAAGGACATCCAAGAAGGCCGCTTCGAGGAACAAACCGTCCTCCTCGACACCCTCGACGCCGGAGCGTACGGATCCCGCCGCGTGCACTTCATGGGCCTCCTCTCGGACGGCGGCGTGCACTCGCACATCGAGCACCTCGAAGCCCTGCTCACGCTCGCGCTCGAGAAGAAGATTCCCGAAGTCTACGTGCACGCGTTTCTCGACGGCCGCGATACGCCTCCGAATTCCGCGCCGAAATACGTCGAGCGACTCCTTCGCCATCCGATCTTCGGGCTAGACGCCT
The DNA here is from genome assembly GCA_018266355.1 of Bdellovibrionales bacterium. GTDB lineage: Bacteria > Bdellovibrionota > UBA1018 > UBA1018 > UBA1018 > JACMQW01. Next base: position 98,158 of record JAFEAP010000011.1, read on the forward strand.
CTTCGGAAGGCGTCCAAGCCTCGCTCGCGTCGATCGGCGGCCGTTACTACGCGATGGACCGGGATAAACGTTGGGAACGCGTCGAAGCGGCGTGGACGGTCCTAACCGGCCAGGCGCCGGTCGTCTCGAAAACCGCGATCGAAGTGATCGCCGCGTCCTACGCCGCGGGCAAGACCGACGAGTTCGTCGAACCGACGCTCCTGAACATGAAGGGCGCGATCGGCGACGACGACGCCGTCGTCTTCTTCAACTACCGTTCCGACCGCGCGCGCGAACTCACCTCGGCGTTCGTGTTGCCGGATTTCGCCGATTTTCCGCGCGGAATCCGCCCGAAGCTCGCCGCGTTCGCGGGGATGACCGTTTACGATAAAAACCTCCCGGCTCCCGCGATCTACGGGCCTCAGAACCTCGACCATATCTTCGGCTCGATCCTCGAGGGAAAGAAGCTCACGCAGCTCCGGCTCGCCGAGACCGAAAAATACGCCCACGTGACGTTCTTCTTCAACGGCGGCCGCGAGGCGCCGTTCGTCGGCGAGGACCGGATCCTCATCCCGAGCCCGCGTGACGTCGCGACTTACGACTTGAAACCCGAGATGAGCGCGTTCGAGGTCGCCGATGCGGCGAAGGGCCGCATCGAGACGAAGGCGCCCGACTTCCTGCTGATGAACTTCGCGAATGCGGACATGGTCGGCCATTCGGGGAACTACGAGGCCGCCGTCCGAGCGATCGAAGCACTCGACAAATGCCTCGAAAAAGTCGTCGGCGCGGCGGAGAAGCAGGGCTACCACACCCTCATCACCGCCGATCACGGGAACGCCGAGGAAATGTGCGACGAGCACGGTCACCACCACACCCAGCACACGCTGAACCCCGTGCCTGCGATCTACGTCGCCCCGAACAGCGCGCTCGCGCCGAAGGCCGCGCGCGCTCCGCTCGCCGACGGGACGCTCGCCGACGTGATGCCGACGCTTTGCCGATTCATGAACCTCCCGGTTCCGCGCGAGTGCACCGGGAAATCGCTTTTGACCTAGAAAGGCCCCGCCCGCCCATGTCCATGATCACGATCCCGGATTTCCCGAAGACGAAAAAACTCAAATCGATCGCGGTGCTCACGAGCGGCGGCGACGCCCCGGGGATGAACGCCGCGGTCCGTGCGGTCGTCCGCTACGCGATCGCGAACGGAGTTGCGGTTTCGGGGATCATGAAGGGGTATTCGGGACTCCTCGAGGGTCAGATCGAACCGATGAAGCTCTCGTCGGTGGCGAACATCATCCAGCGCGGCGGAACGGTGCTGAAGACCGACCGCTGCCCGGCGTTCCTGAAGCGTTCGGTGCGGAAGGAAGCCGCGAACATCCTCGTCCGGAAAGGCATCGAGGGTCTTGTCGTCATCGGCGGCGACGGCTCCTTTACCGGCGCGTCGCTGCTCGAGAAGGAAACCGGGTTCCGTACGATCGGCGTTCCCGGTACGATCGATAACGACATCGCCGAGACCGAGGACACCATCGGCTTCGACACCGCGGTGAACACCGCGATCGAGGCGATCGACCGCATCCGCGATACCGCGAGCTCGCATGGCCGCCTCTTTCTCGTCGAAGTGATGGGGCGCAATTCCGGATTCATCGCGCTTTCGACCGGGATCGGCGGCGGCGCGGAGACGATCGTCGTCCCCGAGGCCGCCCTCACGCTCGGGAAGATCACCGGCGCGATCCGCCGAGGCATCGCCCGCGGGAAAACGTCCTCGATCATCGTCGTCGCCGAAGGCCCGAAGCCGGGCCTCGCGACCCGGATCGCGAACGGGCTGGCGAAGAACGGCTTCGACCCGAAGGTTTGCACCCTCGGTCACATCCAGCGCGGAGGGATCCCGACCGCCCACGACCGGATGCTCGGCTCCGTCCTCGGCGCGGCCGCCACCGCTTACCTCGTCTCGGGTAAATCGGGCGGGATGATCGGGCTTCGCGAGAACACCGTCGCGTTCGTTCCCTACCGCGACGTCATCGGGAAAAAGAAGACGCTGCCGAAATTCGCGATGTCGCTCGCCGAGATCCTCGCGACCTGAACGCGCCGCCGGCTTCTCCGACGGGCATGCTCCCTGAAACGGCGAGCGCATGCCGCTCACCGTTTGCGCCGCTTGCCGCCTCCCCTCCCGATCCGTGGTCGATAACCTCCCTTGCGCCGAGTGCCGCGAGTCGCTGCTCGTCTCGCCGTCGATCTGCGCGGACTGTCTCGGTTTCTCCTGCCCGCCCGCTGCATGCGCGCGACCCTGGCTCCGGATCGAAGGGACGGACGGCGCGAGGCGCTTCGACTCGGTCGCGGCGGCCTACCTCGCGATCGGCCCCGGGGCGCGCGTGCTCAAATCCTGGAAAACGGCGCCGAGTCCGAGTCTCGATCGCTTCTTGCTCGCGGGGGTGCGCGAACGACTTCGCGGATTCTCTCCCGACGAGCCGCTCGCACTGATCCCGGTCCCCCAGGGCGCCGCGCGGAAGTGGGAACTCGCCGGAGGATCCGCGCTCCGAGTTTGTGAACTCGTGCGGGCCGCCCGGCGAAACCCGAACGACCGCGTCCACGAACTCCTCGCGCTCGGTCCGCGCGCCGGAGCGCAGGCGAAAGCGAAAGGCGACGATCGCTATTCCCGAAAGCCCGTGATTCGGGCGCGGGAGGACCGGACGCCGGAGGAGTTCGCATCCGCCCTCGAAGGCGTGCGCGCGGTGCTCGTCGACGACTTCCTCACCTCGGGCGCGACGTTGCGCGCGGCCGCGGAGGCCCTGCGCGGTAAATGGACGGAAGTCGAAAGACTTCGCGCGCGCCCGGGATCAGGCCTCGACGCTCGACTCGGATCCGGTCGAGGATTCCCGGTCGGCATTCGATTGGACGTTTTCGTGCTCGGTTTCCGCCCCGCCCTGATCGAGGGCTTCGGCTGAATCTTCGCCGACGACTTCACTCGTCATGACCGGCTCCGACATCGCGACGAGGTCGAAACCGAGTTCGGCGCCGAGCGAGCGCGCGACGAGCTCCGCCGCGACCGAGGGCCCGAACGCGTCGGTCACGAAAGTCACGCCGCCGAGGACGGGCGCTTCCGTGACCGGTTCGCCCTTTGCGAACACGAAGTCTTCCTGGAAGAGAATCTCTTCCTTCACGAGGGTGGCCGAGAAATCCTTCGCGCCTTCCGGCAGCCACTCGGTTCCGGTGAACATCCGGTCGAGCGCCTGGCGGAGCCGGCGGTATTTCTTCCCGATCGTGTGGTTATCGGCCGCTTCCTCGCCGGTGATGAAAATCGTCCAGACGCTCTTCTTTCCGTCCTCGAAGAAGGAGCCCCAGATATTGCGATTGAACTCTTCGCCCGCGTCCTTGTGCGTGGAACCGAAGAAGGCTTCCTGCATCGAGGATCCGGCGAGCGAAGCCGAGTGGGTGAACACGGCTTGGAGGATGCCCATCGGTTCGCGGTTCCGCGCGAGCGCGCCGCCTTTCGGCAACCCCTCGATCGCGCCGAGGCCCGTCCACCGGTCGGCCCAGATCGCGCGGCGGAACGCGATCGTCTCGCCGCTCGCGAGGCGGAGGGACTCGCCCTCGAACGCCGCGACCGGAACGCCGGAAAGGATCTTCACGTTCGGCATCGCCTCGATCCGAGCGCGCGCCTTCTCGTCGAGTTCGGCGAGCGACTCCTCGAAGCGGGCCTCGAACACGGGCGTGATCCGCGTCTCGGGCCCCCAGAGCCATTCGTTCCGCGTCGATTCGCGCGACTCGCGGGTCGGCGTCTTGTGCCAAGCCGCGCGCGCGAACGAGCGATGACGGAATTCGCGAAGGTAGTGACCGGACTGCGGCTCGTCGACGGAGACGCCGAGGCGGTGGACGAGTTCACGCCAGGCGTTCGCGGCGAGTCCGCTCTCGAGGAGCGGCAGCGGCGCGATCGCGCGCGCGCCGGAGTTCGTGATCCAAAGCACGTTAGGAGAAAGTCCGTCCGAGGTCCGTTTCGTCGCAAGCAGCCCGACCGCGAGCATCGCCGCCCATCCGTTTCCGATCACCACTTCCGGATTCGGGAAGTCCTTCAAGCTCGCGATCACGGCGGTGATCGTTTCGGAGAGCTCGGGGTTCGCCGCTTTCGCAGTGAAATGGCGGGAGCGGCGCGGGCGTTTCGGTTCGGACATCAGCGGAAAACCTTTCGATCGGGGGTGGCTACGATTCGATCAACGCTTTGTGCAAAAGGCCCACGACTTCAGGCGCTTTCAGCTTCGGGACCGCCAAGGTAATGACGAGGCTCGAGGCTTGACCCATCGTAACGGAGATACCGTTTTGATCAAGGATTTCAAAAACCCGCGAGAGAATCTTTCCGTCCTGCGTCAGCCGGCTTCCAACTACCGAAACCGGAACGAGTTTTTCGTGAATCTCGACCGCCCGCAAAAACCCGTCTACCGACAAGGTGTGACAAGCTTTCTGCCATTCCGGAATCGCGTCATGGTCGACGAAAAACCTCAGGGTTCCGTCGAAGAAATCCGGCGCGAGCATCGAAAGACCGGCCTTCGTCGCCGCGTCCCAGATCGCCGACGCCGCCGAGGGGCGCATCAGCTCGACGACGACGAGCGATTTCTCGTCGTCGTGGGTGATGCCGACGACCGCGGTCGCCTCCATGCCGCCGCTCGCGGCGTTCGTCCCGTGCATGCCTTTCGTGAGATCGACCACTTCCGTTCCTCCTCGTTCGCCTTCGCCCGCATCTTTTTTTAGCGGAGCGAGACTGTTCCGCACCCAGAGCGGAACCTTGAATTTTTGCGCGAGCTCGATGCTCCGCGGGTGGAGCACGCCGGCTCCCCTCTGCGCGAGCTCGACCATATGATCGTGACCGATGCGTGGAATCCGACGCGCGCCGGGCACGAGCCTCGGATCCGCGGAAAAAACGCCGTCCACGTCGGTGTAGATATCGCATCGGGCGGCCCCGAGCGTCGCCGCGAGGGCGACCGCGGTCGTGTCGCTTCCGCCCCGGCCGAGCGTCGTGATTTCCTTTTCCTCGCTCATGCCCTGGAATCCCGCGACGATCGCCACCGCGCCTTCGGCGGTCGCCAGACGGACGCGGTCCCCGAGGATCCGCTCGATCCGCGCGCGGCGATGGTGGTTCGTCGTGATGATCCCGCTCTGCGAACCGGTGAACGAGAGCGCGCGCACGCCAAGGTCGGCGAGCGCCATCGAAAGGAGCGCCATGGAGATCCGCTCGCCCGCGGTGAGGAGCATGTCGACTTCGCGGCCCGGAGGCGTCTTCGAAACCTCGCCCGCGAGCGCAAGCAGATCGTCCGTCGTGCGTCCCATCGCCGAGACGACGACCACGACGTCGTTCCCCGCGGACTTCGCGGCCGCGATCCGCTCGGCGACCGAGCGGATGCGCTCGGGGGTACCGACGGAGGTGCCGCCGAATTTCAGGACGAGGAGAGCCATTCCGAGGTTTTACGAACCCCGGCCGAGACGGTCAATCCAGAACCGCGCTCACCGCGACGCTCGACGCTAGTACGACGCTTTCCGGCGGTTCTTCATGCGCTCGCGCATGGAAACGCGGGAAACCTCGCGCTTCTTACGCACGGAGGCGGTCGACCGGCGAACGCGGCGGCGATGCCGGCGGCGTTCCGGCGGATCGCGGACTTCGAGGGAAGAAAGGCTTCGTCCGCCGTCGGCCGGCATCGGAAGGCGGATGAGCGCGCCCCGCGGGAGCGACGCCTTCGCCGAGATCCCGTTCAAGTCGGCGAGCGGATCGACCTTGATCCCGAAGTTCGCGGCGATCGAGCGGAGCGACTGGCCCCGGCGGACCTTGTACGCGAGGAACTCGACGCGCTTCGAGAATTTCGGATCGTTGTAATTCGTGAGGAAGCGGTCCTTCGACGAGGCCGGGAGCTTGATCCGGTACGTGCCGACGTTCGCCGGCGTGCACCATCGGAGGAGTTCCGGGTTCAGGCTCTTCACGGTGTGATACGAAAGGCCCGCCGCGCGGGAGATCTTGAGCAGATCGGCCGGCGACTGGACTTCGAAGTCGAGGAGCTCTTCGCCCATGATCTCGCCCTTCTTGTTCACGTGCGGAGTCGCGACCGGCTTCGCGAGCGCGTAGCTGTCCTTGTCGGCTTTCGGATCGGGTTGGGATTCGACGGAGGCCGGCATCAGCTCGCCGTCGGTTTCTTCCTGGCCGATCTCTTCGCTCGAAGCGTTCTCGTAGAACTCGCCCTTGAGGACGCTTTCGAGGGCTTCCTTTTGGGCCGCGGTATTCGATTGGGTCGAATCGGATTCGAGTTTCACGACCTCGCCGTCCGGCGCGATCGCTTCGCCTTTGCCCGGATTCAAGCGGGAGGCGGGGAATCCGAACTGGGTGCGGTTCTTCGCGATGAGCGCGGCCGCGATGATCTTCGGCACGTAGTCGCGCGTTTCCGGGCGGAGGAAGCGGTGGCGGGTAAGCGCCCAGAAATCGGCGGTGCCGTAGCGGCGGACTGCGCGGGCGAGTTTCGCTTCGCCGGCGTTATAGCTCGCGGCCGCGAGTTCCCAGGAGTGGAACATGCCGTAGAGGTCCTTCAGGTACTGGGCGGCGGAGAGCGTGGACTTCCGCGTATCGCGGCGCTCGTCGACCCACCAGTTCACGGAGAGGCCGTAGCGCTTGCCGGTGGCGGAAACGAACTGCCACGGACCGACGGCCTTCGCGAACGAACGCGCGTGGTTGTTGAACCCGCTTTCGATCATCGCGAGGTACACAAGGTCTTCCGGCAGGTCGTACTGCCGGAGGAGCGGACGGATGTACGGAATGAAATATTCCGAGCGTTCGAGGTACTTCACGAAGTGCTTGCGGCCCTTGCCGGTGAAATAGTCGATCCACTTCTCGACCGCGGAATTCACGGTGATCGGGAAGTCGAAGTTCGTGTGCTCGAGCTTCACGCCCTTGATCACGATCTCGTCGGCTTGGACGACGGTCTGGACGCGCGGAGCGGCCGAACGGGCGGAAAATTCCTTGATGTCGGCGGCGCGTTCCGCGGAAGACGCTTCGCCGGTCAGGCGATCGCCCGTGGCGGTGGTTTTCGGCGCGGACGAGCAACCGGCGATACCGAGACCGAAAAGAACCACGCTCGTGACCCGCCAAAGGCGAGAGACTTTCGAAATTTGCACGTTCACCACCCCGATAAGACTGAAAAGCCTTTAAATCTATTCCGTTAGATCTAGCCGGTCGGATCGGCCTCGGCCGAGAACCCGCTTTCAACCCCAGAACTAGATTTTAGGCTTCCGGCGGCGGCCTGTCAAAAGCCGTTTACCACGGGCTCAATATCGAGCTTCCGCGCCACCGATGCGGGACTCCGACCGCTGCGAGCGGACCTCACGGCCTGCTCCGCTTCGATTTCGTCCGCGTCCGTCATCTTTGCCACGGCATCCGAGGAAAGTTGCGCTCCTGCGCGCGAGCGGTCCTGGCCCGCGATTGCGAGCACGAATAGCATCAGACCGATCAGTGCGAGAAAAAGGAAACGCCTGGACACTTAGGCTAGCTTTGCAAGCTGAGCGCCAATAGTTAACTAAAGTTTATTTTTGTCTAAGTCATGAATTAGACAGAGCTAAGCTATGGTTGCGGCAGCAGATTTTCTGCGCATGTGACCTAAAATGACGTCGAAAGTTTAGACATCGTCAAACTGTTAAACGGTCTTAATATTCAATCCGACGCACAAATCCCCGCCTCTGGGGCGAGACCCTTCCCGATCGGCCAGGAGAGCGTGAACCGCGCTCTAGTGCGCGTTTGCAGGATTAAACTGCTTCACGATATCGACGATCATCTTCGTGAGGTCTTCGTCGGTCTCGTACACTTCGTCGATGCTCGCGGTACGCATGAGGTAACTCACGATCATCCCGGACACCGTCTTGAGCGGCTTGAGAAAATAAAAACCGTTCAACTCGTCGTCGCCGAAGCTTTCGCGAATCATGCGTTTCGCGGCCTTAAATCCTTCGGATTCGGTGAAGTTCGCTTCCGCGACTTTCTCCGCGTTCGCGCCGAGCTTCGCGATGGCTTTTTCCTTCATGTCTTCGTCGGTCATGATGTACGGGCTCACGAGTCCGAAGACTTCTTCCGCGACGACGTTTCGGAGGCGTGGAGGAAACGCGATCGACTTACTGTTTTCGAGTTTCGTGACGATGCTCTTACAGAGGACGAGAACGTTTTCTTTCCGAGTCATTGGCCCGAGACTATCCCGAAGTTTTCGATCGCGGCACCCTATTTCGGTCAGGTTCCCGAAATATTTCGCGGTCTCGAAACCGGATTATTCTCGTCGGGGACTTAGGTCTTAAAAGCCCGGCCGACCCAGTCGTCGATACCGGCGTCGATTTTTCCGCGAAAGGCCGCCACGAGGAACGAAAGTTTTCCTTCGAGCAGGACTTCTCCGTCCCGGCACTGGAGGTCGGCGGTCACGTGGGACGACTCGAGGCGGACGGTCTTTTTCGCGGGGTCGAGCTTGAATTCGAACTTCCCGAATTTCCCGGAATCCTTCTCCTGGAACTTCTCGATGGAGTGGCTGATTCGGTCGTAGATCTCGGCGGCGGATTTCCCCGCGATCGGAATCGTGCGCTGGTAACTCGGCATAAGGCGAGCCTAACCGAGAAGCTCCAGCACGGCAAGTTCACGGCCCGCCTCGACGATCTCGCCCGGCGCGACCTTCCACTCGAGGAGTTTCGCCGCGACCGGCACCGCGTGCGGCACGAGGATGCCGATCGATTCGAGCATGCACGCGCGATCGCGCGGCGCGAGCGTTTCACCCGGATGCCGGAGGAGCGCGTGAATCCGACCCGGCGCGAGCGCGAGGATCTTCCGGATTTTCGTCGGCGCGGCCTTCGGCAACGCCACGCCCGCGCGGACTCGACGAAGCCCGATCGCCCACGTGTCGTAGTGCACGAGCCATCGGTCCGATCCGCGATCGGCCGAGCCCGCCATCGGTTCGAAAAGGAATCGGATTCCGTCCGCCGTCTCGCCGGAAACTCCGGTCCCGTCGAAGTCGTCTCGCCGGAGGAGGACCGGCGCGCGCGCCGGATCCGGCGTAACCCACTGGCTTCCGACGACCCACCGATCCGGACCGGCCGGTCCCGAGGGAAAGAGCGACGCCGCGAGATTCACCATCGACTGGACGGTCTCGAGCTCGGGAAACCCGGCCGGCACGAAATCCTCGTCCGTAAAGCCGGCGTGAATCAGGTTCTCGCGCACGAACGGGTGCTCGAGGTGCTCGAGGAGGAATCGCCGATTCGTCTGGACCTGTCCGGCGATCCAAATCTTCCCGATTTGCTCGCGAGCGGCAGCCAAAGCCGCCCGCCGGTCTTTCGCGAAGACGAAAAGCTCGCCGATCACGCCGGTCGAGGTCCACGGCACTTCGCGGCCGGAAGCGTACCTCGTCATCCAGATCGTTTCCGTCTCGCCGTCCCCGTCCCGGCGATTCCGCACGAACGGCTCGGTCAACTCGCGGATCATCCCCGGACACGGGATCTGACGGACGGGATCCTCCGCGTAAAACCGCATCGAAAGGCCGGCTCCGAACCGGGGCGGCCCCGGTTTCCGCTTCGGAACCGGAAGCTGACCGAGCGCCGCGAGTTGCCACTCGACCGTACGGACGCCTCCGCCGCCGAGTTCTTCCCAGAGCGGGAAATTCGCGTTCATCCGCGCGTTCGCGTCGATCAGGTAAACGCGGTTCCCGTCGACGAGGAACTCCATCGACCCGAGCCCCGAAAAGCCGAGGTGCTTCACCCATTTCCGCACGGAATCGCGGAGCGCCTGTTCGACTTCCGCGCCGAGATCGCCGGCGGGAATGAATTGGATCATCCGCCGCCACCGGGTCTGCAGCGAGGCGTCCACGATCGCGAAAATCTCCAGGAACCGATCGCCATCGGCGCCGAACGGGACGACGAGGTGCCGGGCCGAAGGCGGACATCGCTCGACGATCACGCTCGCTTCGCCGTATCGGCGGGAAAGCTGTTCGAACCAAACCGGGACGATTTCCTTCAGGTGCGCGGCCGAGCCGACGACCTGGATCCCGTGGCCCTGGGCCACCTTGAGCGATTTCAGCACGATCGGGAACTTCTCGCCCGTGCGATCGAGGAGCTCCTCGATCTCGCGCAAACTCGAAAGCGGGTCGAAACCGATCACGAGGTGGGGAATGCCCGCGGCGTCGGCCTCGAGCATGACGTTCAGCTTGTTCAAGCAGAGGGCCAGGTGACGGGCCGACGGGGAAACCGGGAAAAACCCGTGGGCGGCCACGAGCTGCGGGAATTCCGGGCGATCGGCCCAAAACGAGAGACCCGGGTGGATGAAGGTCGAGGTCTCCGAGGCGTGCGCCGAGAGCCAGGAAACGAGCTCGGCGTCGGTGGCGGGCGTCTTCGCCGTCTCCGTCGCAATCCCGAGCGCGCGCAATTGGGTCGCGATCAGCTCCGCGAGTTCCGGCGGGCCGAAGACGAAGGCGCGCGTCTCGGTCGAATGGAGGGACATAGGGCTTAGGTTAGCAAAGGGGCCGGAAGTATGAGAAGGAGATGGTGACGAAATTACGAGATTTATGAAGATTCCCGCGTCCCTCAGCACCGCCTTCGGCGACGACTTCCAGGCGACCCTGCTCGCCTTCGCGCTCGAGAACGAACTCCTTCCGGACGAAGGCGCGCTCGCGTCCGAGCGATTTTTGACGAGGTCGGTGATTCCCCACGTCGAGCGCCTCTCGACGCTCTTCAATCGCATCGAACCGGGAACCGAAGGGACGAAGATCCGCGCGCGCAAATCGGAAGACAAACCCGGCCTCGATCCGTATTGGAAAGAGTCGTCGAATCCGGAGAACTTCCGGCTCGCCTACTTCCTCGCGTTCATGCCGTCGAACGCGGCCCGCGCCGCGGCCGTCGTCGGAGAACTCTCGCGGTTAGGATTTCGCTATCCGGCGGGAATGAAGGCTTTCCGGGGCATCGAATGGGGCGCCGGTCCCGCGAGCGGGGCCGTCGGGATCGCGGCGGGAGTACGTCACGCCGACATCGGAGTTCCGCGCGAGGGGAATTGGGCGCTGATCGAACAAGACCGCGCCGTCCTCTCGCTCGGCGAGAAATGGGCGACGAAATTCTTCGAGTCGCAGGACCTCGGATGGAGCGTTCGGCCCTTCCACCGGAAGGTCGATTGGACGAAGCCGCTTCTTCCGGCCTCCGCACCTTCGTTCCACCTCTGGCTTTCGAGTTTCTTCCTGAACGAGGCGGAAATCCCGCTCGACGCCCTCGCCGCCCGGATCGTCGACAACTGGGAGCACCACCTCGAGGACGAAGGCCTGGCGGTTTTAATCGAACCCGCGCTTCGCGTCCAGTCGCGCCGTCTCCTCGAATTCCGGAAGCATCTTCTCGTCGAATTCGCGAAGCCGAAGCGAAAGGGCAAGTACCGGATCCTCCTCCCCTGCCTCGGGCACCAAGCCTGCGGCGCGCTCGCGACGGAAGGCGATTGGTGCCACGAGGAAATCACGTGGTGGCGCCCGAAATATTTCCGCAAGATCGACGAGCTCGCGGGCCTCGACCGAAAGACCCTTCCGTTCAGCTACCTCGTCGTCGCGAAATCGAAGCGATCGCGCGAGGAGCTCCTACCGGCCCTCGGCTCCGCGAAGACGGATCGCCTCGTTTCGCCGGCCCACTCGGAAGGACGCGACCTCGAGTTCTTCGTCTGCGGCGAAGAAGGAAAACGGCGCGCGCGCTACCGGCCGGAATCCGACGACGAAGCGAAGGAAATCGAGCGCGGCTCGATCTTCCTCGACGCCGAAATCCGCGGCGACGCGCGGGCGGGACGGGTGGATTTGCGGAAGGGTGTGATTTGAGCTGAAGCGGCGCTGCTGAAGCCGAATCGGTATCTGAATCTGTTTTGTTTCAGTGGCTGGGGCGGCTCGGTTGTTGCTCGATTCGAGGCCATGCTTGAGAAATTCGATGCGTATCAGTTCGCGAAACGTTTCTATTGGTCGTGTAAATCTGTCAGAGTGCCGCGTTTTCTGCAGGAGCAACTTCTTCGGGCCAGTTCCTCGGTAGTCTTGAACCTCGCCGAAGGGGCCGGAAAGCGGACTCCTCAAGACCAACGGCGTTTCTACGCGATGGCATTCGGCAGCCTTCGCGAATCCCGGGCCATCCTCGAGATGGAGGAAATCAAGGATCCGGCGATTCTCCGCTTGGCGGACGATCTCGGAGCGATGCTCTACGTCTTGAGTCGTAAGCTCCCGAACCCCGGCCAAACTCCACCGTTAGCGGTCATCGCCACCGAAAACAAAACGGATTCAGATACAGATTCGGTTTCAGCTGCGCCGGCACCGAAAATGTAGTGGCTATCCCCCGCCGCGCAGAAGCTTCTCAATCTCATCCGCCGAAACCGTCTCCCGAGCCCCACCAAGCGATTTAAGCGTCGCTTGCAGCCGATTCTTCAGGATGTCCTGCTCCTGGGTGTCCTCGGCCTTCCCGTGATGTTCGAGTAGGTATTTCACCGTCGTCAGCGCGTCCCAAAGGGCGGCGACGCATTTCTTGATCTGCGACCCCTTTTCGACGGACGGGCCCTTCACCGAAATCTCTTCGCCGAGGCCCGCGATTTCCGCGACGCCCGGAAGCGCGAGCTGCATCGCGGTCCCGCGGATCGCGAACATCATTTCCGAGAAGTGGCTGAATTCGCCCTTGTTCCCGTGCGGATCCGCCTCGATCCGCTTCAGCGCGTTTTCCGCGTCCTGAGCGAAACCGGTGAGTTCCTTCACGAAATCCAAGACTTTCTGATCGCGTTCCTGGCCCATCGCTTAGAGCACCTTTCGCTTCAGAAGCGCGCCCATGACCTTCAAGCGCGCGTGTTCGGCCGTAAACGGCTTCATGATGTAGTCGTCGAGCCCGGATTTGAGCGCTTCGAGCACCCGCTCGCGGGTCCCTTCGGCGGTCAACATCACGAAGGTCGTGTCCTTGATCGAATCCTTCCCGCGAATCTCCTTGAGGAGCTCGATGCCCGACATCGGCGCCATGTGCCAATCGCAGATCAGGAGCTGGGCCGTCTGCTCGCTCATCATGCGCAGCGCTTCCAATCCGTTCGCGGCCGAGCGGATTTTCTCAAACCCGCAACTCCGCAGGATTTCTTTCACTTGGATGCGCATCGACTGGACGTCGTCGACGACGATGACTTGGACTTCGGAAGGTGACATTTCCTTAAGAGTGTAACCGGCGATTCGGAGATTGAGAAGAGCGGGTCTCGTCGCGTATAGAAAGTTAGCTTTGGACAAACTGCTCAAGAAACTGAACGCCGCTCAACGCGAAGCGGTTTACCACCAGCGCGGGCCGCTGCTCATCCTGGCCGGCGCCGGTTCCGGGAAAACCACGACCATGGCGACTCGGATCGCCTACCTCGTCGCGAAACACCGTATTCGCGGAGAGAATATTCTCGGTCTTTCGTTCACGCGAAAGGCGGCCGGGGAGCTGAAAGAGCGCGTCGAAAAGATGATCGCGGAAACTTCCGGTCCGGAATTCGCGAAAGGTTTGACGCTCTCCACTTTTCACGCGCTCTGCGTGCGCATCCTCCGCGCGCGCGCCTCGGAAATCGGCTATTCGCCCGATTTCACCATCCTCGACGAGAAGGACCAGGGCGACATCGTAAAATCGATCCTCCGCCAGATGAAGCTCGACGATCGGAAGTTCGACGCCGATTTGATCAAATTCGAGATCGGCCAGGCGAAAAACCGGTTCTACTCCCCGGACCAGGCCCGCGACTTCTTCCTCGAGAGCGGCCGGCTGCCCGAGGACTACGCGATTGCGGCCGCGAACGTCTACGAGCACTACCAGGAACGCCTCGCCGCGCTGAACGCGTTCGATTTCGACGACCTCCTCTTTCAGGCCGTGCGCCTCCTCGAAAAATCCGACGCCGCCCGCGAATTCTATAATCGGAAGTTCCAGTACATCCTTGTCGACGAGTACCAGGACACGAACCCGTCCCAATTCCGGCTCCTGCGCCTCCTCACCGAATCGCACGACAATATCTGCGTCGTCGGCGACGACGACCAGTCGATCTACGCCTGGCGGGGCGCCGACCCGACGCACATCCTCGAGTTCGGGAAACACTACCCCGGCGCGCGGACGATCACCCTCGACCAAAACTACCGTTCGACTTCGACGATCCTCGACGCCGCGAACGAGGTGATCACGAAGAACCGGAAGCGCCATCCGAAACGCCTTTGGTCGGAGAACGGCCAGGGGGAACCGATCACGAACCTCATCGTCGAAGAAGACCGCGCCGAGGCCGAGACGGTGGCGGAGGAAATCCTCCGCCGTCGCGAGAACCCGGACCACCCGAGGCGCTGGCAGGATTTCGCCGTTCTATACCGTTCGAACCCCCAGTCGCGCCTCTTCGAGGAAGCCCTCCGCATGCGGAAGATCCCTTATAAGATCGTCGGGACGCTTTCCTACCTCGACCGCCGCGAGGTGAAGGACACGCTCTCGTATTGGCGGGTGATCCAAAACCCGAAGGACGACGCTTCCTTCCGCCGCATCTGCAACTGGCCGGCGCGCGGGTTCGGGAAGACGACCCTCGAGGCGATCAACACCTCGGCGCTCGCGAACGGAACCTCGCTCTTCGAGGCGTGCGAGGAGGCCGTCAAGGACGACCCGAATGGCGAGAACCTCTCCGCCGCGAAATCCCCGGGACTTTCTCCGAAGGCCGTCGCCGCCGTCCGAGCGTTCATCGAACTGATTCGCGGGATGCGCGCCGATCTCGACTCGACCCCGCTCGACCGGTCGGCCCTCTCCGATTGGGGTAAGCGCACGCTCGCGAAGATCCGCGTGAAGGAAACGCTGCTCGAAGAAGAGAAGGACGATCCCGCGCTCGCCGAACGGCGCTGGGAGAACGCGCTCGAACTCGCGAACGCCCTCGGCCAGGTCGACATCGAAGGGGCGCGCGCCGAAACCGCGGAATACGCCGATCTCGCGAGCGGCGCGAAGGCCGCCCTACGGGCCTCGGCGGGCGACCTCACGACGGTCGGCGTCCTTTCGAAATTCCTGCAGGCGATGACCCTCGATCCGAACGAAGACGACGACGAGGACGACACGCCGAAGGACGAAGTCACGCTCCTCACCCTCCACGGTTCGAAAGGACTCGAGTTCCCGGTCGTCTTCATGGTCGGTGCCGAGGAAGGATACCTCCCCCACCAGCGCACGATCGACGGCACCGGTCCGGAGGCCGCGCTCGGTTTCGACGAGGAACGCCGCCTCGCCTACGTCGGCATCACGCGTGCGAAAACCCACCTCGTGATCTCGCGGGCGAAGTTCCGCGTCCGGTACGGAAAGAAAGTGCCCCGCCTTCCCTCGCGCTTCCTCGAGGACATCCCGAAATCGCTGCTCCTCGTCCAGGACGAGTCCGAGGCGCCCGAACCGACCACCGCGGAAGCGAAGGAAGCCCACGAGGCGAAGGTGAAGGACTTCATGGCCTCCCTCCGCTCGCGCCTCCAAGGCACGCCTTAGGCCCGGAAACGCGAAAAGACGAGAGGCGGAGCCCCTCGTCCTTCGCGTCCACTCCCTCGTGGATAGGCTGACTACTGACCTTTGATGAATTCGAAGATCTGCGGCGAACACGCGAAGTAGAGCATGTCGATCTTTCCGTCGCCGTCGAGGTCGGCGAGGTCGAAGTTCGACTCCGCCCACCAGAAGATCGACGATCCGCCTTCGATCGCGTTCGCCGGGCTGACCGACGAGACTCCCGTCGCGAGGTCGGCCGCGGAAGAGGCGAAGTAGATCCCCGTCTTGTCAGTATAGAGGAGACGGTTCTTGCCGCCGAAGTAGATTTCCGGGGATCCGTCGAGGTTCAAGTCGGCGATCGAGTTCGCGCCGCTGAATTGCTCGGTCGGAGCCCAGATCGAGCTCGAAGCGAGGGTGTTGTCCGAGGAGTTCGATTGGAGGTAATAACCGCCGTTCGGGTTCCCTTGCGCGGTCGCCACCACGTCCGGCTTCGAGTCGCCGTTCAGGTAGCCGATCGTGAAGAGACCGGAATTCGGCGTCGCCACCGAACGTCCCGTCGCCACGCTGAAGGTGCCGGACTTCGATTGCGGATAGACGACGAGTTTCGCGCTCGCGATGTCGTCTCCGACCATCGCCACGATGTCGAGTTTCCCGTCGTCGTCCATGTCCGCGATCTTCACGTCGCTGAACCGGGACACCGCCGCTTCGTCGAGCGAGTCGCTCTGGACGAATCCGGAGCCGGTGTTGTGATAGATCGCGATGTGGCTCTTCGTCCACGCCGAACCGTTATACCGGCCGCCCGCCACGACCACGTCCGGATTCCCGTCGTGATCGAGGTCCGCGACCGCCATGCCGTAAGCGTAGGCTTGGTCCGCGGCCGAAACGCCCGTCTGCATCACGCAGGTCGAGGCGCCGAAGCTGCCGCCCGAGTTCATCATGTAACAGAGACCGGAGGTATAGGCCGAGCTGTCGACGCGGACGTAGACGAGATCGAGGTCCCCATCGCCGTCGATATCGACGAACTTCACGCCGTAGATGTTCGACTGGCTCGAAACGAGGCGCGTATCGTAGACGTACTGACCCGTGCCGGAGTCGAACTTATAGAGGTAGATGCCCGGAGCGACGGAAGCGCCCGCGCCGTCGGTCCCTTCCGCGTAAGCGAAATCGAGGTTGCCGTCGCCGTTATAGTCGCCGATCCCGCGAGCGTAATCCGGCCACGCGCGATACGGACCGAAGTAATTCGCCGGCGAGAAGGCTTGCTGGGGAGACCAGCTCGAGATCGCGGAGGTCACCGTGGCGAAGCCGTAGGACGAACCGCCCTTCACGGAATCGTAAAGCTCGGTGTTATAGAGACCCGCCTTGGCCGGGAGCGTGACTTGGTTGCCCGCGCTCACGTTCGAAGTATAAACGAGCGAGGCCGTTTGAACGTCGAAGAACTTCAGGCGGAGGTCAGCCGAAGAAGCGTTCGAGAAGCTGATCGGGACCGAGGCGCCGGCCGGGCCGGCGAGATTCTTCGAATTCGACTGGACCGGGGCGACGTACGCGATCGGCTTCGTGTCCATCCGTTTCGAAACGTTCCCGTCGGCGTCGCGCGTCCAGACGCTGAGTACGTAAGTGCCGACCGGGCCCGGATCGAAGGACGCGGGAAGCGCGCCCGGGAACCAAATGCAGTCGTCCACGTTCGTATCGTTCTTCAGGATACAGAACTCGACCGCGCCCGCTTCTACTTCGGGCGCGTATTTCATCTTGAAGGTGTCCGAAGTCGGGCTGACGTTCGCGACCGCCACCAGGTCGACCTGGGCCGAAGAAGCGATCGACCGACCGCCGAGCGCCTTGATCTGCACGCATCCCGCGAAAAGCGAGATCGCGGTCACGCCGCCCAAAACGGAAATAGTTTTCATGGAACCAACACGCCAATTCAACATACGTACCTCGTAAAAAGCGTCTAGTTTTTAGGGGACTCCGGCATCCACGTGAATGGATTCCGGCCTTCCTTTAGAAAGTATGGCCCATCCGAACCGCAAAAAAAATGTGTCCGGAATGACCCGGAGGCGCGCGAATATGGAAAGAAATGCCCGAAAATGACTGCTATTTCCGGGCGTTAGCGAAACCGGATTTTTCGGTCAGAATATTCTAGGAATTTATAGGGCCGATCTCGCCTCTGCTATCGGAGACTCAGCTCGCCTTTTTCACCGGCGAGTCGCCGCGACTCGCGCCGGCCCGCTTGCGCTTCAGCGCGACGCCCACGACGTAGGCGAGTTGGAGCGCGACGAAGATCGCGACCGTCGACTGTCCGCCGGTCGAAAACCCGTACGAGTGAAGACCGACGCCGAGGACGAAGTTCACGCCGTACCAGGCCATCATCACGAGCGTGAACGCGATCACGGTCCAAGCCGCGAAGCTGAACGGACGCATCCAGCCCGCGTAGCGCGCGTGGAGGACGGCGATGTAGCCGAGGAGGACGATGAGCGCCCAGACTTCTTTCGGATCCCATCCCCAGAAACGGCCCCACGAGTAGTCGGCCCAAATCCCGCCGAGGATCGTTCCCGCGGCGACGAGCACGACGCCGAATTGCATCGCCCGGTAAGTGAGCTGGTTCAAGGTCGCGATCTTCTTCGCGCCTTCCTGCGTGTGTTCCTCGCCCTTCCAGAAGAACCAAAGGGTGACGTTGCCGATCCCGAGCGTCAGCGCGAACGCCGCGTACGAGAGCGTGATCGTCAGGACGTGGATCAGGAGCCAGTAGTTCGAGCGCAGGACCGGGACGAGCGGATTGATGCTCGGATCGATCATGGCCGGCGCGGCGTCCGAGACGATCAGGCCGATCGCCGAAAGCGCGGTCGCGACCGCGAAGAGGATTTGGTTCTTCTGGATGAACCAGAGCACGGTCGCGAAGAGGAGGACGCCGAAGCTGACCCAAACGATCGACTCGTACATGTTCGTCACCGGCGGCCGTCCCGCGATGTAGCAACGAAGCCCCATCCCGAAGACGTGCAGCCCGATCCCGAGGAAGGTGACCGGGAGCGCGACCCGCGAGACTTTTTTCCCGAGACCGACGGCGGTCGTTTGGACCTGGGCCACGCCCGCGGCTGAAAGCCAAATCGAGATCGCCCAGAGCAGCGCCGCGATCAAGTAGGCGATCCAGGCGAGCTGATAGGGGTGCATCCGGTTATAAAGGAGCTCGGCGGAGATCTTCTTCGAGAGCGACTCGTCCCACTCCCCTTTCATCTCCGCCTTCACCGCGCTCGATACGGCCGCCACGCCCGCGTCGAAGCGGTCCTGCGCGCCGTTCATGAATCCCGTGAAAAGACCGACGTAGGCCTCGCGGACCGGACGCCCCGGCATCGTCGCGAGCGCTTTTTCGACGCTCTCGCCGTGGTGTTCGCCGAGCGCGAGCGTTCCCCACGCCGCCGGCGCGGGCGCCGGAATCACCGGCCAGGCCTCGCCGGAGACAATCGCGCGATAGACGCTCACGCGTTCGAAAAGACGTTTCAACTCCTCGTCCCGCGGATCGGGCTTCGAGGTGCGACCGATCGGCGCGGACTGCGCGGACATCCCTCCGCGCGAGCCGCCCATCGAATTCGCGTACTCGGCGAGGAACGAGTCGATCAGGAGTTCCTTCGGCGAAAAGCGATTCCGGTCCTCGTCGAGGCCGAGCTGCCGTTTCACGTCCTTACGGGTAATGAGGATGAACTGCTTCGAATCCCATCCCTTCGGGTCGGCGAGCCACGAGAGCACGAGTTCGACCGGGTCCCACCCCTCGAACGTCCGCCGGCCGGTGATCTGCAGGACGAGGTCGCGCGCGTAGGAATCGAAGGGCTTGATGCGCCCGCCGGCCTGAACGGGAATCGCGCCCATTTCGCGAAAACTCCAACCCTTCGGCGTCGGATCGGCTCCGGCGTCGAGCGTTCCGATCAAACCGATCGAGAGAGCGAGACCGACGAGGAGCGGACGGTATTTTCCCATCATAAGCATCATCCTTTTTTCACGTATCTCATGGCGAAGAGCCAAATCGAACCGAGCACGATCAGCAGGCTACCGAGGTACTTCAACCACCGGCCCGGGTCCTGGTTCACGGAAAAGATCGAGACCGTCGGACGCGGCTGGGCGTCGATGTAGCTCGTCTGATAGAACGTGAACCCGCCGTACTTGAGGGGTTCGTTCATCGAAATGAGGTGATCCTTAACGGCCGGATCCTTACCGCCCTCCACGTCGACGACCGAGGAGAACTCCATCGGGCTCGCCGTGCCTTGGTACCGATCGATCGAGAATTTCTCGAGGCGCACGCCGAACGGCAGGACGATCCGTCGCGGAAAATATCCGATCGTGAAGTGCCGGGACTGACCGTTCGCGCCCGGGATGTCCATCGTCGCGCGGTCGCCGAGGCCGAGCCATACCGCCGAGCCGCTTTTTTTCCCGTCGCCCGCGCGGATGTGGATCGCGGAGGGCGA
This sequence comes from Bdellovibrionales bacterium, assembly GCA_018266355.1. Taxonomy (GTDB): domain Bacteria; phylum Bdellovibrionota; class UBA1018; order UBA1018; family UBA1018; genus JACMQW01. The sequence goes on from JAFEAP010000011.1 coordinate 118,050, forward strand.
GACGTTTGCGCCGTACTGGATGCGCGCCGGTTCGAAGCTAACGTCGCTCTTCGCGCGCGGGATCCACTCGAGGATCGTGATCTTCGCGTCGAACTTCCAGCCGGTATCGATCGCTCGGCCGACGAGTTCGGAAGGGTCCTTGAACGCGAACGCTTGTTCGGTCGTTTTTCCCTCGCTCGTCTGGATCGAGACGAGGAGTCTCGACTTCTTCGCGTCGAACCGGAAACGCGCTTCCGGACCTTTCCCGACGGCGGGCAGAGCGTCCGGACCGGGCGCCATCGAGAGGACGGACGGGCCGACCTGCTGGCGGTTCCAATTCGCGTCGCCGCCCCAGAGCCATGCTTCCTGCCCCATTCGCATGAACGGCGGCGCGCTCGGGCCGCCGGCGACTTTCACTCGGATCGCGGGCGCGGCGAGCTCGACCGGGTCCTTCGAGGCCTCGAACTTAACTTTCGATTCCGCGCGCGAGATGAACTCGTCGACGGTGAGGTCGTACTCGGGCATGCGGATCGGATCGAACTTCGCGTTCGGAGGAATCCAGGGCACCGGAACCGTCCGCGTCGTCCCTTCTCCATGCGCGGTTCCCTCGGCGACGAGGAGAAGCGGCTCGTTCAGTTCGACCGCGCTCTCGATTTGCCCCTCGCCGACCTGGATCGATCCGTCGACCCCGAACTTGAACGTCATCCAGGAACCGTAGAGGAGGAGAAGGATCCCGAGGTGCGCGCAAAGGAACGGAAGGTGCTTCTTCTGCCAGGGCAGCCGCGAAATCGCGACCGCGAAGATCAGCCAGCCGAGCGCGCCGAGCAGTCCGTAGAAATACCAGGTTTGGTAAACCCAGTACTGCGCGGTGGGCGTATCGTACATCGACTCCATCACGGTCGCCGAGATGAGCGCGAGGGTCAGGCCGACCATCACGAGCACGGCGAACTTCAGGCTGATCGAGACGCGCCAAACAGCTTTAAGCAGGCGTCGGATGGCATTCTTCAAAAGGGGCGATCCTCCGTGTTTCCTCGCGCGTCCCGTCCTGGTCCGCGTTCGGGTTTAGCGGGCGCCGCCGAGCGGTGGCAACCGGCTCGCGATGGTCTTGCCCTGGTCGGCCCCGGAATTCCCCTTGTGGGAAAGCGGCACGCCGGCCAGCGCGAGAACTTCGCGTTGAATGAGACGCTCCCGATCCAAGACGTCGCGCGGAAGGTCCTTCCGCTGCAACTCCGTCGAGAGTCGATCGTAAATATGTTCGCGGAAAAGTCCCGCCGGACGGCCGACGCAAACGCGGGCGCGGGCGCGGAGCTTCCGGGCCCAGAGCCACTTGTGACGGTGACCGGGTCCGGTAAAATCGATGACGAGATCGATTTTCGCGGAGCCCGGAAGTTTTTCGCCGAGCGCGTAGGCTTCGGTCGTCATGAAATAGATCTTCGCGTCCGGGTAAGTGAGTTGGATCTTCTGGCGAAGGGAGGCGTCGTCATAGACGATCGCGCGGCCGGAAAGCACGACGAGGATCGTGCGCACGTTCTCGACCCGATGCTTGCGCACGAGTTCCTCTTCTTGGAGGACCTGCAGGGTGGACGTGGATTCGGAATCCTGGGCGGTTTCGCGGCTGATCATATCGGAAAAACTAACATCTACCGCGCGGACGCTCCAGTGATTTGGGGCCCGACGGATCGCGACCACGCAATGCGTCAGCTTTCGGTCGCCGGCGACTCGGACTTCTTCGGATCACGGGACCCGCCGTAGAGCTCGTAGGTCAGGAGCCGGCACTCGATCGCGCCGTTGAAGAGGACATGGCGGCGGGAAGCCTTCAAGCCGACCTCCTTCGCGAGCGCCGCGGACCCGGTCAGAATTCCGCCGCGCCATCCCCTGAACTTCTTTTTCATCGTGTCCCCGAGCCGGCGGTAGAGCGGAGCGAGTTCCTTCTCGTCGCCGATCCGCTCGCCGTAGGGCGGGTTCACGATGAAGAGGCCGGTCTCGAATCCCGTCGGAGCCTCCGCCGCGTCGAGTTCGCGTTTCTCGAAATGCACGAGCCCGCGGAGACCCGCCGACTCGGCGTTCGCGAGCGCGGCGCGGATCGCCTGAGGGTCTTCGTCGAAACCGACGATCTTCGGCACCTTCTTCGGATCGAGCACGCGGACTTCGCGGGCATGGGCGAGGAGCGCGTCCCAAACCTTCGCGTCGTGCTTCTTCCACGCCGTGAATCCCCAGCGCCGACGGCCGAGGCCCGGCGCCGTATTCGTCGCGATCATCGCCGCCTCGAGCGGGATCGTGCCGGAACCGCACATCGGATCGACGAGCGCCCCCCCCGCGGCGAGGATCGGAAGGTACTCGCCGAGGTAAAGGATCGCGGCGGCGAGATTTTCCTTGAGCGGAGCCACGCGCTGCTCGGAACGGTAGCCGCGCTCGTGGAGCGAGCCGCCTCCGAGGTCGATCGCGACGGACGCCTCGTCGTTCCGAAGGTAAACGTTCACGCGAATGTCGGGTTGGACGAGATCGACCGAGGGCCTCTCGCCGTGGATCGAGCGAAGCTGGTCACAAATGGCGTCCTTCGTTTTCTGGGCGCCGAACTGCGAGTGCGTGATCGCGGAGTGCGTGGTCTGGAAATCGACGGCGATCGTCCCGCGCACGTCGATGTGGTCGCTCCATCGGATCGCTTTCGCCCCGCCGTAAAGCTTTTCCGGATTCGGCGCCGGAAAGCGGTGGATCGGAACGAGCACGCGGTTCGCGATGCGCGACCAGAGGCACGCGGCGTAAGCGGCCGCGATCGGCCCCGAAAACGGGACGCCGGCGCGATCGGGCTTCCCGACTTTCGCCTCGCGAAGCTCCGGGAATTTCGCGGCCAAGTCCGCGAAAACCCGCGCGAGCTCGGTCGCGAGAGTCTCTTCCATTCCTTTCGCGGTCGTGGCGAAAAAATCCATCGTCGGGTCCGTTCGCTCTTTCTTCGTTACTTCCGGGCGAGGTCGTTCAAGACCTCGTCGACGTGACCGGTGACTTTCACTTTCGGGTAGGCCTTACGGATCGTGCCGTTCCCTTTCGCGTCGACGTCGATGAGGTACGTCGTCCGCGTGATGCCCATGAATTTCCGGCCGTAGAGGCTCTTCTCGCCCCAAACGCGGTAAGCTTCGAGCATCTTCCCCGAGGTATCCGCGAGAAGCGGAAACGGAAGCGAGAACTTCGTCTTGAACCGCTGGTGGCTCTCGACGGTGTCCTTACTCACGCCGAGCACGACCGCGCCCTTCGCTTGCACGCGCGTGAAAGAATCGCGGAAGTCGCAGGATTCCTGGGTGCATCCCGGGGTGTTATCCTTCGGATAAAAATAGAGAACGACCGTCTGACCGGCGAAATCCTTCAGCGAAACCGTATTTCCCGTGTCGGAAGGAAGCGCGAATTTCGGCGCCTTCGCGCCGACCGAGAGGAGATTCGTCGCCGTCTTCGAGCCGACCGCCTTCTTCGGGGCAGCTTTCTTCGTTCGCGCCTTCGTGGCCGAGGTTTTCTTCGTCTTCTTCTTCGCCTTCGCCATGTCGAACTCCTTCTTTAACCGGTCTTCCCGAGATCTTTTCCGATCCACATCTTCAGGTACTTGCCTTCGGGGAACTCGAGCTTCATCGGGTGATCGATGGCCTGCGTGCCGCGCGCGAGCCAACGCATCTCGCGTCCGTTCCGAAGGGATCCCTTCGAAACTTGGAGCGCGAAGTCTTCCTCCTCGAGGAGCTGGGAGCACGAGCAGGTGACCATCCACCCGCCCGGCGCGAGCAACCGGAAGGCCTCGGTGTTCAACTTCAGATAAGCGGGCTTTCCCGTCGGGATATCTTTCCGACTCGGGATGAGCGCCGGCGGATCGCAGATCACCACGTCGAATTCGAGGTCGACGAGCTTCGGGAGATCGGCGAGCACGTCGGCCTCGAAGACCTCGGCCTTGCCGCCCGCCTTCTCGACGTTCGCCTTCGCGTAGGAAAGCGCGCGAGCGGAAGCGTCCACGAGGAGCGCCTCGGTCGCGATCCCGCGCGCGGCGGCGGCCGCGGCGATCTGGGTCGACCACTGGCCGACATAACAGCAAAGATCGAGGATCCGGAGCGGAGCCTTGCGGCCGGCCCTTTCGGCGCGGGTGAAAAGATCGAGGAACTGGCCGATGTTCTCGGATTGGTCGAGAAAGAACCCGGTTTTCTGACCGCGGACGAGGTCGACCGAGAAAAGGACGACCCGGTCGGCGGGCGCGTGACCGTCGGCGGAGCGGACGCGGATCCACTCCCCTTCCGTCTTCACTTTACCGAGCACCTTCGGCTCTTCGATCGGGATGCCTTCCTGCTTCCGGTGGCTCACGTCGTTCCGAAGCACGACGCCCGTCGGTTTCGCGATTTCTTCGACCGCTTGAAGGAGGTTCGGCATGATCCGGTCGACGCCGGCGGTGTGAGCCTGGACGACGACGACGGTTCCCGCGCCCTCGGCGGTTTCGCCGGTGCGATAGACGTCGATCACGAGGCCCGGAAAATCGTCCCCTTCGCCGAACATCCAGCGGAACGAGTTCATACCCGCCGCGGGGTTCGCGCCGAGCTTCGTGCGGAGATCCCACGCCGTCCGCAAACGCTTCGTGAGGTTTTCGACCGTATCCCACTGATTCTCCGTCTCGGCCCGCGAGACGACGCGGAACGCGATCAAGGAAGACGGATTCCCGTAGCCGTGCGCGAGAAACTTCCCTCCGGCGTCGAAAAGAGTGACCTTCTCGCCGGGTTCGATGCCCTTCGGACTGCCTTGGAGCTCGTTCGAGTAGACCCAGGGATGGCCCGCGCGAACGCGACGGTCGGAGCCGCGCTTCAAACGCCAAATCTTCGCTGGAGAATTCTTCATAGTCTGGGCCATGCAGTCGTCCTATCATGGTTTCCAGGCAGGGAATACCGGGATGAAGCCCCCACTCAACTGGCGAGAAATCGCGCGAATCGCGGAATGGATCGACCCCGAAATCAGAGGCATGTTCGTCGATCGCGTGGTCGTTCCCGAGCGCCCCGAGTTCCCCGACGGCTACCTCAAACACGAATGGTCGATCCGGCTGACCGCGCGCGGAAAGGAGGCGAACCTCCTTTTTTCCGTCCGCCCGAACCGGCCCGGTATCGGGTGGATCGCGGGCAAGGGTCCGCGCGCCGCGACCGGGGCGACCCGGTCGGGCTTCGATTTGACCTTGAACAAGCTCCTCTCCGGCCGCCGGATCGCCGGGCTCGAGGCCGTACCGAAGGAAAGGACGCTTTTGCTTTGGTTCGACGGCGGCCTCGCGTTGGTCTTGAGCCTGATCCCGGCCCTTCCGGAGGCCCTCCTGATCGAGGGCGATGCCGAAGCGGTCCGCGCGGGTAAATCGGCGAAAATCGTCGGCCGCTCGCGGACGAGCGCCGTAGCGAAGTCGGCTTCCGGGAAATACGTCGCGCCCGACGGCGCGGGTTCCCCCCCGAACCTTCCCCTTCGCCCGAAGGTTTTCGACTCGCTCGAGGAATACTCCCGTACCGTCGCGGAGGAATTCGATCTCGAGGCGTTCGAACTCCGGCTCGCGCGCGTCCGTACGCGGATCAACCAAGATTTGAAGCAGGCGAAAACGCGCCAGGCCCAGAACGAAAAGACCGGCGCCACCGCCCGCGGCGAACCCGATTACCGTCACCGCGGCGATTTACTGAAGGCGGTGATGGGATCGAACCCGCCCCTTTCGAAGAAAGGAACCCGCACGGTCACCGACTGGGAAACCGGAGAGGAGATCGAAATCGAATGCGATCCTAAACTTTCGCTGAAGGAGCAGGTCGAGAAGTTCTATTCGCTCGCGAAGCGGAAAGAGCGCCGGATCTCGGAGGCCGATCTCCGCGTCGCGAGCTTCACCGAAAAGCGCGAGAAGCTCGAAGCCATGCGAGCCGAGCTCGATCGGATCGCGCTGTCTGCTCTCCGGGGTAAGATGAAGATCGGAGAGCTCGCGCCGTTCGAGGCGAAACTCGGCCTCGTCGCGGGCGCTCCGGAATCCGCCGAGGCGAAAGCCGTGCACGGGAAGGGCCCCGCCGGCAAAGGCGGATGGACGGGAAAAACCTTCGTTTCGAAGGAAGGGCTCCCGATCCTCGTCGGACGCTCGAAGGACGAGAACCTCGAACTCACCTTCAAATTCGCGCGCGGAAACGACCTTTGGATGCACGTTCGAGGCAAACCCTCGGCCCACGTCGTGATCCCGCTACGCGAGAAAAAGCAAGCCTCCCTCGAAACCCTGCTCGACGCCGCCTACCTCTGCCTTCACTATTCCGGCGGCGCGAACTGGGGCAAGACCGAGATCGACTACACGGCGAAGAAGCACGTGAAACGGATCCGGGATTCGAGCGAGGCGAGCTACGTGAACAACAAAACGTTGATCGTCGAGGTCGATCGGAAACGGCTGACGGAGCTTCTCGGACAAGAGATCGTTTGACGGACCTTGGTGGTCGTTCTGTCTCCTAGGATTTTTCCGCTTCGGCTCGTTCGGCCATCCATGGCCTGCGCGTCGAACGCCTCCGGCTGCGCGGCGCTCGCGAAGCGGAAAAATCCTAGGAGACAGAACGAAACCGAGCTCATGGGTGCGTCTCTTAGACCGCTGAACTCGCCTTCGACTTCGCTCGCATGGAAAGGCCAGAGTTTTTAACTGCGGTGTCCCGATTCCCACCGGCGACGGGATGAAACCGAAGATCCGACCGAAGAAACGCCTTCCCTTTCTTTGGCCGCGTTTACCTCCGCGCAGTGTGCGCGCCTGAGGTGGTCTGTGAAAACGCGGCCAAAGAAAAAGGCCCCGGGGATTTCTCCCCGAGGCCCCATTTAAAGTCCGACGGCACGCTCGTTAAGAGGAAATCCCCTTCGCAGCGGCCGTCGGACTCATACTAGAGTAGCTATTCATCCGACCACCCCCTTTCGACCCCGTATAGAGGTCTTATCAGGATACCCGAATCGGGCGATTTGGGGAGGGGGTCCGCGTTTTTTTAAACGACGGCAATGAAAGAACTTTAACGGACGAAGTGTTTCACGACGTATTCGAGGGCTTCGTCCTTCGAATTCAGCTTTTTTTCGAGTTGGAGGTCGTCGACGACGCGGAGGATGTCGGAGAACTGGGGGCCGGGCGAGAAACCGAGGGTGACGAGGTCGCCGCCCGTGATGAGCTTTTCGGTCGCCGGCCCCGCGCTCGCTTCGTCGCGAAGTTTTTTCAGGAACCGGTAAGCCATGAGGTTTCCTCCGTTCGCGCGCGCGACGGCGCGATGGAGCTGGAGGAGTTCGTCGAAGAACGGTTCGAGCACCCACCGTCGAAGCGTCGCTTCGCGCATCTGGAAAGCGTGATTGAATTTCGGAAGTCCGAGGACGAGGTCGATCACGCGTTTTTTCTCGTCGCCGGAAAGGCGGAGGCGGTCGCAGGCGCTCTGGAGACTCTTCTCGGGTTCCTCTCCTCCCGCTTCGGAAAGCGCCGCCGCGAAAACGAGCGCGTTCGAACGGGGCTCCGGGTCGGCGGCCAGGGCGGAGAAGACCGCCGGCTTCACCTTCACGACTTCCGGAAGCCAGAGGGAAACCACGCCGAGTTCGCGAAGCATCCCGATCGCTTCGTGGGGCGCGGGGCCTTTCAACATCGACGCGAACTCGTCGCGGATGCGCTCGGCGGAAACTTTGCGCGTGAACCGGGCGTTTTCGACGAGCGCCCGCCAGGTCGCCTCCTCGATCCGGAAACCGAAACGGACGGCGAAACGGACCGCGCGCAAAACCCGAAGCGCGTCCTCCTTCAGTCGAGCCGCCGGATCGCCGATCGCGCGAAGGCGCTTCGCCTGCAGATCCGCGAAACCGCCGACGCAGTCGAGCACGCGACGGGTTTTCGGATCGTAAAAGAGGCCGTTAATCGTGAAGTCCCGCCGGGCGGCGTCTTCCTCGGGACCAGAGAACCGCACCGATTTCGGGTGACGATAATCGGTGTACTCCGCGTCCTCGCGGAAGGTCGCGATCTCGATCGTCTCTCCGCCGTCGTAAGGCACCTTCATCACGCCGAACGAACGGCCGACGTCGACCGCGTTCGGGAAAATTTCCTCGACTTCGTCCGGACTCGCGTCGGTCGCGAGATCGAAATCTTTCGAAGGCCGCCCGAGCAGGAAATCCCGCACGGCTCCGCCGACGAGATAGGCCGAAAATCCGGCTCCCGTCAGTCGGGTGATCGCGTCCTTCGCGGAGGCCGAGAGCGCGAGATTTTTCTCAATCGGGATCCACTTCGAGCGGCTGTCCGCCGACGGAGTAGGGGCTCTTGAGGATGGTGTCGGCTTCGAACCGCCCGGGCGCTTCGGTGCCTTCGGTTTCTTTTTGCTCACGCCTTCTCCCTCTTCGTTGGATCAGCGGACTTCTCGTCGTCGACGTCGGGATCGGACGGACGGATTCGGTGGCCATCGCCGTCGGAGCCGCGGTCGGCGGCGTCTCGGCGCGCGCCTCCGTGACCGCACCGAGCAGCCCTTCGACCAAACCGCCCACGATTAAAAATCCCGTCGCCTTCACCGGCTCCGATTGTCGCCTTCTCCCCGGTGGCCGTCAAATTTCGCGAAGAACGGCGGCAGATGATGCGCGGCATGAGCATGCTTCGGAAGATGGGTGAAAAAGAAGGCGATCGCCAAACCCGCGCAAACCGCGACCGGAACGGGGCGTCGGCCGATTCGCTGGGGAGTGAGGACGAGCCGGGGCCGATGGGCGGCGAGGATCGCGAAGAGGGCCCGGAGCCAATCCCCCGCTCCTGGACGGCGTCCGTCGGTCCGAGCCACGCCGAAGTAAATCGGACGCCAGGCACGGACGGCGAACCTCTTCCGAAAGAGTTCGATCCCGTCTGCGTTGTACAGTCGGCGAAGCGTCCGCAGGAAGCACGAAAGGCCACGGTAGACGCGCGGAGACGGCGGGCGCACCGCATGGGGCGCGACTTGGGTGAGCGAAACCGTCCCGAGGCTCGCCTCCGAATACCCCTCTTCGGCGAAGAAGCGGAACGCTTCGAGCGTGAGCAGTTCGCCGACGCCTCCTTCGGCTCGCGGATCGAGGATCAAGTCCTCGAGAAAAACCGAGCGGGTCGCGCCGATGCGGACGGCGGCGAGCATTCCGACCCACTTTCCGTCCGGTGCGCAGGCGACGAAATAAAACCGGTTCGCGGCGTCGTGAAACGGATCCACGCGCTGGAGAAACCCTCCGATCTCGAGGAGTCCCTGATTCCGCCAAGCCCCGAGCAGTCGATCGGTCTTCTCGCGGGATTCCGACCCCGGGTGCGCGAGCGCCCTTCCGTCGACGCGTTCGACGCGAATGCCGGCGCGCAGCGCTTGGTTCCGCGCTGAACGCACTCCTCGCGCGCGATTTCCCTTCGCTTCGTGGGCGTCGAGATCGACCCACGGCTCGTGACCGATCTGGATCGCCTGGGCCGCGAAGCGCGCGGGCATCGCCTCGACGAACGCCGAAGACGCGCCGACGAACGCGATCCGTCGGGCGAGCGGGAACTCGCGGACGAGATCGGCGAGCGCGGCATCCAGGGAGGCCGACGTCCCGTCCGAGATCGGATCGAGCGCGAGTACGAGAGGATCGCTCCCGAACAATCCGGCGAAGAGCGTCCCGTTCCGTGCCCGGAAATACTCGAGGTCCGAAGCGAGCCAAGTCGCCTGGCCCGACTCGGTCGCCCCGCGAGCGATTTGCTCACGGACACCGAGGCGCGAATTCGATCCGAGATCCTGCATGGGCTTTCCTTATCGGACCAAGACTTCCCGAGGACGCGCGCCGTCGGCCGGACCGACGATGCCCTTCGCTTCCATGGTTTCGACCAGCCGGGCGGCGCGGTTGTATCCGACCCGGAGGTGGCGCTGGAGAAACGAGGCCGAGACTTGGCCGTGCTTTTTCGCAAGTTCGACCGCCTGATCGAAGACCGGATCGGCCGATTCGCCGCCTTCTCCGTCTTCGCCTTCGGCGTCCTCGTCCTGGAGGATCTCGTTCCGGTACGTGGGCTTACCCTGGGCCTTCAGGAAAGACGTGATCTTGTTGATCTCGTCGTCGGCGAGGTACGCGCCGTGCAGGCGCAGGAGATTCGACTGGCCCGGCGGAATGAAGAACATGTCCCCGCGTCCGAGGAGCTTCTCCGCGCCGAACCGATCGAGGATCGTCTTCGAATCGAAACCCGAAGCGAGCGCGAACGACACGCGCGACGGGAGATTCGCCTTGATGAGGCCGGTGACGACGTCGGTCGACGGACGCTGGGTCGCGACGACGAGGTGGATACCGGCGGCTCGGGCCTTCTGGGCGATCCGCGCGATCGAGAGTTCGACCTCTTTCTTCGCGGTCATCATGAGTTCGGCGAGCTCGTCGATGAAGATGACGACGTACGGGAGTTTTCCGTACCGAGGATCGCCGTCCTCGTCCTTGTCGAAGGACTCGACCCAGTCGCCGCCGCTCATCCGCTCCATCCCCTCGACCTCGCTCTCCGCGCGTTCGAGGGTTTCCTGGAGGAGTTCGACGCCGATCTCGTCGACCTTCTGGTTATAGGAAGCGAGGTTCCGCGCGTTCATCATCGCGAGAATCCGGTACCGGCGTTCCATCTCGCGAACGGCCCACTTCAGCGCCGAGGCCGCGTGCGAGCAGTCGTCGACGACCGGAAGCAGAAGGTGCGGAACGTCCTGATAGCTCGAGAATTCGATCATCTTCGGATCGACGAGGATCATCCGAAGCTCGTCCGGAGTGAACCGGTAAAGCAGCGAGCAAATCAATCCGTTCATGAACACCGACTTACCGGAACCGGTCTGGCCGGCGCAAAGCAGGTGGGGCATCTTCGCGAGGTCGGCGAGGTAGATGTTCCCGGCGATGTCCTTGCCCATCGCGACCGGGATCGCGTGCTTCGTTTGGGACTGGAAATCGGCGTGGGCGAAGAACTCGCGCATGAAGACGTTTTCGCGCACGTCGGACGGGATCTCGATCCCGACCACGTTCTTACCGGGCAGCGGCGCGATGATCCGGACCGACTGGGCGGAGAGCGCCATCGAGATGTCGTCGGCGAGCGACGCGATCCGGGAAACCTTCACGCCCGGCGCGGGTTTGAATTCGTAGAGCGTGATGACCGGACCCGGACGCACGGCGGTGACTTCGCCCTCGATCTCGAAGTCGAGGAATTTCTGGGTAAGGATCTCGGAGTTCCGGTAGAGCCGGTCCTTGTCGACTTGGGTCTCGATCTTCGGCGGCTTCACGAGGTAATCGATCTGCGGGAGCTTCCACGACCCGCGACGGGTCGGGGCCTTCTTCTTCGGTTTCCGCGCGGCTTCGGCGGCCTGGATCTCGGCGATCACGCCCGGACTCAGCCCTTCGAACCCCGTCTGTTTCTGCATTTCGTGCGGGAGGATCGCCGGACGCGAACTCGTATCGAGCGTCATCGACGAAGCGAGCGTCGCCGTCGCGCCGCCGTTCGTGAGCGCGGTGCCGACCACGGCGCTCGAGCTCGCTTCTTTCAAGGCCGAGATCGAAATCGGATCGGTGAGGACGTTCTTCGCCTCCGGAACGGAAGCCCCGCCGAGGACGTTCCCGACGACCTCGACCGCCGGAAGGCCCGCCGCGCCCGCCTTCGCGAGTTCCACGGTCTCCGCTTCGTCTTCCGATTCCGTCTCGGAACCGTTTCCGATCTGCGGTCGAGTCGCCGAAGCCGCGGCCGCGCGCGCGGCCTTCATCTCTTCCCGCTTCCGATCGTACGCTTCGCGCGCGGCGCGGGCGCGATCGAGCAGGCTTTCGATCATCTTTTCCATCCCGCGCGCCGAGGCTTGGGCGGTCTTCATCGCGAGCAGCCCGAGCAGGAACGCCGCGTAGGTCACGATCACGCGCGCGATCCGAAGGAGGACGCGCGTGAAGAAGAGTTTCGCGACGCCGAGGATCTTGCCGCCGGAAGCGGCGATCGAGATCGGAGTCGAAAGCGCGACGGAAACGAGGAACACGGCGGCCGAAACCATCGACGCGCCCGCGGAATTGAACTGCCGGCTCAGGATCTCGGCGAACCAAACGCCGAACGCGCCTCCGGTGAGCAAATCGACGCCGGCGTACGGAACGTAGCGCCATTGGAGCGTGAGGAAAACCGTGAGCGAAAGTACGGCCACGGTCATTCCCGAGAGCGTACCCAGCACCCGCAAACCGCCTTCGCGTCTATATATAGAGGCGGCGATGAAGAAGAGCGCGGCGGGAATCAGGAACGCCGCGATCCCGAAACACTCGAAAAAACCGGAGGCGAGGTACGCGCCGACGCGTCCGCAAGCATTCGCGACTTTCGCGTTCGTCGCGGTGAAAAACGAAGGATCCGCGGGATGATACGTGGCGAGCGCCGTGAGGGCGAAGATCGCGAAAGCGAAAACGAGGATACTTCCAATCTCGACCGAAACACTTTTTTGAGGCGCACTAACCCGTCCATGGGTCGGTTTTTTCGTCATACCGTTATCGTAACATGCTATGACGACGCCCATGGCGAAAACGAAGTCGAAATCCCGTAAGGCAAAGCCGTCCCTGGTGCTCGCGTACGACCTCGGAGGCACGAAGGTCCAAGTCGGCGTGGTCGATCAGACCGGCAAGATTCTGGCGTTTCACCGTGAAGCCGCCTTCATCAAGCAAGGAAAGAAAGCGACCCTCGACCAGCTCATCCGCCTCGGGAAAGAGATGATCAAACGCTTTCCGAAAATCGAATCGGTGGGCGTCGCGAGCGCGGGCCCGCTCGATCCGGTCTCGGGAGAACTCCTCGATCCGACGAATTTCTCGGGTCCGGACGGCCATTGGGGCCGCGTACCGCTCGCCGAAATCCTTGCGAAAGGCCTGAAAAAGAAGGTCATCCTCGAGAACGACGCCGCCGCCGCGATCCTGGCCGAGGTCTGGAAAGGGCTCGCGAAGAAGACCGAGAACGCGATGATCCTCACGCTCGGTACGGGCGTCGGCACCGCGGTCGTCGCGAACGGCAAACTCGTCCGCGGCGGACGTCACATGCACACCGAGGCGAGTCACATGATCATTCACGCCGGCGACAAGTCCGCGCCGTGCGGATGCGGCCAACTCGGATGCGTCGAGGCCTACCTCTCCGGCCGCTCGTTTGCCCACCGCGCCCGCGCAGACCTCGGAAACGAGACAATTGATGCGCCGCAAATCGCTGCCCGCGCCCGCGATGGAGACGCCGCAGCATTAAAGCTTTTTGATGAGTACGCGGAAAATCTCGCGATCGCGCTCCACAATTACGTCGTGATTTTCTGTCCTGAAATCGTCGTCTTCACGGGCAGCTTCGCGGCCGCGCACGATCTCTTCTTGGAAAAAACCTCGAAAAAGCTCGGTAAATTGCTGAGTCGAAGAAATAGAGTGATGAATCTCCAACCGAAACTCGCCGTTTCGAAACTCGAGAACCAAGCCGGACTTCTCGGCGGAGCGTACGTCGCGCTCAAGGCGTCCGGAAAAATCTAAGAATTTCGGGTGACGCAGATCCGTCTTTTGCCCAGCCCACTCGATCTTGCGATCCGTTTCCTGGTTGACACTAGGAACACCTACCCTGAGTCTAAGGGTAAGCATTCGCTCTTCTGACAAAAGCAGTACAGTTTGAACGGCCCTCCTCCGTCGTCCAAGCACCGCGTACTCCTCTACCCACTTGGGCATTATCAGAGTGAAGAGTTGAACTAGGCGCCTGTGCGCACTGGAGTGGTCCATTCAGGCTGAGAGGCCGTTTAATTGGCCTGCTTTTGGTGAAACTGAAGAGAGGGTTTGCAGTAATCAACACTCTGTACAAGGGGAGATACCTTAATGAATAAGCGCATTGTTTCCGCACTCGTTCTTGCCGGAATGATCGCATCGTCCTCGGCGTTCGCTTCGAACGCCCGTGAAATGGTGATGGGCACCGGTGGCGCCGATCACTACAGCAACGGCGGCTCCTTCTATTATGAAGACGCCTACAACTTCTTCTACAACCCGGCCTACGTTAACGACTATAAGAACTGGGCGATCTTCGAAAAGGGCACCGGCTCCGACGCTTCGAGCTTCGGCTTCGTGTCCTCGATGATGAACTTCAATCTCGGCATGTTCTTCAACCGCAACGCGGCCCTCTCGACGGGCTCGAACGCGGTCGACGTCATGCTCGGCGGCGATGCCGGCGTCAAGTGGGGTCTCGGCCTCACGTACGGCAACAAGAAGCTCGCCGACAACGGCAGCCAAAACAACCTCGACGTCCGCGTCGGTGTTTCGGCCGCTGGCTTCGATCCGTTCATTCACGTCCTCGTGATCGGCTCCGACAAGGCTGCCGGCACGGAAACGATGAAGTACAACAACATGGGCGGCGGTCTCCGCTATCACTACGGCGAATGGACTCCGTACGCGGCCATCAACTCGGCCAAGACGAAGAACGTCGCGGCCGGCACCGAACCGAAGACCACCACCTGGACCATCGGTCTCGGTCGTGAAACGAAGGTCGCCGAAGGCGCTCGCCTGACGTACGCCCTCTATCACTCGCACGGCGAAACCGACACGGCCGGCGTGAAGTCCTCGAAGCTCGCGGAAACGCCGATCGACATGGCGATCGAAGCGGACGCGCTCTCCTGGCTCACCCTCCGCGGCGGCGTTCACCACGTCCTCATCGGCGGCGACGGCACGACGACGGCTCGCGTCGGCGGCACGTTCCACGTGGCGAAGGTCGACGTGGACTACGCTTTCGGCAACGGCACGGCGGCCGGTGGCAACACCCCGGACTCCTCCGATGTCGGCTTCGACAGCGGCACGTTCCACCAAATCGGCTTCCGCTATTCCTGGTAATTCCAGGCTAGCCTAAGCGAAATACGAAGGGCCCGGGGGAAACCCCGGGCCCTTTGCTTTTTAACTCTCTCACAGGACAAATCTTACTTCAGTCCCCAGAAGTCCACGCGACCGGTATCCATCGAGTAGATCCCGCGCACGACCTTCAGATTCCCTTTCGTGAGCGCGTCCCCGATCGTCTTCGAACGCACGACGAGATTCTCGGTCACGGAGTCGATGTTCGCCATCACCGGCTTGCGAAGCTTCGGATCGTCGGTCGATACCGAGGCGAGGCCGCGCGATTTCAGCACGGGACGGATCGCGCCCACGAGCCAATCCCGGTCCGGGCTTCCGCCGGCGCCGAACTTCGTCTTTCCGGGCTTCGCCTCGATCGCCGCTTTCACGGCGTCGCACGATTCGTGCCCCATGACGACGATCAGCTTCGCGCCGAGGTCGTGGACCGCGTATTCGATCGACGCGACCTGCGCGGATCCGAGGACGTTGCCGGCGACCCGGATCGTGACGAGATCCCCGAGCCCCTGGTCGAAAATCAGCTCCGGCGGCACGCGCGAATCGCTGCACGAGAGGACGACGGCGAGCGGCTGCTGACCGCCGGCGAGTGACCGACGGCGGGCTTCGTCGCGATGCTCGCCCTTCACCATGCCGGTAACGAAACGCTCGTTCCCGCGAACGAGGTTCAGGTAAACGTCGTCGGGAGTCCCGCGCTCGTCCTTCGGAAAGACGACGGAGGCCGGCGCACGGTTCGCGGTCGAATGCGGAACGTCGGTAAGATACGCAAGCGCGGGCGAAACGAGGGATCCACCGGTCATCATGGCCGGGACAGGCACCGGTCCGCTCCCCACGGCCTGGGCGACGTCGCTCACGGGCGGCGGAGCGACCACCGCACTCGTCGGCATCGAATAGGCGGCCGAGGCCAGGTTTTCGAACTTCGAGGGATCGGCGAAAGGGTCCTTCATCGCGGTCGTATTCCGCTGCGGAAGCGCGCACGCGGGCGCGAGAGCCAGGACTCCGATTCCGATCCAGATTTTAGTCGCGTGTTTCATGGACGATCCACCTCGTAACCCTATCGGTTACGCGCGGATCGCCCTCTAGAGCGTCATGTCGGACACGGACGAAGCGCCAATCGGCTGACGGATCCCGCCTTAGAACGGGACGCTCACGCCGACCGTGATCAGCTCGTGGCTGAACTCGAAGCGGAGATCGACCGTGTCGAGGGCGTAGAAAGCGCCGACGCCGAAGCGCGGGTGCAGGGCGACGCGGTCGCCGTAACGATTCGAACCGAAGTTCCCGCCGAAACCGCCGAGGGCGAAGAGCGTCCACTTCGAGTCCTTCACGAAGTCCCACCGCATATGGGTCGAATACATCCAGAACGTCGCGCCCGAAACGAAAGTCGGGCCGAACTCGGCCTCGAGGAAGACCGGGTTCACGATTTCCGGGATGAAACCGTCTTTCACGACTTTCGCGGCGATGTTCCCGATCAGCGTGAAGCCGCCGTGAGTATCGACCAACCCGAAACCGCCGCTGCCGCCGAACGTAAAGTTGTTCTCCGGGTGGTAAGACTTATAGTCTTCGCCGCTCGAAGTCGCTCCCGGATTCGCGACCGGATAGGTCTTCGGGGCGGCGACGGAAATCCCCGCATAAAGGAGAACGAGAACCGAAAGGGCGGAGAGGCGGTGGAAGTTCATGACGAGCTCGCTTTCTTTTTTTTCGACGTTAGCCGAATCCCGGGTCCGACTCAACCCGTTCGAGTCGCGTGAGGAAGTTCCGGAGGATCGCGCCCGTGGCGCCCCAGATCCGGTGAGTATCCACGAGGTAGACGTCGACGGGAACCGTGCGCGACGCACCTTGGTAAACGATCTCCCGCGTTTCGCTCCGGTAAACGCCCGCCTCGCGAAGCCGGGAGATCGGACACCAGAACCAAAGGTCGATCTCCTCGACGCTCGGTCGGATTTCGATCTCCTCGATCGAGCGCTTGAGCAGGCCGATGACGGGCGTGATCGAAAAACCGCTCGGGGTCCAAATCGCCGGAAGCCGCCCGAGCGTTTCGACATCCCCCTCGGCTACGCCGACCTCTTCGCGCGCCTCACGGAGCGCGGTGGCCTCTGCGGTTTCCGCGTCCGCGTCGCGCATGCCGCCGGGAAGCGCGTACTGACCTTTATGGGTGGCGATACTTTCCGTCCGACGCGTGATCAGCAGCTCGAGTCCGCCCCCGTCCTCGCGCAATCCCGCGAGGACGAGCACCGCCGCCGGCCGACCTTCCGACTCCGTTCGAAACGGGTAAGGAAGATCGAACGCGGCCGCCTTCCGCAGCCGCTCGTCCGCCTCGCGATACCGATTCGTGAACGGTCCGGTCATCCCTTTCCTTTCAGGTCGATTCCGTAGAGTTTCGCCTTCCGGTAAAGGGTCGCGCGGTCGATCCCGAGGATCTCGCTCGCCTTCGACTTGTTGAACCCCGTTTCCTGCAGGACGCGCGCGATGTGCGCCTTCTCGACCGACTCGAGCGAAGCCTGGGGTTCGGACACTTCGGATTTCGCGGCCGACGGAGCGATGTCCGGAAAGTCCTCGATCTCGAGCACGGATCCGGCGCTGAGCGCGACCGCGCGTTCGACCACCCGCTCGAGCTCGCGGATGTTTCCCGGCCAGGGGTATTCGCGAAGCTTCCGCATCGCGCTCTCGGAAACGTGGGAAATCGCCTTCCCGTTCTTCTCGGAATACCGCGCGACGAAGGACGAAACGAGTTCGGGCAAGTCCTCGAGCCGGCTGCGAAGCGGAGGAATCTCGATCGAGATGATGTGGAGCCGGTCGAGTAGGTCGCCGCGCACCATCCCCGAACGGGCGAGCTCGCCCGTCGGGAGTCGCGACCCGGCGATCCACCGCACGTCGAAGCCGCGCTCGTCCGCGCTCTCGATCGCGCGCAGGATCCTCGCCTGCTCGCCCGGACCGAAAGCGACGAGTTCCTCGACGAGCACCGTTCCGCCGCGAGCGGCGGCGAGATCGGCCTCGAGCGCGTCGAGGTCCTCCTTCGCGGCCACCTTCACGAAGGCCTTGTCCTTACGGTTCCCGTTTTCATGGATCGCACGCGCGACGAGCGCCTTTCCCGTACCGGTCTCGCCCGCGATGAGCACGCTGCTCGAGGTGAGGCTCGCCCGCGCGATCGTCCGGTAAACCTCGACGATCTTCGGACTCTTTCCGATCAAGGACTGCGCGAGCGTCGCCCCCATCGCGGAAGCCGCGCTTTTCGGCGCCAGATTCGTTTGCCGAAGGAACTCGGCGTGCTTCCCGGCGCGGGCGATGAGCGTGCGCAGATCGGCGAGTTGGAACGGCTTCGAGATGTAGTCGAAGGCGCCTTCCCGCAGCGCCTCGAGCGCCCCTTCCATCGATCCGAATCCCGTCATCAGCACGACGACGACGGGCGGCCGGTTCTTCCCTCTCTCCTTCTCTTTCAGCTCGCGAAGCACGTCGAATCCGCTCTTTTGCTTCATGCGGATATCGCTCAGGACGAGCGGGAAATCCTCCCGCGCGAGGTGGCCGAGCGCCGCTTCACCGCTCTCGGCGAGGCGGACCTCGAACCCCTCCTTCAGGAGGACTTCCTTTAGGAGATCGCGCGAAACCGGATCGTCGTCGACCACGAGAATCTTCTTCATACTCAAGCTCCTTCCCGTCCGTTACGGTACGGGATGTCGATCACCACTTCGGTCCAGTCCCCGCGCTTCGAATCGATCCCGAGACTGCCGCCGTATTTCTTCAGCAAGTCGCGGCAGATCGAGAGTCCGAGGCCGGTACCTTCGCCCGGACCTTTCGTGGTGAAGAAGGGTTGGAAAACGCGTTCGAGGTCGTCGGATTCGATGCCTTCGCCGGTGTCGCGGATCCGCAGCTCGAGCCCCTCCGAGGCTCCGACTTTCTTCCCGCGCGTCGTGAGTTTCAGTCGCCGCGCGCCCCCCGGCGCGTTCTTCATCCGGATCGAATCGAGGGAATTGTTCACGAGATTCAGCAGGACCTGCTCGAAATCGACGGGGACGATCCGGATCGGTCCGAGGCTGCGGTCGAAATCCCGCTCGATCTCGACGCCGAGGCTCTCCACCCGGGGTCGCACGATGCTGAGGGTCTTTTCGACGATCTGGTGGGGATCGACGAGCTGTTTTTGGGAAACGGGCTTCGAGGTGTTCTGGAGGAAACCGCGGACGATCCCCGCGATCTTCGCGACCTGGCCTTCGATGATCCCGATCCGGTCGCCGGCCTGGGGCAGCTTCGGCGCCGCCTCTTCCTTCAGGAGCGCGAGGTGACCGCCGATCGCGTTCAGCGGCGTGCCGATCTCGTGGGCGAACGTCGCCGTGAGCTGGCCGAGTACCGCGAATTTCTCGAGGTTCAACAAGTTCCGCTCGACCTCGTGGAGCTGCGAGGTCAGGACGAGGTTCTCCTTTTCGGCCTCGCGAAGCTTACGGTCGTTCTCGATCGTCGCGCGAAGCGCGCCGTTCAGGAGGAAGAAGAGGAGCACGAGCCCGATCGATCCGCCGACCATCGCGACGTTCGAGCTCAGTCGCGCGAGACGCGAAACGAGCGCGATCGAGACGACGACACGGACGGCGCCGACGGGCTTCGGCTCGGAAAGCCGCACATCGTTCTTCGCGTCGGCCGGGTTCTTCGCGTCCCGTCGCAGTTCGATGCCCGGCGCGCCGCTCATGATCGGTACCCAAACCTCGAAACCGCGCTCGGGCGTCCCCGGTTCCTCCATGAGTTCGGTGGAGATGCGAGTAACGTCGGGCGCCTCGAAGCGCACGTCCTCCGGATCTTCCTCGATCGACGACGCGACCAGCAGGTTCTTTCCGCTTTTCGGATCGCGCGCGAAGACCTCGATCCGGCGGATATTCGGCTGGAGGTAGAGGAACTCGCGGACCCGGGACTCGATCAGGTGCTCGCGATCCTGGTGAGTGAGGAGTTTTTGGACCACGATCTCGGTCGCGAGCGTTTTACCGGCCGAAATGCCGATCTGCTCGATTTCGCGAAGGAGCGAGGGACGGATGAAAAGGTGGGCTGAAAACGCGAGCAGGCCGAACACCGGCAGGAGCACGGCGATGAGGGCGAGCGAGATTTTCGCGCGCAAGTCGAGTTTTCGCAGACGTTCGCGGAGGGCCATCTCTCCCTCTTCTTTATCACTTGCGGCGGCTTGCGAGGGAGGGCTAATAAGGCGCAAGCCATGCTGAAAGGTAGAATCATCGCTCTGCGTCACTCAAGCGATTCCACGGAGTTGGGCCTGCGAAACCTCGCCGGCGAGTCGACCGTGATCGTCTCGCGCGACGAGCGACTCGCGGTCGGCGACCTCGTCGAAATCGACGGAGGCGCCGCGAAGGTCTTGACCGCGACGAAACGCGCGGGTCGTTCGCGCTTCGCCGAACGCGTGCTCGACCCTCGCCGGCTTCACGCGCTTCGGGTCCGGGCGCAGGTCGAGAGCGGGATTCGCGAATTCTTCCTCGGACGCGGCTTCCTCGAGACCCGCACGCCGCTCCTCGTGCCCTGTCCGGGAATGGAGATCCACATCCGCCCCTTCCGCCTCGAAACGGGCGCCTATCTCCCGACCTCGCCCGAGTTCGCGATGAAACGGCTCCTCGTCGGCGGCCTCGAGAAGATCTTCCAGATTTGTCCCTCGTTCCGCTACGAGCCGAACTCGAACACGCACCACCCCGAGTTCACGATGCTCGAATGGTATCGCGCGTACTCGGACGTCGCCGCGATCCAGGCGGACACCGAGGCGCTCGTCGAAAGCCTCGCGATCCGGATCCATGGTAAGCCCGAACTCCGCTTCCAGGGCCGAACGATTTCCGTGAAGACGCCGTGGCCTCGGCTTCGGGTGCGCGAGCTCTTCGCGGATCTCGGCGTCGATCTCGTCGGCGCGAATTCCGCCGAACTTCTCGCGCGCGAATGCGCTCGACTCGGCATTTCGACCGCGCCCGCGGACACGTGGGACGATCTCTATTTCCGGATCTGGCTGAACCTCGTCGAACCGAAGCTCCCCGCGGATCGCGCGGTATTCGTCGAACGCTACCCGAAATCCCAAGCCGCGCTCGCGGTCGTCGACCGCGACGCCGACGGCAGCGTCTGGGCGAAGCGCTTCGAGTTCTATATCGCCGGACTCGAACTCGGAAACGCGTTCGAGGAACTCACCGACGCGACCGAGCAGCGCGCGCGGTTCGAACGCGACATGCGCGAGCGCACGGCGATCTACGGAGCGGCTTTTTCTCCTTCACCGCTGGACGAAGATTTCCTCGCCGCACTCGAGGAAGGGCTGCCTCCGTCGGGCGGCATCGCAGTCGGCGTCGATCGGCTCGTGATGCTCCTCGCGGACGAGCCTGAACTCGACCGCACGATTTGGTTGCCGAGCTACGCCGGCTTTTCCGAACCGAAACCCGATATATTAGAGCCGACGCAGCCGCCAATCCGCTGACATAGAAAAGGGAAAGAATCCCTTGGTCGAGGTCGAGGACTGCCGATAAGGCCTACGATGAGGAATCGCCTCCTCCCGCTCATCTTTCTCAGTCTGCTTTCGACGCCAGTCGGGGCGTCTGGCTACGATCGTGGGTCCTGTATCGGACTCACCGAGAAGTATTACGACAAAGAGGCGGTCAAACTTCTAATGGAGCAGGGGAATCGTCGAGAAGCGCTTCGGGAGATGCTTTTTTCTCCCCGGAATTTTCTTCGTCAAATGGGAGTTGCGCCCGAGGAAATGTCCATCGTGATCTCCCTCGATCGACGCTACACTTCGCCGGCGATCGACTTGAAAGTCTATATTCCAAACTCGGCGGAACCCGTCGTCGACCTTTCACTCCTCGATGCCGGATTTTCCTACATTTCGGACGAGCGAAGTGTCCAATCCGGATCTATCAAAAGCATCACTTCCGAGAAAAAGGGTCTTGCGAGCGTCGTCTACCTCTTCGCGGCGAGGTATCTCTACAAAACTCGCGGCGAAAGGTTGGCCAGCGACATTCTCAGCATGGGTCCTTTGAATACCCTCTCCGACGACGCCAGAAAAGTCTGGAGCAGATTTACGGAAATGGGACTGACCCGGACTCGATGCCCCGACCGCGGTGAATGCTATTACTACTTCACGAGAGAAGCGCTCGAAAGTCCGGACCTGGACGCCTTCGACCACTTCGAATTCAAGGAGTCGTTCTAGCCCCTAGGCGAGCTCCGAGGGGGCGCCGACGTTCTCGGTGCGCTCCACGGCTTCCTGGTACCGGTAAAGTCGCGCGTAGTAACCGCCCTTTCGAAGCAGCGTCGCATGATCACCCTGCTCGACGAGATTACCTTTGTGGAGCACCAGAATCCGGTCGGACTTTCGAATCGTCGCGAGACGGTGCGCGATCATCAGGAGGGTTTTCCCTTTCGTCGCCCGGTCGAGCTCGGTGCCGAACCGGATTTCGGTATCGGAATCCACGTTCGCCGTGGCCTCGTCGAGGATCCACACGTCGGGGTTCTTCTCGATCGCGCGGCCGAAGGCGAGGATCTGCCGCTCCCCCATCGAGAGGTTCGACCCGCGCTCGTCGAGTTCGAGATCGAGCGGTTTCCGAAATCCCATCGCGTCTAGCGACGCGAGCGCCGGAGACGGGGCCGTTCCCGTGCGTCCCCGCCAAAGCGTGAGGTTTTCGCCGATGCGCCCCGAGAAAAGGAAAACGTCCTGCTGGATGATCCCGATCCGATCGCGAAGCGTCCGTTTCGGGTAATCGCGGATATCGCGACCGTCGATCAGGATCCGGCCCCGCTGGGGTTCGTAGAACCGGAGCAGCAGCGCGATAAGGGTCGTTTTTCCCGCTCCGGTATGGCCGACGACGCCGATGCGTTCGCCCGGCGCGATCTTCAGGCTGAAGTCGCGAAGGACCCAGTTCTCCCCCTCGTAGGCGAACCAGACGTTCTCAAACTCGATCGCGCCGCCGATCGGGGCCGATTCCGGAAATTCGGCGTCCGCCTCGCTTTCGCGTAGTTCCGTTTCCCAATCGAAGAGCGAATAGATCCGCTCGGCCGAGGTCATCCCGGAAAGGAACGTCGTCCACTTATCGACGACTTCGCGGATCGGTTGGAAGAACGCGAGAAGGTAGGTGATGAACGTCACGAGCTCGCCGGGCGTGATCTTCACGCCCCAAGTCTCCGCCGTCTGACCGAGCGCCATCGCTCCGCCGATCCCGAGCACGAGCGCGACGCCCGCGCCGGAGCACCACGTGATGAGCGGTTGGAAATAGGCGTAAACCCGGATCGAAGCGATTTGTGCCTGGGCGTAGGATTCGTTCACTTCGGTAAATCGCCGGAAATGGAGCGGCACGCGGTTGAAGAGGTGGACGATCTTCATCCCGAGGATGTTCTCGGCCAGGAACGCGTTCAGGGCCGAAATCCGCATCCGCGCGTTCCGGTAGGCGACGACGAGGCTCCGCGAGAACCGGATCGAGAAGAAGATCAGGATCGGAAACACGCTCACCGAAATCAGCGCGAGCCGCCAGTTCAGGTAAAAGATCCAAACCAAGCTCCCGAAAATGAACAGCAGATTCCCGAAGAACGTGACGAAGCCCGACGAAAACATCTCGCTCATCGCCGAAGTGTCGTTCGTCAGCCGCGTGATGAGGCGCCCGACCGGGGTCTTATCGTAGGTCGCCATCGGCAGGCGCTGGTAGAGAGAGAAAACTTTCAGTCGAAGCCGCTGCATCAGGTTTTGGGCGAGGATCTCGAAAGCGTACTGCTGCCCGATCGAGCAGGCGACCCGAGTGAGAACGAGCCCGAGATACCCGAACGTCATCTTCAGCAGGAGGGGCCGATCGTTCGGGATGATCGCCCAGTCGATCGCCTTCCCGAAAAGCCGAGGCTCGTAAAGCGAGGCGGCGGTTCCTAGGATGACGAGGCCGAGCCCGACGCCGAACGGGATTCGTTCGACGGCGAGGTCTCGCATGACTTTCTTCGCGGCGTCGAGCGAAGGACGCTTAGTGTGGAAGTCCTCGGATTCGACGTAATGATCGAGCACGCCCGCTTCCGTCCGCGCCGGTTTCGCCTTTTCTTGGCTCATGCCGGTTTCCCTCCGTCGGCGACGGCGTCCGCCGGTTCGATACCGAGGCGATCGTCCATCTTCTTCATGTAGCTCTCGAGGTCTTCCTTCAGCCGCTGTTCCTCGAAGAACTGCGCGTAGATCCCTTTCCGTTTCACGAGCGCCGCGTGCGTCCCCGTTTCGACGATCGCGCCCTGATCGAGGACGAAAATCTGATCGGCTTCTTTCACCGTCGAGATCCGATGGGCGGCGATAAGTTCCGTGTTCTTTCCGGGGCGCTTCCGTAAGCCGCTGAGGATCGCCTCTTCCGTCTTCACGTCGACCGCCGAAAGCGCGTCGTCGAGGACGAGGATCGACGGAGACGGCGCGATCGCGCGGGCGAGGGAGACCCGCTGCTTCTGCCCGCCCGAGAGATTCACCCCTCGCTCGCCGAGAAGCGTGGAATATCCACCCGGCAGCGCCCGGAGGTCTTCGTCGACCGCCGCGAGGCGCGCGGCCGCGACGACCGTCGACTCGAGCTCGTCGACCGACTTGCCGTGCACGCCGAACCCGAGGTTCTCGTAGACGGTGTCACTGAAGAGGAAAACTTCCTGGGAGACGAATCCGATCTGGGCCCGAAGGGCGTCGAGGTCCCAGTCCTCGACCGCGATTCCGTCGACGAAGATCGTACCCGGCGGCGCCGGGTAGATCCGCGGAATCAACGAAAGGAGCGCGGACTTTCCGGATCCGATCTTTCCGACGAACGCCGCCCGCGTGCCCGGCTCGATCGTGAACGAGACGTTCCGAAGCACCGGCGTGGCGGTTCCCGGAAAGGCGAACGTCAGGTCGCGCACCTCGATGCGGCCTCGGCCCCCGGCGACCGGAAGTTTCGGGGCGGACGGCGGCAGGATGTTCGTCTTCTGCCGAAAGATGTCCTGCATTCGGGCTGAGCTGGCGAGCGAGCGTTGATAGAAGCTCGCCGCGAATCCGAGAGCCATCATCGGCCAGATCATTTTTTGGATGTAGCGCTGGAAGGCGACGAACGTGCCGAGGGTCACGACGCCCGTCGTGACGTGCTTCCCTCCGAACCAAAGCAGCAGCACGATACCGACGCTCGCGAAGAAATCCATGAGCGGTCCGAACGAGCTTTGCACGCGCGCGAGCCGGAGATTGAGCCGGACGTATTCTTCACCGAGACTCCGGAAGCGCGCGGTCTGGGTGCTCTCGCGCGCGAACGCCTTCACGACCCGGATCCCGTTCAGGTTCTCCTGCGCCATCGCGGAGAGTTCGGAGAACTGGTCCTGGGACGCCTTGTACCGATCGTGGATCGCCCCCTCGAGTTTCCACACGAGATAAGGGATGAACGGAATCGGGATGAGCGCGAGCAGCGTGAGTTCGGGCGAAAGCCAGTACATCGCGACCGGAACCGTGGCGAGGTAAAAGAGCGCGTCGGCGAAAGTGAGGAGTCCCGGACCGAGGAACTGACGGATCGACTCGACGTCGCTATTCGCGAGCGACATGAGGTCCCCGACGCGGTTCTTATCGTAAAAGCTGGCCGGCAGTCCGAAGAGGTGTTCCGCGAAATCGCCGCGGAGGTCCCGTCCCGCGAGCATGCTCGAACGCATGAGGAAAACGCGCCAACCCCAGCGGCAAACGCCCTGAGCGAGAAGGACGGAAAAATAGATCCCCGCGAACTTCACGAGTTCCGCGTAAGGCTTCAAATCGACGACCGAGTCGACCGCCTTTTTCAGCAGGATCGGCGGAAGGATCTCGAGCAGATCGACCAGGACGAGCATCACCATCCCGAAGAACATGAGCCTTCGGTAACGGAGAACGTATTTTCTTAGGAGCGCGGTCCGTTCGAGGAAGCGTTCCCAAAAAGCAGTCTTGAACATGTCTCGAAATCCGCGGGAGGTGGGGCCGTGAAGGAGATTTCAAGATTAGTGATCGGGTGGGGGAAAGTCAACGCGGCGGCATGCAGCATCACGCGCGGAACCGGGGTTTTTCCGGCGATATTCGCGGGACCGCCGTAGGCGCGGTCTCCGACGATCGGCGCCGGACCGACGTCGGCGGTTCCCTGCGACAAATGCACTCGGATCTGATGCATCCGGCCAGTCCGAGGCTTCGCTTCCACGAGAGCGTACCCATCGGCGCGAAGGAGCGTTCGGAAGTCCGTGATCGCGCGGTCGCCTCCCGAACGAACGGCGGTCATCCGACCCGACTTCCCTTTCTCGCGTGCGAGGTAGTTCTCGACCGTCCACGAGTCGGGAAGCGTCCGTTCGCGGCTCGCGACGATCGCGAGGTAGGTCTTCTTCGCGAGGTGTTCGGCGAAGGCGCGGCCGATCTCCGCGTTCGCCGCTTTCTTTTTCGTGAAGACCATGGCGCCCGACGTATCGCGGTCGAGCCGGTGATGAAGGCCGACGTAGGCGTCGGCGCCGTCGCGCGCGCGCAGGAATTTTTGGAGAAGCGCGTAGAGGTTCGCGCGCGCTTCGTCGAGCGTCGGTTGGGTCGGGAGGCCCGCCGGTTTGTTCACGCCGAGGATCCATTCGTCCTCGAAGAGGATGGCCGCCTCGGTGAATTTCCATGCGGAACTTCCGGGCCCGCTCGCGGTCCCTCCCCGCTCCCGATCCGCATCCGTCGAGAGCTTCGCCGGATCGATGTACACGTCGATCCGCGCACCCGCCCGGCAGGCCTTCGACGCGATCCGGACGCGCCCGCTGTTCAAGTAAACCGCGCCCGCCATGACGAGTTTGCGCACCTTCCCCTTCGAGATCGCGACGCCCATCCGCGCGACTTCGGCGCTGGCCGGGAGCATCGACGCGAGCACGACGTCGAGGCGACTGCCCGCGAGGTCCGGGGGAACGATCAGAACGACCTTTTTTGGCGGCACGACGGAATCAATCTCACGACCACGGTAAAATTCATTCCAATTTTTCGACCGTGGAGCGCGTCCTTAGATCCCGAGAAATTCCTTACAAGTCGGCATCTTATAGATGACGGCCTGAATGGCGTTCATCGCCGGAACCTGAACGTCTTGGTCCTTGCGATACTTTGCCGCCGCCACCGAGTATTCGGCGGCGTTCTTAGCGTTATCCATCTCGTCTCGGACGATCCTATTGTAAGGCGAGACGATCGTACGCGCATCGCTGCGATAAGCGCTGTAATCGCGGGTAAAACCGGAGTTTCGGTCGAGGAGAGTCGCAAACCCTTCGATGTTGAGCTGGCCGTAAAGCGTGATCGCAATATCGCCCTTTTCTTCGCCGACCACATATCCCTTTTGGGCGAGGGCCTTGATCGCCTCGGCTCGCTCATTCGCATCCGAGAACAATCGAGAATCCAGCACGGCGGAACAATCGGCAAACGCGCTAGCCGAAAGTGCGAATACAACGAGGGCCAAAATCTTGGAATGCATGTGCTTCTCCTTGGGTAAATCTGACGGCCGAATGAATATCATATTCCGACTTTTTTAGTCAAGAATTTTTACACAGGAATTTTTGCTTAATTCCCTCTCTATTCTCGCGAGTTACCCTCTAAGCCCCAGAAGTCCCCGAGCTTCTTTCGGCGACGCGACCGGCCGGCCGATTTCCGCCGCGATCCGGGCGATCCGCGCGACGAGCTCGGCATTCGACTTCGCCACCACGCCCTTCGAGTAATAGATGTTGTCCTCGAATCCGACGCGGACGTGACCGCCCATCACGAGGGCCTGGACCGCGAGGGGGAGCTGGTAACGTCCGACTCCGGCCACTCCCCAGTGCACGCCCTCCGGCATGAACGAGACCATGTGGTTCAAATTCTTCGGTTCGCCGGACATTCCGCCGGGGACACCGAGCACGAACTGGAAGTGGAGCGGATCCTTGAGGATCCCCTTCTTCGCGAGACGAAACCCGGCTTCGACCATGCCCGCTTCGTAGACTTCGAGTTCGGGCATCACGCCGTGCTTCTGCATCGCGAGGGCGAAACCCTCGATGTCCTTCGGGTGGTTCACGAAAACGTCGTCGCCGAAATTCAGCGTGCCGAGATTCAGCGAGGCCATGTCGGGCTTGAGCGAGAGCGGACGCGCGCGATTTTCGATCGATTCCCCGACCGCGCCGCCCGTCGAGATCTGGATGATCACTTCCGGCACCCGCGCGCGGATCGCGTCGATCGCTTCCTTGAAACGCTCGGGACGCTGCGACGGTTTCCCGTCGTCCTCGCGAACGTGGAGGTGGATGATCGAGGCACCGGCCTTCACGCACTCCTCGGCTGCCCGCGCCTGTTCCGCGGGCGTAATGGGCAGGTTCGGTTGCTTTTCGCGGGTCGTTTCCGCGCCGGTGATCGCACACGTAATGATGACGGGATTCATCCGCTCTTCTCCTTCGAATTCGCGTCCAAATGGTTCAGCACCCGGAGGTACCGGTTCAAACACTCCCAGAGGATCCGGTCACGGACCTCGGCGGGCGAACGGGATTTCACGAGTCCGTCGTACATCGCTCGGAAGTACGCCGCTTCTTTCCGATTCCGCTCGGGCATCCCGAAATCGACGCCCGCGTTCGCGAGCCGCGCGGCCGACTCCGCGTACCACTCGCCGAACTCCGGACTCGCCGGTCCCGGAAATCCGTCGACCCGCGCCTCGACGGCCTCGACCAGCACGCGGCGAAGGATCGGCGCCGAACTTTTCGCGAACGCCTTCGCGTAGGTCGCGGCCGCCGTTTTCCGGTCGTATTTCCAGGCGGGCGACGCCTGAACCAAGCGCGAAGGCGCGTCCGGCATCTCGATCTTCGGCAACGGACTCGGGCTCGCGTCGGTCAGCAGGAACGGACGATTTCCCGTCGAGACGAGTCCGTCCTGGATCCGCACGAGTTCGTCGACGAAAAAGGCGCGCGCGGTCGCCGAAGCCGTCGGCGACTTCGCCTCGAACTCGCGGTAGGCGGCCGAATGCAGGAGTCCGTTCAAGATCCCTTCGAGGGACGCGCCCTGATTCATGCTCGCGTGGTACTCGGCGAAAAGACCCGGATCGCGCGGTTCGCGACCGAAGACGACGCGGATCGCCTCGGCGAGGAGTTCCGCGTGTTCTCTGCTTTTCCGAGCGGCCGGCGAACGGAGTTCGTCCGCGGGCGCCCCGACGGACTTCGCGGGTACCGCCGTCGGCGCTTCGAGGCCGAGATTCGATTTCACGCCGGAAAAGTCACACCCGGGCGCAAAAAAAAACGCCCCGCCCAAAAAAACACTGAGAAGTACCCCGAGCCAAGGCGACCCGAGGGCCCGCGGTGGACGGGACTTCCCCATGAAACCCGCGAGGACGAGCACGGTGAAGACGTAGGGCAGGATCTGGATGAACTGGACCGGGATCGGCTGGTCGCCGAAGATCGGCACGCCCTGGAGGCGGATCTGGATCGCGTCGGTCAATCCGAAGAAGAGACACGCGAAGAGCGTCGGGATCGGCCGCCACTTCCCGAAGATGAGCGCGGCGAGCGCCATGAAACCGCGTCCCGCGGTCATTCCGCGGGAGAACGAAGACGAGAGGAAGATCGAGAGCGTCGCGCCGCCGAGGCCGGCGAGGGCGCCGGCCGCGAGCACGCCGAACCACCGGACCGCGCGGACGCGGATACCGGCCGTCGAAAGCGCCTCGGGATGCTCGCCCGCGAACCCGACCCAAAGACCGAGTCGAGAATGGCGGAACCAGAGCGCGATCGCGACGACGGCGAACAGGGCGAGATAGAGCGGTTGGTTCCCGAAACGCTCGTGGAGCTCGAGCGACGGCGTCGCGCCGGTAGAATCGAAATACGCCTTCGTCAGGAGCGGCGTCACGCCGAAGGCGAAAAGGTTGATCGCGGTCCCGGCGACGATCTGGTCGGCCCGGAACTGGATGACGAAGACGGCGTAGATCGCGGCGAGCGCGATGCCCGCGAGGATGCCGAAGCCCGCGCCGATCCACGGCGAGTGCGTGAGCGCGGCGGCGGTCGCGGCCGCGAACGCGCCGACGAGCATGAGGCCTTCGAGCGCGATGTTGATCACGCCCGAGCGCTCGCTCAGGATCCCGCCCATCGCGGCGAAGACGAGCGGCACGGAGACCCGCAGGGTCGAAAGCAGGACGGAAAGCGCGATCGCGACGAAGCCGACTCCCTCGGTCATTTCCGTTTCCTCCGTTTCCGAAGGAATTCCCAAAATCCGGTCGCCGAGACGGTGAGGATGATTAGCCCCTGAAGGATCTGCGAGAAGTCGCGGGTCACCTTCTCGGTCTCCATGTCGAGCGCGCCCGCGCCCTTATGGAGCGCGCCGAAGAGGAGCGCCGAACAAACCACGCCGAGCGGGCGGTTCCGCCCGAGGAGCGCGACGGCGATCCCGATGAATCCGTATTCGGGCGAAAAGCCCATCTTGAACTTGCCCGAGGAGCCGAGGATCTCGTTGATCCCGACCATCCCCGCGGCGGCGCCCGCGAGCGCCATCGCGATCATGCGGATCCGCGCGGAATCGATACCGACGGTGCGCGCGGCTTCCTCGTTGTCCCCGACCGCGCGGATCTCGTAACCGAGCGTCGTGCGCCAGAGGATCACCCAAACGAAGGCCGCGGTCAGGATCGCGAGGACGAACGAGAAGTTCAGCGGAGTATCCCCGAACCAGGTCCACTTCGTGAACAAGTACTGCGAGGCGACCATCGCGGTTTCCGGGATCTGGTTCTCCTCGGTCTTGAAGACGTAGAGCGTGAGGTAGCTCGTGATCCCGACCGCGATGAAGTTCATCATGATCGTGTTGATCACTTCGTGCGACCCGCGGCGCGCGCGGAGCCATCCCGGGATGAACCCCCAGACCGCGCCTGCCGCCATCGCGGCCAGCGCGCCGAGCACCGGCGCGAGCGGCGCGGGAACGTTCTTCCCGACGATACCGACGATCGCGGCCGCCATCGCGCCGAAGGTGAGCTGCCCTTCGGCGCCGATGTTGAACAGTCCGGCTTGGAACGCGATCGCGACCGACAGGCCGGTGAAGATCAGCGGCGTCGCGTAGAAAAGCGTCATGCCGAGGTCCTCGCGCGTGCCGACGGCGCTCTTCACGAGGGTCTTTAGCACGAGCATCGGCGAATCGCCGAGGAGCTTCACCGCGATCAGCGAGAAGGCCACGCCGAGCAGGATCGCGGCGATCGGTTGGAGTACGTTCAAGAACGCCTGCTTCCAGGAAAACGGAGAATGGAGCGGCGGGAGCACCGGCTCCTTCAGCGCCCGGTCCATTTGATCCATCTTCGGGGGATGCACGACGCCGCTCATCTTAGCGCCCCTCCGCGGCGCTTTTTCCGCCGCCCATGACTTGGCCGATCTTTTTTTCGTCGGCCTCGCCGCGTTTGAACTCCGCGAGCACGCGGCCCGCGTAAAGGACGAGGATCCGGTCGGCGAGCTGGAGGATCTCGTCGAGTTCCGACGAGACGAGCAGCACGCCCACGCCGGCTTCGCGCGCCTTCAGGATCCGGCCGTGGATGAATTCGATCGCGCCGACGTCGACCCCGCGGGTCGGCTGCGCGACGACGAGGACCTTCGGGTCCTTCTCGAACTCGCGCGCGATGATCACCTTCTGCTGGTTCCCCCCCGAAAGGCCGCGCATGTTCACGTCCACGCGGCGCGGGCGGATGTCGAACGTGGTGATCGCGCGCGAGATCGCGGCGCGCACCCACCGGCGACGAAGCCAACCGTACCAAGCGTAGGAACTCTGTTGGCCGAGGATGAAGTTATCCTCGACGCTGCGATCGAGGAGAAGCCCCTGTTCGTGGCGGTCTTCGGGAACGAAACCGACGCCCATGCGCAGGATCTCGGCGGCTCGCACCCCGGTGACGTCCTCCCCGAGGATCCGGATCGTGCCGGAGTCGATCACGCCCTTTTCGGCGGAATGAAAGAGGGCTTCGAGGAGCTCGCTCTGGCCGTTCCCTTCGACGCCGGCGATGCCGACGATTTCGCCGGCGCGAACGACGAAGCCGACTTCGGAGAGGGCTTTCACCGGCCCACGCGAAGCGGAGAGCTCTTTCACCTCGAGCACCGGCGCTTCGGGCGCGCGCGGGGGTACGTCGAGGGAGAGCGTCACCTTGCGACCGACCATCAGGTCGGCGAGTTTTTGGATCGTCGCCTCGGAAGTCGGCAGACCGCCGGAGACCTTCCCCTGCCGGAAGACGGTGACCTCGTCCGTGAAGGAGAGCACTTCCTTGAGCTTGTGGGTGATGATGAGGATCGTCTTTCCCTCGGCCTTCAGACTCTTCAGGTTCGCGAGGAGCTTCTCGACTTCGGGCGGAGTGAGGACCGCCGTCGGTTCGTCGAGGATGAGGATCTCGCAACCGCGGTAGAGCGCCTTCAGGATCTCGATCCGCTGCTGGACGCCGACCGGCACCCGTTCGACCGGACGATCGAACGGTACTTCGAGTCCGTACTTCTTCGCGATCTCGGTGAGCTTCTCGCGCGCGGCCGCGCGATCGACGGTTCCGAGTCGAGAGCGCGGCTCGGCGCCGAGGATGATGTTGTCGAGTACGGTGTACGGGCCGGCCAGCATGAAGTGTTGGTGGACCATCCCGATGCCGAGCTTGATCGCGTCCTGGGGCGTGCGGAAATGGACTTCCCGGCCGTCGACTCGGATCGCGCCGCCCGTATCCGGGCGATACAGTCCGTAGAGCATCTTCATCGCGGTCGATTTGCCCGCGCCGTTTTCGCCGATGATCCCGTGGATCGTGCCCGCGCGGACCTTGAACGTGATCCCGTCGTTCGCGACTACGTCGCCGAACGTCTTCGAGACCTGCTCAAATTCTACGGCGAACGGTGCGGACGAGGCGGTCATTTTTTCTTTTCGTAATAGTCCGGGACCTTGATCTTACCCGCGATGATCCCGGCCTTCAGCTCGTCGACCTTTTTCTTCATCTCCGGAGTGACCAGGGACTGGTTATGCGAGTCCATCGCGTAGTCGATCCCGCCGTCCTTCAGGCCGAAGCGGCGCACGCCCGGGGTGAACTTCCCTTTCGCGAGGTCCGCCACCGTCTCGAAGATCGCGTTGTCGACGCGCTTCAACATCGAGGTAAGGACCTTCCCGGATTTCACCCAGTTCTGATTCGAGTCGACGCCGATGGCGAAGACGCCGTTCTTCTCTTCGACGGCGTCGAAGAGGCCCGTGCCCGAGGCGCCGGCGGCGTGGAAAATCACGTCGGCCTTCTCGGAGATCTGCGCGAGCGCGAGTTCTTTCGCCTTCGCCGGGTTATGCCAGGCGTCGCCGGTGACGCCGACGTAATTCACGAGGACCTTCGCCTTCGGGTTGATCGCGTGGACGCCCGCTTCGTAACCCATCTGGAAACGGCGGATGAGCGGGATGTCCATCCCGCCGATGAACCCGACGACCCCGGTCTTCGACTTCAGAGCGGCCATCGCGCCGACGAGGTACGAGCCTTCGTGCTCCTGGAAGAGCGCGGTGGCGACGTTCGGTCCCTTCACTTCGGCGTCGACGATCAGAAATTTCTTCTTCGGGAACTGGGGCGCGATCTTCGAGAGCGCGTCCGACTGGGACACGCCGATCGCGACGATCAGGTCGACGTCGTCCTTCTTGGCGAAGTCCTTCAGCATCGGTTCGAATTGGTTCGCATCCGGCGCTTCGACGTACTTGATGACGGCGCCGAGTTTTTCCTTCGCTTCCATCGCGCCGGAGTAGGCGGAGGAGTTGAAGGACTTGTCGTCCTTACCGCCCTTGTCGAACACGATGGCGACCTTCGGGCCCGCGGCGAGCGCGGCGGACGAAACGACGAACGAAAGCAGGACGAAACGACGCAGAAGTTTCACGGCCGGATTCCTCTCGAAATCGGAACAGTTTTCCTAGGTTATAGGGACTCTCCCACCATCGTCGATGGGGGGCGAAAAGTCAGCCGGATTCCAGCCTAGATGCAAAGCGTCAAGCCTCGATCGAACGCAATTCCCGGAGTAAATCGGCGTGGGCGCTGACCTGCGCGAATTCCCCGTGGAGGCTCGCGAGCGCGGTCCGGTGGATCGTCTCGGCGTCGTAGGTCCGCCCCTCGAAATCGGTCCGATCGAAGGTCGCCACCGCCCCCTCGGAAAGGCGCACGCGAAAGCCGAGATTCGCCGCCATCCGGGTCGTCGTCGAAACGCAGTGGTCGGTGGTCAGCCCGATGGGCACGATCTCGGCGATTCCCGCCGCGCGAAGCTCGCGTTCGAGCGTCGTCCCGATGAAACCGCTGTTCACGTGCTTACGGAACACCGGCTCGCCCTCGAGTGGACGCGCGAAATCCATGAACTCGACGCCCGCCCGGTCCGGACGCAGCGGCGAATTCGCTTCGACTGAAAGGTGCTGCACGTGAAAGATCGGCCAGCCTCGCTCGCGAAATACGGCGAAGAGCTCGGCCATCCCCTTTTCAGCGCGCGGCTGCCCGCGCCGACCCCAATACGGATCGCGAAACCCGATTTGGATGTCGATCGGGACGAGCGCGATCACCTTACGCGAATTTCTTTTCGCCCGGCTTGAGCAGTCCGATTTCCCGGAGACGCTCTTCGAGGTACGAGCCCGCGGTGTGGCGCTCGGAGAGGCGCACTTCCGGACGCGGGTGAATGAAGAGCGGCATCGAGTAGCGCGGATCCTTCGCGGTCGGTCCGCTCGGGTTCATCACTCGATGCGTGGTGGAGATATAATGTCCGCCGGTCGCTTCTTGGAGCATGTCGCCGGCGTTGATCACGATGTCGCCCGGGTTGCACTCGACGTCGTGCCAGTTCCCTTGGAGGTCCTTCACTTGGAGGCCCGGAGCGGTCGCCGCCGGAAGGAGCGTGATCAGGTTGATGTCTTCGTGCGCGGCCGCGCGGATCGCGCCCGGCTCCTCGTCGCCCTTCAGTCCCGGGTAGTGGATCGGGCGAAGGAGCGTTTCTTTCGAGCCAGAGCTCATCATCGTAAGCGGCATCGAGAAGAGTTTCCGGACGTTGTCCGGGGTGTTTTCCTGGAGCCAGCCGAGGAGCTCGACGCCGAGACCGTTCATGCGGTCGTACATCTCGCGCGTCTTACCCGTGAAACCGGCGGGAATCGGCGTTTCGAGGAAGAGGTGGAAGAACTCCTTCAAGTCCTTCACCTTCGAGTCCTTCGCGTTTTCCGTCTTGAACGGGAAATAACCCGCCTGCGTTTTCGCGTCGAACTTGTAGTTCATCTTGTCGTTGCCGTCGAACCACTTTCCCCATTCGGCGAACACGTCGCGGATGAGGTCGTGGGGAATCGGATGGTTCGCGATCACCGCGAAACCAGTGGTCCGCAGGGATTCGGCGAATTG
Organism: Bdellovibrionales bacterium; assembly: GCA_018266355.1. Classification (GTDB taxonomy): domain Bacteria; phylum Bdellovibrionota; class UBA1018; order UBA1018; family UBA1018; genus JACMQW01. The sequence goes on from JAFEAP010000011.1 coordinate 153,062, forward strand.
CTTCGGGGCCTCGGTCGTACCGTATTGAACTCTCAGGACTCGCATACGTTCGGGTATATTCGACACGCTGCGAGGTGACGAGAAAAAAGCGGTTTTCCCGGAGTTAAGGCTGTTATGCGTAGAATAGATAAGTTTCGAAAATCCCACGGTTTTACTGCGCCGCGCCAGACTTTCATAACCTCACTTTTCCACCTTGCCTTAAGTAACGCATCGCGTTAAAAGCGTCACCATTCTTTAACGGGAGACCCCATGAAAAAACTCGCCGCTCTCCTCTTGCCGCTCGTTTCGCTCTCCGCCCAGGCCTCGGATTATCAGTGCCGGATCGTCGTCAACGACGCGAACGGCCAGACCCTCGGCGCGATGGCGCTCGATCAAGACGTCGGCATGTCGGCCGGCCGCCTTTACACCGTGGCGGTTTCGAAGAAGAAGAACATCTTCGGCAAAACCGTCCAGACGGTCGAACTCACCCTCGACGGTCTCGTCCAAAACGGCGGCGAGAGCGGCGAATCTTCGATCGACGCGAACCTCTCGCTCGTCACGACGACCGAAAAGAAGTCGAAGATCGAGCAATCGAAGCTCGGCCTGGCGAAGATCGAAGGCAAATGGAACGTGCAGATCGATCAAGTCGCCGCGAACGGTTACGCGATCAAGGGCTCTTGCACGATGCTCGGCCTCGAATAGATTCGAACGAACCCGCTTCCTCCGGAGATCCGCCCATGAAAAGCATCCTCTTTGCGCTCACCGTCCTCGCATCCACCTCCGCGATCGCCGGTCCCGTCGATTGCCCGACCGTCGTCGAATCCGCGCTGAAGAACTACGCGCTCGCCGACGGCCTCGCCCAGCCCCGCGCGGGCGTCCAAGTCGTCGCGGGAGTCGCGGCGAACAAAGTGCCGATCGTCACCTATTCGGACGCGGCCCGTAAGGTCTCGCTCGAGGCTTCCGCCGGTCGGCCGGGCTGGGGTTGGCTCATGGTCACCGTCGGCGAAGGGAGCACGAAGACCGAGCTCCAAATCGATTACGACCAACACTGCACGGTCGGTTCGATCGTGAAGAATTTCCCGCCGGAAGGCACCACCACCGACGGTCAGGTTTCCTGCGGCGTCCAGTACTGCCAGAATCTGAACGCGGGCAAACCCTTCGTGAACCCGGCCGCCCGCTATCCGGAATTCGGCGACGGCAGCGGAAACGTCGGCGGTTGGGAAGTCGAAGAAGTCCGGAAAATGTGCCGCGAAGCCGCGTTCGTACTTTAGGTTGAGCCGCCTCGCGTTTTCCCCTTAGGATAGGGGCACACGCATGAAATGGGTTTCTTTCATTCCCGCCGTCTCGCGCCGCCTCGTGGTGCGAGCCGCGCAATTCGACACGGAACCGGTCTACCTTTCCGGGGAGACCGGCTCGGGTAAAAGCGCGATCGCGCGCTGGATCCACCAGAACTCCCCGCGCGGCGCGAAGCCGCTCATCCTTTTCTCCGCGGGGGAAAGCCTCGCCGCACGCGCGCTCGAAGCCGAAGAAGGCACGCTCGTGATCCAGGAACTCGGGAATTTCTCGCCCTCCGAGCGCACCGAACTCGCGCGCTTCATCCGGACGCGCGCCGTGGTGGACGGCTCCGAAAGCGGCGGCGTGCGGAAGATGGTCCGCGCGCGCGTGATCGCGACCGGAGTCGAACCGATCGGCGAATTCTCCCCGTTCGATCCCGTCTTCAAGGACTTCCGCATCCACCTCCCGGGCCTCGGCGAGCGCGGAGCCGAACTCGACGATATCATCGATAATTTGCTCGGCGAAATGGCCCACGAGCTGAAACGCGACCACGTCCGGACGATCTCGTCCGAAGCGCGCGCCGCCCTCCGGGCGCACCCCTGGCGCGCGAATTTCCGCGAACTTCGGAACATCCTCCGCTACGGGATCCTCCGCACGCGCGGGGCCTCGGTCGAGGCCGCGCACCTACCGGACCTGAAAGATCCTCAGGGCATCCTCCTCGAATCGCGGGAAGGTTTCCGCGCGACGGAAGAACGCCTGATCCGCGAGGCGGCTCTCGGCAAATAGCCTAATTGCCGAGTTCGAACCCGAGGGTCTTCGCCTTCGAGAGCTCTTTCTTCGGGATGAGGAAGCTCGTCTCGTTTCCGGTCGAGATCCCGCACACCTGCGCGCGCATCTTCCCGTCGTTTCGCTTCTTCGCTTCGAGGACGTGCACGCCCTTCTTCGTCAGCTCCGCCTTCGCTTCCGCGACCGGATCGTGGGCGGCGCCCTCCGTCTTCTCGTCGCACTGGAGCGACCCGTCCGGCCGCGTGATCCACACGCGGTCGTCGGCCTCGGGCTTCGTCGCGGCGAATGCGCCGATCGAGAAAACCGCGAGCGGGAGAAGAAACTTAGCGAAGGACACGGAAACCGACCTTCATCACGGCTTGGAACTCGGAGGGCTTGCCGTCCTTGATCGCGCCGCGGAATTCGGTGACTTGGAACCAATCGAGGCCTTCGATCGAATCGGAGGCGTCGGAGATCGCGTTTTTGATCGCATCTTCGTACGAATTTTTCGAAGTGCCGACGAGTTCGATCATTTTGTAGGTCATCGGGGACTTGGAATCTTTCTTGGCCATCGAGAACTCCTCCCCTAAACTCGTAGGGGTAAACAAGGTTTTGGAATGAGCGCGTTTTATAATGCCCTCAGTCATACCCGCAAGTAGATTCTCGAAACCCCGAGGTCCGAAATGGCGAACGATTTAAAAGACGATCCGATCGCGACGCGCTGGAATCTCGTCGGCGAGAAGGTCTTCCTCGACTTCCCTTACCTCCAAATCGTGGAACGGAACTGCCGGCGGGCGACCGACCCGGCCGATCAGGAACCCCACCGCTTTTACGTCCTGCGCGCGAAGGACTGGTGCAACGTGATCCCCGTCACCGAAGAGGGGAAACTCGTCCTCGTAAAGGAGTTCCGCGCCGGCATTCTCGGCGCCTCGTACGAGTTCCCGGGCGGCGTGGTCGAGTCGACCGACGCCGACGTCACCGCGACCGCGCTCCGGGAGATGACCGAGGAAACCGGCTACGAACTTCTTCCCCACGCGCGATCGAAAGTGCTCGGCTCGTCCTTCCCGAATCCTGCCCTCCAGGATAACCGCGTGCATTCGCTCATCGTCGGGCCGGTTAAGAAATCCCGGGCGCAGAACCTCGACCCGATGGAGGACATCGAAGTCGTCGAGATCGCCGCCGAGGACCTGCCGAAGCTCTACCGCGAGGGGAAATTCGACCACGCGCTGATGCTCACGACGCTCTTTCACTTTCTCATGCAGGAAACGCCGGCGGCGAAGGACCTCCTCGACGGCCTCCACGCTTTCGCGCGCCGCGAGTAGGTTCGCGTCTCGCCCGCGCCTTAGCGAAACTGAGCCAATATCTGCGCTCAGCGAAGCTGAGCGACCATCACGAGCTTGAACCGGCGGTCGTATTTTCCGCCCGCTTCCCGCTTGCAGCAATCGAGGCAAGCGAGAACGCCGAGTTTCCTTCGCGCGGGGAAATCCTTCGCGCAGCTCGGACAGCGGTAAACGTACTTCGGGCCGCGAAGCTTCGGCACGGGGTTGTACCGGGTGGTCCCCATTTCCTTCATTTTCGCGAGGAACTCGGCCGTATGGCCGTAGGGACGCCGGCGCACCCAGAGCCAGAGGTGAATCATCTCGTGGGCGAGAGTATCGCGGATGTGGGTCTCGGCTTCCGCCTCTTCACGGAGGTAGGACGCGATCTCGATCCTCGGCGGCACGTCGCGGAAGAACTTCCGACTGCCCGGGATGAACCGTCCCGCGGCAGAACGCAGGCGGGCATTCCACCCCAAAACCGGCGCGTCGAGGAAGCCGTCGAAGTGCTTCTCGTTCAATTCGCTGAAAAGGGCTTCGAGCGAGACCATCGTCCTCCGTTTCTACGCGACTTCCCCACGGGACTCACTTGAAAACCGGGGGGAAGTCGCCGAAAACCGGAGGATGAACGCCTCCCCTTCCCTCTCGGGCGCCGCCCTGGACTGGGAAAAACTCCTCGAATACGCCTCCGAAGAAGCCCGCACCGAGCCGGGCCTCGAACGAATCGAAGCGCTCTTCGAACCGGAGAACTGGGCCGCATCGCCCGCCGCCGCCCAACTCCTCCAAGCCGAGACCCAGGAAGCGATCGGACTCCTCGAACGCGAGCACCTCTGGGGACCGCTCCTCGACCTCGCCTCGCCGGCTGAACACCTCGAGGCGCTCGCGAAGGGCTCCGTCCTCGCGCCCGCCCAGCTCGCGCACCTCCGTCGGTGGCTCTTCGCGATCGACGCCTGGCTCTCCACCGATCGCGAAACGATCTCGGGCGAACTCTTCCGTAAGGCGCTTTCCGCGCTCGGTTTCCTGATCGACCCTCGCGAGCCGCTGAAGACGCTCGACCGGATCCTCACCTCCGACGGGGAGCTCTCCGAGAACGCGAGCCCGAAACTCGCCCAGATCCACCAGGAGATCCGGGAACTCAAACGTCAGATCACGACCCAGATGGAACGCATCGTCCAGAAGTACTCGCAGGCGGGCGCGCTCCAGGACGCGATCAGCGACGTGCACGACGGCCGCTACGTGATCCCCGTGAAGATGAACGAACAAAGCGAGGTCGAGGGCATCATCTTCGGCACCTCGTCGACGCGCCAGACGGTTTTCATCGAACCTTCGGAGATCTCGCCGCTGAACAACCGCCTGCGCACGAAGCAGAACGAGCTCGCGCAGGAATCGTGGGAAATCCTCGACCGCGTTTCGCGGACCCTCCGCCCCTACTCCGACCGGATCGAAGGCGCGGTCGAAATCGTCGCTCAGTGGGACGCGACGGCGGCGAAGGCGCGGCTCGGTCTCGTCTACGAGGGAAAAACCCTGCTCGTCGGCGAGGGGGCGCAGTTCGTCCTCCGCCGGAGCGCGAACCCGCTTCTCTGGTGGGCGATGCCCGCCGACCGGATCGCGCGGAACGACCTCGACTGGGGCGAGCCCGTGCGCACGCTGCTCCTCACCGGCCCGAACACGGGCGGAAAGACCGTGCTGCTCAAGACCCTCGGCCTCGCGGGCATCTGCGCCCGCACCGGTTTCCCGTTCCCCGGCGAGGAGGGCCAACTCGTTCCGTTCTTCGACGAATTCTTCGTCGACGTCGGCGACTCGCAGTCGATCGAGAACCACCTCTCGAGTTTTTCCGGCCACATCGCCCGCTTCAAGCAGATCCTCGACCGCGTGACCTCGCAGTCCCTCGTCCTCCTCGACGAGTTGAACTCCGCGACGGACCCGACGGAAGGCGCCGCGCTCGGGCGCGCGTTCCTCGAGACCGTCATGGCCCGCGGAGCGATGATCGTCGGCACGACCCACGACCCGCAGCTGAAAGCGCTCGCCCTGAACGACGATCGGATCCTGAACGCGTCGATGGCCTTCGACGAAAAATCGAAGGCGCCGAGCTTCACGCTCCTCTTCGGCGTGCCCGGCCGCTCGCGCGCGCTCGAGACCGCCGAACGCCTCGGAATGCCGAAAGACGTGCTCGATCTCGCCAGGAGCTACCTCACTTCCGAGCACAATAAATTCGAGAACATGCTCGCCCGCCTCGAGCGCGACGCGAACGAACTCGAAGGCGCCCGCCGCGAGGCGAATCGGCTCCGCGACGAGGCCGAACGGCTCAAACGCGAGTGGACGGAACGCACGGAACGGAACGTGAGCGACCTCCTCGAGCGCACGCGGGGAAAACTCCGACACATCCTCGACGCCGCCCAGGACGAGGTGCGCGCGAAGGTGCGGAAGCTCGAAGAGGCGCGCTCCCGCAAGGATATCGACTCGACCCGGGGCACGTTGAACGACGCCTTCAGCGAAGCCGCCGACCGAATCGAAAGTGCGCTCCGCGAAGAAGCGCCGGACATCGCGGCGACCCTCGCGGCGGCGAAACCGGAACGCGCGACCGGAAAGGAATTCCTCGCGGGCGAGACCGTTCGGGTCCCGAAATTCAAGAACCTCGCCCAAGTCCTCGAAGTCGCGGGCTCGAAAGTAAAGATCCAGATGGGCGCGCTCCAGATGACGGTCACCGTCGACGACCTCGAAAAGGCGAACGAGGCCGAGACGAAAGCCGCCGGCGCGAAGGCGCCGAAACCGGGCGCGAAACGCACGACGCTCCTCGACCGACCGGACGCGCCCGACGAGCGGATCGACCTGCGCGGGAAGCGTTTCGACGAAGCGATGTCGGAACTCGAGGCCTACCTCGACGTCGCCTACCGTTCCGGCGCGCGCGGGATGGTGACGATCGTCCATGGCGTCGGCACCGGCGCGATTCGCGACGGTACGCGCGCGCTGCTGAAGCGGCTACCGTACATCAAGGATTACCGCGACGGCGGAGCGGGCGGCGGCGGCGCCGGCGCGACCCTCGTCGAGTTCGAGGAATCCTGACGCGCGATCAGTAACAGCCGATCTCGGTGGTCGGCAGGTTTATGGTCTCGGAGTATTGCTTTTCCGCACAGCTGAGCGTTCCCAAACAAGAAGCCTTCGCATAGGCCGAAGGGAAGAGAAGGTCGAAGAGATCGTCCACACCGTTCCGCAAATTTCGGAAATGGTTTTCCAGGCCGGCAATCAACAACGGCGGGGGCGAAGGCGCCGCCGGGTTCGGGTCCGAACCGTCGCAGCTCGAATAAATGAAGGAGTAGCCCTGAACGGTCATCGTGTTCGCAGGGCCGTTCTTGAATCCGCTGACGAGGTTTTGCGACGGACCGTAAACCCATTGCGCGCGGACGTTGATGTTTTGCCCGAGGAAACTCGAAAAATAGGGGGTCGAGCAAGCCTCGTTATAAGCTTGGGCGTTCGCTGCCGCCATTTGGGCCGCCGGGCTGAAACTTGCTCCGGTCGCGCGGTAGTCCTTGTATTTCGACCACCACACCGTGCCCGAAGGACAAGCCCCGGCCGAGAATTTACAGAATCCGTTATCCGTCGGCATGCTGCCCGACGTTCCGAGGTACGTCGCCGTTCCGACGCTTTCGTAGACGACGGTGCCTCCGGCCGAAGTACAATCCGAAACGCTGTGCACGCCGCCAATCAGCATTTGGGAAGGATTACCGCCGCCGCACCCCGTGCTCTTGGTCCCGACATAGGAAGACGCGCAGGCGCGGTTACAATTATCGATCACCGTCTGACCCGGACAGAAATTCGCGGCGTTCGCCGTACACTCGGACGCGCTTGCGGTCGTGCCCGTGCACGTTCCTCCCCCGCCACCGCCTCCTCCGCCACCTCCCGCGACGAGCGCGATCGGCGCGCAGCTCGGCGCGGTGCTATTCACCGAAGGCGGATTCAACACGTCGGCTCCGCAGACGATCCGCGCGGAATCGCAGCGGCTGAACGGCGACGCGGAAGACCCGCGGTAGTAGCTCAGGTTCACGATTCCGCACTCGTTCGAACCGAGCGATCCGGAAGGCACGCTCACGATCCCCGCGCTGGAGACGTTCAGAGCACCGATCCTCCGAGCGCCGTTCGAGGGGAGCACCACGAACTTATTCATCGACCCGAGCGAATCGGGTACGCCCGCGCGCTCGACGGTACCCATGACTTTCACACTCCCGCAATCGCAGGGCGAAATCCCGATCGTCGCGCAATCGGTCTGGGCCGCGGCGTTCGCCGAGAGGTCGTTCGAATATCCCCGGCAGTAGTTCCAAAGGAACTGGTACCGCGCTTGGTCCGTCATCTTGCCGAATGAACCGCCCGATTGGATCACTTCCGCGCCGGAGGGCGCGTTGGCGCCGAAGAGGTCGGAGATCGAAAAAGTGGGATCCGCGGAAGCCGGTCCGGCCCCGAATACGAAAAAACCGAGCACTAGCGTTCGAATCCAGGGTCGATGAGTCATCGAAGCGGTCCCCTCGTTCACTCTCTGATGATAACTCGGACCGGCCGCCCTCGGGAATGTGTCCCGGGCGACCCGCTTCGGACCCTGGTTTGCGTCTCCGATCACTTCAGTCTAAAATTAAGGGGTAACCATGGACCTTCGGAACGAGCAAGGAATCAGCCTCGTCTTCGTGATCATCGTCGGCGGCCTCATCGCGGGGATGGCATTCTACCTCTCAAGCCGCCACCTGATGCTGAAAAAGCAGGTCGTGAACTATAACATGAAGGGCCAAATCCTCGACGACCGTAAAGTCATCCTCTTCGACCTCGCGAACCGTCCGCTACCGAGTCCGACGCCATGAAAACTTCGACCGATCGACTTCATAACGAAAGAGGACTCACGCTCGTCGAGATCATCATCGCGGCGGGCCTCGCCGTCGGCGTCGCGCTCGTCCTCGCCCAAGTCATGGTGAGCTCGAACAAACAGGACGCGAACCTGAAGCAAAAGCAGGCGGTCTACGAGTACCTCCAACAGCAAAAGTACGAGAATAAAATGGTCTCGCCGCCGACTCCGGGACCTTGAGGAGAACGATCGTGCGGACGCTATTCCTCGTCTTCGCCCTATCCTTCGGACTCTTTCCCGGCGCGGTCCGCGCCGCGGAAAAATCCGTCGGCGCGCTCTTCCCCGATCAAGCCGCGATCCCGATCGACGACGCAGACACGCGGGACATGCAGATCGGAAACGACTACGGACATTTCATCCAATGCGCGATCGCGAAGACGGTAGCGGCTTGCGACGCGACGAAACCGGCCCATTTCTACCGTTTCGCCAAGGCCGCCAACAACGAGGACTCCTACAACCTGATGAACCGCTGCCTGACCGTCCTCCCGAGCGGCGATCGGATCGCGCACGGGTGGGTCGTCTTGAATACGACGAACCACACGGTCTCGTGCTCACCCGGACCGAACGAAATCCAACAAGCCCAGATCGCGCTTTGTTACGAGGTCGGCGGGGCGACGCCCGGAGCGTTCTGCAGTCTCGCCACCGCGTGTTTCGCCGGGGAAAACGCCTACGACCGCTGTCCGCGCGACGTGCCGGGCACGGCGATCGCGGTGACCGCGATCCCGTAACCCGGCGAACCTTTCGCGATCAGTGGGCGACGACGCGGCTCCGCACCGGCCCGCGAGCTCCCATCAAGGTGCGCTGGCTATTCGCCGGATCCCCCGGAGCGTACCAGCAGCGCGGACGGAAGCCGATCGGATCGTTCTTCTCCTGCGAGCAAGTGCCGATCGTCGGATCCTGCGGGCTCGTGTCCTGGGAGAATGGAACCGGACAGACCGACGCGTTCGCGTAAGTGTCGAGGCGGCACTGCGGACGCGGGTGCGGATCGCCGTTCCCGGCGTCGGTCGTCACCGTCCGGCGCACGACCGAACGGTCCGGCGTATTGAAGGAGGGAACCCGCGGATCGCCGCCGGCGTCCGCGAGGAACGCGCCGAGGGCGAGGCCGGCCATCGACGTGCGCACGCAGATCGCGGCTTCGTTCGAGGACTGGAAGCTCGCGCGGCAGTTTTTCAGCACGGAATCAGGCGCGTCGAGCGCGCGCAACTCCCGCAGGTTCGGCTGGCGCTCGAGGACTCGGCGCGCGCACTTCAGCGCGGCCCAGTAGTCGGCCTGGCCTTCGGTCGCCATCGGATCGCCCGGGAAGCGCGGTGCTCCCCCGATTTGGTGTCCGAGTTCGTGACAGACGACGAGTAGGAATCCGTCGATCGTCATGTCCTTATGCCGAGCGAGACCGCCCGTGAAGGTGAGGTTCCAGTTCCCGTCGTTCCGATCGGCGTGCGCGTCGACCGAAGCGTCCTGCCAATTCGGGTGCGTGACGAGGTTCCCGCCTTTCGCGCGCACGACCGGCGCGTAGATCTTTTCGACCGCGGCGATGACGCCGTCGAACTCTTTCTCGGAAATCCCTCCGCCTTGGAGATTCCCGTGGCTATCGAAGATTTCACGACGGACGGGAATGCGGAGATTGTTCCGCGGCAAGAAGCCTTCTTTTCCGTCGAGGGTGCAGGCAAAAGCGGTCGCGGAAGAAAGGGTAAGGGACGTAAGGGCGACGAGGGAGAGGGAGGATGCAAGACGATTCATAGGAACGACCTCTGGTTTTGGGCTCTGATTCTGGTCTTGGGCTTGAGACGGGTAGGACTTAATCATTAGTAGAATTAATCGAAAATCATCCGTTTTACTGATCCGGATGGGCGAGGAGAAATAGGCGAAAACACGCGCACAAGCTAGGCACGTCGCGTCGAAAACGAAAGAATGGAAAGATCTTAGAAGCTGACCGAGTAAATCAGCCGCGCGGAGCCTTTTTCGGCGGAGTTCAGCACGGCCGAGACGTTCGTCGTGATCGGCTGGGAGAGGAGCGCGCAGCCGTTATCGCCCGCGCAAACCTCGCCGGCGTGGTTATAGGCGAGCGTCGCGCGAGTGCCGAGCGATCCGATCGGCGCGGTGACTTCCGCGACTTTATCCTTCGCGACGACGCGCGATTCGACGCGCGTGCCGCCGAACACGCGGAACGCCATCGAGCGGCCGGTGTAAAGTGAAGCCGCGAGCACGACGGCCCCGACCGGCTCCGGCGGAAGGTCGGAGTTTTTCGCGAGTTTCGCGAGTTTGTCGCCTTCGAGTTTCAGCCGGATCTTCGACATCGTATCGAACGCGCGTTTCGCGTAGTCGTGGAGGGCGGAGAAGCGCGTCTTTTCGGTCGCGAACTGGTTCCCGAGGCCGGCGTTCGAACGCGCATCTTCGGACGCGACGTAATTTTCGTAGTCGTTTCGGATCGCGCGCGAGGCGCCCGGATCGAAGATCTCGTCGTTGATCGTGCGCTCGGAAACCGGCGCGGTCTGGACGAGGTAAGAATCGTTCGCGAGGCGATCGTGCGGAGTCGAAGCCCAGTTCGGGCAAAGCGCGGTATTCATCGCCGCCCGCGAGGTCGGCGTCGAAGCGAGGGTCCGCGGCGCGATCGCGAGCACGCCCGACGCCACGGCGAAAAGGATCGCGGCGCGACGGAGACGGCTTTGGACTATGCGGTAGGAAACCCCTGATTTCACTTGGACAAACCCCTACCCCGTAAAGAGCAACGGATATGCCACGAAGTTTACGGGCAGGATGCCATGATTTCAAAGGGTTATGCGGGACAGGGCCCGACGGCCAAATCCGCAACCAGGGAATTTTTACACGGCGCGACCCAGGATTGACGCTTTATGCCAATTCGCCTGAGTTTAGACCGTCGTGATGCCCATGCCGATGAACGCGAGCCAGAGTACGAACCCGGAGACGACCGGGATCGCGAAGTTGTCGTCGACTTCCATCGGGAGGAGTTCGGCCCCCCCGCCGGCGATGCCGCCGATCGCGGAAAGGATGAGCAGGTGCTCGAATCGGAGTTCCATGAACTGGGTTTGGTTCATGAATTGAAGGAAGAAGAACGCGACGCCCGCGCAAGCGATCATCCCGGCGGCGGTGCCGATCAGCGATTTCCCGTTCGAGAAGCGCGTCGAGCGGTCGCCGTAGAGGATGCCGAAAAGCGACGCGATCGGATCACCGACGGCGAGGAAAACGATCGAGAGCGCGGCGATCGGTTTCGGGAAAATTCCGACGGCGATCAACGACGAAGCGATGTAATACGGCGTGCCCGTGTAGCGATTCACTTCGCAGGAGCGCATGAGCGGCCCCCAGAACCGGACGACGACTTCGTTGAACGCCGGGACGCGGAGGCGCGCGGTTTCGACGGTCAGGCAGAGGGCGAGGAAAACGCCGAGGATCAGCACGCCCTGGCTCCGGGTTAAACCGGCCATATAGACGCCGACCATGAAAAGGCCCATGAGCATGTGCCAGGCCTTGCGCGCGAGGTGCAAATCGGACCGGACCCGAAGGTCGAAGACCTTCGTGAGACCGGCGACGGAGCTTAATGCATTGCGTTGGTCCATAGACTTAGATTGGTCTATTATCGCTGGGGTTTCTTTCGCAACCACCGAAAGTAACGGAATCGACCCCATCCGTCGCTATATGCGATGCGCGATTCTGATGCACT
>JAFEAP010000012.1 GCA_018266355.1 Bdellovibrionales bacterium
ACGGTAATCGCGCGGTGCGCGGGACGTCGTATCGAGGGCGATCACCGGGATGAGTAAAAACAGAAAGAGGGTGATGTAAAAGCGGTATTCTTTCAGGTATTTAATCATAGAAATCGAATCGTCTCGATGAGAAGACATATTCCGGCCAACGGAAAGGACGTGTCAACGGTTATGATCGGTCAAATGCGTGGAAAGATTGGTGGATGGATCATCACGGGTGTCATCGGATTCATCGCCCTCGTATTCGCCTTCGAAGGCGTGTTCGGACCGAAGTCGACGCGCGGTTTGCATGAAGGCGCCGTCGCCGGAACCGTCAACGGAGAACCGATCTCGATCAGCGACTACAACAAGGCGCTCGAGCGTAAACTCGAATTCCTCAAGGGAATGATGGGCGGGAAGATCTCCGACGAGCAGATGAAGATGTTCCGCGTGCGCGAGAGCGTTTTCCAAGAACTGGCTCAACAAAAATTAATGGCCCAAGCCGCCCTCTCGAGCGGTCGCAGCCCGAGCGACGAGGCCGTCCGTCAAGAAATCGTGGGCATGAGCTACTTCCAAAAGGATGGAAAATTCGACCCGAACCAATACCGCGCGACCCTGCAAGCGAACAATTTCTCGACGGCGACGTTCGAGAAGATGATCCGCGAGCAGCTCGCGGTCGAAGACTGGACGAAGAGCATCGGAAACCAAGTTCGCGTCTCCGAGGCCGAAGCGAAGGAAGCCTACCTCGAGTCGAAGAACGTTCGTTCGTTCAAGATCGTTTCGATCCCGGCCTCCGCGCCGGCGGCGAAGGCTGAAAAAGACGGAAAGAAAGACTCGACTCCCGGATTGACCCCGAAGGAAGCCGCCGAAAAAGTCGCGACGATGCTGAAAGCCGACAAGAAATCGGACGAGGCGGTGAACGCGTTCCTGAAACCCTTCGGCGTGACCGTGCGCGAGAACCCGGACGTGACCGAAGCCGCGGGTTTCATCCCGGGCGCCGCGGATCACCCGGAGCTCACGAAGGACCTCTTCGGCGAGAACGGCCTCGCGGTCGGCAAGGCGAAAGTCTACGAAAGCCCGACCCGGATCTCCGTCGTGCTCGTGACCTCGATCAAGAAGCCCGACCTCGCGAAGTACGAATCCGAGAAGAAGGATACCGAACTCGAGCTCAAGTCACGTAAAGAGCGCGCGCTCATGAACGACGTCGTGAAGAAGCTTTCCGAGAAAGCGAAGATCGACTTGAATCCCGCCGTCGTTTCCTCGGGCGGCGACGCCGAAGGCTAATTCCCGCTCGGAATTCCGCACCACTTCCGGAGCATCGCCACGAATTCGGGGCGCCGCTCGAAGGGCAGGCCGTGTCCCGCGCCCGGAATCTCGAGGAACTCGACGTTCGGAAGCGAACCGTAGCGGGCGCGCTCCGCCTCGAATTCCTCCGACTTGTACACGCGGCTGTCCGACCCTCGGAGGACGTAGATCGGTCGTCCGGTCGTGCGCGAAAACTCCTCGAGCCAAGGCCCGGCCTCGGTTCCCCGGGAAGCCTCGACCGTTTTCAAGAGCGCCGAATGGTCGAAAGGGAAGGTGAGGACGCCGGTTTTCAAATCGACCCGCGAGACGGCCATCAGGTACTGCGCGATCGAAGGGTCCGGGCAGCGCGCGTCGAGGAACGCGCGGGCCTCCGCCCGCGAGGCGAACGAAACCGGAAGGTCCTTCAAAAACGTCGAGAGTGCCTCGCCGACGCCCCCTCCGGCGACGCCGGTGAACCCGAGGTCGACCAGGATCAATCCCGAGACCGCTTCCGGCGCTAGATTCGCATATCCACATGCGGTGCGGACGCCCATCGAATGACCGACCACCCAGGCGGGGGAGAACCCCTCCGCCTGGCAGGTTTCGTAAACGTCGCGGGCGAAAACCAGAGGAGCGTAGTCGGACACCGTCGTTTCGCCGGGAACCAAGCTTTGGCCGTGTCCGCGCTGATCGAGGCATAAGAGGTCGGCATCGTCCTCGAGCGAGGCCGCGATCGGACGCCAGAGCGAGCCGTTTCCCCCCATCCCGTGGAGGAAAACGAGTTTAGCCCGGGCACGGTCGGGCGGTGCGGCGATCGGCTCTCGCGGATAGCGGTAGGAGTGGAGAATCATGCTTGACCTAAGACTTTCAAAGAATTACTCCTTGCCCACTTTCCGAGATTTTCCGCCCATTTTCCACCCCTTATGCAGTACCCGACGCGAGAATTGATCAGCCGCGGCCAGCTTTTCCTGGAAAAGTGCGAGCTCGTCCTGGCGAAAAACACCTTCCTCGAAGTGATCGAGGTCGCGCGAAAGGCGGGCGACCGCGAGGCGCTGACCGAAGCGATCGCCGTCATGCTCCGCCTCGCCGCCGAAGCGAAAGACACCGACGCGATCCCGCGCTGGGACGCCGAGCTCGAAGTGCTTCTTCCGGGAGCCTCCGGTCGGACGCTCGCGCTCGCGTGGCATAATCGCGCGGTCGTCGCGACCCACGTCGGCGAACATCGCCGTGCCCAAACCTACCTCTATCGCGCGATCGCCGCCCTCGGCGGTTCGCGGAATCCGGAGCGCCTCGCGCCCGCCGATCAGCGGCTATTCGTGAAGATCTGGGCATCGATGGCCGCGACGTTCATGGACCGGAAGCTGAATCGCCGGATGGAAACGACCGCCGACGAACTCATCCGGAAGTACGAGGACCGGGGCTATTACTCCGAAATGACGACGCTCTATATCGTCAAGGGCATGGGCGCGGAACGTTCGCGCCAGTACGAAAAGGCGCGCGAGTGGTACCAAAAAGCGCACGCTGCCGTGCTCGCCGATCGGAATTGGTACTTCCACCTCTACGTCCTTTACGCGTACGCGCGTATCGAACGGCACACGCGGAACTTCGCGCAGGCGTACTGGTACCTCGACCTCATCGAGCGTGCGGCGGCCGGCCCCGAGTTCGGGAACCTGCGCGCGATCGTGAAGTCCGAGCGCGAGAAGCTCAGCCTCGACGCCGTCGACCTCCTGATCGATTCGCGCCTTTGCGAAGTTCGGACCCGCGAGAAACAAGACCTCAGTCTCGGGAAGCAATACGTCCTCCTCGGGATCCTCGAAGCGCTCACGGAAGCGCACACCCGCGACGCGCCCGATTCCGAGCGCGGGCTCGCGAAAGCGGAAATCATCGAGCGCGTCTGGCGCGAGAAATACCGCCCCGAATCGCACGACAACAAACTCTATTACAACATCAACCGCCTGCGGAAGCTCATCGAACCCGATATGAAGCATCCGAAATACCTTTTGAACTGGAAGGAAGGCTATCGCCTCGCTCCCGGTCTCAAAGTGCACTTCATCGGAAGAAGCGCGTTCAATCAGGGAAGTCAAAAAAGGGGGAGTGAATGAAAAGGAATTTGAGAGGGTTTGGATTGGGCGCGCTGGCGGCTACGGCGCTTCTGTTCGCGATGGATCTGCCGGCGGACACGTTCGCCGACCGCGCGGGCTTCGGGGCCGAGGACTTGTTCAAGTCCTGCATGAACAACATGAAGAAGGACTGCCAGAGCTGGGCGGCCTCGGGCGGCGGGAGCGAAGCTCCCCGCGGTCTCGGCGCGAACACGATGGTCGAGCTCGCGATCAACGAGAAATACGTCCTGATGGGAACCGTCGAAATCAACGGGGGCCAAGTCTACCTCCGGATCGATTTCCACAAGCACCCGTGGCTCGCGAACCGCACCCGGATGAGGAACCCCTACTACCGGATCGTCGCCGAACCGGCGATTTGGAAGAAGTACGCGGGTAAACACGTGAAGATCGTCGCCACCGCGCACTACGCGACTTGGAACGACCGCGGGAAGACCGTCCTCGAGATCAACCTCGAGCCGGGCGCCGAACCCGTCATCAGCTCGTTCCAATAGCCGGTTAGCAACCTATACGGATCGAACCCCGTCGGCCGTTTCGGTCGGCGGGGTTTTTAGCTTTCGGTCCCCCCAGGGGGGCCGTACAATCGAGGGCGGATGGCGGGTGCGGATTCGAAAAAAGTTTTCCTGATCGCGACGGAGAGCGAACCTCAGCGGCGCGCTTTCGAGCGCCTCGTGCTCGCGCATTATCCGGGATCGACCCTCTACTTCGCCGAGGACGGCGCCGAAGCGTGGGCAAAGGCGTCGAACGTCCCGCCGCACGTTTTCATCATCGATTCGGAGATCTCGAAGGTGACCGGCCTCACGATGGTGAACCAGGTCACCCACGATCGGAAGCTGGCCCAAACCGCGCTCATCGTCGTCGGAATGCTCCCGACGGAAGCCACCCACGTCGACGAGTTCGTCACCGGCCGCCTCCAGTTCTACAACGCTGGCGACGGGGAAGCCGATTTCAAGGTTTGTCTCGCGAAGGCGCTGAACTTCGCCTTCCACGGGAAGAGCACGGAATATTCGGTGCGATTCCTCACCGAGGGCGAGCGACTGCTCACCGAAGGCGAAAAAGCCGAATCCGTCTACATCGTGAAAGAGGGGCGCCTCCGCGCGTTCCGCGTCGTCGACGGAAAGGAAACGTTCCTCGGCTACGTCGAGCGCGGCGAATTCGTCGGCGAGATGGCTTACATCAACGGCGAACCGCGGACCGCGAACGTCGACGCCGTCTCTTCGTGCGAGCTGATCGAGGTGCCGGTCGGCACGCTCGAGCGCGTGCTTTACCGCCGACCCTCCTGGTCGAAGACGCTCATGCAAACGCTCGCGCGAAGGTTGAAGCAGGCGAACGCGGCCAAGGCGGACGCCTAAGGGACGAAGGATTCCTTCGGGCCGGGGACGGACTAGCCGCGCAGGTGGTGCGTGAGCATTTCCGCGTATCCGGCTTGGCGAAGCGTCTCGCCCGTGATCGATCTCGCGTCCTCGAAAATCTGGTCGGGCCGTCCGGCGGCGAGGATTTGTCCGCCGCGCTTTCCGCCGCCCGGGCCGAGGTCGATGATCCAGTCGGCTTGGGCGATGACGTCGAGCTGGTGCTCGATCAGGAGAACGGATTGGCGCGAGTCGATCAGGTCCTGGATCACGGAGAGGAGCCGGCGAATGTCCTCGAGGTGGAGTCCCGTCGTCGGTTCGTCGAAGATATAGAGCAGGTTCTCGTTCGCGCGGTCGTCGAGCGTGGCCGCGATCTTGAGGCGCTGGCTCTCGCCGCCGGAAAGCGAGGTCCCGCTCTGGCCGACCTGGAGGTAACCTAATCCCACCTCGCGCAGGATCCCGAACTTCCGCGCGAGCGTCGGATTGTCCCGGAAGGTTTCGAACGCTTCGTCGATCGTGGTCGAGAGGAGCTGGTAGACGTCTTTCCCCCGGTAGGTCACGTCGAGGACGGCTTTCTTGAACCGCTTTCCGCCGCATTCCTCGCAAGGGAGGCGGACTTCGGCCATGAAGTGCATGTCGAGCGTGACTTCGCCTTCGCCCTTGCAGACCGGGCACCTTCCGCCGTCGACGTTGAAGGAGAAGTGCTGGGTCGTGTAACCGCGACGAAGGGCGAGCGACTGGTTCGCGTAGATCCGGCGGACTTCGTCCCACGCCTTCAGGTAGGTCGCCGGGTTCGAGCGCGACGAGCGGCCGATCGGGGACTGGTCGAGCATCACGACGCCCGAAATCTGGTCGGCGCCGTAGAGGCGCTCGAATTTCCCGACCGGTTCGGTGGAGTGGTAGAAAAGCTTCGCGAGCGCGTTGTGGATCGTCTTGTGGACGAGCGTCGACTTTCCGGAACCCGAAACGCCCGAGACGACGACGAGCCGATCGAGCGGGATGTCGACGTCGATTTCCTGGAGGTTGTTCTCGCGGCAGCCGGTGAACTTCAGCCAGCGCTTCGGCTCGGGGCGGATCGGACGGATGCGCTCGATGCGCTTCGCGCCGCTCACGTACTGGCCGGTGACGCTCGACTTGTCCTTCGCGATCGCGGCGGCGGGGCCCGCGGCGACCAGCGTGCCTCCGTTCCGGCCGGCGAGCGGGCCGAGTTCGACCAGCCAGTCGGCCGCGCGCATGACTTCGAGGTCGTGCTCGACGACGACGACGGTGTTCCCCTGGTCGCGAAGGCGTTTCAAGACGCCGATCAGCCGATTCGTGTCCGAAGCGTGCAGCCCGATCGAGGGTTCGTCGAGGATGTAGAGGGTTCCGCAGAGGCCGTTCCCGAGCTGGGTCGCGAGATTGATCCGCTGGAATTCTCCGCCCGAGAGCGTCTTCGCGAGTCGCGAGAGAGTGAGGTAGCCGACGCCGACTTCGTCGAGGAAGGAGAAGCGGCGCTCGATCTGATCGCGCACGTCCTTCGCGATCTTCGCCTCGCGCGGCGTAAGGTCGAGCGCGCGGACCCACTCGAGGCCCTCCTCGATCGGAAGCTCGAGCATCTGCGCGATGTTCATCCCGGAGACCTTCACCGCGAGCGCGTCGGGGGTGAGGCGGGAACCGCGGCAGGTGAGGCAGACCGTCTGGTTCTGGTACCGGCGGATGAAGACGCGGACGTGGAGTTTGTATTTATAGCGGGCGAGATCCGCGAAGCAGCCGCGGATGCCCGGGAAGGATTTATCGTCGGGCGAGCCGTCCCAGAGGAGTTTCCGCTGGGTGGGCGTGAGCTCGGCGTAGCGTTTCGTGATCGCGATGCCTTGGCGCTCGGCGAAGCGAAAGAGGTCCTTCTGCCATTCCGAGAACGACGGTTTCGTGAATGGGTCGATCGCGCCGCCCTTCAGCGTCTTCGTCGGATCGGGGACGACGAGGACCTCGTCGAGTTCGAGGTTGTGACCGAAGCCCGAACAGGCCGGACAGGCGCCGATCGGGGAGTTGAAGGAGAAGAGGTTCGGCTCCGGCGGGCGGTGCTCGCGGCCGCAGTTCACGCACGCGAACCGCACGTCGAAGAGCTTCCACGCCTTCGCGTCGTCGAGGTCGGCGAAAGCGACTCGGTTCCGTCCGATGGCGAGCGACTGGTCGATCGCGTCGAGCACGCGGGCGCGCGTCGAGCCGCCGTCTTCGGCGTCGTCGGCGAGATCGGCTTTTCCCGCCTTCAACCGATCGACGACGATGAAGAGTTCGCGCGAGAAGAGTTCGGCGAGGTCCGTGCCGGGCGCGGTGAGTTCTTCGAGGTTATGGACTTCGCCGCCCTTCGGACCGCGCGCGTAGATGCGGGAGAATCCTTGCTCGCGGATGATCTGAAGCAGGGTCGCCGGCGCGAACTTCGAGCCTTCGCCTTTCGCGCCGCCCTTCGACTTGGAAGCCGTCTTTTTCGCCGCCTTTTTTTTCGTTCCCTTCTTCTCCTTGGCAGGGCCGGCCTCCGGAAGCACGAACGGGGCGAGGATCAGCGCCTTACGGTTCGGCAGCCACGCCTTCGCCCAGTCGAGGATCACGCCCGAATCGAGGCGCTTTACTTCGTGTCCGCAGTCGACGCAGTAAGTTCGGCCGACTTTCGCGAAGAGGACGCGGAGGTAGTCGACGATCTCGGTCTGGGTGCCGACCGTGGAGCGGGAATTGACGATGTGGTTCTTCTGCTCGAGCGCGATCGCGGGCGGGATGTTCTCGACCCGGTCGACCTCCGGTTTCGGCATCTTCTCGAGGAACTGGCGCGTGTAAGTCGAGAGCGACTCGACGTAGCGGCGCTGGCCCTCGGCGTAGAGCGTATCGAAAACGAGCGAGCTTTTGCCAGACCCCGAAAGGCCGGTGACGACCGAGATCTGGCGCGCGGGGAATTCGACGTTCACGCCCTTGAGGTTGTTCTGGCGGACGCCGACGAGGCGGATCGGTCGTTTCGCGATACCGGTCTTGATCCCGGTCGATGGAGTGTCCATAGGTGAGGGGTCGAGTCTATGCATTCGCGCTTCAAAAGAGAAGGGGAGGTCCGAATCGATCGGGCCTCCCCTCTGGTCAATGTTCGCGCCGCGGCTTTGCGCCATGCGACACGAACGTGTCTTGGCTAACTTGACCCCAATGACGGACTACCGCCCCCCCTTTGTCGTGGCGGTTTTGAAAGTGGTCGGGAAAACCTCTCCCGGTGTTCCGGAACCCCGGTTTTCCCACGCGCATAGAAATGCAAATCGTCGCCCCAGACACAGCCGCGAAAGCAGAGCGGTTTTTTTCGGCGTTTCGCCGAACTTTTTTACGGTTCCGAAAGAGGGCCATGAAAAGGGACCAAAACTGTCCCTGGGCTTTGCACGTGTTTAGAGCTTGGACAGTCGAGGGGGCGCGACGGCGGCGGACGGTTAGCTAAGTCCCGGAAACAAGGGCGGTCTTCGGGGCCGGCGGGGGGCCCGATCTGGCACGCCGGGTGCTCATAGGGGCGCGGATCATCACGTGAATCTGGAGTGTGTTTTATGAAATCGAAAATCGTTTCCCGCAGCTGGTTCATCATCGGAATCCTGAGCGCCGCCACCTTCGGCGCGTTCGCGAATCTTCCCTCGACCGGAAACACCGAAGGCTCGATGGCGCCGCTCCAGGACGTCTCCGAGATCAAGGCGAAGCGCCAAGCCGACCTTTCTTTCGACCAGGATTTGAAGCGCCTCTCGGCCGTCCAGGGCCGCTACCGCGAAAATCTTCCGCTCTCCAAGCGGAGCGCGAAGAAAGTTTCGTCGAAGAAGTTGATCAAACGGTCTCCGCGCATCCGCGCGAAGGTCGGTCAGAACTAATCCGAAGTCCCCGAGGTATCCCCATGTCGAAGTTTTCCGTCCTGACCCTCGTTTCCGTTTTCGCCCTCGCCGCGTCGAGCGCCTTCGCGCGCGACATCACCTGCGAGCTCTCCGCCAAGGCGAAGACCGTTCGCGGGATCCGCAAAATCTCGTTCCACAAGGACGACTGGAAAGGCTCCGGCACGGTCACGATCGACCGCGACGATTTCGGCAAGCAGTCGGGCGACGCGATCATGAGCGACGAGCTCTACTGGGGCGAAACGTTTTCCCAAGATGCGAACGGCGCCTATTCGGTCGACGACACGATCTCGCTGCGCAAGGCTCGCGACGCGAATGGCGTCTCGACCTACGAACTCGTTCGCGTTCGCCGCACGCTCTCGGGCCCTCACTGCGACGGATGGCACTCCTGCGCCGTCGAGTCGAAGGTCGTGGACCGCGCCCCGATCTCTTGCGTCGACACGTTCGACTCGCTCCCGCCGAGCGAACCGCACCGCTGCGACCCGGAACTCCCGGGCGACTGCGAATAACCGTCGGCTGACGCCGTTTCGAGGAGAACCTCCATGCGCCGCTTAGCACTCGCTCTCGTTTTCGTTTCGATGGTCGGCGCGATGCCGGCCGCGTTTTCCGAATCCCCGGTCGATTGCGCGATCGCGGCGATCAGCTACCGGCTCCAGATGCCGGGATGGGATAACGTCGCGAAGCTATGTAACGGCGCGACTTCGACCGCCCCGGTCGACTGCGCGGCGGCGGCGATCAGCTACCGGCTCCAGATGCCGGGATGGGATAACGTCGCCGAACTCTGCCAAGGCGCGACCTCGGCCGCCCCGGTCGACTGCGCGGCGGCGGCGATCAGCTACCGGCTTCAGATGCCGGGATGGGATAACGTCGCGAGGCTTTGCAACCGCGCGACTTCGACCGCTCCGGTGGATTGTGGTGCGGCGGCGATCAGCTATCGGCTCCAGATGCCGGGTTGGGATAACGTCGCCCGCCTTTGCAACGGCGCTCGGTCCTCCGCCCCGGTCGATTGCGCGGCGGCGGCGATCAGCTACCGGCTCCAGATGCCGGGATGGGATAACGTCGCGGCGCTTTGCTCGACCGTCCGCTGAGCGTCCGAGCGTTGAAACTCCCCGCGATCCCCCTTAAAGTCGGGGGATGCGAAACCACGCCCGCGCTCTCGTCGTCGGACCTTTGTTTTTTTTAATCTCGGCTTGCTCGAGCTCGCCCACGCCGAGCTCGCCCGATTGGATCCGCGCGCCGAGCCGCACGGTCGACGGCGGGTACATCGTCTACGTCGGTACGGGAGAAGATCCCGCGCCGGAAAAATCGACGTTCAAGGCCGAGTCCCAGGCGCTTCAGGACCTCGCGAACGAATGTTCTTTCGCGCCTAAAGGGACGCGCATCGAGGACCACTACTCCGAGCGGTCCGGCTCGACCACGCTGACTTACGCGAAGGTCGGCATCTCGTTCATCGACTGCGACGCCGCGAAGGCCGCGAACGACCCGGAGGCGATCCGTAAACTCGCGAGTGAGCCGCTCGCCGAGCAGCTGAAGAAATACCAGGACCTCGTCTACGCGGCCGCCGAGCCGGAGTCCGAGACGAAGGGAAGCGAGGGCAATCCGATGCTGGACTCGACCTCGGGTCCGCCTCCGATCGCCGACGAGGACCATTTCTTCATCGTCCGCCAGCGCGTCGCCTTCTTGAAGCAGACGGTGATCCTCGCGCCGGAAACCGTCTACGTGCCGGCCGCGCCGGCGACCGTCGCCGTCACCCGTCAGCTCTCGTCCCAAACGGAGAATCTCCGCGTGTACGAGCAGGCGAACCCGACGACGAAGTCGTGGCATCGTTCGTGGTCCGGTTTCGAGAAGACGACGAACGCTGAAATCCCGCGTTCGATCCCGCACGTCGCGCGCGTTCCGGGGAAGATCGGCCATCCGGAGCGTCCGGGGATTCACGCGCCTCATGCGAAGTTAAGACCGGCTCCGGCCGAATCGAACCCGAAGGCGTTCAAGAAGAAGCGCCGTCGGCGCGGCTTCGGGCCGTGATCCGCGCGCGGCGGAAGTACGGTTTCAGTTCCCGAACTTCGGGGACTTCTTCTTTTTCTTGAGGAGCTCGGTGAGCGACGCTTTCGCCCCGACCTGGACGATCGGCGTGAAACCGATCGGTTGCTGGTAGGACGCGGTCATGACGAGGCTGTTCTTGAACTCCTTCTGGAAGTTCGCGAAGAACTCCCGCTGCATTCCGGGCGCGATCGTGAACGCGTCCTTTTCCAGCGCGCCTTGGTAACCGACGTCCGCCTGGATGCCCGACTTCGGGAGTTTCGCCCCGGCGTCGACGAGGACCTGCGGGCCAAATTCCCGAAGGCCGACCGCGGTATTAAACGTGGCGGTGAGTTTGTCGGGAAGGACGACTTGCTCGCCGGTGACGGAGACGTAGGAAAGGTTCGTGTAGACGCGGTCCGGGTAGCCCGAGCTCACGTCCGTCGATCCGAGCGCGAACTGGTTCGCGATCCGCGCGTTCACTTTCGTTTTCCCGTCGTTCGAGACGTATTTCCCGTCCGCGCCCACTTCGAGGGTCGCGCTGTAGTCGCCGGCGAGGTCCTTCTGACCGTTCGCCATTCCGCTCATCGTGCCGTCGCCGTGGACGACCGTCGTCGTCGTCAATCGTCCGGAGACGGTTCCACCGCTCGTCGATTTCAAGTCCGTCCAGTGGCTGTTCACGGCGAGGGCGGTCGTGATGTTCGCGTGGAGGGCGTCGAACGTCTGTTTCCGATCCGAATAGACCGAGGCGTCCTTCCGCTCGTAGACGACGCCGACCGAATTCGTGACCGAGACGACGTTCCGGTTCGGATCCCCGAAACGGAGGGTGTTACCAACGCCGACGATCTGACTGCCGGAGGAGGTTTGGCCGACGAAGACGGGGTACTTCGCGTGCTTGCCGTCGAGCGAGAGCTGGGCGATCGAGCCCTGGGGGCGGAAGAGGAACGGATCGAGGGTCTTGATGTCGCCGCCTTCGCCCTCGAGCATGAGCGTGCCGAGTTCGGAGGGGAGGGTCGCGACGGACTTCCCGCTCGCGTCGTAGATGTCGTAGCGCGAGGAATAGTCCTCGCCTCGGGTGAGGCTCGCCATCCCGTCGCGTAGATCACCCTTTTCCATGCCGTCGTAGTTGAAGTGGAGGATCTGATTCGGGTCGTCCGGGTTCTGCGCGATGACGGCGGCGTGGTTGATGCCCGGGTTGTAGCCGATCGTGTAGACCTTCTTGAAGCCGAGGTCGGAAAGGAGTTTCGTCTGGAGAGGGGCGATATCGCGGCAGACGCCGAGGTGCCCGTCCTTGTGGAGGTTCGCGAGGACGGCGAGCGGCGGGATGCTTTTCCCGTAAGGTCCCGAGAGGCTCACTCCCGGCGTGCCGTCGGCGTTATCGGGATTTTTCCCGCCCGCGCGCACGTAATCGTATTTGTCGCGGCCGCCGGCGGCGCCGCCGATCGCTTGGACGAGCTGGATTTTTTCCGCGGTGGTGAGGAGGCCTTTGAGCTCCGCCGAGGTCTTCGCGTAGCTCGCGGGGTTCGCGGCGTCGATCGCGGTAAGCTTCAGGTAGGAAGCCATCAGGAGGTAGTCGCGCGGTCCGGCGTTCTTCAGTCCCGGGATCTGGCCCGCGGCGTTCGTGAGCAGCTGCTCGGAAGCGGCGAACGACGTCTTCAGGCGGGCGGCGAGGTCGACCGCGGAAAGCGACTGGATATCGGCGAGTCCGAGATCGAGGTTCGTGGTCGCGTTCAATCCGAGCGCTCCGTTCACGTTCGTGGCTCGGCCGTTTTCGACGGTCGCGACTCCGTTCTTCCACTTCAGCCGATAACCCGAGCCCGGGATCAGCGTGCCCCAGTCGTAGCGGGTGAGGACGCGTTTGCCGTTCGAGCCGCGCACGAGCACGCTGAAGGTCTTCCGCCGCTCGGGAGGATCCGTCTCGTTTTCGAGGGCCGAGAGGTCGGCCGAGAGCGGGTCGAGTTCGAAGTCGACGGTCTTAAGGTATGCGTCCTTCAGCGGCGAGATCACCGACGAGACGAACGGATAGATCGTCACGGTCGGAGCACTCGGCGTCGGGGAACATCCCGGCTCGGGATCGCCACCCCCGGCGCGCGCGTCCGCGACGAACGTCGAGACGACGAACGCGCAAATCAACGGCAATACGGAGGTAAGCCCAGCGCACCGAAACACCTTTTCAGGATAGCATTCGGCGCGACGAAGTCCCGTTCTGGATTTTCCGGGGTCAAGGCGTTGACGTCGGGGCGGGTCCGGTCGGGGCGGTGGCCGCGCGGAGACACGCCCCGAGCTCGATCGCCTCGTCCGGGCGTCCTTTCGGAAAGAGCAAACCGACGCAGTCATCCCATCCCGCGTAGGCGGCGGACGAGCGGACGGGATCCGCGGGCGAAACCGCGAGCGCGTCGCGGATCGCTTGGAGGCGGCCGTCGCACCTTTCGAATCCGGGCCGCGCCGGGAAACCGCCGGGCAGCGAAGACGGATCGAGGAGTCGGATCCAATTCAATTCGGGGACGTCCTTCCCGGACTTGCGTTCTTCGACGAGCCATTCGTCCGCGCGCCGCGCGAACTTTTTCGCGTTTCCGAGACTCTTCCGGAGGCTCGCGACGGCCGCATCGACTCGGTCGAGCGCCTCGACCGAGTTCGAAACGCAATTCGCCGGCGCGAGCGCCGCCCGGATCGATTCGAGCGGGGCGGGAGAGGCCGCGCGGACGATCGCCGGGAGGAGGAGGGCGCCGATGGCGAGAACGAGGACGATCCTCATTTGTAGCAGCCCGGGCCTTCGCCCTTGTTCATCGGTTCGTCGTTCCCCTGTTCGGAACAATTCCGGATCGCGGCCATGTGGCGTTTGGTCTCGAGGACCGAGGTCGCGGCGATACACTCTTCCGCGGTCATCGCTTCGTCGCATTTCGAAGCGCCCGGTCCCGAGTTGTAGGCGCCGGTGGCGATGATCCATCGGTCGTACGAGGGATACCGGTACCGGCCGTCTTTCTCGATGACGGCGTCGAAGACGAAAGCTTTCGCGTACGCCGCGCCGACGCCGATGGCGGCGATCGGATCGTTTCGGGAATCCGTCGAGATTTTACCGCCGGCCGCTTTACGATACTCGCCGAAAATCCGCATCATTTCGGCGTGCGCGCGCACGTCGCGGAAGTAATTCAAATAGGACTTCGCGAGCTTTTTCTTTTCGGGACGGTATTTGATGTAGTCCGTGAGCAGCATCTGCATGCGCTTGAAGGTGTCGACGTCGGTGATCGACCCGCCTTTCGGGACCTTCGCGTAGATCGCCTCGATCGCTTTCACGGTGAGATCGAGGGGTTTTCCGTCGCTCGGCACGCCGGCACGGAGGTTCTTCGGGACGCTCGGATTGTCGGCCTTGGCGGTTCCCGAGAGCAGACCGGTCATGGACGTCCAGGTCTCCGGCATCATCTGGGCGATGCCGACTGCGGGCGGTCTCGCGTGGCTCCGGATGTCCTTGTCGTACCCGGATTCGCGGAAGAAAAGGCAAGCGAGGATCGGATAGGGGATATTCGCCGCCGCGGCCGCCGCGTGGACGAGCGGACGATATTTCTTCTCGTAAAGTTCGCGTAGATTCCGGTCGTCCTGCCAGCAGCGAAGGTAAGCGTCGACGTCGGCGTCCGATTTGTATCCGGCGAGCTTGCGCGCGAAGTCGGTTTCGAGCAGCGTCGCCTCGACCTCGGCGCTCATGCCGACGAAGGGGGAGAAACAGGCGGGCGTTCCCCCGGCGAGAACCGGTCGGGCGCCCATTCCGGCGGAGCAGAGAATTAAAATCGGTATGAAACGCGTGAAACGACCCGACATCGAAATCCGATGATACCCTAACTCGGGCTCCGATCCGGGCGGCAAAGGCTGCCCACCGGCCGTCCGGTCAGTCGAGGAAGCGGGTGCCGCGACCGAGCGCGACGCATTCCGCGTAAACTTCGGGTGCGACGTAGAGGCGGGTGATCGAACGTTTCTCCGAATACTTTTCGAAGAGGTCCGTGCATTTCTCGAGCGGGAAATAGCTCGGATCGGAAAAGTGATTGTCGTAGCGGATATAGAGCGGATCGCCGGGTTTGCGGAAATACTTCGAGAGCTCGCCGTCTTCGGTGGCTTCGAGGAAAGAGATCTTTTTCGAGGCGAGTTTTTCCTTCACTTCGGTGAGGAGTTTCGCCTGGCGCTCGGCCGCGGCCTTGCCCGTCGGGATCCCGCTATGGAGTTCGACGAGCATCCGGTAGGGACGCTTTTCGGTGATCCGGCGGGCCCACTCGTTCTTCGATTTCGCCAGCGCGGTGTAGAGTTGGGCGTCGCCCGCCTCGCAGTACGCTTCGATGTCGGCGGGCAGCGTATATTCGCCCGGGGCGGTCGCGAAGTATTCGCCGAGCATGTTGTCGAACACGATGCTCTTGTAGTGGAAGTACACCATGAGGAACATGTTGAAGCGCGAGAGGAGGAAGTCCTCGAACGCGTAGAGCGCCCGGTGTTGGAGGCTCAGGTAGCATTTCCCCTGATGCACGTGGGAAGTGAGGTTCCCGAGGATCCAGTCGAAGTCGAACTCCCCGTAGCTCACGCCCGCGAAAAGGCTGTCGCGCCGGAGGTAATCCATCCGGTCCGCGTCGAGTTCGCTCGAGATGAGTTGCTGGAGGATCGGGCGGAAATCGACTTTTTTCCCGCCGACCGTCTCGACGAAAAACTCGTCGGTCATCGGCAGCTTCGGATCGATCAAACCCGCGACGTGGCGCGGACCGAACCCGAAGCCCTCGCCCGCGCGTTCGAGAATTTTCGTCAGGCCCGAGTCGAGGATGATCTTGAGAGTGTAGTCTTCGTGATTCGCCTTGCGTCCGCCCTCGGCGAGGCCGGTCCACTCGGGAAGCTTCAGCTTCGCGACGTCCGGCATCGCGAACTCGGTCGTGTGCGAGAGGGGTCCGTGACCGACGTCGTGCAGGAGGGCCCCGAGCCGAGCGACCGCACGGAAACGCAGGAACGCGGCCGGGTTCGTGTCCGCGAGGCGGATCCGGTCGGTCGCGAGTTGCGAGGGGCGCGCGTCCGGTCCGGCGAAAATCGTTTCGAAAGCCTGGGTCGCCACATGCATGGCGCCCAGGCTGTGAACGTAACGATTATGGGTCGCGCTCGGATAGGCGTATTCCGCGAAGCCGAGCTGACGGATCGCCCTCAGGCGCTGGAAATAGCGCGAATCGAGGATCGCACGTTCGTGCGATTCGATCGAGATGGACCCGTGCAGGACGTCGCGGATTTCCAGCGACTATTCCTCGCCGTCGTCGTGGTGGGACGATTCGTGACCGAAGCTCGAGTAGGCGGCGGAAGCGCCCACGCCGGCGGCGAGGCCGGACATGAACGAGCCCGCTGAACTCAGCGCGCCTTCGCGGGCCATCGGTTGGCTCTTCGCGGAGGGCGGAGCGATCTTCACGGCGGGCGCCTTTTTCGGGGCGGCTTTCTTCGCCGGCTTGGCCTTCTTAGCGGCTTTCTTTTTCGGGGCGGCTTTCTTGGCTTTCGCCTTCTTCGCCGGCTTGGCTTTTTTCGCGGCTTTCTTAGCCGGCTTTTTCGCCTTTTTAGCGGACTTCTTCGCGGGTTTCTTTTTCGCTTTCTTGGCCATTTCGGAATTCCTTCGGGATGGGCTTGGGTGGGTTCAAAATTTTCGGAAGCCCATCGAATTTAGCGAAGGATCGAAGGCGTTGGCAATCAGTGTTTCATCTCGACGATGTCGGTGCCGACGCCGTTGCCCGTCGGCAGGGTGTTCGAAAAGGCATCGGTCCCGTTCGTCGTCAGGCCGGCTGGCGTACGCAGGGCGTTAAGGGGCACGAACTTCACGCTATACCCGGTGCGTCCCTTCTGCTGGTAGTCGTTCGGGGGGGTTCGGCTCAGGACGTCGTTCCAACCCGTCTTCAGTCGCTTCGCGTCACGCATCATGATCGAGTCCGGGACGGAAGGGGCGAGCGGGGAGCGGGTGTTCGACAAATCGAATCGGGTGCTGATCGGGTCGAAGATGCGGACGACGTTGATGCCTTCGCCGTCTTCGCCGTGGCCGTCTTTGAGGAGGCCGTTCACGTAAGCGTTGATCTGGGTGACGAGCGCGGCCTGCGCGTCCGGGCTGAAAATGCTGTTCGCGGCGGTCGACTGGTTCACGTAGTTCGTCGCCATCAGGTTGATGTAATCGATGATCGCGGCGGCAGGGTTCGAATTCGAGGCGGAAGAACTTCCCGTGAACAGCGGCGCCCAGATCGCACGCACGCCTTTAGAGTCGAAGCTTTGGAGGAACGGATCCGCGTTCGAATCGTTCGGGATGTTATAGCGGCCCATCTCCCAGGGATTCGGCGCCATCGCGACTTGATAGGCCTTCAGGAGGTCCATATTGCTGATCGTCTGCGAGATCGGTCCGCCGCTTCCGTTTCCGCTCAGTCCGAGGCCGGCGGTGTAGAGGGAATTCAAGACGTCGTTCTGGGCCCATCCCGTCGAGAGCGAAGTCTGGGCCGATTCGCCGTCTTTCACGGGGAGGTTCGGAATCAGGCCCGTACAAGTCGCGGCGCTGAGGCAGCGGGTGGGGACCTGACCGGACGGTGAGCCCGAGGTGTTGTAAATCGACTCGGCGAGAGGCGGGCCGATGCGGGAGCCGAACGGCTGGGCTGCGGAGTAGGCGGTCAGCTCGAGGTTGTCGCCGAACGGGGAGAAGAGGATGTGGGCCTTCGCGCGCAGTCGGATCGCGTAGTAGGTCATCACCTTCGGATCTTTCGCGACGCCGACGACCGGATCGAATCCGCTGAACCGCTTCGACTGGGGAAAGGGCACGAGACACTGGGTGCAGCCGTCTTCGCGCTTTTTGCCGTCGGGCTTGTTCTCGGTGTAGGGCGCGCAGGCGTCATTCCCGCCGACGGCGAAGTCGGTGGCGAAGACGTCGAAGGAAGTCGTCACGTTCTGGAGTTGGAGGAGGTTCGCGCTGTCTTTCCCTTCCGGAAGGAGTTCGTCCATCTGGATGTCGGCGGAATCGGAGAACGTGTTCGCGCCGAGCGTGTGGTAGGCGGAGAGGTAGGCCTGGATCGTCCGCTCGTGCATGGCCCAGTCGGTGCCGCCCTTGAGCGCGTTCACCGCTTTCACGTCGACGTTCGTCTGGGGTTTGAAGTTCACGTACTGGTTCAGGGTATCGATGCGCTTCCGCAGGAAGATCTCGCGCGGCATGAGGCCGAGGCCCTGGCCGAGCGAACGGAGCACCTTCAATCGCTGGGCGTATTCCGGTTTCGAGTTCGCGTTCGTGAGCGCGCCGGCGACGGCCTCGAGGCTCGGATCCGTGTTCCAGAGCCAATAGAACATCAGCATCTGGTTCATCTGCCCGATGCCGACGCAGCCTTCCTTCCGAATCCCTTCGAGCGTGTCGAGCTGGTTCTTGAGCGCGCCCATGATGGCGTCGAGGTTGTTCAGGCTTCCGGCGGGGCCGGGGATCGAGGGGAGGCTCGCGAGCGAGCAGAAGTTGTCGTTCGGGAGAAAGGTCACGCAAGTCGACGGGACGCCGAGGTCGAGTTGGCCGCCCTTGAACTGCTGGACGGCGAAACGAGCGGGGCCGGAGCCGCCCGTGCGCGGAAAACTCGGGATGGTCGAATTCCCGATCACGTAATAGCGGTAGAGGAATTTCTTATAGGTCCGCCGCATTTCGTAGTTCAGGAAACCGATGTCGTTCAGCTGGCGGGCTTGGACGGCCGCTCCGGCGTAGGCGGCGAGGTCGGCCGCGTTCTGGAGGTTGATTTTCGCGTTCACGAGCATCCCGGTGTTCAGCACGAACGCGAGGAAAAGGAAGAAGGTGAGCAGCATCGACCCGATGAAGATCGACACTTGCCCGCGCTCGTCGCGCCGACTCCGTTTCGAGAAAAACCCCGGAATATTCACCCCATACCCATTTTCTCCGAAACCCCGCGGTTATTCCAGGAGGAAGATGATCGGTGGCTAGCCACTGACTTTCGCGTTTCGTCGGGTGTCTAAATCCTGGACAGCGGCTCGATCGGGCCGTCGGCGGCGACTTCGGAAGGACTGAGGAATTTCGGGGCGGCCGGCCGGCGTTCCCGGCACGGCCCGTGCTTTATCAAGGGAGAAGCAAGTTACGAGAGCGGAGAAGCCCCGTGAAGCGCGTGACGAGAGTCGCGCCAGTGGATGCGAATGCGGTTTACCCCGAGTTCCGGTCAAGAGTTGCGAACCGGAACTCCATTTCAGTCGGCAACTCACAGTCGGCAAGCGTAAGCTGGCCGGCCAAATACTCCTCTCTCTCGAAAAAGGCGGACGACTCACGAACGAGTCTCCGCCTTTTTTATTTTATGAAATTGACATTGCCCCACGTAATTTTTATGGCTACCGTATGTTTAGCAGTAAGTTAAAAGGCAGTCGTGGTTTCAGCGCTCGCGTGAAGAAGGATCTTTCCTCGTATCCTCCCACATCGGGGTCCCACGGAAGGGACGCGAGCCTCCCTCGAAGAAACGAGAGACCCGCTCGTCCTGAAAATCCGCCGCGGTCGGCGGACGTCGGCGTTCGTCCGGGCGAGTGGTTCGGCCCCCAGGCGGCCGGCCGCCGAAAGTCCGCGCGCCCGTTCGCCGCGAATCGGCCGCTGGAGGCCCGTCTGAGCGCTTCGCGGGCGCGCGGCGCCTGGCGGCTCGATCGGCCGGGAAATCGGGCCGCGATCCGGAAAATCCTGAGCCGCGAAGCCGCGCGTTCGGGCGTGAAAGTTTCGCGCGTGGCGATCGAAGCGACGAGCCTGAGTCTCGAGCTCGCGGCGCCCCGGCGGGCGAATCTCACGCGGTTTTTCCGCGCGGTCGCCGGCCGAATCCCGCGTGCGGTAACGGGCTCCGAGCGCGGGCGACCGCTCCCGTTACGTCGTGCTTCCGCCGAACGGCGGTTTTGGGACGGGCTTGTCGCGACTCGCTTAGTGGCCGGAAATCTTTAGGCGGTAGTCACTGGATTTTCGAGACCTCGACGATCGTTCCGGTCGTTAAGTCGAACCGGACCCGAATTCGTTTCCCTTCTTTCCGACTCGATTCGAGGATCTCGGAGAATCGACGTGCGTTCGGATCCTTCGCGCTCAGGAAAAGGGGGCGTTCGGAACCTAGGAAGTCGACTTTCGTCCGACCTTTAACCGTTTCGGTTCGGTCGACGATCTCCCGGCTCTCGGTCAGTAGCGGTCTTTCGGCCGCGAACGCGGAAAGGGCGAGTAGCGCGGGAAGTGCGGCGGCGAAAAATTTCATTTTGAATCCCTGATTCGGATTAAGTCGGTTTTCATGCGCTGGAGGACGACGTCGACTTGGGCGTCGGTTTCGGCCGAGTATCCGGTGGGAACTTGAGTATGGAAGTTTTCTCCGTACTGGAATCGGGAAAGAAGCGAGAGCGAATAGTCGTAAGCGGGAAAACCGAGTCGGGCCTTACTCTCGTCCCTCGGCATCCGCCTTACGAGGGAACTCTCCCAATACTCGTAATCGGTCGGGAGCTTCGGATTCATTCCGGGATCCAGCGCGACGAGAGTCGGCTCCGCGTTCGGGGTTTCGCGGTAATAGACGAGAGGCGCGATATGGTAGTTCCACTCGAAGTCGACGGACTTGCCCGGAATAGGGCGAGTGCTCGACGTTTTCATCGTGCCCTTTTGGGGTTGAATGAATGCCTGGACGCAATGAATGCCGGCCTTGGCGAGCATCTCGCTCATTCGATACGATCGTTGGGCGCACCCGGTCCATTGGTAGTCGAAAACCAACGACGGCTGGTTCACGAGAGCGAAGGCCTTCGCGAGCTCCGGGCCGGTCAGCACGGAAATCGGCTGAGGGCCGGCGTTGAACGTGCGTGTCGTCAGTTCGGGGTAAGGGAAAGGTGTCGGAGTAGGTGAACGGGGCGGGGCTGGAGGGGGATCCTCGGGAATTCCGCCGCATTCCGGGGTCGGCGGGTCGAGGAACTCCGCTCCGTAGGAATTTCCGGAGAGAAACCGGTCGAATGCGAAGCTCTCGAGAGGAGCAGCTCCGGCGCCCGGAATCGCGGCGGCGCTCGAGCCGGCGGCGACGAAGAGAATCAAGATTCGATCGAGACTCCGCGTCCCCATTTCTCCAGGATAAACTGCGGAAAGCTCGAAGGGTAGTCGTCGAAATTTTGACCCCGTTCCTCGCCCTCCGGGATCAGACCATCAGTCCGCCCGAGCGCAGGCGTTTGATCCGCGAGCGCGTCGCGGTCCATTCGGCTTGGAGCGCTTCCGAAGGGTCTCCGATTTTCGAGACGGCGACGAGGAGCGGGAATTTGCCGCTCGGACGGGGGCGAACCCATTCCCCGCGTTCGAAGGCGAACGTGTTCACGCCGTCGCGCGGATCGCGCTCGACCTGGAGCGGTCCTTTTTCCGCCTTCGCCTCGAGGAGCGCGACGACGTTCGCGATCGCGGAAGCAGGGATCGGGGTTTTCATTTTTTCGGCGTACCGGGTGATCGCGGTAAGGCCGCGGAGAACGTCGTAAAAATAGAAGCGCGGAAAGCAGAGGAGGCGCCAGTCTTCCTCGTCTTCTTTTTCCTCCGCGTTCGAGGTGGCGAAAAAAGCCTTTCGAAGTTCGCGCTTCAAAAGGTCCCGCGCGAGTCCGTGAGTGAATTCGACTTCGGCCGCGTTCCGCGGGCCGGACTTCGATTCGACCATGAATTCGAGCGCGGCGACGGTGGCGACGATCGAGCTCCCCGGATTCTCTTTCTTGTATTGGGCGTCGTCGCAGTTCATCCCCCCACCCGGAACGGTGTGCTTCATCAGCCAACCGCGAACCCAGGGAAGCGCCGCTTCGACGTCGCATCCGAACCCCTCGAGCGCGGGCAGCATCGTCCCGAGCGCGCAAAAGCAACCGATATGGTGGGCGGGGTGTTTGCCGGGCGGCAGTTCTTCGGGGAAGAAACAGGGGAGGAAATGAGTGCGCATCGACTCGAGGAGGACCGAGGCGGCCGCCTTCGTCTCCTCCGTCGTTTGCCCGAGTTCGTGGAGGAGGAGCAGGTGCCACCAGGGCGAATCCCACTTCGGCCAGTAGGGATCACGCATGGCGGAAGCCCAGGCTTCGGAGCTGGAAAGGTATTCGATGGTGTTCTCGAGAGTCACTCGACGAGTTTAACCGCCGCCGGAAGGATTTCGCACGCGTGACGCGGCGCATTTTAAGCCCTTTTACACCGCAGGAGGACGTTACCGGATTGAATCTCGACGCGCGCGGACCTATACCTAAGTCGCCCATGGCGATTTTCCGAGAACTCCCGGTTCTTACCCCTTACGACGTCGCACCGGAGGACGAAGCGCGCCCGATCAATCCCGCGCGCGCCCGCGAGATCCTGAACGCGCGGAAGCCCGACTGGCTGCGCATCCGTCCGCCCGGCGGCGAGAACTACACGAACATCAAGTCGATGCTCCGCGAACGGAAACTCCATACCGTCTGCGAAGAAGCCCACTGTCCGAACGTCGCCGAATGTTGGGCCGGCGGAACCGCGACGTTCATGATCGGCGGCGACACCTGCACGCGCGCCTGCCGCTTCTGCGCGATCAAGACCGCGCGTCGCCCGCCTCCGCTCGATCCGAACGAGCCGAAGCACGTCGCCGAGTCGGTGGCGACCCTCGGGCTGAAATACGTCGTCCTCACTTCCGTCGATCGCGACGACATGAAGGACGGAGGCGCGAATCATTTCGCGGAGACGATCCGCGGGATCAAACGCCTGAACCCGAACATCATCGTCGAAGCGCTCGTCCCGGATTTCCAAGGCGACGTCGACGCCGTCCGGATCATCGTCGAGAGCGGCCTCGACGTGTACGCCCATAACGTCGAAACGACGAAGCGGCTCCAATACCGCGTCCGCGATCCGCGCGCGGGATACCTTCAGTCCCTTTCCACCCTCCGCGCCGCGAAGAACATCGCCGCCGAGATCGGCCGTCCGCTCTTCACGAAGACTTCGATCATGATGGGGCTCGGCGAGACGAAAGAAGAACTCCGCGAGGCGTTCGGCGATCTTCGCACCTTCGACGTCGACGTTCTCACGCTCGGGCAGTACCTGCGGCCTTCGATGAACCACCTTCCGGTCGAGAGTTTCTATACTCCGGAGGAGTACGCGGAACTCGGTCGCGAAGCCGAAAGCCACGGCTTCCTCTACGTCGCGAGCGGGCCGATGGTCCGTTCGAGCTACAAAGCCGGCGAATTCTTCATCCAGGGCGTGATCGAAAAACGGCGCGCCTCCGAATCCCTTAAAAACCAAACGAACAACGTAGTCCCACACGCATAAAGGAAAACACCATGGAACTGAAACTCCCTGAACTCGGCGAAGGCGTCCACGAAGGCGAACTCATCAAGTGGAACGTGAAAGTGGGCGACACCGTGAAGGAAGACCAAGTCCTCGCGGAAATCATGACCGATAAGGCCACCGTCGAGCTTCCTTCGCACATCGCGGGGAAGGTCACCGAAGTCCTGGTGAAAGAAGGCGAGACCGTTCACGTGAACCAAGTCCTGCTGCGCTTCGAAGGCGCGGGCGGCGCGAAGACCGCGGCCGCTCCGGCGAAAACCGAAGCGCCGAAATCCGCCCCGACGCCGGCGGCGATGAGCGCTAAACCGTCCAGTTCCGCCGCGGGCGGAACCTCCGCGCCGACGACGATGCTCTCCATCGGCGGGAACGTCACGGCCGCTCCGGCCGCGCGCCAGTTCGCGCGCGAAAGCGGAGTCGACATCGCCCAAGTCCGCGGCACCGGTCCGGACGGACGCGTGATGAAGGAAGACATCGAGAAGTTCGTGAGCGGGGGAGCCGGCGCGACGAAGGCGGGAGCGCCGACTTTTACGTCGGGCTACGCGGCCCGCGCGGCGACGAAAGCTCCGGCCGAGCTCGAGACCCGCATCCCGTTCCGCGGCCTCCGCAAGAAGATCTCCGAGAAGATGCACCTCTCGAAGTCGACGGCCGCTCACTTCACGTACGTCGAAGAATGCGACGCCACGAACCTCGTCGAGCTCCGCGCGAAGGCGAAGGAGATCGGCGCCGCCCACGGCGTGAAGGTGACCTACCTCCCGTTCATCATGAAGGCGATGGTCGCCGCGCTGAAGAAGTATCCGATCCTGAACTCGGAACTGCGCGAAGACGAAGGCGTCATCATCCAGAAGAACTACTATAACATCGCGCTCTCCGTGCAGACGGACGACGGCCTGATGGCCCCGGTGGTGAAGGACGTCGGGAATAAGACGATCCTCGAGCTCGCCGCGGACATCGAGGACCTCGCGAATCGCGCCCGCACGAAGAAGCTCACGAACGAAGACAACCACGGCGGCACGATCACGCTCACGAACGCGGGAACGATCGGCGGCCTCTTCGCCACTCCGGTGATCAACTACCCGGAAGTCGCGATCCTCGGCTTCAACAAGATCGACCGCAAACCCGTCGTGAAGAAGATCAACGGCAAGGAAGAGATCGTCATCCGCGATTGGACGCTCTTCTCGCTCTCGCTCGATCACCGCATCGTCGACGGCGCGATCGGCGCGGAATTCACGAAGCTCTTCATCAGCTATATCGAGAACCCGGCGCTCCTCATTATGGATAGTCTCTGATCGCCGGCCGGATCGATTCGATTCCGGCTCTGAACTGAACCGTCCTTGGCCTCATTCCTGACCTGAACTGCCTCTGCGTCCGCTTCCGCGGACTGAAATGGACCCCACATGGCTACGAAACAAGCTGATGTCATCGTTCTAGGAGCCGGCCCCGCCGGCTACGTCTGCGCTATCCGCCTCGCCCAACTCGGTAAGAAGGTCACCGTCGTCGACCGCGCCGAAGTCGGCGGCGTGTGCTTGAACCGCGGATGCATTCCCTCGAAAGCCCTGATCTACGCGGGCACGCTCTTCGAGAAGCTCCACCACGCCGAGGAGATGGGCATCACCGTGAAGGGCGCGTCCCTCGACATGAAGAAACTCGTCGCGTGGAAGGAAACCGTCGTGAAGAAACTCACCGGCGGCGTCGCGGGACTCCTGAAGGCGAACGGTTGCGAGTTCATCGCGGGCGACGCGAAGTTCACCGGTCCGAAGACGATGGAGGTGAAGACGAAGTCGGGCACCGACACGCTCACGTTCAATACCTGCGTCGTCGCGACGGGCTCCCGTCCGGCTCGGCTCCCGGGCTTCGAGATCGACCACGAGGTCGTCCTCGACTCGACGAGCGCGCTTTCCCAGGACGAGCAGCCGGAGACGATGCTTTGTATCGGCGGCGGCTACATCGGCCTCGAACTCGGCACGTTCTATGCGAAGATCGGGACGAAGGTCACCGTCGTCGAAGCCGGCCCGGGTCTCCTCGGCGGCGTCGATCCTGAACTCTCGGCCGTCGTGAAGAAGGGCCTCGAGAAGCGCGGAGTGGAACTCAAGATCGGCGTCGGCGTGAAGTCGATGACGAAGACGAAAAAGGGCGCCGAAGTCACCTTCGCCGACGGAAAGAAAGGCACCTACGAGAAGGTCCTCGTCACCATCGGCCGCACCCCGAACTCGGACGGCATCGGTCTCGAGAAGACCGGCGCGAAGATCGACGCGAAGGGTTTCCTCGTCGTCGACGCCGCCCGGAAGACGAACGTGCCGTCCCTTTACGCGATCGGCGATATCGCCGGCCAACCGCTCCTCGCCCATAAGGGATCGAAGGAAGGCATCGTCGCCGCCGAAGCGATCGCGGGCAAGAAGACCGTTTACGACGTCCTCGGTATGCCGGCGGTGATCTTCACCGATCCGGAAATCGCGACGGTCGGACTGACCGAAGCCGAAGCGAAGGCGAAGGGCTTCACCGTCCAAGTCGGAAAATTCCCGTTCGCAGCGAACGGCCGAGCGCTTTCCGTCTCCGAGCCGGACGGCTTCGTTAAGATGATCGGCGACGCGAAGACGGGCCGCCTCCTCGGCGTGCACATCGTCGGCGCGGAGGCCTCGAACCTCATCGCCGAAGCGACGCTCGCGATCGAGATGGGCGCGCAGGTCGAAGACCTCGCGCTCACCGTGCACGCGCACCCGACGCTGCCGGAAACTCTGATGGAAGCGGCCGAGGCCACCCTCGGGCACGCGATCCACATCTTCCAGCGGAAGGCCTCGCCTTCGGCCGGAGCTTCCGCGCACGCCTGATCGGCGGCGCGCGCGAACCGTCGTGAAAGCGGGAAGTCTCGCATTCGAGAGCCTACGCGCGGACGGCGCCCGGCTCGTCGCCTACGCGCGCGCTTGGGAGTACCAAAAGACGCTCGTCGAACGGCGGGCGCGTGACGAGATTCCCGATACGTTCCTCTTCGTCGAGCATCCGCCGACGGTGACCCGCGGCCGCGGGCTTCAGCGCGCGCCGGGCGAATCGGACGCTTCGCGATCGGCTCCGCTCGGACCGCTTCCCGCGGGCACGGAGTATTTCGAGATCGAGAGGGGAGGGGATCTCACCTGGCACGGCCCCGGTCAGCTCGTCGTCTATCCGATCGTGAAGCTCGACGGGACGGGCTTCGGCGCGGACCACGACGTGACGGGGTACCTCCGTCGACTCGAAACCGTTTTCGGCGCATGGTTCGCCGAATACGGACTCGTCACCGAGTCGCGCGAGAACGCGACCGGGATCTGGGTCGTCGGCGCGAAATCGGGCGGTCCGTCGGCCCGGAAGATCGCCTCGATCGGCATCGCGGTCCGGAAGTGGGTGACCTATCACGGGATCGGACTGAACCTCGCGAACGAGGACTCGGGTTTTCGCGCGATCGTTCCCTGCGGATTCGACCCCGAGGTGATGACGACGCTCGCGCGCGAGAACCCGGCGTTCGCCGCCGAGGAATGGTCGCTCGAAGCCCGAGTCCGAGTCGAATATCGACTCGCCGAACGGATCGCGCGGTCGGCCCCGCAGCGGATTGCGTCGGAATCCGTCTCGGTTTCCGTGCACGACGTCGGATCGGCGAATTGACAGCCCGAGCTTCCCCTCTAACAATAGAGGCATGCTGAAGACCCTCCCGCTCGTCCTGTTGGTCGCCGCCGTTCCCGCTTTCGCCGCCGATCCGACGCCCATGGGCGATGCCCCGAGGGCCGAGGCCGTCGCACCGATCCCCACCGAATCCCCGACGACCGCGGTCCCGGTCACCGAACAGAACACCGTCGTCGGTCCGACCGACGATCGAAGCCTCCTCGGATTCGACCCGGCGGAACGCCTTTGGATCTACTTCGGTCTCGACGGCGGTTACACGAGCGTGCGTCCGTCGTCCGGTTCGCGCGAGTCCGACCGCGACGGCTACGCGATCCACTTGAAGGCGCTGCTCTCGAAGTACACCCGGAACTGGGTCGGCGATCTCGGGATCGGCTACGCGCACCACATGGCGTCCGGCGACGACCAATACAGCCCGCTCGCGAACGCGACGGTGAGGGTGAAGACCCGGGCCGGTTTCGTCGAGTTCTCGCCGCGCTATCGCTTCGACGTCCATAATCAGCTCGGCCTCGTCTTCAACGGCTTCTTCGGCACCGACGTCGCTTTCGACGAGTCGACGAGCGATCCGAACACGAGCTTCGCCCTCGCGGGCGGAGCTCGCTACGACTGGGAAACTTCGCCGGCCGAGGATCACCGGTGGCGCTTCGGTCTCCAGGTGCTTCACGACCTGACGATCTCGAATCGCGGCATCTGGTGGATCATGGCCGACGTCCAGTTCGGCATCCCGCTCGTTTCCGACGGAAAGCCCGAGCCCGCTCCGGCGCCCGCGCCGTCGCCGGTCGCGGAGGCACCGAAGCGCCCGGTCGCGCCGAAGTTCGCCGAAGTGACGCCGGAAAAGGCGGTGAAGATCTATCTCGGCGAAGCGGTGCTCCGGTTCAAGACCGCGAGCTCGGAACTGCGTCCGTCCTCCCGGCAGATCCTCGAAAAGGTCGCGAAGTACCTGAACAAAGCGCCGGACGCCTGGCAGAAAATGCGCGTCGAGGGCCACGCCGACAAACGCGGGAAGCTCGACTACAACATGCGGCTTTCGAAGAAGCGCGCGGAGCGCGTGAAGACCGAGCTCGCGAAGCTCGGCGTCCCGAAGGCGAAGCTCGCGGCGGAAGGGTTCGGGCCGACGCGTCCGATCGATCCGGCGGACGATCTCGAGGCGTACGCTTTGAATCGCCGGGTCGAACTTTGGATCGACGGGGTCGCGAACCCCGACGTCCTCGTGCGGGACCTGAACGAGTTGAAGTAACGGACGTCAGCGGGTTGGCGCTTTCCATCGTTTTTCCCCGTTCGCACATGATTTCGTCCCGGCATTCGCTAAGCTTTACCTAAGCAGTTCCATCTCTAACCGGTCTAGGAAGGCAGGGTTCTCATGAAAAGGTTCGCACTCCTCGTCGCGTGTCTCGCGCTCTCGGCTTGCGGAAAGAGCGTGACCCGGAACGGAAACGCCTTCTTCCAAACCGAAGACCCGAACCCCCAGCCCTCGATTCCGGCGCCGAACCCGTCGACGACTCCGAGCCCGACGCCTTCGACGACCCCGATCGCTTGCGCGCCGAACGCGCTCGGCGACTTGCTCGAATACTCGGCTTACGTCACGGACACCCTGAAAACCGACGCCGTCACGCTCGCGAAGCGGGCGGCCGCCGGAACCGTCTGCTTCCAGCACGGCAAAGTCGGTAGCGCCCTTCCGAGCGACGCCGCTCGCGTGGATCTCGCGGCGGTCGGCGACCTCGGCGTGAACAAGTCGAAAGTCCTTCATGGCCGCGCGACTTACGGGAAAACCCTGGATAACGTCGGATCCTCGGCGTTCGGCGGTTTCGCGAAGGCGCCGCTCGACATGCGGATGAATCTCCGTAAGATCGGCGATTTCTCCGAATCTTGCGAGAAGACGCCCGCGAACGCGACGATCGAGCGGAAGTGCAAGACGGCGACCCTCGCGATGACGGAAGTCGCGATGAGTCCTCAGACCTGCACGATCCGGATCATCGGTCAGAAGACGGGATTGAACGTCGCCGAGATCACGGCCGCCGAGCTTTCGAACGTGACGAAGTTCGTGATCGATATCCCGGCGGGATCGGATCTCGTCACGAATCTGCCGCAGAACCGCATCGCGATCTTCCGCGGCGTCGAGGTGACGTTCGCGACCCGCAGTCAGCCCTCGGCCGGCCGCGTGTTTTGGAACTTCCCGGCGGCCACCGCGGTCGAGCTGACCGGCACGAAATTCCGAGGCACCGTCGTCGCGCCGGACGCGAAAGTCGCGGTTTGTGGCCAGGACGGAGAATCCGGGGTTTGGGCCCGCGAGCTCGAAGGCCGCGATTCGAACTGGTAAGCGGAGTCGTCCGCTCGGTCACTCCCGGATCCCGGCTTGTACCGCCGGGGATATTCCGTCTATAATGGAGGGATACGCCGATTCATGAGGAATCGGCTTTTCTTTCCAGGACGGACTATCTCGCGTGGGCTTTCGGCTCTCGGTGTTCATCGGTGTGCTTGTTTCGTTCGCGATCTGGGGCATCGCTCGTCGTACGGACGAGCTTTCGCCGCGTTTCGAAGCGCACGAGTTCGCCGTCCTCCGTTCCGAGTACGATACGCTCCGGGTCCAGCGCCCCGCGAGGCGCGTGGATCTCTTCCGCGAGCTCCTCGACACGGCCGAATCCACGCCGATGACCCACGCGATGGCGGAAGCCCTCGCCGGGTTTTGTAAGAAAGTCGCGAACTCGGCCGAAGAGGCGCCCGCGGTCCAAGCCGAAGCGCGCCTCGTCCTGAACACGATCGAAGCGAAACACCTCGGCCGACAGCCGGCCTCCGAGCCCGCTCCCGCGCACGAAAAATAGCCTATTTGCCGAGGGAAAGTCGGGGTTTCGGGGCGCTTGCCGCTCCGCCCCGGGTTTGGTAAGCCTTTCCCATGGCCCAATCCACTTCCGTCGACCTGTCCGCGCTCCAGAACGCCCTCCGTTCCGTCATCGAACCCGACCAGAAAAAGGATCTCGTCACCCTCGGGATGATCGAGAACCTCGACGTGAACCCGAACGGCGACGTCCGGTTGAAGGTCGTGCTGACGACGCCGGCGCATCCGGAAAAGACGGCGATCGAAACCGCCGTCCGCGAAGCGATCGCGCGCGTGCCGGGAGTGAAGTCGGTGAACGTGACGATGGACGCGAAAGTACGCGGCGCGAACCGCCACGTCGCGGCCGGGGCGGCCCCGGGTAAGGGCGTCGCCGCCATCGAAGGCGTCGCGAACATCATCGCCGTTTCCTCCGGCAAGGGCGGGGTCGGAAAATCGACGGTCGCCGTGAACCTCGCCACCTCGCTCGCCCTCGAAGGCGCTCGCGTCGGCCTGATGGACACCGACGTCTACGGTCCGAACATCCCGACGATGATGGGCGTGACCGAGCAACCGAAGATCCTGAACCACCCGACGAAGGGCGAGTTCTTCATTCCGCCGGTCGCCCACGGCGTGAAGGTCATGTCGATGGGGTTCCTCGTCGATCCGGACCAGCCGCTCGTCTGGCGCGGACCGATGCTCCATTCCGTGATCACCCAGTTCTGCCACCAGGTCGAATGGGGCAACCTCGATTACCTCATCGTCGACATGCCTCCGGGCACCGGCGACGTCCAGCTCTCGCTCGCGCAGATGGTGCCGGTCACCGGCGCGATCCTCGTCTCCACGCCCCAAGAAGTCGCCATGCAGGACGTGCGGAAAGCCTACGCGATGTTCGACAAGGTCCGCGTCCCGATGATCGGCGTCGTCGAGAACATGAGCTATTTCCAACCCGAGGATAGCGATAAAAAGTACTACATCTTCGGTCATGGCGGCGGGAAGATCCTCGCCGACAAGTTCCGCACCGAGCTCCTCGCCCAGATCCCGATCGTCCCGGCGGTCCGCGAAGGCGGCGACACCGGCCGTCCGATCACCGTCGCGACGCCGGGCGCCCCGACCTCGGTCGCGTTCCGTACGTTCGCGAAACGCGTCGCCCAGAAAGTCGCGATCATGGCCGCGGAAGGCATCGATCCGGCGTCGATCATCCAGATCGGCCGTTTCAACTGACCCGTTCCCTTGGCGAAGAAACGGAAGTCGAAGAAGCGAGGTAGTCCCCGGAAGAACTCCCCCCGGCGCCCGGCGGTGCCCGCGGCGGATTTGAAGTACGTGCTCTACGAGGAGTGCGTGCAGAGCCCGGATTGGCACGTCCGCCATTTTCCGCGCTACCACCGCTGGATGACGGGACGCGATCCGAAGCGGCTGCGGGAAGATTTCTGCGGAACCTCGCGGATCAGCGCCGAATGGGTGCGATCGGCGAAAGACCGCACGGCGGTCGGGCTCGATCTCGATCCGGAACCGCTCGCGTACTTCGCGCGCGTGCACGCGCCGAAGCTCTCGCCGGGCGAGCGGGCACGCGTGCGGCTCGAGCAGGCGAACGTGCTCCGGCCCACGCGCGAGAAGTTCGACTTGATCGCGGCTTGTAACTTCAGCTTCTTCGTCTTCAAGGAGCGCGAGACGCTCGTGAACTATTTCCGCGCGGCGCGGGCCAGTTTAGCGCCTAAAGGCACCCTCTTCCTGGAAATGGCCGGAGGAGAGGGGATGCAGGAGTGGCTCCAAGAAGAACGAATGGTCCGCGTGCCGGGCGTCGGACGGGTCCGTTACGTGTGGGACCAGATGGATTACGACGCGATCTCGGCGGTGAACGATTACGCGATCCACTTCCAGTTGCCGTCGAAGCGGTGGCTGAAGCACGCGTTCGAGTACCACTGGCGCCTCTGGGGGATCCGCGAGGTGCGCGAGGCGCTTCGCGAGGCCGGATTCCGGGATACGAAGGTGTTTTGGGAGGTCGCCGATTCGCGAGGCCGGGGAACCGGGGAATACGCGCCGATGGAGAACGCCGATCCGGCTCACGCTTGGATCGCGTACGTAGCCGGGGTACGATGAGGACGAAAGGGGGATTCTAGGTGAAGGCCCGCCTGCGTCGAGTGTTCGCGAATCCGAAGTCGCTCATCCTGGCCACGGCGCTCGTCGTCGTCTGGACGATCTTCGTCGACCAGGCCCTGAAGGGATGGGCGGTCGGTCTCGAAACTCCCCTCGAACTCGCGGGAATCCGTTTCTCTCCCTTCGAAAACCCCGGCGTTTTCGGGGGTTACCTCGCGGACCTCGATCCGTGGATCGTACGGATCTTCTTCAGCGTGCTATTCGCGTTCCTCGCCGCCGGGGTGGCGCTCGTGCTCTACCTCCTTCGCCACCGGGACACGCCGCTGCTCAAGACCGGGCTGATCTTCTACGTCGCCGGCGTTTTCGGGAACGTCTGGGATCGGATGTCGACCGGCGCGGTCGTCGACTACGCGCAGATCCACCTCCCGCTCCTGAACGAGATGGCGTTCAACTTCGCCGACGCGGTCGTCTTCCTCGGCGCGGTCGGGATCGCGATCGCGCTCTTCCGCGAGGGCGACGCCCTTTGGCGGTGGAAGGACCAGCGAAAAGGGTATTGGATCGAGCCGAATTTCCAGCGCGGCTTCGCGTTCACGCTGATGGCTTTCGGTTTCGCGCATTTCTTCGCGATCGCGATCTACTCGTTCGTGTTCCTGAAGGTCTACGTCGCGGGTCCGACCGGACCGATCCCTTCGAGCCGCGTGGTGCGCGACTACCTCTTCGGTCTCGCCGTGATCGAGACGGCGGCGCTCGCGCTCACCTTCGCCGGCAGCGTTTTTCTCTCGCACCGGATGGTCGGACCGGTCGTCGCGTTCGGTCAATTCGTCGATCGCCGGAAAAAGGCCGAGGCCGCGGGAGCGCCCGCGGAAAAACTCCGTCTT
Source organism: Bdellovibrionales bacterium (assembly GCA_018266355.1). Classification (GTDB taxonomy): domain Bacteria; phylum Bdellovibrionota; class UBA1018; order UBA1018; family UBA1018; genus JACMQW01. Next base: position 32,318 of record JAFEAP010000012.1, read on the forward strand.
CGCGAATCGGACGCGTTCAAATCCCTTCTTGAAGGCATCGCCGACCGCATCGAACGCCGCGAATAGGGGCCTTCGCGAACTTTCAGGGGAGTTTGTACTCCGAAAGGTCTTTCTTGAAGGCCGAGTTCGTGCGGAGTTTCTTCCAGACCGCGTCCGCGATTTCCTTCCCGGCCTCGACGTCCGACGGATGGTGCATACCCGCGAGGACCCGGTCGGCGCCTACCCGGTCCGCGCTCGCCATGATCTCTTTCGCGCGTTTCGGGTTCAGTTCGCCGAGGACGAGCGCGAAGAGGTGCGAGGTCGCGGCGTGTCCGCTCGGGTAGGACGTCGTGTTCTCGAGCGGGACGCAGGGCTTGATCCGCGGGTCGGTGATGAACGGGCGATCGCGCTTCCAGACCTTTTTCACGGCTTGTGAGAAGTAGTTCACGTCGTTCCGGACTTTTACGAAGAGCGGTTCGAGCGCGGCGGCTTCCTCGGCGGTGAGCGGACCGTAGGGGGGGCCGAAGAACGTGCGGACGGAATTGCGTACTTCGAACTTCGTGCGCTCGACGTCTTCGTCGGTGCGATTCGCCTGGAGGGCGAGCATCTCGTCAAGTTCTTGGCGCGTTTCCTTCGAGGTCGCCGCCGGGGGTTCCTTCAGGATCTTCTTCAGGTCGATCGCGTTCTCGTCCAAGTAGCTGAACTTGAATTGGAACGTCCCTCTTTCCGCGAGTTCTCCCTCGGTCGGCGGGAGGACGCCGTCGACGCACTCGTTCGCGAGGCCGGCCGAGGCGGCGAGGAGTGCGGCGAGGATGGGGAGCGCGCGCGAGATCTTCACGTCGCTTTATCGGCGGGCGTTCGGATTCGGTTAAGGCCCGTGATTCGGATTGCCTAATCCTCAGGGCCGTCAGAAAATTTCCGTGTTCACGGCTAAAACTCACTCGCGCGCCCGTGTCGAGGCGCCGATAGGAACGAGAATGCACTCTTTCGAATCCCGGATTCGTCGACCATTGGCCCTGACCCTGCTCGCCCTCGCGCTCTTCGGAGCGCCGGAAGGATACGCCGCGCGGAAGCCTTGCGCGGACGTGGTGACTTCGCCGCCGAAGGACGGACGCGAGGCCTATCTGCGTAAGGAGATGCGGCAGGTCCTCGAGCAGGGGCTCGATTTCAAACCACAGGGCGGCGGAAGGCTGAACCTGAACGTCTACGTCGAGGGACTGCCGATCGCCGAGCGGCGCACGTTCGTTTACGAGCTCCTTAAGAACCAGGGCGAAAATCCGGAAGCCGTCACGGCGATCATCTCGCGTCTCGATCCGGTCGCCGGCGTGAGGGAAGCCGTCGTGAACTTCCTCGCGCAGTCGAAGATGCTCAGCGAGGACGGAATCGCGTTTTCGCCCGCGCAGGTCCAAAAGATGTTCGGCGGCCCCCGCTACAAGGCGTACTTCCCGTGGCTCGTCGGCGACGCGATCAACCTCACCGTCTATCCGGCCGAAAAACTGCTGATGACCGTGAAAACGTGTCCGTATATTCCGGTCGAACACGGCCTCGATCCGAAGTTCCTCGCCCAAGGCTACATGAGCCGCCGGTTCTACGAGACCGTGATCCCGCGCCCGGTCGTCCGCCAGACGGTCGGATACGACCCGCTCGTGCTGCCGCGGATCCTCGTCGACGAGTTGAACGCGGATTTCCATCTCGACGGGATGATCCCGGCCGACCAGCTGCACGGCATGACCGTCCAAGGCGCTTACGAGTCGAGCGGCCATTCGCTTTACGTCGACTTCGCCGAGCGCCGCGGCGTCGCGGACATCGAGAGCGACGTTCCGAAGATGGTGAAAGCTCTGCGTACGAATCTCGACGAGGGCATGCTCTCGAAAGTTTCGGGCGTCGAGAGCCGGCTGTTCACCTACGGCTGGGCGATGAACTCGAACGGGAACCTCATTTCGAGCCTGCGCCAGACGGCGCTCCGGATCGCCGACCTCGAGAAGGATTTCACTCCGCTTCGGATCCGCATCCACTCGTTCCCGACGCGGACCCTTTACGACGAGGTCGTGCACTACCGCGCGGATTACCTCCTGAAGATCAACAAGAAGCCGGAAGCGGTGAAGGAACTCGACCAGTGCGTCGCCGAGATGGAAGGCGTGCTCGGAATCGGCGGCGGCGCGCGTTCGCTCACCGAATCGGTCACGGGTTTCAAGGTCTCCTCGGCCATCAAGACGAAGCTCGCCGACCTGACGAAGGATTTCGAACACCTCCCCGCCGATCAGCAGCTCGAACGGATCGCCGAGATTCGGACACGGCTTCGAGAAATGCGGGCCGCGGAAGGGAAGGAGAAGCTCGGCGGCTACGACTATTACCTGATCGACCGCGAGCTCGCCGGCGCGGCGATGACCGCGGCGAAGAAGCGGATCGAGGAACTTCCCTCGAACCTCGATCGTCAGTTCGTCGACGTGATCACCCTCGGACGCCAGATCATCCACCAAGTCGGCGCGGACGATTTCCTCACCGCGAAACAAGTCGAGAGCTACCTCGCCCAGATCGACTTGATCGAGCAGGCGGCGGGTATCGACTCCGCGCGGAAGCTCGAACTTCTTTCGGACCTCCTCGGCAACACCGTCGACCAAGTCTACTACGGCTTGAAGCGCACTTACGGCGAGTTCGACGAACGGATTCTTAGGATCGCGTCGAAACCGGGCGGGCCGATGCCGGTTCGATTCATCGACGGCACGCTCCGCTCGAACAACGTCTTCATGCTCTCGCAGCTCGTCGATTCGATCGAGGATTCCCTCATGGCCTCGAAGAACCTGACCCACGAGATCGCGGGCGTTCCTTCGAAGCTTCCGATCCGCGTCTTCAACCCGGGTGACGCCACGGGCATCCTTCGCATCAATAAGGACGCGATGGAGATGACGACCGACGAGATCGGCGTCTTCTCCGAAATGCCGACCGAAAGCGCGGCGCTCGGCGGGATCATCACGATCGGAACGGGCGCGAAGCTCAGCCATTTGCAGCTCCTCGCGAAGGCGCTGAAGGTCCCGAACATCAAAGGGAACGCGGAACTCCTCGAGGCGCTCCGGCGCTTCGACGGGCAGCTCGTGCGGATCTCGGCCACGAAGGAGGGGAAAGTCACCATCGTTCCGCTCCTCGAGCGGTCGAAGCTCGCCGGAGTCGAGGGAGAAGCGGCGAAAGGCGCCTCCGAGATCAAGGTTCCCGTCCCGAACCATTCGATCGACAAGCCGGTCACGTTCCGTCAAGCGGCGAATCACCTGCACGACACGATCGCCGGTCCGAAGGGGCTGACCCTCTCGGAGCTCATGACCGATCCGCAGATCGCCCCGCACCTCATGCCGGGTTTCATCCTGCCGTTCGGTTATTTCGACCGTTATACCCGCGCGGTCGGCGTGAAGGAGCTGATCGACGACCTGGCGGCGACCGAACTCACGAACAATTTCAGGGTCGCGAAGACCTGCCAGCAGATCCGCCGAAAGATCCTGTCGACGGAAATCCCGGCCTCGATGCTCGACGAGGTCATGGCCTCGCTCGAGTCGCTCCGAAAGGAGCTCGGAGTCGACATCGGAAACTTCTTCCGTAGCGACACGAACATCGAGGATTTGCCGGGCTTCAACGGAGCCGGATTGAACGAGAGCGTGCCGAACGTCGCCCTCGATCGGAAAGCCGTCCAGGACGCGATCCGAAAGGTCTGGGCTTCGGCGTTCAAGGAGAAGTCGATCAGCTGGCGCGGTCGGGCGCTCGGAGCGGTCACCGTGCCGATCGCCGAACCGTCGATCGTCGTCCTGCCCACGATCTTCGCGCAGTCTTCCGGAGTCATCATCTCGAAAGGGACCGCGCATTGGGTTCCGGGTAAGGGTTTCGTGAGCGCGAACTGGGGCATCGGCTCCGTCGTCGAAGCCGGCGCGCCGGTCGAGGAAATCACCCTCGAAGGGAACCGCCCGATCCGCTCGAGTTTGACGTCGTCGAACACGAAGCCGACGGCGAAAGCCAAGGGCGGCATCAAGTTCACTCCCGCCGAGCCGGGGCACCCGGTCTTGACCGAAGCCCAGATCAACGAGCTGAACGCGATGGCGCAGAAAATCGAGAAGAAGCTCGGGGCGCAGCCGCACGGCTACGACATCGAGTGGGTCTTCGATTCGAACGGGAAGCTCTGGATCGTCCAAGCCCGTCCGAACATGTAATCGCAAGTAGGCGCAAGCACGCGTGGATCGCCCTTCCCGATTCCGGGATGGACCATATTCCGTGAGGCCGCTCCGAACGATCGGTCAGAAACCGGCCGAGTACACCATTCCGAGCGAATCGTCGCCCGTTTGGTGGTTGTAGACGACGCCGACTCCGCCGCCCACGTCCTTCGCGACGGACATCGCGATCACGCGATTCACGTGGTCGTAGGTCGTGCCGAGCGAAGCGCCCATGAGGGCGCTGTTCCACCCCATGTACTGGCTCTCGAAATGCGAGCTGTGCAGGATCGTGCGGGACTCGACCGAGAGGTCGTCGCCGAGGCGGTAGTGGAGCGTACGCCCCGAGTAAGCCGCGGCGAGGATGCCCGCGACGACCATCGGCGGCGATTTCGAACGGCGGATCTCGTACCAGCTCGGGATGGCGTCGAGTTCCTGGGCGACTTTGTCCCGGGCGGCGCCGTAGTGGTAGTGCTTCCAGTCCTTCAGCGCGTTTCGCGCCATCTGGCGGAACTCCTGATAGTACCGGGCCTCGTCGCCTTCCGAGAGGAGCCCGTAGTTCTGCTTCATCTCGTATTCGTTCGCGATGCGGAGGTAGTTCTCCATGCTCGCCCAGCGCGCTTGGTCGCCAAAGAGCGAGCGATTCCATTCGTTCCCCGCGCCTTCGTAACGAAGGTTCGAGAGATACGAGTTCCCGTCGACGGGCGCGAAGATGCGAGTTCCGTTCAGGTAAATCGTCGTGAACGCGACCAAAAGGATCAAACAGAGGAGTTGACGCAGAAACTTATGCGACATTCTTCTTAGTTTATCCCGAGATTTCGCGGGTTTCACGATGTGTCCGTAAAGACGCGGACACATCGCCCCTCAACTCGCGCACGCGCGAATCGGCGCGGAAGTTAACCGAATCCTAAGGATCTTCGTGCCCGAAAAACGCGAAAAAGCCGCGAAGCCTCGAGGTTTCGCGGCAGGACATCTCGCCTACGGTCGGGCCGACTCACGTCACAGATCGCCGTCGTTGCCGATGGCTTCGACCGGGCAGGCTTCCATCGCGGTCTGCGCCTTCTCGAGTTCGTCGGGAGTCGAAGGCTGTTTATAGACGAAGGAGTACCCGTGTTCGTCGTTGCGCTTGAAGTTCGCCGGGGCTTCCGTGCGACAGGCATCGCAATCGATGCACTGATCGTCGACGTAAAACTTCCCGACCACGTTGTCGGACCACTTCTTCGTAGAATCTGCCATAGGGAGGGCCCAATCTGCGGCATTTGACGGGCAAAGTCAATAACGGTGGGGACGGGGAATCGAAAAACGACGCGACGGGTTAATGCTTGAAAATCAAGGAGCTGGGGCCGACGGGGCTTAAGACGGACCTCGTCCGAGCCGATGCGGGAATCATGGTATCCTAGAGGTCAACCTGCGAACCGCTCCCGAGACGAGGCCCGAAAAAGTGACCGCCGATTCGAACGCGACGGCCGCGCCGCCGCCCCCGAAGAAGAAGTACAAGATCATCATCAGCGACTGCCACCTTTCGGCCGGCCGGTTCTTCGAAGGGCGCGCGAATCCGCACGAGGACTTCCTCCACGACGAGGACATGATCTGCTTCTTCGACCATTTCTCGACCGGTCCCTACGGTACCCACTCCGACGGCGCTCCCGTCGACGTCGAGCTGATCTTGAACGGAGATTATTTCGACTACCTGAACGTCCCGATCCACGGGGAGTTCGAGGAGTCGGTGACCGAGTCGATGGCGCTCGCGAAAACGGAAGCGATCTTCAAGGGCCACCCGAAGGTGATGGAGGCGCTCCGCCGGTTCGCTTCGCGGCCGGGAAAGAAACTCACGTACCTCGTCGGGAACCACGACGCCGAACTTTTTTTCCCGAAGGTCCGCGAACGCATCACGCGCGAATGGGATCCGGAAGGGAAGTTCCCTTCCGAGAAGGTCGAAGTCGTCGCCGACCGCGACCGCCTCACCTACGAGGGCGGCGTCGAGATCCGTCACGGGAACCAATTCGAGGCCGGGAACGCGATGGACTTCGAGGAGCCGCTGCTGACCGATTACGTCGACGAGCCGGTGCTGAAGCAGCCGTGGGGTTCGATCTACGTGCTGAAGATTATCAACCGGATGAAATGGGAGCGGAACCACGTCGACAAGGTCCGGCCGGTGAAAGTTTTCGCGCTCTTCGGCCTCATCCTCGACCCGTGGTTCACCCTCCGCTTCCTCGCGCTTTCGGGCTACTACTTCGTGAAGACCCGTATCGCGGCGATCATGCAGGGACGGTCGCGGTGGGGCGCGACCCTCGACATCCTCCGCCAGGAAACCCAGCTCTTTCGCGACCTCGAGTACGAGGCGCGCGAACTCCTCGACGCGCGCTCGGACCTGCGAACGGTGATCTTCGGGCACACGCACCGTCCGATGGATAAGATATGGCCCGACGGAAAGCAGTACATCAACACGGGCACCTGGACCCGCATGATCAACCTCGATTGGTCCGGCCTCGGCCAGCACCTTCGCCGCACCTTCGCGTTCGTCGAGATCGACGGTATGCGTTCGCGCTCGGAACTGCGCGAGTGGGTCGGCGAGTACCAGCCTCACCAAGCCTTCCAGATCTAGTTCGCGGGGGACGGCTTCGCGGGTTTGCTCGACGGATAAGGGTCGTCGTCGATGCCGAAGCGGTTCGAGGCGACCGGCCCGTAGCGATCGGTCGTACGCGAGTAGGCGATCGAAAGGTTATAGAACTCCCCGCGCCGCAGGTCGCGCGAGAGTTTCGCGGTGAGGAGGTCGAGGGAGTCCGGGTCGAGGAGGATCTCGTTCTCCCCGGCGCGGAAGCGGTGGTTCCGGTTGTTCACGGCGACTTCGGCGAGTCGGAGTTGCTTCTTGAGGCCGGTGACCTGGAAGAGACGGAAGAAGACGTTCTCGGGATCGTGGGAGAGGGTGAAACGGAGTTTCTTCACGCCGCCCGGACCGGCATCGACGTGGATCTCCTTCACGACCGCCTCGGAATCCTGTTTCAACCGCTGGTTATAGGTCTCGAAGCCGAGTTCGCGGTCGGTGTTCGTGAGCGCCTTCTCGACGGATGTGACCGTCTTCCCGCGCTCTTGGATCCGGCCGAAAGCGACGTTTTGGGCGGTCACGAAATAGTCGACGAGGCGCGAGGGAATCGTGTCGAAGAGGATGTTCGTGAGCGGTTCGACGCCGTAACGGCTCGCGAACACGCCTTGGAGCGCGCGGAAGAGTTCCGGCGCGGTCGCGCCCGCGTCGAGCGCCGTCCGGGCCGTGGCCCAGGCCTCGATGAAGGAGGTCGCCCGGTCGAGGCCGAGGTACTTTCGGGCGAGGTCTTCGACCGTCGCGCGGTCGGTGCGGAGGAACGCGCCGACTTCCTCGAGCGAGAGCGAATATCCGTAATAGAAGGAGGAGCGGCCGTACCACTGGCGGTTCGGGTTCAAAAACCAGCGTTTCCCCGGCTTGTGGGCGGCGGCGTCCGGCAGGAGGTCGGGTTTTCGGAGGAATTTCTCCATGTCGCCGATGTAGCGGTTCAGCTCGCGCGATCCCGTGTTCGAGTCTTCGCGCGTGATTTCGGCGATCACGAAGATCGATTCGGGGTCGTTCTTCGCGTAGAGCTCGGAGTCCATGTAGAGCGTCATGCGACGCACGCCGTTTTCGGTCGCGGCACCGAATACGGTCTTCTGCTGTTTCTTCTTCTCGCGCACGGCTTCGAGGAGGTGGTGGGTTCCGTCGGGCAGTTCGAGGGTCGCTTCGAGCGATTCGCGTTTGCGGTTGAAATCGAGGCGGAGCAGGCCCGCGAGGTCGACGCGCACGGAGTTCGCTGCCGTGTAGCGTTCGCCGTCCCGGCTGAGGAGTTTTTCGACCGGTTTCGAGGTGTCGCCGACGAGACCGCCGGTGATGCCTTCGGACTCGGCGAATTTCCCGAGTACGGCCTTGTGGAAAGCGGCTTTTCCCGTCGGATCGTCGAGGTCGTAGCGGTAAACGACGTCGAACTGGTCGGAACGGATGTGGCTCGACTCGAAATCGAACGGAACGAGGTTCAGGTTCCATTTCGCGACGTGATCGATCTCGACCGGCGTCCCCTTGAAGAGCATCACGCCGTCGTAGACGTTTTTGCGTTCGATCCCGATCTTGATGCTGCCCTTCGTGCCTTTTTCCTTCAGGCGGGTGAGTTTCACGCGGGCGTGACGGGCGTCTTCGCGGAGGACCGAGATCTGGTAGCGGCCGTGAAGGAGGACCGTGCCGCGGAGGTCGATGCCCGCGTGCAGGACGTTCAGCGTCGGGATGACCTTCAATCCCGCGCTCACGCCGACCTCGACCTGGCCGTCGAAGGCGTAGCCGAGGATTTCGCCGTCCTTCATCTTCGAAACGTCGCGCCGGTGGAGCGGGACGCGGAACGGGAAGGCGACGAGGTTCGGCAGCCTCGAGAACCGCGCGCGGATCGAAGGATCGACGAACGCGATCGGGATGTCCGGATTCAATTCGGAAAGGTCCGGGTCGGGCGAGGGCTCGGGTTTCGGTTCGCCGGCGGTGCGCGACTTGTCCGCGGCGGCGCCGATCTCGGCGTCGATCCGCGCTTGCTTCGCGAGGACGCGGGCGGAGGGTTCCTTCTTGAAATCGAGCGCGCGGACTTGGCGGACGTTCGTCCACTCGATCGAAGCTTGGGGTTCGAAGACGAGCCCGATGTACGGCGTGCCGAGGCCGGAAGTCTGCACGTCTTCCGTCCAGGTGGTGATTTTCGAGAGCGGGCGCGATTCGGCCTGGATCTTCACGCGGTCGATCACCGTGTAGGTGTTCAAGAGGTCGAAGTTATCGAGCACGTCGCGGCGGACTTCGACGCCGAGTTTCGAGTTGCCCGGAAACTTGAAGAGTTCGGCGTCGAGCTTGTCGAGGCTGTCGAAGAGCGCGGAAGAAAGCTCGACGAAAGTGTGGTCGGCGGCGTTGTGAAGCGAACGCCAGAGGCGCTCGGGCCACGGCTTCGGAAGTTCGGGGTCGTCCGTCGCGAAAGCGAGCGTGGATAGGGCGAGTCCCGTCCCGAGGACGAGAGCGCCGAATCCGCTCCGAGTTTTCGCGATTCGCTTAAAAAACATGACCTTAGCCTTGCCGAGACCCTTCTTAACAGAGCACAGACAGTGCCACCCCCTGTCAAATCAACTCGAATAGGTGCGATCCCGAGGGATTTCGGGGGGTTCGGAGTGTCTAAATCCTGAGGGGGCGTCAACTAAACGGCCGAAAGAGCCGAAAGGTACGGTTGAGATGCCTCGGAAATTCGCCGTGCTCAAACAGTTCACCCAAGACTTGAACCGCCTCCTTCGGGAAGCGGAAACGGGGTTCGAGCGTCTGCGCACTCAGAAGAATCCAACCCAAGCCGAGATCCTCGCCGTTTACCGTCCGGTGCACAGCTTGAAAGGCATCTGCGGAATGGTCGAGGAAACGAAACTCCTCGTGCGCGCCTTCCACGCCCTCGAAGAAACGCTGCCGCCGCTCGTGCCGGTGCGCGCGGTGAAGGCGAAAGGAACCGCCGCGGAAAAGCCGGATTGGACGGCGATCGCTTCGGCGACGTTCCAGATGGCTCGCGAAGTCGAACGCATCCTCGTCGCGAAACTCGAACTCTGGCAGAAGCTCGGCGCGGACGACAACGAATCGCGCGGTCTTCTCGTCGCTTTCGTCGAGAACGGCACCGAAGTGCGCGCTTGGATCGCGATCACGAATCTTCTCGGCCTCGTCGATCCGGCCGAAGTCCGCGACGAACCCGTCGTCGGAACCGCCGGTCCGGACGCTTCCGAGGCCCTCCTCGTCGAGACGGCCGACGGCCCCGTCGCGGTCTACTTCCGTGAAATTCTCACCACCTGTACCCGCCTCGAAGCCGTGCAACAGGGCGTTCCGATGGCGTTCAAAGACTGGTGGACGGCGTACCGTAAATCGAACGCGGCGTAGCCGAGTATTTCTGTCTCGGCGTAACGATTGATGCGATCCGTCAGGCCGCGCATTTGATATCCTTTGGATATCCTATGAAAACCTCGTTTCTCTCGTCTTCGGTCGCCAAGAAGTTCGGGATGGCGCTCACCGGTCTCCTCCTCGTGGGATTCCTGGTCATGCACCTTTCCGGCAACCTGCTGCTCTACTCGTCGGACCCGACGTTCTTCAACGCGTACGCCGAGAAGCTCGCGAGCTTCGGTTATCTTCTCTACGCGGCCGAGGTCGGACTGGTCGCCTTCGTCCTCTTCCACGCGGTGACGGGCATTCGCCTCGCCCTCCTTCGGAAGTCGGCGAAACCGGCGAAGTACGCCGTGAATCAGTCGAAGGGCGGCGCTTCGAAGTGGGGATTCGCGGCGAACAATATGGCGATCACGGGCACGATCCTGCTCGTCTTCCTCATCCTGCACGTGAAGCACTTCAAATTCGGCCCGGGCATCGCCGACGGCTACGTCACGGAACTTTCCGGCGGCACCCAAGCGCGCGACCTCTACCGCTACGTGAACGAGGAGTTCAAGGAGCCGAAAGAGGTGATCCTCTACACCGCGGCGCTGATCTTCCTCGGGTTCCACCTGCGCCACGGCGTTTGGTCCGGGCTCCAGAGCCTCGGGCTGACGAAGCAAACGAACTCGAAGGCGCTCTACGTCGTCGGCGGTTTGCTCGCGCTTCTCCTCGCCGTCGGATTCATCTCCATCCCGGCCTACATCTACTTCTTCCACTGAGACGAGACACATGGACATCAAACTCGACGCAAAAAGTCCCCAAGGCCCGATCGAGAACCGGTGGGCGAAATTCAAAGGCGAGATGAAACTCGTTAGCCCTGCGAACAAACGGAAGCACACCGTGATCGTCGTCGGCACCGGACTCGCCGGCGGCGCGGCCGCCGCTTCGTTGGGCGAGCAGGGCTACCAGGTGAAGTCGTTCTGCATCTCCGATTCCCCGCGGCGCGCGCACTCGATCGCGGCCCAGGGCGGGATAAACGCCGCGAAGGGCTACATGAACGACGGCGACTCCGTTTACCGCCTCTTCTACGAGACGGTGAAGGGCGGCGACTACCGCTCGCGTGAGTCGAACGTGCACCGCCTCGCCGAAGTCTCCCGCGACATCATCGATCAGTCGGTCGCGGCCGGCGTCCCGTTCGCCCGCGAATATTCGGGCGAACTCGCGAACCGCTCCTTCGGCGGCACGCAGGTTTCCCGCACCTTCTACGCCCGCGGCCAGACCGGTCAGCAGCTCCTCATCGGCGCCTACCAAGCGATGATGCGCCAAGTGGACGAGGGCACCGTGAAGATGCACACCTTCCGCGAGATGCTCGACCTCGTCATCGTCGACGGGAAGGCGCGCGGGATCATCGTGCGGAACCTCCTCACCGGCGAGATCGAACGTCACGTCGCGGACGCGGTCGTCCTCGCGACCGGCGGTTACGGCCGCGTCTTCTTCCTCTCGACGAACGCCTTCAATTCGAACTGCACGGCCGCATGGCGCGCGCACAAACGAGGCGCGCTCTTCGGCAATCCCTGCTTCACGCAGATCCATCCGACCTGCATCCCCGTCTCGGGCGATCACCAGTCGAAGCTGACCCTCATGTCCGAGTCGCTTCGGAACGACGGACGCGTCTGGGTTCCGAAGAAGAAGGAAGACTGCGGCAAGCACCCGAACGAGATCAAGGACGAGGACCGCGATTATTACCTCGAGCGCCGTTATCCGACGTTCGGTAACCTCGTTCCGCGCGACGTGGCGTCGCGCGCGGCGAAGGTCGTTTGCGACGAAGGCCGCGGCGTCGGCGAATCGAAACGCGCCGTCTACCTCGACTTCCGCGACGCGATCAAACGCGTCGGCGAGAACGTGATCCGCGAGAAGTACGGAAACCTTTTCGACATGTATCACGAGATCACGAACGAGAATCCGTACCAGGTCCCGATGCGGATCTATCCCGCCGTCCACTACACGATGGGCGGACTTTGGGTCGATTACTCGCTCATGTCGAACATCCCGGGCCTCTTCGTCCTCGGCGAAGCGAACTTCTCCGACCACGGCGCGAACCGCCTCGGCGCCTCGGCGCTCATGCAGGGACTCGCCGACGGTTACTTCGTCATCCCGTACACGCTCACGAACTACCTCGGTTCGGGCAAGCTCGAAAAGGTCGACGTCGGCCACGACGCGTTCGCGAAGGCCGAAGGCGACACGAACAAGCGCCTCGAATCGATCGTCGCGCGCGCGAAAGTCGGCGGAGCCCGGACGGTCCTCGAGATCTATCGCGACCTCGGCACGACGATGTGGGAATACGTCGGGATGGAACGGACGGATGCCGGTCTGAAGACCGCGATCACGAAGATCCAAGCGCTCCGCAAGGAATTCGCCGCGGGCTTCAAGCTCGTGCTCCCGAACGGCGTGAAGGAGCGGAACCAGCTCCTCGAAGTCGCGCTCCGGGTCGAGGACTTCCTCGAACTCGGCGAACTCATGGCGATCGACGCGCTCGATCGCCGCGAGAGCTGCGGCGGGCACTTCCGCGCGGAATCGCAGACGGAAGACGGGGAGGCGAAACGCGACGACGAAAACTTCGCGCACGTCTCGGCCTGGCAGTACACCGGTGATCCCTCGAAACCGGCGCTCCATAAGGAGAAGCTCGTGTTCGAGTACGTCCATCCGACCACGCGGTCCTACAAGTAATTCGGCAAAGGCAGAAGGAATCGAAAATGTCGAAATCGACGGATAAAAAACCGATGAACATCACCTTCAAACTCTGGCGCCAGAAGGACGCGAAGTCCGAAGGCGCCTTCGAGACCCACGCGCTCGGCGGCGTTTCGCCCGACATGAGCTTCCTCGAGGCGATGGACCTCCTGAACGACGACCTCACGAAGAAGGGGATCGCCCCGATCGAATTCGAGAGCGATTGTCGCGAGGGGATCTGCGGGACTTGTTCCTGCGTGATCAACGGCCAGGCGCACGGACCGGAGCGGGGCGCGGCGACTTGCCAGCTCTACATGCGGAACTTCAAGGACGGCGACACCCTCGTCGTCGAACCGTGGCGCGCGGCCGCGTTCCCGGTGATCAAGGACCTCGTCGTCGATCGCGGCGCGTTCGACCGGATCATCCAGGTCGGCGGCTACACCGGCGCGAAGACCGGACCGCACGCCGACGCGAACGCGATGCTGGTCGCGAAACCCGACGCCGACCAAGCGATGGACGCCGCGGCTTGCATCGGGTGCGGCGCTTGCGTCGCGGCTTGCCCGAATTCTTCCGCTTCGCTCTTCGTCTCGGCGAAGATCTCCCACCTCGCGATGCTTCCGCAGGGGCATCCGCTCCGCGAACGTCGCGTGCTTCGCATGGTCGATCAGATGGACCAGGAAGGATTCGGTCACTGCACGAACATCGGCGAATGCCAGTCGGCTTGCCCGAAGGACATCAAGATCGACTTCATCGCGCAGATGCGCCGCGAGTACGTGAAAGCCGTGATGAACTATCGGCCGGAGTCGGCTTCCGGCGGGACGGGCTGAGCCGGCTTGGCATCCTGGCTACGTAAAACCTTGAAGATCTCGGGCGCGCTCGTCGCGCTCGGGATCTTCGCCGTTTTCGGGCTCTATTTCTGGTGGGGGCGCCACGATGCCGCGCGGATCGCGCGGCTGCACGCGTGCATCGACCGCGAGACCCCGGCTTGGAAGGAGAAGCTTCGGCTCGGCGAGGTAGAACTCGGCGAGCCCGAGTTCTACCTCGATCCGGTCGAGGGCGAGGAGACGGCGATCTTCCCGTTCCTTCACGGCGGACATCCCGTCGCCCATCGCGCGCTTCGCGTGACGACGAAGGGCGAGTTCGACGGATCCGACGTCGCGGTTTGCGAGGCGAAGGAAGCGCTCGTCGATTAGTTCGGTGACGCGAAGCGTCGTGGCACATCTCTCGCTCTATAGGGAAGTGTAGGCAGTTCGAATCGGTGCCTGACCACCGATTCAGTGTCGAACCGGCTCTGAACTGAGGAGAGAAACGAAACCCTAAAGTGTCGAAATGATTCTAAACGAGATTTCCGGCTTCACGTGGTTCTAAAAACCCTGAAACCCTGAAAACCCTGAGACGAACGAGAACGCGTCGAGGTCCGGAAAACTCGGTTGAAGCGGGTGGGCGCGATCCTAGGATCGGCTCACCCGTTTTCGTTTTGGAAAATCGCGGAGGGTTCGATACGAATCCCGCATGAAGCGTTCGCTCGTCGCGATTCTCGGTCTCGGCCTCCTTCTCGGTTCCCTTTCGGCCCGCGCGGACGTCGACGACGACGGGGCTCCGATGGATTCGCTCAGCGCCGAATCGGCCGACCTCGCCGCCGCGATCCTGGCGGATCGGGCGATCCCGGTCGGGGAACCGGTCAGCCCGGCCGAGCGCACCCGCACTCTCGCGAAGGCCGCTCTGAGGGCGCCCGAGGAGAAGAGCGAAAAAACCGAGACCCCGAGCGCCACTTCTCCGACGGCTCCGGCCGAGGCGCACTGATCGGGACGTGCTATCCTGGACGGGGATGTCCGGGATTCGCAGGGGAACCGTCATCGTAGGCCGTCTCTCGCTCCGGCGCGCGTTCCGATGCGCGGCGCTCGCGCTCGCTTGCGTTTCGATCCCCGGCGCGCGGGCCGACTGCCGCGCGCTCCTCGCTCACGCGCTCGACCAGCCCGGATATTTCCTCTCGCAATACGATCCGGAGCTCATGGCCGCTTACCGCGGAGCGGACTACCTCTGCGGCGAGACCTGCGTCGCGAACGCGTTCCGGCTCGCCGAAAGCGTCGCTTCCACGACGAAGGACTTCCGCCCCTTCGGTCTCGCCGAGCTTCGCGAGTACATCGATTCGTTCGAGATCCTCGGGATCAAGATCAAGAACGGCACCTCCGGGCAGGATCTCGCGGTCGCGCTCGAGGGGGTCTCCTCCCGCGCGCAAGCGCTCTTCGACGTCGATCTCGTGACGAGTTCCACGGTCGATCGCGCGACCCTCGGCCTCACGACGGGATGGTTGAAGGTCGTCGAGAAACCGAAGCTCACCGCCGGACTTCTCGGGAAGGACCACTACGACTTCTTCGTTCTCGGCACCGCGCCGCTCGGACACGGCCGGGCGTCCGACGAGGGCCATTTCGTGATGGGCGTTTTCGATCCCGAAATCGGGATGGTGCGGATTCTCGATCCGAAACGCCCCGGAGCCCCGATTTACTACCGCCTCGAGCGCACCGGAACTTCCGACGGAGCGATTCGCCTCGTGCGCGCGTTCGGGGGAAATGCGGAAGAACTCGCGGTCGACGAATTCCTCGGGTTTCGATTGAAGCGGAAACCGGGAGCTTACCACGCCGGGGGCCATAACCCGCTCCTCGGCGCGAACCCTGGTCTGGCCGAAGCTTACGCCCCTTTCGTGAACTGGTCTTGTGCGCGGCAGGGGAGGAGGTCGATCTGCTACCGCGGCGCCGAGCGGCTCGACGAAAAGACGGTCTACGCGGCGAAAAAGAAGGCGAAGTCGATCCACGCCCGGCTGACGCCGCACGAATCGATCCCGAACGCTTTTTTCGTCGACGGACGCCGGGATTGGGTCGTCGATGCGGCGGACGTCGACGAACTCGTCGCCGCCGCGGACGCGCTTTAAGTCCTCACATCCGGTCGGGCAGGGGAATGCCGAGCAAGTGCAGGCCCTGCGCGAGGATCCTTCGCGCGGACTCGACGAGGAGCAGGCGCGCTTCGGTGAGTTCCTTTGCCTGACCGAGGACGTGGCATTCGCGGTAGAATTCCCCGTACGCCTTCACGAGATCGATCAGGTAGTTCGCGAGCTGCGAAGCCTTCCGGTGCTCGAGGGTGCGCTCGAGGTGATGGGGAAACTGGCCTAGGATCTTCACGAGCCGGATCTCTTCGTCCTTCTTGAGTTGCCCGACGGCGCGATCGACGGCGGCGCTCAAAGAGGCGGAGGAGTAGGCCGGCAACGGCGTGCCCGCCTCCGCGGCTTTCCGTAGGATCGAGAGGCAGCGCGTGTGCGCGTATTGGAGGTACGGTCCCGTTTCGCCCTCGAAGTCGGCGACCCGTTCGACGTCGAATTCGACTTCGCGGCCCGGATCGGCGGCGAGGTCGTGGAAAACGATCGCGGCGATGGCGACCTTTTCTTCGATGTCGGCGAGCTCGGCGGGAGAGAGGGCTTCGCCGTCGCGGCCGCCGGCCGCGGTCGAGAGGCTGACGCGTTCTTTCATGAGGGTCCGCACGCGGTCCTTCACGAGCGTCCAGACGTCTTCGAGAGTGACGAAGTTCCCTTTTCGCGTCGACATCTTCGCGTCCTTGAACCGGTAGAGGCCGGTCGGGACGTGCTCGAGTCTCGAGGCCCATTCCATGCCCATTTTCCGGAGCACGCCGAAGACCTGCTGGAAGTGGAGGCGCTGTTCACCGCCGACGACGTAGGTCATGCGGTCGAAGTGGTATTTCTCGTAACGGTAGAGCGCGGCCGCGACGTCGCGGGTCGCGTAGATCGTCGAGCCGTCGGATTTTTCGAGGATGCAGGGTGTGAGCTCGCGGCCTTTTTCATCGGTGACGTTCGCGACCCACGCGCCCTCGCTTTGGACGAGGATGCCTTCGGCCTTCAGCTTCGCGAGCAGCGGCCGAAGCTGGTCCTCGTAGAAGCTCTCGCCCCAGACGTGGTCGAACTTCACGTCGAGTTTCTCGTAGAGGGCGTTGAACTCCTTCATCGAGATCTCGATGCACTTTTTCCAGACGGCGGTGACTTCGGGATCTTTCTCCTCGAGGCGCTTGAAGGCGGCGCGGGCTTCGTCTTCGAGCTCGGGTTTCGTTTCGATCGCCGCGTGGAGTTTCACGTAAAGTTCGACGAGGTCGCGGATGCCCGGATTCGGCGGCAACTCGTTTCCGTAGAGCTTCATCGCGACGTAGAGCTTCCCGAACTGGGTGCCCCAATCGCCGAGGTGGTTGATCGAGACCATCCGATAGCCGCGGTAGCGGCCGACGCGATCGAGGCAGGCGCCGAGGCCCGTCGGGCGGAAGTGGTAGATCATGAAAGGCTTCGCGACGTTCGGCGACGAAAATTCGATGACCCAGGTTCCGCGCGACGGACCCTCGAAGCGTCCGTACTCGCCGTTCCCTTCGCCCTTCAGGATGTCGTTCAAAAGCGCGTGGGCGGCTTCGGCGCCGCTCACGGTGAAATTCACGTAGGGGCCGACGGCGGCGACGGTGAGGGTCTTCGGAACCGAACCCTTATCCGTCAGGAGCTTGACGATCTCCTTCGCGGCGTCGTTCGGGGACTTCTTCATTTCCTTCGCGAGACGGAAGCAGGGGAACGCGAAATCGCCGAGTTTCGTGTCCGGCGGGATTTCCATCTGACCGGCTTGGACGGGTTGGGGAAGAACTTGGCTGAGTGCGTCAGCAGCTTGGCGCGCGAAACGTTCCATAGGGATTGGTCGTACCGGTTCCGAGAAATTCCTTCAAGATTCTTTACCCCCGGTCCGATGAGACACCTGGAGAAGTCCAACGGATGAGTATCCTCAATCGTGTACCGAAAATCGAAAAGAAGCATCTGATCGCCGGCGGCGCTCTGACCGCCGTCGCGGTCGTCGCTTTCGTCCTCGGTACGCTGAAATCGGGAACTCCGGTCGCCAAGACCGAGCACGGACCCGCGACGAAAGTCGCCGTCGCGAAGCCCGCCCACGAACCGGACGAAGGAAAATCCTCCGCGCCGGTCGGCGAACACGCTTCGCCGAACCGCGCTCCGGCCGCCGCGCCCGCGAAGGACGACAAGTCCGACGACGGCGGCGATTACTACGAAGAGGAAGAGGAGATCGACACTCAGATCGCCCACCGCCTACCGCACGGAAAGAAAATTTTCGCCAAGGACGAGAAGAAGTCCGAAGCCAAACCCGAAACCGTTCACGGCCACGAATCGGTCGCCGACAAGACCGACGTCGTCGTCGAAACCGAGTCTTCGCCGGCTCCGAAGGAAGAACGCCGCGGGATCTTCGCGCGCCTCTTCGGCGTCTACGCCGACGCGTGGGAGAGCTTGAACCTGAAGGTCCATGCGATCCAGCAAGCCGAGGAAGAGAACAAGAAGCTCAAGCTCGAGAACGCCTATCTCCGCGTGATGGTGGAAACCGGTAAGTACACCGCCCGCAGCGACGAGGCGAAGGCGAAGACCGAAACCGTCGGCAAGAAACTCGCGACCACCGCGGGCTCCCGCGCTGCGCGTTCGATCGCCTCGATCCGCTACCAGTTCCCGGAAAACCTCCTGCCGGAGCAGCTCCTCGCGCTCGGCGTCGGTTACTTCAAAGTAAAGGACGACGAGAAGGCGGCGGTCATCTTGAATTTCCTCACGGAACTCGAAGACGATCACTCGTTCCGCACGGCCCCGAACTACTTGATGGCCGGCATCGCGTTCTACCGCCTCGAGCACTACAAGAACGCGGGCGAATACTTCGAACGGATCGGGAAGCTCACCGAGACGGATCCGGAAACCCAGAAAGCGAAGCGTCAGGCCGTGTACTGGCAGGCGCTCGTGGCCGAACGCACGAAGAACCGCGGACTGGCCCAGAAGCTCATGCTCGACAGCCTCGAGCAAGATCCCCAAACCAAGGAAGCGCGCTGGGTGAATCCCCAGGGCGAATCGGACAAGCGACTCGCGCCGACTCGGATGCCGGCCTCGCTGAATCCGGACGCGACCGAACCCGAAACCGAGGTAAGCCACGATGGCGAAGCTCCGAATCACGAATAAAACCCTCCTCGCGATCGCCGCGATCGCCTTCGCCCCGTCCGCTTTCGCGGCCGAGCCGAACGAAGCCGGCGCCGGAAAGGTTTGCGGCGTCCTCCGCTCCTTCGAGGGCGAGACCCAGATTTTCGACTACACCCGCACGCACCTCGGCGACGCCGCTTTCGGGTCCAAGCTCCACTGCGGCGACTGGGTGAGCGTCGATAAAGGGAAGGCCACGATCGAGCTCGCCGTGAACGCGGCGTTCAACGTCGGCGAGAACACGTTCGTGCAGATCCTCGATCCGCAGTCGGGCGAGAACCCGGAACACGCTCACGTCGCGCTCTATCGCGGCGAGTTCGTCGCCCAAACCCCGAAAGACGAGATCCGCATCGTCACGCCGAACGCCGTCGCGCGCGTCGCGAAGGGGGGGGCGTACCTCGTCTATTCGAGCGCTTCCGAAGAAAGCCAGATCGTCGGCCTCGGCGGCGCGAGTTCGCTCGAAAACCGTTTCTTCCCGGAACCGCGCATGGCGGCCGGATTCGGGAAGGTCGTGACTTTCGCGAATCCCGTCGAGCGCCTCCTTCCGGACCAGGCCCGTTACGTTTCCGCCCGGGATTTGAACGAGCGGCTCGCCCGCCTCGGCATCCCGGCCGCCGTTCGGGACGCGCTCGAGAAGAGCGTGAAGGCGGGCACGAAGACGAAGATGCCGGTGACGCTCGCGTCGACCGGTCGGCCGGCCTCGAGACCCGCCGTCCAAGCGACGGGTGAGTTCGCGAACCGCGCTCCGGCGTCGGTCGTCGAATCGGATTCCGCGCCGAAGGCCGTCGCGAAGCCGCATAAGGCGGTCGCGCGGAAGAAGCGCGTCTCCGACGAACCGAACTTCGCGCTGAAGCGCGCGGGGGACGACGAGATGGAGAAGAAGCGGCTGCTCCAAGCGCTCTCCATGATGCGCCCGGATAGCGATTAAGTTCCGAATTTCGACTCCCCACGGACTGCGGGAGTCGGCCCGACGATCAAGGAAGGTGACCCGCATGGCTTCGACCCGCTTTTTCCGCCGTCTTTTACTCGGCCTAGGCCTCTTCGGAGTTTCCGCGTTCGCCGCGCCCGCGGCCCGCGCCGACTATTGGGAATTTTCCTCCGGTTTCAACTACAGCAAGTCGACCTATTCGGGGGGGAGCTATTCTTGGAATCGCCGGCTCGGCGCCTCGATCGGGTATAACTTCTCGGACTCATCCACCGTCGAATTCGCCTGGCAGAAGAGCATGGAGCGGGACCACTACGAGGGCTTCGAGGATTCGACCTACGACGACCAGGTCACGTCGCTGAACTTCGTGTGGAACCTGATGGGGCGCGATTCGAAGATCCAACCCTACGTGAAGGTCGGGATCGGTCAGCTGAACCGGAACGCCGCGATCAGCAATACGGCGGGGCAGTCCCAGTTCACGACCCTCGATCAGCTCACCGGCGTCCTCGGCGCGGGCATCAAATTCCGCCTCACGCAGACGTTTTCCCTCCGCCTCGAAGGGACGAGCTACCTTTCCGGCGCGAAAATCAGCACCTGGCGCGATAACTTCGGTGCGACTTTCGGGGTCGCGCTCTATTATTAGGCGAAGCCACTCGAAACGATGAGTCTCCTCCCGTCCCGCACCGCGCTTTTTCTCGGCATCGTCGCGGCGCTCGCCGCCGGCGCTTCGGGATGCTCGACCCTCGAATACCTTTGGCAGGCCGGCCGCGGCCAGCTCTCGCTCATGAATCACGCGCGACCGCTCGCCGACGTGATCAAGGACGACACGACCCCGCCGCGGATCAAAACCTTGCTCGCCGAGGTCCCGAAGATGAAGGCGTTCGGGGAGCGTTTCGGGATGAAGCCGACCCGGAACTACGAGGAATACGTGAAGCTCGATCGCGACGCCGTCGTCTACGTCGTGAGCGCGTGTCACCCGCTCAAGTTCGAACCGAAGGAGTGGAAGTTCCCGATCGTCGGCGGCTTCCCGTATCTCGGATTTTATGCCCGATCCGACGCGGAGAAATACGCGGATTCGCTCCGCGCCGAGAACCTCGACGTCGACCTGCGCGGCGCGCCCGCGTATTCGACCCTCGGATGGTTCCGCGACCCGATCCTCTCGACGATGATCGTCGAAGGCACCGAAGCGACGGGCGAGCTCGCCGAGGTCGTCCTCCACGAGTCGCTCCATGCGACGGTCTACGTGAATCATCAGGCGTTCTTCAACGAATCCCTCGCGAGCTTCGTCTCCGAGGGCTTGACGCCGCTTTATCTCGCCGAGACGCGCGGAAAAGATTCGATCGAGGAAAAGAAGTACCTCGAAGGGCTCGTTTGGCAGGAGAAGTTCCATTCGCGGATGCACGACGCCTACACGGCGCTCGACGCCGTCTACAAAAGCCCCGATCCCGACGCGACGAAGCTCGCGAAGAAAGGCGAGATCCTCGAGAAACTCCGGACCGACGTGCGGTGGCGGGCGGGTCGTCCGCTGAATAACGCGACTCTCCTCGGATTCCGCGAATATGGCGGGAATCGCGAAGTCTTCGATCGCCTCTTCACCGCGTGCGGAAAGGATTGGCCGCGTTTCCTGCGCGCGCTCCAACGGATCCGCGAATCGGATTTCCCGGCCGCCCAGACGAAGGATCTTTCGGGCGTCGAACGTAATTTCAAGTGCGCGGACTAGGTTTTCCGCGCGATCAGTAGCTTTTCCGCCAGCGGAGCAGAGTTCCGCCGCGGTCGACGCCGGACGGGTCCTTGATGAGCTCGGTCGAAATGGCCCAATGGCCGCCGAGGCTCTTCGTGAGCGCGACTTGCTTCTCGTTTTCCCAGGAGCTTCCGATCGAGGCGACGAGGCCACCGGGCAGGCGGACGACCGCGGAGTAGGTCTGGGTCTTCGGGTCGTAGTAGACGGCTTCGACCGGCGTCGAGGCGAACGCGAAGAACGAGAAGATCCCGAGCGCTTCGGAACCCATGGCGGCTTGGGTGCTTCCGACCGAGCGCGTTTCTTCGGAGGAGATCGAGTTCATCGGCATGCCGTAGAGGATCAGCGAAACGATCTCGCTCTCTTGGAGCGGGGGTTCGCTACCGAGGGTGATTTGGGTCCGGCCGTCCTTCTGATGCAAGTCCGCGAAGACGTGGTAGCCCGCGCGTTCCATCGAGATTCGCGCGTTCATTTCGAGCGCCGGGTGGAGCACGACCTCGAAACGGTCGAGTCGGAAAGAGCGGTTCACGTAGCGGATGTCGAACGGGCTCGTGACTTCGATTTTTCCGCGTAGGGCGCCGTCCTTCGGATCGGTCTTCAGGTCGATGCTTCCGGCGAGCTCCGGTTTGAAATACCGATTCAAGAGCTCGATCGAGCCCGGTGGTCCCTGCACGTCGAGTAAGACGGCGAGGCCTGGGGCCCCCGCGCGGGCGGGCGCGGGCGAAGGCGAGGGGGTCGGCCGTGGATTCTTCGGATCGTAGCGGACGATCCGTTTATCTCGGGCGAGCGTCGGCGTCGGCGCGAGCGGTTCGTAGTCAGGCAACCGGAACCGGACCTTCCCGAGGGTCGCCGCCACTTTCAGCGTCTCCGGTGCGAGCGCGTTTTTCGCGAGGGTGAGGTCGACGGCGGCTTCCGCCGCGAGCGCTTGCTCGTCGGATTTCAAATCCGATTTGAAGCGTGCGGGAATCACCGTCTTTCCTTCCGAAACGCGGAACGGTTCGGTGTGGAAGTCGAGCGGTCCGGAGAAGACGTTGAAAGGCACCGGAACGGCCCAAGCGGTGCGCGAGAGGATCCGGACCGTCTTCGCGAAATCGTCGCACCGGACGGAAAGGCTTCCCTTGCGGTAACGGAGTTCGGTTCCCGATTTTCTTGGGACGAGAGTGACCGCGAGATCGGATTCGGCTTTCACGCCCGCGAAACGGTAGGAATCGATGAGGAGGTCGACGTCGATCGGACGGATCCCGTCCGATTCGGGAGGACGGACCGAGGCGCCGACGTCGAGAACGAGGAGCGGCAGCCGGCCGAGCGGCGTCTTCCCGCGTAGCAGCGCCTTCAGCGTCGCCCGCGCGGAGAGCTCGTTCTTCCGCAGGCGAATGCGCCCGTTTTCGACCCGCAAGAGCTCGATCTCGGCCACCGGGTCGCGCCAATTCACGGCGAATCCCGCGTCCAAGTCGCCCGAATCGAGCGTGTAGGTCGCGTTCACCTCGCCGTTCAGCGCGATCCGGTCTTCCTTCTCTTTGACTTTCGTACGGAAAGTGGCCGAGCCGGTGGGCAGAACGATCTTCTTTCCTTCCTGAAAAAGAGTTCCGTGCAGCCCGGCGGCGAAGTCCGGCGTGTCGGCGTTCACGTCCAGCGCGAGTTTCGGGCTTTCCTCCTTGCCGGCGTGGGTGGCGTCGACCGATTCTATTTTTGCCGAGGCGTCGAGTTTCGCCGACGGCATCTCGAATCGATCGACGAGTACCTTAAAAGGGCCCCACCGGAAATCCCGGTCGAGATAATTCAAATATCCGAAAGCGTCGGTCGGCGGCGACTTCGGTTCCTCCGGCGCGGCTTTCGGATTCGGCTTGAGCGTCGCGCGCGTGGCGTGGACGTCGACGAGGTCGAGTGCGGTCAAGCGGACGACTTTCGATCGGCTCAGGCGAAACGAGAATCCGAGGTTCGCTTTTTCCAAGCACGCTTCGAAGCCCGCCGCCGAATAGCATCCGGGCGCGAGTCGGATCTCGATCGAGCGTCGGATCCATCCCTCCGTCCGGATCGAAAAATCGACGAGTGGAATCGCGGGGTCGGTCCCGGGCGCGCGCTCGAAACGGACGAGGGGGGCGATCCATCCCGAAACGCGCTCCGAGGTGAGGACCCACCCCGGATTCATCCACACCGTCGCGATCGTGATGACGAGGAGCAAGACGAGTCCGCCGAGGACGATGCCGATTCCTTTCACGATTTTCCCGAGCGTCCGCATCTAGAACTCCGTCCCGAAGCTCAGGAAAAGCTGCCAGCGGTGGATGCCGCGCGCCGGGCTGATGCCCCGGGCGAGGGTTCCGCGGATCGTGCCGATCGGGGTGGGGGAGCGCACGCCGAATCCCGGCGAAAGATAGGGAGCGGGATCGAATTTCGCGTTCCCGGCGCCGACCCATCCGACGTCGTAGAACACGAGCGGTTCGAGGGGGATCGGCAGGAGGTGAGGCCAACGCGACTCGAATCCGACCGTCGCGAGCGATCCCGCGCCTTGCTCTTCCGAGGGAAGCGTCGCGCGTCCGAAGCCTCGCAGGTCTCGGTCTCCGCCCCCGAGGAAGAACCAGTCCCGCGGAAGCTTCTGAGGATCCGGGACGGTTCCGTCCGTGGTGAAGAGCGTGCCGAACGAGTAGCGGGCGCCGAGAACCCATCTCGGTTCGAGGTAGCTCCGGTAATTCACGAGCGCCGTGCCTTGGACGAAGACGCGATGGATGCCGATCGAGGTGGCCTGGCTTCCCGGAAGGTAGCGATACGTGGAGTTCACGTCGAGACCGGACCGAGGATCCCCGCCGTAAAGCTCGAAGTCGTGGGAGTGAGCGCCGAGGTTCACCTCGGGCGTGAGGAGGTTGAAGTCGCGCGGGGGATTGAAGTCGACGTCCCGGATCTTGCTCGCGGAATATCCGATTTCGGGTTCGATCGTCCAATAGCCGACGTCGATCGCGCGCCCGAGATAGACGGCGGCCTTCGTTTCGAGGGTCTCGTATTGGTCTTCGTTTTTGTGGGAGATGTCGAATACGGGACGCAAGTAGACGCGCGGGGAAGAGCGAAACGCGTAGTGTTTCAACTCGAACTCGAGCTCCTGACGCTTGTTCGAGCCGAAGAGTTCGATCTGGAAATTCGAGGCCGAACTCCAAAGCCGGTTCGTCTTCCACCGGATGAAGGCGAGCGGGTACTCCTCGGTGCTCGCTCCGGCGCCGATTTCCCAGGATCGGCGAGGACCGAAACCGGCGGTGCGCTCGAGGCGGTCGAGTTTGTCCTTCGCGCAGACGGTCGAGTAGGAGGCGCTCGACGCCACCTCGGATTCGATCCGGCGGCCGGCGAGCGTGAGCTCCCGGGCGTCGAAGGGATCGCCGGGAGAAAACGGTTCGTAGCGCGAGAAGATCGCGTCCGAAATCGGGTAGTCACCCATGCTGACGGGCGCCGGGTAGGATTTCGGGGTGCCCGAATCGATCTTGAGAACGATTCGCCCGTCGGGATGCGCTTCGAGTTTCACGTCCCCGCAGGCGTAGCCCATCGCGCGTAGGAGTCCGGTCGCGTCGTTTTGGATTTGATCGAGCGCGGCCTTTTCGAGCGGGCGTCCGAGGTTCGTCTCGAGCGGCGCGTTCGTCCAACCGGGAGGATCGCCTTCGGAGAGGATCACCGCGATCGTCGCGCGTCGGCCGGCGTTCACCGTCACGCGGGAAGCGTCGTAGTCGACGTCGATCTTCGGATCGAGGTAGCCCTTCGACTCGAGGAAGGAGCGGAGGTAGGCCGCCGACTGTCGGGGCGGAACGTTTTGCCAGGAGGCATGGTTCGAGTCGCCGCAGACGAAGATCTCGTCGTTCTTGCCGAGCTCCACCCGCTCGCTCCCGGGCGCCCATTGCACGCGCGTGCCGCAGAGTTCGGGTGAGCTGCACGCGGAAAGGGAAGCGAGAACGGTGGTGAAAAAAGGGACGACGAGGCGTTTCAAGCTCACGCTAACCTAGCGAAGCAAAGCGCGTGCGAAAAGGTCATTTTCGATCCCAGAACTGCGGAAGCCGAACGGTGCTTCGTCCTGAAGCTCCGTCCGGCCAACGATAGAGTCCAAATCTTTTCCGCAGTCCCTATTTGGGACATCTCGGCGAGTAGGTTCCTCACGGATGGGCGGGCTTTGCCCGACCGCAGTGAGGAACTGTTCTAGCTCGGTATCAGTTGAAGTCCGTGCCGTTGACCTGGACTTCGAGTTTTCCGTTCACGACGTGGTATTGGTAGATCGACTGCATCGGGTTCTGGGCGCAGAGTTGGCCGTAGTTGTACGGCCAGGAACCGACGCCGATCGAGTAGTTATGGCAGTTCACGTTCGAGGTCACGGCTTGGGCGGTGATCTTCACGTTCCCGTGGCCCGGGAACATGTAGGCCGAGAGGTCGATCGTCTGGCTCGCGACCGAACCGGAACAGCCGGACGTGCCGGCCGCGGTGAGGCGGTCGGTGACGACCGTCGCGAGGGTTTGGTAGACGCCGTTCACTTCGACTTGAAGCGTGATCGAAACCGTCGCGCAGTCGTAGTTCGCGGTGTAGTTCGTGTAGACCGGGGTGTTCTCGTTATGCGTCGCCGGATCGAGGGTGACTTTCACCTTCAAGAGCGAATCGGTGCGCAGGGCGGTCGAAGCGACCGGGGCCGAACCGCCGATCGTCTTCCAGGTCAGCGGGTAAGCGCCGTATCCGCCGCCGGTGTCGACCGGAGTCGAAACTTCGCCGTTCAGCTGGCCTTGGGTCGTGTCGGGAACTCCGGTGATGCCGCTCGAGCCGCATCCGGAAAGGACCAGCGCGGTGATCGGTGCGAGGGAAAGAAGCGCACGGGACAGAATCTTAAGGGACTTCATTTGGGACTCCTCTCAAACCGCAGGGTTCTTGGCCGTCTTGGTTACGAATTCCTGCTTACTGAGAGGTAAAGCAACGGGGGTGCCAGTCCGGACATGGAGCTAACTATCCGAAATCACTAATGAAACGTGTTCAGGATTCTAACGGGGACCGTCGAGTTTTTAGACAGCCGGTCAGGGCCGAGACAGCCTTCCGGGCGGGGAGACTATTCCTTTTTGAAGTGGAAAGGATAGTGGATCGCGATCGAGGCGCCGCCCCGAGGAGCGGGAAAGCGGATGCCCTTTAGAACCTCCTCGATGCATTCGTCGACCTTTCCATTCGCGAACTGCGAGTACTCGACGCAAGCGTTCCCGATGGTGCCGTCTCTTTCGATGAGGGCGCCCAGCTGGACAGTGTGCGAGAGCCCGTCGTTCAGATCGGCGAGCCCCTCGACGCAGGCGCGGAACTCGTGCTTCTTCGCCTTGATCCGCGAATCGACTTCATCCGCGCGAAGGCCGTCCGTTTTCGAATGGATCAAACCGCGACTCGCTTCGATGGCCAGCCGATCGATTTTATCGGCGCAGGTCGAGGCGGTGACCGTTCGCGGTCCGGTCGAGCACGCGGCGAGGACCAAACCCAAACCGAACCCCAAACCCGCGGACCCCCAAGTGCAGCGAATGCTCATTCGCCGACCTTAACGGCAGACTCGCGGCCGGGGCTAGTCGAAACCGGGTTAGAGTTCCCGCACGTAGTGGCAGGTGTACCCGTGCGGATGTTTCGCGAGGTAGTCCTGGTGGTCCTCGGACGCCTTCTCGTACGAAGCGAAATCGACGATCTCCGTCGTCGCGGGCGCCTTCCACTTCTCGGACGCGGTTTTCTTCGCCGCCTCCGCGAGTTTTCGTTGGTCGGCGTTCAGCACGAAGATCGCCGACCGGTACTGCGCGCCGAGGTCGTTCCCTTGCCGGTTTTTATGGGTCGGGTCGTGGAGTTTGTAGAAGTACTCGAGGATCTTCGCGTAGCTCGTGCGCGAGGGATCAAAGACGATCTTCACGCTCTCGGCCGCTTCTTTTTCGCCCGTCTTGCCCTTCGTATAGCCGACTTCCGTCGAGACGATGCCCGGCGCTTTCCGGAGCAGGTGCTGCACTCCCCAGAAACATCCGCCGGCGAGGTAAGCCGTTTCCGTTTTCGGTGCCGGCGCCTTCGCCTCGGACTTTCCCTTCGCGGGCGCGAAGAGGGCGGCGTATTCTCCGTAACCTTCCTTCGCGAGGTCTTTCGCCGGCACGAATCGGAGCGAAGCCGAGTTCATGCAGAAGCGTTTCCCCGTCGGTTTCGGACCGTCGTCGAAAACGTGCCCGAGGTGGGAGTCCGACCCGCGCGTGCGGACCTCGGTGCGCTCCATCCCGAGTTCGTGGTCGGACTTGAGGACGATCGCCGCCTCGTCGAGCGGTTTCGTGAAGCTCGGCCAACCGGTGCCGGAGTCGTATTTGTCCTTCGACGAAAAGAGCGGCGTGCCGTTCACGACGTCGACGTAGATGCCGTCGGCGTGGTTGTCGAAGTACTCGTTCTTGAACGGCGGCTCCGTTTCCGAGAGCTGGGTGACGCGGTACTGGAGCGGCGTGAGGCGCTTTTTCAATTCGGGGCTCAGTCCGCCGTCGGTTTGGGGGCGCGCGGCCGAAGGGCCCGAATCGGCGCAAGCCGCGGCCGTGGCGAAAACCGCGAAGAGAAGAGCCGCGCGGCGGATGAAAATATTCTTAAGCGAGGTCGGTTTCGACATAGGGGTCTCCCGGGCAGGTTACCGATAGATACGGCGCCAGCGCGGAAAAGTTACGGCGGCCCTCAGGTCTTGATGCTCGTCGGAACCGCGCGGCCCTGGCTCGTCGTCGTCATCGCCGGCTGGCCGAAGACGATCTGGTTGCACGAGTTCTCGCAGGCGCCGCATCCGACGCAGACGTCGAATTTCACGTGGATCGGCCGGGTGGGGGTGCTCCCCGTCGGCGCGATTTCCTCGGAGCCCGACGGACCGACGCCCCACTTGTGCTTCGGCGCGGTCGGATTCGGCTCCCAACCCTTCTTGAAGCTGATCGCGTCGACCGGGCAAACCCGCACGCACTCCGAGCAGAACTTGCCTTCGGTGTAGGAGATGCAGTTCGAGGGATTAAAAACGGCGGTGCCCGCTTTGAACGCGTACTTCTTCTCGACGGGGTACTTATTGATCGCGTCGGTCGGGCAGGCTTGCGAACAGGCGTTGCATCCTTCCTTGCACGGCGCTTCGAGCGGGGTCATGACCGGCGTCCAGAGCGAGCGGAGCCCGTGCTCGAGACCGGCCGGTTTCAGCGTGCCCGTCGGGCAGGCCTTCATACACTCGCCGCAGCGGATGCAGGAGGAAAGGAAGTCGCTCTCTTCGCGGGACATCGGAGGACGGATGAGTTTCTTCGACGAGCCCGGAACGCCGGATTCGATCCGCATGAACGGAACGGCGACGAGCGCGGCGGCCGAGGTGCCGAGGAACGCGCGACGGTCGAGCTCGACGACGGAACCGTGGTTGTCGTTCGCGCGGAGCGGGTTCCGGGGCGCGAAGAAGTTCGCGTCGACCGGGCACTCTTCCGAGCAGATGAAGCACTTGATGCATTCGGATTCGGTGTAGATCTCTGCGTTCTCGAAATTGATCGCGCCGGTCGGGCAGGAGGCGGAGCAGATGTTACAGTGCACGCACTGCTCGGTATGGCGGCGGAGTACGGAGTGGCGCGAGAGGGTCGCGAGGTACGCGCCGAGCGGACAGATCGCCCGGCACCAGATCCGCGAGACGCGGGTCGTGTAGCTCATCACGGCGAGGAAGATCGCGAGCGTCGAGAAATCGATGAACGCGCCCATGAAGTGCGGGCGATCTCCCACCGCCCAAGTCACCGTCTCCGCTCGGCCGAACGGTTGCAACACCGCCGCGGCGACGCGGGTGATGAAGACGACCGGATCGAGGCCGATCAGCGGGCTGACCGAGCCGAAGATCGCGAAGACGAGGATCGCGGCGAGGAGGTAATACTTGAAGCGGAACCACCAGGGGCTCGGGCCGTGGTGGCGCACGCCGAACTTCTTCACGATCCAGGAATAGAAATCGAAGATCGCCCCGAAAGGGCAGACCCATCCGCAGAAAACGCGGCCGAGGAGGAGACTCACCCCGAGCGTGACGAGGCCGAGAAGGAGGATCGTCACTCCGACGCGCATGCCGCCCATGATGACGGTCGCGACGAGCGGATCGATCCGGAGGAAAAGCGAGACCGGAATGTGCTGCGCGACCCACGTCTGCATCGGGTAGTGGGTGCAGTAGATCAACGTCGCCCAGAGGAGGAAGAGCGAGGATTGGACGACGATGCGGATTCGGCGGGTCGGTACCCCGAGGAGGGCCATCAGTTGTTTCCGTCCTTCGGTTTCGGCGGGATGAGAATGGAGGAATTCGTGCCTTCGCCGCTGATGC
This sequence comes from Bdellovibrionales bacterium, assembly GCA_018266355.1. Classification (GTDB taxonomy): domain Bacteria; phylum Bdellovibrionota; class UBA1018; order UBA1018; family UBA1018; genus JACMQW01. Next base: position 62,142 of record JAFEAP010000012.1, read on the forward strand.
CGCGGAAGAATCGGCGGGCTTGATCGAGTTTCCGTTTCGATTTCCGCTTCGGGACGCGCAGGAGGTGCAGCCCGACGAGGATGAGCGCGCCGATCGGGAGAAAGCTCCACGCTTCGGTGCGCGCGAAAGTGTAGGGGTTGAACGCCGGTTCTCCGGCGTCGAGCGAGATTTCACCGTCGTCGCCGGAACCGGCGCCGAGATCGACCGAGTCGTCGCCCGCAGTGGCTGAGCCGTCGCCGGTCGAGCCGTCGAGCGAGTCGAGCGATTCCAAACCTCCCGCGGCGGGCGCGGACGGAGCGGCCGTTTTCGCGCCGGCTTTTCCGGGCGCAGCCGCGGGTTTCGCGGGCGCGGCCGGTGCAGGCGCCGGATCGTCGAGCGAGATCAAATCGTCCGCGCGAACGGCGCCGACGAGAAGCAGTGAAAGCGAAATGCCGACTGCGAGGTTTACTTTTTTCACGGTCTCGAATCATTATAAGGGAAAGACCGATAACCGGAAGGTGACAAATGTCTGGCGGTACCCAACGCAAGCGCATCGGCGAGTTCATGATGGAAAAGGGATTGATCCATAAGGATTGGATCGGTCCGATTCTGGAGCACGCGAAAGCGAACGGCCTTCGTTTCGGCGAGGCGGCCGTGGCGCTCGGTTACGTCACCGAGAAGGAGCTCCGGCAGATCCTGCTCCAGCCCTTCGGCAACCAGAAGGTCTTTCACCTCGATCCGAACTTCATCCCCAGTGTCACCGCCGACCTGGTCCCCCTCGATGCGATGGTCCGGCTCGGGATCATCCCCCTCGGTTTCAAGAACGAATTTCACTGGTTTCGGACCCGTCAGCGGCTGAACCTCGGGGTATTGAACGAGAACCGCCGGGAAGTCCTCGACTGGGCGGGTGCGAACCTCCGTAATGTTAAGGCTTTCAAGACCTTCCAGGTTCTCCCCGATGAGTTCTTGCAGACGCTCGAACTCTGCTACGGGATCGAACGATCCTCGCTCCTGGACCTCGGTCCGGAGCAGATCGATGTGAACCTCGCGCTGTACCTGCAGCTCGAGAGGCGCAAAGGTCCCCGGTCGGCGCAGCCCGAACGGAAGTAGGAGAGGGGAACCCGCGAGCGTCGATGGGGTTTCAATCGATGGCTCACCGGATCTACCGCTGCCAAGTTCAATCCATCAAATGGGTCGGAGTCGATCCGAAGGCGATGACGGCGATCCTGCGCTTCAAGCCGCAGGTCCCTTTCGAATTCGAAGCCGGTCAGTTCGTCAGCCTCCAGGTTCCCGACAAGGACAATCCGCGCGAGATGCTCTGGCGCGCGTACTCGATGTCCGTCCCGGTCGAGATCGCGAAGAAGCACGGCTACGAGCTCTGCATCCGCAAGATGAACGGCGGCCAAGCCGCCGCGTACCTCGACCGGCTGAAGCCGGGCGACTGGATCAACGTGAAAGCCTCCTACGGGGAATTCACGCTGCGGACGAAACCGGGCCGGGGGGTTTGCTTCATCGGCACCGGCACCGGGGTCGCTCCGCTCCGTTCGATCGCGCTCTCGCGCGAATTCGCCGAGATGGACCTCCTCTTCGGGATCGCCATCCTCGGTTACCGCACGTTCGAGGAAGTCCCGTACGCGGGCGACTTCGAGCGCGTCGGTCTCGCGACGACGTACGCGATTTCCGACTCGACGGCGAAACTCGATTTCCCGTTTTATAACGGACGGGTCACCGACGTTCTCAAACGGCTCAAGACCGACTTCCCGTGGCGCGAGACGGATTACTACCTCTGCGGAAACGGCTTCATGATCCGCGACGTGATCCAGATGCTGAAGACCTCCCACGGCGTGAAGGACGAACACATCATCGCCGAAGCGTTCGCGCCGGCCGCGAAGACTTCGGAAGCGGCCTAGGGCAGGTCATGGTCCGGAAACGGGTCCTTGGTCATGGCTCCGCTTCACAGGGGCGCCGTGGGCAATTGTGCGTTTGTGTGCCGATTTGGGAAACGCTCGTGCCCGATCCGGATCGATTCGACTCGGCAAAACCTGCCCATTCGTTCAATCGCTGCCCGCACAAACTCGCACAAATGCCCACGGCAGCGGTTGCTCGCCGGGAGCCGCGCGCCTCTCTCCTCTCCCGTTCCGATTCGCAGACGAGTAGGCAAAACGATTCCGTTTAGTACTCGGAGGGTCGGGCCGATCCGTGTCTTGAAGGCGAAAGCTTTCGTCGGTGATCCGCAACCACATTGCCAAAGCCGACTGAAGTATCCCCGAGGCCCCTGAGAGAACAGAGAAGAGGATGGCTACGCAAATGGACGATCGCATGGATGGACAGACGGAAGCCGAAATGGCGACCTTCTTCGGAACCGGTAAGGAAGCGATGGATCGCTATACGCACTGCGTTCTTTGCGGAGCCAACCTCCACTTCTCGCACCAAACCGACTTCAGCCGGAATCTCACGCAGGAGACGGCGAAATGCCCGGAATGCGGGATTCGCGTGCGCAGCGTGATGCACCGACTCCAGTAGTCGAGTTCGCGCGGCGTAATAAGCTTGTAAGCCCCGAAAAGTTTGAGAAAAAGGGTCACCATGTCGGGTGACCCTTTTTCATTTTCGCGAACCTGGGAAGGCTTTCTGCCGCCGAACGCCGTCGTGATGGCCAAGCGTCGCGCGAGTGCGCGCGCGGAAAACATCGCGAGTGGGCCCGCCGAGACCGGAACCTCGACCGTTCCCGTACGGTTCGGCTTCGAAGCGCCGGGACTCGAAAACGCCGCCGCCCGCGAGCTCTTCGATAAGATCATGGGCGCGCTCGGCCTCGCGGCCGAGGATTTCGCCGCGCACGTCGAACTTCCCGCTGCATTCTCGGCTTCGGTCGTCGTCCGTTTCGTCGCGGCATCGGACGCGAAGGACGCCGGCGCCTGGGACGGAAACCGACTGACGACTTATTCGCTCGCGGCGATGCTGGCCGAGCCCGGCCTGAAGAAGCCGGTTTGGGCCCACGTCCGCGAGGCGATCGCGCGGGGGACGAAGTCGTGATCCTCGCCGCACTCGCTCTTTTCGCCGCTAGCGCATTCGGAGCCGAAGAGCGCGTCGTTCACGCCGAGATCCGGAGCACGATCAACCCCGCGACCGCCGAATACCTCGCCGACGCGATTCACTTCGGAGAGCGAGAGAAGGCCCAGGCGGTCGTGATTTCGCTCGATACGCCGGGTGGACTCGTTTCGAGCGTAGAAAAGATGGCCCAATCGATCGACCGCGCGAAGGTTCCCGTCGTCGTCTACGTCGAGCCCGCGGGCGCTTCGGCGACTTCGGCCGGCGCGCTCCTCATGCTCGCCGCGCACGTCGGCGCGATGACACCGGGTTCGCACATGGGCGCGGCCCATCCCGTCGATTCGAGCGGGAAGACGATCGAAGGCGCGATGGGCGAAAAGGTCTTGAACGATACGTCCTCCTTCGCGGAGGGCCTCGCCGAGATCCGCGGGCGGAATAAGGCGCTCGCCGCCGAGATCGTGCGGAAGAGCCGGAGCTTTACCGCGAGCGAGGCGCTCGCGCAGAAACTCGTCGAGGTCTCCGCCGACAACTTGCCCGACCTCTTGCGGAAGCTCGACGGCCGGACGGTGAAGTTCGGAGCGGGCGGTTCCGACGCGAAAATCGCGACGGCGAACGCGACGGTCGAGGAGTTCGGCATGACCGTCGGCCAAAAACTCCTGAACCGGATCTCCGATCCGAACATCGCGGCGATCCTGATGACGCTCGCGATGCTGCTTATTTATTTCGAGCTCAGTCATCCGGGCATTCAAGTCGCGGGGATCCTCGGCCTCGTTTGTCTCGTCGTCGCCTTCATGAGTTTCCAAACGCTGCCGATCCGCACCGGCGGAATCGTCCTGATCGTCCTCGGCGCGCTCGGGCTCTTCGGCGAGGTCTTCGCGACTTCGCACGGGGCATTGGCCGCGGGGGGGACCCTCGCGTTCGTGCTCGGCCTCGTGTGGGTCGTCGATCCGGACCAGATCCGCATGGGCGTAAGCCCCGCGGTCTACGTCCCGGCGGGCATCGCGATGGGCGGGCTCGCGCTCCTCATCGCCTGGTTCGCGTCCCGCACGGCGGAGACCGCCGCGGCGGCGCGCGCGGAGATGAAGGGCGGCGCCGCGGCCGGACTCGCGGGCTACGCCGGCACGGTCGAGCTCGCGGAAAGCGCGGGCGACCGGAGCACCGGAAAAGTTTCGATCCGAGGGGAGACCTGGGACTTCGTCGCCGAGGGCGCGCCTTCGCTGCGCGCCGGCGACGCGGTCGAGGTCGTCCGGATCGAGGGATTGAAAGCGATCGTTAAATTACGGAAGGATACCTAGATTATGTTCGAAATCTTCTCGGGAGGCTTCGTGTTTCTCCTCTTCATCGTCGGCATGTTCCTGTTCATGAGCTTGAAGGTTCTGAACGAGTACGAACGGGGCGTAATTTTCCGTCTCGGCCGCGTGATCGGCGCGAAGGGGCCGGGACTCATCATCCTCATTCCCGTCATCGACAAGATGGCCCGCATCGATCTCCGCACGGTCACCCTCGACGTTCCTCCCCAGGACGTCATCTGTAAGGACAACGTTACCGTGAAGGTAAACGCCGTCGTTTACTTCCGCGTCGTCGATCCGAATCGCGCGGTCGTCGAAGTCGAGAACTACCTGCTCGCGACGTCGAAACTTTCGCAGACGACCCTGCGGTCCGTCCTCGGCCAAGTCGAGCTCGACGAGCTCCTCTCCGCCCGCGAAGTGATCAACCATAAACTCCAGGGCATCCTCGATTCCCAAACCGAGTCGTGGGGCATCAAAGTGATCAACGTCGAAGTGAAGCAGATCGATCTTCCCGTCGAAATGCAGCGGGCGATGGCGCGCCAAGCGGAAGCCGAGCGGGAGCGCCGCGCGAAGATCATCGCGGCCGAAGGGGAGCTCCAAGCCTCCCAGAAGCTCGCCGAGGCCGCGCGCATGATGGAGTCGTCTCCGGGCACGATGACCCTTCGTTATCTGCAGACGATTCGGGAGATGTCGGCCGAGAAGACGACCCACACCGTCGTCCCGCTGCCGATCGATCTTCTCGGCGCGATTTTCTCTAAAAAATGATCCTACGCGGCCGAAGTTTCGCGGTCGGCGTCGGTATCGCGGTCGGATTCGCCCTCGTCGAATCGTCGGTGGGCGCGGTCGCGCCCGTTTATCCGGAGGCCGACTGGGCGAAGGGCGATCCCGCCCGCCACGGCTTCGATCCGTCCTTCGGGACGGAGCTCGACGCCTACGCCTTCGCCAAGGACGCTCCGTTCACGACGGACGGGCTCCTCGTTCTTCACGGCGGGGAAATTCTCTACGAACGGTACGCCCGGGACTATACCGCGAAGATGCGACACTACGCTTGGTCGATGACGAAGAGCGTGTCGATGGCGCTCTTCGGGATCGCCGAAGGCGAGGGGAAGATCCGTCGCGACGACCCGATTTCGAAGTGGGTGCCCGAAGCCGACGCGAAATCGTTCACGGGCGTGACGATCGCGAATCTCATCTCGATGTCGACGGGCATCCTCTGGCGCGAGGGGTACGAAGCGTCGCCGTTCGACTCGCACGTCGTGACGGCGCTATACCGGACGCGGGCCTCGTTCGATTTCGGCCTCTACCGGACCGAGATCACGAAACGGGTCGCGCCCGTCGGAGAACGATTCAACTACGCGAGCGGCGAGACGAACCTGATGATGAAGGCGCTCGGAAGATCGCTCGGCCCTGCGTACGCCGACTTTCCGTGGAACAAGCTCTTCACGCCGATCGGGATGAAGAGCGCGGTGTTCGAGCGCGACGGCTCGGGGAACTTCGTCGGCTCCTCCTATCTCGAGGCGACGCCGCGCGACTTCGCGCGGTTCGGTTACCTCTTCCTCCGCGACGGGAATTGGCGCGGGAAACAAATCGTTCCGGCGGAGTGGGTGAAAATGGCCGCGACGCCGTCGCCCGCGATGGCGCATTTGCGCCTCGATCATCGGCCGGCGGATTCGCCGTACGGCTACGGCTGGTGGTTGAACCGCGCGTTTCCGCGGGCCCAGATCGGAAAACCGTTCCCTTCGTTTCCGGACGACATGTACTTCGCCTCCGGGCATGACGGCCAGGAGCTCGTCGTCGTCCCGTCGTGGGACGTCGTCGTCGTTCGGGTCGGGAACGACCGTTTCGGGAAGCGGCTCGACCTCGAGCGGATCGGGAAGATCCTGAAGGACGCGCGAGCGAAGTCCGCGCCGGCGAAGGGATCCGTCCGATGAAGAAATTCGCGAAAAACGCGCTCAAATTCGTCGTCATCGTGTTTTGCGCCGGTTGGCTTTATACGAAGCTCTTCTGGCCGAGCACGTTCACGGACGCGCCGGAAATCCTCGCGAACCTCTACGCGAAGGAGCTCTGTACCTGCCGCTTCGTCGTCGGGCAGAGTCTCGAACGGTGCTACGAGAACCACGCGATCATCATGCGGCCGACCACCCTCGAGATCGACGAGGCGGCGCGGACGGTGAGCGTGCGCGTGCTCTGGGCGACGGCCGAAGCGAAGGTCGTGTCCGAACGGTTCGGATGCGGCCGTAAGTAGGCTCGGCGGAGTCCGAGCCGATCTACCGGCAGTCGACGCGGTCGGCGGCGGCGGTGTTTTCGGAAGCCGGCATGCGGTTTCCTTTGCCGTCCACCGTGCATTTGCGGGTGGCTTCCGGGCTACCCGCAGCGACGCGTTCGATTTCGTCCTGGGTGACGGTGCGGTTCTGGAAGACGAGGAAGCCGAGCACGAGCGCGGTGATGAACACCGAGAGGCGGATCGCGTTCGAAAGCTCGCGGCGGAATTCTTGGGATAATTCTTTGAACTTCATTTCGTCTCCTCGGACCGAATCCCAGGATAACCTAAGCCGAAACCGAGGGGGAGGGCCAGGATTGCCGGGTTAAGATTCGGTTACCCGTCAAAAAACCCCCGCGCGCCCCCTCGGCCCGCTTTCGCTAAGCTGGAAGGGTGAAACGTTTCGCGGATCGCATGGACGCGATCCTCTCCGCATCGGTCATGGCGCTTTCCGCGGGCCTCGCGATCTTCTCGACGGCTTCCGTCGCGGAAGCGGGAGCGCCGAAAGTCCGCGTGCGGATCCTCGACGGCGCCCGGAGCGTGGCGATCCGGGGGTTCGACCTCCAGTTCCGGTCCGTGAACCGCGAAGACCTGAAACTCCAACAAGCCTCCGCGCTTCGCAGTCTCGCCGGCCGCCCGAGCCTTTCCGCGCGCAGCGATCGGCTCTCGAATTGGAACCTTTCCTGCCCGAACGGGGGCGTCGTCCAGGCGACCCAAACCGCGGCGAACGGAAAGTACCCGCTACGGAACGTGTTTTTCGCCGGCCCGGTCCGCGTCGAAAGTCCCGCCGGTTTCGTCACCGTCGCCGGTAAGCAGTATCGCGAAAAGGTCTTCGTCCATCCGATCCAGACGCGCCACGGGTGGGAATGCGAGGTCGTGAATCACGTCGACGTCGAGAACTACCTCGACGGCCTCGTGAACGCGGAGTTTTCGGCGGCGTGGAACCGCGAAGCGATCGACGCCCAGGTGATCGCCGCGCGCACGTACGCGTATTACCAGATGAAGCTCATGACGAAGCGGGGTTCCCACTTCGACCTCGATTCGACGATCAAAGACCAGGTTTACGACGGGTCGATGCGCGAGGATTACCGCTCGCGCCTCTCCGCGATCCGGACCCGCGGCCAAGTATTGAAGGTTTCCCGTTCGGACGAATGGCCGATCAAGGCCTATTACCACTCGACTTGCGGAGGTACGACCGAGCTCCCCGAGGTCGTCTGGGGGACTCGGATGAAGGGGTTCAGTCATCGCGTGACTTGTCCCTACTGCCGGAATTCCCCGTCGTTCATCTGGGACGTGCCGCTCTCGGCGCGCGAGATCGCGCTCGCGATCTGGAAGGGCGCGCGGGACCTCGGGCCCGCGGACCGCGAGATCACGCGCGCGTGGCCGCGGACTTGGGAAAAGGACCTGCGCGAGAGCATCCTCGTCGATTTACGGGTGAGCGCCCAGAACGCTTCCGGGCGAGCCGAAGTCGTGACCTCGCGGTGGAAGAACGTCGGCGGGAAGGAGTTCGCGCTCGACATGCCGGGCACGCAGTTCCGGTATTGGATCGGGCCGAGTCGACTGAAAAGCACCGTCTTCCAAGTGCTCGCCGCGGGCAAGGATCAGTGGGTGCTGCGGGGCCGCGGATTCGGTCACGGCGTCGGACTCTGCCAGTGGGGCGCGAAAACGCTCGGGGAGCAGGGAAAAAAGGCGCGCGAGATCCTGAAGTTCTACTACCCGGATACGGTCATCGCGCGGGCCTGGTGAGGGGCTCCGATTAAGCCAACCCTTCGGATGGAAAGACGTTTTCATTAAATTGACATAATTAGTCTACTATTATAAAAGAGCGTTCCCGGTGGGAAGTTTCCCCCCGGATTCCCCCGGATGTAGAGGAATGCTCGTGTCGTCTCACTCGAAGTTTTCCGCCCTGACCGCCCTGCTCGCCCTCCTCGGAACGTCGCCGGCCTCCGCCCAAAACGGTGCGCTTCGCCTCGCTCCGTATTCGACGGAAGTCCGCGCCGCCGCCGCGACCGAGGCGGAGACCCAGACGGAATCGACCGAGGAATCGCGCGCGGCCGACGCGGGGGCGACGTTCGACCAGAACTACGAACTCGATCGCACCGGCGAGGCCGGCGCCGAGCCCGATTTCCACGCGATCCTACGCAAGGCCGTGAGGAGCCGCGCGGGCAAGAAGACCGTCCTGGTCACTCCGGCCGTCCAGTACGGCGTGCGTTTCACCGGCCCGTCGACCTATCACGAGGGGGAGGATGTTCCGATTCCGCCGGCCTCGACGAACAAGATCTTCACCACCGCGCTCGTTTTAAAGGAACTCGGCGGCGATTACCGGTACGACACCCGTCTCACCTGGGTGAAGTCGAAGGCGGCGCCCGAGGCCGGGTACGTGACGTTCGTCGGATCCGGCGATCCTTCGCTCGCGACGATCGATCTCGCGAAACTCGGCGACGAATACGCGACGAAACTCCTGGCCGCCGGAGTGAAGAAGCTCTACGGTCCGCTCCTCTACGGCGCGACCGACGATCGATGGAACGTCCGCGCCGTTCCGCAAGGATGGGAGGCGGGCGATCTCCGCACGGCGACCGGCTATATCCCGGACGCGCTCGGCACGCTCGTCGAAGCGAAGGTGAAGAGCGTGTTCGCCGCGCGTTTCGCCGCGAAGGGCATCAAGTGGACGACGGCCGCGGCGCCGTTCGCGCGCACGGCGGGCGACGAGGGCTCGGCGAGCCACCTTTCGGCTCCGCTCCGCGAACTCATCCAGCCGTTCGTGCTCCATTCGATCAACTACAAAGGCGAGGCGTTCCTCCGGAAGGTCGGCGAGCTGAAGGGTTCGCGCTATGCCGCGAACCTGCACGAGGCCGGGCTCGCGATGCTGCGCGAATTCGTCGCGACGACGTTGATGAAGAACGGCAACTTCCTGCCGGTGACCTTGAACGACGGTTCCGGTCTCTCGCGCGAGAGTCGCGTGACGGCGAACGCGATGGTGACGTTTCTCGAGGCCGTGAAGGACGAACCTTATTTCGCCGACTTCTTCGCGGCGCTGCCGACCGCGGGCCGGACCGGTACGCTCGGTCGCCGCATGGCGGGTACCGCGGCCGCGGGCCGGATCCACGCGAAGACGGGAACGCTCGACGGGAACTATCAGCTCGCGGGCTATCTCGTCGAAGCGACGAAGTCGGGCAACGAATACCATCCGTTCGCGATCCTCACCGATACGACCGCGGCGAGCGCCGGGTATTGCCACATGGTCCAGGACGCCGCGCTCGCTTCGCTCGCGGGGTGGATGCTGAAGCGTTAGTCGACGGAACGCGAAAGGGCCCCGGTCAGCGACCGGAGCCCTTCGAGAATGCGTCTAGGTCGATCGAGAACGATCCTCCTTAGCCTCCGCTCGCGACCTGTTGGCCGTAAGCGTAACCCGCGGAGTAACCGACCGAGTAGCCGTCGTCGGCGCCGTGGTTGTATCCCGTTGGATGGCCGGCGTCGTAACCGTCGTTGTAGCCGTCGTACTTCCCGTCGGCGATGCCGTCGGAATAGCCGTCGTCGTACCCGTACTGGTAACCGCGCGAGTATCCGGAGTTGTACGCGATGTTGTAATAGTCCTGATACGCGTTGTGATAGGCGGTCGCGTAAGCGGCGTCGTATCCGGTGTCGTATCCGTCGTTATACCCGTCCGTCTGGCCGGCGGAGAGGCCGGTGTCGTGCGCGTTCGCGTGGTAGCATTCCCACGGGATTTGCGCCGAAGAGCAGATCAGGTCGTTGAACGGAAGAGACTGGCCCTGGGGGTTCTTCAGGCAGTACTTCGCGCAGGTCTGCGTGCCGACGTACGTCTTGTGGTCGTACGGGCAGCTGACCGTGGTCGGTTGGTTCGTGGTGTCGCAGATCTGCCACGTGTAACCGGCTTCCCGAAGGGCGGCGCGGTCCGCGTAGAGTTTCTCGAGCGCGGCCGTCTTGTCCGCCCACGACTGGTTCGTGTTCAGGATGTCTTGCTCGTGCTGGTGGATCATCGCGGCCGTGGCTTCCTGGTCGGCCTTGATTTCGTCGGCCGTGCGCTGCTTGTCGCTCGCGTCGAGGTCGGCGTCCTTCTTCTTGTACTCCTCGTCGAGCTCGCGAAGCTTCCGCTCGTGGCGGGCCTTCACGGCCGAGACGATGCCGTACGAGATCAGTCCCGCGGCCACGACGGAGAGGACGATGATGAGCGCGTGCTTCCATCCGTCGCCCTTCACGTTCAGCAGAGTCGTCGTGCCGGAGATTTCCTTCGCAAGCGTCGCCCGGTCCATCGCGCCGAGGCGCTTCACCGCGTCCGACTTCGCGTCGGCGAGGTCCGAGCGGAGAAGGTCGAAGAGGATCTCTTTCTTCTCGTTGACGAGGTACGCGGTCTCGTACTTCATCTTCAAGTCGGCCGAGTAGCGCCCCTTCGAGAACGACTCGGAGGCGAGTTTCTCGAGGTCCCGGTCGCCCATCTTTTGGAGGAGGTTCCGGATCTCGAGGATCTGCGTGGATTCCTCTTGGCCGAGACGGCGGATGAGGGCTCCGCGGATCATCTCCATCGTGTAGGAGTTGTCCTGGACTTGCTTGAGGAGGTCTTGGTTCGCCTCCATCATGTTCACTTTATCCGCGACGACGGCGTCCGCCGGCATTTCGGACGGGTCGACGTAATCGGCCGGGCTCGCTTTCACGAGGTCCCGGAGGGTGAGGAGCGCGACCCGCGAGGACATCGCGGTGTTCGGCGTGGCTTTCGTCTCTGCGCGCGCGGTGGCGGGCGCGAGGCCGCCGAGCGCGAGCTGGAGGACGAGGGCGGTAACGATCGATCGGGTAAGGTTTCTCATCTTCCTTCTCCTTAGGATTTATTCGATTGAAGGGAGAGGACGAGGCGCGCGTCGCGGCGACCGTCTTCGAAGCCCTTCTTGTATTGGGGTTTCGTGCTAGAGGCGAGCTTCGGGTTCACCAGTTTCAGGAAGGCGGCGTCGTGGCGGGCGACGGAGGACGAGCTCCGGTCGACCATGCCGATCGAAGAGAGGCCGGAGCCGACGGAATTGTATCCGTCGCTGTAACCGTCGTCGTAGCCTTCGTCGTAACCCGCGCTGTAACCGGAATTGTATCCGTCGTTATAACCGTCTTCGTAACCGTCGTTGTAGCGGGAGTTGTAGCCCGACGTGTAGGCGGACGCGTACTCCTTGCTGTAACCGTAGTCGTAGCCGTCGTAGTAGCCGTCGTAATCGCCGTCGGCGGTTCCGTCGGTCTTCCCGTCGGCGGCGCCTTGGATCTGACCGTCGTGGGTGCCTTGGTTCAAGCCGACCGGATACTTATCCGAGTAGCCTTGGTTGTAGGCGGCGTTGTACTCGGCGTTGTACTTCGATTGGCTGAAGCAGTCGGCCGGGATGTACGGCGAGGAACAAACCGGAGCCGCGTGGAGCGTCTCCTTGTTCTGGACGACGTTCTTGTAGCACATCACCGTACACGTGCTGTTCCCTTGGAACACCTGGTAGTTGTAGTTGTTGCAGATGATCGAGGACGGTTGGGTGTAGGAATTACACTGCATCCAAACGTAACCGTTCGTGTTCAGGAAGTTCATCTCGTCGTCGTGCAGCTTGATCGAGAGGGCGTCGTACTGATCGGAGAGTTGCTTCACGAGCGCGTCGAGCTCGGCTTGCTGGGTGGCGGCGAGGGCGTCGCGCTGACCTTTCAAGTCGGCCTTCAGTTTCGCGAACTTCGCGTCGAGGTCGGCCTTCTTCGCTTGGTAAGCGGCTTCGTCGACGTTCCGTTGGGCCTTCAGCTTGCTTCCGTAGTGGATCGAAGCGATGCCCCACGTGGCGAGACCGACGAACGCGACCGCGGCGCCCGCGATGAGGAGGATCCGCTTGAGCTTCTTGTTGCCGTCGCCGTCTCCCTTGCCTTCGAACACGCGGCTCTTCAGGTTCTGGAGGTCGATGCGGAGGCCGTCGGCGGTGAGCCAGTTCAGCCGCTTGAGCGAGGCGGCGAGCACTTGGTCCATGTCTTGTTGGACGATGTTCGTAAGGACCTTCGCCTTCTCGGTGCGCGTGTAAGCGGCGGCGTACGCGGCCGCGGCGTCCTTATAGGTCGGATTGCCGCGAAGCACGTTTCCGTAGCGATCGAGGGTTTCGACGGAGGCGTTCATGAGCTTCGTCGTGAGGTCGTTCTTCGCGCGCTTCGCCTCGGAAACGGCGGTGGTGCGGGCTTCGTTCCGGAGCGATTCGACGGCTTCCGGGGAAGTCTTCGTCGCGGCGATTTGGTCGTTGATCTCCTTCTCGGCGACCGCGCTGTTCGCGGCGTCGATTTCGTTCACCGTCTTCGAGTCGACCTTCGCGAGCAGCTTGCCCGCGGACGTCGTCATGTCCTCGAGGATGACGGAGACGAGGTGGAGGGAGACCGCGTTGTCGGCGGAAGCCGACTCGGCGGCGACGGTCGATGCCGAATTCGGCGCGGTGACCGCGGCCAAACCGGCGAGGGGTTGCGTGAGCAGGCTCGCGACGAGCGAACCGACTACGAGGGAAGTACGGATTTTCATCATTGGACTCCTTGTTTGGGAACGTCAGCCTGGGGAACTTCGCTAGCGGGTAAGACACTCCGAACGCGGGCATAAGCCGCCCAGTTCGGAAACTTTTCGGACCATGTCCGAAAGACTTCGGGCGCGGACGCCGCGACGGCTTCGAGATCGGCGTCGCGATCGGAAGTCGTGGCGGGCAGCGCGAAATGGAGGGATCCGCGGCCGGACTCGAGCGCCGCGGTCAAGGCGGGCATCGCGTCGGGGGCATAGCGGGAAAAGAGGAAATAGAGGTCGCCGTCGCGCGCGCCCCGGAGAACGGAGGAGCGGAACTCGGCGTATGCGTCGCCGCCCGCCGCGGCCACCTTCGCGGTCGCCGCCGCCCAGGCGCGGGCGAACGCCTCGCTCACGGCGGGAAGTTTCGCGAGGTCGAGCAGGACGAGGGGCGCGGTCGCGCCGGTTTCCGCGAACGCGCGCTCGGAATCGGCGCGAAGGAGGGAAAGGATCGCCCCCGTTTCACGGGACTTTCCGAGGAGGGCGGGGAGCCCGCCGTAGCGGATACCGACGTTCGGAAGTTCGAACTGGCTCGCGAGCATCCACTTCGCCTTCCCTTCGAGCAGCGAGGCGACTTCGAGCGAAGCCATCGCGCAGGAATCGAAGAGGACCGCCTCGGCGAATCCGTCCGGGATCTCGCGCAGCAGCGTCGAGACGTGGAATCCCCGGTCGCTCGGATCGAAGTCGTAGTCGTTCTGGACGCGGTAGCCGTCGCCATGGCTCCAAAGCGCGACGAAGCGCTTCGCCGCCGGGTAGCACCGTTTCGCGAGAAGTTCGCGCAGGTAGCGCGGATCGGCGCTGTCGGTCTCGCCGAGCGCGCGGATTTCCGCGGGCGCGTCCGCGCAGCGGTCGTAAGTCTCGGAGTCGATCGGATCGCCCCCGCGGAGCGAGATGCCGCGATCGAGATAGGCGTGGACGCCGAAGTTCGCCGCCGGAAGGAGCGCGCGGAGCTCGTCGTAGACGATCTCGGCCTGGTGGTCGATTTCGCCGTCGGGGCGTGCTCCGAGGATGTCCGAATCGCCGTTCAGGTAAAAGTAGAACTCGACCGGCTCCGGACCGCTCTCGGCGGGAAGCGCGGCCGACTCGGCGGACGCGGACGTGCCGGCGGTGCGGCTACCGCATCCGCTGCCGAGGAGCGAGAGCACGAGGACGGCGAAGATCGCCCCCCCGAAGAATCCCGCTTTTTTACCCACGTTCCACATCGTCCACTCGGTTCCTAAAGGATCAATTCAGCTTCTCGAAGAAAGCGGCCGGGAGTTCGGTCTCCTTCGCGATCGATTTGCCGCCTTCGTCGACGAAGAGCCCTTTTTTCGCGGCGGTTTGGGCGAGGATTTCCTGGAGCGCGTCCTGGCCTTCGCACCAGTGGCGGCGGCGGCGCCCGACGATCCCGCGGCAGCGCTTCGGATCGTAGAGATTGCCGAGGGTATTCGGATTGCCCTTCCGCAGCGTCACGATCGCGGAAGCGAGGCCCTGGTTCTCGTCGCGGATCTTCTTCGCGAGCTTGAAGAACTCCTCCTTCGAATTCCGGCGGTCGAGGATCGCCTTCTTCCATTTGTTGATCGTGTTGTTCGCGAGCGCGATCTGCATCTTGCGATCGGCGTCCGAGAGCGCCGGGTTTTTCCCGATCGCCTTCACGAGCGCCTTTTCCTTCTGGTAATAGAGGTCGAACTCGACGTCGGCCACGCGGGCCTGGTTCTTCAAGACCTCGAGGTAGAGCATCTGGGTCATCTGGTAGGCCGCCATGACCTCCATCGACTGCATGTAAGGCATCTGGTCGAAGATCGTCTTCGCGGCCTCGAGGTTCGTCACGATGACGTTCTCGACGGCGGTTTCCTTGTTCTCGAGCGTGCGCGCGACGCAGGCCGCGTCCTTCTGGCAATCGTCGAGGACCTTATCGAGCGTCTCTTTCTGCTTCGGCGCCTCGACGCCGAGGAACCCTTCGTCCTTCCGGTTCCGGATCGCTTGCGAGAGCTGGATCAGGATGTTGTTCGCATGCGAACGGAGAACCTTGTTTCGGAACTGCATGTCGGCGACGGCGTCGGTCGACGAGAGATCGTTCGCCTTCGTTTGGAAGAAGGACTTCGTCTCGAGGAGCAGCGTCTTTTCGTTCAGGTAGTACTGGCCGAGGGAGGTGCCCGTCTGGAACGGGTTTTCTCCGAAGACGTCGATCGACATCCCGAAGGAGGTCATCTCTTCGCGGAGTCGGTTCAGCTGGTCTTGGTACGGGTCGCCGGCGCGGGCCGCGCCCGGGAGGGAGACGAGCGCGAGAAGAGCGCCGAGAAGGACGGAAGTGACGTATTTATTCGTTTTCATGTTCAGTTCACTCCCCAGATCGAAGAGGCATCTTCGGAATCGGAATCGGAATCGGAGCCGTCGTCGTCCGTTACGGGCGCGGGTTTCTCCTTCACGGTTTTCGCGGCGTCGATCTCTTTTTGGAGCGCGTCGTTCTCGGCTTCGATGTCGGCGAGGGGTTTCGCCGTCACCGTCGCGAGAAGCACGCGGCGTTCGTCGAGCATTTTCTGCCAGCGCAGTCCGATGTTCAGGACGAGCTGGGCTTGGTACTCTTTTTCCGCGTCCGAGATGTAGACGTTTTTCCGGAGGGCGGCGACGGAGTCCTTCACCTGCTGCCCGATGACGTAGATCTCGCTCTGGATGAGCTGCTGCTCGGTCATGATCAGGTCGAGGTAAAGGAGCATCAAGTACTGGTACGTGTTTTTCGACTCGTTCACCGAGAGCATCTCGTTCACGTTCAGCGAGGATTTCGCGTCGAGCGCGACTTGGAGGAACGAGTAGTTCACGAGTTTATCGTCGATCGTGACGGGCTGGCAGTTCGCGCCCGGCGTCGATTTCAGGTCCTGCATCCCGCAGAGGGCGGTGACGTCCTTTTCGAGGAGGTCGAGTTCGGCGCCGAGGTTCGGATCGCGGGAGTCGGTTTCGGCGGCCTTACGGATCGCGATGAGCGTCGAGTAGAGGTTCCGCTTCACGTTGATGAGGTAGAGGTAGGCGATGTTCACTTCGCCCATGTCTTGGGGCGGGTAGCCCTTGATGGCGTCGATGAGGTTACGCACGGCTTTGATGCCGTAAGTGGAGATGTATTTCCCGACGATGCCGGCGACGAGCGCGAGGGGGACGTTACCGGTGAGGCCGGCGGCGAAAGTGATGCCGCCCTGGACGAGGTCGCCCGCGATCTGGCCCTTCACGTCGTTCCATCCCTTGCCCGGATCGTCGGCGCGGGCGGAAGCCACGGGGGCGACGCCGATACCGGCGGCGAGGCTGACGAGAACCATCCACGCGACGGCTTTGCGGACGAATCGATTTCGGCGGGGGACGAATGCAACCATGACGATCTCCTCAGTCATCCAGTTCGATGTTCGACGCGGGAATAGCACGGGCCGTACCAGCCTACGGGCCGTTTTTCCGGAGCCACTTTGGGTTTTCGGGACGCTTCGACACCAGATCGTTGACGACGCGACGTGTAACGTAAGGCTCGTTTTGGCGCCACCTTGTTTCTGCTCTTTCTTTTGAGTAAGACGCGCTTGTTTTCGAAATCTATAAAGGAGCGCCCATCGTCCATGAGCGAACTCACGAATCTTTCAGCCTACGACTTCCACCTCCCCGAAAATCAGATCGCGCAGTTTCCACAATTCCCGCGCGATCGATCAAGACTTTTAGTGGTGCATCGCGCCAATGGACGCATCGAGCACCGGAGTTTCCAAGACCTGCCCGAGTACCTCGACGCGAACGATTTGCTGATCGCGAACAACACGCGCGTGATGAAGGCGCGCCTGCCCGGGGTGCGGATCCTCTCGAAAGAAGGAGAGCCGCGGGAACTCGGCGGAAAAATCGAGATGCTGCTCCTCGAGCGACCGAGCGCGGAAGACCTCGCGCGGCTCGGCGCGCACGCGGGCGACGGCTACGCGTACTGGCAGGGTATCTTCAACTCGGCCGCCCGCCAGCTCGCGGGATTCCGCTTCGGCATTCCGCGCGGGAACGGCGATTACCTCGAGGGCGAACTCGTGCGCGGGGCGAAGGAGTCGCCGAACGGGACGGTCATCGCGCGATTCCGCGAGGATCCGGTGACGGCCGGCGTGGGCGAACTTCCGCTTCCGCATTACATCAAGTCGAAAGCCGAAAGCGACGAGCGTTCGTACCAAACCGTCTACGCGAAGGAACTCGGCTCCGCGGCCGCGCCGACCGCCGGGTTGCACTTCACCGAAGACGTCCTCGCCGCCGTGAAGGCGCGCGGCGCGTGCTGGGAGGAGGTCACCCTTCACGTCGGACTCGGGACGTTCCGCCCGGTGAAGACCGAGGACATCCGCGGCCACCACATGCACGAGGAACGTTACGCCGTATCGACCGCGACGGCGGACGCCCTCACTCGCCACCGCGCGGCCGGCGGCCGCGTGCTCGCGATCGGGACGACTTCCGTGCGCACCCTCGAGAGCATCTACGACGGAGACGCGAAGGCGTACCGCGCGGGCGAGTCGGCGACGTCGATCTTCATCTATCCGGGCGGGCGCGAAATCCGCGCGGTCGATCGGCTGCTCACGAACTTCCACCTCCCGAAATCGACCCTCCTGATGCTCGTTTCCGCGTTCGGCGGCCGCGACCTGATGCTCCGGGCCTATGCGGAAGCCGTCGAAAAAGGATATCGTTTCTTCAGCTACGGGGATGCGATGCTGATCCTATGACCTTTCTCGAGAAGAACATCGTCGTCGGTCCGTTCCAGTGCAATTGCCGGCTCCTCATGTGCCCGGTCACGGGCGACGCCGCGCTGATCGATCCGGGCGACGAAGCGGCGAAGATCCTGGCCGCGCTCGCGAAGGCGGAGATTCGGGGCGAGGGCGGGAAGGTTCTCAAGCCCCGGCTCCGGTGGCTCCTCCATACGCACGCGCACCTCGATCACATCGGCGGCACGCGCGGCGTGGTCGAAGGGATGGCGAAGGAAGGATCCGCGCGGAACTCCGACTCGTCCGCGTCGGTCGGTGCCGACGCACCGCCGGTGATCGCCCTCCATAAAGACGACGAGTTCATCTATCGTAAGCTGAAGGAGCAAGGCCAGATGTTCGGGATGAAATACGACGATCCGCTTCCGGTCGGAAAGTTTCTCGAGCACGGAGAGCGACTCGAACTCGGGAAGCTGAAGCTCGAGATCATCCACACGCCCGGGCATTCGCCGGGAAGCCTCGGCATAAGGTTGCACGAAGACTCGGCGCTCGGCGCGCCGGAGACGGTGTTCAGCGGCGATACGCTCTTCCAAGGTTCGGTCGGCCGGACGGACCTTTGGGGCGCGGACGGAGACCTGATGTTCAAGATGATCCGCGAACGGCTCTTCACGCTCGACGGCGATACGCGCGTCTGTCCGGGGCACGGTCCGTCCTCGACGGTCGGCCGCGAAAAGACGGGGAATCCTTTTTTCCAATGACCGACGACGCGAAGACCGTCCCGAAGGCGAGGATCATCTCGGCGTTCATCGCCGCCTTCGAAGCCGAAGTCGCCGCGCTCTCCGCGTCCGCGAAGGCCGCGCACGAGGCCGCCACGCACGAAGAATCGAAGGCGGAAGACGCCCACGACACGCGCGGGCTCGAAGCCTCCTATCTCGCCGGCGCGCAGAACGCGCGGATCGCGGAACTCAAGGCCGTGATCCTCGAATATAAGACTTTGCACGCCGACGCGATCCGCCCGAGCCCGGCGGTCGCCGCGGGTGCCGTCGTGACCGTCCAGCCGCTCGTCGACGCGGACTCGGAAAAACCGAGAGGGCCGGCGCTCCACGCGCTCGTCGCCGTTCGCGGCGGCGGGACGACGGTCGAGGTCGACGGACTCACTTACGCGATCTTCACGCCGACCTCTCCGATCGGCGAGGCGATCCTCGGCGGTACCGCGGGCGAGGTCGTCGAGATCGAGTCGAAGGGCGGAAGCCGCGCCTACCGGATCGAAAGCGTCGCTTAACGGGCGTCGCGGTTTACTTCGCCGTCACGCACGGATTCGTTTTCGAGTCCGGCAGGACGAAATTCCCCGGCGCGAGCGGTTTCCACCCGCGCGCGAGGAGCGCGTTGTAGTTCGCCGTCGGCACGGAAGGATCGGCGCCGACCGGTTGGAAGAAGTAGGTGTCGCCGCGGAAGCTTCCGCACTCCGGCTCGGCGGAGGCCGCTTTCGGCCGCCAAAGGAGCATGAGCGCGATCCGCACGCGCGGACCCTGGTAGTACTTGATCCGCATCGGGATCTCGGACGCGCTCGTGAGGTGGAGCACGGACGGCGCGCAGGTGAATCCGTTCGCGTGGGTCCCGTCGCTGTCGATCCAGCGGGCGTAATTCCCGTTTCCGTTCACGTCGAGGTCGAGCACCGATCCGTCGTCGGAGAGGAGCGCCATCTCGTAGTCGCCTTCCGGGTCGCCGGCGGCGAGCCGGATGTTCGCCGAACCGCGGACCGAGAAGTATTCGTCGAGGACGTCGCCGTTCAGGTCAGTCAGCTTGTCGGAGCTGTTCTTCACGGAGAACCCTTCGGTGAAAGGGCGGGTCGAAACGGCGAGTTGGCTCAAGATCAGCCGCGCGGGCGAGGTCACGACGTCGGTCGCGCCCGATTCGAACGAGGCGACCGAAAGGCCGCTCGTGATCACCGGCGAATTCGAGGGGAGGTAGGTGAGCGCCGCTTCGATCCCGTTCGTGCGGGATCCGCCGCCCGATCCGCCGAACGGATCGCAAACGGTGAGGCCCCCCGTCGAATCGTTCTTCACCGGGGCGATGAACGCGGCGTTTTCGAAGCCCGTGTCGTTACAACCGGCGAGGAACATTCCGGCAAGACTAGTCGCGGTCGCGACGAGCGATCCCCTCGTGAGTCGAATCATACGTTCCCCCTTTTGAGACACCCCAAGACCGATGCCTTTCCCCTTATTTTACGCCGAATTTAGGGTTTTCGAATGTGTCGGAGGGGACCCGGAAAAGGTCCCTCGGCCGAAGAAACCAGCGGTAAATCGCCCCCAAATCCGTTAAAAGGCGTCATGGTCCAGGAGTCCCGCCTCACGTTCGCCGTCGAAAAGACGCTTCCCGGAGAAGATGGAATCCCGCGCGCCCGCGCCGGGAAAATCACGCTCCCCGGGGTCGACGGGAAGGGGCGCGAAGTCCTCACGCCGACCTTCATGCCGGTCGGAACCCAGGGCACGGTGAAAGCGGTCGCGACCCGCGAGCTCCGCGAGATGAAGGCGCAGGTCATTCTCGGAAACACGTATCACCTCTATCTCCGCCCCGGTCACCGACGAGTCGAACGGCTCGGCGGCCTCCACAAATTCATGAATTGGGACGGTCCGATCCTCACGGATTCCGGCGGATTCCAGGTCTTCTCGCTCGCGCAGCTGAACAAGATCGACGACGAGGGCGTGACTTTCTCTTCGCACATCGACGGATCGAAGCACCGGTTCACTCCCGAGCTTTCGATGGAAATCCAGGGCGCGCTCGGTTCGGACATCGTGATGGCGTTTGATCAGTGCCCGCCGTATCCCGCGTCCGAAGAGCAAGTGCTCCAAGCGATGCGCCGGACGGTCGCGTGGGCCGAGCGAGGACTTCGGTTCGAGTTGAAACCCCACCAGCAGCGTTTCGGCATCGTCCAAGGCGGTCTCTACGAGCACCTCCGCGTCCAGTCCGCGAAAGAGATCACCGCGATGCCGTACGATGGCTTCGCGATCGGCGGTCTCTCGATCGGCGAGACGCCGGAGCTGATGCAGAAAATGGCGTATTTCACGGCGCCGCTCCTGCCCGCGGATAAGCCGCGCTACCTGATGGGCGTCGGCCGGCCGGAAGACCTCGTCGAGGGCGTGCGCGCCGGGATCGACCTATTCGACTGCGTGATGCCGACGCGAAACGCGCGAAACGGCACGCTTTTCACCTCTCGCGGGAAGGTGAACATCAAGAACGCGCAGTATCAAGACGACGCCGCGCCGCTCGATCCCGAGTGTCCGTGCGAGGCGTGCACGCAGTATTCGGCGGCCTACCTCCGGCACCTCTTCGTCGCGGGCGAAGCGCTCTCGGCCCGGCTGAATTCGATTCACAACCTGACCTACTACCTCACGATCATGCAGCAGATGCGTCAGGCTATTCTGGAGAATCGGTTTGACGAATGGCGCGCGGCTTTCTATACCCGAAGGCAAAAGGAAAAAACCTGAGATTTTGAAGGTTTGAATCCTTTCTTGAAAGCCTTTCGCTAACCAAAGGAAAAGTCGCTTCTATGATCCAGCGCTCTGTTTCGCTCCTGGCCTCCACGGCCGCTTCGCTCTTCGTCTCCGTCACTTCCGCTCTCGCGGACACCCCGACGGTTCCGGCCGGCACGACTCCGGGCGCTCCGCAGCCTCCGGGCACCGGCGCGATGCTCGTTCCGTTCGTCGCGATGTTCGGCATCATGTACCTCTTCATGATCCGCCCTCAGCAGAAGAAGATGAAAGAGCAGCAAAACATGCTCAAGGCCCTCAAAGAAGGGGATGAGGTTTTGACGAGTTCCGGAATCCTCGGTACCGTGAAGGCCATTACGGATCGCATGGTTACGCTGGAGATCGACACGAACGTGAAGCTTCGCGTTCTGAAGACCCAAGTCGCGCACGTCCTGAAGGGCGACACGACGAACCTCCCCGCGTAATCGCGGTTCGTTCCAATTTCAGCCGCTCGTAGAAAAGGACTCGTCGATGACGAAGGTTTGGTGGGGTAAGTTTCTTCTTTTGGTCGCGACCGTGGTTTTCTCGGCGATGTACGTCTACCCGACGATCGCCGGCCTCGATCCGGAAACCTCGAAGTTTCCGGTGAAGCAGAAAATGAGCATGGGCCTCGACCTCCAGGGCGGCGTCTACATGGTCCTCGGCGTCGACTTCAACCGCGTCTATAAAGAGGTGGTTTCCCGCCAAGCCCAAGGCATGCAGGCCGCGTTCAAGGAAAAGGGCGTGACGATCACCTCCACCGACATGGTGAAGGATTCGGCGGTCGACGACCCGATGGTCGACGTCCACTACGACGCCGCGAAAGCGAACGAGTTGAAGGACTCGCTCAAGAAGGAATACTACACGCTCCGCCTCGTCGACGACAAACCGGGCGTGATGCGACTCGGGATCTCGCGCGATTACAAGCACGACGTCCGCGAGAAGACGCTTTCCCAGTCGATCGAAGTCATCCGGAACCGGATCGACGAATTCGGCGTGTCCGAACCCGCGATCACCTCGCAAGGCGAAGACCGCGTCGTCGTCGAGCTTCCCGGCGTGAAGGACGTCGATCGCGCGAAGGAACTCATCGGGAAGACCGCCCGCCTCGAGTTCAAGATCGTGAACGACGGCGTGATGTCCGAAGGGCAGCTCGCCGGCATGATTCAAAAGGCCGAAGAAGAGAACAAGATCACCTACGTCGAAGGGAAGACGGCGTTTTCCGACTACGCCCGTAAGATCAACGAGCTCCTGAAGGACAAGATCCCGGCGAATTCCGAGATCGCCTTCGAACGCGTGAAAACGGGAATGGCGGCGGACGCCCCGACCCAGCGCGTGCCGTACCTCCTCTTCTCGAAGGTCGACGTCACCGGCGACGACCTTCAGGACGCGGGCGTCGGACTGAACCAGGAGCGGAACACTCCGGAAGTTACCCTCACGTTCAACCCGCGCGGCGCCGTGAACTTCGATAAAGTCACCGGCGAAAACGTCGGCAAACGCCTCGCGATCGTGCTCGATAACATCGTCCACTCCGCGCCGGTGCTCCAAACGCGCATCTCGAACGGCCGCGCCGTCATCACCCTCGGTCGCGGAAACCACGACCAGATGATGAAGGAAGCGAAGGACATCTCGACAGTTCTTCGCGCCGGCGCGCTCCCGACCCAGCTCGACTTCCTCGAGCAGCGGGTCGTCGGACCGTCCCTCGGCCAGGACTCGATTCATAAAGGATCCGTCGCGTCGATGATCGGCGCGCTCACGGTCTTCCTCTTCATCATCTTCTACTACCGCGTGTCCGGCGTGATCGCCGTGCTCACGCTCGTGCTGAACGTCCTCTTCGTGCTCGCTTGTCTCGTTGGACTCGAAGCGACGCTGACCCTTCCGGGGATCGCGGGCATCGCGCTCACCGTCGGGATCGCCGTCGACTCGAACGTCGTCATCTACGAGCGGATCCGCGAGGAACTCCGGCACGGGAAGGGGATCCAGTCCGCGATCGAGAGCGGCTTCCAGAAGGCGCTGCGCACGATCATGGACGCGAACGTCACGAACGCGATCGCTTCGATCGTGCTCCTCGTTTACGGCACCGGCCCGATCAAGGGCTTCGCGGTGACGATGCTCATCGGCATCGTGACCACGATGTTCACGGCCGTCTTCGCGTGCAAAGTCTTCTTCGACTTCTACCTCTCGCGCCTCGAAGCGAACGGTTCGAAGTCCATCAGCATCTAATCCGGAGATTCGAAAATGTTCGAAATCATCAAACACGGCACCCAGTTCGATTTCATGTCCAAGCGGAAGCTTTGGGCGGGACTCTCGGTTCTCTTCATCCTTCTCACCTTCGTCCTCCTCTTCACGAAAGGGCTGAATTACGGGATCGACTTCCGCGGCGGCGCGGAGGTGCTCGTGAAGGTTCCCGCCGGATGGGACATCGGTAAGGTCCGGAACTCCCTTTCCGACGGCGGCCTGAAGAACTTCAAGGTCCAGGAAATCGGCGTCCCGACCGACTCGCAATACCTCATCAAGACCGAGGGCGACGAGTCGACGATGAACGCGGTGAAGGAAACCGTCGACGGCATCTTCAAGAAGGCGACCGGCGGTGCCGATTACCGGATCGAGAAGACCGACGTCGTCGGCGCGGCCGCCGGGGCGTCGCTCCGGATGTCGGGTATCCTCTCGATGCTTTACGCCCTCATCTGCATTCTGATCTACGTCGCGATCCGGTTCGACGCGCGGTACGCGCCGGGCGCCGTCGTCGCGCTCTTCCACGACACGGTCATCGTCGTCGGGATCTTCATCCTGACCCAGAAGCAATTCGACCTCCAGATCCTGGCCGCGATCCTCGCCCTCATCGGTTACTCGAACAACGACACGATCATCGTTTTCGACCGGATCCGCGAGGAACTGCACGCGAACCCGTCGATGGGCATCGTCGAGGTCGTGAACAAGTCGATCAACGAGACGCTCGGACGTACGATCCTCACTTCGCTTTGCACGTTCCTGACCGTATTCTCGCTCTGGGTTTTCGGCGGCAAGGCGCTCGAGGATTTCGCGTTCACCCTCATGGTCGGCATCATCGTCGGGACGTACTCCTCGATCTTCATCGCGAGCTCGCTCGTCGTGTTCATCACCGAGTACCAACAGAAACGCGCGGTCGCCGCGAAGTCCGGCGGTTCGAAGCGTAAGACCTACACCGTCCGCCCGGATCCTAAGTTCACGGCATGAGTCGGGACTGGATTCCGCGGGACGAGCGGTTCCTCTCGGAGGAGGGGAAGCGGTTAGCGGCTGAAATTCGCGAAGCTACCGGTCTCTCGAAACTCACCGTTCGCCTCTGTCTTTCGCGGGGACTGACCTCCGCGGCGGAGATCCAGGAATTCATCGCGCCGAAACTCGAGAAGCTGAAGGATCCGTCGACGATCCGCGACCTCGACCGCGCGGTCGAGCGTCTCGCCGACGCGCGCGAGGCCGGGGAGCCGGTCCGGGTCTTCGGAGACTACGACGTCGACGGGACGACGGGGGCGGCGCTCCTCTCGTGGTTCTTCCGCGAATGCGGGTTCGAGTTCGAAGCCACCCAACCGGATCGTTTCAAGGACGGTTACGGCCTCTCGGTGAAGGCGGTCGAGGAGACGGAGGAGAAGGGATTTCCTTTGCTCGTCACCGTCGACTGCGGGATCACGAGTTTCGACGCCGCCGAGACGGCGGCCGGGCTCGGGATCGACCTGATCGTCCTCGATCACCACCAAGTCGACCCGGTTCGGGGAATTCCCGCGGCTTACGCGGTCGTGAACCCGCAGCGTCCGGATTGCGAATCGGGATTGAAGGAACTTTGCGGATGCGGAGTGGCGTTTTACTTGATTCGCGGGCTGCGCGCCGAGGGCCGTAAGCGCGGGTGGTGGCCGGCCGGACGGGAACCGAACCTGAAGCAGCACCTCGATCTCGTCGTGATGGCGACCGCCGCGGACATGGTTCCGCTCACGGGCGATAATCACATCCTCGTGAAGCAGGGGCTCGAAGTCCTGAAGGCGACGAAAAAACCGGGCGTGGCCGCGCTGCTCGAGAGCGCCGGACTCATGCACCGCGATTTCGGTCCGTCGTCCCTCGGTTTCGCGATCGGCCCGCGCATCAACGCTTCCGGACGGATGGCGAACGCTTCGCACGCGCTCGAACTCCTCACGACCGAAGATCCGAAGCGCGCGACGTCGCTCGCGTTCGAACTCGAACGGCTGAACCAGGAGCGGCAGAATCTCCAGAACGCGATCTGGGACGAAGTCCGGAACCGCGTGGAAGCGGGGCTCGCCGCGGGACTTTATAAGAACGCGATCCTCGTCGGAGATCCGGGCTGGCACGAAGGCGTCGTCGGCATCGTCGCGTCGAAGGTCACGGAGACGTTCCGGAAACCCGCTGCGGTCATCGCGCTTCGCGAGGATTTCGGAAAAGGGTCCGTGCGTTCGTACGGCGGAAAGGACGTGCTCGAGGCGCTTCGCCGCTGCGCGGACCGCCTCCGCTCGTTCGGCGGACATAAGTACGCGGCGGGGCTTTCCGTCGAACTTCCGAATTTCGAGGAACTCGTCACCGCGTTCGACGAAGCCGTCGGTTCGCTCGAGGACGCGCACGCGGGAGAACGGCCGCTCCTCACCGAAGGCGACGCCGCGATCGAGGACCTCGACTTCAAGACGCTCCAAGAAATCGAGCGGCTCGGACCTTTCGGTCCGGGGAATCCGGAACCGGTTTTCGTCGTGCGGGCGAAAACCGTCGGACACACCGTGATGAAGGGCCGCCATCTGAAATTATCGCTCAGCACGCAAGCCGCGAAACCGGCGAGCGGAGCCCCTACCGTCATGGAAGCGGTCTGGTTCCACGCAGCGGAACGCGAGGAAACCCTGAGCGCGGCCACGCGGGGAGAGAATCTTTGGGCGGCGATCCCCGAAATCAATCGCTTCCGCGGGCGCGCGACGCCGACCCTGCGCGTGAAAGATCGCCGCGATCCTCCCGCCGTCTGATTTTCGACGGCCGAGCGACGCATCAAACCGCCCTACGTCGATTCCGACCGTCACGGATTCTTCCTTTCGATCGCGCGCGATTTTAGGGATACTTGAACGACATGTCCCGCTCCCTTTTTTCGATCGTGATCCTCCTCGCCGTAGTCTCCGGCGGCGTGACGACCTTGTTCGCGCTCGCGGACGTGTCCGATCCGGGAGCTCAGTCCTCGGTTCTTCCGAGTCCTGCCGAATCAGGCATGCCCGAGAAAATCTCGCGCAAGGAAGTTCGCCGCATCCGCCGCGAGTTCACCGAGCTCCTCGACAGCGAACGCGACGCCCTCCGCGCCGTGCAGTCCAAACGGCGCAAGGAAGGGGACGCGGATCGCAAGGCGCGACGCAAGGAATTCGACGCCCGTGAACGGGCCGCGCGACGCAAGTTTTTCGAGGAAAACGCCCACGGACCGGAACGCCGCACTTACGTGAAAGACCTCACCGCGCGCCGTGAGGCGTTCATCGACGGACTCAAGAGCGAGGAAAAACAAGAACGCGCGGAACTCGACGCGCGTTGGAAAGCGCTCAAGGATTCACAGCGCACCCGGTTGAACGCCGTCGAAGAATACTTGCGCCGGTCCGAGCGGCCGCTATCGACGCTCCTCGAGCGCGCGGACTGAGCGGTCCCCGCGTGAACGGCGCTCGAATCGCGAAAGGTTTCCGAAGGGTCGCGGCCGCGGCGCTCGCGGCGGGATTGCTCGCGACGGTTCTCGCCGGTTGCTCGAGCGCGCCGAAACGTCCGGAAGGACGAGCTTCCGAGTCCCGCCAGTGCGGGGAGTTTTGCCGGAAACTCGACGCCTGCCTCGGCGGCGAATTCGACGACGCGCTCAAGGACCGGATGTGCGAACTCGCGCGCTGCGAGAGCGGGTGCCGGCCGAGGGTGCGCGCGGCGGCCGGATACGAAGGTGCGTTCCAATTCGCGAGCGGAACCTGGCGCGCGGTCTGCGGGCCGATCTTCGCGCGCCGCGGACTCGAACGGTGCCGTCCGACGGACGCGCGGAACGACCTCTGCTGCGCGGCGGTTTGTACGGCCGAGATGTTTTCCGCGGGAGGCGCGGGTCACTGGCCGGTCTGCGGAAGGTGATAGGGAAAGGGCCGGGGATTACTTGATGTAGTCCGAGTCGCGGATTCCCTCTTTCGTCCACCAGATCGTCATGACGGGGACGTAAGGCGAGCGCGAATCGAGGTCGATCGTGACCTCGCACTTCGCGTCCTTGCGGTTTTTCCACGCGAGCGGGATCACTTGTTCGACGGTGAGATCGGTCGTGCTCCAGCACTTGATCTTCTCGGCGCGGACGGTGGTGACGAAGTCCTCGGTGACCGTCGGCGAACCCATCTTGATCAGTCCGCGGGCGAGGTAGCCGGCGTACGTCGTGTCGACGGTGAATTCCTTCTTTTCGAAGCCTCTGGCGATGAGTTCTTCCGGCGTCGGGTCGTGTTTGCCGAAGAGCTTCTTGATCAGCTGGATGAGCGTCTTCGGTTTTTCGACTTGGTGACTGCAGTGGTGCACGCCCGGTTCGGCGGCGTATTCGACGCAAACGACGTCGCGAAGCTCGATCGAGAGGGATTTGTCGCCGGGCTTCCAGTCGACCGCCCCCACGTTTCCGAGCAAGATGTCTTCGAGGTTCATCGCGTTCTTTCCGTCGAGCATGACGATCGCGGGATCGCCGGCGTGGGCGAGGACGGGGAGGAGGAGAAGGGCGAGCGAGACGAAGCGGGACGGGCGCATGGAGACCTCTTTTCGATGGCCTCTATATATTGCGACGCGTTATTCAAAGACAGTGAGAAAACGCGAACCGGAAACCATCGAGGTTTCAATGCGTTAGGGCGGGGCCGCCTCTCCCCGGGGTCAGCTTTTCACCCGTTCGACCGAGATCACGCCCTTCTTGCCTTCGAGCGCGCTCGTCACTTTCATGAGCTGGGAGATATCGGTGACCTCGACGTCGAAGACGGCGATCGCCTTCTTGTCCTTCGTCGTGCGGATGTTCGCCGACGAGATGTTCACGTTACAGGCCGAGATCGTCTGGGACATGACCGCGAGCAGGCCCGCTTGGTCCAAGCAAAGGATGCGGATGCGGACCTGACGGCGGAGTCCGTTCGCCATCGTGTTCCGGTTCCACTGGACGTCGACCCGGCGGCCCTGATCGTTATCGAGCGCCTTCGTGCACGAAGCGGTGTGGACGGTCACGCCGCGTCCGCGGGTGATGAAGCCCACGATCGAGTCGCCCGGGAGCGGCGAACAGCAGCGGCCGAAACGGATGAGGATGTCGTCCTGGTCCGCGACGAGGATCGCGTTCTTCGACTCGGTCTTCCGCTTCGCGGCCGCGAGCACCTTCTTCAGGAACGTCTCGTCGGCGCCCTTCGCTTGCTCGAGCTTCTTTTCCTGGGCGTCCTTCGGGACGAGGAATTCGACGATCTTCTCGGGGAAGATCCGGCCGTAACCGAGTCCGATGAAGAGCTCGTCGGGCGAGCGCATCTCGAAGTGATCCTTCCAGAGGCGTTCGAAATCGCCGCTCTTCTCGATCTTCGACTGGGAGAGGCCGTAAGGCTTGATCGATTTCTCGAGGAGCTCTTTGCCGATCTGGAGCGCGCGGTCGCGCTCCTGCTGCTTGATCACGGCGCGGATCTTCGCCTTCGCGCGCGAGGTCTTGACGATTTTCAGCCAGTCCTTCGACGGGACGCCGCTCGGGCTCGTGACGATCTCGATCGTGTCGCCGGATTTCAGACGGTACTTCAGCGGGACGATCTTCCCGTTCACTTTCGCGCCGACGCAGGTGTTGCCGACGTTCGTGTGGACGGCATAGGCGAAGTCGAGGGGAGTCGCGCCGTAGGGAAGTTCCTTCACTTCGCCGTTCGGTGTGAAGACGAACACGTCTTCGGCGAAGAGGTCGATCTTCACGGTTTCGAGGAACTCGGCCGGATCGGAAAGGTCCTTGTTCCATTCGAGGAGGCGATTCACCCACTCGACGTTTTCCTTCGCGTTCGAGCCGAAGCGGCCCTCTTTATACTTCCAGTGCGCGGCGATCCCGCTCTCGGCGACGGAGTTCATCTCCTGGGTGCGGATCTGGATCTCGACGCGGTCGCCGTCGTTGCCGATCACCGTCGTGTGGAGCGACTGGTAATTGTTCGCCTTCGGCATGGCGATGTAGTCCTTGAAGCGGCCCGGGATCGGTTTGAAGGCGGCGTGGATCACGCCGAGGGCCTTGTAGCACTCGGTGATGTTCTCGACGACGATCCGGAAGGCGATCAGGTCGTGGATCTGCTCGAAGTCGACCTTTCGGCGGTCCATCTTCTTGTAGATCGAGAAGAAGTGCTTCGCGCGGCCGGAGATCTGGGCCTTGATCTCGTACTCGTCGAGGTCGGCCTTGAGCTGTTCGATGAACGCGTCGATGAACTTGTCGCGTTCGCCCTTCTTCTTCTGAACGAGGTCGGAAAGCTTCTGGTAGACGTCGGGGTGCAGGAAGCGGAGGCAGAGGTCCTCGAGCTCGATCTTCATCCACCCGATCCCGAGGCGGTTCGCGATCGGGGCGTAGATGTCGAGGGTTTCCTGGGCGATCCGCTGCTGCTTTTCGGGCGCGAGGTACTTGAGCGTCCGCATGTTGTTCATGCGGTCGGCGAGCTTCACGAGGATCACGCGGATGTCCTTCGCCATGGCGATGATCATCTTGCGGAAGTTCTCGGCCTGCTTTTCCTCGGTCGTGCGGAAGGTGATCTTCGAGAGTTTCGTCACGCCGTCGACGAGCTCCGCGACGTCCTTGCCGAACTCGATCTCGATCGTTTCGAGCGTGACGCCGGTGTCCTCGACCGTATCGTGGAGCAGACCCGTCATGATCGTCGAGAGGTCGAGGTGCATCTCGGCGAGCGAGAGGGCGACCTCGGTCGGGTGGATGATGTAGGGATCGCCGCTCGAGCGCTTCTGCTTCCCGTGCGCGCGCTCGGCGAAGACGTAAGCCTTTTCGATCAGGTCCATCGGCGCGTCGGGGAAGTAGCCCCGGACGACGGTCTTCAGTTTTTCGAAGGCCTTCTGGGATTCGGTCATGCCTTCGGCCCGCCTTTTCCTTGGGCCACCGTCTGGCCGCGGATCGACTGAAGGACGATGCCGGCGAGCTGGAAGTACGCGTGCTCGAGGTCGTCGTTCACGACGACGTGATCGAAGTGTTCCTGGTGGGCCATTTCATAGGCGGCGGCCGCGAGGCGCTTTTTGATCGACTCCTCGGAATCCGTGCCCCGCGCGCGGAGTCGGCGTTCGAGTTCTTCCATCGACGGCGGAGCGAGGAAGATTCGCAGCGTCTGGCCCGGGTAGTTATTCTTGAGCTGTTCCGCGCCTTGGACGTCGATGTCAAGGAGGAGGGATTTCCCGGCGGCGAACGCCTGGTCGACGAAATCCTTCGTCGTGCCGTAGAAGTTTCCGTGCACCTCGGCCCATTCGGCGAAGCCGCCGGCGTCGATCTTTTTCCGGAAATCCTCCTTCGGGACGAAGAAATACTCGGTGCCGTGCTTTTCCTGGCCGCGCGGCGCGCGCGTCGTCGTCGAGATCGAGAGGATCAGCTCCGGGATCTCCTGAAGCAGCCGCGCGCAGAGGGTGGTTTTCCCGGTTCCGGACGGCGCCGAGATGACGACGAGTCGATTGCTCATTCGAGGTTCATCACCTGCTCGCGAAGCTGTTCGAGTCGGACCTTCGCGCCGACGACTTCCTCGCTCATGCCGTAGTCTTGGGCCTTGTTCCCGAGCGTGTTGATCTCGCGGTTCAGCTCCTGGAGGACGAAGTCGAGTTTGCGGCCGACCTGGCCCCCTTCGCGGAGCACTTTCCGGAGGTGGTCGAGGTGGCCCGCGAAACGGACGAGTTCTTCCTCGATGTCCGTGCGGTCGGCGAGCAGGGCGAGTTCCTGCGAGATCCGCGCTTCGAGAACGGCCTGGAGGTTGCCCTCGTTCAGCGGGTACGCCTCGAAGATCCCTTTGATCTTCTCCCGGATCCGATCGGGATATTTCGCGGCGACGGCCTTGCGCTTCTCGCGGAGGCTCGTGATCGTCCTTTCGAGGTCGGCCGCGGAGTCGAGGAGAACCTTCGTAAGCGCCGCGCCCTCGTGCGCGCGCATTTCGGCGAGGCCGTCGAGGGCGCGGGCGAAAAGGGGTTCGAAGCGTTTCCAAGTCTCGTCCGCGGAACCTTCGGCGCTCCCTCGGGTGAGGACGTCCGGAAAACCGGCGAGGTCCATCGTCGTGATGTGATCCTTCATCCCGAGCGCGGTCTGGAGTTCTTTGATCTTTTCCGCGTAACGGCGGGCGAGATCGATGTTCAAGCTCAGGTCGGCGGCCGTCGCGGCGGACGCTTCGGAGAGGCGCTCGATCTTCACTTCGATCGCGCCGCGGGTGAACCGCGTTTGGACGAGGTTCTTCAGCGCGACTTCGATCGACTGGAGTTCGCGCGGGAGGCGCGTCTTAAGGTCCAAGAACCGGTGGTTCACGGATTTCGCCTCGACTCGGTAGGTGTGGCCGCCGAGCGCGCCTTCGGCGTGACCGAAGCCGGTCATGGAGAGGACGATGCCTTTCGGGGATTTGGGCGGCTGACCGCTTCCGGTTGTCGAAGAGGGCGGCTGACTCCTTCCGGTTGTCGGAGTCATTGAGTTCTCTCCTCGCTTCGGGAGCGGATCTGGGTCATCGCGCTTTCGCCCATCTCGCGGAACTTCGCGTAGCGGTCGGATTGGAGCTTCTTCGACGAAGTCGCCTTCGACTGGGCCTTGAGCAGGGGATTGAAATGTTTCACGAGCGATTTGCGTACGCTTTCGAACGTGCCCGGCCAATCGCGGTGGGCGCCGCCCACCGGCTCTTCGATCACGCCGTCGACGACGCCGAGCTCGAGGAGTTCCTTCGGATTCATTTTCAGCTTCTCGGCCGCGCGTTCCGCCAGGCCCGAGTCGTTCCAAAGGATCGAGGCGCAGCTCTCCGGCGAGATGACGGAGTAGGTGGAGTATTCCATCATGAGGACCTTGTCCGCGACGCCGACCGCGAGCGCTCCGCCGGATCCGCCTTCGCCGATCACGATCGCGACGATCGGTACTTCGAGGCCGAACATCATGCGGATCGACTCGGCGATCGCTTGGGATTGGCCGCGTTCTTCGGCGTCGAGGCCCGGATACGCACCCGGCGTGTCGATGAAGGTCACGATCGGCATTTTCGTGCGCGATGCCAGCTCCATGAGGCGCATCGCCTTGCGGTAGCCCTCGGGCTTCGCCATGCCGAAGTTCCGCTCCATCTTCTGCTTCGTCGAGCGGCCCTTCTGGTGTCCGAGGATCATCACCGGAACTTTCTCGGAACCTAAGTCCCACGTCGCGGTTCCGCCGAGGATCGCTTGGTCGTCGGCGAACGTCCGATCTCCGCTCATTTCCATGAAGTCGGAGAAAAGCGCGTCGACGAAGTCGCGCGTGTACGGGCGGTTCGGATGGCGGGAGACTTGGACGAGCTGCCAGGGCGAGAGATTCGAGTACGTGTCGGCGATCAGCTTCGCGACCTTCTTTTCGAGCGAGAGGATCTCTTGTTTGAAATCCATGCCTTCTTCCTTCGAGAGCTGGCGAAGGTCGGCTAACTTTTTCTCAAGAAGAACAATGGGTTTTTCGAACTCGTAAAAGGCTTCCATGGGCTTTAAAGGCTAGCATGCGCGGAGAGCTAACGCGAAGCGCTATCTTCGTCGGGACAGGGTGATTGACACTCATCGGCAGCCGGGTATCTTCGCGAGCATGAACACCACGTCCGTCGCGTCCTCCACGGGTTCCCACCCGATCGTTCGTAAAATGAAGCGCTTCTTCGTCGGAGCGATCGTCTTCGTTCTCCTGATCGCCGGCGCCACCGTCGCGTTCTTGATGTTCGCGAGTTACGGCGACGGATATCGCGTCGGCGTGATCCAAAAGATCGCGAAAAAGGGCGTCCTTTTCAAAACCTACGAAGGCGAACTGACCCAGGGATTCATGGAGGGAACCTCGGACGCGGGCGCGGCCGGCGTCGGGACGCGCATCTGGTACTTCACCGTCGACAACGATCCGAAGGTCCTCGCCGACATCGATCACGCGATCGAGACGAACAAAAAGGTGAAACTCTTCTACAAGGAAAAGTACACGAGTCTGCCGTGGGTCGGGGATACTCGGCAGGTCGTGTTTAAGGTCGAGGAAGTGCAGTAAGACCGGAGACGGCTCCGTCGCCGTAGCCGAATCCGAATCTGAATCCGTTTGGTTTTCGGTTTCCGTTTCGGTTTTCCGAGGGTGCCCTTACACTTAGAGGGTGGACTCGCCGAAGGATATCCTGCAGTCGGTTACGCGCACGATCTTCAAGGGGCTCGCGTCCGCGCTCGAGTCCCTCTTCGAAGCGCTGAAGGGAGTGCCCGGCCAAATCCGCGAGGGCTTTCACGAGGCGTGGGTCGGCCTGCGTTCGCCCGATCATCCGACCCGCCGGATGTCGGTCGTATTTTACCTTTCCCTCGTCGGCGTCGCGGTCACGTTTTACGGATTCGGAAAGTACACGATGGCGGCGCGCGAGCGCGACCGTCTCGCCCGGCTCGAGGCCGAGCGGAAAGCCACGGAAGAGCGGCTGAAAGCCGAAGAACTCCGGAAGATGCGCGAGCCTCCGCCGTACCAGACGATGGGGACGTTCTCCCTCGAGCTGCGCGAGTCCGAGGGCGTCGCGCGCTCGTCGGGTCTGCGCGCGGCCGAGATGGAGATCGTCGTCGCGTGCAGCGCGATCGAGGCGTGCGAATGGATCAAGGCGAACCTCGATCGATCCCGCGGCGAACTCGGGCCGCTTTTCACTCCGACCGACCGGGAAAAAATCCTGTCGCCGGGCGGGAAGCGCGCTTTCCGCGAAGAGATCCGGGATACCCTGAATCACTTGCTCGAAGAGCGGGGAATCAAGGGAACGATCCTCGAGGTTCTCTTCCCGCGGTTTATCGTCAGCTAAATGGCGGAATTGTTAAGATCGGCTTCCGTAGTCAATGACCGGCGGGGAACGTCCGATCCGAGAATATCCCGCTGAAAACCTATTCGAGGTCCATCGTGCAGAGCTCACTCTCGCTTCGCTCCCGTTTCCGTCGCGCCTTCTCGGGCATCGCCCTCTTTCTCACCACCCTCGTCGCGCTTTCCGGCTGCGATCCCGTCCCGGGCGGCGTGATGACCACCGCCCAGAAGGAAGCCGACCTCGCGTGGATGTTCACCATGTTCGAGACGAACTACGCGCCGATGGCGCTGAAGTCGAAGAAGTGGGGGCTCGATTTCGAGAAGGCGAAGAGAAACGCGCTTCGCAGGGCGCGCGCCACGAAGACGAACGAGGAATTCTACGCCGTCATGCAGGAATTCGTCGCCGAGTTCCACGACGCCCACACGAGCCTCGCGCTGACGCCGTCGTCTCTCCCGGGACGCTCGAAGATCGCTTTCGCGGGGTTCCTCGTCGAGAGGAAGGGCGAGGACTTCGTCGTTCGCGAAATCCTGCCGATCGTCGACAAGGACGCGCTGCCGGTGAAGGTCGGCGACAAGATCCTCGAAGTGAACGGGAAGTCGGTGAAGGAGCTCGTCGATTCCTTCGTCACGAAATATCGGAACCTCGGGAACGCCGAATCGAACTATTCGCTGCTTTCGAACATGCTCTTTTTCCGCGACAGCCTGAAGGTGCCGATGCCGGAAGAAGAGACGCTCAAGCTGAAAATCGCCCCGGCGTCGAAGGACGGCGATTTCGCGCCGAAGGTCGCCCAGGTCGAGATCCCGTGGTCCGTCCGCGACTACGCGGACTTCTCGGTTTCGATGGAAGCCGCTTCGAAGAACGAAAAGCTCGGTGAAAAGGGAACGAAGCAGGTCCTCCGGCTGAAGGACGCCCGTACCGGGAAGTCCTTCACCATGGCGTTCACCGACCAGACCGGCAAGGTCGTCTCCGCCGACCGCGTGCTGAAGCAGAACGTCGGCGCGATCTCCGGCGACGGATTCCGTTTCCTGAACCCCGACCAGTTCACGTTCGACGAGAGCGCGATCAAGCGGAAGCTCGTCGAGACTCCGCTCGAGCGGCTGAAGGGCGAGCGCACGATCCCGAAATACGCGAACTTCGTCGACGGCGCGACCTTCCTTCCGTCCTACGTCTATCCTTCCTTCGTGATGAAGGACGGGAAGCCGACCTCGAAGAAGATCTACCGCGGTTACATCCGCATCGAGAGTTTCGATCCGGAACCGATCATCACCGCCGACGGGAAGGTGCTCTTCCCGGACGCGAAGACGATCCGCGACGAGCTCCGCCAGACGCTCGCGACTTTCCAGCAGTTCGGAGTGAGCGAAGTCTTCGTCGATACGCTCGACAACCCGGGCGGTTCGCTCGAGCTCCTGCTCGAGGTCTCCCAGGCGTTCAGCCCGAAGAAAATCGACACGCTGACGATGGCGACGCGGCTGAACGAGAACTGGGTCTCCGAGATGGAGAACGGCGCCCGGAACGCGAAGTCCCCGCAGCGCGAAGTCTACGCGAAGGCGCTGAAGTCGATGAAGGAATCGATCGCCGCCGGCGACGTGCTCTCGAAGCCGCTGCCGATGGACGTGATCGTCCCGTTCCAGATCCAGCCGAACCACGATCTTAAGACCCCGTTCAAGAAGGTCTTCGTCCTCGTGAACGAAGGGAACGCATCCTGCGGCGACATCTTCCCGGCGATCATGCAGGATAACAAACTCGCGACCATCGTCGGACGGAACACGATGGGCGCCGGCGGGAACGTCGTGAACTACGACCAAGCCCCGAATTCCCACGCGACCCTCCGCCAAACCGAGTCGCTCGTCGTCCGGAAGGACGGCTCGTACCTCGAGAACGCGGGCGTGAAGCCGGAAGTCGAGTTCGACTTCAACGTGGACAAAAAGGGCGTGCTCTCGCAGGCGATCTCGACGGTCGAGGCGAAGGGCATCTCGAAGTACAAAACCTCCACGGAATTCGGCGCCAAGGCCAAACCGGGCGACCCGGATTGGGACGGTCCGGGCTCCGAGTCGAAGCCGAACGCGGAATGCATCCGCATCATGAGCGCGCTCTAGGTCGACGTCCCGACGTCACCGGCCTGACGAATTAATTCTTCACGGATTCGTAGACCCCGATTCTTTCTATCGTCATACTAGAAAGAATTTCGTGGGAGACGCAATGATCCAAGGATGGATGACTTCGCGGCGGGCAAGCCGTTTTCGGTCAGGTTTCGCGTGGGGAGCGATCGGCGCCGCGGTTCTGCTCGGTTTCGGTTTGCTCGGGCGCTCGGCCCACGCGGGCGAATCGATTTACGCGCAGACGTTCCGGAACTTCGCGCCGCCCGCGTCGGGAAAGTGTTCGCTCAAATCCTTCTCGATCTCGGCCTACGACCTCGGGTTCGAGGAGACGGTCGACGGAGTCGGGGAGTCCTCGCGCGGTACCGCGGTCGCGACGGTGGTCGAGACCTCGGACGCGAGTTGCGCGCGCGAATACGCGGTCGTGCAGTACATCCGGGGATGCGCCTACGATATCGAGCAGAACGACCGCACCGGGAAATTCGACCGCTATTTCGGCACCGTGATCGACGACCCGAACGGCACGAGCGTGCCTTTCAAGTTCGACGAATGGACGGTCGACAGCGTCGACCCGGATCCGATGTACTATAGCGCCCCGGCCTCTTCCGCGAGCGACCCGCACCGGTTCGACGGGCTCCTTTACGCGAAACGTCCGCTCCGGCTCGACGGAACGGACGCCGGGCTCGCGGCGGACTACCTGACGGCGTTCACGGCGAAGCACCGGGGGTTCGTGAAGGAGCTCGGCGCGGCGCCGAAACAAATGTTCTCGTTCGATTTGCCCGTGATGTCCTCGTGGTACGGCTACGCCGACGGGCGCAACTCCGTGACGAATACCTCGCTCGAATTCAAGGTCTGCCTCTACGCGACGAAAGACGTGCCCCTCCGTGGGCGTCCGGCGGGATTCGACGCCCCCGCGGACGCGGGGGGGCCGATCCACTGCTTCGATTGGAACAGTCGAAACGAGTTCGACTTCGTCACGAAGAAATTCGTCGCGAAGGCGGCGATCGACCCGTTCTGCGCGAGTCCGCTGCCGGCGAAACGCCGACCTCAGGCGTTTGCCGTCGCCCGCCCGCTGTCCGGAAAATCCCGGTAGTCCCGCCGGTCCTCCGCGAGCCGCGGTCGGTGGAGGTGCGCGCGCGGGCCCTCGATGCGGTGCCGTTTCAGCATCTCGAAGAGCGTACTCCGCGCGACGCCGAGGAGTTTCGCCGCGTCCGCGCGATTCCCGCGCGCGAGTTTGAGCGCGCGCAGGAGCATCACGCGCTCCATCTCCTCGAGCGTGAGCATGCCCTCGGCGAGCTCGCTTCCGACGTAGCCTTCGGTCGCCTCCCGCGTATCCGCGGAGAAGAGGAACGCGAACGACTCCTCGTCGAGGATCGGGCGGAAACTGCCCGCGAGCCCGGCCGCGCGTTCGACGGCGTGCCGGAGTTCTCGAACGTTTCCCGGCCAGGAGTAGGCCTGGAGCCGGAGGAGCGCGCGCGGCGCGACGGTTTTTCCGAGCGCGCCGGCGAAATCGCGGGCGAGCAGGGCGACGTCTTCGGGCCGGGCGCGGAGGGTCGGGATCTCGAGGGTGACCGAGGCGAGCCGGTAGTAGAGGTCGCGCCTGAACTTCCCTTCGTCGACGAGTTTCCGCAGCGGCAAGTGGGTCGCGCAGACGACGCGCACGTCGGAGTGGCGGATCTGGTCGCTACCGACAGGGCGGATCTCGCCGTTCTCGAGGAAGCGGAGGAGTTTGACTTGGAGATCGAGCGAAAGGTCGCCGACTTCGTCCAGGAAGAGCGTCCCGCCGTGGGCGGCGAGCAGTGCCCCCGCGCGTTGGGCGTGCGCTCCGGTGAAGGCGCCTTTCACGTGGCCGAAGAGTTCGCTTTCCGCAAGCGTAGGCGCGAGCGCCCCGCAGTGGAGCGGAACGAAGGGCGCGCCCGCGCGGTCGCTCCACGCGTGAAGGAGACCCGCGATCACTTCCTTCCCGGTGCCGGTCTCGCCGGCGATGTAGATCGAGAGGGGCGTCGCCGCGGCTTTCTTCGTCATCCAGAGCAGGTTCGCGCCGGACTCGGAAGCCGTCTTCCAGGCCGTCCCCGCGCGCGGGAATTCCGGCAGCGCACCTCGGCGTTCCTCGCGGGTCAGGTGGAGCGTCGTCTCGCCGATCCGCACGGGCAAGTCGAACGGGATCATCGCCTCCCGGAACGGAATCGCGGCGAGGCTCGCCGTCGGCGCGGTCGCGGTGATGCGCAACCAAGGATAGGCGTCGCCGAGCCGGAGTTCACCGACCGATTCGGGGAGGGTCGGGTCCCGGAGCGGGAGGTCCGCGTCGGGACCGCGGCCGACGCGAAGGGTGCCGGTTTCGGGCAAGCGGAGACGGCGGATCTCACCGCTCGGGTCACGGATTTCAAGTTCGCGCGGGTTCGGACGGGTCGTTTCGAATTGCATGGGTTTCTCCTCGTCCCGGTGTAGAGCAAACGGGATGCCGATCCGGTCTCGACGACGGAAAGCCGGATTTCGCGGGGTTACGGAGGGGGTGTCTCGGCCGACGATTCGGAATCGAGAAAGGCGTTTCATTTCCGAGACGAAATGAAGAGAATGGCGGGACATGGCCGCCGAATTCCTCTGGACCCTCGCTGACGCATCGCAACTCGCCAGCGCCTTCAACGGCGCGCTTCTGAATGGGCGTCCCGAGGGGCGCGTCGCCTTCGTCGGCCGTTCGAACGTCGGCAAGAGCTCGCTCATCAACCGCGTCGTCGGCTCGAAGGTCGCCCAAACGAGCGCCCAGCCGGGCAAGACCCGCGCGCTCCACTTCTACGACTGGCTCGACGGGAAGAAGATCGTCGTCGACCTTCCGGGGTACGGATTCGCGAAGCAGTCGAAAGACGATCGCGACTCGTGGGCGGCGCTCATCTCGGATTACATCGAGGCCGATCCCGGACTCGAATGCGCGATCGTGCTCATCGACGCGCGCAACGGCCCGACGGCGAAGGACTACGAGGCGATCGATTTCCTCCGCTCGGAATCGATCCCGATGCTCTTCGCGATCACGAAGATCGACCAGTGGAAGAACCAGTCCGAACGCGCGAAGCGGAAGCGCGAGGTCGAAACCGCGATCGGCGAACTCGGCTACGGGTCCGAGCTGATTTTTTTCACCTCGGCGGAGAAGGGGCTCGGCGTGCGCGAGCTCCAAGCCGAGATCCGAAAGGCCGCGCCGCCGACGGAGATGCAAGAGGGACGATGAAAAAGGTCGCGAAGCGGACGGGGAAAAGAACGGGTACGTCGAGGCCCAAGCAGGCGAAGCGCGCGCCGCGCGCCTCGAAAAGCGGCCGGAAATCGACCTCAGCGCCCGCGCCGAGTCGCCCGCCGCGCGCGATCGTCGGCGTCGTCGCTCCGTCGTCGCCCGCGCCGCTCGTCGAGCTCGAGATCGGCGCGAGCCGGCTCGCGGCCGAGGGGTTCGAGGTGTTCTTCCACCCGCAGGTGAAGCAGGTCGACGCGTTCTTCGCCGGAACCGATTCGGAGCGCGCGCTCGCGCTGCTCGATTATGCGTTCGATCCCGATCTGACCGTGATCTGGGCCGCGCGCGGCGGTTACGGCGCGGTCCGTTTGCTCCCGATCCTCGACGAGATCCTCGCGAAGGTCGGAACGCCCGAGCGGAAAACGCTCGTCGGTTTCAGCGACGCGACGGTGCTTCTTGAGTACGTGCGGACGCGCTGGGGATGGCGCGCGATCCACGGGCCGATGCCCGCGACGGTCCATATCGAACGGGTGCGCGGAAAAGAATGGCGCGCGTTCACCGAACTTCTCGCGGGCGAGACGGACGGCTTCGCGTTCCGCACCCGCCCGATCCACCGCCCGGAGGGTTTCACCCGCGTGCAGGGCGAGGTCGTCGGCGGAAACCTCGCGATGATCCATTCCGTGCTCGGCACGCCTTACGCGTTCGACTTGAAAGGGAAGATCCTTTTCCTCGAGGAGATCGGCGAAGCGCCGTACCGGATGGACCGCATGATGCAGCAGCTCCACCTCGCGGGCGCGCTGGACGGCGTGAAGGCGATCGTACTCGGCACCTTCACCGACTGCCGCGATAGTTCTCCCCAAGTCTACGCGGCCGCGCCGAAAGGGCGGGGGAAGCCTAAGATGAAGCCGCTTCGCCGGACGCTTTCGGAGCGCGAGGTGCTCGCGACGGTCTTCGGTGAGATGGGCGCGGCCCTCGGGATTCCGGTCTACGCGGGGCTGCCCGTCGGTCACGGGGAAGGACCCGGCGCGCTCGAACTCGGCGTGGTCGCCGAACTCGAAGCGGACGGTTCGTTCGGTACGCGCCGGTAATGCTCGACGCGGATCGCGAAACGTTCCGTTCGAATTTCGGTTTCATTTCGTCCGGTTCGGGGTGTCGAACTTTTAGCTAGTTTAAAAAAACCGGGTCTTTTCCCGGGGAATTGACAAAGAACCTTAAATCTGACAATATCGGTCGGATTTATGAAATCTCGACTCTTCGTTTTCCTCGCGCTCGCTCTCGCCTCCGGGTCCGCCTCGGCTTCGCAGTTCGCGGAGTGCCGGATCGATTCGTACGACGCCTGTCCGAACGCGCTTCAGTGGAGCTGCCGCCGGTACGCGATCTACGCGCGCGATTTCGAAACGGAAGGATGGTTCGGCTACAAGCTCTACGTCTCGAAGAACAAGTCGAGCGTCCAGTCGGAGCTCGAGAAGCTTCAGCGCGAAGGCGTTTGTCCGGGCAAATACGGCAACCAGCCGCGGTCCTCGATCGATCCGAAGTACATCGAGCAAAAGGAAAAAGACGACGCGAAGTTCGGAAAGAAGTTCCGTCGGAAGTTCCTCCGAATCTTCTGATCGACCGCCTCTCCCGAACGGGTCATTCGTCGGAGTGAAAGGGCGGGTCCCAGGGCGAGTTCCGGGATTCGTCGGTCGGCGTCGCCTCTCCCGTCGCCGGAATCTCGACTTCGGTGAATCCGACGCCTTCCTCGCGGTCATAGCGCAGGTCGCCCGCGATCGCGTGGCCGTCCGGGTACTCGCGGATGAACGGAAAGCGCGAGTAGGAGAGGAGGCGGCGGAAGAGCGGACTCTTCTCGCGGTAGCGCTCGAACTCGGCGACCGGGATCCGCACGAGGCCGTTCCACCGGATCGCCGAACTCGGGCGATAGGACGCCTTTTCGTAGATCGCGGTATGGGTGACCGGCGATCCGGTCGCGCATCCGTCGACGGGGAAGGCGTCCGGGAAAAGGCTTATGTCGAGCGCGTAGAATCGGAATTCCGTCGGCGTGCGGGCGGCGATCCACACCCCCCAGCACGCGGGGTTTCCGGGGGCCGGATTCGAGGCGAGGTCGAGGAGTTTTTCCGAGCCGGCGTTTTCCCGCCAGTCGGTTTCCGCGACCGCGCGCGCCCGGACTCCCGCCGCGACGAAAGCGCCGATCGCGGCGACGAAGAACGCGACCGGGACGATCCGGCCGAGCGCGGGACCGCGGAATTTCGCGGCGAGAACCGCCGAGAGCGCGAAGAACGCCGTCAGCGCCCAGGCGAGGCCGTTCGTGAACATCGGGAAGAGCCAGACGAGCGCGAGCATCGAAAGGCCGAGCATCGCCCAAGCGATGCGCGACCAGGCGCGCCCTGCCTCGCGGACGAGCAGCGGGACGAGCGCGAACCAAAGCAGCGGTTCGACGATGTAGACCGAATCGCCGTAGAACCACCGGTTCTCGAACGGCGTGAGCGGATGGACGCCGTAGTTGTTCAGGAAGTCGGCTCCGACGTGGAGAAGCGATCCGAGGATCCCGATCAGCGCGAGTTCTAACGTCCAGCGCGGGGCGCGGGTCGCGCGTTTCGCGATCGCCGCCGACGCGAGGCCGAGGACCGGGGCGGCGAGGAAGGTATGCGAATAGCCGCGATGCTGAATCAGGTAGTCGAAGGTCGTCGCACCCGGGAAGAAGCGGACGACGACGTCGGCGTCGGGAAGATTGTTCGCGATCACGCTCGCCCAGTAGATCTCGGGGCGCCGGAAACGCTCGGGAAGGATTCGCGCGACGGCCGCGCCGATGATCGAGTGGGTGAGGTTATCCATGCGGTCGCATCAGCCCCAAACAGGCCGGCCCGTTCGGAGCCGGTGGAGGCAGTTTCACCTCGCGCCGGGAAAAATCGGGGAAAACCTGGCTCATCGCTTCGTGTTCGAGATCGCTCAGGGTATTCAGCTCCCGCTCGATCTCGAAATGGAGTTCGGGATGGATGGGCAGGCGATCCCGGATCTTTTCCCGGATTCCCGAGAAGATCATTCCCATCTCGGATTGGTCCGGCGTGTTCGCTTTCGGGAACCAATTTTCGAATTGGGTATCCACGACTTTCACGACGTAGCGATTTCCCTCGCGGTCGAGCCCGAGGTTCTTCGCGCTCCCGTCGGGGATGTATTCGCGTCCGAAGTCGCGGACGAAGTCCCGGATCGCCGCGAATTTCGC
The DNA here is from genome assembly GCA_018266355.1 of Bdellovibrionales bacterium. Lineage (GTDB taxonomy): Bacteria > Bdellovibrionota > UBA1018 > UBA1018 > UBA1018 > JACMQW01. The sequence continues at coordinate 104,927 of JAFEAP010000012.1, forward strand.
CCGGGAAATTTCGTCCTCGGGCGATCGGACGATCTCGATCAAGACGTCGCCCATCTCCTCGAAGTCCGGAAGGTATTCGACCTCGGTCGTGAGTTTCGTCGCCGCGGCGGGAGAGAAGACCTCGGGAGTCGCGAATCCCCGGCTCCGTAGGCTCTGGATCCCCGCGGCGAAGTCGAGATTCTCCCGCCAGCGGTACGGGGTATTCGGGATCCGCAGCAGCGTGACTTTCCCCTCGCGGTAGATCTTGTAGAGGTCGGAAGAGTTTCCGCTCCGGAAATAAACGCCGACGTATTCCGTGCCGTCGACCGTGAACTTCCGAGGCGGACCGCCGGTGAGCGAAATCCGTAACTCCGTCGCGGCCGCCTCGTAGCGGTCCGGAGCGCTGCGAAGCAGCTCGACGGTGAGCGAGACGCCGTCGGCCTTCGCGGGCGAGAGGCCCGCGAGGACGAACGACAAAGCGAAAAGGAGGTTTCGGATCGGACGCTCCACCCTTCCTCATCGGAATTTGAAGGACGGTCCCTAAGTTCATCAATAATTTGGCGTCCGTGAGGAGGATGGCCAAGGTCCCGAAGTCGGGATAGGTTCGAGGCATGAAATCTTCGAATCCGTACCTCTTCTTCAATCAGGGAAAATGCCGAGCCGCGATGGAGTTCTACCAAAAGACCTTCGGCGGTGAGCTTCAAGTCATGACCGCCGATCAAGCGGGATCGAACCTGCCGCCGGGCATGGATCCGAAGTCGGTCATGCACTCGTCGCTGAAGACGCCGGCGTTCCTCCTCATGGCGTCAGATAACGGCAAGAGCGACACCACCGTCGGCGATAACGTCTGCATCTACCTCGATTGCTCGGACCCGGCCGAGGTCGACACGCTCTTCGCGAAGCTTGCCGCGGGCGGCGAATCGAGCATGAAGCCGGAGAAGACGTTCTGGGGAGCTTACTTCGGTTCGCTCACCGACGCTTACGGCATCAGCTGGATGCTGAGCGCGAACTTCTAAGTCGTTTCAAGCGAAGCCGAGCGCGGCGATTTCGCGCGCGTCGCGGACGGTGAAGTCCGGGCGATGGCGCCGAAGTTCGGCCTCGGCCCCGAGACCGTAGAGGACGCCGACCGTGCGAAGGCCGGCGGCTTTTCCGGCGATCAGGTCGAAGACCGAGTCGCCGATCATCGCCGCCTCGGCGGGCGGGAGATTCCAGCGCCGGCAAACCTCGCGCAGCGGGCCGGGATCCGGTTTCCGGGTCGGAAAGGCTTCCTGTCCGAAGACCGCCTCGAAGTGCGGGCGGAGGTCGAGGTCGTCCACCAGCCGATCGGCGAAGACCTGGTTCTTGTTCGTCACGACGACCTTCGGAAGGTACCGGTAATGCTCGAGAGTTTCGCGGATGCCCGGATAGACCTTCGTCCGGCGGGTGAGGTTCCTCTCGTAGTTCCGGCGAAAACGACGCGAAAGCTCCTCGATCCAGTCGACCGCCGTGTTTTCGCCCAGCAGCCTCCGGAAGAGGACCTCCGATCCGCGTCCGATTTCCGCGGCGACGCGTTCGCCCGGAAAGGCGGGAAGACCCGCCGACCGAAGCGCGAGATTCACGCTCTCGACGATGTCGTCCTTCGAGTCGACGAGCGTGCCGTCGAGATCGAAAATGAGGAGACGGGTTCGCGCGTTCCGTTCCGTCATGGATTTATCCGTTCACGATCAGGCTCGCTTCCATCGCCCGGATCTTTTCGTAGTCCGAGAAGATGGCGTCGCGTTCGCCGGCCAGCGCGACGATGCCGATGCTCGTCAGGTAGTCGACCGTTCGCGGCACGCGGTCCCCGTTCCTGATCCAGAGGTGGCGGCTCAAAAGCGTCCCGAGCCCCGCGACGCCGTCGAAGACTTCGACGTTCGCGAGGCGGCCCGCAGCCGGGGACTTCAGGAACACGGGAACGACGGTCTTTCGGAATCGGTATTCCCGATCGGCGACGTCGCCGTCGACGTAGATCTCGACGAGCTTGTCGGCCTGACTGCTGCCGGTCGCGGCGCGTGCGAACTCGACGACGGGGCCGCCGATCATCCGGGCGCTCGATTCGATCAATCGCGGGCCGTCGGCGGTGAGCATGATCTCGGTGTGGGAGGCGCCCCACCGAACGCCGAGCGCGTCGAGCGCGCGACGAGTATACGCGAAAACCTCGGCGAGGGCTTCGCCTTCGCAGGCGACGAATTCGACGTGGTCGAAGGCCGTTCGCCGATCGCCGACGGACGTCTTTTGGTAGCGCATGAGGTGGGTGAGGTGGTGACGACCGTCGACGCTGACGGTTCCGACGGCGAATTCGGTGCCGAGGGCTTGTTCCTGAACGACGGCGGTAGCGTTTCGCGCGCCGGAGACGAGAGGGGCGCCGAGGATCCGCGCGAGCGGGGTTTGCCAATCGCCGCCCGCCGCCACATGAAAAACCATCTCGCTTCCGGAGGCGGCCGGCGGCTTAAGGATGAGCGGTCGGTTCGCGAGTCCGTTTTCTTCGATCCAACGCCGCGCTTCGGCTTCGGACGCGGTGGCGAGCGTCCGCAAGTTCGGTACTCCCGCCTCGGCGAGGGCGTCCTGCATGAGGGCCTTGTGCGCCCGGTGCCGGGCTTTCGCCGGATCGTTCGCGAGGCGGGGAAGGAGAAGCGCGGTCAGTCGCTCGGCGAGCGCGATGCCTTCCTCGGTACCGGGGAGGATCGCGATCGGATCGAACTTCCGGACGACTTCTTCGATCCCGGGTCGGTCGGCCACGATTTCATCGAAATCGGAGGAGCGAATGCGCGAACCGAACTCGGGCCATTCTTCCGTGTCGAGCGTCACGGCGACCGTGGGGATCCCCCGCGCGCGGAAGGCCGGAGCGAGCTCGACTCCGGAAGATAAGGGATCGACGATGACGACGGGGCGATTCATCCGCGGACCTCCGAGACCGTTTCGATGTAGGAGTCCGGACGCACGAGGATCGCACGGTTCGCGTAGGGCGACCGCTCCGACCAGTATCCGTCCGGACGTTCCTTCGCGGAGACGCGGACGACTTTCGCGTCGGCCGGGACGTCGAAGTCCGGTTCGCCCTCGCCGAAGACGAGCACCGTGAAACGCGCGTAGTCGAGGAGCGAATAGAGCCGCGTGGGCGCCTTCGTGCCTTCGCGAACCTCGAAGTCGAAGAGGCGGGACCCGGCGAGTCCGCTTTCGCCGTAGCGGATCCCCATCCCGGTGATGTTCCCCGCGCGTTTCCGCACGATTTCGACGTAGTCGCGGGCGTGGGTCCCGGTCGCCGAGAACTTCGTCGAACGCACGAGCTCGCCGGACGCGGCGATCACGCTCTCGGCGACGGGCTTCCGCTCGCTCTCGTAGGTCCGCAGGAGCGCGGGCGAAGCGGCCGACTTCAAGACCCGGTCGAGCTTCCAAACGAGATTGAACGCGTCCGAGATCCCGGTGTTGAGACCCTGGCCTCCGTTCACGGAGTGGATGTGGCAGGCGTCGCCCGCGAGGAAGACGCGGTCGTGGGCGGAAAAGCGTTCGGCGACGGACTCTTTCACGGAAAACCGGGAGTACCATTCGATTTCCCGGAATTTGACCGAGTGCGGGCGCAGGGCGCGGTTGATCTTCGCGAGGGCTTCCTCGAAGGTGAACTCCGGCTTGTCCATCCGTACGTAGAAGCGGTCGATCTTCCCCTCGCGCGGGATCCAGGCGACGTCGGAGGTTTCCGCTTGGCAGACGATGATCTCGGGAACTTTCGGGAAATCCGTTTCGATCACGCCGTCGATTACGGCCCAGACGATCTCCGGGCGCACGATCTCGAACGGGATCTCGAAATGCCCGCGGACGAAGGAATGCGAGCCGTCCGCACCGATGACGTAGCTCGATTCGACTCGGGTTCCGTCGGAAAGGAGGGTGAGGCATCCGCGCTCGGTGACCTCGATCCGTTCGACCGAGGTCGAGCGCCGCGCCGGGACGCCGGCCGTCCTCAGCTTTTCGTCGAGGAGTTTTTCGAAGTGGGATTGACCGAGCATGAGGAAGTGTTTGTGCAGGCAGCCTTCGAGTTCGTCCCACCACGCGGACTGGCGCGAGACGAATTTCCCGTCCGCCCAGACCGAGCTCGTGTTGCAGGGTTTTCCGAGCGGATAAAGTTCGTCGAAAAGGCCGGCGACCTCGAGGAGCTGGAGCGTTCGGGCGTTCAGCGCGTCGGCGCGACCGACTTCGAGGGGGCCCTCGGACTTATCGACGACGACGGCGCGGAGACCGCACCGGTGCGCGAGGTAGGCGCAGAGGAGGCCGACCGGGCCGGCGCCGACGATGAGGAGGTCCGCGGACCGCGTTTTCATCGGTGGGAGACCAGTCGGGGGTTATCGAGCGGGGGGTGGCTGAGCACGTGCACGCGCCGGAGGTGGCGCGGGGCTTTCGTCTCGAACGACTCCCGTCCGTGGAGGAGGGAGAAGTTGTCGGTCACGACGACGTCGCCTTCCTGCCATTCGTGGGCGTAGAAGCACTTCGGGGAATAGAGGGCTTCGCGAAGGGTGCGGTGGAACTCCGCGATTTCGGCTTCGGGTACGCCGGTGAATTCGAGGACGGGCGGATTCAGGAAAGCGCCGAAGCCGGCGCGAGGCGGTTCGTTGTAGCGGATGACGGGATGGCCCCGGAACGGATGGGTGTCGACGATCGGGGAGACCGTTCGGCTGTCGTAGAATTCCATCTTGCGCTGGTAAGAGCCGGTGACTTTGCCCCAGAGTTCGCGCTCGGCGGGCGTCGCGAATTCGAGGGCGAGCGTCGTATCCGAGAAAGTCGTGCGTCCGCCCTGGCCGGCGCGCGGCGCTTTCACGCAGTGGAAGAGTTGGAGCTCGGGGACTTGCGGGCGGTACATCCCGTCCCAGTGGAGGGGAACGTAGTTATTGTCGAAGATGTGGTCCTCGGGGTTGTTCCGCTCGATGAGCTCGAGGACTTTCCCGAAGGGCCAGACGCTGATCTCGCCGAAACGTTCGCAGTACGCGGCGAAGTCCTCGGCGTCCCCGAACGTGCGGAATCCGCGGAGGACGAGGAGCCGCTCGCGAGCGAGGAGACCGCGGAGCCGCTTCACGTCGAGGTCGCGAACGTCGGCGCCCGGGCGGGAGGGTTCGAGGAGGAGGCCGAAGGGTTCGACGCGCGTTTCTTTAGTTTGCATGGGAGGCTCCGAGGATTTTCGCGGGAGTTCTTTCGAGGACGTAGTGACTCGGGCGCCCGTCGCGGTGGACGAGGCGTCCGCCGAGCGCCTCGGCTTCCGCGCGTTTCAGGAGGATGAAGCGCCCGTCGACTTCGGCGGCGACTCCGTGCCAGGGGGTGAGCCAGTGATCGGGCTCGATGAGGCGGATGCCGAGCTTTCGGTCGCCGCAACCTTGGGGATGGATCGAGAGGCGGACGGCGTTCGGGAAGCGGAGTTCGACGAGATCGCCCCAAGCCCTGCTCCGCGCGATGACTTCGTACGCGCGGACGCGGGCTTCTTTTTGGAGGGCGGTCCGGCTCCGCGTTTGGCCCGGGAAGGTCGCGTCCTCGACGAGGAAGCGAGTGATGCCGAGGTAGAGGCGATGGCATTCCTTTTCCTCGATCGTCGCGTCCGGGCTCTTACCTCCGCGGCCGACCGCGGAGCGGAGGGCATCGAGCGAATCTCCGTGTTGTTCCATGAGCCGCTCGCGCATTCCGTCGAAGGAGACGCCGTCGTAGAGCTCGTCGAGGTTGAACGTCGAGATCGAGGCGAGGTTCGATCCCGCGATCATCCGGGAGAGTTCGTCCTGGTAGGCGGTGACGTCCGCGTCCCGCATGCCGACCGCGTCGCTGAACACGCGCCCGTCAGAGCAGAGAATGACCCGGGCGCCGGGGGCGTATAGATCCCGGAGCCGGTCGCAGAGGTGCTGGAGGAATTCGAGCGCGCGCCGCTCGGCCATGTCGGGTAGGGTTCCGAGCACTTTCGCCGGGTTCGGGGATTTTCCTGGAAAGGCGGGGAGGACGAACGTGACGGGGAGTCCGAGGGCGACCGCCGAGACGACTTTCGCGAGGTGGGGTGCGAGGCACCTCGGGCACCCGGCGGCGGCGCAGTCCGAGGCCGGGCCGGCGAAACGGCGGAAACGCATCGCTTCGGCCAGGATCGCCTTCGCGGTCGTCTCGGGACCCTGGGCCGGCGTGGATTCGGGTTCGTCCGATACGAGGAACGCCTCGTGATCGTCGAATTCACCTCTCGTCGATCGGTCGCTCAGCTTCAGCATTTCGATTCCCCTTCTTCAGGTCGAACCTAGGGCATCCGCACTCATAAATATAATTGGTTCTATAGTAAGTGATGATAGGTATTTTTTATGATAGGAAAGGAGAATGCTGGCCACCTCCTCCGAAATCGAATACTTCCTCGAAGTCTTCCAAACCCGGCACGTCTCGAAGGCCGCCATCCGGCTCGGGGTGACCCAGCCGACGCTGACGTTGAGCCTGCAGAAGCTCGAGGAAAAGCTCGGGACGAAGCTCTTTCACCGGACGAAGCAGGGGGTGATTCCGACCGAGCAGGGGACGCTCCTTTACCGGAAGGCCTACACGCTGCTCGATTGTTGGGGAGAGGTCCAAAAGGGGATCTACCGCTCGACCTCGGAAGTCTTCGGCCGGTTCAAGGTCGGATGCCACCAGAGCGTGGGCGCGTACGCGCTCCCGAAATTCCTCGATCAGCTCCATGCGCACGCTCCGGGGATCGAGATCGACCTCGTCCACGACGTCTCCCGGAAGATCACCGAAGGCGTCGTTTCCCACGCGATCGACGTCGGATTCGTCGTGAATCCGGTTCGGCACCCCGACCTCGTGCTGAAAAAGCTCGGCGACGACCGAGTGCTCTTCTGGAAAAGACGCGGGAGCGGCGCGCTTCCGAAGCGGATCCTCGCCGACGTGAACCTCGTCCAGATGCAGGACATCCTCGGCAAGACGCACGCGAAGGAGTTCAAGGACTGGAAACTCGTCAGTACCTCGAGTCTCGAACTCATCCGCACGCTCACCGTGAACGGCCAAGGCATCGGCATCCTGCCCGAAAGGGTGGCGAAAGCCGACGGCGCGGATCTCGTGCCGTTCGATTCGCGCTTACCCACTTACGACGACAAGATCTTTCTCGCGTATCGGAAAGAGATTCTCGCGAGTAAGGCGGGTCGGGAACTCGTACGGCTCGCCTCGTTCGAGCTCTGAGGCCCCTACGTCGTGCCCGGCGGGATCCACGGAGTATCGCGTTTTCTCTCCCACGTAAGACCGCGGGTTCCGCGGACGCCTAAAGTTCAACTTGGCATTCGGACCCTGAATCAGCGCGAACCCGGACCGCTCCAGGTTCCGCCGGAGTGCCGCAGACGGCGATGCGGAAGACCCTTTCATTCATTCTGCTCGAGCAACGAATCGCATTCGGGAATCGCGCGCGCGAGGCGAGCCAGAATCGCCTCCCGCGTGCGCGATTTTTTCGAACTTCCGAGTTCGGTCCGATACACTTCCTTTCCGTCGCGTCGTATCGACACGAAGGGGTGCGGAACTTCGGCCCAAAGGCCGAAGGGCCGACGTTTCATCAAAACGCCCCACCTCAGTTCGAACGAGGCCGCACCATCGCCCGTATCGGTAAACCCCCGCGCTCGAAGCGTCGCCAGAAAATCGGCCTTAGCTGGCTCCCCGATCGCGACGCCCGTAAAGATCTCGGAATACCGAAGGGGACAATCGGACGCGAAAGCCGCGGGCGCCAGCGTGAGACCAAGAAATATCATGAGTGCGATTTTCATTTTTTTAGGTTCTCCGGATTTAAGTTCGGCGGATTCGGTCGGCGGCGATTTAGTCTTTCCGGACCCATTTCCACGAGCCGAGGGTCCTTTGGGCTTCGCGGACGGTGATCGGTCGCGGCGAGCTGGACCGGGTATTACAGTGGACGGATCCTTTTGCGACTTCGACTCCGTCGCGTTTCCGGGTGATGGTCAAATCGAAGCCGAATCGACCCGAGTCCAGGATCGTGAATCGATGGGTTTCCCGAGTCAGCGTGCGGCTGCCCCAGTCCATGTGCTCGGCATCGAGTTTCCCGTCTTTCTCTTCGGTGGACGCGACCGTGATTTCGCAAAGCGGGGAGAACAGGTACTTGAATTTTCCACCGGAAGGATCTCGGTCGGATCCGTCCATGCCGACGAGGTCGCCGCGCGAGTAATGGAGTATCGTGTAGGCGGCGTAGGAATAGTTTTCGTGAGCGACGAAAGGAATCGGACTCGTCGGCACGATCTCCGAGTAATGGCCGCTCACGACGTCGAGATAGGAGTCTTTCCATTCGTCGGCGGCATTCGCGAGGGGAATCGATGCGAGACCGACTGAGAGAAGAAGAAGCTTTTTCATATCCGTTAACTCCATTCGAGCGCACTTTAACCCGAGTCGAGAGCGGTTGCTGCGGTAATAATGCAGCACGTCATTTTCGTGCTCCAGGGTTTGGAGCGATGGACCGGGTGTCGAAAATTTAGACAGGTGGAAATCGCCAAGCCAGGGATTTTCCCTGTAATCCCGTACGTTTCTCCTGGGAAGGCACGCGACGTGCTTTTCTTAACGAGCAGATGAGTGCGCTTAAAAGGAGTTTTCCAGCCGCGATCGAGGCAGCGGAGTGGGTTTTCGACCCCACTCCCTACGTCTCGCTGGCCGAGACGCTTCGCGCGTACGGAGAGGCGAAGAAGGCGGTATCTCCGAAATTCTCGCTCGGAGCCTGGGCCCGAAAACTCGGGCTGAAGAGCTCGGGACCGCTCCATGAAATGGTTCGTGGAAAACGACTTCCGACGCCCGAAATCGCGGGGGCGCTTCCCGAGTCGATGGGGCTTAAGGGAGCGGCGGCGGACTACGTCCTTTTCCTCGCGGAGCGCGACCGCGTAAGCGGATCGCCGGAGGCGTTCGCCGCGCTCGGGCGGACCGCGGATCGCTTACGGAAAGCGGCGCGCACCCAAACGCTCGAGATCCGCCATGCGCGCATGCTCGCGTCGACTTGGCATTTCGTCGTTTGGAACCTCTTTTCGCTCGCGAATCCTCCCCGGACCGTCGCCGAAGTGCGCGAGACCCTCGGAGTGACCGGCGAAGAAGCCGCCGTCGAGCGAATCGTCCACGATCTGCGCGAATGCGGTCTCCTCGCGCTCTCCCCCGACGGTGGCCTTCGGGTCTCGGGCGGCGATTTCCTGGAGACCGTGAACGACGTCCCGTCCGCCGCGGTTCGGGAATTCCACCGGAAGAGCCTCGCCGCGGCCTGCGATTCGCTCGAGTCGGTGCCGGTCCTCGAACGTCATTTCACGAGTTACGTCTTTCGCCTCGCCGAGAACGACCTGCCCGAGGCGAAGCGCGAGATCGAAACGTTCATCGATGGTTTCGTCGCACGCTTTTCGTTCCGTGCCCAAGCGGCCGAACGCGTATTCCAAATCAATATGAATTTAGTTCCGCGGACGCGGAAACGGAGAGCATCATGAAGCACCTGAGTTCGGCTTGGTCCCTCGTCGGCTTTTTCACCGTCCTCGCCTCGATCGCCGCCGCGAAAGAAGGCGGAGTGAAGAACGGCGGCACCGGAATGGACTGCCTGAATGATCGGAGCCTTAAAGTCCTCGAGGAAGTGATCGCGGCGGATCGCGGGACGAAACTTTCCGAGATCGAGTCTTGGACGGAGGCGGAAGTCGAATCGCGGATCCAGGAGCGGCTCGCCTCGCGGCCCGAACTCCGCGATCGCGTTCTCGCCCGGTACCGCGCCATCGGCGAGGCAAAAAGCTGGGAACCGCGAGACGTCCGCGACGGTAAGTCGGACGTTTCCGCTAGGGACCTCGCGATTTGGATGATCGTTCATCGGATCGATCTCGCGCGCGACAGCGAATGGAAAAAGGCGCTTCCGGAAGGATGCCGGCTCGTTACGCTCTCGTATTTCCGGGCAGGCGAAGAAACCGTGGAGTCGAACGGCGGAATGCCCGGGCGCCTGACCGGCAGTTCGCCGCGGATTTTGCGGCTTCACGAAGCCGTATTCATGACGGGCGTGAACGATTACGGGCATGAGACCGCGCCCCGTTCTCAGGAACTCGTCCTCCTCATCCTCGCCGAAAAGGCGGACGAGACCGCCTCGACGAACTCGATCGATGCCTTCGTTTCGGCGAAGCCCGAAAGTATCGAGTAGGTCGGCCCTCGAGCGTTACCTTTTTGCCCCGAAGGGAAACGGTACGCGCGAACACGCCGCGCGGTTCTTTACGAAGACACCGGATTTGCGCGACCTAGTCGCATGGAGCGTCACAACCTTCCGTGCGAATGAATAACTTAGGCCACGCCTCGGAAACGAAATTGTTAGGATTAGGATTCCTCCGGGTGAACGCCTGATTCAAGCAGTTATGCCATTCATAAAATACCATTCTTGAAAGACGACTCGAGAAAGGATTTATCGCCTCACGAATTCTCTTCAAAATCGAGTCGCATTCTACGGCTGGATCTACGTCGACCTGTTTCGAGACGAGCGCTCCAACGTCTCTGTTCGAATAAAATTTAAATTGGGCCTCATAAACACCTGCGTAGAACCGTTCGTTCTTCAGTCTAACTTGTTTTGCTTTCGAAAGGGCATCCGGAACCCAAAGGTTCTCGATCGCCTTCAGCGCCTCATGGTTATGCTGGATGGATCCCGCGGCTTGATCGAGAAATTCCTTCGACTTTGATAAGTCGATTTCTTTATCCGTCTTGCGTAAGTCATCCTCGCCGATGCATTTTTTCTGTTTGCTTGGAGGGCATTCCAACAGGTCCGTGATCCGATACGGTTCCTTTTGAATGCCGTTCCCGGCTCCCAGCCCTTCTTCGATGCGCTTCAGCTTTTCTTCGGTGACGAGGCGAGGATCGTAATAGCCAGTACACGTACACCCTATTCCCGTATAATCGAATTTATAGGGAAGGCTGTCGGCATGAGTGGGCGGCGAGAAAAAGAGAAGCAGAAGTAAGAGTCGCATAATCCGTACGCTAGCAAGCCGGGCGACAAGAGTACATTCGAGCGCTGTATCCGAATGGAGTAATCCCGGTAGGAGGGCGCAATTTGCGAATCAAGCCAAGATTTTCCGCTTCAATGACGGGTCGAAGCTCTTCGCGCAAACGACCGAGGAAGTTTAGTTCGACTACTTGGAATGGTGCAATTCCGTGACGGTTTTCCCCGCGTTTTCTTCGGAAGAAACTTCCTGTCCAACAGATCTTTACGATTGAAGGATGGTGGCCCCTCCGAGAATCGAACTCGGACGCTCTTGCGAGCACCGGATTTTGAGTCCGGCACGTCTACCAGTTCCGCCAAAGGGCCATCCTTTAGAGAATACGATTTTCTATCGCGGCGGCGAGCGATCGTCCACCGGCCACTCGAGAAAACGCGCGCGCCACTCGGGTTTCGGCAGCAGACATTCTTCGGCTTTGCCGAACCACCGGTAGCGATTCCGCGCGATCCATCGGTAGACCGCATCCCGAATCGGCGCCGGTACGATGAGGAAAACCGCGGCCAAGCTCCAGGGAAAATCGAGGCCGCGCGCGATCCGGAGGATCCCCGCCGAGTGCAGGTAGGGTTTCCCGTTCTCGATCAGCACGATGCTTTCGAGGGCCTGACCGGACGGAATGCCGCGTCGCGTCAAAATCTCTTGGGCGAGCTTTCCCTGCAGGGAAGCGAAGCGAAAATTTCCCCGCGAATCCCGCGGCAAAATGAAGCGAACGGCGGCGTCGCAGAGGTTGCAGACCCCGTCGTAGAGCACGATTTTTCCGTCGGCGCCTTCCATTGCTTCCATTCTAACCCGGGAATACACTGGCGTGAAATCACTCACTCGAAAGGAGTCCGTATGAAATCCGCCATCCTGGCCTTGTCCGCCCTCGCTCTCGTCTCCGCCGCCCCTTCCTTCGCCGCATCCGCGAAGGGCGCCGCCGTGAAGATCGAACTCGGTACGGGCACTCCGAAGAACAAAGAAGAAATGGTCTTCAGCAAGGCCACGCTCTCCGTGAAAGCCGGCGCGAAAGTGACGCTCACCTTCAAGAACAACTCCACTTCGAAGGGCATGACCCATAACTTCGTCCTCGTGAAACCGGGCAAGGCCCAAGCCGTGATCGACGCTTCGGTCGCCGCTGGTCCGGACAAGGGATGGGTCGCCGAAAGCGCCGACATCATCGCGAAAGGTAAACTCGTCGATGCCGGCGAATCCGAGACGATCGAGTTCACCGCGCCGAGCGAACCGGGCGAATACCCGTACATTTGCACCTTCCCGGGTCACACGACCATGAAGGGCACGATGAAGGTCACGAAGTAAGTCAGAATCCGAAGCCCGCGCGAAGTCCCCACCGGTTCTCGTCCGCGTCGAGCAGGTTTTCCCCGTATCCGTGGAAAATCTGGACGTAAAGCGGGAGGAGGACTTTGCGCGCGGTCGTTTTTTCCCGGTACGTGAGTTCTTGGCCGCCCTGGAGCGGATTTACTTTCGAACGCCCGCCGCCGTACACACGCAGGAAAATCTCGTTCACGTCGAAGAAATCGCTGAAGAGGTCGGTCAATCCGATTTGGGCCTCCCAAATTCCCCGGTAGCGCGGGATCTGTCGGCTCGGCTCGTCGCCCATCCCGTAGGGGATGCTCGCCTTGAGCGACCACCACCACCACGTCTGGCCGTCGCGTTGGCGGCTCTCGCCGTACCGGAAACTCACGCGATTCCATGCGCGCGAATCCGGGCCGGCCTTGCCGTTCGATTCGTGCTCGAAGCCCGCGCGGACGCCGAAGGGAAACCGGTAAAAAAGTTCGGGGTTGTAGTTGATGTCCCGGAAAGGAGCCGAGTCCTTGAAAAGGTCCCACATCATCAGCTGCGTGTAGCCGAAATAAACCGGCACGTCGCGGACGACCTGGATCTGGAAGCTGATCTGGACCTTCGTGATCGGTTTGCCGAGGAGGAAGTAGGTCGGACGGTATCGCTCGAGGAACCGGATCGGTTCGGGTGCCTCGGCGTCCGTCACCGACGCCGCCGGGCCGGTCGGCCGCTCGGGCGGCGGAGGAACGGCGCGAGCCGGGGAAGCGAGACCGGCGAGGAGGAGGAGGGCGGGCAGCATTCGCCGAAGTTAGAATGCTTCACGGAATTATGCTAGACCCAGCGTCCGAGGGGGCCCCGTTGCCGAAGAAACGGTTCGCGAAAGTGAATATCGAGATCAGCAATATCTGCAACCTCCAGTGCAGCTTTTGCCCCGAGGTCGTGCGCGAAAAAGGAATGATGGACCCCGCGCTCTTCGATCGGATCGTCGCCGAAGTCGCTCCCTTCACGGAGCAGGTCTGCCTGCACCTGATGGGAGATCCGCTCGTCCATCCGAAGCTCGAGGCGTTCGTCGAGGCGTGCGCGCGTCACGCGACGCCGGTCTTCCTCGTCACGAACGGTGTGCTCCTGCGCGATCTCCAAACCGATCTGCTCCTTCATCCCATCGTGCGGCAGGTGAATTTTTCCCTCCATAGCTTCCCGGATAATTTTCCGGATCGCGATCCCGCGCCGTACCTCGAGAAGATCTTCGCGTTCACGGAACGTGCGTTCCGTGAACGCCCGGATCTCTACGTGAACTTCCGGCTTTGGAACCTCGACGCGCCCGACGGGGACCCTCGCGGAACGGCGGCTCGGAATCGCCGCATGCTCGAGCTCGTGCGCGCGCGTTTCGGCGGGGAGGGGATTCCCGAGACGATCGACGTGCGGACGCAGAAAGGCTACCGGCTCCTCGAGCGACTCTCGCTCCATTTCGACACCGAGTTCGTCTGGCCTTCTCCGGACCTTCCGGTTCTGGGCGAAACGGGATTCTGTCGCGGTCTTTCGAACCACTTCGGAATTCTCGTCGACGGGACCGTCGTGCCTTGCTGCCTCGATAAGGAAGGGAATATTCCCCTCGGGAACGTGCGGGACGCGACGATCGCCGAGATTCTCGAATCGCCGCGCGCGCGGGCGATCCTCCGCGGATTCCGGGAGCGAAAACTCGTCGAGGACCTCTGCCGCCGCTGCGACTATATCGAGCGCTTCCGGGTGCCGGCCCCCGCTTAAAATCGATTTAATCGCCAAACCGCCGAAATCCCCCTATAATAGAGGGAGCAGTCTTTCGTGTCTCACTTCCCCCTCCGTCTCACACTACCTCTGAAGGAGACCCCCATGGCCATCCCTCGCATCGCTGCTTCGTTCGGTTTCGGTTTACTCGCGGTCGCCGCGCTTTCCGCGCCGGTTTCGCCGGCCTTCGGCGGCGAGGAGGATCTCCGCGTGCTCGTGCGCGGGGGGTGCCTCGACGAAGCGAACTGTTGTTTCGGAAAATGGAAGATGGCGAGCGACGCCGACGTTTACCAGACCGACGACGCGATCGACAAGATCGCGACCGTGAAGGCTGGCCAGGAAGTCGAGGCGAGCTCCGGACGCGTGCATTCCGATCCGGGACGATTGAAGGTCGTCTTCAAGCACGGCGAGTGGAAGAAGGGTCAAATTATCGGCCTTTACAGCGAACCGAACGAAGACGGAATCGCGAAGATCGGCACGGCGATCACCACCGCCGACGAGAAGGTCCCTTTCCTGAAGAAGGGATCGAAGTGCGAGAAGCCCTCGAAGGACTGCTGGGCGATCGAGCTTTCGAAGCCGAAGGTGAAATGGCTGATCAAGATCAAGCTTCCCGACGATCACTCCGGATGGGTCGAGTCGACCCACGTACAGACCGACTCGGAGTGCCGCCTCTAAGCGAACGCGTCCGTCATTTGTGGAATTGGTAGTCGTCCGCGCGCGTGATCGGGCGTACGTCGCCGATCATCACGATCGGCGCCTTCGGTTCCTCCGCCGTCGACACTTCCCGCGCCTCGTGTTCCCGGAGGATGCGCTTCGCCCGGTCCGCCCATGCTCCGTCCTCGACGTGGACCGTGAGCAGGATGCGTCCTTCCTTTACGAACCCTTCGTAACGGCGCGCTTCGTACTCCGGTAGTCCGAGCCCGACGAGGGCGCCCGCGATTCCACCGATCGTCCCGCCCACGCCGACACCGGCGAGCGCCGAGAGCAGGGGGCCGGCGGCGAGAAACGGTCCGATCCCGGGAATTCCGAGCGCGCCGAGGCCGGCGAGCCATCCGAGGCTTCCGCCGATGACCGCGCCGCCCGCCGCGCCGGCGGCGATCCCTTCCGACGCCTTCGTCGTGCGACGGTACCCGACGCTCCCGTCCTCCGGCCGAGCCGGAGCGACGACCGAGATGTCGCGGTGGGGGATGCCGGCGCGGAAGAGGCGCTCGACCGCTCGACCGGCTTGGCCGTGATCCGAAAAGGTCGCGAGGACCGCTTGGGGTCGATTTCGTTCGTGCATCTTCGTCCTCCTTTTTATTGGATCACTTTCAAGTGGTTCTCCACGCGATCGGCGCGCGCGACGTCGCGGGCGATTTTCTCCACGGCGGCTTTCTCGGAAGGATCCGCGACCTTACCGCGAAGCGAGACGACGCCGTGGTTCGTGTCGACCTTTACTTGCTTCGCATGATCGGAGAGCGAGGCGTCGTCGCGCAGCGCGTTTCGGATCAATTCCGAAGTGCGTGCGTCTTGTCGCATGCCGCTCGAGGCGGCGAGATCGCTCGCGCGATCGTGGTTCGTCCGGCTCCCGGCGAGGTCAAGGCCGAGAGTGGACGGGGGTGCGGCGACGAAGTAGGCGAGTCCGGCAAGAACGAGCGCGAGGGGGGCGAGGTGGACGGATTTGGTTTTCATACGGCTTCCTTTCCGCGGGTACTCCTATGGAAAGCAGGGAGCGTGCCCTTCCGGCGGGGCGGTTCTCCCCGAAAATTCCTTGGCGAACCGAGCACGGTGATTGCACCCGTGAGGGTTTGATTGGAATCGTCCCCTTCCGAAAGGATTTCCCGATGAAGCTGAACTCCCTGATACGACTCGCCCTCTTTCCGTTCGCGCTCGGTCTCGCCCTCGCGTCATTCGCTTTCGGCGCCGACGAAGCGAAGGATTCGAAGGCGAGCTCGGAAACCTCGCGCGACGTTTCGACGAACCCGCTGACGGGAACCGTTACCGACACCACCACGACGGAAACCCACGCGAAAGTCGGCGGTACAGAAAAGAAGACGAAGTCCGTGCATAAGAAGAAGTTCGACAAGCACGGAAAGAAAGTTAAGGAAGAAAGCGAGACCACCTCGGAATCGCAACACTGATCCCTCGCTTTTTTCCGATGGGCCCGGGGCGTGAGCGTTCGCCTCGGGCCATATTTATTTAAGGCCGCAACATTCCGAGCGCCCGTAGGAAATTCCCGCCGAGGATCTTCCCGATTCGTTCGCCCGTCCAGCCGCGGTTCAGCATCGCTTGCGCGAGCCGCGGAAGTTCGAGGCAGGTCGGCATGTTCTTCGGTCCGACGATCATCCCGTCCCAATCGCTGCCGAGTGCGGCGAAATCGTCCCCGACCGCGTTCACGATCGCGGCGAGGTGATCGACGATCGCCTCGAGGTCGATCTGTCCTCGCGTCGGTCCGAGGAAACTCGACTGGTACATGACGCCGATCACGCCGCCCGTGTCCGCGACCGCGCGCAGCTGCTCGTCGTCGAGGTTCCGCCAATGCGGGTACGCCGAGTTCACGCCGGTATGACTCACGAGGAGCGGCTGGGACTTATCGTGCGCCTCGACCGCCTCGAAGAAACCCTTTCGGCTGATGTGCGCGAGGTCGACGAAGACGCGCTTCGCGTTCAACATCCCGACGAGTTCGGCGCCCGCCGCGGTGAGTCCGACGTCCTTCTTCAAGTTCATCGGCGAACTCGTGGTGCCGTAGACGGAATTCAACAAGTGCACGAGGGTGACCTTCACGAGCGAATCGCAGAAGGACTCGAAAAGGAGCGGGTCGCCCTCGAAGGCGTTCCCGCCCTGGACCCCGATCCAAACCGCGTGCGCGCCCGACGCCTTCGCCCGTTTATAGTCGCCGAGCGTTCGAACGAGGCGGACGAGGTTCGGCGTGCGCTCGAGGATCGCGACGAGTTCGTGGAAGTTCTCGGAGAACGCGGCCGTGCGTCCGGTCGGCGAACGGAAAGGGTTCGTCGTGATCGACCAGATCCCGCCGGTGATCTCGGCTTCTCGAATGCGCGGGAAATCGGCTTGATTCATGAACCAGCCCGGAAAGGGCCTGCCCGAGTGCCGGGCGTGGAGATCGTAATCGAAAATCCGCGTCCAGATGAACGAATCGATGTGAAGATCGATCACGTCCGAGGCGAGGTAGGCGTCGATCGCGTCGATCGAGACGCCGAGGTCTTTCGCCCAAGAGGAGCGGTCGCGTTCGGGATGATAGAGGGGGCGGGAGGGCATGCCGGGCGATTGTCCCGCAGTCAGGTCGAGAGGACAAGCTCGGCGTGGTCGCCGACGTTCACCGACGAATCGGGCGAAATCCGTCCGGGGCGCCGACGTTTTCCGGTCCGAACCGGGGTGTCTTCATCGGTTCCCGCCCAGGCTTCGCGCCGGGTCGCGCGGTAGGCCGCGAATGTCCCGTCGAGAATCGAGGCCCGAATCTCGGCCATCATCCGGTGATAGAACACGAGGTTGTGGATGCTGAGCAGCTTCCACCCGAGGACCTCGTCGGCCTTCGTGAGGTGGTGCAGGTAGGCGCGGGAATAACGCGTGCAGGTCGAACAATCGCAGTTCGCGTCGAGCGCCTCGTCCGCGAACTTATAGGCGGTCCGGCGGAGCTGCATCTTCCCGCGCGAGACGAAGGCCGTGCCGCGTTTCGCGAGCGCCGAGGGGAGGATGCAGTCGAAGAGGTCGATCCCGCGGTGGACGGCCTCGAGGATGTCGAGGGGCGTGCCGACGCCCATCAGGTAGCGCGGGAGGTCGCGGGGAAGGAGGCGGGTGGTGATCTCGGTGAAATCCTCGCGTTCGGATTTCGTTTCGCCGACGGCGAGGCCCCCGACGGCATAACCGTCGAACGGGATCGCGGTGAGCGCGTCGACGCTCCTTTTCCGAAGGTCCTCGTAGCAGGCCCCTTGGACGATGCCGAACATCGCCTGAGGGGAATCCCCGCGGGCGTCGAAGCTCCGTTTCGCCCATCGGTGAGTGAGGAGCATCGCGCGTTCGGCTTCGGCGTGCGAAACCGTCGAGGGCACGCACTGATCGAGGACCATCATCACGTCCGAACCGATCGCCTTCTGGACGGCGATGCTCGTCTCGGGCGAAAGCAAGTGCATCTTCCCGTCGACGTAGCTCTGGAACCGGGCGCCGGCCTCGGTGATCGCGCGCGAGTGGGGAAGCGAGAAGATCTGGAATCCTCCCGAATCGGTCAGGATGGGGCCGTCCCAATTCATGAACCGATGGATCCCGCCGAACTTCGCGAAGACCTCGGGGCCCGGCCGGAGCATGAGGTGGTAGGTGTTCGCGAGCAGCATCCGCGAGCCGACCTCGCGGAGATCCTCGACGGTCAAGGCCTTCACGGTGGCCTGGGTCCCGACCGGCTGAAAGATCGGCGTGATCATTTCGCCATGGAGGGTCGTGAAACGCGCGGCCCGGGCTTGGGACCCGGGAGCTTCCGCTTCGATTCGGAATCCGAGTCGGCTCAAGCGGAAACCTCCGCCTCGGTTCGCGCGTGCTTCTGCTTTTCCTTCCCCCGAATGGCGCACTCGAGTTGCGCGTCGACCATCCGGGCGAACGTCGCGAGCAAGCGATCGGAAGGCGCCGCCGGATCGAGGAGCTTCACGAGGCGCGCGACGGCTTCGACCGTCGAGAGGCAGAACTCGCGCGGCTGCTTGCGCACCTTGTACTGGGAGGGGCGATCGAGGGTGAAGGAGATGCGCGGGAGAGCGGCGAGGCGGGCGCTTTTCCGAAGCATCCCGCGCGCCTGGGACCAGGTGCCGTCGATCACGAAAATCACGAGGCGCTTCGGGCCGGACGAATCTCCGGGAATCGAGGCGAGGAAGGCGTCGCGCGATTCCGAGACGTTCACGGCGGATTCGCCCGGGAAGAGGACGACGGCGTATTTCGTCGGATCGGCGAGGAGCGCTTCGACTTCCGGGTGACCGTCGAACTCGGCGCCGGCGACCAGGCGGGAGTTCCGGAGGGAGAGGTGGGTGAACCGCGCGGTCCCGATCGAGTTCTTCCGCTCCTTCGGGTGCTGGAGCAGGACCACGTCGAAAAAGGTGCCGAACGGCTCGATCGTCGAGCAGAGACAGACCGAACCCGCGCGCAGGCAGCGAAGGCAGAGCGGGCGGTAATCGGCTTCGGGGGTGAGCGCCGCAGCAGGCATCGCAGCGGACAATGCCCTCTCGGACGCGCCCTGGCAAGAACCTGCTATGCGTCATGACGCGCGCGGTAAGCGGAATCGGGGTCGACCCTCCCCGAGATCCGGGATACTCCGTCCCGGATGACGAAAACGCCGGAAAAACGCCTCGCGGGCAAGGTCGCGATCCTCACCGGAGCCGCGAAAGGCATCGGAGCCGACATCGCCCGGGCCTACGCCGCGGCCGGCGCCCGGGTCGTCGTGAACTACCGGGAAAGCGGCGCGGCCGCCTCTTCGCTTTGCGAGGAAATCGCGAAGGCCGGAGGGGAAGCTTTCGCGATCCAAGCCGACATCACCGACGCCGACAGCGTCGCGAAGCTCGTCGACGGAGCGCTCGAGCGGTTCGGGCGAATCGACGTCCTCGTGAACAACGCCGCCGCCTATCGATACGGTTTGAACGCCGAGATCACGCGCGAATCCTTCCGCGAGCAGTTCGAGACGAACGTCTTAGGCGCGCTCTTCATGGTCCAGTCGGTCGCTCCCCACCTCCCGTCGGGCGGCCGCGTGATCAATCTCTCCTCCATCTCCGCGACGAGCGCGACGCCGGGCCTCTCGCTTTACGCCGGCACGAAGGCCGCGCTGAACGAGATCACCCGCATCCTCGCCGCCGAACTCGGCCCGCGCGGCGTGACCGTGAACGCGATCGCGCCCGGGAGCACGGCCACCGCGACGAACGCCTGGCTCGACGACGCGAAACGCGCGACGGTGATTTCCCGCACGGCCCTCGGCCGGATCGGGACGGGCGAGGACATGGCGGCCGCGGCGGTTTTCCTCGCTTCGCGCGAGGCCGAGTTCATCACCGGCCAGGTGCTCACGATCGACGGCGGATATTTTGGCTGATTTCGACGCGATCTTGATCGGATCCGGACTCGGATCGCTTTCGACGGCGGTATTTCTCTCTCGCGCGGGGAAACGCGTGCTCGTTCTCGAGCGCCACTCGGTCCTCGGCGGATTCAGCCACACCTTCAAACGGAAGGGCTACGAGTGGGACGTCGGCGTCCACTACGTCGGCCAGGTCCACGAGGAAGGGCTCCTGCTCCGTCGGTTGACCGACGCGCTCACGGACGGCGCGCTCAAATGGGCGCCGATCGAAGGCGTTTACGATCGCCTCGAGATCGCGGGACGTAGATACGACCTCGCCCCGGGAGTCGAGAACCAGATCGCGGCGCTCGTCCGCGAGTTTCCCGAGGAAGAGCGGGCGATCCGGAAATATTTCGAGCTCGTCCTGAAAGCCTCCCGCGCGTCGGCCTGGTTCTTCGGCGAGAAAACGATGCCGAACTGGCTGAGCCGTTCGGTCGGCCGCTTCCTGCGCCGTCCTTTCGAGCGTTATGCCGCCCTGACCACCGAATCGGTCCTTCGCGGACTGACCGCGAACGAGCGCCTGATCGCCGTGCTCTGCGGCCAGTGCGGGGATTACGGGCTTCCCCCGGCGAAAAGCAGTTTCGCGATCCATTCCGTGATCGTCGAGCACTATCTCGCCGGCGCGAGCTATCCGGAGGGCGGCGCCCGCCGTCTTGCGGAAACGATGCGCCCGGTCCTGGAAAGCGCGGGAGGGAAAATCCTCCTGCGGGCGGAAGTCGACCGCGTGATCGTCGAGGGCGGCGCCGCCCGCGGCGTTCGGCTCGTCGACGGCCGCGAGTTCCGAGCGCCGATCGTGGTGAGCGGAGTCGGCGCCCCGGCGACCTACCGGAAACTCCTCGCGGGAGTGGAACTCCCGGAGGAGATCGAAGCGGGGCTCCGCGAGGTCGGGCCGTCGTTGCCGCACCTTTGCTTGTACGTCGGCCTCGATCGCTCGGACGAGGAGCTCGGGCTCCCGAAGCACAACGTCTGGAGATACGTCGACACCGATTTCGACGCGACTTTCGATCGGTGGCGGGACGACCGCGAGGCGGCGCCTCCGCTCGTTTACGTCTCGTTCCCTTCGGCGAAAGATCCGACTTGGGCTGCGGCCCATCCCGGAAAATCCACGATCCAAGTCATCGCTCCCTTCCGTTATGAATGGGTCGCCGAGTGGGAAGCGACCGCGTGGCGAAAACGCGGGGAGGAGTACGAGGCGCTCAAGCGGCGATGGAGCGAACGCCTGCTCGAGGAATTGTACGCGATCGCTCCCCAAACTCGCGGGCGCGTCGCGCACCACGAGCTCTCGACCCCGCTCAGCACGCGGCACTTCACGGGTAATCCCTCGGGCGAAATCTACGGCATGGAGCATTCGCCCGCGCGCTATCGCCAGCGGTGGCTCCGCCCGAGGTCTTTCCTTCCGGGGCTCTTTCTCACGGGTCAGGATATCGTCACGGTCGGCGTCGGCGGCGCTCTTTTCTCGGGCCTGATCACGGCGATCGCGATCGTGAAGCGTCCGCTCTTTCTCGCGCTCTTCCGTCGGTCGAAGCGCTATTCGGAAAAAACCTTGAGTCGCGCGAAAGCGAGCTGGGCGTCGACCTGATCGCGAACCGTCGCCGAGAAGAGGGTGATCGGTCCGATTTCGCGCGCGCCGCGGATCTCGATCTTCAATCGATCGCCCGCGACGGGACGGAGCGCCTTCTCGTCCTCGGAATATTCCGCGTCCTGGATGGAGACGAGGAATGCGCGTTTCGGCGCGGGCCGCGCGGGCGAGAGACCGAAGGCGGTTTGGCAGGCGCGGACGTAGGCGAACCCTTGGGCCATGAATTCGAGGTAGCTCGAACGGCGGAGCCCTTCGGGGCCGAGGTAGAGGCCGTCGGGTTTCAGCGTGACTTGGCAAACGCCGCCGTCTTCGGTGAGGCTTGTCACTTCGTCGATCCAGACGAACGGAGGGCGGTGCGGGATCGAATCGAGGAAGTCGGTGACGGGGCGGGGAAATTCCGGCTTCATCGCGGTTCACCGAGCAGGCGCGCCCCGGATCCGCGGTCGGGTTTCGCGGCGGCGTTCGTCGGCAGTTCCGACACGGACAGCACGCGGGCCGGGTCGAAGTGCGCGCGGAATTTACCGTGGAGCGCGGCGAGGATCGCTTTCTTCGACTCCTCTTCCGAGGGGGCTGATCGATCGTCGCGCGATTCGCGCGCGCGGACGAGCAGCCCCAAGTCCTCGCCGAGGCGGTCGTCCGCCACGGCGACGGCGAGGAATTCAGAAGCCGGAAACGACTCGCGGAGGAAACGCTCGATCTCCTCGAGGGAGAACTTCACTCCGCCGCGATTGAAGACGAGGTCGTAGCGGCCTTCGAAGACGTAGTTCGTGCGGCCATTCGGGGCCGGGCGCGCGCCGAGGCGGTCGCGGATGAGGATCCGGCGCGGGAATTCGATCCGGCCGTCCTGGATGATCGCGAGGCAGGCTTGGGGTCCGGTGAATTCGAGGCCCGTGCCCGGAAGGATTTCGACCGAGAGCCCGGCGAGAACGCCGCCGATCTCGCCGTCTTCGCTCGGTTCGCGACCGGGGGGAAGGTGGGTGAGGCCGGGCGAAGCTTCGGTACAACCGTAGCCGATGCTCGGCGCCGCCACGCGAAGGCGGTCCCGAAGTCCCCGCCAAAGCGCGCGCGGAACGGACGCCCCGCCGATGATCGTCGTGTAGGTCGCGGGAATCGCTTCGGGCTCCCACGCTTCGGCGGCTTTCAGGAGGTCCTGGAAATGCGTCGGCGTTCCGAGGGTCAGGAGGCCCGGATGGCGCGAGGCCGTTTCGCGCCACGCGCGGTGGAAGTCGGACGAGTAGCGCCCGAAAGGAGCGATGAGCGGCCGGCCGGTCGCGATCGCCTGGACGTAACCGAGGACGAGGCCGAAGGTGTGGAACGGCTGCGGGTAGGCGAAGATCGCGTCGATCCGGTCGCGGTCGAAGACTTCGAGGATCCCTTCGAGCGAAGCCTCGACGTTCGCCTTCGAGTAAAGGACGAGCCGGGGCTTCCCGCCGACGGTCCCGCTCGTGAATACGCCGAGGATCGGTCTGGCCGGGTAAGCGATCGGCTTCGCCGGGCCGGCGATCGGCTTCGCCGCGCCGGAGGCGAGACGCGCGATCTCGGCGCGTTCCCCTTCCGTCCAGGCGTCGCCGACGACCCGAACTTCGCCCGCCGGCAGGAGCGGAATGAAGTCGAGGTCGGAAAGGACCGGAGGGCAGACGATCAGCGTTTCCGCGTTTCGCCAGGCCGCCGCCACGAACCCGAGGAGTTCGGGCGAGTGGTATCCTTTCCAGAGGCGGATCGTCGTCGGGGAAGTTTCCATCTCGATCGGCCGGCTAGAGGACGTTCTTTTGGAAGAGGAAATTTTCTTCGTTCCACATGTCGCCCGCGACGGCCGAGGTGAACCCTTCGCGCGCGTTCTTGAGCGTGAGCGTCTTTTTCATCTGCGCGACGAAGGCGCCCTCGTAGAACATGCCGATGAGGTTGTGGAAGCGCTTCACCCCGCGGAGCAGGTCTTCCTGGTATTTCGCGCCCCGGCCGTCGGCATCGAGCATCGAGTCGCTCTTGAGCGCGTCGAGGATCACGTTCGAAGCGAGTTTCCCGCTCGTGCAGGAAACGTGAACGCCCGACGAGAAAATCGGATCGAGGAAGACCGCCGCGTCGCCGGCCATGATCCACCGCGGGCCGACCATCGTGTCCGTCGTGTGCGAGTAGTTCGAGATGACGGTGACTTCCGAAGTGCGTTCGGCGCCCTTCATGTATTCGGCCACGCGCGGGCTGCCGTTCAGCGTGTCCATCAGGTATTGACCGAGGTCCGCGCCGCCTTTGAAGACGCTCGAGTTGCAAACCATGCCGACCGAGGTCGTCTCGCCCTTGAACGGGATGATCCACGTCCAGGCCTTCTCGGGGAGAAGTCCGATCACGATATCGCCCTCGTGCTTGCCCGGGTTCCGCTTCACGCCGGTGAAGTGGGCGAAGACCGCGACGTTGTTCAGGTCGAAATTCGGCTTGCGGGTCTTCATCTGCTTGCCGAGGAAGGCGTCGCGACCGGTGGCGTCGACGAGAAACTTGCAAGTGTATTCGGAAACGGATTCCCCGTCGGAGGCGACGACCGAGACGTGCGAGTCGTGGAAGATCGTTTCTTTCACGCGCACCGGCTGGTGGAGGGTGACGCCGGTTTCGACGGCATGGGCGAGGATATCGGCGTCGAAGTGCTTCCGCTCTACCTCGAATGCGGACGGGATCTCGCGGTTCAACCCGCCTTCGAAACCGAAGTAGACTTCGTCGTCGGTCTGATAGTCGACGAACCGCGCGCCGAATTTCTCGATGTACTTCCCGGAGTTCAGCTTCGGGTAAAAGCCGGTCTCCTTGAAGATCGGCATCGTCGCCGGGAGGAGCGATTCGCCGATATGGAAGCGCGGGTAGGATTCGCGCTCGAAGATCGCGACGCTGAGGCCGGCTTTCGCGAGGTACGTGCCGCAGGTCGAGCCGCCCGGTCCGCCGCCGACGATGATGACGTCGAAATGTTTCACGTTCGGGTTCAGGGGGACGCTCATGGGGTATCCTTCTCCGCGGTTTCGGCCGCGGCTTTCAGTTTCTGCGAGAGGGTTTCGATTTCGCGGCCGAGCGATACGTCGCGTTTCACGAACGGGACGATCGCGCGGATCTTCGCGTAAAGGTCGCGCGAGGCGCGGCCGACGAGCTTGTGCTCCCGCAGGTCGAGCGCCTGGGCGAAGCAAACGAGGGTCATCGTTTGGAGTCGGTAGAGCGGCGCGAGCATCTCCGAGCACTGCACGGCCGCGCTCATGCCGAGGGAGACCTTATCCTGGTTATGCGACTCCGACGAGCGCGAGAAAATCCCGCCCGGCGTCGCGCGCGCCATCGTCTCGGAGGTGAGCGCGTTCACGGCTTGGTGAAGCGCCTTCAGGCCGTGATGGAGGAAACGCTCGTTCTCGGGCAGCCCCTTCCAATCGGCGAGGTTCGCCGGAAGCCCGCGGTTCGATTTGTCGTCGATGAGGAGGGTGAGCTGGCGATCGATCAGGTCCGCGACGTGCGCGAGCGAGATCTTCAGGTAGTCCATCCCCTGCGAGAGGTATCCGCCGTAGAAATTCCCGCCCATCGCGAGCGAGCCGTCCTCGCCGATGAGGGGATTATCGGAGGTCCCGTTCAGCTCGGTCTCGAGCCAGCTTTCCACGCGCTCGATCGTCTCGAGGACGGGACCGAGGATCTGCGGCACGCAGCGGACGGAGTAGCGGTCCTGGACGAACCCTTCCGTTTGGGAGTTCTTGATCGCGAGCTCGGAGAGCGGTTTCGAGGAGTAGTTCTCCTCGACGAGGAGGGCGCGGATCCGGCGGGCGACGCGCGACTGACCCGAGTGGGTGTTCGCGGCCTCGTTCACGAGGGGTTCGAAAGCCTCCGTCCGTCCCCGGAGCGCGAGAACGAGCCACGCGGTCGCGGTCATCGCGGTATCGACGACCGCGCGGGCCGAAACGAGGTTCGTCATCGCGAGACCGGCCATCGCCGACGTCCCGTTCGCGAGCGCGAGGCCTTCCTTCGGTTTGAGCCGATAGGTGTCCATTCGCGATTCGGCGAGCACGTCCTTCATCGGGCGCGTGCCGGAGGGATGCGACGGAGTCGCGGCGCAGTGGATTTCGCCTTCGCCCTGAAGGACCTGGGCGACGTAGGCGAGCGGGATCAAATCGCCGCTCGCTCCGAGCGAGCCCTCGCGCGGGATGACCGGCATCCAGTCGCGCTCGAGGTAGGTCTTCATTCTCAGCACGAGTTCTTCGCTCACCCCGGAGAATCCGCGCGAGACCGAGCGGAGGCGAATGAGGAAGATCGCGCGCGTCGCTTCGAGGGAGAGCGCCGGGCCGGTGCCGGCGAGCAGGTAGGCGACGAGGTTTTTTTGGAGCGTCTCCGTCTGGGACGGCGAGATCACGCGGTGGCAGCTGTCGCCGAAACCCGTGGTGACGCCGTAAATCGGGAGGCCCTGGTCGATGAACTCGTGCAGCCGTTTCTCGGAGGCGCGCACCCGCTCGAGGAGTTCCGGCGCGATCGAGATTTCGACCGGGGTCTCGGGTTTGCGGTACGCGAATTCGCGGACGGATGCGAGGGAGAGGCGTTCGAGGCCGAGTTCGATCTTCAGAGGGTTCATTTATTCACTTTCCCGATGCGCACGCGGCGGACGACGAATCCGCCCGGCGTTCCGGTCCTTTCGATTCCGACGACCCACCCGGAAGCGCCCGTGCGACGGTGGGCGCGAAGCGCTTCGTCGGCGGCGTCTCCGATCGTCGAAGGATCGTTCTGGATGCAGTAGAGCGGTCCGTGCCAGCCGAGGACTTGGCAGAACGACGAGCTGCGCACGTTCGGCAAGCTGTGTACGAAGAGCGCGGGGCTGCGCGCGCCCGCGTTCGCAAATTCGGCGTCGGTCGCGTTCGAGCCGCCCGGACTCGCGAGGAAGATCGCGTCGGGCGGCGGATCGTTCCTCCAAGCGTGAGCGGCGTCGGCCATCCCGTAGGCGAAGGCGTCGAGTTGGTACCAGCGCTCTACCTTCGGAGCCCACTCGGGCGCGACCTTCACCGGGAAAGCGAAGGCGTGCGCGTCGGCCTCGGGAACGGCGGTCTTCGCCGGCCGCGCATTCGCGGTCGATTCCTTCGGGAGTACGGCGTTCGTTTCCGCGGCGTCGCCGCGCTCGAGCATCGCGGCGGCGTGGATGCCGCCGAAACCGAGGGAGGTGACGAGGACGCGTCGATAGTCGCCCGGGACTTTCTCGACGCGGTCGAGGTCCGGGCTGACGAGGAACTTCCCGCGGAAAGCGGAATCGACGACCGTGGTTTGGGAGATGGTGAAGGTTTCGCCGCGACGGAGGACTTCGCGGGCGAGGAGCAGGTCGATCGCTCCGCTCGCACCGAGGGTATGGCCGAGCGCCCCTTTCGAAGCGGTGATCGGCACGTCGGCGGCGGGAAAAAGATCCGCGAGCACGCGGGCCTCGACCGGATCGTTCACTTCGGTCGCCGTTCCGTGGGCGATCACGAGATCCGGGCGGTCGTTCGCGGCGAGGATCGATTCGCAAGCCGCGCGAAGGCTCGCTCCCGAGTCGTCCGGACGGGTGACCGCGTGGCCTTCGGCATCGATGCCGACGCCGGCAAGGCGAAACTCGCAGTCGCCTTCGGAGCCGTGACGCGAGAAAAAGAGGGCGGCCGACGCCTCCCCGAGAAGCAGACCCGAGCGATTCGCGCCGAACGGGCGCGGAACGTCGGCGGTCACGGCGCGGAGGCTGTGGAATCCGTGGAGGACGAAAGGCCCGATGCGATCGACGGCGAGGACGAGGACGTCCTCGAGTTCGCCGTCAGCGAGCCAGTCGGAGGCGAGACCGAACGCCGAGAGCGCCGAGGCGCAGGCGTTCGAGACGCAGGTCCGGCGCCGCGGGCGGAGTTCGGAGGCGCGCAGGAATTCGTCGAGGATCGGAGAGAAGAAGTCGGTTTCGAGTCGGACGCCTTCACCCTTCCAGATTTCGTCGTCGAGCGCGCCCTTCGTCGTCGCGAGGATCACGCCGAGGCGCGAACCGTCGCGGACGCGCGCGCGGGCGGAATCCGGTAGTTCGGCGAGCGCTTCACGGTAAGCGACGAGCGTCTTCGCGACGAGCTGGTCGAGCGCGGAGAGGGAATCGGGGGTCTTCCACGAGCAAGCCCGCGGGACGAAGCGCGGAGCGACCGTCCATGCGGACGAATCGACCGGACGGGCGAAGTTCTTTCCGGAGAGGACGCCTTCCCACGTCGCGGCGATCGAATCGCCGGCCGCCGACGTGCAGCCCGCGCCCAAGAGGGCGGGTCGGAACGATTGATTTTCACCCTCTCGCATGCGGCCCGGTTTTCCTGTATCTTACGCACATGATCAACCCGAAAGACGTGCTGGGCCCAGGTTTTCGGACGCTCAGCCCCCCGCCGGAAATGCGGGTCCAATGGACGGTTCCGGAGAGCCTCCCGTACTTCGCGGGGCACTTTCCGGGCAGCCCGACGCTGCCGGCGGTGGCGATGATCGATTTGACGTTGGAGTTCATGCGTCAATGGCCCGAATTTAAAAACGCGGAGCTCTCGGCGGTGAAGAGCGCGAAGTTTAGCGCCGTGATCGGCCCGGGGGCCGAGGTTGAAATCAAGATCCTGCGCGATGCGGCATCGCCGCTTCGAGCGGAGGGAATCGATTGGCGCGCCGAGTGGCGGCTCGTCGGCGGCGAGGTCGCCGCGACTTTTCTTCTCGGGACCGAATAAGTCTCGCGATCAGACGTTCGCGGTAAGGGCCGGCGCGTGCTGGGCGACCGTTTCGGATCCCGCGTTCCGGGCGACTTCGGCCACAAGGTCGTACACGTTTTGGAGCGTCCGGACTTCCATCAGGCGCTCGCCGTCGACTTTGATTTTGAAGGTCTCTTCGAGGTGAACGAGCATGTCGACCGCGTCGAGGCTGTCGAGACCGAGGTCTTCGTAGAGGCTCGCCGTCGGAGTCAGTTTTTCCGAGGGAATCTCGAAGCCTTTGATGAAGAGATCGTTCACTTTGGTTTGGATTTCGTTCGACAGCGACATTTGATCGTTCATTTCCACTATTCTGAGCCGGCCTACTCCCCGGATTTTCCGGGTTTTTAGCGCTTGCGAGGGCGCGCGGACCGGCGGGTCCGGGGGCCTCTTTAGGAAGCGTTTAACTCGATTTCCCCAGGCCCCCGATTACCAAAGAAGTGTTCATTCCACCAAACGCAAAATTATTGCTCAGCACCGTGCGCAGGCGGGCTGGGCGCGCGTTCGCGAGGGTAACATGCTGGATTTCCGAGCATTCCGGGGCGATCTCGCCGAGGTTTCGCGTCGGAATAAGCGTGCCCGTCTCCATCATCTTGATCGAAGAAATCACCTCGAGCGTGCCGCACGCCGCCAGGGTGTGACCGAAGTGGCCCTTCAGACTCGAAACGGGGACTTTCTTCCCGAACGTCGCGCCGATCGCGCGCGATTCTTCGATGTCGCCGTGAACGGTGCCGGTCGCGTGCGCGTTCACGTAGTCGACGTCGTCGAGGCGGCGACCCGCGCGCTCGAGCGCGAGTTTCATCACCGCGTTCATCGTCTCGGCGCTCGACTGGCTCATGTGGGTCGAGTCGCAGAGGTACGCGCCGCCGAGGAACTCCGCGATCGGGCGACCGCCGCGGGCTTGCATCGCCTTCTCGGATTCCATCACGACGACCGCCGCGCCTTCGGAAACGACGAGGCCGTCGCGGGCTTTGTCGAACGGACGCGGCGAAAGGTCGGGCGTGTCGTTGTATTTGCGGGAGGCGGCCTGGACGATGTCGAAGATCGCGGCCGTCATGTAGTGGAGCTCGTCGGCGCCGCCGGCGATCACGGTGTCGTACATTCCGGAACGGATGAGTTCCCAACCGAGGATCATCGCTTGGGCGGACGAGGCGCAGGCGGACGACGGAGCGAGGAGCGCGCCGTTGAACTCGAGCGCGGCGGCGACGTTCGCGGCGACCGAGTGGTTCATCACCTTGAAGAACGAAGTGGAGAATTGGCCCTCGGGCCCGCCTTTTTCGAAGAGTTTGCGGAAGTAGGTCTCGAGCGTGTCGGGGCTGCCCGACGTCGAGCCCATGATGAGGCAGGTTCGCGCGGTGTTCAGCCCGGCTCCCGGCGCGAGGTCGGCCTGGGCGAGCGCTTGGAACGTCGCGAGCGAGGCCATCTCGGACATCCGGGACATCGTCCGGCGCGTCTGGCGCGGGATGCGGGAGATGTCGTAAGCGCCGACCGGGGCGCCTAAGTGCGAGTGGAGCCCGTTATACTGCTTCCACTCCGGGTATGCGCGAACGCCGGTGCGGCCCTCGCTCAGACCCTTCCAGCTTTCCTCAACCGAATTGCCGAGCGAAGTCAGCGTTCCCTGACCCGTGATGTAGACTTTCATTTTTCCTCCCGAGGAGCCGGAGCTCCTCGATGATGGGTTTGATGCCGATGATGTGGCCGGTGGTCCGAAGCGCCGAGACGGCGGCGCCGAGGAGTCCCGGAAAAAGCGTGCTCTGGCCGGTGAGCAGGAGATTGATCACTTTCGTGCGCGGGCCGATCGCGCGCGCGCCGGTGTTCGCGATCGAGTGGTAGAGGCCGTAGCTCGTTCCGTCCTCGCTGCCGTTGAAGTGGAGGTGGGTGAGCGGTGTAGAAGAGACGTACTTCCCGACCTTCGCGCGTAGACCCGGCTCGTAGCGCTCGACGGCGCGGAAAATATTCTCCGCGAACGCTTCTTTTTTCGCCGCGTATTCGGCCGGGCGTTTTCCGAAGCGCGAGCCGCGCCAGTCGTCGAACCACTCGATCGGTCCGGCGGCGTGGAGCGAGAACGCGAAGTTCTTCGCCTCCGGAGAAGGACGACGATTCGCGGAGGAGAGGAATACGGCTTTCGGAGTTTGGTCCGGCGTGAGCGTGTCGAAGAAGGTCTC
This sequence comes from Bdellovibrionales bacterium, assembly GCA_018266355.1. GTDB lineage: Bacteria > Bdellovibrionota > UBA1018 > UBA1018 > UBA1018 > JACMQW01. The sequence goes on from JAFEAP010000012.1 coordinate 135,451, forward strand.
CGGGTCGGAGGAGTCGAAGTAGTAGAAATTCCGGTGCGGATCGACCGGGGGAGCGTCTTTAGTCGTCGCGTAAACGCCGAAGATGCCGAGGCTCTCCTCGAGATTCGTCATCCGTTCGCGGAAGACCGGCGTGAAAGGGTCGTAAGCGAGCCCGCTTTCGTCGCGGAGCAGGCGGAACGCCGCCTTCGGGTGGATCCCCGCGATCACCCAATCGGCGGTGTAGACGCCGCCGTCCTCGGTCCGGACTTCTTTCACGAGGCGGTCCGTGCCGACGCGCATTTCGGTCACGCGCTTCTTACAGAGGACTTCTCCGCCCTTCGCCTCGATCGCGCGGACGAAGGACTTCGCGAGGTGGTCGCCGCCGCCCCGGAGTCCGTACGCGCCGCGGATGAGCGAGTCGGTCATGATCGCGTGGAATCCGAAGGGCGCCTCTTCGGGATAGACGCCGTGGAGGACGCAGTACGCGTAGAGCACGCATTTCAATTTCGGATTCGACGTGAGCGGCTCGACGACCGAGGCGAGCGAGACGTCGAGGCCGGTCCCGGCGATGTCGTTTTCGGAACGGTCGGAGAACTCGTAGTGCGGGAAGTTTTTCACCGTCGCTTGGACGCGGGCGAAGTAGGCGCGGATCGCGTCGGCCTCATGGGGGAACTCGGCGACGAGCCCCGGGATCAGCCGGTCGTAGCCCTTCGAGAACGCCGCCTCGAAGTCCGGGAAGCGGAAGACGTCGAAGCGTTCGTCGGCGAGCGGTTCGAAGAGGTCCTCCCGATAAACGCCGAGGTAATCGAGGATCGTGTGGAAGGGTTGGCCGGGTCCGAGGGCTCCGGTGTAGTGCGCGCCGGTGTCGTAGATTTCGCCGAAGCGCGAAAACGAGTGCATGTACCCGCCCGGTTTCGTGTACGCCTCGAGCACGCGGACCTTCTTCCCCTTCGCGGCGAGGAGCGCGGCGGAGGTGAGGGAAGAAATCCCGGAGCCAATGATCAGTACGTCGGTCCGAGCGGCATTCACGAGGGGAAAAGCCCCCCGTTCACGCTGATCGTGTGGCCGGTGATGTATCCGGCATCGGGGGAACAAAGGAACGAGACCACCCCGGCGACTTCGTCGACGGTGCCGACGCGGCCGAGCGGGATGCGTTTCACCATCTCGCCGATCTGCGGGATCTCGGAAATCATGTCGGTCTCGATCAGCCCCGGCGCGACCGCGTTCACGCGGATCCCGCGCGTGCCGACTTCCATCGCGAGCGTCTTCGTCATCGCGATCAGCGCGGCCTTCGAGGCGGCGTAGTTCGCCTGACCGGCGTTTCCGGTCTGGCCGGCGAGGGAGGCGATGTTCACGATCGTCCCCGCGCGGGCGCGGAGCATTTTCCGCACGCACCAACGCATGAGGTAGAACGGCCCGTTCACGTTCGTGCGCATGACGGAATCGAAGGCCTCGTTCGACATGATCCCGAGGAGCGTGTCGTTATGGACGCCGGCGTTGTTCACGAGGACGGAGATCGGGAGGTTCGGGAACTCCTTCGCGTGGGACTCGAGCGCGGCCTCGACCGCGGCCGCGTCGCCGACGTCGAATTGGATCAGGTCGCCTTCGCCTCCGGCCGAACGAATGGCTTCGAGCGTGTGCTCCGCTCCGGCGCGTCCGGAATTGTAGTGAACGAGGACCCGGTAACCGTCGCGCGCGAGGCGAAGCGCGATGCCTTTACCGATGCCGGAGGAGGCGCCCGTGACGAGCGCGAGTTTTACTGCAGGGGCCATCGTCATCGCTTAGAATTCCCGAAAATAACCGGTCAGTTCGCTTGCCTTTTGGCGCAAACGAATACAATACGTGCGTTTGTGGAGTCAAAAGCATTTCCCGGGCTCGCGGCCGGTCTAACCCCCGATCAAGTGGTTGAAAACCGAGCCGATTTGTCCTCTGCGGGCAATTCGGCGGTGAGGGGATACCTCCGCTTCGGATGGCTGGTCCTGGCCTCGCTCGGGGTCGGGATTCCGATGGCGCTTGTCGCGTACTTTCCCTGCCTCTTGATATCGCTCGGGATTCCGGAATTTCGCGCGCACGCGGACCGGATTCTTCGGAAGTCCGTTGATTTGATGCTCCGCACCCAATCCTGGCTCCGTTTCGAAACGGCGGACTTCGAGCGGGCCCTCGCGGAAGCGCGGGCCGTGGCGGCTCGTCGGGGAACCGGCGTTCTTCTCGTCGCGAATCATCGCTCTCACCTCGACATGTTCCTTCTCCTCGCGCGGGTCGCGGGCATTCGGGTCCTCGCGAAAAGCGGGCTCTTCGCGGTGCCGTTTCTCGGGGTGATCATGTGGACGAGCCGGCAGATCCCGGTGCGCCGCCGCGACCTCCGGGCATTCGTCGCCGCGATGGACGTGATCGGCGAGCGGCTCGCCGCGGGCGAAGTCGTCCACGTGTTCCCGGAGATGACTCGCGCCGAGCCCGGCTTTCCGGGCGTCGCCCCTTTCAATCCCGCGCCCTTTCTCGTCGCCCAGAAAATCGGCGCTCCGATCTTGCCGTTCGTGATCCGGGGCACGAGCGCGATCTGGCCGAAAGGTTCGTTCGCGATCCGCACCGGTTCCGCGGTCGTCGACCCGCTCGCTCCGATCGTCGAACCGGCGGCGTTCTCCGGGGCGAAGGAACTCGCGGAAGAGTGCCGGGCGGCGATCGAGGCGGCCTATCGCGGGGGGCGGGCTTGATACTTCGGATCCGGGTCGCGATCCCGACCTATAATAATCCCGAAACCATCGCGGAAGTCACCCTTCGCGCCCTTCGCGAGACGCCGTTTCCGGTGCACGTCCTCGACGACGGATCGACGAAACCCGTCGAAGAGATACTGCGCGCCGAGGCGGCGGCGGGCGGAGCGGAGCTCGCGGCGGCCCTCGCCTCGGGTCGGCTGAAAGTGACGCGTTGGCCGGAAAACCAAGGGAAGGGCCGGGCGATCAGCCGCGGGTTCGCCGAAGCGGTCGCCGACGGGTTCACCCATCTCATCACCCTCGACGGCGACGGCCAGCACCATCCGCATGAGGCGCTCCGTCTCGCGGAAATCGCGAAAGCGCATCCGTGGGACCTCGTCATCGGCGCGCGGAAGTTCGAGTCGGATACGGTTCCCGGCATCTCGAAGTTCGGCCGGAAATTCTCGAATCACTGGGTCGGTTATCAGACCGGCGCGATCGTTTCCGATTCGCAGAGCGGATTCCGGCTCTACCCGCTCTTCCGCGTCCAGAACCTCCGCTTCTTCACGCGGAAGTACGACTTCGAGATCGAAGTCCTCATCCGGCTGATCTGGGCCGGCGCGGGCGTGCGCGAAGTCGAGATCGACGTGTATTACCCGAAACCCGAGGACCGGGTCAGTCACTTCCATAAATTTCGCGACAACGCGCGCATCTCGCTCCTGAACACCATCCTCGTCGTCGTTTCGCTCCTGAAGACCCACCGTTCCCCGCGTCAGCTCGCGACCGCGATCGGCGTCGGAGTACTCGTGGGAACGACGCCGTTCTTCGGGATGCACTTCCTGATCGGGGGGGCGCTCGCCTTCGTTTTCCGGTTGAACGCCGCCGCCGTTTTTCTCGGCACCCAGATCTCGATCCCGCCGCTCGCACCGTTCCTCGCGCTCGCGTCGGTGCTCACCGGTCACCGAATCCTCTCGGTCTTCGCCGTCGTGGACCCGATCGACGACATCAAGGGAAGCCTCGGCCACGAGATCCTCGAGGGCGCGATCCACCACTTCGGGCTTTGGTTCCTCGGTTCGCTCGTCGTCGGCGTCGTGCTCGCCCTCGTGTTCGGGTTCCTGACCTATTTCGCGGCGAAACGCTTCCGGCCGCAGGCGGGGTGGAGCGGACGCACGCGCGGCGGTCGTTTCGGGAACGCGCTCATGATCTTCATCCTCCGGCGCCTCGGTCTGCGCACGGCCTACTTCTGCCTCCTCTTCATCATCCCGTACTTCTACCTCTTCGCTCCGAAGGCGCGGCACGCGGCCCAAGAGTACTGGCGGGTCCTGCGTCCGGCGGCCGGGGTCTTCGAGCGCCAGTACCTCGTGATGGCGCACCTCTACCGGTTCGGCCAGGTGCTGCTCGACCGGATTTTCCAGTCGTTCCATGCCGAGCCGATGTTCCAGTCGCGCTCCGAGGGCGGGGAAAAAATCGTCGCCATCGATCGCGAACGGCGCGGTCTGATCTGCGTCGCAAGCCACGCGGGCGCTTGGGATCTCGCGGCTTCGCTGCTCAAAAACCGCGGATTCGCGGGTCAGTTTCACATGGTCCACTACCACGCGAACGGACTCCGTTTCGACGACTTCAAGGGGAAGGACGAGGAACACCTCGCGCCGGTGAAATCGAACGACGACCAGCCGATCTTCCGCATTCGCGAGGCGCTCGCCGCGGGCGGGACCGTCGGGTTGATGGGCGATCGACCGCTCGGAAACCAGTTCGAACTCGTGCCGTTCTTCGGCAAACTCGCGCCGTTCGACGTGACGCCGTTCCGGTTGGGCGCGGCTTGCGACGTCCCGGTCCTCTTCACCTTCGGGTTCAAGGCGCGCGAGAGCGGGTTCTACGAATTCTTCGCCACGCCGGAGCGGAAATACGCCTACGGCGCCGCCTCGGAAGCGAAGGCGCTCCGCTGCTACGAATGGGTCGGCGGGTACGTGAACGAGCTCGAGCGGATGGTCGCGCGCCATCCCGACCAGTGGTTCAATTTCTTCCCGTTCTGGTCGACGGTTCCGGCCGGCGAAGCAGAAGGAAAATCAAAAAACCATCTAGCAGAAGAACTCCGTAGACCAGTCGCGCCGGCAGTTGGGTAGGGATCTGCCCCCACGCGAGCCGACGGTAAAGGATCTCCGCCGAAAACGCGAAGAGAACGAGGGCGGCCGCGATCCGGGCGAATCGGAGGCTAGATCTCATATCCGAGCACTTTCACGTCGACGGTGAACGAATCGGCCACGACGCCGAGTGCGGTCGGGATCTGGTGTTCGTCGTAACGCGCGAACGTGAACCGCGTCGGGCGACCGTCGACCGAGGTCTTGAAGGAGAGGGGCCGGCCTTCCGGGTCGCGTTCGAGTCCCGGAGTGTCCGCGGGCGGGCGACGAAGCATCGTGAGCAGGACGCGGAGGCTCGCGTAGTAGTCGGTCAGCTTCGATTCGTAGGGTTTGAGCGAGTCGACGAAGTTCTCGACGGTCACCTTGCCCGTCGCGCGGTCCTCGGACATGCGGAAGAGCGTCGTCCCGATCGGCGAGAGGACGACGATCCGGATCGCGTCGGCGGAGATCTTCACGGCTCCCCGGAAAGTGAACGTCCGCTTCGAGGGGTCGGGATTCGAAGGGATATCGAGTTTCACCTCGTGCACGTAATTGCCGAGGGGAAAGAGGAAGGCGCTCTTTTCCGGGTCGGCCGAGACGTGTTTCGCCGGACCGGCGCACGCCGCGAGGTAGCCGGCGAAGAGGAGAGGGAATAGGCCGAGGCGCATCGCGATTCGGATTAACATGGAATCTCGCCCGTCGTCATTTCCGGAGTTTCCCCGTCGCGATCTTATCCTCCAAGCCTTTTCTCTCCGAGAGGTAGGCCGGATGGAGCGCGAGGGCGTGCCGCCAAAGGGTTTTCGCGGCCGCTAGATTCCCTCGGCACGCTTCGCGATCGCCTCCCGCCGAAACGAACTCGTACGTCTCGGTTTCGGGCCCGACCAAGGTGAGGGCGCGCAGAGCGTCTTGGTAGGGGGCCTCTCCCTCGTCGCATTTGCCCCTCGCGAAGGCGTGGGCGGCGGCGGACGCCTTTTCTTCGACGAGTCGAATCGCCGCGAAAGCCGTCGGGGTGACTCGCGGATCCGAGGGAAGCGAACCGCGACGCACCGGGCGTCCCGAGCGGAAGGAAGCGGCGAGATCGAATCCGAGGAATTCCCCGGAAACGCCCGGGCCTTTGCCGACGTAGAGCGTCTGGTCGTCGCCGTCGAAGACGACCGAATGGGCGGCGATCAGCGGGTCGATCGCGTTCCGGTTTCCGAGCGCGAGCGGTTGCCCGTCGATCTCGCCTTTGTCGCGCAGGACGGAGAGGATCGTCCCTTCGTCCCGCTTCGCCGCGAGACGACCCGCGGGAAAGGCCGAGCGCAGGAGCGCTTCGCCGCGGACTTGCCGGGCTTCGGAAGTGAGTTCGTTCCGGCGGAAGAGGTTCGTCGGGTCGTCGGCGAAGCGCGGTCCGACGAGATGGTTCGCGACGATCGAAGGTCCCTCGAGCGGGAGGACTTCCATCGCGAGAGGCGATTTCTCGATGCGGTAAAGTTTTCCGGCGTGCGAATCGAGGAGGACGAAGATGTCGGTGATGAAGAGCGTGGACTCGCGGAGGATCGCGAGCGCCTCGTCGGCGGTTTTCGCGTGCTGGAGGATCTTCAGCGCGACGAGCGTCGAAGGCGTTCCGATCCGGCGGTAGTGCTTCGTACCCGCCGCGTTCAAGGAAACGTAGATCCCGTGCTCGTTCACGCCGGTGACGGCGCCGACCATCCCGGCCCAGATCACCGAGACGAACGCGTATCCGTCGTCCGGGAAAACCCACTTCATGATCTTCTCGCGGTCGAAGATCCGGCCGCCCTCGAAGTCGAAGTTCCGACCGAGCAGCCAGGACTTCGCCGTCGGAACCGCGGCCACCGTGCATCCCATGACGTCGCCCTTCTGGTCGACCATCATCTGACCGATCTCGTGGATGCCGTGGTAGGTGATCTGGCGCGTGTATCCGTCGCCGAGCCAGTCGTATTCGTGGGGCGCGGACTTCGAGACGCCGTACATTTCCTGGGTCATCCAGGGTTCGAAGTACGCGTCGATTCCGGAGAAATACGCGATGCCGAAAGGCTCGAGCGCGAGGAAGAGCCACCGCGGGACGAAGTGGAAAAGGCGGGTCGTGAGTTCGTCTTCCTGGGCGCGCAGCAAGTCCGCGGTCAGTCGACCCGATTCGAGCCCGCGCGCGTAGGGGGGACCGCGGAGGATGAGCTGGTTGATCCCGACTTCCTCGCGCGGAACCCACTGACCGGTCGGCGCGTCGGCGATGCCGCCGACCATCGCCGGCAGGGCCGGCGGACGGAAGGTGCCGACGTGGAACATCCGGACCGCCCAGGTCGCGACGAGCGCGGCGAGGACGAGGGTGACGAACGCGAATCGCCGGAGCGCGCTCAAGCCGCACCTCCCGCGGACGTTTTACCGAGTCGGCGTCCGAGCCGAGCGATGCCCGGGATCCCCCAAAGCGTCCCGATCGCCGTGCCGATCGTGCCGAGGGTCAGCGTCTGACCGAGGTGGGCGAGGACGGGATGCCGGCACACGAGGAGCGGAACGAAACCGAGGCCCGTCGCGACCGAGGCGAAGAGGAGGCAGGTCCAAACCCCGTTCACCGAGCGTCCCTCGGGATGGAGGGTAACGTCGACGGCGAAGACGCCGTAATCGATGCTGAAGCCGAAGATCATCAGGAGCGCGATCAGGCTGATGAACGAGAAGTGGAGTCCGAACGCGAGCACGCCGATCGAGTAGACGCCGACGGCGCAGAAGAACGGAACGAGCGCGAGGAGCGTGCGACCCGGCGTCCGGTAATAGAGGAAGAGGAGGAGCGTCGCGAGCAGCACCGAAAGCGGGCTCATCCACCGCAGCTCGTCCGAGAGCGTGCGCGGGAAAATTTCGACGACCTCGCGAAGCGAAAGGGCCTCCGGATATCGGGATTTCACGAGCGCCGTCTCCGCGTCGTCCCGGGGCAGCCAAACCGAAATGAATCCGGGCGCGCCGACTTCGTCCTTTCCGGCGGTGACCGAGCGGAAGTCCCGTAAATACGCGGGAAACGCGCGGGCCTGGGCGGTCGGATCGCGGTCGCCGAGTTTCCGGAGGGACTCGCATTCGAAGCGCACGAGCGCCGGACCGAAGAAGGTCCGCTCATCCGCGGAGAGATCGGCCGCGAGCCCCCGCGCGCCCGGCGCGCAGAAAGCCTTCGTCCAGGTCGCGAGGTTCGTCGCCGCCTCGTCGGCCGTCGGGACGAAACGCGCGACGCTTTGGAACCCGACGCGGTTCGCGTCGGCCCACGCCTGCCGCTCGTGCGCGTGTCGGACGGCTTCGTCGAGCGTCGTCGCGCCGTCGAGGTCGAGGAGCGACGCTTTCACGCCGAGGTGGGGGTAAACCCAGTTCCGGACGGCGGCGTCGTGGGAGGATTGGAAATCGAATTGGGCCATGTCGAGGTTCGGCCGAAGGAGGAGCGCCGCCGGGATCGCGGCGGCGAGCACGACCCCGATCGCGATCGTCCGCGCGCGAGTCACCCGGGGTTCGTAAGCGAAGGGCGCGATCGCGAAGAACGAACCGTGACGGACGTGAAGGTAGTAGAAAAGGAAGTACGTCACGACGAGACCGACGATCGCGAAGACCATGAGCTGGCGGAGGAGGGGAACGCCGCTCCAAAGCATCACGCCGAATCCGGCGACGGTGGTGAGGATCCCGCAGAGGTTCGCCTTCCAAACGCCTCGGTAGGAGACGTTGAACGCGGAGTGGAGGCCGTAGTCGATCGCGAGCCCGATCAGTCCCGTGCCGAAAGCGAGGGTGAGGCCGTGGATCGAGCCGAATATCCCGACGGTGACCGCGCCCGCGATGCCGGTCGAGAGGAGGACCGGCGGAAAGAGCCAGAGCGCCCGCGCGCGCTTCGAGAAGAGCAGGAAGAGGATCTGGAGGCCGGTGAGGAGGAAGCCGATCAGGGAGACCTTCTCGACGTCGGCTTGGACTTGGCGCTCGTTCGCGTAAGTCGAGGCGTGAGGTCCGATCAGCGTCCCGGAAGCGAGCGAATAGAAGCGCGCGGTGGCGGCGGTCTCGTTCGGCGGGGACTTGAACTGGACCGGGATCACGACGCGTTTCGTTTCGGCGTCGACGAAAATCCCGGCTTGGTTCGGGAGGTCCATCTTCACCTGGGATTCGAGGATCGACTTCAGTTCCACGTACGAACCGAGCGGGTCTTCGCGGAAAACGCCGAGGAGCTCGCGCCCGAGCGGCAGCGTGGCTTGGGCGAACGTCTCCGAGAATTTCCGGCGCAGTTCCCCTCGGCCCGGGAAGGGATGGCGTAGCGGATAGTCCCGGGCCCAGTCGCGAAGCGGGGGAAGGAAAGCGTCGAGGTTCGCGCCGCAGGCGACTTTCGCGAGCGGGGAATCGGGCGCGGATTGGAGTCGGTCGCAGACGGGACCGACGACCTCGGGGCGCGGGACGCCGTTTTCGACTGCGTCGTCGAGGACGAGGAAGTTCCACCAGAAGAGGGGAAACGACTGGGTCGCTCCGAGCTTCTCGCTCATGGCGGCGGGGAGGAAGATCGCGTGGGAGCGGTCGAACCACTTCCCTTCCGCGGCAGACGAAACGACGGAGACGAGTCCCGCCGCGATCGCGAGGACTCGAACGAGCCCCGACGGGCGAGTCACGGCGCGGATCCTTTCACGACTTTCGGCCGCGCGAACTCGAGGGTCATCCGGTCGCCCGACGCTTCGTTCAGGACGAGCTTCGCGAGGTGGCCCGCTTTCGCGAGTTCCATCTCCATCGAGGCGAAGGGACCCGGTTTTTTCGGGGTGAAGACGAAGCGCGATTGGCCGCGGGCGTCCGTGCCGGTCGTGGTGATCGCGTACTGCTCGGAGAGCGCGTGGGCGTCGAGCTTCAACCACGCGACGAGGTCGTGCAGGCTCGAGGTCGCCTTATCCTTCTGCATTTGGGCGCTCATTTCACTGCTGGAGAAGGTTTGGACGGTCGCCGACTTTCCTTCGCCGCTCGTGATGCGGATGCCTTTCGAGTCGAGCTCGACTTTCACCCGCGCGGGTTTCCTCACTTCCCAGATGACGGCGTCGGGACGGCGAAGGGTCAACCGGCCCTCGGACTTCATCTGCATGCCGAGGTCGCGCAGGTCTTTCACCTGGTGAAAGTCGGTTTCGAGGGTCTTGATCGAGGCGTAGAACCGGAGTTTCTCGGCAAGCGCCGTCTCCGAGACGGGAGTCGGGTCCGCGGCCATGGCGGCGCCTAGCGTCAAGAGTATGAATCCAAGGGTGTTTCGGACGTTGCACCGGGAGGCCAAGGGAGTTCTTTCGTTTTCTGGCAGTCGCGCGTTTCCGCTGTTTTCTGATGCGCCGTATTGGGTTAACTAGTTTCCTCACGATTAAGCCATTTTGGGGGAAGAAGAAAGCCATGATCGAAGCTACGACCACGACGACGCCGACCACCGGAACCCCGGTCCAAACGACCTCGCTCATCGGTGAAATCGCCGCCCTCGTCGTCGGCGCCGTGAACCTCCACCACGTCGATCCGACCACGCTCACCGCCGAGACCTCGCTCCGCGACGGCGGTCTCGAACTCGATTCCGTCGACATGCTCGAAGTCATCGTCGCCGTCGAACAGAAGTTCGGAGTGAAGGTCGCGAACGCCGAGACCGGCAAGAAGTACTTCCGCACGATCGGCGGCATCGCCGAATTCGTCGCGGCGAATCGCGCGAGCGCTTGATGGCCGCCGCCCCTCGCGTCGCGATCACCGGAGTCGGGGCGTACACGTGCGCCGGCCGGAGCGCGTCCGAGCTTTGGGCGAACGCGGTGGCGGGACGGTCCGGGATCCGCGACGGAGTGGGCCGCATCGACGGTGCCGCGCCCGGCGAAGAAAAGGAAAACACCGCGCGTTCGACGTTCTTCGCGGCGCACGCCGCGCGCGAGGCGATGGCCGGCGCGCGATGGGGAACCGAACGCGGAAGCGGGTCCAAGCCCGACGCGCTGATCTTCGCGACCACCACCGGACGGATTCCCGCTTGGGAACGGCCGCTCGTCGAACACTTGCGCGGGAACCTCGCTGCCGAGCCGTTCGCCGAGGTCTTTCGTTCGCAGCCGCTCAGCTCCGCGCTCGACGGATTGAAACAGGAACTCGCCTTCGACGGCCGGACGATGCTCGTTTCGTCGGCTTGTAGCGCCGCGACCCAAGCGCTCGCGCTCGGGGCGATGTGGATCCGCCAAGGCCGCGCGAAGCGCGTGCTCGTCGTCGGCGCCGAAGTGCTCTGCGATCTCACGCTCGCCGGATTCGGCAGTCTCCAGCTCCTCGCCCCCGAGGGCGCGCGCCCGTTCGATCGCGATCGCGCGGGGATCAACCTCTCCGAAGGCGCCGGCGCGGTCTGCCTCGAAGCGGCGACCGAGGAGACGAGCGGCCGGGCACTGGCGACGCTCGCCGGTTACGGCCTCAGCACCGACGGCTACCACATGACGTCTCCGCATCCGGAAGGGCGCGGCTCGTTCCAAGCCATGCGCCAGGCGCTCCGCACGGCGAGCGTTCGACCGGACGAGATCTCTTGGGTGCACGCGCACGGTACCGGTTCGAAGCACAACGACGCCTCGGAGGGCGCGGCGCTCGCGCACCTCTTCTCGGAAGTCCCGACCGCGCCCTACGTTTCGTCGACGAAACGGATCCACGGCCACGCGCTCGGCGCGAGCGGAGCGATCGAAGCCGTCCTTTGCGTCGAAGCGATCCGCCGGAACACGATCCTGCCCACCGCCGGTCTCGGCACCCCGGACGCCGAGATCCGCGTGCGGCACGCCGCCGGACCGGTCGAACAACCGGTTCGATATATCTTGAAGAATACGCTCGGCTTCGGCGGGACGAACGCCTCGCTGGTCTTCGGCGCTCCCGGGGGTGAACGATGATTTACCTCATGGGCGCGGGATTCGCGACCGAAGCGGCGACCGACCGGATCCGAATGCTGCCGGATTTCCGCAAGGCGACGCGGAACATGGCGATGGCGTACGCCTCGCTCGAATCGGTCGTCGCCTCTACGCCCGCGGAAGTGATCCGCGAGACGGGGCTCGTCTTCGGATCGAGCCACGGCGAACTCGAGACGACGAAGGAGTTCTTGAAGACCCTCGCCGAGCAGAAAGTTGCCCGGCCGATCTATTTCCAGAACAGCTTGCATAATTCGACCGTCGGATTCCTCGCGATGAAGCTCGGTCTGACCGCCCCGACGATCACCCTCTCGAACGGAATGCACACCGCCGAGGACGTCTTCGAGGCGGCTCGCACGCTGCTCCTCGACGGCGCGGTCGATACGGTGCTCGCGACGGTCGCCGACGGCGTCGTCGCCGAACTCCGGAGCGTGATGGAGATGAATCACGGTCCGACGGGAATGGGGCTCGGTGAAGGGGCGGCGACGCTCCTGCTCACGACCCGCCCCGAGAAGTTCGCTCAGCCGTGGATCGCGCGCTTCGCGGAAGGATTCCGCATCGTGCGCGCGGCGCCCTCGGCGCCGGCCCGCTGCGTGCCGAACGCGGATTCGGTCCCGGACTACGACACGAACTTGCTCGAACGCCTCGCGCGCGCCGTGAACGACGCGCCTTCGGGAGCCTTCTTCGTCGCGCGCCGGGACGGAGGATTCAGCGAGATCGCGTGGGAGCGCCCCGCGTGATCCCGGACTTCCGCGCGGCTCTCGATTCGGCGCTCGCGCGGGGATTCGATTCCCTCTTCGGTCCGTGCTTCCGCCGGGTGGACGCGGGCGCGGAACGCGCGCTTTACCTCACGTTCGACGACGGCCCGGATCCTCGCGGGACTCCGAAGGTGCTCGATCTCCTCGGCGAGTTCGGCGCGCGGGCGACCTTCTTCCTTATCGGCGAACGGGCGAAGCGCTATCCGGCGCTTGCGCGCGAGATCCTCGCCCGCGGGCACGCGATCGGAAACCACTCGCCCGACCACCGGTACGCGACCTATTTCTCGAACCGCGATCGGCTCGCGGAGTGGATCGCGGAAGGGGAGCGCCAGATCGTGGAAGCCTCCGGCGTCCCCACGGTCGGATTTCGCCCACCGGCCGGGGTGCGTACCCCGGAGCTCGTCCGCGCCGTGCGCTCCGCGGGGACGCCGCTCGTCCTTTGGCAGACGCGGTTCTACGATTCCGTCTTCGCGCCGCATCCCGAGCGTCTCGTCGGATCGCTCGCCCGTGCCCGTCCCGGCGACATCGTCCTCTTTCATGACTCGCAGCGCGAACGACATTTGGGGTTGTTCCTGGACGCCCTCCGCGCTTACTTAAGCGAAGCCCGTAAACTTTCGTTCACTTTTCGCTCGCTTGAAAGGAGCCAGTTCGATGTTTAGTCCCGAGTTCGGAAAGGTATTCGGTAAACTCTCGCAGTTCACCCTCGTCAGCGCCATGGTCTTCGTCCTTTTCGGCTGCGGCGGCGGCAAGGTCTCGCTCGCGCCCGAGCAAACCACGATGAAGAGAGACGGCCTCATCACGATGAACGTCGAGTGGATCAAGGACAAGAAGAAGAAATACGACATCCGCATGCGCGTTCACAACGACGCGAAGACGTCGATCATCTTCAAGCTCGGCGACATGCAATGTTTCCGCGGCGAGCGCCAAGGCGTGCTGAAGCACACGTTCTTTAACACCGGCGAACGCACGATCGACTTCCGTCCGGGCCAGATGAAAACGTTCCAGATGGTGTGCGACCTCGGCGATAAGGCCGAAGGCCCATTCAAGATCGTCTTCGGACGCATCTTCGACAATCCGACGAACGACGGCGCCACCACCGGCAAAGTCCTCGCGGACGGCGTCGAGTGGAAAGCGGACGACAACGGTTGATCCATCCGGATCTGACCCGAAGCCTGCGGGATTTCGCGGGCACCGAATTCGCCCAGGCGGCATGGTCTCGGACCCTGCCGCCTGAGTTTTCTCGGGCTCGCCTGCTCGAGGAACTCGGCGGAATCCGCGGGCGGCTTCCGGCCTCGGCCCTTTACGACCGGTTCTTCGGCGAGCCGGACTTCCTCGCGACCGGTTCGGCTTCCCGGATCGGCGAGTGGGAGCGGAGTCGTTCGGCGCTCGTCGCGGCGATCCGCGCGCTCGAGCGCGAAGGGTTTTCGCTCGCGACGGGCGGCGCGGACCTGCGGCTGAGTTTCGCCCACGCGGATCAGGGCGCCGACTCCGCGGTGCTCGCGATCGCGGTCGGTGGATCGACGGGAGGTCCCGGCTACGGCGTCGATCTCGAACGGGTCGGGCGCGAGATCTCGGACGCGGCATTCGCGCGGTTCTTCCGCGGGGAAGAAGGGGCGGTGCTCGGAGGGGCGGACGACGCGAGAGTCGTCGAGCAGGCGCCGCGGCTCGATCACTGGGTCCTGAAGGAAGCGTGTTTCAAGGCCCATCCCCGTCCGGGGACGACGATCGTCGCCGATTACGTCGCCGTCCGGAGAACGGGCGGGGATGCCTACCTCGTGGAATGCCGAAAGGGCGCCGTCGTCCGATTCGCGGCGTGCCTGGGGACGATCGAGGGATTTCGTTTCGGGATGGCGAAGGAAATCGCGGGTTAAGGGACCGGCGGGAGAAGGGAGCGCCGGTAGTCGCCGGTGTCCCCGTCGCCCTAGCCATTTGTGCGCTTTGGTTCGGGAGACTTGGCCGTATTTCGTTCGATTCACCCCGAATGAGGGAGCTCGGCGCAGATCATTAAGATCCAAAGCGCACAAATGGCTACGGCGTTTCAATGACCGTTCGGGACGGGGCTCGGTTCGGTGACGCTTCGGATGAACGCGGCGATCTTTTCGAGGGCCGTCCGCGCCTCGGCTCGATCGAGATTTCGCACGTACTCGTGTTTCAGTCCCGGAGAGTGGTCGTCCGGGTAGAAGAGCGTCTCGGTGCGGACGCCGAGCGAGCGTAGGCGGTCGGCGAAAGGCTTCGATTGGACGTCGGTGAGTTTATCGGCGTTTCCACCGGTGATGAAGGACGGCGGGAACGCGGCCGAGGCGAGGTGTTGCGGAGACGCGAGGGCGAGCGCGGGCTGGGAGAGAGAGAAACTTCCGAAGTACGCCCAAAAGAGTTCGCCGAAAAAAAGCCGGAACGCGAGATGCTCGCGGGTGTCGGCGTCGAAACGCGGGAGATCGAAGAGACCGCAGTCGAACACGGTCCCGCGGACGACGTTCGCGGCGAGCGGAGCGGCGATCCCGGTTTTTTTCACGGCTTCGGGGTTCGTCGCGAGCGCGGCGAGGCTTCCCGCGAGATTCGCTCCGGCGGAATCGCCGGCGAGGATGATCCGGCGGGCGTCGCCGCCGTACTCGGCGGCGTGGGCGGATAGATAAGCGAGGGCCGTCGAAAGCTCGCGGGTCGATTCCGGGTAGCGGGCGGTCGGAGCGAGAGTGTAGTCGGGGACCGCTACGGCGAAGCCGGCGCCGGCGAGCTGCTTCGCGACCGGAGTGATCGTCGCGCGGGAACCGGAGAGCCATCCGCCGCCGTGGATCCAAACCACGAGCGGGCGAACCGGGCCGCCCGACTCGGGCGCGAAGGCGTTCAGTTTCAATTCGCCGACGCCGTAAGGAATCCCGTTCCACTCCCGGACGGGTTTCGCCGGCGGATAACGTTCTCCGATTTCGAGCGCGACGTGGTCGTTATGGACGAAGAGGGCGCGGATGCCGTAGGCGGCGATCCACGGGAAAGCGAGAGCGAGCGCGGCGAGAACGACGATCCGAATCGCGAGGCGCTTCATCGTACGTAGGCTCCGCCGCTCACGCGAACGACCGCATGATGCGGTCCGCGGTCGAGGGGTTGCACGCCATCGGGACGTCGTAAACGGCCGCGATCCGGAGCAGCGCCTTCACGTCGACGTCGTGCGGGTGCGGCGCGAGGGGATCCCAGAAGAAGATCACGAGGTCCATCTTGCCTTCGGCGATCCGCGCGCCGATCTGTTGGTCGCCGCCGAGAGGACCGCTTTTGAATTTTTTGACCTTGAGGGGAAGTTCGCTCTCGATCCGGGCGCCGGTCGTGCCGGTGGCGGAAACCTCCATGCGTTTCAACTTCGAGAGATTCGTGCGCGCCCAACCGACCATGGCGGTCTTCAGGTTATCGTGGGCGATGAGCGCGACACGGACTTTTTTGGAGGCGGCGTTCATGGTTTGAGCCTAGCACGGATTCCGGCTAGGGTAGAGGCATGTCCGAGGGAACAATGACCGACGCGCGTATCGCGCGATACGCCGCGCTTCAATCGATCACCGAGATCGGCGTCGGGAGCCTCGTCCATGGGCTTCGCATCCCGCTCGGCGGTCATTTGCTGACCTTGAACCAGGGCGTACTTCTCACGTTCGCGGTCCGGCCGAGCGCCGACCCGTCGACCGACGCGCGCCGGCGCGGGATGTTCGTCGCGACCTCGGTCTCCTTCGTGACGGCGCTGCTGAAATTCCTCTCACCCGCGGGCGCGCGCGCGATGCCTGCCCTCGGGATCTCGCTCCAAGGCCTTTTCTACTCGGCCGGCCTCGCCGTTTTCGGATTGAACGTCGTCGGCGCGGTCGTCGGCTTCGTGCTCCTCTCGTTTTGGGCGTTCCTGCATCCGATCGTCTTCGCGTACCTCGTTTTCGGTCAGACTTTTTTCGCGGCCGTCGTGAAGCTTTGGACGGAACTCGCGACGAAGCTCGGGCTGCCGGTCGAGCTCGGGGTGTGGATCCTCCTCGGAGCGGTCGCGCTCAAGGCGATCGTCGCTGCGGGCCTCGCCGTCTTCGCTTGGCGCGCGGACGAGGCGCGCGAAGCGCGGTACTTCGCCCGCATCGGCGAGTGGGCGCGGAAAGGTTCGACCGCCGCCCATCGGCGAGCGGACGCGCCCGCGGCGAAGCCGCTTTCGCCCGCCCTCGGCGCGACGAAGGACCTGCTCCGGCCTATTTTCCTCGTGTCCCTCGCGCTCACCGTCGGCTTCGTGCTCTTCGCGGGCCGGGAGGGGTGGGGTGCGCTCGCTTACCTCGCGAAAACGGTCGCGATCGCTTGGCTCATTTTCTTCGCCGTGCGGGCGTTTCCGAAAAAATGGGCGGAGAAGGTCCAGGCCCGCTTCCCGGCACTCGCCGAGACCGCGGCGGCCGTGCGACGGGAGCAGTCCCGGCTCGAGTAGGTTAGTGCCACTCGAGGTGGACTTGGGCCGGGTGGCCGCCTCCTTTTGAATAATCTTCGATGCCGATTTCCTTGCTGATACCGAGATTCGCCCCGTAAACCCAGAACTGGACGTAGGCTCCCGAGGACAGACCTCCGGAGCTGTTCACGATCTCCTGAACGATGGCGGAAAGATCGACCGTTTGGTTCCACGCGCCGGCGACGCCGGGGAGCCCGCCGCCGGCGCTAGGCCAGCGCGCGGTCGCGGTCGTCTGCGTATGGCCCGTCGCGCCTCCCGGATAGTCGCCTAAGGCGGAGACCTGAGTCGCGTTCGCCGAAAGATCGCCCGAGATGACGAGCCATTTCGTCGTGTCCCAATAGGCCGCGTCCGTTACCCACAGCTTCAAGTAGGCTTTGTCGATCGTCGCGCCCGACGGGATCGCGCTCGGGAGCTGGAATCGGAAATACCCGTACGAGATTCCGTCCGTTCCCCAGTTTCCGATATAAATGACGTTTCCGGTTTCGCCACTCGATCCCCACCAGTCCGTACCTTGGGTATCGAATTCACCGTCGTCGAGATTCGCGGCGACCGTGGAATTCGCGTTCGCGGTGGTGGCGCTGCCGTCGCCGGAGGCGTTGATGAAGCCGCTCATCAGATGGGTCGAATAATCGACGTAGCCGCTGGTGTCGTCGCCCCAGCAGCTTACCGTGCCGCCGGAAAGAATGGCGCAAGTGTATCCCGGACCGGTCGAGAGAGAGGCGACTCCGGAAAGCGAGAAAACCGCGCTCAAGGAGGGAGACGCGATCGTGCCGTTCAAGCTGCCGCCACCGAGTACGCCATGCCGATCGATGTCCTCGTTCACACCCCAGCAGCGGACTCGGCCGCCGGAGACGACCGCGCAAGTGTGGTGGCGGGCAGCGCCGATCGCGGTCACGTTCGAGTACCAGGCCGCGTTCACCGGCGAATGGCGTTCCGTGGTCGTCCCGTCTCCGAGCTGACCGTAGTCGTTCCGCCCCCAGCAGCGGACCGTGCCGTCGGTGAGGAGAGCGCAGCTGTGGTTTTCGCCGAGCGAGAGAGAGGCGACGTTCGTGAGGCCCGTGACCGTCACCGGCGTCGTACTGTTCGTAGTCGTTCCGTCTCCGAGTTCTCCGTAGGTGTTCAAGCCCCAACAACGGACCGTTCCGTCGCTCAACAACGCGCAGGCGTGCCCGGCCGAGCCCTCGTCCCACTCATAGATCTTTCCGACCGTGACGGAGGCGACGTTCGTTAGACCGGAAACGGATACCGGCGAGTGGCGTTCGGCGGTCGTACCGTCGCCCACTTCGCCGTGTTGGTTTCGACCCCAGCACTTCACCGTCGCGTCGGAAAGTCTTGCGCAGGTGTTGTTCCCGCCCGCCGAGATCTGGGTGGCCGTCGTGATCCCGCTTACGGAAACCGTGGCGCTTTGGGCTCCGTTGGTCGTGCCGTCGCCGAGCTGGCCGTAATTATTGAGGCCGATGCATTGGATCGTCCCGTTCGCGAGCAGGACGCAGTTCGTCTGGGTGCCCGATGCGACACCGATCGCGGTCGAGATACCGGGCAGAGCGATTGGCGTCGTCGGATTTACGTAACGATTGTTCGATCCGGAATCGAGCGCTTGTCCGTTCGAAGCGTAACCGCCGAAACACCAGACCGTGCCGTCGCTTTTTCTCGCGCACGAGTCTTCGTCGCCCGAGGACATCTCGACCACGTTCGAGAGTCCGGCGATCGGTTGGGCGATCGTTCGGGATTTGTTCACGATATCGCCGGACGGCGTATCGTCCGCCGCACCCCAACACCGGACCTGGGAATCGGTTTGGACGACACAGTATCCGGTTACCCACGAATACCCCATGTTGTAGATCTGTTTACCCTTCGAAACGCCGTTCACGACGACGGGGACCGAAGAATCGTTCACGGTGCCGTCGCCGAGGGCGTTGTGATTGTCGTTCGCGCCGAAGCATCGCGCTTCCCCGCTTGCGAGCAGCAGGCAGGTGCTGACCGGGTTCACGGCGGCTTGCACCGCGTTCGAGATCCCCGTTACGGAAGAATTCGCGTAGGAGCTGTCGTTCTTCGCTCCGTTTCCTAGGTTCCCGTAGCCGCCGTCACCCCAGCAGCGAGCCGTGCCGTCGGTCATGATGGCGCAGGTCGTGTTGTAACCCGCGGCGACTGACTGGGCGCCGCTGAGGAACGTACCGGATGCGGTCTTTACCTGGACGGGCGAGGAGCGGCTTGAGGTAGTTCCGTCGCCGAGCTGGCCCCGATCGTTATGTCCCCAGCACCAGAGCTGTCCGTTGGTGAGATGGGCGCAGGTGTAATCCGGTCCGGCGGTGACTTGATCCGCTCCGGTGAGGGTGCCGGCTCGAACCGCCGTGCTCCGATTCGTGGTCGTACCGTCCCCGAGTTGGCCCTGATCATTCAATCCCCAGCACCAGACCTCACCGGATTTCACGGCGCAGATATGGTTCGCGCCCGAGTTATGGGTGAGATCGGTCGCGCTCGAGGCAATCGCCGTCACTTCCGAATTGTGTCCCGTCGAGTCGGGGGAACCCCAGGTCTTGTCGACGGTCGTCCCGTCGCCGAGCTGTCCGTAACCGTTCTCGCCCCAACATTTCACGGCGCCGCCGGTACGGAGGATACAATTGAAGTAATTTCCCCCGCCCGCGAGCGTGGCGTCCGTGTGGAGCGAGTCCCAAACTTCGGGTAAGCGGCCGCCGAAGGTCGTATAGCGGAGCGTTCCGTCGTTCATGACGATCAGGCTCGGCCGAGCGTCGAGCGCGAGACTGACCGGAAGGGCCGTTCCTTGGGCGTTCACGTTCAGCGACATGCGGGTCGTCGCTCCGGTACAGGCTAGATTCACGCGCGCGGTCTTCGTGCCGCTGCTCGTAGGGCTGGCTTGGACTTTGACCGTACAGTGATCCCCCGCCCCGATCGAGGCTCCGCAGTCGTAGGAGATGATCGAGAACTGGCCGGCGGGGCTTTCGTTCGAGAGGTTCGGCGCGGTACAACCCGTGAGCGCGGCGGTTCCGGTATTCCCGAAATACACGCTCGCGACGGAGGATTTCCGACCGGTCGAGACCGCTTGCAGGTAGATGGTCCCTCCGCTTCCGCCCGAGCCCCCGGAGCCGTCGTCCAAGATACTCCGCGCGACCAGGTTCCCGCCCGAGGCCACGCCCGTCGCGGTAATCATGTCCGCCGTCGTCGTCTTCGTGCCGCCGACCGTGCAGGTCCGGGAGAGCGTCGCCGTCTTCGAGCCCGTTCCCGTGAGGTTCGCCCGCACGTTCACCGTGCAGCTCGCACCGACGGCCTGCCCGCTCGTGCCGCAGTTGTCGATCGAAATCTCGAACTCGCCCGGGTTCGTGCCCGTCAAGGTCGGTGCCGAGCATCCGCTCGACGCGTAGGTGCCCGAGTTCGTGAAGGTGAATGTCACGCTCGCGGATTTCCCGTAGCTGTACGCGATGTTTCCGAAGGCGTTCGTGAGCGGGGTCCAAGCGAGGTTCGGCGACGCGCCGGTCACGACGATCTGGTTCGCGGTCGTCGTCGTCACGCCGCCGGTCGTGCAGGTCCGGGAAAGAGTCGCCGTCTTCGCGCCGTCCGAAGAAGGATGACCGGCGACGGCGATCGTGCAGGAAGAGCCGGCGCCGAGGTTCGCGGTGCCGCAAGTGTCGCTCGAAAGGGTGAACTCCGACGGATTCGCGCCGGCGAGAACCGGAGCGGAGCATCCGGTCGCGGCGCCGCTCCCCGTGTTCGAAAGGGTAAACGTCTGCGTCCCGGTCGTCGTTCCGTTCAGGGCGCTCCCGAAGTCCTTCGTGAGGGGGCTCCAAGCGAGGACCGGCTGGATGCCGGTCGCGACGATCTGGTTCGCGGTCGTCGTCGGCGTCCCTCCGAACGTGCAGGTGCGGGAGAGGGTCGCCGTGCGGGCGCCCGTCGCGGTGGGTTGGGCTTTGACGACGATCGTACAGCTCGAGGACGTGTTCAGGTTCGCGGTGCCGCAAGTGTCGCTCGAGAGCGTGAAGTCGCCGGGGTTCGCGCCGGTGAGCGTCGGAGCCGAGCAGCCCGTCGCGTTCGCGGTGCCGGAGTTCGAAAGCGTGAAGGTCGTGCCGCTCGAGAGCGAACCGACGTAGACGTTGCCGAAGTCGTTCGTGAGGGGAGACCAGGCCAGCGACGGTTGCGCGCCGGTCACGACGATTTGGTTCGCTGTCGTCGTCGGCGTCCCTCCGACCGTGCACGTGCGGGAAAGGGTCGCGGTCTTCGCGCCGGCCGACTGGGGATTTCCCTTCACGACGATCGTACAGCTCGAGGACGTGTTCAAGTTCGCGGTTCCGCAGGTGTCGCTCGAAAGCGTGAAGTCGCCCGGATTCGCGCCGGCGAGCGTCGGAGCGGAGCATCCGGTCGCGTTCGCGGTACCCGAGTTCGAGAGGGTGAAAGTCACGCCGGTCGACAGCGACCCGACGCTGATGCTTCCGAAATCGTTCGTGAGGGGCGACCACGCGAGTGCCGGGGCGGTGCCGGTGACGACGATTTGGTTCGTCGTCGTCGTCGGCGTTCCGCCGAAGGTGCACGTGCGGGAAAGGGTCGCCGTGTGGGCGCCGACCGACTGGGGATTCCCCTTCACGACGATCGTGCAGCTCGAAGAAGCGTTCAGGTTCGCGGTTCCGCAGGTATCGCTCGAGAGTTGGAAATCGGTCGAGTTATCGATCGTCGGAGCGGAACAACCCGTCGCGTTCGCGGTTCCGGTGTTCGAAAGCGTGAAGGTGGTTCCCGTCGAGAGCGAACCGACATTGATGTTCCCGAAGTCCTTCGTGAGTGGGGACCACGCGAGCGCCGGGGCGGTGCCGGTGACGACGATCTGGTTCGCGGTGGTGGTCGGCGTACCGCCGAACGTGCAGGTGCGGGAGAGGGTCGCCGTGCGGGATCCGGCGGCCGTGGGTTGGGCCTTGACGACGATCGTGCAGCTCGAGGACGTGTTCAGGTTCGCGGTTCCGCAGGTATCGCTCGAAAGGGTGAAATCGCCCGGATTCGCGCCGGTGAGCGTCGGAGCGGAGCAGCCCGTCGCGTTCGCGGTGCCCGAGTTCGAAAGCGTGAAGGTCGTCCCGGTCGAGAGCGATCCGACGTTCACGCTGCCGAAATCGTTCGTCAGCGGATTCCACGCGAGCGCCGGCTCGATCCCGTTCGTGACGATCTGGTTCGGGGTGGTGGTCGGCGTCCCGCCGAATGTGCAGGTGCGCGAAAGCGTCGTCGCCTTCGATCCGGCCGTCGTCGGATTCGCGCGGACCGTGACGGTACAGCTACCGCTGGCCGTGACGTTGTTCGTGCTGCAGGTATCCGCGGTGATCGAGAAGTTCGTCGAGTCGCCGAGCGCGGGAGCGGAGCATCCGGTCGCGTCGGCGGCGCCGGTGTTCGAGAGGGTGAAGACTTGGGTGCCGGAGTTCGATCCGACGTTCACGTTTCCGAAGTCTTTCGTGAGCGGGCTCCAAGCGAGGACCGCGGTGATCCCGTTTACGACGATCTGGTTCGTCGTCGTGGTCGGGGTTCCGCCGAAGGTGCAAGTGCGGGAAAGGGTCGCGGCTTTCGCGCCCGCCGACTGAGGCTGGGCCTTCACGACGATCGTACAGCTCGACGAGGTGCCCAGGTTCGCGGTGCCGCAAGTGTCGCTCGAGAGCTGGAAATCGGTCGAGTTATCGATCGTCGGAGCGGAGCAACCCGTCGCGTTCGCGGTTCCGGTGTTCGAGAGGGTAAACGTCGTACCGCTCGAGAGCGATCCGACGTTCACGTTCCCGAAGTCCTTCGTGAGCGGGGACCACGCGAGTGACGGCGCGATGCCGGTGACGACGATTTGGTTCGCGGTGGTGGTCGGGGTTCCGCCGAACGTGCAGGTGCGGGAGAGGGTCGCCGTTCGGGCGCCGGCGGCCGTGGGTTGGGCCTTGACGACGATCGTGCAGCTCGAGGACGTGTTCAAGTTCGCGGTGCCGCAGGTGTCGGAGGAAAGCGCGAAGTCACCCGAGTTCGCTCCGGAAAGGACCGGAGCGGAGCAGCCCGTCGCGTTCGCGGTACCCGAGTTCGAAAGGGTGAAGGTGGTTCCGCTCGAGAGCGATCCGACGTTCACGCTGCCGTAGTCGTTCGTCAGCGGATTCCACGCGAGCGCCGGTTCGACTCCGGTGACGATGATCTGGTTCGCGGTGGTGGTCGGAGTTCCGCCGAACGTGCAGGTTCGCGAAAGCGTCGTCGCCTTCGAGCCGGCCGATCCCGGGGCGGCTTGGACCGAGACGGTACAGCTTCCGCTCGCGGCGACGTCGTTCGTCGCGCAGGTGTCGGCGGTGATGGTGAAGTTCGTCGAGTCCGAAAGGGAAGGAGCGGAGCATCCGGTAGCGGCGGCGGCACCGGTGTTCGAAAGCGTGAAGACTTGGATTCCGGAGAGGGATCCGACGTTCACGCTCCCGAAATCCTTCGTGAGGGGGCTCCAAGCAAGGGTGGCGGTGATCCCATTCACGACGATCTGGTTCGGAGTCGTGGTCGGGGTTCCTCCGAAGGTGCAAGTGCGCGAGAGGGTCGCGACCTTCGAGCCGACGGATCCCGGGTTCGCGCGCACCGTGACGGTGCAGCTTCCGCTCGCGGCGACGTCGTTCGTCGCGCAGGTGTCTGCCGTGATCGAGAAGTCGGTCACGTTATCGAGGGAAGGCGCGGAACACCCGGTGGCGGCCGCGGCACCGGTGTTCGAAAGCGTAAAGACTTGGGTGCCGGAGTTCGATC
>JAFEAP010000013.1 GCA_018266355.1 Bdellovibrionales bacterium
ATCGATTTCGAGGCTTCGACAGACGTCGTCTGCGTCTTTCAGGTCGGTAAACCAACCCTCAGCGCAGGGACCTGCCAATGCCCGCTCTCTCTTCAAAATTATTCATCGTTTTCAAAGAACAATCGGCCAAACTCGACCCCATCAAGCATCTTTAAGGTCCTTTTTTCCGGACCAAATCGAAGCTCGCGGTTAGAAGTCGCGAAATGTCGACGAGGTTCGAGTATTAGCCGAACTTCATTTCAAGTCGCAATCCTTTTTTTCGCGTTTTCTAAAAATCACAAAATGCAGCCATTTTTGGCTAATGCGCACCGCACTATCTGAGCGCACCATCAGCAAGCAATCCGCACTGGATCGCCTTCCGATAGAAGGTCGCGCGCGAAAGCCCCGTTTCCCGCGCGGCACGGGCGAAATTTCCGTCGTGGCGATCGAGGAAATGGCGAAGAACCGCCGTTTCGAAGCGCCGAAGCGTCTTTCGATAATTCCGCGCGAGCGGAACGTCGGCGGTCGCGACGACGCCGCGGCCTCGCGCCTCCGCACGAATGAGAACTTCCGCGTTCAAACGAAACGCCGGGCTCGCGCGAGCGGCTTCGACGAACCAACTCGGCAAATCGGCGACGTCGAGTACCGCTTCGTTCGAGGCGAGCGTCGCGATCTCGAGCACGTTCTCGAGCTCGCGAAAATTCCCGGGCCAAGGATAGCATTCGAAAAGCTCGGCCACTTCTTTCGTCATCCGGTGGAGCGTCTTTCCGGCGCGCGCGCAGGCCGACTCGAGCGCCTCGTGAACCGATCGCGAAAAATCCTCGCCGGTGCGATCGCCAAGACTCGCGAGACGAAGATGCAAGACGCGGATCCGGTGATGAAGATCCTCGCGAAAACGCCCCTCACGGACGGATTGCTCGAGGTTTCGATTCGTAGCGCAGATTACGCGTACGTCGAGTTTCCTTTCGACGCAGCCGCCGAGCGGGGTCACCGTCTTCCGCTGGAGGAACTCGAGGAGTCGCGATTGGAGCGGGAGCGAGAGTTCCGCGATTTCGTCGAGAAACAACGTTCCTCCGTCCGCTTGTTCCAAGCGACCGGTCCGCATTCGATCGGCGCCCGTGAACGCCCCGCGCTCGTGGCCGAAAAGCGCCGACTCGATCGTCGCCTCGTGGAGCGAGGCGAGATTCACCGTCACGAATGGCCGCTCCGCCCGAGAACCCGCGCGATGGATCGCTTCCGCGAGCGTGCTCTTGCCGGTGCCCGTTTCCCCCGTGATCAAAACCGTCGCCTCGCTCCGTTTCGCGAGATCGATTCCCTTCGCCAATTCGTTTCTTCCAAATGCATCCATGTCCATTCTCCTTCTAGGACTCGCAGGTGAGCAAAAGTGAGACCAGACTTTCGAAGTCGTTTCGGATTTGAAACCACGAAGGTTTTCGACGGCCTCACATAAACTCGCTTTCTGTGTTGTCGGGAAAAACCCACAACACAGTCGGGACTCGCCTCTTGGTCCGGTCTCGGATATGCTGCGCGCTATGGTCGAAACGAACGCCCATTCCAAGTCGCATACGAAGCAGATCCTCGTTTGCGACGACGACCCGCTCTTCCGGAAAACGCTCGCGCTCCTACTCAAGGGGGACGGCGCGATCACCTCCGTCCAAGACACCGAAGAGGCCCTCGCTCTCCTCGAAAAACGGATTTTCGATCTCTTGATTCTCGACGTGCAAATGCGGACGCCGGACGAAGGACTGCGGGCGCTACCGAAAATCCGCGCGCTCGACCCGAACCTGACCATCCTCATGCTCTCCGGAAGAAAGGAATTCGCGGTCGTTCGCGACGCGCTTCGCGACGGCGCGAACGACTACCTCGCGAAGGATTTCGAACCCGAAGAATTCCGCCTAGCGATCGATCGTGCCCTCGGCCGACGCGCCCTCGAGAAAAGTCACCGGATCCGCGGCGCGGAAACGGCGCGAAACGCGAAATCCTACCGACTCGTCGGCGAAAGTCCGGAAATCGCGCAGATCCGTAAACTCGCCGAGAAGTTCCGCGCGGCCGAGGCGAACGTCCTCATCCGCGGCGAAACCGGGACCGGGAAAGAAATCGTCGCGCGGCTCCTGCGCAGGTCGGATGCCGACGGCACTCCCGAACCGTTCGTCGCCGTCGACTCAGCGACGCTTCATTCCCAGACCGCCGAAAGCATCCTCTTCGGCCACGAAAAAGGCGCGTTCACCGGCGCGGATCGCGCGAAGACCGGCCTATTCGAGGAAGCCGACGGCGGCATCATCTTCTTCGATGAAATCGGGAACATGCCGATCGAGATCCAAGCGAAACTCCTGCGCGTCCTTCAGGAACGCGAGATCATTCGACTCGGTTCGAACCGCCCTCTTCCGCTCGACTTCCGGGTCGTCGCCGCGACGAACCGCCCGCTCGAAGAGATGGCGGCCTCCGGGAAATTCCTGCCCGACCTCCTCCAACGCCTCAACGTCCTCCCCATCCACCTCCCTCCGCTCCGGGAACGCGGCGACGACGTTCGCTTGCTCGCGAACTACTTCCTCGCGAAGAAAACCGGCGATACCGTACGCCTCACCGAAGCCGCGAGCGACGCGCTCGCGCAATTTACCTGGCCGGGAAATGTGCGCGAACTCTTCGCCTTTCTCGAATACTCGCTCGCGATCGCCGACGACCGGACGATCGACCTCGCCGATCTCCACCCGCGCATACTCGAGACCCGCTCGGAGGGGAACGAGACGAACGACGGCTTCTACGCGCAAGTCGCCGGCTTCGAAGCCCAAATCCTCCGCGCAGCCTACCAAAGAGCCGAGGGGAACGTTTCCCAACTCGCGCTCAAGCTCGGGATGGACCGCTCGCACCTCCACACGAAGCTTAAACTTTACGGCATTCACGTCGCACGCCCGCGCTGATCGCGCGGAACCCCCGCTCAGAAAAACTTCGCGAGCGGAAAGCCGAGCGAGAACCCGAGCGCCCGCACGTAAACCGATTCCCCGTCGAACTGGTTACGGATCGAGAGATAGTTCAACTCGCCGAAGATCGCCCCGGAACCGTAACGGATCCAAGAGTTGTAATAACTCTTTCCGTCGATCGGAGGATAGATGAACGCTCCGAAAACGAGCGTGTGATTCGGCGAAAGGAAATCGGAGTATACCGCCTCGAAGCCCTGGGGCGCTCCCCACTTTTTCTGGGTATCGGCGCCGTACTTGAACCCGACGAAGTTCGCTCCGAGCATCAGGTACAGAGTCACGCGCTGGTCGAGGATCTTCGCGGATTCGCTTTTGAAATATAGCCCGGTATCGGTGAAGTAGTTTTTATGGATGGCGGTCGCGTTGAAGGCGGTGAATTTCACCGTCTCCGAGAACTGGTAACTCCCGTAAAGCGTGAATACGCCCGCGTTGGTTTCGAAATCCGTGTTCGGGGCGGCGAGATGGTAACGGTACGGTCCGATCCCGACGCCGAGAAAGCCGCGATTCAGTTTCGTCGGGATCCGATAACGAAGTTCGAACGAATCGCCCGTCGCGGATTCGAGGATCACGGCCTGGTTTTGGGGATAGAGACGAAAGCGGAAGAGCGAGGGTGCTTCGGCCTTTACGGTGCTCCCGTTCATCTTCATCGTGTCGCCAGAGCCGTCGAGAAAAAGGAAGAGATCGAGCGCGGCGAGCAGCCCGTCGGCCGATTCGCTACGTACCAACCGACAATCCACAAGCGCGAGCGCCGGACGGGACGAGGGAGCTCCGCGCCGCACGAGCTCGACGCCCCACGGAGAACACGAGTGGTCGATCCCGACTGAGTCCGCTTCCCCGCCTCCCACGCGTTCGAGCGTGAGCGGGTACTCCTTTTCGGTCTTTCCCTTTCGAACCCACACGCTCAGCTTCGACGCTTCGCCCGAAACGAGCGGAACCATCACCTCGCCGAACCACGAACCTTTCGTCGAAAGCCGAAGCGGAGTCGTCCGCTCCCAAGTCGAGACGAGCACGCCGTCGACTCCCGGGATTTCGATCTTCACGCGCGCGCGCGGAAGAACGATCCGCTCATCGATGCGGCTCCACTGGGTGCTATGCTCGTCCCACTCGAGCTTCGCTCCGGCCGGCAGATCCTCTACGCCCTTCCATCGATAGAACGTCGGTAACGCCTTCACCGGCTCCGCCGCCGCCGGGAACGGATCGTCGAGGAGCCTACGATACGGATTATCCGCCGCGCGAGTAGTCACCGAACCGAGCGACGCGCCGAATACGAGCGCGGCGAATCCCCAGAATGCGGAACATCGCCTTCGGCTCAACACCCGCTCCCGTTCGGCGCACATCCTCCGGGCTTCAGCCCGGTGAATCGCTTGCAAGCTTCGCCTTTACATTTTCCCTCAGCGCAAGCGTCTCCGGAACAACCGCCCGTCGCTTCATACTTCCAAGATCGCGGGATTTGATTCAGTGCGGCTAAGGCAGGTTCCAGTTCGGGAAAATGCTGCTGGGCGATCAGGGTTCCCTCGCGATGATCGAGCACAAACGCGGAAAAGCCCTCGGGTTCTTTCGAAATTCCCGCCATCCATTCGTCGTCGACGAGCATTCCCTTTTCGTGGTTTTCCCGCGTGAATCCCGGCATATCGAAACAATAACATGGGGATTGCGGGAGTGGGACCTTTCGGCTAGATCTTTTCTCTACCAAGATTCTCGGGGACATAGCTCAGTTGGTAGAGCGGTAGCTTTGCAAGCTATAGGTCTGGGGTTCGACTCCCCATGTCTCCACCAATTTTTTTGGAGAGAATCGCGGTCGATATTGGGGATGTAGCTCAGTTGGTAGAGCGTTGCGTTCGCAATGCAAAGGTCAGGGGTTCGAACCCCCTCATCTCCACCATTAAAGGGACGATTCGGCGAAAGCGGGATCGTCCCTTTAACTTTTCAAGGTCGCTCACTCTTCGGAGGAGGACGCACGCGGTTTCTTCTTTTTCTTCGGCTTCGCTTTCGGCGAGGGCTTCGCCTTCGCGCGAGCGGCTTTCGCTTTCGCGGACGACTTCGATTTCGATTTCACGCGCGACTTCGCGCCCGCCTCCGGCAGGGAATCCGGGAGATCGGCGTCCGGCGCCTTGCCGGAAGGCCGTACCGGCGGCAGTCCTTTCACCTTGTGCTCGATATTCGTCGGGACGTTCTCGATGATTTCTTTCACGTCCTCCGCGCTCGGCCCTTTGTACCGCTGGGGTTCGCCCGCGGTGAGCCCGTCGGGCAGACCGTCGGAATTTCGCTTGAGCGGAGGCGGCCAAAAAGTGTTCGGCGGCGGTACCGGTTCCGGCGGGATGATATCGAACGTCCGAGCCAAACGGACTACGTCGAAACCGACGGAGACGAAGAAATTATCGTAGTTCGTCGCACGGTCCACGCCGATTCCGAGATTCACGAACCACGGGTTCACTTGGAGCGCCGACGTGTAGTGAAGACGGTTCGGCTCTCCTTCGATCCGCGACGTCTCGTAGTAAGTGCCTCCGGCGAGCGAAACCTTCAGAATTCGGTATTGGGCAACGACGTAGGAAGCTCCCAGGCGCGGCTGGAGCGTAAATCCCTCACCGACGGTAACGCTCTGATCCCGGAGCAGTGCCGTATCGCGTGTCGACCCGACGGCAATCACCGCGAAGCCGACGTCGAAAAACCGATTCGGGATCCAACCGGCGCCGACGGTAAGCAGCATCGGACTCCGGATCGGCTGCGCGTACCCCGGCAAATCGGGAGTACCCGAACCGACGACCGAGCCCCCGATTTCTTGGGGAGGCGAATAACTCGCGCCGAGCAAATAATGACCGCCGAGGTGGTAGATCGCCCCGAGTTTGTAGGAAAGATCGGTCGCGCCGTGGTCTTCGTCGGCGAGGTTGCGGATCGCGTGGTTCACCTCGACGCTCGCCGCGAGGCTCAGGCGTTTATTCAGGAGCGCTCGGGAAACCGAGAACCGAAGCTGTTTCAAGG
Source organism: Bdellovibrionales bacterium (assembly GCA_018266355.1). Taxonomy (GTDB): domain Bacteria; phylum Bdellovibrionota; class UBA1018; order UBA1018; family UBA1018; genus JACMQW01. The sequence goes on from JAFEAP010000013.1 coordinate 5,934, forward strand.
AAATCTCGTATTCTGCCTGACGTCCGGTATTCGAGCTGACGTAATCTCCGCCTTCGAAACTCGGCGTGTAGTAGGCGAGCGCGTAGCCCCAGTCCCCCGGAGTCACCGTCAGCCCCCATTGATTGCTCCGAACTTTCTTCGTCTCGCTTCCCGTAAGGATGCGGTCCTTCATCTCGTTCGAATTCAGCTGGGCGGTCACGCTCCCCATCGTCATCGTCAGCCCGGCCGGATTCGTTTCGATCGAACTCACGCTATTCGGTATCGCGACCGTCGCGCCGGCCATCCCGATCGTCTCGTTATCGCCCCGGACGGTCGTTCCGAAACCCGAATACGCGCGCGTACGCTGAGAATACGGAAGGACGTTAGCGCCGAACGCGGAAGCGACCGACCCGAAAAGAAAGAGAATCGCCCCGAAGCGATGGGATGCCACGACCCCAGTCTTCTCGACGCGGACACGGATGGCAAGATCGCAATCCCGGGAGCGGGATTAATTCGGAGTCGAGTGGCCCCCCGGAATCTCTTGGCTCATCTTGCGGATCTGTTCGAGCTGTGCCGGAGACATCTCTTTGGCGAAGCCCGCGGGATCGCGCCCCGCGTCCTTCGCTCGCACTTTCATCGTCTCGACGTTTCCTCCGCTCTCGTGCACCCATTTTTCCAGAATTTCGGCGCTGATCCGATAGGCCTGGTCTTGGGACTCCTGCGACAGGCCGAGGGACTTCAAGTTTCGATCGGCCGCGGCCGCCGGAGACGACGGATCGCTCACGGCTTCGGCCCGCCTCGCCGGATCCGTCAGCATCGTCTTCGTCCTTTCGAGCGCCTCGGCGGAAGCCGCGTCGAGCGCGAACCCGGATTCGTCCGCGAAGACGGATGCCGAGGAAAAGAGAACGCAAGAGACCGCGAGAAGCGAAAAGCGCATCCCTCTATATTAAGGCCGTCTCCGGGATCCGGCCACTGGGTCGAGGGCGACCCGCCGAGGAAGGGTTCCGCTCGGCTTTACGGGGACGGCGGCCGGAGGGAGCCCCGGTTCGCGCTATTTCGCGGCCCGCTTTTTCGGAGGCGGAGAACTCACGCGTTTCCTCGCCGGGGCGTTCTCGCTATAACACTTCGAATCGCCGTCCTGGCAGAACAAGCGCACGTGAAAATGGTCGGCGTGCGAAGGCTCGTAGTCGAGCTTCATCAGCATCGCCTTCACCTCCGGATCGTTCGAGAGGTGCTTCGCCTCGGCGTACCGGAAAAGTTCGCGAATGAGGACCTTGTCCACGAAATAGGTTTTTACTTCCCCGCTTCGATGGAACATGAGCAGGAGATTGAAGTTCGCTTCGGTGTCGAAGTTCGCGGACGGGACGAGCGAATAGACCTTCACGGATTTCGGCTGACCGTTGGCGTCCTTCGTCTTCCGGATCGTCGAGGTGCGGACGACGAACTGCTCGGCGAAGCCGTTCTTCCCGTAACCGCCGAACGGCGATTGTTCCTTGTGGTTTTTCCGGATGTAGACGATGTCGGCGTCGAGTCCGTTCTGGTGACTGCCGTGGGCCATCTTTCCGCCGGTCTTGCGAGCGATGTCGGCGATTTGGAGCCGCTCACGGCCCGGATATTTGTCGGCGAAGTCGGATGCCATCTGTCGGATCAGCCCGATCAAGGCGCGCGTGCCCCAGCCTCGGCCGCCGGTGGCCTCGTCACGATCGCGGAAGACCTTCACGAATCCTTTTCCCTCGGATTCGATCTCGGAACCGTTCTTGAGCGAACCTTGGTTGTAGTAGAAAAAGGCCTGCGGTTTTCCGCTCGGGATCGCCGACGGCAACGGCGAAGGCGCGATTGCGGACGGCTTCGGAATCGGCTTGATGAACGAAAACGGTTCGTCACCGTTCGTGAGATCCCAGGGATTCCGAAGGGGCACGAACCAAGGCCGGATCGAGGGAGACGGTCCGGGCTGCGGAAGTCCCGTCGCCACGGACGGCTCCGGTCGGCCGATCGGATTTCCGTTTTCGTCGACTTCCACTTCTTCGGTGCCGATCTCCGGCGAATTCAAATAAACTTCGCGTTTCTCTTCGAAGGAACGGAAACGGGGAGCTTCCGCCTCCTCGGGTTCGGCGTAGTATTCTCCCGACCACTGCGAATCGAAAGCGTTCGCATCGACGAGTGTCGACGCGTTCTCGTATTGATTTCCTTGGGAAAAGGACTTGAATGAGATCAGCACTGCGACGGCCGCGAGAGCGGTGGTAAGGGCTGATTTTTTCGGAAACATGAGACACGACCTCCAGGCGACCGAAAAATCGCCGAAGGGACTTCAGCAATCTCCGTGCGCGACGAACGGCCTTATACGCGAGTTCGTCGCGGGAAAGGTGTCTAGGCTTTGGGCAGCTGTCGTTGGACGAGACGGGCGCAGGAGAGGAACCGCCGTAGGGTCTGCACGCTCTGCTGGCCGGAGAGATAGAGAAGGAGCAGGAAAAGCGCGAGGCCGATCCACTCCGAGGAGGTCGTCGAGGTCGGGTCGGCCGCCACCACCGTGAAACTCGAATCGTTCGTGAGCGAATCGATACCGTTCATGATCAGGAAAAAGACCGCGCCGGCGAGAGCCGTCAGGTGGCGATTGCGCATCTGCATGCGCTCGAGATCCTCTTCGGCGTTCGCCATCACCCACTGCCAGTCGTCGCCGTTGAACGCGAGTTCACGCTCCATCGCCGAACAGACTTCGATCCGCCAATCCGCTTCGCGTGCGGCTTGGCCGAGGGTCATTCCGAATCCGCCCTTCCGAAACGCGTCCGGGACGCTCGAAAGCACTTGCGAACCGAGGAAGTAAAGAGAGTACAAGACCGGGAAAACGAGGAGGATCCAATCCTGGTAACTGCGGAACACCCGAGGCAAAACGCCGAAGTTCACCATCAGGATCACGAGCGCCACCGCGACGACCGGCGCGAGGAAACACCAGACGAACACGGAGCGCATGCGGCGGTTCACGTCGAGGCGGTCCTTCTGGTGGGCGGTTTGGACGAACTCGAGGTACCGACGATACACCGATCGACGTCGCTCTTGAAGGGCGACACCGGCGGCCGGGACCGAATTGAGCGGAACCGAGGGTTGGCTCATGCCCCTATAGAATGACGGTTTATCTCTCCGGGGGCAAGCGACCGTTCTAGGGCGTCGCCACCGCTTCCCGAAGGCGCAGGATCGACCGGGCTTTCCCGGTATCCTCGTCGATATCGATCACCACGCACCCGTACCCCCCCGGGCCCTCGGCGGCTTCGTATTTCACCGGACGACGGGTAAGGAACCGCTGGATCGAGAGCTCCTTTTTCACGCCGATCACGGAATCGAAACATCCGCTCATCCCGACATCCGTGATCGCGGCCGTTCCGTGCGGAAGGATTCGCTCGTCGGCGGTCTGGACGTGCGAATGGCTCCCGACCACCGCGCTCGCGCGCCCGTCGAGGAAGTTCGCGATCGCCTGCTTTTCGCTCGTGGCCTCGGCGTGGATGTCGACGAGGACGGAGGAAATGCCGAGGTCGTTGAACTTCTCGACTTCGCGCTCGGCCGCTCGGAACGGACAATCGAGAGTGTCCATGAACACGCGTCCCATTACCTGGACGACGCCGAGGCGGAGCGGTTTCCCATCCGCGCGTTTCCGGCGGGCGCAATCGACGACGGTCGATCCGCGGCCCGGAACCTTGTACGCGGGATGATCCGGATAATTCGCCGGACGAATCAGGCGAGTCGTCGTCGCGAAGTAAGGGATGATCGCCTTTTGGTCCCACGCGTGGTTTCCGGTGGTGATCACGTCGACGCCGGCGGCGAAGAGGTCGTCGGCCATCTCGGGTTGGATCCCGTAACCGTGGGTGACGTTCTCGCCGTTTAGGATCACGAAGTCGATCGCGTGGGCGGGAACCAGTTTTCGGATCGCGATCTTCACGGCTTCTCGGCCGGGCTTCGCGTAGACATCACCGAAATAGAGGACTTTCATCGGACAGACTCGAATTTCTAATCCGCGCTATTATCCGTGCGGAACGGTGTCCTTCCCTTCTCCGAACCCGGCCGCGACGGCAAGGGAAAAGAGCGCGACCGCGTTAAATCGAGGGACGCGCGGAAGTCTCCACCGTTTCGCGGTCGGTGACGACGAGATCCATTCGCGCGTCCCAATCCGCCTGGGGCACCGACTCGTCGAGAAGCTGGAATTCGAAACCGAACGCGGCCCGAAGCGCTCCGCTCGCGCGCATCAAGTAGCGATCGTAATAACCCCCCCCTCGCCCAATCCGTTCTCCGCCTCGCCCGAAAACCACTCCCGGTACGACGAGGACGTCGAACTCGTGCGGATTAACCGCCGGCAGTTCGGGTCGCGGTTCGAGGTTTCCGTAAACCCCTTTCACCCAATCGCTCGCGTGCATCGGCACCGCGAAATCCATCGTGCAGTGAAACCGATCGAGCACGCGCGGGAAAGCGAAGTGGACCTCCGCGAGCGCGGGCGAACGGACGAGCCCGCTCGGATCGGCCTCGCCGAGCCGGTTCGGTTCGAGCGGTCGGTAAAGGCCCACGAGCCCGTTCGCGGGCGGATGCTTCGCGAGCCAATCGGCCAGTCTCGACGTCGCCCGCTCGGAGCGCGCGCGCAAATCTTCTTCGGAAAGCGCCCGACGGGCCTCGTCGAGTCTTCGGCGAAGGTCGTCGCGAAGCGCGTCGCTCATGCGCGAACCTCAATCCTTCAGCGCGCTATCGACCCAGCTCTGGAGCTGACTCACCTTCGCGAGGAGTTCGGACTGGTGCTCCTGGATCTTCCGTTTCGCCTCGACGTAATCTTCGGCGACGTCGAAGAGGGCGAGGAGCGCCGCCAGGTGCGGGGCGTTCGCGTTCTTCACGCGCTTCTCGGAATTTCCGATGCGTTCCTTCACGAGCGCCGTCACTTCTTCGACCAGCTTCGGATCGGCCTGGGTTTTCAGGACGATCTTCTGACCCATCAACGGAATTTCGATCACGTGGTTCTTCCCCGCCATGAGAGCAGATTACCGATTTCGCGGACAAAAAGCGCGAAGAAAACCCAGAACAAAATCCAGAGGATCGCCTTCTTCGTGCGGGGAGAAAGGGGCATTTCGGGACCTTTTCCGGGCACTAGAGAGCTTCGACGATGATCGCGATCCCTTGCCCGCCGCCGATGCAGGCGGTGCCGAGCCCGTACCGTTTTCCGCGCTGTTTCAAGGCGTACAGCAAGTGGGTCACGATCCGCGCGCCGCTCGCGGCGAGCGGGTGACCGACCGCGATCGCTCCACCGTCGACGTTCAGGACGTCGCGGTTGATCCCGAGTTCGCGCTCGACGGCGATCGTCTGGGGCGCGAAAGCCTCGTTCACTTCGACGAGATCCATCTGTTCGAGCTTCATGCCGGCGCGCTTCAGCGCCATACGGGTCGCGCCCGCCGGGCCGATCCCCATGATCTTCGGCTCGCATCCGACGACGCCGTAGGCGACCATGCGGCCGAGAACCTTCCACTTCTCCGCGGTCGCGCGCTTCTCGGTCGCGACGACGAGCGAACACGCTCCGTCGACGATCCCGCTCGAAACGCCGGCGGTGACGATGCCGTCCTTCTTGAAGACCGGTTTCAACTTCGCGAGCGCTTCCATCGTGGTTTGGGGCCGCGGGTGTTCGTCGTGCGCGAGTTCGACGGTATTCCCTTTCTTGTCGGTGATCGCGTACGGCGCGATTTCGTCCTTGTAGGCTCCCGCTTCAATCGCTTTTTTCGTCAACGTCTGCGAACGAAGCGCGAACGTGTCGGAATCCTCGCGAGTGATCTTGTACATTTCGGCCAGGTTTTCCGCGGTGATCGCCATCGGCGCGCCCGCGTAGCGATCGGTCAACGCTTCGACCATCGTGTCGACGAACTCGTGATTCCCCATGCGGAGACCCCAGCGCGCACCGCGGACCGCGTACGGCGCCATGCTCATGTTCTCGATCCCGCCGACGAGCGCGACTTCGGTGTCGCCCGCGCACATCTGTTGGTACGCATCGACGATGGCTTGGAATCCGGAACCGCAGAGTCGGTTCAGGCCCAACGCCGGGACCTCGATCGGCACGCCGGAGTGGAGTCCGATGTGGCGCGGGGAATAGATCGAATCGGGCGCCGAATGGAGGACGTTCCCGTAAATTAGGTGCTCGATCTGATCCGGCCGGACGCCCGACTGGGCCAGCGCCGCCTTCGCGGAATGGACCCCAAGCTGGGTCGGAGAAACGTCCTTCAGGCTCCCGCCGTTCGCACCGAAAGGAGTCCGCTTAGCGCCTACGAAAACGAGTGATTCTTTCATCGCTCTATCTTTCCAGGGATCGGGAACGACATAAAGCGGAGAAGAGCCGTCAAAATTTTGGCGAACTGGCCCGGCAAGAATGCCGGTTTGGCTGTCTGCGAAAAATCGGGCATCATGGATAGCGGAGGGCCACGGAATGCCCAACGAAGTCGCTAGCGTTCAAACGGAAGACCTCCGGTTGAAAAACGTCCGGACCCAGATGAAGAACCGGCACGAGGCGGAAGTCCGCGACCTCGAGGCGCGGAACGGGACGGAAGTGCAGCGCCTTATCGAGAACCACGCCAACCAGCTCGGTGAGCTCCGGAACGCGTACGACGTCCAGATCTCCCAAGAGGCCGAGCACCTCGAAGACCGCCTCCAGCAGGTCCGCGCGTCGAACGAAGAGCGAGTCGCGATGGAAAAGCGCGCCGGGGACCAGGAAGTCGAAAAGGTCCAAAAGGCGAACCAGGACAAGATCGAAGAATACCGAAAGAACGGCGAAGCCCGGCTCCAAACCGTGCGCCGCGAGCTTCAGGCCCAGGCCGAAGCGCTCCACACCCGCGAAAAAGAAGAAGCGCGCAGGGCCAACTACGCCGCTCGCCAATCGAAAGCCAAAGACCAAGCCTAGAAACGATCAGGAGACGCAGTCATGAGTTCATTCATGGATCCGAAGAGTAATCCGAACGCCCTCCGCCAACCCGCCGGCACCGACGCCGCGAACGCGAAGGACGCCCCCATCAAGGTCGACGGCTTCGGCCAAGTGATCGCGCTGCTCGAAGTGGCAGACGCATCCTTCCGCGAATCCCTCCTCGATCGGATCGCGGCGAAAGATCCGCACCTCGCGCGCCAGATCCGCGCGACGCTCGCGCGGAACTAGCGTTTACTCGCAGCTATCGACGGGCGTGGTTTGTTCCCGCGCTCCGGAGGGGCAGGCGTCTCCCCGATCCACGACGATCACGTCGGAGGAGTCGTTCGCGTTCCGATAACAGAACTTCACCGATGCGAAATCGCGGCTCGTGAGGGCGATCCCCATTTTCGACGGGGCGCCGTCCGGGCGATCGCAGGACCCCAGCGACTCCGTTCCGGCCTTCACGTACCCCGATTTCCGCGCTCCCAAAGCGACGACGCCGTCTTGGTCGACCGGAATCGAAACGGTTTGGCGGCCGTAAATTTTCCCTTTGCAGATTTCGACGGAAAGCGCGCGATTCGTCCGGTTCTGAACGAGAGCTTGGTCGTTCACCGTCGACGAGCAGAGTTCGTCGCAGGCCGAGAGCGCGATCAGGGATCCGATCATGAACACGTAAGCGTGAAGTTTCATCGTGTACTCCTCGAGGGGATGAAATCACGCCCGCCGCCGGATTTTCAATAGAGCGATGGATGCCCTCGAATTCGTCGAAATCATCGACAACCGTCTCGGTTCACCTCTGTGTTTTCGGCGACACACGCGAACGATTTCCGCGACTTAGCCGAACCCCGTTTGGCCACCCCTTTGCTATTCATAGGGGTGTCTGGGGGATTCATGGAAAAATTCATCTACGAACTTCGTCCGTTCTTCTTCTTCGTCGCCGGCGTCGCCGCGCTCATCGCGCGCACCCACCCGCTGATGATCATCTCCGGCCTTTTGCTCATCACCGCTTCGTCGGTGATCCTACATCGCCGCTACAAGCACCGCCTCTGGCTCGCGACCTAATCCGGGCCGAGCTTACTCACGCGAGAATCACGCCGAACCGCAGTCCGCGCGTGCTCACGCGCAGCTCGGAAAAGCCGAGCGTCTCGAGCGAGCGCCACAAGATCAGCGCGCCCCCGAGCAGGACGTCCGCCCGACCGGGCTCGATTCCGACCAACCCTTTCCGTTCCTCGACGGATCTCCACTTCAACTCTTCGACCATCCGGTGCACGTCTCCGCGCGTGAGGCGAACTTCGTCGAGCTTCGCGGCGTCGTAATGCGCGAGACCGAGGTGCCACTGCGCAAGCGTCACGACCGTCCCGGCGACGCCGACGAGCGCCGTATCCCGGGGGATCGCCTCGCGCCAGTCCCGCGCCCGCTCGAGTTCGCGGTCAATCGCGTCGCGAGCGGCCCAAAACTCGGCGTCCGTCACCGGATTCGACCTTAGGAACCGCTCGGTGAAGCGCACGGAGCCCATCTGCAGGCTCAGTCCACGGTCGATCGAACGGAACTCCGTCGATCCGCCGCCGATGTCGATCACCGCCGAACGCTCGGGGTCCATCCCCGGAAGAAGTCCGCCGAGGAACATCCCCTTCGCTTCCTCGTCGCCGGAGATCGTCCGGAACGCCAAGCCGGTTTCCCGGGTCACGCCCGCGAAGAACTCGCCGCCGTTTTCGGCGTCGCGCGCGGTCGCGGTCGCGACGCAAACCACGTCGGAAGGCTTTACCCCGAAGGTCGCCGCCTTCGCCGCGTATCCGCGGAGACACGCCATTGCCCGCGCGATCGCGTCGGGATGGAGCCGCCGGGTCCGGTCGACTTCCTGGCCGAGCCGGACCATCGTCGACTGGTCGTGAAGCACCTCGCGCACGGCGCCGCCCTCCACGTCCGCGACGAGGAGGAGCGCCGTATTCGTCCCGAGATCGATCGAAGCCTTTCGCATCGCGGACCGGCCTAGTGGAAGAGGCCCTTCAGGAGCTTCTTGCCCGCGTCCTTCGCGGTATCGACGGCCTTCGCCTTCGCCGCTTCGGTCGCGCCGCGCTTCGTGTTCTCGAAGGCGACCTTCACGAAATGCTCGGGCACTTTCCCGTAGCTCGGGCAGGGCGCGGTGTATTTACACGCGACCGAGACCGGGATCACGACGGGATTACCGCCCTCGGCGAGGGCAGACGGGACGTTGATCCCGCTCACTTCGAAACCGACGTCGCGCGCGTGCGTGAGGTTGTAGGTGTCGATGATTTCCCAGTCGGCTTTCAGTTCCTGGTCGATCAGGCCGACTTCGGTCGATCCGCGCAGGTCGAGCCCCTGGTTCTTCATCGCCTTGGCGTTGAAGTTCGGAGCCGAGAATCGGCCGCCCGAGATCGTGAAATCGCTCGCGATGAATTCGTAACGCGAGGACTTATCCGGGAGCGACTTGATCGATTTGCCCTTCGCGGCCGGGATCTTCTCGGCGACCTTGTCGAGCGCCTTGTTGATCGCCTCGGAGGCCATCTTCGCCACGTCGATCGAGGCGAACTCGGCGTCGGTCACCTTCAGCGACCCTTTCGCGTTCAAGTTCTTCTTCGCGGTCTCGGGATTGAAGCTCGATCCGCTGCCTTCGATCTTGAAGTTCGCCTTCCCGAGCACGGTATTCTTGAAGAGCTGCATCTGGCTCGCGACGGCCTTCCGGAGATCGACGTTCGCGACCGAGGCGTTGAACGAATAGGTCGGAGTCTTCGGAGCGAGCGCCGCCCCGGCCTTCATGCCGACGGTTCCGTCGAAAACGCGAACGTTCGCGGAATCGACCGAGAAAGCGAGATTCCGCATCGAAAGCTTCGCGACGAGGTCGTTCATGCGCACGCCGTAGGCTTGCATCATCTTCAGGTTGATCGCCGCGACCATCGTCGTCGCTTTCGCGACGTCGTTTTTCCGGAGCGGGTCGAGCATGGCGTCGAAATTCTCGGTCGCGGGCTTTCCGTCCGCGCCCTTCGCGCCGGCTTCCTTCGCCGGATTTCCATTGGCGGCGGCGGGCGGCGGGAAATTCACGAGTTGGTCGAGATCCATCCCGCTCGAAGTGACTTTCAGGTCGATCTTCGGCGTCGCGAAAGACACGACGGAACCGTCGATCGTGAGGTCGTTTCCGGGCGCCTTCAGCGTCGCGAGCATCTTCTCGACTTTGTCGGTTACGACCTTCACGGTCACGTTCACCGTCGGCTCGGCTTTCAGCATCGGCGATTTCGCTTTCAAATCCTTCACCGCGAGGTCGGCCGCGTATTGGATCTTCGCCGCCGGGCCATTCGCCTTCGCGTCGAACGAAGCCGTACCGGAAAGCGCGTAGTCCTTCAGCATCGGAATCAGCTCGTTCCAAGCCGAAAGCGCGATCGAATTCGACTTCACGGTCACGTCGACCGTCGGATCCGCTTGGAGGTTCGTCACCTTCCCGGCGAGGTCGATCTCGGCGTTGAAGAACTTCGCGCCGAATTTCGCGATCGTGAGCTGGTCCTTCGAAAGATCGAGGGCGCCCTTCACTTGGGCGGTCATGCCCTTTTTCTTGTAAAAGGCCTGGGCGGCCTGGATCTCGATGTCGTCGAAGTTCGCGTCGAGGTCGGCGGCCAGCCCCTTGAATTCCCCGCCTTCGACCCGCGGACTCGCGTGGACGAGGATCCGGAACGGGCCCGAGATCTTGAAGAGGCTTTCGGCAGCGGCTTGAAAGAGACCGGAGACTTCGACTTCGGTCGTGCGCGAGAGCGAGAGGTCCTTCACGCGGAAGTTCAGGTCCTTCGTCACGGATTCGGTTTTCGCGACTTCGTCCTTGTAGTAGAAAAGAGCGTTCCGGATATCGACCCCGAGGCGGGCATTCGCCACGATCGCCGGCAGCTTCATCTCCGATCCGGACTTCCCGGCGGCATCCCCCGGAGCGCCGGTGGCGCCGGCGTCTTTCGGTTTCTCCTTCATGAGCGACATCAGATTCAGCTTTCCGGCGGCGTCTTTCACGATGCGGACTTCGGGGTCGTTCATATTGAAGGTCATGAGCGGCGATCCCCCGAAAACGGAGGTCCACGGCATCGTCACGTAGGCGTCTTTCACGGCGACCACCTTCGTCCCTTTCGAATCCGTAAGGGTCATCCCGTCGATCCCGACGCGGACGGAACCCCAGAGCGAGAGCGTGAGGTGCCCGAGGTCGAGCTTGCCGTTCAGCTGCTCGTTCGCTTTCGTCAGGATCTGGGGCCGATACTGATCGACGTCGACGACCATCGGGATCACGACGATCGCGGCGATCGCGAGGACTACGAGCGTACCGAGGACGATGAGGATTTTTTTCATAAGACGGTTTCCTTTGGCGGGACGGTCTGCTTTGCGAGGTCTTTCATTTCCGGCGAGCCATGGCTCATACTTCCGGCAAGCTTGCGCTTAGTTCCCGGCAAGCTTGCGCTTGACGATCTCCTGGAGCATCGCGGGATTCGCCTTCCCGCCGGTCGCCTTCATCGCCTGGCCGACGAAGAAGCCGAGGAGCTTGTCCTTGCCCCCCCGGTATTCCGCGACCTGGCCCGGATTCGCGGCGATGATCGTGTCGACCGCCTTTTCGAGCGCTCCGGTATCGGAGACTTGCTTCAACCCTTCGCGCTCGACGATTCCGTCGACGGCTTCCCCGGTCTTCCAGGTCACCCCGATGATCGTCTTCGCGCCGGTGCTCGAAATGACGTTCGCGGTTTGGAGCTTCACGATCTCGGCCAAATGCTTCGGGGCGATTTTGGACTGATTCAACTCGAGGTTCTCTTCGTTCATCAGGCGCGAGACTTCGCCGCCGAGATGGTTCGAGACCGCCTTCGCCGTATTGCCTGAGGCGTTGCCGTCCGGGGCGAGGATTTTCAAGGTGTCCTCGAAGAACTTCGCGAGCGCGGCGGAGGACGTGAGCACCCCGGCGTCGTAACTCGAAAGCCCGAGTTCGGAAACGTAGCGCGCCTTTTTCTGGGACGGAAGCTCGGGGAGCTCGTCCTTCACCTTCGCGATCCATTTCTCGTCGACGTGGACCGGGATGAGGTCGGGTTCCGGGAAATAGCGGTAGTCGTGCGCTTCTTCCTTCGAGCGCATCGAGAAAGTCTGGCCCTTCGCCGAGTCCCAAAGCCGCGTTTCCTGGACGACCTTGCCGCCCGACTGGATGAGCGCGATCTGACGCTGGACTTCGTACTCGATCGCCTTCTCGACGAAACGGAACGAGTTCACGTTCTTGATCTCGGCGCGCGTCCCGAATTTCGTCGAGCCTTTCGGCATGACCGAAACGTTCGCGTCGCAGCGGAAGTTCCCCTCCTGCATGTTCCCGTCGCAAACGCCGATCGCGGTGACGATCCCGTAGACCGCGCGCATGTAGGCGCCGGCCTCCTCGGCCGAACGCATGTCCGGCTCGGAAACGATCTCGATGAGCGGCACGCACGCGCGGTTCAGGTTCACGAGGGAGAACGCGTCCATGTGGAGGTTTTTGCCCGCGTCTTCTTCCATGTGGATCCGCGTGATGCCGATCCGCTTCTGCACTTCCTTGCCGCCGGCCTTGTACTCGATGTCGACGTGGCCCTTTTCGCAGATCGGCAGGTCGAACTGGGAGATTTGGTATCCCTTCGGAAGATCGGGATAGAAGTAGTTTTTCCGCGAGAAGACGTTGTGTTTCCGGATCTCGCAGTTCATCGCGAGGCCGGCGCGGATCGCGTAATCGACGACTTTACGGTTCAACACCGGGAGCGCGCCCGGCTGACCGGTGCACACCGGACACGTGTTCGCGTTCGGGCCGAGGTCGGCGACCGAAACGCCCTCCGGCGCGCGCGCGGGGCACCCGCAGAAGATTTTCGTGTTCGTCGCGAGTTGGCAGTGGATCTCGAGACCTAAGACGACTTCCCAATCCGGATTCATCATTTCGTCATCCCTTTCTCGATCGCATGCCCGACTTTCAGGACGACGTCGTCGCGGAACTGCGGCGCGATGACTTGGATCCCGATCGGCAGCCCCTTCTCGTCCTTCCCGCACGGGACGCTCATTCCCGGTAGGCCGGCGAGGTTACACGGGATGGTGAGGATATCGTTCAGGTACATCTTGAGCGGGTCCGAAGCTTTCTCGCCTTTCTTGAACGCGGTCGAAGGCGCGACCGGCCCGAGGATCACGTCGCAATCCTTGAACACGCGATCGAAGTCGTTCTTGATCAACCGGCGGACCTGGCAGGCCTTCCGGAAGTAAGCGTCGTAATAACCGGACGAGAGCGCGAAGGTGCCGAGGATGATCCGGCGTTTCACTTCCGGGCCGAAGTTCGCGCGGACTTTCTTGTAGAAGTCGGCGATGTCTTCGACCTGCATCGCGTCCGGCGGGCGCACGCCGAAGCGGACTCCGTCGAAGCGCGCGAGGTTCGAGGACGCCTCCGAGACGGCGACGATGTAATAGACCGAAACCGCGTACGGCGTGTTCGGCAGGGAGATATCGACGATCTTCGCCCCTTGCTTCGCGACCCAGTCGATCGTCTCGCGCACGGACTTCTTCACCGAGACGTCGACGCCGTCGATAAAGTATTCCTTCGGGATCCCGACCCGAATCTTCGACCAATCGAGGTCCTTCTTCAGGTTCGCGACGTACGGATCGGCCGGGCGTTCGCTCGAAGTCGAATCGAGCGGATCGTGTCCACCCATCACCGCGAGCACGGTCGCGGCGTCCTCGACGGAGTTCGCGAACGGGCCGATCTGATCGAGCGAGCTCGCGAAGGCGACCAACCCGTAACGGGAAACGCGTCCGTAGGAAGGTTTCAAACCGACGACGCCGCAATAACTCGCGGGCTGGCGGATCGAACCGCCGGTATCGCTCCCGAGCGCGGCGACGCAGAATCCGGCTTTCACCGCGGTCGCGGAGCCGCCCGAAGACCCGCCCGGAACGTAGCCCGGGAACGTCGGGTGCTCGACCGGACCGAACGCGGAATTCTCGTTCGAACCGCCCATCGCGAATTCGTCGAGGTTCGTCTTGCCGACGAAAACCGCGCCGGCCTTTTCGAGGCGCTCGACCGCGGTGCCCGTGTACGGCGGGACGTAGTTCTCGAGCATCTTCGAGGCGCACGTCGTGCGCACGCCCTCGAGGACCATGTTGTCCTTCAGCGCGAGCGGGATGCCGAGGAGCGGATAGGTCTCGCGCGGTACTTTCCCGTTCTCGGCGAGGATCCGGTCGGCCTTCTTCGCGGCCGCCATCGCGCGGTCTTCGAGCGCCAGGAGGAAAGCGTTATGCTTCGAAGCCTTGATCGCGGCGAGGGTGTCGCGAGCGAGTTCGACCGGCGAAAGTTTCTTCGCGTCGAAGGCGTCGTGGATTTCGGTGATGGTGCGGTATTTTTCGTTCAGCATCTTTTTTCCTAAAGGATCGGCGGGACCTTGAAGCCTTCGTAGACCGTGTCCGGAGCGGGCTCGATCATCTTCGGCTTCCCGTTCGCTTGGGTCGGCGACGGAATCACGGTGTCGTCCCGCATCGGCGTCTCGACTTCGAGCGGGTGGTACATCGGTTCGGTTCCTTCGGGGATCGCGACCTTCGCGATCTGGTCGACGTAGCCGAGGGTCACTTTCATCTGATTCGAGTAAAGTCGGACCTCTTCGTCGGTGAGCGCGAGTCGCGCGAGGTCGGCGACTTTCCGGACCAAGGTTTCGTTCACTTCGATGTTCGCCATGCGACGGAATCTCCAGTCTTTTTAGGAGTTTCGAGACTAGTCGAACGCGGGTTCGCAAACAATGCGTGATGCATTGCAAGAACACGGAAAATCCCCCGCGTTTCCGCCGACGGCGCAGTGCGCCCTCCTCTCGATTTCCTAGGAGATTTGGCGTATTCCTCGCTCATGCGGGAACGGCGCTCGGACTTTTTCCATTCGCACATCTATTTCACGGCGGAGACCCGCGTCTCGGCCTCCGCTCTCCAACAGTTCCTGCTTCGCGACCTCCCGCGCTCGGTCCACATCAGCCGCCTCGTCGACCGACCGATCGGCCCGCACCCGCTGCCGATGTTCGAGCTCGGTTTCTCCGCATCGGAATACGACGAGGTTCGGAATTACCTCGAGGCGCATCGTGGTCCACACACCGCGCTCATCCACCAAGTGACGGAAGACGAAGTCTGGGATCACACCGAAGGCGCCGAGTGGCTCGGCACGCCGGTCCCCCTCGACATCCAGTTCCTCCGCGACTTCATGGCCGGGAAGTCGCCCGGAGTGAGCGGAACCGTTCCGTTCGTGCGGAAGAACTAGCGCGATTCGCTCCGCGCGCGATCAAGCTTTTCCGAGGCCTTTCAAAACGAGTTCGACCGCCTTGGCCGGCGTCTCGGGCCCCGCGATCGGCGAGAACGAAACGCCGAAAAAGAGCGCGAAAATCGCCCGAGCCCCGGCCTCGCCCGCCTCGGGGAGGTACTTCTGGATTTTCTTCACGTGGTCGGCCTCGATTTTCCGGATCGATTCGCCGACCTCCGTCTCTCCGTCCCGCTGAAGGTAGTACCAAGCCGCGACCCCCGGTATTTCCTGGAGAAGCTTCCGCGATTCGGCGAGCGCGAGATCGATCCGGCCGGTCTCCCAAAAATTCGTCTTTCGTTCCGTGAACCCGGCGAGCTCGCCGCCGAAGATCTTCGTGGCTTCGAGGAGGATGCGGATCTTCGATTTACCGAAATAGTAATAGATGAGAGGGCGCGAGACACCGCTTCGGCGGGCAAGCCGGGCCACCGACCATTTCAGGTGCCCGCACTTCAAATCGAGCGCGATCGCTCCCGCCACGATTTCGCGGAAAATCCTCTCTTTATCCGGTTTACGGCCGGCGACGGCTCGGGCTTTTTTCGCCATTTCGCCCCCAGGCTACCCGAGTTTTCCGTGTGAAATCAGCGATTTTACATTTTTCGCCCGATCCGTCAGGCGAAGCGCTCACGTCTGACGCGAAGCGATGGTAGAAGGAGTCCCGAAAGGACCTCGTCATGTCGCCTTCGAAAACCTTCCTCTCTCTCTTCGCGCTCCTCTCCGCGCTCCTCCTCGCGGCCTCCGCCGGGACCGCCCGGGCCGGTGATTGTGTCGACGCTTTTCGCGCCGCCCTCCAGGGCCGGTCGCTCGCCGAGAAGGACACGCTCGTCCGGAACCTTTCCGCGAAGGCGATCCGGTGCCTCTACGAACACGCGAGCGGCGAAGCGATCGAACCCTCGTTCTACCTCGACGAAGCCCACCGCGCCGCCGGCGCCGTCGAGGCGTTCGTCGGCAAGAACTCCCTTCCGATCGCCTCGACCTTCGAAAAACACTTCTTCTCCCCGGTCGGGTCGACCGTCGTTTACGGCTATAACGAGGCCGCGATCAACCACCTCCTCTGCAGCCCGGGCTTCTTCCAGATCGAACCGAACGGCGCGGATCGCTCGCGCATCCTCTTCGATTACGCGAAGGATCTCGAGACCCTCCTGAAGGGGATCGATCTCCGCCGTCTCCGCGGCGCGAAGGTCGAAGCCGTGAAAAACAACGACGGGAATCTCATCTTCGGCGGGCTCACCGACGTGATGAAGAAGATCGACGCGGACGTCGCGGTCGGCGTCGCCCTGAGAAAGGGCAAAGCCCAGTCCTATTTCGTCGTCGCGCGGAAGCCCTAAAGGTCGAAGAACTCCGCGATCTCGTACCGCCGCCCCATCGCGTCCGCGTGACCGAGTTCGAGGAGCTTTTTCGTGTAGGACGAATCGAACGCGAGGTAACTGAGCAAGTCCGATCCCGTTTGTTCGGAAGCCCCGATGCCCTTCAAGAGGTGCCGGATCAAGAACGGGAATTCGGAGAACTGACTCGCCGCGAGTTTTCCGAGGTCCTCCGACGGCTTGATCACGAGGATCGGGACCTCGCGGAGGGGGACTTCCGAGCCTTCCCAGGCGGCCTTCGGGATGAGCGAGACGGTGCGGTTGATCCGCCGGAGCCGCTCGATGTCGGATTCGAGCCCGTCCATGAACGCGCCGTTCATCATCACGCCCGCGATTTCGACGAGGGAAACCGACTTCATCTGCGAAGACGCGTGCTGCTCGAGCATCTCCGTGTGCGGACGTTCGTAACGGATACCGATGGTGAGGACCTTGTCCGCGCCCATGTGGATCGCCGGACTGAGCGGGGCACGGAGGCGCACGCTTCCGTCGCCGTAGAACGCGCCCTCGAGGGGAACCGGTTTGAAAAGAATCGGAATCGAGGCCGAGGCGAGCACGTGCTCGAGGCGAATCCGTCGGCGGACGCCGATCCGGGAGCTGCGCGCCCAGGGCGTGATTCCCTCGTGACCGTCGAAGAACGTGACCGACGAGCCGTTCCCGTAGTGGGTCGCCGAGATCGCCATACCGCGCAGGCAACCCGAGTCGAGGTTCCGCGCGAGGGCGTCGAAATCGAAGATCGAAGTGAGGAGTTTTTCGAGCGGCGCGGTGCCGAGGAGATGGGTCGATCTCCGATGACGGGTCAGCCCGCCGAAACTCAGGTCTTTCGCCCACCGGAGCGCAAGTCGCGTAAGGAAGAACGGGTTCGCGTCCAAGATCTGCTCGGAGCGCAGTTCCGCCCAGAGTTTCCAAGCGTCCGCGGTCGCGCGCTGGAAATCGTCGGCGTAACAACCGAGGAAGGCCGCGTTGATCGCGCCGGCGGAAACGCCGCTGATCGAGTGGAACGGACTCGGTCGGGCGCGCGGGCTCGCCTCCGCGATGATCTCCGCGATCGCGCGGAGCGCGCCGGCTTGATAGGCGGCCCGTGCGCCGCCCCCGCTCAAGACCAATCCGATGTGCGATCCGTTCGTTTCCACGTTTTCCTCAGTCTTTTACCGCTTCGTCGAAGCGGTTACGGAAATAGAAGATCAAACCGAGCGCGAGCGCAAGCGGGAACCAGAACACCGGCGTCGGGGAGAAGCGCCCCGTTTCCGCGCTTACGATCCACGGGAATGCGAGTGCCGCGCCGAGGATCCGTCCGACTTGGGCGATGACCACCATCACCGAATAGAAGAATCCTTCGAGGTGCGCGTCCGGTAGGAGCCGGATCTGGAGCAGCTGGGCGATCGAACCGAGAAAGAGCTCGCCGCCGGTCACGATGAGCGTCGCGCCGAGGACCCACGCGGTACTCGATGTTTGCGCGACGGCGACGCCCATGCCGGCGACCGTGAGGGCCAAGCCGATTCCGAAGATCCGCGAAGGTCGGGTGGCCCACTTCGACGCGATTACGGCGAAAGCCGCGCAAAGGATCGTGTTGACGAGCATCATGGTCGAGAACGTCCGCAAACCCGTGCCCGGAAAGAGGAGCTCGAGGCGGCCGGCGATCCCCGACATGAAGAGCTCGTAGTAAAAGTTCCAAATCGCGATCACGAACGCGCAGGCGACCGGCGCGAGGAGAACCTTACCGTATCGGCGAGTGATTTCGCCGAGGGTCTCCCGAGGCTTCGCGGCGGCCTTTTTTTCCCGCCTCGCGGACTTCATCTCGGGGAGCGCCCTCGTTCCGGTCGCGATCGCGCCGAGCGCGGTCGAGGCGTCGAAGAGCATCAGCGGGAGCAGTCCGAACTTCGAGGCGACCGCGCCGAGACCGAAGGAGACGATCTGGCCGGCGTTGTTCACCATGCGCAGCCATCCGAACGCTTCCTTGTGGAATCGGCGGGAAACCGTGTTCGTCAGCACGAGGCGGAGCGAGACGCGGATGACGGCGTCGCCGAACTGCGCGAGCCCGGCGAAAAGGAAGATCGACCCGAGACGATTCGAAAACGGCAGGAACGAAAATCCGACGGCGACCGAGGCGAATCCGAGAAGGAGCGTCTTCTTTCCGCCCAGCCGGTCGGCGACCACGCCCGAGAGTAGGATGCCGACGATGAGCACCGTCTTCACGCCGCCGAGGAGGAACGCCGCTTGGGATCCGGTGAGCTCGCGCTGAACGATCAGGATCGGCAGGAGGCTGAGTCCGATCGTGCCGATGCGGTTCACGAGGGTCGTCAGGAGCAGGGGTCCGGCCTCGCGGAGCGCGGTCGGCGGCTTTCCGGGAGTTTCCGAAATCCGATGGGCGGTCAGGCGGAATCCTCGATGAAACCTTCGATGAAACGAACGAGGAACTTCCGCGGACCGCCGCGCGCGAACTGGACGGTCACCTTCTCGTCCTTACCGGAGCCTTCTTGGGCGGTGATCTTACCCGCACCGTATTCGGGATGGTCGATCTTCATGCCGATCCGGTAGACGCCGCCGCTCTTCTTCGCGGCGCTCGCCGCCGCCTTCGCGCGGTCGGCTTCCGTCAGCTGGGAGTAATCGTCGCGGTTCTTGAACGAATCGGCGTAGGAGCGCGGAGAATCGGGATCGTAGCCCGAGGACCCGCCGCTCCCCCAACTCGAGCTCCAGGATTTCCGCTCGAAGTGCTTCGAGGAGCCGGAACCCGCGTGGAAGGATTCGTCGACGACTTCGAGCAGGTCGCCGGGGATTTCCTCGAAGAAGCGCGCGGGTTCCTGATAGTTGATCTGGCCCCAGATCCGGCGGATCGAGGCGTGGGTCAGGTAAAGGTTCTCTCGCGCGCGCGTGATGCCGACGTAGCAAAGCCGGCGTTCCTCTTCGATTTCCTCGTCGCTCGCGTCTTCCATCCCGCGGATCGAGGGGAAAAGCCCCTCTTCCATTCCGACGAGGAAGACGACCGGATATTCGAGGCCCTTCGACGAGTGGAGCGACATCATCTGGAGCGACGGGATCTTTTCCGCCTCGTCGCGGCCTTCGACACGATCGGTTTCGAGCGAGGACTCTTCGAGAAAGATCGGCAGGAGTTCCGTCTTCTTCGCCTCGATTTCTTCCTCGGACAATCCCTCCGTCGCCTTCTCCTCGAATTCCTGGAGGACGGTGTCGAATTCTTCCAGGTTTTCGATGCGCGCGGCCGCCTCCTCGGTTCCTTCTTCCCGGAGCGTCTGGACGTATCGGGTCTCGTCGAGGATGAGGTGGTAGAGTTCGGTCAGGAGCACCTTCGGCCGGCTTGCGATCAGCTTTTCGAGGAAAGCGTAGAACGCGGCGAGCTTTTTCGCGGTTCCCGCCGAGGTGATCGAAGGATCCTTCGCGGCGATCCGGAGCGCGGCGAAGAGCGAGGTATCGCGAGGGTTCGAGGTCGCGTCGGCGAAATCGAGTTCCTCCGCGTTCGAGGCGTCGTCGGGCAACACGTCGACCAGCGCGTGGGTCGGGCCCGACTCGATTCCTTCGCGGCGGCTTTGCTCGAGTTCGAGTTGGATCGCTTCGAGCTTGTCGATCGTGGTCTTTCCGATACCCCGCGCGGGTACGTTGATGATCCGCTTCAAGCTCACCGAATCTTGGGGATTCTGGAGTACCTTGAAATAGGAGAGTACGTCCTTGATCTCTTTCCGGTCGTAGAATCGGAGTCCCCCGACGATTTCGTACGGGATCTTCTCGCGACGAAAGACTTCTTCGAACTGACGGGACTGGGCGTGGGTCCGGTAAAAGATCGCGAAGTCGGTGTAGGCGCGGTTCTCGTAGGTCGCCAGCCGTTTGATCTGCTTGATGACGTATTCGGCTTCCGATTTCTCGTCGGCGAGCGAGGCCTTCACGATGCGCGGTCCCTCGGGGTTCGCCGTCCAGAGGGTCTTTTCCTTCCGCTCGCGGTTGTTCCGGATCACCTGCGAGGCGGCGGTGATGATCGTCTTCGTCGAGCGGTAGTTCTGCTCGAGCTTCACGACCTTCGCGCCCGGATAGTCCTGCTCGAAGTCGAGGATGTTCCGGATGTCCGCGCCCCGCCATTTGTAGATCGACTGGTCCTCGTCCCCGACCACGCAGATGTTCTCGTGCCCGCCGAATTCCTTCTTCGCGAGCTGCGAAAGCAGAAGGTACTGGGCGCGGTTCGTGTCCTGGTACTCGTCGACGTGGATGTAGAGGAAACGGTCCTGGTACCGGCGGCGAACGGCCTCGTTATCCCGGAGAATCCGGTAGGTCATGCAGAGGATCTCGCCGAAATCGAGCGCGTTGTTCGCGAAAAGGTCTTTCTGGTACTCCTCGTAGACGAGCTTGAGTTTGCGCTCGAAGAGGTCGTGCGCGGAAGGCTCGAGCTCCTTCGGTTCGATCGCGTCGCACTTCAGCCGATTGATCCCGGCCTGCATCGCCTTCGGACTGAACGCCTTCTCGTCGATGCCGAGTTTCTCCACCACCCGCTTCACGAGCGAGAGCTGATCCGAATCGTCGTAGATCACGAACGGCTTCGTGAAGGGCGTCGCCGCGAGCTCCCGGCGAAGGAGCCGAACGCAAATCGCGTGGAAAGTGCCGATCTCGGGCACGCCGTAGAAACCCTGGGCTCCGGAGTGAAGGTGGCGCTCCACCCGTTCGCGCATCTCGCGCGCGGCTTTGTTCGTGAACGTCACGGCGAGAATCCGCGAGGCCGGGACTCCGCGGACGTCCATCAGGTACGCGATCCGCGAAGTCACCATCTTCGTTTTTCCGGAACCGGCGCCCGCGAGGACGATCAGCGGTCCTTCGGTATGCTCGGCCGCCTCCCGCTGGGGCGGATTCAAGGACTCGAGGTACGCGGGCACCTCGCCCGGCGCGAGAGTGCGCGGCTGCGGGGCACCGCGCGCGTACTCGCCGAATCCGCCGTACGCCGGCCGGACCGGTCGCGCGGTCGGCGCCGGAGCCGCGTTCGATCCGCCGGGCGCGTCGTCGAAATCGATCATTCGTCGCCTCGCATCTGATCGCCGAGCTTCGATTCGGCGAGCGAACGACGGGCGACCTCGCGGTCGTATGCGGCGCGGATCGCGTAAGAGAAAAGCAATCCGACGACTTTCTCGTCCTTGCCGAGCACCGCCACGCAGGGATGGTCCCCGAAAAGGCCGCTCGTCGAAGAAAGGTTGTCCGTCTCGCGCACGGTCTTGAGCTTCGTGTGCTTCGCCGAGGACTTATAGAGCAAGTCCTTCACTTCGAAGAACGCGTCCGCTCCGGTCGCCGCCGAGAGGCCGTCCTGGATCAGGTCGAGCGTGAGCAAGCCGACGTAGGCGCCGTGCCGGTTCACCACGGGCAGGAACGGGTGACGGGAATTCAGGAACTTTTCCGAGAGTTCGCGGACGAGGTCGTTCTCGAAAACCGTCTCGTGATCGCTGACCATCGCGTCTTTCACCAGGATCGAACCGAGCACGGAGGCCGAACGTCCGTCGAGGAGCGAGAGTCCCCGCGCCTCGAGATCGCGATGAACGAGCGGCTTTTGTTTGAAGAACTTCCGGGTCTCGTTCGCGAGGTAGCCGGCGACGAGCGCCGCGAGCATGAGTTTCCAGTTCCGGGTCATCTCGTAGGCGAGCACGCCCGCCGTGATCGGCGCGCCGAGGACGCCCGCCCAAAGGGCCGAGGCGCCGACGAAAATCCCGACCACTCCCGGGATGAGCATGAGCCCGAAAGAGGCGCCGATCATGAAGAGCGGCCAGAAAATCCCGATCGTGCCGAAGCACCCGAGCACCGTCGCGAGCATCAGGACCTTCGCGAGGAAGAACGCGGCCTGGGTGTCGATCGAACGCGCGGTCATCGTGAGCGCGGTCAGCGAAACGAGGGGCGCGCCCTGGATCTGCGGATGGAGCGCGAGGACGGCGGCGAGGATCGCGCCGCCAAGAAGAGGACGGGCGGCGATGCGGTTTCGGAAGAGGTCGACGACGCCTTCCTGGAACCACCGGAGTCCCCGCACGAGAAGGAAAGCGACCACTCCGCCGAGCACGCCGACGACGGGGACGAGTACCCAGCGGTATTCGCCCGCGGGCAGGGATTGGAAATACGGCACCCATTCGAGCTCGAGCGCGAATTTTTGCGAAATGAAGAGCGTGCCGGCGTACCCGAAGATCGAGGCGAGGATCGCGGACTGGGTCCGCCCCCCCGCGCCGACCTCGAGCGAAAGCACGACCGCGGCGAACGGAGCTTGGAATACCGCGGCGATGGAACCGGCGACGATCGAGGCGACGTCGGTACGGCGACGATTCTCGTTCCAAAGCTCGGAACTCGTTCGGGTCGCGAGCGTGAAGGACTGGGACGCTTCCGCGGCCACGCCCTCGACGCCGACGCCCGCGCCGAAAAGGCTCAGCAGGAGCGACGCGCCCGCGCGATAGAACCACCGCACCCAAGTATCTTCGGGCAGCCGCGAGTGGATGAAGATGAAGAGATCGGCCATCCCGTCGTAGGCGCGCGTGCGCGCGGGGAATTTCCGGAAATAGAGCGTCTGGACGATCGAGGCGAGGATCCCGAGACCGAGCACGAAGAGCGGGCGCTCGAGCTCGATGCGGGACTGGATCAGCCCCGGGAGGCTCGCGAAAACCGCACAAATCAGGCCGATCGCGATCGCGTTCATTCGACGGTCACGCTCTTCGCGAGGTTTCGCGGTTTATCGATGTTCGTGCCCTTCAGGAGCGCGATCTCGTAGGAAAGCAGCTGCACGACGGGCGCCATCGCGAACGGAAGGAGCGCCTCGTCCTCGAGGTGCGGGAGCGGAATCCAGTGATCCGAGAGCGACCGAAGGTGGGTATCCCCCGCCTCGCCGACCGAGACGATTTTCGCGCCGCGGGCCTTCACCTCTTCGAGATTCGACACGGTCTTGTCCCGCCACGAATCCTTCGGAGCGAGGACGACGACGACCATCCCTTCCTCGATCATCGCGATCGGTCCGTGCTTGAGTTCGCCGGCGGCGTAGCCCTCGGCGTAGACGTAGGCGAGTTCCTTCAATTTCAGCGCGCCTTCGAGCGCCATCGGAAAGGAATAGCCCCGCCCGATGAAAAAGAATCCCTTCGCGTCGTCGAGCGCCTTCGCGATCGCCTTCACCTGTTTCGCGAGTCCCTGCTCGTCGCCGAGGAAGGTTTGGATCGCATGCGGAAGCGCGAGGGTGTGCTCGAAGAGCTTCTTGGAGACCTTCGGATCGATCCCTGCGGCCTGCGGCCCGACCTTCGAACGTGCGCCCGCGAAGCAAAGCAGCGTCACGAGCTGGGCCATGAACGCCTTCGTCGAGGCGACGCCGACCTCCGGCCCGGCGGCGGTAAAGAACGTCCCGTCGGCCTCGCGCGAGATCGAGGACCCGCGCACGTTCGTGATCGCGGCGGTCGGAACGCCGCGCTTTTTCATGTCCTTCAGCACCGCGAGGGTATCGGCCGTTTCGCCCGACTGGGTGATGCCGATCACGAGCGTCTTCGGTTTCAAGACCGGGTCGCGGTAGCGGAACTCGCTCGCGAGCTCGACGGCGACCGGGATGCGCGCGTACTTCTCGATCCAGTACTTCCCGAGCAGGGCCGCGTGCCAGCTCGTCCCGCAAGCGACGAAGACGATCTCTTCCGCGGCGAGCAGCAGGTCGCTCGCCCGATGCTTCGCGAGCGGAAACGCCTCCGTCTTCGCGCGGTCGAGCGTCGCGTTCAGGGTATCCACGATCGCCGTCGGCTGCTCGAAGATCTCCTTGCGCATGAACGTCGGATATCCGCCCTTCTCCATATTCTCGGCGTTCCAATCGAGGTGCGTCGTCGCGGGCCTCACCTCGGCGTCGTTCGCGAACTCGAAGAATTTCAATCCGGCTTCGGTGATCTCGACCCCGACGCCGTCCTCGAGGAAGATCACGTCCTTCGTTAAATCGAGCAGAGGCTGGGCGTCGCTCGCAAGGATTCCCCCGCCCTTCGGATCGGTCGCGGCGACCATCGGCGTGCCGTTTCGGATGCCGACCACGGTGCCCGGCTCGAGGTCGCTCATGACGACGACCGAACACGAGCCGGTGATCCGGCGGAAAGAGGCCGTCACCGCCGGCCGGAGTTTTTTCCCGGCTTTCATTTCCTCGAGCACGAGGAAACCGAAAAGCTCGGAGTCCGTCTCGGAAACCGGGTGGTAGCCCTTCGAAGCCATCTCCCGTTTGATCTCGGCGTAATTCTCGATGATGCCGTTATGCACGAGCACGACGTGCCCGGTGCGGTGGGGATGCGCGTTTTGGGTCGTCGGCTTCCCGTGGGTCGCCCAACGCGTGTGCCCCATCCCGCAGGTCGCGCCCTTCGCGGCCTGGTCGAGTTCCTTCGCCAAGCGGGCGACGTTCTCGAGTTTGCCCTCGCTCTTCAGAATCTCGATTTTCTTTTCGCCGCTCCTTTCGACCGCGATCCCCGTCGAATCGTATCCGCGATACTCGAGTTGGCCGAGCCCCTTCAGGAGGAGATCCACGACCGGGCGTTTTCCTACATAACCGACGATTCCGCACATGGTCCGCTATTCCTTTTCCGACATCTGCCGGAGTCGGGACGCGTAGCCCGCCTTGTTTTCCTGGCGCGCGCGCGCGATCGCGAGCGCGTCCGCTTCGACGTTTTTCGTGATCGTCGATCCGCTCGCGACGTAGGCGCCCTTCCCGATCTCGACGGGAGCGACCATCTGGACGTCGGACCCGATGAAGCAGTCGTCGCCGATCACGGTCACGTGCTTCCGCACGCCGTTCTTCACGCGGCCGTCGAAGTTACAGGTAATGAAACCGCAACCGATGTTCACGCGGGCGCCGATCTTCGCGTCGCCGACGTACGAGAGGTGCGCGATCGAGGTCTGCTCGCCGATCGTCGCCTTTTTCAGCTCGACGAAGTTCCCGATCTTCGCCTGGCGGCCGACATGGCTCTCCGGGCGAAGGTGCGCGTAGGGGCCGACCTTCGCGCCGTCCTCGACGATCGAATTTTCGGCGTAGCAGCCGGCCTTGAACTCGACGAGGTCTCCGACTTTCACCGACCGAAGCACCGTATTCGAGCCGATGTCGACGCCGTGCCCGATCGCGGTCGAGCCGCGAAGCACGACTCCGCGGTGGATCTTCACGCCTTCGCCGATGGCGACGCCGGCTTCGATCGCGACCGAGTACGGATCGAGGAACCGCACGCCGGCGCGCGCGTGCGCCTCGACGATCCGGAGCTGGAGGGTGCGCTCGACCTGGGAAAGTTCCCAGAGGTCGTTCACGCCGCGGAGGTCTTCCGCGTTCGCCCAACCGAGCGTCGCGATCTTCTTTTTCGCCTTCGCCGCCATCCCGACGAGGTCCGTGAGGTAATATTCGCCCTGGGCGTTTTTCGTCGTGAGCTTCGGGAGCGAGGCCGCGAGGAAGGCCGAATCGAAAGCGTAGACGGAAACGCCGACTTCGCGGATCGCGCGCTCTTTCGGGCTCGCGTCTTTTTCTTCGACGATGCGCAGGACGGCGCCCGTCCCCTTTCCGCCGGCGCGGACGATCCGGCCGTAGCCTTTCGGTTCGGCGAGCGTGCAAGTGAGCAGGCGGAGCGCGGCCTTCTTTTCAAGCGGCGCACTCACCGCTTCGACCAGAGCGGACGGAACGAGCGGCGTGTCGCCGGGCAGAACGACGACCGGCGCGCCGGACTCCACGCGCTCGCGGCCCCATTCGGTCGCCATCGCCTCGCGGACGGCGTGTCCGGTGCCTTTCTGTTCGGATTGGACCAGGAAGGCGATCCGCAGTTTTCCGAGCGCCGGGTTCGCGGCGACGGCGGCGCGGACCGCGGCTTCGACTTTTTCGCGACCGTGGCCGACGATCACGCCGATTTCGGCGTCCGCGCGCGCGCCGGCGAGGCTGCGCAGGAGCGCGACGAGCATCGGTTCGCCGCAAATCTCGTGCAGCACTTTCGGC
Organism: Bdellovibrionales bacterium; assembly: GCA_018266355.1. Lineage (GTDB taxonomy): Bacteria > Bdellovibrionota > UBA1018 > UBA1018 > UBA1018 > JACMQW01. The sequence goes on from JAFEAP010000013.1 coordinate 32,408, forward strand.
AGCGGAGACTTCATCCGTTTCCCGAGGCCGGCCGCGAGAATCAAGAAAGAGGCGGCGGGAGAGGAGCGCTTCGCCTCGGAAGATGGGCGTTTCGCGCGGGACGAAGGTTTCGTTTTCGACATGTTCCGAAAGATTTATCGATCCGGATTTGATTTCTCAAGCGCCGTCGACGCGGGCCCCGCGCGGCTTCGCGCGGAATTCCGCGCGTGGAACGCAGCCGTCTCGGTTTTTCGAAAAATGGCCTTTTTCACGGGGTTTTTCGGGTAAATTCACCACGCGAGCGGGAGGTGTTTCGCGCCGCCTCCGCGTGCGGTGCCGGTCCGGACTAACATCACGCATTATAAGATCGTGTAAGAACAGCGTTTTTTTTCTTGTTGGATCTTAGAACTTCTTATAATCGTTTTCTTCATCGCGAAGGAGTACGCGAAAACAACTCGGTGATTCCGATCTCGCGAGTTTCCAGAATGGAACCTCGCTTGGATGTCCAGGGATCATCATCACGATAAAACGTGATCATCGCTCGAACGCCTTTGGGATAGGTGTTCGGCAAACGAAGTCCGAGGCTGAAACGGATTCCGGGCGCGAGGCGATGAGTTTGTAGTGGGGGGATTGTATGGATGCTCGAACGACGAATCGTTTTCGGAAGACGCTCCTCGAAGAGAAACAGCGGATTCTGAATAACTCGAAAAACGCGATGAGAACGGAACTCGCGGTGTCTCCGGACGATCTGCCGGACGAGACCGATCTCGCCGCCAGTGAAGTGAACCAAAACCTGGTCTTCAAGCTGCGCGACCGCGAACGGCTTCTGCTGATGAAAATCGACGAAGCGCTCGCTCGGGTCGAGGAAGGCACTTTCGGAATCTGTTTGGATTGCGAAGAGCCGATCGAACCGCGCCGCCTCGAAGCTCGCCCCGTTTCCACGCTCTGCATCGCGTGCAAGGAAACGGAAGAGCACAAAGAAAAAGTATACGCCTGAACCGACGATCCGCCTGATCGGCGGACGTTCGTTCCCAAGAGTTACGCATTCTTGTCCAAGGCAGGACGAGGAAACGTCGTCTCTCCTCATCGGGGAGGCGACGTTTTTTTTTGCCTCGGGTCACCAGACGGGTTAGCGTCTTCCTAAATAGTACTAAACTAAAACGTATTGAATACGTTTAATCGAGTTTATAGGACGATGACGGCATCCGGCCACCCATTCATCGATCCGGTGAAGACCCTCCTTTGGATCGAACCGGACGAAAAGTTCCGCGCGCACGTGAAGACTCACCTCGAACAAACGGGGCGCTTCCGGCTGCTGGCCAATGGCGACGAGGCGACTGCCCACGCGACGCTTCGGGCGAACCCGCGGATCGACCTCATCCTCTCCGATCACCGCGCGATCCTCGGAAACGAGGCGATCGCGAGCACCGCCCTCCGGATGGGCATCCCGATCATCATCGTCACGGACACCTTTTCCGAAGCCGTGCGCGCGCTCCGGTACTACGCGATGAAGATTCCCGTCGTGAAGAAACCGATCGCGGTCGAAAAGATCCTCGCGCTGATCGATCACATCCTGAACGGCCGCCCCCTCCCCGCCTCTCCCGTGCTGGCGGCATGGTGGGGCGAAGAGTCCTGAACCTCGAGTTCGACCGCGAAAATGAAGCGGGCCCCGGAGAAATTCTCCGAGGCCCGGCGTTCATTCGTTTAAGGTTCGGCTAACGACTTTCTCTACCGGGCGGGTCTTCCGTAGCCCGCCGAAGCGGAATCAGTAGAGGTAGTCGATCGTGAGCACACCGCCCGGGCTAGCCGCTAGGGCGTCGCCTTTCAGGGTGATCGAGTTATTGCTCGCGTCGTAGACGTAGCCGTTCACCGGATCCGCCGCGACGAGCTTGCCGTCGAGCTTCACCACGATCGAACTCGCCGGATTCGGCTTGTTCGAAAGTTTGAACTGGCTGGTCGAGGCGACCACGATATCCGAACCGATCTTCGCCAGATCCGATCCGAAGTTCTTCAACACGTCGTACGTCTTCGAGACGAAGGCGTCGGCGGCCGCGAAGTAGAAGTTCGGGTACGGGTGGATGTTCGAATTATCGAGCGGATAGGTCACCGGACTGCCCGGTTTCGACGCCGTCTTGTTGATCACGAAGTCGAAGCTGAAGCCGCGGGAGTTCGGGCCTTTGATGGCCGAGATCCGCTTCTTCATCCGATCGATCCGACCCGCGACGCCTTCGCCGTTCCGGATGTCTTCGTCCTCGTCGCTGACGACGATCATCGAAAGGAGAGCGTCGTCACGGACGAACCCTTCGTTGAAGCCGCCGACTCCGAGGATGGAGTCGTCCAGGGCGTAGAGCATGGAGTTGAAGCATTGCTCCGACCCGCTGCCCGACGTTCCGACCTTCGCGTTCGCCTTCATTTTGTCGACTACGCTCGAGGAGTTCTTCGAAAGGAACTTCTCGGTGTAGCGCGACAGCAGGCGTCCGCGGTTCGGGGTCACGTAGTTCGGCAGCCGGTTCGACCAGTACTTCGCGTCGGTGCTATCCGTATCCGTCGTGACGACACCGATATGGTAGTCGACGCCGCCGGCCACGAACAGGCCGATGAAGGTGCTCATCGAGTCGGCCAGGACTTGTTGCTTGTCCGCCATCGAACCCGAGTTATCGATACAGAAAAGCATATCGACTTTCGGGGAATCGAGGGCCGGGACATTGAACTTGTCCGCGCCGGCTTTCGGAACGACCGTCGGAGTCGGCGAAGGAGCCGGGCTCGTCGGCGTAGGCGAAGGAGTCGCCGTGACCGTCGGAGTCGGGCTCGGTGCCGGATTCGTCGGCGTCGGGCTCGGTTTCGGCGTGACCGTCGGCGTAGGCGACGGAGCCGGATTCGTCGGCGTCGGCGACGGTTGCGGATTCGACGTATGGGTCGGATCCGGCGTCGGGGACGCTTTCGGGTTCAATTTATCGAGTTCTTTTTGTCCGAGATCGGACACCGAAAAGCCCGTGTCGTTACACGCCGATAAGCCAAGCGTGGCGAACACCGAAGCTGATAACAGGAATACCTTAAACGTACTGCGATCCATGAGACACGCTCCTCTCCCGAGAGTCTCGTCATTGGATTAGTCAGTTAGCCAACCTGTATCATTGCAAGGGTCGTACAACTTCCTAACTAGCCAATTCTTTTCGATTCTTAAGAGTTAAGTGACGAATTTTGCCGTCGAAATTTTGGACGGTGAATCGATCTTAAACACCCCAGATTGAATAGGTTATTGCTTGGCGGGATCCGGGGCTCCGCCGGGAAGGGCCGCCTGGGATTTTCCGGCCTTTCCGCCGAACTTCTCCTCGCGGTACTTCTCTTTGTTTTTACATTCGTCCTGGACGCTCCCGATGGTCCAGCCGAGCTCGTCTTCCCAGATCTCGTCGATCGACTTCGGATCGGTCGGCATCGAGCCCCACTCCCAATAGAGGTCTTTCTGGCGCTTCTCTTCCGGCTGGTCGTTCAACCAGGCCTGGTATTCGGGGTTCACGTTCCGCCAGACCATGTCCTCGCCCGCGTGGTCGAAGATTTCGACCTCGAGCAGCTGGACGTTTTCGGCCATCTTCGCGACCTGCTTCGCGATCCGGTTCGTGAGGAACGTCAACACCGCGTTCATGTTCTTCGCGACCTGACGCTGGCGCGGAGCCACCTCGTTATAGAACTTCGGCATCGGCGTCTTCCATTCCTTCAGCCAGGCGGCGCCCTTGGCCGCGTTGACCCGCTGGGAATAGAGGACGTAAGCGGCTTTCTTTTCGTCGAAGAGCAGGTTCGCCTCGAGCTGGTACGCGCGGTACTCCGGCGAACGGAGCCACTCGAGCAGGACGAGGTTCGGGACCCCGCCCTTCTTCCGAAGCGCGGTCGTGAGCAGACCGTACGGGTGCTCGCGCTGCGACGGCGTGAGCTTGTTGTACCAGATCAAGACCGGGTAATACTTCTTCTTGAAGAAGACCGCGTTCTTGAGCGCCCGGGCATACTGACACATCTCGTGGAGCGCGATCGAGGCGACGAGCGGCGCTTCTGGAGCGTACACGCGGGTGAGCAGGGATTTCTGGATGTTGAACGCGGCACCGATCGCCTCCCGGCGCTTGTTCGCCTGGAGGAGCGCCCAGCTCAGGTCCGAAAGCGCCTGGGCGAGGTAGTTCGAGTCGCGCGGCACGCGGCGGAGGATATCCGCCGATTTGTCGTACTTCTTCGCCTCGTAAAGATCTCGGGCGTAGAGGATCGTGAGCGTGTCGCGGTCCTCGGCGAAAAGGCTCGGAAGTTCACCACCCTCGACGATGCGTTCCCAGAGCGGGATCGCCTTCGCGTACTGCCCGTTCCGCTGGTTCATGAGCGCCTGGGCGTAGACCGAGTAGCCGGGCATGTTCCCGAGCGCGGCGACGATCGCGTTCGCTTCCTTCTCGTCCCAGGTATTCACGACTTCCTTCATCCGGATGACGAGCGCCTTCGCCAAGTCTTCCTTCGCGAGGGAGTCGAGGTCGGGCCGTTTCATGTAATTGATCAAGTTCGGGATCATCGCGTGCCCGAAACCGAGCGTCGGAAAGTCCCGTTGGATCTTCAGCATGCACTCGAGCGCGGCCACGCGGCCGAACGTCGGCACGCCCTGCTGGAGCGGCGTGATGAGCTGGGTCTGGAACATCTGGTAAGCGAGGTGGATGAGGCCCTCGCGGAAGTAAGCGCGTGCCTTCAGGTACTCGCCCATTTCGCGAACGTCCCAGGAGACCTTCGACTGGCCCAGACGGAATCCGACCCGGAAGATCTCCGGGCCGCCCATTTTATCCGCGATGACGCTGTTCGCCCACGACTTCTCTTCGGCGGGAAACGTGTCCGCGAAGCGAATCCGCTCGTCGTCGGTGCAAGCGCCGAAGACGCGCGTCGGCTCGTCGGCCCTTGCGGGTCCGGCGAAGACGGTCAGGACGAAAGACGCGATCAGAACCGCAAGCGGGAGCGGCTTCTTCATGCGCTTAGCCTCCTAGTGTTTTGAAGATGAACGGATACGCGACGTCGACGTTCACGCCGCCTTTCGGCAACGGGAACTGCCAGGTCCGGAGGCGACGCTGGATGCACTCGCCGAGCGCCGGATCGGGCAGACTCGAGTTCGAAACCTTGGCCTTGGCGACGACGCCCCGGCCGTTGATGGTGAAGTCGAGCACGACCCGGCCGTCGACTTTCGACGCCCGCACCATCGAGGACTCGTAGCAGTAACGGACTTCCTTCATGTGGGCGTGGATCACGCGGCCGACTTCTTCCTTCGTCAGACCTTCCTCGACCTCGGCTTCGCCGGTACCGAGCGAGATCCCGTCGCCGCCGCCGCCGGCGCTGATCACGCCTTTGACGCCGTTCGAGTAACCCGCGGTCGCCGGACCGCGGACGCCGGCGGCGTCATCGCCGCCGAAGCCCGAGACCTTCGAGTTCTTGTCGCCGCCTCCGCCCGCGTTCATGTCGATCGACAGGTTCGCGAGCGCGCCGGCCACCGACTTCGAGCTGCCCTTGGTCAAGCCGCCCGAACCGAGCTTGGCCGTTTCGAGCAGTTGCTTGTTGTCGACGATCTTCGTGAGACCGTTCCGCAGGAGACCTTGGAAGAGGTTCGAAGCGCGGTTCACGGCCTTCGGCGGTTGGGCCCTGGCCACCTTCGCCGGCGAAACCGCCGGAGACTTCTTCTCGCCCGCCTTGCCCTTCGGCACGACGAGCTTGTCCGGAGGCGCCGGCTTGGCCACTTCCTCGCTCATCGCGAGGGCCTTTTCCTTCGTCTCGTTCTTCTCGCCCGCGAGCTTCTTCTCTTCGGTGTTCTTCGGCTGCTCAACCGGGGTTTCCTGGGCCTTCTTCGTCTTCGTTTGCTTCGTGATGAGGACCTTCAGGATCTGCGGCGGAATGACTTCTTCCTTCTCCGGTTTCGGGATCATCGCCGTGATGCCGAAGAAAAGGAGCAGCGCGATCATCGCGCCCGACGCGTACCGGAGGAAATCCCGGTTCTCGTACGGACGGTCCGGGATCTCGAAAAGGGCGTCCTTGCGCGCGTCGGACGGCGAGGAGAAATACCAACTCGCGTGGCCGAAGCGGACGCTCGACTTGAAGAACTCCGTCGCCGAGAGCGGGAATTCTTTCCCGGCCTCGAGAGTCTTCACGTGGCCGTTCACTTCGACGGCCAATCCGGATTGCTCGGCGATGATGCGCGCGGTCTGGCCTTCCGCGATCACGCGGAAGATCGACTGGCCGTGCACGGTGCCGAGGTAGTCCTTCGGATGACGGGTGGACTCCGTATTCCAATCGCCGACGCAGTGGTAGACGACGAAGCCCTTCGAGAAGTCGGCGCCGCCGCCCTCGCGATAGAACTTCGGGTGCAGGCTACGCATCGTGCGGATCTCGAGCTTGATCTCGTCCGAGTCGCGCTTCTTGAACTTGACCTGGACGCCCTTCTTGATCTGATCGTCCTGGAGGACTTGGGAGTGCGCGTTCGAGATCGTTCCGATCTCGCCGCCGAGCGAACGCACGCGGACCTTACCGTCGTCGGTGTTCTCGATCACCCAGAGCGGGCCCCGCTCGGTGCGTCCGATCATCAGGGGCGCGTCGGCGTCCCAGGTCTCGGTGCGGGTTCTCCCGCGGAACGTAGTCGATACGACATAACGAGGTGTACTCATTTCAAGTACTCCATTTCCCGAAGCAAAGACTTCGAATCTTCGTCAAATTCCGCCCGTTTGCGGTAAAGTTTCTCGCCCTTCAATCCGTCGTTCGAACCCGTCTGCGAGAGGGATTCGTAACCGCGGTTCGAGAGGCCTTCGATCACGCGCTCTTCGAAATTCAGTTCTTTCTTGCGGAAGCCCTTGTTCGGGTCGTTCGCCGCCGGGGCCGCGGGCTTCTTCGCCGGCGGTGCGGCGTGGGCCGAAGGCGATGCGATTCCGCAGGCGCAGACGAGCGCCGCAATCGCGAGTCTTCGGATGGTGAGTTTATTCCCCTTCATTTTCCTTCATCCCCCCGGATGGTTATTCGTCGGACTTTTCCGGAACCGCGTCCGGTTGGTTCGGGGCGCCCTTGTCGCCCTTGCCGTTCTTCGCCGCTGCCGGCGTCCGCTTCTTCGCCGCTTCCTCGGCGTCGGCCTTCGCCTTCGCCGCGTCCGCCTCGGCCTTCGCCTTCGCGTCGGCTTCCGCCTTCGCGACGAGTCCGACCGCCGCCTCTTCGATCCGGTCGGCCATCTTCAGGATCCGGCCCTCTTCGCGGTTATCCGTGTCGAGGCGCCGATCCATGAAAGCCTTCCGCGCGGCGCGCGTGCCTTCGACCGAGCGGGAAATCACGCCTTGGTAGATCCGCGTGAGCGAACCGAGACGGAGCGCGTTCCCCTTCAGGGTCGCCTCGCGTTCCTTCAGGAGCGCGGCGGCTTCGGACTCGAGGCCGAGCGTCTTGAGGGTCGCGAGCTGGAGGAGCGCCTTGTCGCTGTCGTCGAGAGCGAGCTTGTCCGCCTGCGGCGTCTGCGAGATCTGGAAGAAGAAGATCATCGGGCGAACGCGCTTGCGCTTCACCGCGTCCGTCCAAACCGAAGCCTTGCCCGCGTCGGAAAGTCCGTCGAGGTAAGCCGTCTCGGACTTCCAGTTCGGGTCGAAATCCGAATAGAGCGCCCCGTAGCCTTGCTCGACGTTCGCGTCCCACCACGGGGTCGCGAGCCCGTTCGCTTTCGCGATTTCCCAGGTCTGACCGCCGAGTTGGGCGACCTTTTGGTCGAGTGGCTGAAGGAGCTGGGCGATCGCCTGCTTGAAGACGGCGACTTCCTCTTCTTTAAAGCCTTTCGGGACCTTCAGGGTACGGAGGTGTTCCGCGATCTTCTCGTAGGCCTTCGCGAGGTGGCCGAGGACCTTCACTTTCGCTTCCGGGGACGGAATCGCGAGGAGCGCGACGGCGACCTTTTCGAGGCCTTGGACTTCGCGGACGCGTTTGTTCAGCGTGCGCTGAAGGTCGTCGAGGCGCTTCGCGAGTTCGGAATTGTTCTCGACCGTCTCCATCTTCTTCGCGAAGACGCTCGGCACGATCCGCGGGAGCGTCATCAAGACCTGCATCTGGGTCATGGCGTCGAGGTTCGGATAGGATTTCTGGAACGATTCGGCCGCGGTGATCAGGACCGAGTTCGGTAGGGCCGATCCGCGCGCGAGAGCGGCCGCGTACCAGGCCGCCTTCACGTCTTTCGGCGCCTTATCCCCGAGTTCGATGAACGCCCATCCCGAACGACGGTCGTCGTCGTTCTCGATCGCGCTCACGGCTTGGATCCGTTCGCATTCCGAGCGGAAAAGGTCCGAGTGATCTTTCCCGCAGAATTCGGGGTTCTTCATCATCGAGTCGAACGTCTTCGCGTCGTCCGAGACGAGACCGAGGAGGAAGATCTTCTTCTTCATCGCCGGCACGTCGGCGTCGGCGATGCCCCGGCGGTCGGCCGGGAGCTTCAGCACCTTCGAGTAGTCCTCGAACGCCTGCTTGAAATTGAACTTCTTCTCGGCGTCGGTCGCGCGCAAGAAGTACGCGACGCCCACCGCTTCGTTGTTCGGGTCGATCTGGATGACTTGGTTCATGTAAGCCAAGCCCGCGTCGGTGTCCTTCAGCTCGAGGCTGATCCGGCCCATCATCGCGAGGATCTCGACCTTGTACTTCGAATCCGGATAGAGCTTCAGGTGCTCGTCGCCGAAGGCCTTCGCCTTCGCGTAGTCCTTCGTCTTGTAAACTCCCATCGTGATCTTGTAATGGGAGTCGCGTTCGAGTTGGACGAGTTTCGCCTTGAAATCGCCGATGGAGACGTTCGGCATCTGCTGGAACTTGATCGCGAGGGTCCGCGTCGCGACCCAGGCCTCGCTCGCGATGAGCGTGTCGATGATGAGCGCGCAGACGGCCGGCGTCAGCTTCGAATTCGGACGCGTGCCCACGTAGGAGAGCATGCGTTTGTAGGCGGTGTCGGTATCGCCGTAAGAATAGACGACCCGGTTCGCCTCGAAGAGGAGTTTATCCATGACTTCGGGTTGGCTCGTCTTGCGGAGCGATTCCTCGTCGACCCACTTGATCCACTCGACGACGTCGGCCGGAAGCGGCTTGCCGCCTTTCGCGAGCTTCGTCGCCTTCAGGTCCTGCGGGATGATCCCCTTCTCCTTGAAGGCGTCGTAACGGGCGGTCATCGCGCGCACGCGCGCCTGGTCGCGGAGTTCCGGCTCCTTCACGACGAAGAGCTTCGCCTGATAGACGTCGGTGAACGCGGCCTGGGCGCGATCCCAGTCCTTCACGTTCGCATAGAATTCACCGATCCGGAACCGCACGCGCGCCTTGATCTCGTCGCGCGGGTCGGTGATCCGCATGTACGTATTGAGCGTGAGGAGGTACGGCGCCTGGACCACGCGGTAGTCGTTCTCGCGCGCGTCCTTCTTCGGGAGCGTCGCGTAGATCTTATCCGCGTATTCGAGGAGGGTTTTCTTGAACTTCTTGAACCACTCTTCTTGGTGGGCCTTCGCGATCGCGCCCGGATTGCCGTCGAAGAAACCGTCGAAATCCTTGTAGATATTCGCGAAGCGGGCGTAGTCCTTCCAGTTGATGATCGCGTCGTAGACGTCGACCAGAATCCAGAGGGTGCCGTAGGCTTTCGGCGCGCGTTGGAGGGCGAGGTCCTTCCAAGCGAGCGTCTCGGCCTGCATTTCCTTCGAACGCATCACCATGATGAATTCGTGGGAAACCTTGCCGAAGACCTGGCCACCCTCGAGCTTCTTGAAATAGTCCATCGCGTGCTCGAGCGAGTAACCCGCGAGCCGCTTGTCGAACGCCGTGCCGTAGAAGAGCGCGATCATGCCGACGACTTCGTCGTAGTGGCCGCCCTGCTCCTTGTTGAGTCCGCGCGCGCGGTCGTAGCGAAGGAGCCACTCGGCCTTGCGGATCGCTTCGGGGTAATTCTCGACGTTGAAGTTCGCGAGCGCTTGCTTCTCGACGACCTGGCCTTCGAGACCGCCAAGGTTCTGGTTCACGTCGACGGGCTTCAGGATGTTCAGGATTTCTTGGTGCTTGTTTTGTTCGGCGAGGACGTCGGACGCCATGAGGCGCACCTCGACGGTTTGGCGCTCGTCCGGGTACTTATGGATGTAATCCATGAAGTCCTTGATCGCGTAGTCCTTCTTCTTGAGCTCGTTGAACGCGCGGCCGCGGCGGATGAGCACGTCGCGGATATGCTTGAACTTCGGGAAGCGCGTGAGGATCTCGGTCGTGTGGGCGACGCAGCTTTCGAGGAGCTCGTCGAACCGACGATCGGCGCCGGCCTTGCCCTGCCCGTTATCCGCGACGACTCCGACGCGGAAGTAGGATTTCGAGGAGCGCCACTCCATGTCGGCGAGGCGCCAAATGAGCATCGGCTCTTCCGGGGTGCCGCGCTTGAGCTTGAGCATCCGCTTCAGGTTCAGGATCGCGGTTTCGCGCGAGGCGACGGCCATCTCGTCGACCGCGCGGTCGACGCGTTCCTGCTTCGTCACCATCGACTTCGCCGCGTCCGCACGCACGGAGGACGCCGGACGGCGAGCGACCGTTCCGGTTTTTTTCTTCGCGACCGCGGGTTTCGCGGGAGCGGCGGCGTTAGTGTCCGCGAACGCAGCCCGGCCGGCCGTTCCGAGAACGGCAAGGGTCACGATCAGGCTGGCGATTCGGCGTGCGGCGAGTTTCATCTATGCCTCGTCTACTAATTGTCCGCGGTCACGACCACGAGTTTGAAATCCGTGAAATCCATCTCGGAAGCCGAGGACAACACGTGCTTCAGAAGCTTGTAAGGGACTTTTTTGTCGGCGATGACGAGCAACTTCGCGTCGAAGTTGTTCCTCACGGCGTCCTTCGGCGAAACCCCGGTCTTCACCGAGGCGGCCGCGATCTGACGCTGCTTTTCGCGTTCCTTCTTGAGCGCCTTCACGAGCTCGGGCATCGTCCCGTCTCCGGAGATCTCGCCCTTGCGCGGTTCGAACTTCTCGAACGTCATGACCGGAGCGCCTTCGAGCGTGATGCCGGTCTCGGTGACCTGGACCTTCATCGCCTCGACGCTCTCGGTGCCGCCGTTCGCCGCCGGCAGTTTGATGTCCTTGCCGACGTCGATGTCGATCGCGCTCACCGAGTAGCTCTTCAGAAGGAAGACGAGCAGGATCGTGAAGATATCGGCCATCGAGGTGATCTGCAGCGCGATTTCCTCGTTGCCTTGGCGACGACGCGACCGGCGCATGCTGCCGCCGCCCCGTCTTGCCATATTGCCGCATTCACCCATATGCATGGTTAAAATCCTCCGAGAACCATCGAGAGATTGTTCTTCCGAGCCTTCTCCATCGCTTTCACGATGGATTCGTACTCGACTTCCTGATCCGCGGTAATCGTCACCGACTCAAACCCCGGGTATTTTTCTTTCAGCTGACGAAGGGCTTCCGCCGCTTCGTCCGCGTTCTGGAACGTGTTCTTCGACTCGTATTTCCCGTGCGTGACGATTTGGAGAGATCCGTTTTTCTTCAGATCAAGCGTCACGGTAATGGGAGGCGGAGTCGGATCCCCTTGGGCTTCGGCCGGCGTGAAACCGGCGTCGAAGATGGAGATCGAAAGGAAGGACGCCGACGCGAGCATGAACGTGATCAAGACCGTGAAACAGTCGATGATCGGTGCTAGGTTCAGCTCGAAATCGAGCGATCCGCCGCGGCTCCGGCTCATGCAACCCTCTTCGTTTCAACCCCGTAGGCGCGCTGACGGATGATGTCGAGCGTTTCGAGCGTGCACTGGTCGAGCTCGCTCACGAGGCGGTTCGTGCGGTTCATGATGAAGGAGAACGCGACCATCGCCGGAATGGCGACGCCGAGACCCATCATCGTGGCGTTCATCGCGGTCGAGATACCGGCCGCGAGGAGCGCCGACTTCTCTTGCGGGTTCGCCGTACCGACGGCTTCGAAGGATTGGATCAGACCGGCGATGGTGCCGAAGAGACCCAGAAGGGTGGCGACGTTCGCGATCATCGAGAGGAACGCGGTACGCTTCGAGATGTTCTCGATCCATTCACCCACGACGATGCTGAGGCCGTCGCCGACCATCTGCTCCGGCAGGTGTGCGCGGAGGAGGCCTTCCTTCATGACTTGCGCGGCCGGCTTCTGCGGATACTGATCGCAGAGCGAGATCGCGTCTTGAACCTTGTCGGCCATCACGAGCTCGCGGATGCGGTGATAGAACTTCGAACGGCCCGCGAGCGGGTACGTGAAGAACACCATTTTCACGCGTTCCATCACGATCGCGACGGCGAACACGCCGGCGATGATGATGGGAAGCACGTGAGATAAGTTATTCATTACGAATTCGGTAAACTTTCCCATGGTCGGATCTCTCCTAAGATCGAATCTCGTGCGGGAATCCCGCGCGAAGGACTGCCTCTCGGTGCCGTCTAGCCAATGGACAAAGAGGTATCCAGGAGACGTATCGTCAGAAGACAGCGGTCGATTCAGTCTAAATTCGGGAACTTAACAATTGTTTTATCCGTAAGCGGCCCAGGGAGCGGTTCACGGAGGTCCTCGAAAGCGCGGGGCAATTCGCCGGTGGGGAGCGGAAAAACGCCCGCGTCGCGCGCGACACGGTATTTCGCGGAATTCAGAGTGTGGAGTTCTCTCTAGATATGTAGAGCGGGCCGACGGCGGCCGCCGAGTGAAAAATCGCTTTAGCGTCGGCGGATTGACGCCGATAAGCCGGGTGAACCATCACGATGCACTCCGCCAGGAATCCCCGTCATGAAATTTTCCACGCTCTTAGCCTATTCGATCGCGTTCGTTTGTGCCGCCGGATCCGCCGCCGCCCAGGAGAAACCACGTGTGAACGTGATCTACCGAGAAGCGAAGGGCGTTACCCGCGATTACCATAAACGCACCGTCTACCACAGCGGAGCCGACGACGCGAAGATCGCGAGTTTCGCGAAAGACTATGCCTGTCTCGCGAACGTGCTCGAAGCGCTTGCGAAGATGCCGATGTCGGACGCCCATGCGGGCCTGTGCCCGGGCACCTTCGCCCACTACGAGGCGGACGTGAATCTCGTGCTCACGAAAGAACGCGTTTACAGGCCCGACAACATGTACGGGTCCGATCCGGTCGCTGTCAGCGCACGATGCGGCTATGACGGACACCCGCGGGACGATGCGGGAATTTCGAACCAGATTTTCGCGTTCTCCCTCGACCCGGCAACTTGCTCGGCGATGGGCGCGAAGACCTTCACCGCGGATTTGACGAAACGAATCGAAACGCAATGGGACCTTGTCGCCGCTTCGCGCGCGAAGGAGATCGCCGATTCGAAGAAGCCGAAGAAAACGGAGGCGGAACTCGAAAAGGAGCGCCAAAAGAAGATCGCCGACGAAAAACACGCGCGCGAGCTGCGCGAAAAACGCGCGAACGAACTCCTGAAAAAGTCCTTCGGTAAGGCGAAGGGCACTCCCGGCGCCGAGGACGTCGCGATCAACCCCGAAAAACAGCTTCCCGCACTCCAGCCTCCGATGAAGGAAAAGGACGCGCCGACGCTTCCGCCGAAGACGGGGGCGGACGCGGGCTGACCCGCGAGCGGCTCCTTACGGAAAGAAAACCCCGAGCCCGATCTGGATCCAGCTCGTCGTGAGCGAACGGCTCGTCTCGGGCGTCGTCGGGAATTTATCCGAGTGCCAGAGCAGGCGCCAGTCGACGCCGACGAACCAGGTCTTGTTCAGAAAGAACTGCTGACCGAGACCGAAGAAATAACCGATCGAGGATCCGATCTGCGCCTGGTGCTGGGAAAGGCCGATCGCGGTGTTGAAGTCGTAATAGATGATCTTCGACCCGAGGAGCGAGAGCTTCCCGTAGACGAGGCTGCCGCGCGCTTCGGCGCCCATGACCGACTTCCCGGGGTTGACGATCGGGTTCACGCGCGATCCCCCGGCCGCGACCGTCGCGTCGCCGGCGGCGGTGTAAGCCTGGTTGTTCGAGTGGCTGATGCTCGAGTAGAACGCGTGAAGCGAGAGGAATTCGTTGATGTGATAGCCGAGGGAGAGGCCGATCGATTTCTGGTCCTGGAACGCGTCGTCCGACCAGAAGCCGTATTTCAGAGCGGCTTCCCAGCGCCCTTTTTTCGTGTAGCGACGGTTCTGCACGACGTCCATCAAGTCTTCGTTGCCGACCGTCCAGTACCGGCGCTTCATCGACTGCACGTCGATGCGCTCGGGTAGCGTGCCCGCTTCGTCGGCGTCGGAGGTCTGAACCTTCAGCGTATCGGGCGACGCGGGCGCCGTCGGGTTCGCTTGTTGCGCCGGTTGCGCGGCCATCGCGCTCGAAACCGTCAGCGCGAAGATCGTCAAAATTCTGCCGATGCCGAATCCAAATCCCCGTGAAGAATGTTGGTGATTCATCATATTTATTTCAAAGTTAAACGCATTTAGGGAGAATAGGAAGCAGGAACAAATAAAGGAATGAGCGCACCCACCTACTTAGCCAAGGCAGGAAAAGTCACGGGGCCCTTCGATGCGAAGACCATCGAAGAGATGAAGGCCTCCGGCGAATTTTACAAGCACGAGTGGATGTGGGACGGCCAGTCTCCCGACTGGTCGCCCGTGCCGCGCCAACTCGCCTCGCCTCCGTCGCTTCCGGAAGTGCCGAAGCAGATCACGCGCATCTCCGTCGACCAAACCGCGACCCACGACGTGAAGTCGAGCGCCGCGAAAGCCCCGGCCCCCGCGGCCGTCCAGGCGAAGTCTTCGTTCGGCGGCGCGGATATCAAGACGAGCAAGAAGACTTTCTGCGCGGTGCTTTTCGATACTCGCCTCACGATCGGCGGCGAGGTCAGCCAGGCGCATTCGCGCGGCGGCCGTTTCGTTTCTACGCCCACCCATTCCGTTCCCGTCTCGAAGGGCTCGAACGCGCTCCTCGACCTGCTCGACGAGGCCACCGACCGTTCCACGAAAATCCAAGCCTCGGTCACCAACGTCTCCCGAATGGGAGATCGGTGGGTGCTCGACCTCGAGTGGTCCTCCCTCCCTCTGCTCGACGCCTGAGCCTCGATTTTTCCCGGATGAAGTCCTATTCATCCCGGTTTGACGAATTCCCCCGGGATTTCGATTACTAACCGCGGGTCGTCGTGTTTTTCCGTCAATCGGTTGGCGGCGTTTCTCGTTCGGCTCGGCGTTTCGCGACGGAGCTTTATACCCGCCCGCGAAAATATTTTCGTCAAAAAGGGCCCAAATCCCTAGTGATTTCCAAACTTTTTCCCCAGCCAAACCTAAAGAACTCCTTCGCGAGAGCCGAATCGTTCCTTGGAGCAAGTCACAAACCCGCAAGAGGAACGCAAGAAGATGGTGACCAACTACGACGGCGAACAAGTGGAAATCCCAAGCACGTTACCGATGCTGCCGGTGCGGGATATCGTGGTTTTCCCCTACATGATCATTCCGCTCTTCGTGGGCCGGGATTCTTCGATCAAGGCGGTGGAGGAAGCCCTTTCGCGCAGCGATCGCTTGATCCTCCTCGCCTCGCAAAAAGACATCAGCGATGAACATCCGTCCCCGGACGGCATTTACCAAACCGGCACCGTCGCCATGATCATGCGCATGCGCAAGCTCCCCGACGGCCGGATCAAGATCCTCACCCAGGGCCTCTGCAAGGCGAAGATCAACGAGTTCAAGTCGCGCGATCCGTTCTACGAAGTCGGCATCGAGCGCATCAACGAGCCGGTCTCCCCTCGTCTCTCCGAAGCCGAAGCGCTCATGCGCACGGTCCGCGAGCAGCTCGAGCGCGTGATCTCGCTCGGCAAGTCCCTCGCTCCGGACATCCTCATGGTCCTCGACGACATCACGGATCCGGGCCGCATGGCCGACCTCGTGGCGTCGAACCTCGGCCTGAAGGTCTCCGAAGCTCAAACCATCCTCGAGACGCCGGACGCGTTCGACCGTCTCATGAAGATCCACGAAGCCCTCGCTCGCGAGATCGAAGTCCTCACTCTCCAGGCGAAGATCCGTTCGCAGGCGAAGGACGAAATGCAGAAGTCGCAGAAGGAATACTTCCTCCGCGAACAGATGCGCGCGATCAAGTCCGAGCTCGGTGACGGTGATTCGAAGTCGGAAGAGATCAACGAACTCCGCGAAAAGGTCGCGAAGTGCATGATGCCTCCGGAAGTCGAAGCCGAAGCGATGAAACAACTCGGCCGCCTCGAGCGCATGCACCCGGACGCTTCCGAAGCGTCGATGCTCCGCTCCTACATCGACTGGCTGATCGAGACGCCGTGGACGAAGCAAACGAAGGACAACCTCGAGCTCAAGCACGCGAAAGAGATCCTCGACGACGACCACCACAATCTCGACAAGGTCAAGGAACGGATCCTCGAGTACCTCGCCGTCCGCAAACTGAAGGACAAGATGAAGGGCCCGATCCTTTGCCTCTCCGGACCTCCGGGCGTCGGTAAGACCTCCCTCGGCCGCTCCATTGCGAGAGCGATGGGCCGCGAGTTCGTCCGCATCTCCCTCGGGGGCGTGAAGGACGAAGCCGAAATCCGCGGTCACCGCCGGACCTACGTCGGCGCGCTGCCGGGCCGTATCGTCCAGGGCATGAAGCAAGCGGGCACGAACAACCCGATCTTCGTCCTCGACGAGATCGACAAGCTCGGGAACGACTTCCGCGGCGACCCGGCCTCGGCGCTCCTCGAAGTGCTCGATCCGGAACAGAACAACACCTTCCGCGACCACTACCTGAACGTCCCGCTCGATCTGTCGAACGTGCTGTTCATCGCCACCTGCAACGACCTCGGCGCGATCCCGTCGGCCCTCCGCGACCGGATGGAAGTGATCACGATCCCGGGCTACACCGAAGAAGAGAAGTTCTTCATCGGGAAGAAGTACACGATCCCGAAGCAAGTCACCGAAAACGGCCTGACCGCGGGTCAGATCGAGTTCACCGACGAAGGCGTCCGCGCCGTCATCCAGGGCTACACTCGCGAGGCCGGTCTGCGGAATCTCGAGCGCCAAATGGGAACCCTCTGCCGCAAGACCGCGCGTCTGGTGGCCGAAGGTAAGACGGAGAAGACCCTGATCGACGCGGCCACGGTCGCTAAACTCCTCGGCCCGGCGCCTTTCATCCGGGAAGAAGAGCAAGAGACCGACGAGATCGGCATCGCGACGGGCCTCGCCTGGACCGCGGTCGGCGGAGAGATCCTCTACGTCGAGACCACGGCGATCAAAGGCAAAGGCGGCATCACCCTCACCGGCCAGCTCGGCGACGTGATGAAGGAATCCGCGCACGCCGCCCTCGGCTACATCCGGTGGAAGGCGAAGGACTTCGGCCTCGACGAGGATACCCTCGCGAACACCGATATCCACGTCCACTACCCGCAAGGCGGGATCCCGAAGGACGGTCCGTCCGCCGGGATCACGATGGCCACCGCCATCGTCTCCCGTCTCACCGGCACGCCGATCCGCAAGGACGTCGCGATGACCGGCGAGATCACGCTCACCGGCCGGGTCCTCCCGATCGGCGGCCTGAAGGAGAAGGCCCTCGCGGCGATGAGGCACGGCGTGAAGACCGTGATCATCCCGGACAAAAACAAGAAGGACCTCGAAGACATCCCGGCCGAAGTCCGCGACCAGCTGAACTTCGTTCCCGTGAAGACGCTCGACGAAGTCCTCGAGATCGCCCTCGTGCACAAAGTGAAGCACGGCGACGACACGAAGGAAGCTAAGACCAAGTCCACTACCCGTCGTCGGATGGGAGGCGCCGCGGCAGCCGCGGCGGCGAAAGGTCGGACGGCGGCCTAAAAATAAGATAACCTCCAGACGTGGAGCCACTTTCCACTCTATTGGTTTTGATCCTCATCGCGGCCTCGGGATTCCTGAACGGATCCGAGGTCGCGCTGTTTTCCCTCTCGAAGATCCAGCTCAAGACGATCCGCGAGAAATTCAAGGCCCCGCACCGGAAGATCCGGAAACTCCTCGGCGACCCCGCGGGCCTCCTCGCCTCGATCCTCATCGCGAACGAAGTCGTGAACGTCGCCCTCTCTTCGCTCGTCTCGAGCGCGGTCTCGGGTTCGCACGACCATCCGTGGCTCCGCGCGCTCGCGAACGGACCGCTCTCGGGACTGCCCGAGTGGGCGATCGACGTGATTCTCGGCACGATCATCACCGCCCCCCTTCTCCTCCTTCTCTGCGAGATCACGCCGAAGATCGTTTCCGCGCGCGTGAACACGCTCATCGCGCCCGCCGTCGCGACGCCGCTCGGAGCCCTCTATCAGGCGATGACCCCGGTGCGCTTCCTCATCCGTTCGGTCGAGATCGGCCTGAAGAAGATCATGCCCGGCACCCGCGGCGAGGGTCCGCTGATCTCGACCTCGGCTAAACTCCGCGAGGAAGACTTCATCAACCTCGTCGAGGAAGCGCAGAAGGAAGGCGCGATCCAATCGACCGAGCTCGGACTCATCCGGAACGTCTTCGACCTCGACGACACGCCGGTGAGCGAGATCGCCACCCCGCTCTCCCGCGTTTTCATGCTTCCGCAGTCGACCAGCATCCAGTCCGCTCTTTCCTCGATGAAGGAAGGCTCGTCCGGCCAACGCTACTCGCGCGTGCCGGTCTTCGGGAAAAGCCGGCAGGAGATCGTCGGCATCCTCTACTCGAAGGATCTCCTGGTCGCGCGCCACGAACGCGAGGATCCGAATACGCCGATCAGCGAGCTGATGTGGAAACCCTTCACGGTGACCGCGCACACCCAGCTGAATTCCCTTTTCCGGAAGATGAAGCGCCAACGCATCCACCTCGCGATCGTCACGAACAACCAAGGCGTTCCGATCGGCATCGTCACGATGAACGACGTGCTCGAAGCGGTCCTCGACGAGCTCCTGATCGCGGACGACGAGGAGGGCGAAGACGAATGAACGCGCTCTCGACGTCCACCCTCTTCTCGTTCGTATTCCCCCTGCTCGCGCTCGAGGGACTCTTCGCGGGCAGCGAAATCGCGTTGCTCTCCGCGGACAAGATCAAACTCAAGTCGAAGGCGAGCGGCGGGTCCTCGGCGGCTCGACTCGCGCTCGGTCTCGCGAACCGGCCGGAACGCGTCCTGACCTCGACTCTCGTGATGACCGCGTTTTGCGTCGTCGTGACCGCCGGCCTCTGCTCGCTCTGGGCGGAAGGCCGCTACGGTGCGAATTCCGAATGGCGCGCGATCCTCCTCGCTTCCCCCCTCATCGTCGTCTTCGGCGAATTCGTGCCGAAAACCGTCTTCCAGAAGTACGCCGACCGCCTAGCGCCGATCATGGCGTATCCGGTGACCCTCGTCTATTTCGTGCTCTACCCGATCACGAAGATGATCTCCCTTTACACCGGGGCGCTCTCCCGCGGTCTCCGCCCGCTCGAGGAACTGCTGACCGGGAAGACCCACTCCGGACGCGACGAAGTCCTCTCCGTCCTCGCCTACGGAAAACGCGAGAGCGAACTCGGGGTAAGCGAGAAGCGGATGATCCGCCGGATCTTCGACTTCAAGGGCACCGAGGCGAAGCACATCCTCATCCCGCTCATCAAGGTCGAGGCGATCGAGGAGCACGCGACGATCCGCGAGGCGCTCGAGCGCTTCAAGAGCCACCGCCACTCGCGCATGCCGGTCTACTCGGGCCGGATCGACAACATCGTCGGCGTCCTCGAGGTTTCCGACCTCTTCCACGCCCCGGATCCGAACCAAAGCGTGCGGAACTTCATCACGAACGCGACGTACGTCGCGGAAACCCACCACCTCGACGACTTGCTCAAGATCATGCGCCGGGACGAATCCGAGATGGTCGTGATCGTGGACGAGTACGGCGGCGCGATCGGGATCCTCACCTTCGAGGACATCGTCGAAGAGATCGTCGGCGAAATCGAGGACGAACACGACGACGACCAGACGGCGGAGTTCAAGGAACTCGGCGAGAACCGCTACCTCATCCAAGCCCGGATGGAAATCACGGCGATCAACGAGAAGCTCCACCTCGAGCTTCCGGAAGGCGACTACGAAACCGTCGGCGGCTTCCTTCTCCAACAGTTCGCGAAGATCCCCGAGCCCGGTGACGAGCTCCACTTCGACACGGCCGCGGGCACCCTCCGCTTCGTCGTCCGCAAGGCCACCGCGCGCCAGATCCAGAGCGTTCTGGTGGAAATTCTCCAGTCCCGGAATTAAAATGGTCTTCGGGGAGACGCGCAGGATGCGAGCGTCAAAAATCGAACTCACGCCGATGAAACGAGCGAAGAGAGTCGCGACCGGAGTCGCGGTCGGACTCCTTTTCGCCGCGGTCGTCGCGTTCGCGCCGATCGCGGAGGAACCGACGCCGATCGCTTTCGAGTCCGGAGAATCGGGAGCGCGCGAACCCGCCGCGCTGGCCGCCCCGATGGACGCCCCTCACCTGCTCTTCATCACCCTCGACGGCGTTCGCCCCGACGAGTTCTTCGATTGCGCCTTCGTGAAGGACCTCGCGAAGTCCGGATGCTCGTTTCCGAACCTTTTCGCCGAGGTCCGCGCGAAGCGGTTCGAGGTCGCGGGCATGGTCGTCGGCAATACCCGCCGGCGGAGCCTTCCCGGATACCAATCGATCTACAGCGGGAAAAACCAGGACGCCACCTGCCGGGACAACGACGATTGCGCGCAGGTCCCGACCCAGACGTGGCTCGAGCACATCCGCTACGCCCGCGGCCTCATGCCGTACCAGGTCGCCTCGATCGCGTCCTGGAACAAGATGCCGATCGCGGTCGAGAAGGTCCCGGGGATCATCACGGTGAACGCCGGCATCGTCGATATGATGGATCCGAGGTCGCCGGACCTCTCCGTTCCGAAGGAGCTCGAGCTCGAAAGCCGCTGGCAGGGAGAGAAGATGTACCTCCCGCGGTGGGAAAACGCGCGCGACGACCGATTCACCTTCCGGTACGCGCAGTGGTACCTCACGACGATCAAGCCGGACGTCCTCGCGGTCGGTTTCTTGAACTCCGACGAGCTCGCGCACGAGGACGATTTCTCGGGTTACAAGAAACAGCTCCGCACCTACGACGGTTACATCAAAACCTACCTCCAGGACCTGAAGGACAGCGGCCTCTACGACAATACGATCGTCTTCGTCACGACCGATCACGGCCGCGGATCGGGTTTCTTCGGCTACGCCTTCCAAGGCCACGGACCGGAATGGTACCTCGACCACTCGGCCGTTACTTGGGCCGCGATTTCCGTCCCGCCTCGTCTCGGGGCCGAGTGGGCGTCGATCCGGAAGCGTTACGAGCGGAGGCTCCTCACCCAGCTCGACATCCGTCCGATCGTCGAGGAGCTCATGATCCCGCTGCATCCGTCCCCGCCGAAGAAACCGGGTTCGATCTGGCCGTCACGGCGCTGACGCTAGGTAAGTTTCGCCCATTCCCGCGAAGGGCGGAATTCCCTAGAATGGATCGTAGCTATGGCGAAAAAAGTTTTGATCGTCGATGACATCGCGTTCGTGAGAAAAACCCTGGCGGAAATCCTCCGCGAGGGAGGTTATCAAGTCGTCGGCGAAGCGTCCGACGGTCGCGAAGCGGTCGAGAAATGGACCGAGCTCCGTCCCGACGTGGTCACCATGGACGTCGTGATGCCGAACCTGAGCGGCATCGACGCGACGAAGGAAATCCTGAAACGGGACAAGCAAGCGATCGTCGTGATGATCTCCGCGATGGACCAGATCCACCTCGTGATGGAAGCGATCAACGCCGGCGCGAAAGACTACATCCAGAAACCTTTCCACTCGGGCGACATCCACCAGGTGATCTCCCGCGCCCTTCGGGGCGAATCGAATCCCGAAGCTCCGGCGACGCTCGCTCCCCGGGCCGGTTAGAGCGAAAGGAAGCTCACGTGCTGAAAGTCATCGGCTGGCTCCTGAAGGCCTCGTTTTTCACCGCCCTCGTCCTGGTCGCCGCCCACTACGTCACGTGGGACGGAAAGACCGTGAGCGACCAGGTGAACTCCACCCTCTCCCACGCGGATAAGTCGGCCCCCGTGCGGACGATCTCGAAGAAATCGAAGTCGCTTCTCCGCGACGCGAAGGAAGCCGCCTCTCGCGTCGGAGTCCGACGCGAGACCGACTCCAGACACGACGAGACGATTCCGAGCGAGGACCGCGAAAGCCTTCAGGCGCTGATCCATTCTTCCGACGCCGGTTGATTGATCCCGAGCGTGAAAATAAAAAGAGGGAAGGCGGACGAAATCCGCCTTCCCTGAATTTTTTGGTCGCGAGGTCCGACGGCTTAGTTGCCGTTGCCTTGCGTGTTCTTTTTCTCGACCGTCTGGCCGCCGTTATTCGAAGCGGCTTGCTTGTCGGCGGCGAGGATCTTGCCCGCGACGTAGTCTTCGCAAGCGGTCTTGCCGTTCGAGTAGTCGACGGCGAAAACGGAGATCGGGTTCAGGAACGCGGCCAGGACGAAAAGCAGGGTAAAACGGGACTTCATACTCACACCTCTCAACACACAGTGAGAACCCTTCATATCCAACGTCGGGTCCATACTGAGTATTAAGCAACGCGGATGCCAAGCGTTATAGTGAGTTAAATAGTTGAAATTTAAGGCCTTTTGCCTGGGTCGTTTTTGGCCTGTTGCACGGATGACTGACGGGTGCCCAATCATTAGGCAGTCGAACCGGGCCGAAAATCAGTTCCCGGTCGCGCTGTTGAGAAGCGGGCTCTTGTTCGCGTCGTCTCCGCCGCCTTCGAATACGTAGCCCGAGGGAAGGACCTGGTTCGCGGTATTCTTGCAGGAAGTGGTGCTCCCTTCCCCGATCTTCGAGGGGCAGCACGCCTTGTAGGCCTCGGTTCCGAGCACGTCGGCGCCGAAAGAGGCGTCTCCGCATTCCTTGCCTTTGAGGGTCGCGGTGCAGTCCGATTCGTCGGCGAACGCGACCGAGGTGAGGCCGAGGCCGGCGACCAGTCCGAGGAAGAAGAAAACCCGTTTCGATAGGAGATTCATGTTCGTGCCCCCGCTTTAGAACGA
Source organism: Bdellovibrionales bacterium (assembly GCA_018266355.1). Lineage (GTDB taxonomy): Bacteria > Bdellovibrionota > UBA1018 > UBA1018 > UBA1018 > JACMQW01. Next base: position 55,381 of record JAFEAP010000013.1, read on the forward strand.
CAGCGTGACGCCCGCCGGCCGGATGATTTCGAGCAGGTTCTGGAAGGCCGAGGTGACCGCGAGCGCGATCTTGCGGCCGCCGGTCGAATCGACCTTCTTCACTTCCCCGCTATTCGTGTAGCTGACGTTGATCGTGCCCATCTTCGGGTCGGTGATCTCCACCGGCTTCGAGCTTTCGTTGTACTTGAAATTGATCTGCTTCTTACCCTGGTCGATCATCGTTTTGATCCGGCCGAGGTTGTCGTAAAAGAGGTGAACTTCCGCACGCGCGGAGTTCTTCGCGACGACGAGGTTCCCGCGCGTGTCGTACTGGAAGGTCGACCAATCGACGCGCTTCTTGTTCGCCTTCTGGTATTTCACGACCCGGTTCACCTTACCGGCGCGCTGATCGTAATTCAGCTCGGTGACTTCGTTCGGCGTGACCTTCTTCGTCACGCGACCCTTCGTATCGTAGGCGAAGGTCGTTTCGTCCTTGCCGCGTTTGATGAAGATCGGAAGGCCGCAGCACTCGTTATAAATGGTCTCCGTCCGGGCGCCGTCGAGCGTGGATACCATCCGGTAGGTCCACTCCTCGCCGTTCGGCTTGTTGCGGAAGACGTATTCGTAGCCGCTCGTCGAAATCGGGCGGCCTTCGGCGCTCTTCAGGACGACGCCGACCTTGAGGCTGTTCTTCTCACCCGGGACCTTGTCGTAGGTGTACTCGGTGATCGAGTTGTCGCGATCCTTGACCGACTTCACGTTCTCGAGCTTGTCGCGGCCCCAGTACGCGATCTTCATCGTCGTCTTGTCGGAGTAGCCGATCTCGACGAGGTTGTGGCGCTTGTCGGAGCTGAATTTGTAGGTATAGACGTTCCCGTCGGTATCGCGCGAATAGCTCATCTCGCCGAGGTCGTTGTAGCGGTATTCCGCGATCTTGTTGTTCTCGGCCTGGATCTTCTCGACCTTCCCGAGCTTGTTGTACGAGAGGTACATCTTCCGATTCAGGTTATCCTGGATCTTCTCGATCTTGCCGTCGCGGTTATAGGCGAGGTTGATGAAATTCCCGTTCTTGTCCTGGACCTTCAGGATTCGCCCGTTCGCGTCGAACGTCTCGGTGCGGCCCGTGTCGGTGCTGCGGACGTAGCCGTTCTTGGTCACGGTGATCCACTGGAACGCGAAACGGTTCGAGACGAGCTTCGCGCCGACCGGGAGTTTGCGCGCCTGGATTTTGCCTTGGGCCCGCCACTTCGACCATTCGTTGTTCCGGAATTCGGCGTTCGTGCGGAGTTGCTTCTTGTAGCTCTCGAGTTGGGCGCCCGAGCCGATCGCGCCGGCATGCTGAGCGACGCTCGCGATCTGCGCGACCGCGGCCTCGAGTTCCTTCGCGTTGAAGGTCGGGGCGCTGAACCGATTCTGGGCGCCGCCGCCCGCCTCGGAGACGAGCACCGAACCGTCGGATTCGACGGTCAAATAGGCTTCGTAATCGCTGCCCCATCCCCATCCGAAGATGCCGTTGTACGGGCTCTTCGAGTTATAGACGCGCTCGATCTTCGGTTCGTAACCGCCCGGATAGAGGACGTCTGTATAGCCGATGAAGAAGTTCCCGTTCCGAATGCTCACGTTCGCTTGGGCGCTCGAAACGAGCACGAGGAACGCGGCGAAGGAAACCAACGAAGACTTTTTCATGAACGCTCTCTCCTTGAGGCTTGAGGACCGGCGGGACCGTCCTGATCCGCACGACCGGCATGCAACGCCGGCTTCAGACGTCGATCTTCACGATACGCGAGATGGTGACGTAAGCCGCCACCTCGAGACCGACCACCACTATAAGGATAATCCACCCGAAAGTGGTCGTAAACAGCGGCCTCATGAAGTCCGGATCGGAAGTGTAGATAAAGGCGCCCAGGACGCCCGGAACCGCGAGGAGGATCATGCCCTGCATCCGGCCCATCGCGGTCATGGCGTCAATTTTTTGTTCGAGTTTGATCCGTTCCCGGATCGTCGTGGTGATCGTGTCGAAGGTCTCCGCCAAATTACCGCCGGTCTCCTTCAGGATGTTCACGCTGGTGACGAACATCTCGACGTCGTCCGACTGGATCCGCTTCGCGAGGTTATTGAACGCCTCTTCGATCGACACACCGAGTTTATTCTCGCTGAGCACGAGGTTGAACTCCTGGCGGATCGGATCGGGCAATTCCTGGACGACGAGGCCCATCGACTGGACGACGGAGAGACCGGACTTCATCCCGTTCGACATGAGGCTCAGACCGTCGATCATTTGGAGCGTGAACGTCTTTACCCGGCGAACGTACATCCAATCGATGATCGGGCGAGGAGCTTTCCAGCCGACGATCGTCACGATCGAGCCGAGCATGAGCGCCGGCACGACCTGCGGGAGCACGAGCGCGAAGACGATCAGGCCGATCCCGAACGAGGCGATGAACTGCGCGAAGAGGACGCTGTTCGGCGAAACCTCGATGAACATCAGCGCGAGCCGTTCGACGATGTAATCGCGGGTGCCGATCGACTGGAACCGGAGCCAATCGAGGAAGCGCTCGGAATAGCGATAGGAGATGTACGCGACGGAGACGAAGAGAAGCGCCATCGCGAAATAGACTTCGATACGATCCATCGTGCTCCCCCTTTCCCGCTATTTCGCCGCGAACAACCCGCGCGAGATCTTCATGCCCTTCGCTTCCATTTCCTCGACGAACTTCGGGATGAAACCCGTCGGAACGAAGCGGCCGATGATCTTGCGTTTCTTGTCGAGGCCTTCTTGCTTGAAGACGAAGATGTCCTGGAGCGAGATCACGTCGCCCTGCATGCCGGTCACTTCCGAGATGTGGGTGACTTTCCGCGAACCGTCCGGGAGACGGCTCTGCTGGATGATCACGTTCACGGCGGCCGCGATGTTTTCCTTGATCGCCTTCGCCGGGAGGTTCAGCCCGGCCATCATCACGAGCGTCTCGAGACGCTGGATGCACTCGCGCGGGTTGTTCGAGTGGAGCGTGGTGAGCGAACCCGAGTGACCCGTGTTCATCGCCTGGAGCATGTCGAGCGCTTCGCCGCCGCGACACTCCCCGACCACGATCCGGTCGGGACGCATCCGGAGACAGCACTTGATCAAGTCGCGGATCGAGACTTCTCCCTCGCCCTCGATGTTCTTCGGGCGAGTCTCGAGCCGGACGACGTGGTCCTGGCCGAGTTGGAGTTCGGCGGAGTCTTCGACGGTGATGATCCGTTCGGTCGCGGGGATGAAGTTCGAAAGGACGTTCAAGAGCGTCGTTTTACCGGAACCGGTCCCGCCCGAAACGACGATGTTCAACTTTCCCTCCACGCACGCGCGGAGGAAGTCGGCGATTTCCTCGGTCATCGAACCGAACGTCACGAGGTCCTTGTAGAGGATCCGCTTTTTAGGGAACTTCCGGATGGTGATCGTCGGCCCGCGCAGCGCGAGCGGCGGGATGATCACGTGCACCCGCGAGCCGTCCGGGAGACGGGCGTCCACGAAGGGCACCTTCTCGTCGACGCGGCGGCCGAGCGGAGTGACGATCCGTTCGATGACGTTCATCATCTGCTGCTCGCTCGAGAACGTGACCTTCGACATCTCGGGGCGACCGCCCTTTTCGATGTAGATCTGTTCGCGGGCGTTCACCATGATTTCGGTCACGGAATCGTCGGCGAGGAGGTCTTCGAGCGGCCCGAGACCGAGCGCCTCGTCGAGGACTTCCTTCACCATCTGGGATTTGAGTTCGCGGGTATTCAGCAGCCCGACGGAATCCTCGGCGTTCAGGATGTCGAAGATCGCCTTTTGGGTGCGCTCGCGCAGCACCGCGCGCTGTTTCGCGTCCTGGGTGCTCATGTCGGTCTTTTTCAGATCCATCGCGTCGACGAGGGCCTTGTGGATCCGGAGCTTCATCTGGGTCCACGGATCGAGCGGACCCGAGGCCGAACGCAACATCGCCGCCGCGTCCGCCGTATTGCCTTCGGCGCTGCCGCCGGGACCGCCGCCCGGGACGACGCGAAGCTGGTTCTGCATCTTCGCGGCCGCGCCGCTCGGCTTCTTCAGCTTCGCGAGCGCTTCGAGGAGGTTCGTCTGCTGGATCTTCCGGACGAGGTCGTGGTACGCGCGGGTGATCGGAGCGGACGGGGACGCGATGCAAATCGGGGTCGACTTCGCGAGCGCGCTCTCGCAGGTCGCGGTGTCTTCCGGAATCACGCCGAAGAGCGGGCGATTCAGGTTCTTCTGGATGATCTGGGGCGTGACGATGTGGGACTGCGAATAGCGGTTCACCACGATCTGCACCATCTCCGGCGGAAAGAGGAGCTCGGCGATCTTGCCGAGGATGCGTTTCGTCTGGTTGATCACGATCACGTCGGCGGTCGTGACGACGAAGATCGCCGTCGCGGACTCCATCACCTTCATCGCCGAGGGGTCGGTTCCCTGGCCGCAATCGACGACCACGAAGTTGAAGACGTTCGTGATCCCCTTCAAGAACCGGCCGAGGCCGTCGAGATCGAGGTCGCGCGCGATGATCGCGTCGCGGGGCGCGCCGATATAGGAATAACCCTGGGGCGCGTTCACCATGTACGGCGCGAGCGCCTTCGGCTCGATCGGGCCCGGTGGCATCTTCGAGACGTCGACGATCGACTTCGACGGATTCTGGCCGAGGATGATGTTCTGATCGCCGAGGGAGGCGAGGTCGAGGTCGACGAGCAGCGGACGCTGCTTGAAGTTCTGGAGGTACGCGATCGCGAGGTTGGCCGCGAAGATGGATTTCCCCACCCCGCCCTTTCCGCCCACGACTGCGATGATATGACCGGCCATAATCTACTTCACCTTAATGCGGAAATTGCGCTTCAGATCCTCGGAGCCTTGGGAGGCGTCGTCGATGATCTGGGGCGTGACGAAAACGACGAATTGGCCCTTCTGCTTCGCGAAGTTCTTCGTGCGCTTCAGATTGAACAAAGGCTCCGTCGTCGTTCCCGTATCGCTCTGGAACGACCCGTCGCCGAACTTATCTTTGTTGAATGCCGTGTTCACCGTCGTGCTCTCGAAACCGCCGATCGCGGCCGATTCGCCCGATTTGATGTAGAGGACGGTGTGCATCGACTTCGATCCGATGATCGGGTTCGAGCCGTTGAATCCCACGAGGTTCATGTTCGTGAGATCGGCTTCGACTTGGACCTCTTCGCCCGAGCCGAGAACGGTCGGCGTGAGCTTCGAAATGAACTGGACTTGGGCCGGCGGCGCGGCCGTGGCCGAAGTGCCGCTTCCCGAGGCGAGCTGGCTCAGGTAGATCGACGTGCTTTCGGTGAAGGTTCCCTGGACGCCGCTCTTCGTGATGATCGTACCTTGCTTCAGCACGCGGGCGAACCCGGCGTCCTGCGCGCTTTTCAACTTCGGGATGAGCGACGAGAGCGTCGCGCTGAACGAGGTCGCCTGCGCGCCGGTCGCGCCGTTCGCCTGCTGGCCGTAGCTGATCGAGGGGTCCGCGGTGAAACCCGGACTCCAGGTGAAACCGAAGTTCCGCGAGTAGTCCTTCGCGAGCTCGACGACGTGGACGAGGAGCTTCACGAGCTTCTCGTTCTTCTTCGGCGGCTGGGGGTTCACGACGATGAAATTGTAGACGTAGTCGCGGCGGGCGATGCTCGTCGCGGTCGGGTCGTTCACGGCGAGCTGGTTCCCCGGGCGGACGTCCGGGAAATAAAGGCGGGCGACCTGCTCCGCACGGCGGGCCTGGTCGAGCTGGTCGACGGTGCCTTCGAGGAAGAGGAGTCCGTTCACGATCCGGGTCTTCACGTTCGGAGCGAACGCGGAGACGTCTTCCTGGATCTTCTTCGCGAGCATGGTGAGCGCGAGCGGCGCGAGTTTCGCGAGAAGCAGGACGCTCTCGGTGTAGCCCTTCTGGTTCGTGACCGCGCGCAGGCGCGCGTAATCGTCGGAGGTGAAGACTTCGCCGTCGATGACGATGTTCGCGCCGACGACTTTCACGTCGATGCCTTCGACGTCGCGAAGGAGTTCGCGGATCTCGCCCGCGCGGCGGAGGAGGTTCGTCTGGGTGACGACGACGTCGAAGATGATCTTGATCGTGCCTTCGCCGTCGCGGACGGTGACCGTCGTCTCGCCGCCCTTGAGGGGTTTGAAGATGAGCTGACGGCGCTGGTCTCCGATGCGCACGGTGGTCACGGCGGTGACCTGGGTGTTGCCGACCTGGATCGCGGCGGGCGAATTATCGACGTCGAAATCGAGGTCGACGACCTTGTCCTCGCCGGTCGAAAGCAGCACGCGGCGGCGGTCGGCCTTCGCTTCGGAGATGTCCTTCGTGAGGCGCGATTTCCGGTAAGGCTCGCGGGCTTTTTGGGTTTTCGACACGGGTTTGCCGGTCTCGACGGGAATGGTTTCCCCGCCGACCGAGGGCAGGTCGCCCGCGTTCGGCTGATCGCTCGGATCGTTCGGGTTCACGACGGGCGGCGCGTCGCCTTCCGCGGCGAAGGTCCGGGGAACCGAGATCGCCCCGGCGATCGAAAACACCAAAAGCCAGCTCGTGAGAGCGGCGAGTCGGGTTTCAAGTCTGCGGAGGGCGGTGGTTTTCTTCATCGACGTTGGCTCGCGGTGTTTCGTTGGATCCGTCCGGCGTCGCCGCCGAGGATGTCGCTCATCATGGTGGATCCGAAGTTCTTGCGTTCGGTATCGTCGTTGTTCCGCAGGATCAGCGTCAGCGCGTTCTCGCCGTTCCCGGCGACGAGCGCGACGACTTGGGCCTGCTCGGGATCGACCTCGATCGTGACCGTGTCGTAGCTCGAATCCTCGCTGAGCGACTTGTAGTTCACGCGGTTCCCGTCGACTTCGACCTTGCGCGCGATGTTGTTCGTCACGTTCTGGCCGACGGAGAGCACGACGACGTCCTGGAGGATCGTCTTCGAGATCTTCGAATCCTTGCCCGCGCCCATGTCGAGGACGGCGATCACGTCGACCCGGTCGCCCGGCTTGATGAGCTTCGAGACGGAGGACTGGTTCGAGACGTTCATCGCGATCGCGCGGCGGCCCGGCGCGACCTGCGGCGCGAGGCCGGTTCGGATGCCCGGCTCGGTGATCTTGTTGTAGGTGATCTGCTCGCCCTTCTTGATCGGGACGATCGCGACCGTACCGAAGATCGCGGCGACCGATTTCTGGAGATCCTTGTTGTTCTCCTCGTCATCGTTCGACGTGCGCTCGAAAGCGATCGCCGAAGGCTCCTTGAAGGTCTTCGGCACGTTTTCGACGTAGAGCATTTCCTGGGTGATCGTTTGGGATTCCTTGATGTCGATCTTCGCTTTCAACACGAGGACGTTCGTTCCGAAGCGCTTCTTCGCGCGCTCCTCGACGTCGCTGACCCAGCTCGAAACGAGGAATACCGCGATCAGCGCGATCACTAGCGCCATCGTCATTGCTCGGTTATTCATCGTTCACCTCCGTCATTCGTCCTGTCCCTTGCAAAAGTCGAATACCGTATTCTCGCCGATGTTCTCGGCGGTCGCCGGCCGTAACCCCTCGCGGGTCACGATCGCGTTCGTCTGCGTGCACAGGGCGACCGTCGTACGGATCCGCACCTGGGCGCGATCGATCGGCTCGCTTTGCGACGGTCCTTCCGGGGCGGGTACTCCGCCGCGGGTGATCGCCTGCTTGCTCGCCGTGGCCTTGCCGCCGGTGTCGTCCACCGGCGTCTCGGCCATCCCGATCACCATCCGATTGAAACCGTATTGGACGAATTGGTCCCCTGCGGTTCCCGGCGTCCGGAAGGACAGCCGCGGATAGTACGGGGAGTTGAAAGTGAGCCAAAGCGCTTGGGCTCGCGCATATTTTTGGTTCACGACGGACATTTGGATCGCGGTGTTCGATCGCACCATGACCACGATAAGGCCCAGGAGGACGGGAAGCATGAAGACGAATTCAAGCACGCTCTGGCCGCGCTCATCCCGAAGGGACGGACGGTTACTTCGCCTTGAAAGGTATCGTTTTCCGGCCGCCGCCCAATCAGCAACCATTATCGATCTGTCCTTTCAACCCACGCACCGTCGCCAGGCATTCCTGGTAGGTCGGGTCCCTTCCGAGCCAGCTTTCGCTCGTTAAGACGGCCTGACCCGACGACGCGTTCGGAGGCGTCCCCGGCCGCCCAATGGGCAGCACGAATAAACGGCTCCTAAATGTATATCGGACTCCCTGCATCCAACTTAAGTCATAGTTCCCCGGATCGAACCCCGGGCCGCCCCCGATCGACGCTCCCTTGACGGTGTCGTCCTCCCCTTCGACCCCTTGAGCGATCATCGGGAACCGGTCCTCGTTCGAGACCACTCCGCGCTTCACCATCCGCACGAGGACGTCCTTCGCGCGCTGGATTTGGTCGCCTTTCGAGCTCCCGCCGGAGAGGTACGCGCGTGCCGACATGAAAGTGGCGTATTGGACGTAGTTCCCCCACGAAAGCGCGAGGGAGAGCTGGATGAAGAAGAAGAGCAGACCGAAGACGAGGAAGATCGAGAGGGCGAATTCGACGAGCGACTGCCCGGATTCCTTCGCGGAACCCCGGAGCAGTTCGATCTTTTTAACCCCTCGTTTCGTCATCGTTCCCCCGAACGATTCGCCCGAACTAGCGCGGATTGATGAACAACCTGACCTTCCCGTCGATCACCGCCCGCGGGTGATTCTCCGGCGTGCCCTCGTCGAACCCCTTCGCCTTCGGGTTGCCGTATTTATAAGTCATCGCATACGAGCCGACGATCGGGCCCATCAGCCGTTCGCCGAGTTGAGCCTTATCGATCACGGTCATGAGCCCCATGTAGAACGAGACGATGATCGTGAGGATCAAGATGTATTCGGTGGCCGCTTGGCCGGACTCGTCGCGAATCAGTTCCATGGAGCGATCCCCCAGCGGATGAGCGGGTTATCGTACCAGAGCCAGACCGCGGCGATCGCGATCGAGACGCCGAACGGCATCTGGAGGGTCGGATCGGCCTTCGGAAACTCCGTCGCGAGATTCCGCGACGAGAAGGTCACGAGAAAGCGCCAAAACTTGCGGAAAAAGGGCCCCAATCGGCCCTTCACGGCGAGCGTCGCGGCGGCGAGCGCGCCGCCCACCATCAACGTGAGGAGCGCGAGGTCGGCGACGAACGAGACGCCGTTCCGGCCGCCCGAAAAACCGGCCGCGCCGGCGAGCGCCGCGAACGCCATCAGGAGCTTCACGTCGCCCGCGCCGAGGATCTTCACGCCCCACATCCATCCGAACGCGACGAACGCGAGCAGGATACCCGCGAAACCGAGCGCGAGACCCGGCAGACCGGTGGCCGCGAACGAGAGCGCGAGACCGACGACGATCGCGGGCAGGGTGAGCCAGTTGAATATTTTACGGTAACGGAGATCGGTCACGATCGCGGCGAACGCGACGATCGAGATCCAGATGCCGATCCAATCTCCGAGACGGTCAGTTTTGATAGACAGACAGAGGGGCCCTCCCCGTGCGCAGGTCCTTTTCGAGCTGGCCACCCAGCTTCAGGACACCGCTATCCAGAGCACTCAGGATACCACGGGCGAGCATTCCGGCACCGACTAACGTGCCGCTCAACACGAGAACGTACTCGAGGACGGCTTGACCGCCTTCGTCTCGGTAAAAACGAACCAGGAAATTTTTGACTATCGGTAGGGAGAAGCGCATCGCAGGCTCCGCGGGCGGAGAGACGCGGGATTACATCTGGTCGAACTGTTGGAGATCGGTGCCGAGTTTGTCGACGCGGGCGCCGATGAGCTTACCGACTTGATCCTTGAACTTCATCGCGATCATCACGACGACGGCGAGGATGAGAATGTATTCGGTCGTGCTTTGACCGTCTTCGTCGCGGATGAACGCGCCCAAAAATTTTCCGAGTTGTTTCATAGATTGCCCCGTTTCTTCTCTGGTTCCTACCGAGTGTCCTATCGGATGGCCGAGCCAGGGACTTGACCCCGAATCGACGGCAGAGAGTGCCCCTTCATCCAGTTTAGTCTTTTCCGATCATTTTAGTCAACAAATTGAAGGACTTTTCTCTCCCCGTCCATCTCGCCTATCCCCGCGAGATCATTCCATGATTCGAAGTGTGTCCTTTTTTACCTACTTTCAGTTGATAAAACACCAGGACCCCGTCAAACTCTTCTCAGCCGCAGGGAGTCATCCCCACGGCGCTCCGGGATGGATCCTGGAGTTACCACCGGGGCGCCTCGCCCTCGCATCGATCAGGAGGATCGAAGTATGAAACGCCTGACCCAAACTTTTTCCCATGTCGTTCACGGATTCGCGTGCGTGTTGAACACGTGCCTGCTGAGTCTCGCCCTCACGTTCTTCCTCGTCGCGACGTCGGTCGCGCTTTCGAAGGGACTCTCCTATTTCGGCTAGCCGCGATCAGAAGCGGAGAAAAGCGAACGTCGCGTTCTCGTGGAACGTGCGCGCCTTGATGAACTCCTCCGGATCGAACCCCGGCGACTCGACTTGCAGCCGCTGGAATTCCTCGCGGATCTCGGTGCGGATGCCGTCCGTTTGGAGCAGGAGCCAATCGCCGCTGCGGACGCGGAACTCGACGATCTCGGGCTCGAGGTCGTCGGTCATTCCCATCGCCATCAGCGGCACCGCGAAGTCGACGTGCGGGTCCGCGCAGAACGGATCCACGAGCCGCGCGTAAGTCCGAGGCACGACGAGTTCGGTGATCTTCCCGTCGCGCAGGAGCCACGCCGTACAGCCGCCGACGTTCGCGAGCGCGAAGAGGTCGTCGTCGAGATAAGCCGCGAGCACCGAAGCGCCGCCTTTCCCGTTCGCGCTCTTGCCCTTGTTCTCCTTCGTGACCTTCCGGTTCGCGTGGATGAGCGCGTTGAAGAGCACGTTCCCGGCGAGCGAATAATAGCGACGCAGGACGAACGGCAAGGTCGCGTCGAGATCGCCCGCTTCCTTTTCGAGGAAACCGAGCACCGACTCGCAGGCGGTCTTCGCGGCGCGGGCGCCGCCCTCGCCGCCGAAACCGTCGGCGACCACGAACAGGCCGCGCTCCCGGCGCGCGAGAACGAAGTCCTCCTGGAGGCCGGCGTCGCCTTTCGTCGAAAACAGCGTCATCGAACGAAGGTAGACGGGCCTCACGGGTTCTCCTCGGGATGGAAGTTCAGGTAAGACTGAAGCTTCCGCTGGGCGCGCTGATAATAGAGGCTGCCTTCGGGAGCCATCTTCTCGATCTCGGTGAACTTCGCGTACGCCGTCTTGAAGTCGCTGTAGCTCTCGGCGATCACGGCTTCGGTGTAGAGGATCTTCGCCCGCTCGGTGAGGATGTCGCGGATGCGGTCCATCCCCGCCCAACCGGCCGGATGCGGAGGATCGATTTCGGTCGCCTTCTCGAACTCCTTGAAAGCGCTCGCGAGATCGCCGTTCGCCTCGAATTCCTTCGCGCGCTTCAAGTGCGGCTCCCGGAGCTCGGAGATCGAGTCCTGGCAGGTGCGGATCATCGTCGTCGCCTTCTTGATCAGCACCGAATCGTTCGCGCCGAGGTCGGAGACCTTCTTGTAAAGCTCGATCGCCTCGCGGTACTTGCCGGCCTTATGGAGCTCGAACGCCTCGTTATAAGTATCCCAAGAGCGCTTGTTGATCTCTTCCTGGACTTCCTTTTCCTTCGCGATGCGGTCCTGCTCCTCGACCCAAGCGTCGATTTCCTTCTTCCAATCCGCGACGTTCACGTTGTCCGGATCGATCGAAAGGATCTCGCTGAAGGACTCCTTCGCCTGGTCGTACTGCTTCTTCGCCATGAACTCGCGGGTCGTCTTCTCGAGATCCGCGATGTGGGCCTTGAGTTTCTCGGCTTCTTCCTTCCGGCGCGCCTCTTCCTCGATCGCGTCCTTACGGCGTTTGCCCTCCTTCGCGTAGCGCTCGATTTCTTGGGCTTGGGCGTAGGTCGGCAGGATCGGATAGACGCGCTGCTGGATCTCGTAGATCGCCTTGTCGAAATCCTGATTCGCGAGGTAATCGCGGCTCTTGCGGAGCGCGTCCTGGATCTGCGCTTGTTGCTCGGGTTTGAGCGAATCGAAGTCCGCCGCGACCACCGGTTTTCCGTCCGCGTTCGTCTTTTGCGCGACTTTCGGAGCCGGCTTCTCGGGTTCGGTCAATCCGAGTTCGTCCTCGAAGTACCAGCTCAAGAAGAGGATCGCGCAAAGGACGACGAGGATCTTCTGGACCGGCTTGAGGGTGCCGAAGTTCCGGATGTATTTGTCGATGATCCCGAAGATGCCCTTCTTCGCGGGTGCGGCCGGGGCCGGAATCGCGGCCTCTCCGCCGATCGGCGCGTTCGTGAACGGCGGGGCGTAGCCGATCGGCGTTCCCGAAATCGGCGGGACGAACGGACTTAATCCTTCGCTCGGAAGTTCCGCCGGGACCGGAGCCGGGATCGACTCGACCGGCTCGAATCCCGCTTTGCGGCGCTCGTACGCGGCGCTATCCGCGACGAAACGGATCTCGACGTCGCCGATGCGGATGAGGTCGTCGGCGGAAAGCTCGACGTCCTTCACCGGAGCGTTGTTCACGTAGGTGCCGTTCGAGGAATCGAGGTCCTTGATGCGGTAATGGTTCCCGTCGCGGACGAGGACGGTGTTCTTCCGGGACGACTTCTTGTCGTTCAGGACGATGTCGCATTCTTTCCCGCGGCCGATGAAGATCTCGTTCTTGCCGAGGGGAAGGACGGTGACGTTCGCCATCCCCGGATCGATCTCGAGGCGCGCTTTCACGTCGGAGGTGAGCACCTTCGTCGCGGCGTTTTCGTCGATCGGGCCGGCGGAGATTTCCTCCGGCATGAGGGAAGCCTCGTCCATCGGACCCGCGGAATCGAGGCCGATATCGAGCGCGACTCCGCCGCCCTCGCCTTCCGTCGGAAAAATGCTCGTGCCCGGATCCTGCGAACCCGCTTCCGCGCCGAGAGCGTCGGCCGCGATCGGCTGGGCCATCAAGTCGACGGTCGGCGACGTATCGAGGCCCGCGGTGGAAATCTGGCCGGTGAAATCGCCGATCGACGGCGACTCACCCGGAGCGCCGAGCGCGACGGTCTCCGTCGGCATCGGCTCGGGGGTCTGGACGTTCTCGTCGGGAATCGCGACCGTCGCGTCCGGATTCCTCGCGGTTTCGGAGATTACCGGCGTCGGAGGGGCGACCGGGGCCGGCGCGGGTGCCGCTTTCGGCACGTCGAGCCGCATCCGGTACGGACCGATTTCGACGACGTCGCCCTCCTTCAGGAGCGCGCGCGTGCACTCGATCCCGTTCAGGCGGATCGGAGCGAAGTCGCTTTGCTTCTCGATGTGCACCCCTTCCTCGGTTTTCCGCACGATCGCGTGGCTACGCGAAACGGCGCGGTCCTCGAGACGAATGACGTTCCCCTCGCCGCGACCGATCGAGATTTCCTTCTCGAGCGGCTGGGACTTCAGGGTTTCGCCTTCGCGAGTGAAGGTCAGCATCGGGAGAGCGTTCACGAATCAAACCCTCCCCGCTTCAAGCGTTCTTTGACGGCGGTGAGCTGGTCCCGCGCCTCGATGTACGACTCGTTCTCGACGTCGCGGTAAAGGAGCCGCATGACGGCCTCGAAATGGGCGCGCGCCGAACGCAATTTTCCCGCGTCGAAGTCCCGGCGTCCCCGTTCGAGGTGCAGCCGCACTTCCTCGGTGATTCCCGACTCGGAGAGCTGGAGGTAGCTGCGGGCGCCCGAGTGGCTCGGATTGATCTGGAGAGCGGTCTCGAACTGGACGCGCGCACGCAGGTAGTTCCGCTCGCGGAACTCCCGGAATCCCTCCTGAAAGAACGTTTCCGCGGCGGCTTGGGGACCGGTCGCCGGGAGCGGAGGCAGGAAGGACGCGAGTTCGCGATCGAGGTCCTTCTTTTCCTTCGCGGCTTTCGCTTTGGCCATCGCGGCCTTTTTGTCCTTCGGCGCGGTTTCCTTCGGCGGATCGTAAGCAAGGGCCGCGACCAGCACGAGCCCGAGCACGATCCGAATCGTCTTTTTTCGTTTCTCGGCGGCCCCTCCGTCCACACCCGCGCCGGCGCCGAGACCGGTGATGCCCTGGAGAGCCGCGGCGTCGCCCGCCGTCGGCATTTGGAGACCCGCGAGCGCGCTCGGCATCGCGGGGACCGGCGAAGGCGCCGGAACCGCCGCCGGTAGATTCGGGGCCGGATTCAAGCTCGCGCGGCCCGCGAGGTGATCCGTCGAGATCGCCTTCGGAGGCGAACTCAGCATCTGAGTGCCCGACTCTTCGGGCACGAATTCGAAGGCGGTCTCGCCGACCGTCACGACGTCGCCCGGACGGAGATCCGCCTCGCGGGTGATCTTCCCGTTCCAAACCACGCCGTTCTGGGAACCGAGATCCGAGAGGTGCCAAGTTCCGCTCGGTTGGCGTGCGAGCTCGGCGTGCCGACGCGAAGCGCGCAAGTCGCCGATCACGACGTCGTTCTCCTCGCCGCGGCCGATGGTGAACTTCGTCGCCGTCACGACGAACAGAGCCCCGGAGTCCGGGCCGTGCACGACTTTCAGTCGCGCGCGTTCCCCGGCTTGTTTCGGAGTTTTCCATTGTCGGAAGCGGAGGGCGTTCGGCATATCGGTCGCTACTCCTCCTTCCGAATCAGGTTGAAGACGAAGCATTTCGGATCCCCGAAGGTCCCGAACGCGACGACGTGGACGACGAAGACGATTCCGGCGAAATCGAACTCCTCGGACGCGCCCTCGGTGCCCGGAGCGGCGCGGTCGCAGAGGTCGCCGACGAGCGAGCTGAAAGCCTGGTCGCGCGATACGGACGCGAGCGGTTGGCCTTCGCTCGAATCGTTCCGAACGCCGGTCACTTCCTCGAAGATCGCGTTCAGGCAGATTACCTTGCGTTCCTCGTCGAGGACGGCCACGCCCTGCTTCGCGTTCATCGCGATCGTCCGGAGCGGACCCGCGAGATCGCCCGAGGTGATGCCCTTGCCGCCGCCCACCCCGTTTCCGGTCTCTTCGGCCCGCGGGACGCGTTTCAGCGCCGAATCGACGAGATCCCAGAGCGGGTCGATCTCGCTGAAGTAGACCGACGGCTTGAAGTCGACGTGTTCGCCGCGCAAGACCTGGTCGACCTTGCGGTTCATCTCCTGGAACGGGCGAAGGGTGATCCGGTAAATCAGGTAGAACACGAAAAGCCCGATCACGATCGAGAGCACGAGGGTGTGCGCGTAGACCATGAGCAGCTCGCCGCCCTCGACCTGCGAAAGCGTCGCATCGAGCGCGACGACGACCATCGCCCGGGGTTCGTTCCGGCCGAGCGCCGGGTTCAAGACCTGGATCGGCTCGACGGCGACGATCGTGTCGCCGGCCTTACCGACCGCCCCGCCTTCCGAGGGATTCAAGCGGAAGCGCTTCGCCTTCGCGGCGGCGATGTTCGCGGCCTCGGGCGGATTCTGGAAATAGGTGCCCGCGCGGCCCGCCGGGGCCAGGACGCGGAGGTCGAGGTCGGTGACGGCGACCGTCTGGACGCCGACGCCTCGGGTGAACGTCCCGACGTCGAGCTTCGAGTCGGCCTTCGCGGCGACCGCCGCCGTGTTCCGGTCGGCGACCTCGCGGGCGATCGACTGGGCCCGCAGCATCATCTCGCGCTCGACCGCGCGCTGCTGCTCGTCCATCAGCGGCGAGAGCGAGATGAACAGGTTCAGCGCGAGGTAGAGACCGAAGAGCGACCCGATGACGATGCGCCATTCGTACCGCTCGTTGAATCCGAAGAAGTACGGGAGGACGTAACGGTCGAAATGGTATTTAAGCTTGCCGAGGGGATCCTTCGGCATCGGCGCGTCTTCGTGGGTCGAATCCACGAAAAGCGGCGCGGCCGGCGCGGCGGCGCCCGGCGGCGGGACGACGGATAGGTTCGGACGCGGCGGCGCGACGGCCGGCAGGCCGTCGGAAAGTTCGAGCACGAACTCGCCGACGCTGATGCGGTCGCCGGGGCGGATCTCGCGCTTCGCGGAGAGTTTACCGTTCACGAACGTTCCGTTCGAGGAACCCTGGTCCTCGACGGCGATCTTCGTGTTGTCGACGACGAGCACGCAGTGGCGCTTCGAAACGTTACCCGATTCGAGCACGATCTGATTCTGCGAGTGGCGGCCGATCGAAAAAGTTCCCGAGCCGACGGCGTACGAGGACCCGCGCGCGGGCTGCGCGTTCGAAGGTCCAGAAATAACCGTCAACCGATACATAACTCGTCTCCCGGAGCGATCCCGAGACGCGCGATGCTTCCTTCCGGAAGTTCGAGCGCTTCGTGAGCGTCCCAATCGTTCAGCGGAAGCGCCTTCCACGGACGCACGCGAGCGTGCGCCGAGGTCACCACTTTCCGCTCGCTCCCCTCCGCGTGAACCACGCGAAGGAAAACGACATCGATCGGCATCACCATGAACCACATGTGAATGCTCGTGCAGCGCGGGAAGAGGATTCCCTCACCCGAGTCCGCGCGAGTTTTTCCGATCCAGCCGCGAAGCCTAGAAAAAAAAGACTCCGCGACAATACACTTGTCGGAAATAATCCTTTGATCTTTTAGGTTTATGAGGCGAACCGAGCGATTCATGCGGTGCCTTCCGTCATGCGATTGACGTCAGTTCCCTTTTCCCGTGAAAAACGCGAGGACGAACGGCCCGGCGACCATCAGGAGCACGGCCGGGAGCAGGAAAAGCACGCTCGGGAGTAGGACTTTTGACGCCGCTTTCGCGCCTTCCTTCTCCGCCCGGAGCAACCGCTCGACCCGGATCTGGTCGGACTGCTGCCGGAGGATCTTCCCGATGGAGGCCCCCATCTGGTCGGCCGAGATCAAGATGGCGACGAAGCTGTTCACCTCGGTCATGCTGATCCGGTTCGACATCTCGCGCAGGGCGTCCGCGCGCGACGAACCGACCTTGATCTCGCGGAGCATCTGGGCGAGCTCGTCGACGAGCGGACTGGCCGCGGCCTTGTCGACGACTTTTTGGATCGCACCGATGAAATCGAGACCGGCCTCGGTCGAGAGCGAAAGCAAGTCGACGATGAACGGCATCGACTTGATGATCTGCTTCTGGCGCCGGGTGGTGAGGCTTTTTACCCAGAAATCCGGGTAAAAGAAGCCTCCCGCGCCCGCTCCGACGATCGTGTACCACGAAAGATCGAGCATCCCGAGCGCGTTCAGGATCATCCCGACGAGGGGAAAGAACGCGACGAGGAAGAATTTATACGCGATGAATTCGTCCGGCGTGAGTTCGTCGCGAAGGCCCGCCGCGATCAAGCGGCGGCGATAAACGAGACGCTTCGAATCCCACATCTTCTTCCCGCGAACCATCGGCACGACGTACTGGGTGAAGAACGGGCGCGTCGTCTGGACGAGCTTGGAAGACGCCTTGCGATTCCGGACGTCGGCAAGATTTTCCTGGGCGGCGCTGCGTTCCTCTTCGGAAAGCAGCATGCGCGCGACCAGGTAAACCGAAGCGAAAACCGCGGCATAGCCCGCGTAAAGCACCATGTCTCGCGACATGGAGCCGATCAATGCGACGGGTTCGGCGATTTTCGGATAGATTACCGGGACGTCCATATAAACGGGTACTCTCCAGATTCCTGTTCGGATAGACTGGGATTCACCTTAACTTTCGAACCACTCTCTATTCTACGCGATGAAACGGAATCTCCGGAGTGTCCTGAAAGACACCCTCCTCTTTACTGCAAAAGACACGGTAAAACGGGTCCGCGAGACGGAAGTCCCGCTTTCCGCCTCGGCTTTGGCGTATACGACGATCCTTTCCGTCATTCCTTTGATCGCGGTCAGCCTCGCGGCCCTGAAGCTTTTCGGGGGGTTCGAGAGACTCGCGGACACCGTGGAACCGTTCATTTTCGAGAACCTCGCTCAGGGTTCGGATGAAAAGACGATCGCGATCTTCCGCACTTTCGTCGAGAAGACACGGTTCGGGACGGTCGGGATCGGCGGGGTGATCGGCCTCCTGCTCACGAGCGCGAGCATGCTCGGCCGGATCGAGCAGACGGTGAACCGGATTTGGAAGACGCCGGATCGTCGGCCCTGGTTCCGCCGCGCCGGCCTCTATCTCTTCTTCATCACCGTAGGTCCGCTCGCCCTCGCGCTCGCGCTGGCCGCCGCGACGACGCTCGACCTCCCGCTCTCGAAAGTTTTCCCCACCGGAACTCCGTTTTTCTTCATCCTCGTCGGGATCTTTTACGGAATGTATCGATATCTTCCCTATCGCGCCGTCTATTGGCGCGCGGCCCTCGTCGCCTCGATCGGCACCTCGTCCGTCTGGACGGTCGCGAAGATCCTCTACGGCCTCTACGTCCGTAAGTTCGTGACGTACGACCGCGTTTACGGCAGCCTCGGAGCGGTCCCGATCTTCCTCGTTTGGACCTACGTCGCCTGGCTCGTGGTCCTGACCGGAGCCGCGTTTTCCGCGTCGCTCCAGTGGCATTACTTCAAAGGAGAAGAACCCCCGCATGCTCGAAACCGAAAAAAACCGCAAAGCCCGCCGACTTAAGACCGGCGCGATCTTCCTCGTCATCCTCCTCGTGATCGCCGAACTCGTCGCGCTCGTCGCCGACGCGGGCGAAGCGGGCAAGCCGGTCCAGCCCTCCGAGGCGAT
Source organism: Bdellovibrionales bacterium (assembly GCA_018266355.1). Classification (GTDB taxonomy): domain Bacteria; phylum Bdellovibrionota; class UBA1018; order UBA1018; family UBA1018; genus JACMQW01. The sequence goes on from JAFEAP010000013.1 coordinate 73,998, forward strand.
CCAGCGGGTGAAGGAGGAGATGCGGAAAGAGGCAGCCGCCGAAAACTCGAATGCCGAGGGGAAGTCGAAGCTCCTTTGGAACTCCTGGTACACGATGACCGTCGGCGAAAAAGTGCCTTTCGGCTACTATAACGACCGAGTCGAGAAACGAGACGGGAAGTACGCCTACCAGAACCAGCTCTGGAAGATGGAGGAGGGCTTCATCAACGAGGAGCGCGTGGTTTCCTTCGGGAAGGACGACGCGAACGTCAGCCCGATCCTCTTTAATTTCCTCGGCACCTACCGCGACTCCGAGTTCAGCATCGACGGCACCTTCAAAGGGACGAAACTCAGCGTGAAGGCGCGGCGGAACAAGCAGAACCTCCCTCCGATCGAGACGAACGTCCCTTCGAAGGCGTTTCTCTCGACCTTGTTCCAGGTTTGGATCGGCAAACACCTTCCCGAAGCGAAGCCCGGGAAGCGCCTTCCGTTCGTGACGCTCTTCGAAGACGGGCTCGATACGCGCTACGCTTCGATCAACGGCGCGATGACACTCGAAGCCGAGGACGATTACGCGAAGAAAACGGGGACGAAGAAACTCTCCGTCGAGCTCGCGGGCATGAAGAGCGTTTGGTACGTTCTCCCGACCGGCGAATCGGTCCGCATCGAAAAACCCGACCAACACCTCGTGATCGAGAAAAAGACCGAAGCCGAAGCGCGCCGGTTCCTCGTGAAGCGGACGGAGGATCTCCCGAAATCCGGTCGTTAGCATTTTGACGCATGCTAATAGCGCCGAAGGTTTGCTAGACTCTTCCCCATGTCCAAGATCGATGAGGCGAAGGAACAACTCGGCGAACTCTTCCTGATGGGATTCTCCGGGACGGAACTCGCCGACGACACCGCGGCGTTTCTCTCCCAAGCCCGCATCGGCGGCGTCGTCCTTTTCGCGGCGAACTACGAGAATCCCGAACAACTCGCGACTTTGATCAACCAGGTGCAGGAGTGCCGCGCGGGCGAAGCGCCCCTCTGGATCACCGTCGATCACGAGGGCGGGAAGGTCCAGCGCTTCAAGGAAGGCTTCACGCGACTTCCCGAGGCGGGAACGATCGCGAAGAAAGGTTCGCCGAAACTCCTGTTCGAACTCTCGGAGTTCGTGGCCGCCGAACTGAAGGCGGTCGGCGTGAACGTGAACTTCGCTCCCGTGGCGGACATCAACTCGAATCCCCAGAACCCGGTCATCGGCATGCGCGCCTACGGCGAGGACGAGGACAGCGTTTCGAAGATGGTTTCGGCCTTCGTCCGCGGCCACCTCCACCAAGGCGTCCAACCGTGCGTGAAGCATTTCCCCGGCCACGGCGATACGACGACCGACTCGCACTTCGCGCTCCCGAAAGTCACCGACTCGCTCGACGCGCTCCGCGCCCGCGAGTTCCGACCGTTCACGAAGGCCTTCAAATCGGGCTGCCGATGGGTCATGACCGCGCACGTGCTGAACCCGAACCTCGATCCGAAATTTCCGGCCACGCTCTCGAAGCGCGTTCTCACGGACATCCTCCGCGATGAAATGCGCTACACCGGCCTCGTCGTTTCGGACGACATGGAAATGAAGGCGGTCACCGACCACTTCGGAGCCGAAGAAGCTCCCCGGCTCGCGATCGAAGCCGGGTGCGACCTCCTCATCTACCGCTCCGAAGCGGCCGGCCGCCACGCCTACGCTTCGCTTCTGAAGGCGCTCGACGAGGACCGCCTCGATCCGGAACGCGTCCTCGAATCCGCCGAACTTTCGCGCGAACTCAAGCAGGAGTTCCTCGTTCCCTACGGCCCGATCGACGCGAAGAGCGCCGCGAAGAAAACCGGTTTGCCCGAAACGACCGCCTGGTTGAAATCGAGCTTCGGGCTCTGAGCGCCCGCGAAGTCCCGACGGGGTACTTTGGGACATTTTTCCTGGCCCGGGAGTTGAAACGTTATCCGCACGTAGGTCGCCTGCGTGCGGCCCGCCTATTTTACGGCTTCAACTCAAGGAGAATCATCATGGAAAACACCACGAACACCGAATCCACTTCCAAGAAATCCGGCACCGCCTTCGGCGTCGATGCGGGCCTTCAGGAAAAGGTCCTGAAGCAGATCAACGATCTCGGGGATTCGCTCGAGCGGGTCGGCGAGAAGATCGAAAAGAACGGATGGGAAACCGTCGGCCAGGCGATCTACAAGCTCGGCAATACGCTCGAACACCTCAAGCAAAAGAGCGGGATCAAGAAACCGGAAGAGTTCTCCGGCGAACGGAAGTACACCGACGTCGAGTACGACCAGAAAACGAAGAAAACTTCCGACAAAATCGGAAGCGACGACAGCAAGGCCTACTAGTCTCTTCGAGACCGAAGTCACTCGAAGCGCCGAAACCGCCAAGCTCTCGTTCGAAGGGTCAGGTCCGGATTGAAACCCGTTCCTGGCCCTTCTTTTTATCCTTTCAAGGAGGCCCCATGACTTTCCAAGACACGATCGATCTCGTCCGCGCGAAAAACTTCGTCGAAAAAAACCGCGTCTGCATGCTCACGACGATCACGCCGGAGGGCCGGCTCGTTTCTCGGCCGATGACGGCGCTCCAGATGGACGACCAAGGCAACCTCTGGTTCATGGCGTCCGAAAACGCCGAGCAGACCGTCTCGCTCGACTTCGACGAGAACGTGAATCTCGGGTTCGCCGACGTCCCGAGCGGTCAGTACCTTTCGATCACCGGATCGGCGAAAGCGATGAAGGACGCGAAGAAGACGGCCGAGCTTTGGGACTCGAAGACGGCCGCGTGGTATCCCGACGGGATGGCCGACCCGACGCTCTGCCTGATCCGGGTCCACCCGCACGCGGCGGAGTTCTGGGACGGCGTCACGGCGAAGCCCGTACTACTCCACGGCGCGATCCGATCGGCCGCGACCGAACGCCGCTCTTCGGGCGCCCGCCACTAGAATCCGGCGTATTCCTGGTACTGTCCGAAGACCTTACGGAGCGTATCGGCGATCTCGCCGAGGGTCGCTCCCGCGCGCGCGGAATCCATCACGAGCCCCATGACGTTCGCGTCGCCTTTCGCTCCGTCGGCGAGGGCGCGGAGTGCGCGATCGGTTTCGGATGAGTTCCGTTTCTTTCGCCAAGCGGCGATGCGTTCCCGCGCGCCGAGCTCGAGTTCGGGCGGGATCCGGAGGATCTCGATCGGGGACGCGACCTTGGCTTCGTCTTTGAAGCAGTTCACGCCGACGACCTTGATGCGGCCTTCGTCGATCGCGCGTTGGTCGGCGTAAGCGGAATTCAGGATCTCGTTTTGGACCCACCCGTTCTCGATGCACTTCACGGTGCCGCCGAGTTTTTCCATTTCGTCGAGGATCGCGAACGTCCGGCGTTCGAGTTCGGCGGTGAGGCTCTCGACGAAGTACGAACCGGCGAGCGGGTCGACCGTCTGGGTGACGTTCGTCTCCGACGCGATCACCTGCTGGGTGCGGAGCGCGAGGCGAGCGGAGTCTTCGGTCGGCAGAGCGAGCGCCTCGTCGAGCGAGTTCGTGTGGAGCGACTGAGTGCCGCCGAGCACGGAGGAGAGCGCTTGGAGCGTCACGCGCACGACGTTGTTCATCGGTTGCTGGGCGGTGAGCGTCGAGCCGGCGGTCTGGGAATGGAACCGGAGCATCCACGAGCGCGGGTCCTTCGCGCCGAACCGATCGCGCATGATCTTCGCCCAGATGCCGCGAGCGGCGCGGAACTTCGCGACCTCCTCGAAGAAGTCGGAATGGACGTTGAAGAAGAAGGAGAGTTGCCCCGCGAACGCGTCGACGGAGAGCCCCTTCTTCACCGCGGCCTCGACGTAAGCGATCGCGTTCGCGAAGGTGAAGGCGAGTTCCTGGACGGCGGTCGAGCCGGCTTCGCGGATATGGTAGCCCGAGATCGAAATCGGATTCCACTTCGGCGTATGCTTCGCGCACCACTCGAACATGTCGGTCGTGATCCGGAGCGCGCCGGTCGCCGGATAGATGTAGTTTCCGCGGGCGATGTATTCCTTCAAGACGTCGTTCTGGACGGTACCGCGCAATTCGGAGATCTTCGCCCCGCCCTCCTCGGCGACGGTCGCGTAAAACGCGAGGAGGATCGAAGCGGTCGCGTTGATCGTCATCGAAGTCGAGACTTTCGAGAGGTCGATCCCCTTCATCAGCGTCCGCATGTCGTCGAGGGTCGCGATCGAAACGCCGACCTTCCCGACCTCGCCCTTCGAACGGGCATGGTCCGGATCGAGGCCGAGTTGGGTCGGCAGATCGAACGCGACGGAAAGCCCCATCACGCCTTGGGAAAGGAGGTAGTGATACCGTCGATTCGATTCCTCTGCCGTGCCGAACCCCGCGTACTGGCGCATCGTCCAGAGTCGGCCACGGTACATGTCCTTCTGCACGCCGCGGGTGAACGGGAATTCCCCGGGCGCACCGAGAGCTTCTCGCTCGCCGCCCCGGCCGGCGAAGGTTTCCGGCAGGTCGCTCGACCCGTAGGTTTCCTTCACGGTGATGTTCGACCGCGTGGTGAGGATCTTCGGAGTGCCTTGAGTATTGGTCGCTTTCTTCGTCGGCTTATCCATCGCTCGCCTTAATCGATCAGGATCAAGTCCGCGCCGCTCTCGACGGCTTGGCCTTCGGTCACCTTCACGGTTCCGACCTTGCCCGGACCGGTCGCGCGGATCTCGTTCTCCATCTTCATGGCCTCCATGACGAGGAGAGGTTGGTCCTTCGCGATTTCGTCGCCCGCCTTCACGAGCACGCGCACGATCTTACCCGGCATCTGCGCGCGAACGCGGGTCGCCTTCTTTTTACCGCCCGAGGCGCCGACCGCGGTCTCGCCCGCGCCACGGACGCGCACGCCGCTGACGAGCCGATCGGTGCCGCGTTCGTTCACGCGGTAGACGAGCCCGCCTGCGGAGTCGTCGGCCTCGCCGTAGAAATCGTAACCGAACGTCCCGTGCGGGAATTCGATCCAGAGTCCGTCCGCATCGCGTTTCCACGCGACCGAGTAAGCCTTCCCGTCGACGGTCACTTCCCCCGCGCCTTCCGAGCCGGACGGCGCGCGCTTCCACGCGATCTTCCGTTTCCCCACGGTACCGAGGGTCGAACTCATCCGCGCACCCCTTCCCGGCGGGCGATCAGTTGCCAAGCCGAGGCTGGGCCGGCCGAACCGTCCCCGGACGAAGATTCGCCCGACGCCGCGAGACCTCCGGATTCGCCGAGGAGCTGGTGGAGCGAAAGCGCGACGAGCTCTTCGTCGGTCATCGCCGCTTCCGCGACTTCCGGAGCGGGAACCTTCGTCAACTCGGGATTCCGGGCGATGAGGTCCGTCGTCGTGTCGCCGCCGATGACGTCGGCGTTCCGCGCGAGTTTTTGGAGGAATTCGAGGTTCGTCTTGAGCGATCCGCGTTTCGATCCGTCGCGACGTTTCGGGGGCTCGACCCGCGTCTCGTCGAGCGCGACGCGCATGCGGCCGATCGCCTCTTCGCGCGTGCGGCCCCAAACGGAAATCTTCGCGATCATCGGATCGTAGTGCATCGAGACTTCGCCCGCTTCGGTGATCGCCGTATCGACGCGCACGAAAGGACCCGTCGGGAAATGGATGCGTCCGACCGGGCCCGGAGCGGGCAGGAAGTTCTGCGGATCCTCGGCGTAGAGGCGCACTTCGATCGAGGCGCCCGTTCGGGGAGGATTCACGAATTCGCCCGCGCGAGTGGGCAGTTCGCCGCAGGCGAGAAGCAGCTGCATGCCGACGAGGTCGACTCCCGTCACCCACTCGGTGACCGGATGCTCGACTTGGAGGCGCGTGTTCATCTCGAGGAAGTAGAAGTTGCCCTTTCCGTCGACGATGAATTCGAGCGTGCCCGCTCCCGCGTACTTCACGTGGGACGTGATCTTGAGCGCGGCTTCGAACATCTTCTCGCGGGTCGCGGGATGGCGATTCAAGATCGGCGCCGGCGTCTCTTCCCAGACTTTCTGGTGCCGCCGCTGGATCGAACACTCGCGTTCGCCGAGGTGGATCGCGCCGCCTTTTCCGTCGCCGAAGACCTGGATCTCGACGTGGTGGGGTTCGAGGATGAGTTTTTCGACGTACATCGAACCGTCGCCGAACGCGGCGAGCGACTCGCGCGAAGCGCCTTCGAACGCCGAGAGGATCTCCTTCTCGGAATCCACTCGGCGCATACCCTTCCCGCCGCCGCCCGCGGCGGCCTTGAGCAGGATCGGATACCCGATTTCCTTCGCGAAGCGCGCGGCCTCGGCGCCGTCCTTCACCGCGCCCGGAGAGCCCGGAACGCCGGGAAGCTTCAGATCCGCGATCGTCTTCCGGGCGGTGATCTTATCGCCCATGAGCCGCATACTCTCGGCGGAAGGACCGACGAAAGTGATGCCGGCCTTTTCGCACGCCTCGACGAAATGCGGGCGTTCGGAGAGGAATCCGTAACCGGGATGGACGAATTTCGCGCCCGATTTCTTCGCGGCATCGAGCACGCGCTCGACGTTCAGGTAGGAATCCTTCGGCGCGGCCCCCCCGATGAAGTAGGCCCGGTCGCAGTAACGGACGTGCTCGCCGAAGCGGTCGGCTTCCGAATAAACGGCGACCGTCGGAAATCCCATCGCCTTCGCGGTGCGGGCGACGCGAATCGCGATCTCGCCGCGATTCGCGACGAGGACCGGCGGACGCTTCTTCGCTTGGACGTCTTTCGAGGTCTTCACAGCGGGATGTTCCCGTGCTTACGCGAAGGCCCGCGCTCGCGCTTGCCCTCGAGGGTGCGCAGCCCCGTGATCAGCCGCCGGCGCGTTTCTTCCGGAACGATGACTTCGTCGATGTAGCCGAGTTCGGCCGCCTTGTAAGGATTCGCGAACGTCTTCCGGTAGAGGTCCGCGAGGCGCGTGCGTTCCTCGGCGAGTTTGCCCGCCTTCTCCGCCGCCGCGATTTCCTTGCGGTACAAGATGTTGATCGCGCCTTCGGGGCCCATGACGGCGATTTCCGCCGTCGGATATGCGAAATTGAAATCGGCCCGGATGTGCTTCGACGCCATGACGTCGTACGCGCCGCCGTAGGCTTTGCGCGTGATCACGGTGAGCTTCGGTACGGTCGCTTCGGCGAACGCGTAGAGGAGCTTCGCGCCGTGCTTGATGATCCCGCCGTATTCCTGTTGGGTGCCCGGGAGGAACCCCGGGACGTCGACGAAGGTGACGAGCGGGATATTGAACGAGTCGCAGAATCGGACGAAACGCGCGCCCTTCACGGAAGCGTCGATGTCGAGACAACCCGCGAGGTGGTTCGGCTGGTTCCCGACGATCCCGACCGACTTTCCGCCGAGGCGGGCGAACCCAACGACGAGGTTCTTCGCGTAGCCTCCGTGGACTTCGAGGAACTGTCCGTCGTCGACGACGTCGCGGATGATTCCGAGCATGTCGTAGGGCTTGTTCGGGGAATCCGGAACGACCTTCGCGATCTCGACGCAAGGCCGGTCGAGTGGATCCTTCGAATCGGAGCGCGGAGCGGTGTCGAGGTTGTTCGAGGGCAAGTACGCGAGGAGCTCGCGCACGGTCTTGAGGCACTCGGTTTCCGAGGGGCGCACGAAATGGGTGACGCCGCTCTTTTCCGCGTGGGTCTCGGCGCCGCCGAGAGCTTCCTTCGTCACGTCTTCGTGGGTCACCGTCTTGATCACGTCGGGCCCGGTGACGAACATGTACGAAGACTGGTCGACCATGAAGATGAAGTCGGTGATCGCGGGGGAGTAGACCGCGCCGCCGGCGCACGGGCCGAGGACGACGGAGAGCTGCGGGACGACGCCCGAGGCCTGGGTATTGCGCCAGAAGATCTCGGCGTAGCCGCCGAGCGATTCGACGCCCTCTTGGATCCGCGCGCCGCCCGAGTCGTTCAATCCGACGACCGGAGCGCCGGCCTTCAGCGCGAGGTCCATCACCTTGCAGATCTTGGTCGCGTGCGCGCCCGAGAGCGACCCGCCGAAGACGGTGAAATCCTGAGAGAAGAGGAAGATCGTGCGACCGTTCACCGTGCCGTAACCGGTCACGACGCCGTCGCCGAGGAACTTCTGCTTGTCCATTTCGAAGTCCGTGCAGCGATGGGTGACGAACTGGTCGAGTTCGACGAAGGAACCCGGGTCGAGGAGGAGTTCGATGCGCTCGCGCGCGGTGAGCTTACCCGCCGCGTGCTGTTTCGCGAGGCGTTCCTCGCCGCCGCCGGCCTCCGACTGACGTTTCCGCTCGTTCAATTCTTGGAGCTTCTGCGTAAAAGACATACGCGCGAAACTAGCGGGAACCGCTCCGGTTTGCGATCGATTTTTCGTGCCGATTCGCGACTTAACGCAATCGGTTAAACGCGATGCTTCAGAAATTCAACCCGAGTCCCGCCATCGGTGAAAAGTCAGCGAAATGCGGGGATTTTCCGAGAGTGACGATGTACGTCGCACCCAAGTTCAGGAAAAGCGTAGAGCCGAGCCCGATATCGACCTGAAAAGTCGGTGCGAGCGCGAATCGCGATTCGCTGCTTTCGCCGTAGGTCGCGACGTTCGAAACGACCGTGGTCGTCTGGCCGGAATATCCGAAACTCCCGACCCCGATGCCGAAAGAGAGGTAGGCATTCCCCCGCGTAACCGAATAGGTCGGCGCGAGGCCGAGGAAGTGGGACTTCACGTCGGCGGAAGTGTTCGCCCCACCGCTCGTCGTGGAATCCGAAGAAGAAAAGTTCAGCTTGGCCATTCCGGTCAACCCGAAACCGCAACGGTGCAAATAACCGATGTCGAGCCCGACGCCGAACGCCGATGTCACCGGATCGAGTTTCGAGTACATCGACAGGCCGCCCTTAGCGCGGACGAAGAGCCGTTCGATCGAATCCGCGCTCCCCGGCTCCGCGCCGAAGGCCGTCGCCGAAAGAAGAGAAACCAGGGCCAAAAAACCGAACCGCGCTCGTTTGTTCATGATCCGATATTAATCGAGTCGGATCGAACCGCAACTCTCATTCCGTCGCGAGATCGACGATGACCGCCCGGTGGTCCGAGGTGAAACCTTTCGCGTATTTGAACGCGTCGAGACGCCAGGCCTTCGTCCTCCAAGGCGCGTTCGGCGAGAGCATCACGTGATCGATGCGGCAATCCGGAAAGACGGCCGTCGGATCGAGGTCGCAGCCGTCGGAATTCGAAGTCGGCCCTTTCGCGATGAACGGATGGTCTTCGACCTCGGTGAACGTATCGCGAAACGCCCGCGCGAGGGTCGCGTATCCCTCCATCGACGGGCGCAAGTTCGTGTCGCCGGCGAAGACGACCGGCAAGCCGGTCGCGCCGCCCGGAAGCACGGTGCGCACGAGGAGTTCGGCGCTCGGCTCCTTGTTCTTCGGGTTGTTGTCGAAATGAGTGCCGACGAAACGGAAGCGCCGGCCGCTCGTCAGGTCCTCGAGATCCGCCCATTCGACCCGGCGCGGGTACGCGATCGCCCACCCGAAACCGAAGCGAGGCGCGTTCGGTCCTAGCCAGAACCCGCCGCGATCGAGGACCCGGAATCGGGACTTCCGCACGAAAAGCGTCGGATCGGCGTAACCGACGATCGCATGCGCGAAAACGGTTTCGTACTCGGTCTTGAGGCGACGGCGGAGCCTCCGCATCTGCGAACGCGTGAAGAGTTCCTGGACGCTGATGAGATCCGGATCGTGACGATCGATCGTATCGGCGATTTGCGGGAGTCGCTTCTTGAAGCGGCCGATCTCCCCGTTATGGCCACAAAAGCTGCACATCACGTTGAAACTCATCACGCGAAGACCGGTCCCCGCCGCACCGGCCGAAAGCGAGAATCCGAGGGCGAGAGCGATACCGAGACCGAAGAGGACGGGACGAAGAAAAGGGCGCATAGATCCGAGCTTACGGAAGTCTTCCGAAATGTGGAGCGATCGCCGCGCCCTAATCGAATCCTGGCAAAGGAGTGATTCGATCCGTCAATCCGCCGTCGCCGTGAGGAGGTATTTGCCTCTCCTCTCCGGACCCGGCGGCGCGTAAACTGGGTGATGGAATGAAGAAGTTCGGTCGCTTCCGCACCTTCGCGTTCTCTCTCCTCGCTCTCGGCGTCTTCGCCGGGCCGCGCGACGCGCGCGCTTGGCCCTATTACTTCGAATTCGGCGGAGGTTACGCCGCGTTCACGTCGCCGAACTCCCTCCTCGTTTCCCAAGGGAAGGCTTCCTCTTCGAGCGCGGGTTCGGGATACGATCTTCCCCTCACCTTCGCGGTCCAACTCCAAGAGCATAGCCACGGCCTGCTCTTCGCCCTCGGTCTCCAGACGCGCTACCTGAACGGCACGAGCGGCGCCGGCGACGCGTTCTCGGTCGTGCCGGTTTCCCCGATCCTCCGCCTCGAGTTTTGGCGGATCGTCCTCGGCGCGGGCTACACTACCTGGATGACGAGCGGGCTGAACACGACGAAAATCTCCACCCTCGACTCGATGCTCACCCTCGAAGCCCAATTCCTTTTCCCGATCACGCCCGAGATCGATTTCGGACTCCAAGCCTCGCGCGAGTCTTTCTCGAGCGTCACCTACGGAAACTCGGCGAGCGTCATGGAATACGGGGCGTTCTTCCGATTGAATTTCGGTTACTCGGAAAACGCGCTCTCCGAGCGCAAGAAGTTCAAGGGATGGCGTTATCCTTTCGGGTCGCCGCTAAGATAACCGATGACGTCTAATCTCGCTGCCACCATCGGCTTCGTATTTGTCTCGCTTTTCGTCTCTTCCGCTTCGACCGCGCACGCGGAAACACCAAATACCGAAAAGGCCCGAAAGATTTTAGCGGGTTGCAGTGGCTCCGACCAACGGGACCTACTCACTTCCGTGAGTGCCGGTATCGACATGCGGTCGGAGGGCTCCTGCCCGCCTCCGGTTTCGTCATCCGCGCCCCTGACTAATTTCGCGCTGGTTAACCAAACTGCGGACATCCTCGAAAAGCAGCGACAGAGCCGCCAAATTCGTTTCATCCAAAAGATGAAAATCCAGACTCTGAAAAACGCCCTGATGTCTTTCCTGGATTCCGAAGCCCGCTATGATTTAGATGCGCCGAACCCCCACGGCCTCCGAAAAGTGAAGACCGTCGTGAAACTATTCTGCGACGATCCCCTTAAAGCTCGCGAACTCTGCACCCCTGGAGAGTCGGCGGAACTCGAACGAACCGTCGCCGAATATCGGGCTAATTTCGCGAAAACCGGCCAACCGATCTTTACCGCCGCCCAGGCGAAAAATGCCATTTCGGCGAAGCTGCAGGTCTTGAACGAAGCGTGGGCCCACATCGATCAAGAACATAAGAAGGTGGATAACACCCGCCTTTCCTCGACCGGAGCGATATCGGATTCGATCGCGGAAACGAGCCGTGAAGCACTGAAGAACATTAAATCCAGTAAGCGCAGCGTGATATTCAACGGGATGGAAAAAAAATACGGCGCATTTCGTGAGAAATTGATCGCCGAGTCTTCGGACGGGATCGGCCTCCTCCTCTACACGGACGCGTTTCGGAATCTTCCCACGATGAAGCGACCGGGTCACCTCGCCGTAGAAAGCGAAGACACGATACGGGACGCGGTGAAGGAGATCCAAACCGAGACTTTGAAACTCGCTAAAGACACCCTCTCGGACGCGTGGATGGCGGAAAAAATCGTCTCCGATCCGACTTCCAAAGATTCGGAAAAATTCGATCCGATCACGGGAACCCGTGTCGCGACTCGGTACTCGACGGCGAACGACATCCTTAAAACGATGCTCCGGCGCGCCCCGGTGGCCGCAGGGCAGGTCTTAGCCGACGACTCGGACCTCGCCCACGAGGTTTGTCGTTTGAAAAAGGAAATCGCCGTGGACGATGCGAACGACGCCCGCATGGGTAAAGTCGTCCGGGCCGTCGCCTGGGGAGGGATGATCGTGGGTGGCATCCTCGTGACGACCGGGGTGCTTGCGCCCGCCGGACTAGCGCTAAGCGGTGCGGCCGTTTCTACGCTGGAAACCGTAAATCTCAGCTTGAATACCCTCGCGCTGGTTTCGAACACCGGCTACACCGCGAAACGGTATTTCGATCTAAAAGAAGAAGTTACGATCCAAAAGACGGCGCTCGTTGCGAAAACGGGCGGTAGCGAGAAGAAACTGAATGCAGCGGAAACCGAACTCGATTCGCAGGCGCAGGACTTTGCTCTGAAGATCCTCGAGACGGTTGCGCCCATCGGAATCGTGAAAGCGTCTCGACTCGTCCTCGCCACCGAAACGCTACGCGCTTCCGCTGCCGCGAAGACAATCGCTCGAATCTCTTCCGAGCTCGCCGAAAGCCCGAAGGCCCTCGCCGGCATTAGGGCACTCGACTATATCTGCGCGGTAATCGGTTCCGCTTCGTGCAACCTGATAACCTCGGCCCTCGCCCGACTCCCACCCTCTCAGCGAAAAGCGATCCTCTCCGATCAGGGGAAACTGCGCATCTTCGTGGAGGAAAACCAAGGAGAACTCACCGCGAAGTCGATGATGGACCGGAATCGTACCGTCTCCCAGATCAATCCTAAAACCGAACGACTGCAAGAACTGCGTAGGCTCTTCGATGACAAGTTGATGATCGCCATGAGCGCCGAAGACGGCGTCCCGACCTGGTCCTCCCTTCGGACGAGCGCGAAGAACTGGCTCAAAACCGAGGAGTTTGTCGCCGCCTATGACGGCCCCGTCGACGTAAACTTCCTCAAACAGATTCACAAAGACTCGATGAAGGACTCTTACTTTTGGGGTTACGAGTACCGACGGTTGAAGCAAGCGATAGTCGAAAAGAAGGTCGATCCCGTCGCTGCGAACGCCGCCCTTAAAAAACTGGAAACCACGCCCGTCCCCTTCACTGGCACGGACCACAATACCCTGCTCGGGGTATTTCGGAGCGAGGCCGTCGACAATTGGAATCTCCAGCCCGACCACGTTCTCCCGGGCGGCCAGAAATATTTCACCGCGTCCGAGATGAAAGAGATCAAATCCAGTCGCTACCTCGAACTCGTTCCGGAAAGCGTTAAGGAGATCTCCCCTGGGAAATTCACCGCGAAAGTTTCGTTTACGTCCTCAAGTCGGGTCGAGTCGGCGGTAAACGAGATCATCGACCGCACGAACAAGGGCATCGCCTCGGGTACGCCTCAAGCAAAACTCGAGACGATTGCACGCGGCATTCAGGACTTGATGAGCGTGCATCCTTTCATCGACGGAAACGGTCGCAGCATACGTTTTTTCGCGGACGCATGGTTCACGCGCAGCGGATTTCCGACACCCTACCTCATCAGCGAGGAAGATCTTCTCTTGTCGACTCCCGACTTCACGAGAAATCTTTTAAGGGGCATGGACGAACACCTTCGCGAGCCGGCCACTCAGCACTAGATTTATACTGATAAAGCTATTTCCGCGGGAAAAGCAGGCTCCCGTACAAATCCTCTTCCGGCGCGATCGCGATCTCCGCGCCCGACCCGGTCTCGGCGAACTCCGCGCCCGATCCGTAGACGATGGCGAGCGGCTGGCACTCGGCGACCTCGCCCATCGCGTAGACGGCGGCGACCGCGAGCGAATCCATCACGTTCACGTGGGTCATCTTGATCTCGCGTCCGAAGAGGTCCTTCTCGCCGACGAGGTTCCGCGTCGCGCGGAAGCCGTAATGCGAGAGCCCGATCCCGGTGACGCCCTTCCGGAGCGGCTGGGTGTGGGAATCCGTGACGAGCACTCCGAGTTCTTTTATCCCCCACGCCTCCTTGAGCGCCTCGCGAAGCCGCTTCGCCGAGGCGTAGGGATCCTTCGGAAAGAGGATGTACGAACCGTCGACCGAGTTCGACTCGTCGATGCCGGCCGACGGGATCAGCAGTCCGTGCTTGATCGTGAGCGAGACTCCGTAAAGGGTCTCGCCGAGGTAAGCCTCCGCCTCGCGGCGGATGAGATCGCCCTTCGTCGTCGACTCGCGCGCCACCACCGCGCCTTCGGCCAGGGAAACGATCTTCGACGTGATGGCGAGAACCATCTTTTCCGCGACGCGCTCGCGAGGGACCGAACGTACGACGAAGGCGGCGAGATCCTCCTCCGCGCGGAATACGGCGGTGCGGATCGGGACGACGCGGAATTCGGGTTCGGCGGCCATGGGCGATTCTCGGGGGTTTAGGGAGACGCTTCGAACCGATCCTACAACGAAAAACCCCGGCTCGGGAACCATTCCCGAGCCGGGGTTCTATGGAAACGCGCGAAGCGGTGAGGCTTCGTTCGTTAAGAACAGTCCGGTCGCTACGGGCGGGCGAAGCCCGTCCCATCCGCGACCGAACCTACTATCGACATAAACCTTACGACCGAGGCGGGTGACGCCTCGGTCGTCCGGGGATCTCGGCCTTGAGCGCCGGCCTGAGACCCGAGCGTGCGCCGATGCAAACGCGATCGGCTCGCGCGTGACGAGGGCTTATTAAGCCACTTCGCCCTGGGAACCATCTCCGCCGCCCGCGGCCGCGGCGGCGGCCGCCGCTTGGCGCATGAGCTTGCGTTTATCGAGTCCGTACTTCTCGACCTTCATGATCAGGCCCGCGCGGGAAATCCCGAGCTCCTTCGCGAGGCGGGACTTGTTCCATCCCGTACGCTTCAGGCCTTCCTTGATCATGGTCATCTCGAGTTCTTCGAGCGCGTCCTTCAGCTTGCCCGCGACGCGGACGCCCTGGACCTTCGCGTTTTCGCCGTGGTCGCGAATCCTCGCCGAGAGGAGTTCCGGGCCGACCATCTTGTCTTCGCCCGCGAGGACGATCAGGCGCTCGACTTCGTTCTCGAGCTCCCGGATGTTACCCGGCCACGGGTAGTCGTAGATCTTCTCGAGCGAACGCTTCGAGAGCTGCTTGAGCGGCATTTCCTTCTCTTTGCAGCCGCGCGAGAGGAAGTGGTCGATGAGGACCGGGATGTCTTCCTTGCGATCGCGGAGCGGCGGAACGACGAGGTTGATCACGTTGATCCGGTAGTAAAGATCTTCCCGGAACGTGCCTTCTTCGATCATTTCCTTCAGGTTCTTGTTCGTCGCGGCGAGCACCCGGACGTCGACCTTCTTCTGGTCGGTCGAGCCGACCGGAGTCAGCGTGCCTTCCTGGAGGACGCGGAGGAGCTTCACCTGCATCGTCGGGCTCATATCCCCGATTTCGTCGAGGAAGAGGGTCCCGCGGTGCGCGACTTCGAAGAGACCCTTCTTGTCGCGGACGGCGCCGGTGAACGAGCCCTTCATGTGACCGAAGAGTTCGGAGTCGAGGAGGTTCTCGTTGAAGGCCGAGCAGTTCACGGTGACGAACGGCATGTCCTTGCGCGAGGAATTGTAGTGGATCGCCTTCGCGATCAGTTCCTTACCGGTCCCGTTCTCCCCGTTGATGAGGACGGTGGACTCGGAGGACTTGATCTTCTCGAGCATCGTGTAGAGCTCTTGCATCGGCTTCGACTTGCCGATCATGTTCGAGTACGAGTAGCGGTTGCCCACTTCGCTCGTGAGGGCTTCGATGCGCTCTTGGCGCTTCGCGATCTCGGTGTGATAAGTGACGATTTCTTCGGCGACGAGGTCGACGAGTTCGCCCAGATATTTCCGCTCGCCGTCGCCGAGGACGCGAAGTTTCGCGAAGGCGGCTTCGAACGCCGACCAGTCCCCGCCCCATTCTTCGATCGACTTCTTCACGTTCGCGGCCTCCGCCGGCGAGATCGCGCGGTCGAGGTAGCAAAACGCGTAGACCGAACCGTGGAAGTCGTTGCCGCGCGCGATGCGGGAAACGATGACGTTCACGGTACCGCACGGGCCCTTCGCGACGAAGCCCTTCTTTTCGGACTTGAGCGCCTGCTCGTTCAGCTCGGCGACGTGCTTGAAGAACTGCTCGCGGGTCTTCTCGCGAACGTATTCGCGGGCGAGCGGGTTCTTCCAATCTCGGGACTTGTCGTTCGGATCGAAGTTACGGACCACGCCGCGCTCGTCGACGAAGAACACCTCGGTGGAAAACCACTGCGTGAGAATCGTCTGCAGCTTACGAATGACGTGGATGTGTTTCAGTTCTTCCCAATTAATCATCGATTCTTCCCTCCGAAGTGGGCGCGACACGAATGGATACAGCCAAACAACTCTGCGGGTTCGGAGCTCTACCGATCGGCTCACCGACCCTTAGATTCACCAATCCCTGTACTGCATATCGGATGAATTTGCTCAACCATTAGACGCTATGCGTTGATTTCCTCGACAGCTCCAATTCTGTCTGGAAAACGAACAGTTAGGTTCCTGATCAATTGTTAAGTCGAAGAATGGAACGCGATATTCGAGGCTTAAAACCGGATCGTCAGGATTCTGTCGGCACTCTTCCCCTTCGCGCGCATTCATCCTATCGTCACGGGAATCCCCGAGAGGAAAACCCATGACCCGATTCGCTCGTCTGCGGCCGCTTATCGTCACCTCCGCTCTCTTGGCCTCGTTCTCCGCCTTCGCCCTGCCCCCGGCGTTCAAATCCGTTACTCCGAATATCTACCGCGGCGGCCGCCCGACGGTGGGCGACCTTCGCCAACTCGCGCGGATGGGCGTCGGCCTGATCGTGAACCTCGAGAACGTGCCGGACGTCGTGCGCGCCGAAGCGCGCGAAGCGAACTCCCTCGGGATCCGCGAATTGAATATCCCGCTCGACGCGAGCGTCGAGCCGAAGGACGCCGAGATCGACCGCGCCGTGCGCGAACTTCGCTCGACGGGCACCGGAAAAGTCTACGTCCACTGCCAGCGCGGCCAGGACCGCACGGGCGTCGTCGTAGCCTTCTACCGCATGCAAGTCGGTCGCTGGACGCCGAAGCGCGCTTACCGGGAAATGATGGATAGCGGTTTCAGCCGGAAGTACGCGAAGCCGCTCGAAGACTACTTCCGCGCCCGCACCGGATACCAAGGGAACTTCGTTCCGTTCGAAGCGGCCGTCTGGAAAGACTAGCGCTCCCGGTTGAAGAGAAAAAACGCGTAGACGATCGCCGGCGGCGCCGCCGTGACCAGAAGCACGAAAAAGAGTCCGTCGCGCTCGGCGGAATAACCGCCCGCGAGGTAGACGCCGACGAGGAGCGCGAGCCCCGCGATCGCGTGCACGCGGGGCGGGAGTTTCCATCCCCGACGATGGAGGATCGCGACCGCCGCGCCGAGCGCGAAAACGAGGACCGCGACGTGGAGGAAATTCACCGGACGGAGCGCGGATTCCATGCGGTCAGGTGCCCGGGGCCTTCGGCAAGGAATTGAAGCGACTCGCGCTTTCGATGCCTTCGAGGACCGAGTCGCCCCACTTTCCGCTCCATTCCTGGGCTCCGATCCATTTCGCGGCGAGGCCTCCGTCGCGCAGGACGAGGTAGGTCTCCGGGAACTGGTACGATCCGAACGCGTCGGAAACCTTCGCCTCCGGATCGAGCACGAGCGTGACGTTTTCCGGGAGCGTTTCTTCCTTCACGACCGAATGGGCTTTTTCCCAGGTCTGGTCCTGACTGACGAGGAGCCAGTGGATCGCCCGTCCCGATTTATCCTTCGGGAGTTTTTTCGCCGCGCCGAGGATCTCCGGGATCTCCGGCAGGCACGGTGGACACCAACTCGCCCAGAAGTGCACGACGACGATTTCGTCCTTCCAGTCGGAAAGTTTCACGGCCTTCCCGTCCGCGCGATTCAACGTGAAATCCGGCGCGCGTTTCGCTCCGTTCGCGGGCGGGTTATCCATGCTGGCCCGGTAGCCCGATTTGTAATAACCGCTGACCGCGAGAATGAGGACGACGACGATGCCGAGAACGAGATTCAATCGTTTCACGTAAGGGTGCCTCGCCGATTCGGCCTGGAGGTCGGTTTGGAATTTGGACACGAGTCCATGCTAACGCCGAACCGCGTTCGCGCACAGTTCCCAGTTCGGCGCCAAATTAACGCCGTTTCGCCTTCGATATACGCGACCTGAGCGCCTAGGAACCCATAAAACGGGGCTTTCCCGGCGATTTGCGCTTTTTTATCGAATACTCCTATAATTAAGCATGGGCCACGCCCTCGTACTGAACGCCAGTTTCGAACCCTTACAGATCGTCACTTGGCAACGTGCGATTCAGCTTCTTTTCCAAGGCAAAGTCGAAGTCATCGAAGAATCGGAAAAGGAAGTTCGCACCGTTCGTTTGACCATTCGCGTGCCCGCCGTGCTTCGGCTCCTCGAGTACATCCCGCTCAAGAAACGGAAGCAGATCGTCCGTTTCTCGCGCACGAACGTTTTCATCCGTGACGAACACCGCTGCCAATACTGCGGGAACCGATTCCTGAAATCCCACCTCACGCTCGACCACGTCATGCCCGTCGTCCAGGGCGGAGGGAAGAGCTGGGAGAACATCGTTACCGCCTGCAAGCCCTGCAATCAGAAAAAGGGCGGGCGTACCCCGAACCAGGCGAAGATGAACCTGATCCGAACGCCGTTCCGGCCGACCTGGCTGCCGGCGACCGCGATCCGCATGACCGTCTCGAAGACGCCGGATCGATGGAAAATCTACTTGAATCTCCTTCGCGAAGAGTCGAAGGACGACAAAGACCTCGGCGACGGCGAGTAGGTTCGGAACGTACGGCATAGGCTCGCCGTTCCCGTGGCTTAGCGGAGCGAACTGTTCTAAGCTTTAATCGTGGCCGCACCGAAGGCAAAAACGAAGACCGACGAGTGGATCGACGGCGTCGTACTCACGTACGGCGACCTGCTTTACGACCTCTGCCAGACGATCCTTTGGAGTCCGGCCGACGCCCCCGACGCCTACCGCTCGATCCTGCGCACCCTCGCGCGCCGGCCGAAGAACGAAAGGTTCCGCAAGTACGAGCGTCCGTGGATCCTCCAGATCGCGTTCCGCGAACTCCGCGGGATGAAGAGACGGAGTCCGCGCCTCCTGACGCCCGCCGAGCAAGTCATGCTCGATTCGAACCCCGATCCGCGCGCGCGTCTCCGTTTCTTCGATTCCTATTTTCACCGCCTCCCGATCGAATCGCAGTGCCTGCTGATCCTGCGCGATAAATACGGCATCCCTGTTTCCGAGGTGGCGACCGTCCTCGAACTTCCCGAGGCGAGCGCCCGGCTCCAGCGTCTCCAGGCGCTCCGCATGCTCGAATCCTGGATTTACGGCGGGGGCGCGTATGGAACGGCATGATCGCGAGCGCGATTCGGATCCGCGGATCGGCTGTTTCGAGGTCCAGAACCGGATGACCGACGCCCTTGACGGGCTCCTCTCGCCGAAAATCCGGCACGCCTACGACGAGCACGTCTCCCATTGCCCGGATTGCCGGACCCAGGCCGAGCACCTGCGGGAGCTCCTCCGCGTCCTTCACCACCAGCCGCGCGCGACGATGCCGCTCGAGCTGCGCGAAGACCCGCTTTCGTTCCCGATTCGCCGGATCCGTCGTTTCCTCGCGAATCCGCGAGCGGTTTGGAAGGACCTGCCCGTCGCCGTCCGTCTCCTCGTCGAAGGCGTCTCGATCGCGGCGGTCGTCGTGCTCGGGATCCGGCTCGGACCGGTCGCCCGCGAGATGTACGAGGCGCGGATGGAGAAACGGCTCCAGACCATGATCGCCGCCGAGGATTCCTCGACCCAGTCCGTCCCGCTCGCGCGCGGACGCATCGAGGCCGAAGACGGCGAGCCCGAAGAACTCGCGAGCTCCGAAGGCGATTCCGAAGGAGCCGATAATTCGGCCGGAGTCGAGGTGGATTCCGACGTTCAGGTCGGCAAGGCCGAGATCTGGCGATTCAACCTGAAAACCGACGCCCCGGCCATCGTGCGCGGACAGATCCTGAAAGCTTTGAAAGATACCGGCGTTCCCGCGGACACCCTCGGAATCGGCGGGGTCGAAGCCCCCGGCGGGATCCAGTTCGATCTCCTCGTTCCCCAAAGCGTGATCGCGCCGCTGAAAGCCCAGCTCGAGCACCTCGCGGGCAAGCCGAGCGAGAACCTTCCCTTCAGCGAAACCTTCACCTGGTACAAGAACCGCTCGAAGAAACCGATCCCGAACGGCATGAGCCGCGTCGTGATTTGGCTCTCCCAGATCTAGGGACTACTTCGATTCGGTGACGGAGCCGATGTCCTTCATGAAGTCCTCGAGATCGTAATTGAGATACCGCGAGTTCTTCATCTCCGGCGGACGCTGAACGGTTTCCTCGTCGCCGTAGGTCTTCATGCCGCTCGGAGCGCGGGCACCGTTACCGCCGGCGCCGACACGGACGTCTTGGGCGGATCCGGCCGCCCCGTTCGACGCCTGGTTCGTGATCACCGGCGCACCGGACAGTCCCGGCGTCGGCTTCGCCTTCGGGTCCTTGCCCGCCGGGGTCCGGTCGGAAGTCGTTTCCGGTTTCTTCGCGCTATCCTCGAGCTTCGAGTTCAGCACCGACCGCGCCTGAGTGATGGAGTCGTAAGTGATCTTGTCGTCGGTCTTGAGGGTCTTCGAAGGCGCGATGACTTTCGCGTGCTCGACGACCTTCCCGTCTTTGGCGTCCTTGGCATAATCCTGGACGGTCTTCACGGCCTTGTCGTATTTCGCGTCGGTCAGACGCTTATCGACTCCGCTCGGAGCTCCGTCGTCGTTCCGCTTCAGCATGTTCAACCGATAGGTCGTGTCGTCGTCGCGGTAAGGGTTCCCGCTCACCGTCTTCGGCAGGAACTCGAGAAACTTCGCCTTCGGATTGCTCACGACGAGGTCCTGACTCCATTTCTGAATCTCACCGGCGGAATACTTCGATCCGTTCGCCTTGAGTTTGCCCTTCAGGTAGGAGTCCTCGAGCTGCGAAAGCGTCGGGATTTCCGGCATGTACGGAAGCGCGTTTTCCCCGGTCGCGTAGGTCACCACCGTTTCGTTCGCGACGGAGCCGTCGGTTTTTCGGCCCGAAGTGAGTCGCGCGATCGCGTCCTTCGTCTCGCCGAGCGACTGGTAGATTTCCCGGAGGGCGAGGCCGCTGAACTGCTGATAACGCGTGTAACAGTCCTTCAAATCTTCGTCGGCAGTCTTGCAAAACGGACCGAGCGCGATTCGCGCGTTCGTCTTGTCGGCGTCCTGACTGCTTTGGACCGCGTCGCCGATCTTCTGGGTCTTCGTGATCATGTAAAGGGCCTGCAAGTTCAGGTTGTCGACCGCGCGGTGATAACGGCAGGCCATTCCGCAGGTCGCTTCCGACTCCTGACGCCAGTCGGTCGGCGCGGGGCGCGGGCTCGACGCGGCGGACGGCGAAGACTGGAGCCCCACGGAGCGGTTCATATCGCCTTCTCCGCCGGCGAAAGCCGGCAGGACGAGCGAAAGGCCGAGGGCGATGGAAATTCGGGACGCACTTCGCATGTTCACGTATCGGTTTCCGAGGGAAGATCCCTCAGTTACTTAAAGAAGCAATCCCGGGGCCGAAGGAGCATGCTAAATACCCCTCTTCTTTCGCGCACCTCGCTCGCGTCCGGAGCGGACCGTCCGTCGAACTTCTGAGCGGGGTGCCGATTTTCGGGGCCCGGGCGGTAGGTCATATTCGCCACATTCCAGAGCCGTCTAAACCGGCATAAACTCTTGGGTGGGGTTAGGGTTAGGGTTAGCGTATCTTTCGGGGGAAATATGAATACCACTTTCAAGCGCGGCGCGCTCGCCGCCGGCCTCGTGACTGCGATCGGGTTCAGCGCCGGCTGCCTTCAGAACACGGGCGTCGTCTCGAAGGACGGACTGCTCTCGACGAGTTCCCAATCGCAGACCCAGCCCGCCGACGACGGGAACTTCCAAGTCGTCCCGGCCGGTTCCGCCTTCTCCGTGACCGGCGCCCAGAACGCCGCGATCAACCTCGGCGCGAGTTCCGATCAGAGCTATTCGCTGCACACGGGCTCCTACTCCGGGTCTCTGAAAGTGACCATCGAGTACGATGAGATCCAGGACGTCGATAAGAAGTCCCAGATCTCCTTCGTCGCCTCCCCGAGCGTCTTCTCCGTCTCCCCGAACCAAAACTATGCCTTCAAGGTGACCTCGGCGGCGACCACGGCCGCCCCGGACGTCGCTCTTCACTACCACGTCGTCGTGCGCGAAGCCTCGGGCGCGGTCCGGAAGGAAACCCAGATGGAAACCGAGTTCGCCGTGAACCCGGTTTACGAAATCGTCATCAATCAGGGCGATGCGAAAAACGCAGTCCTATGGTCGACGGACCTCGTCAACGCCGGTACCGGCGTCGCGGCGAAGCAGCCCCAGTCCTTCATCAATCATGCGGCCGGCATCACCATCCGTTTCATCAACATGGATCCGAAGGGCCCGCACATCATCCACGGTTCGGGATTGATTCCGCACCAGAACACCTCGACCCGCCTACGTTCTCTGGCGGCGGGCGCCGTGAATCCGGCCGGTCAAACCTATATCGACGCGTACGAGGCGAAAATCACCTCGAAGACCGCGAACGGCTCCGCGACGTACTACCTACACGACGCAGAATCGAGCGCGAAGGGCGGGAAGATCACGTTCAACATCGACCAAGCCACCGTGAAGCCGCCGGTCGTCGACCCGACGGCGACCTTCGCGAAGGTGAATGCGAACGTCCTCCAACCGAAGTGCGTCGGCTGCCACAGCGGCGGATCGCCGCAGGGCGGGATCGACCTCTCGAGCTACGCGGCCGTCGTGAAACAAACCGTGATCTACGACCCGGCCTCGAGCGGCCTCTACACCTCGGTTCTTTCGAACGCGAGCCCGCTCATGCCGCTCGGAGGATCGATGCTCTCGTCGACCGACCAGGACTTGATCAAGAACTGGATCATCAACGGCACTCCGAATAACTAGCGACGTCCGCGAGGACGCCGTCGGCTGAAAGGTCCGAAGGGGCGCCCGCTCGCGAGAATACGCGATTTGAACCTGTATCCAGGCTGGCCACGATATCGGAAGTCTCTGCGACAGTACCGCCCTTTGTTCAGAACGGATCTGAACAGGATGGTTCGAAAAGAGAAAGGCCGACCCCGAATCGGGATCGGCCTCTTAACTTAAGAGCCGCTTTCGCAACTCACGACGACGCCGAAGCGTCGCTTAAGAACGCTTACGCGTCCTTCTTCGTGGTCTTCTTCGCAGCCGGCTTCTTCTCCGTTTTCGCGGCCTTTTCGGCCTTCGGAGCTTTCGCCTTCTTTTCCTTCTTTTCGCCGGTCGCCGAAGCTTCCTTCTTCGCTTGCTTACCGAACATCTTGCGGAAGCGGGCGAACGGATCGGCCGGGGCTTGGGCTTGAGCGGAATCCGCGCCTTCGGCCTTCGGCTTTTTCTTCTTATCGACGATCACGGCGTCGACGAGCTGAACGACGGCCATTTCGGCGGCGTCGCCCCAGCGGCGATCGGAGAGCTTCAGGATGCGGGTGTAACCGCCGTTCCGGGAAGCGTAGCGCTTGGCGAGGTCGCCGAAGAGCTTTTTCACGACGAGTTCGTCGCGCGTGCGATCGAAAGCGAGACGGCGGGAGGCCGGCGTGCCTTTTTTCGCGAGGGTGATGAGGCGGTCGACGTGGCGGCGGATTTCCTTCGCCTTCTCGACCGTCGTCACGACTTGCTCGTGCGTGATGATGGAGTTGGACATGTTCTTGAACATGGCCTTCCGGTGGGAGGTATTCCGGCCGAATTTACGGCCATCTACTGCGTGTCTCATTCTCTAAGTTCCTTTAACTGCTTCTTAGTCTTCGATGTCGTCGTCGGAATCATCGAAGTCGTCGCCGGCTTCGCGATCGCTCATGATTTTGCTCTCATCGACGTCGGAGTCAGCCGGTTTCGGAGGCTGGCTCGGAGCGACGAAGCCGTCGAGCTTCATTCCGAGGGAGAGGCCCATCTCGGAAAGAATGTCTTTGATCTCGTTCAGGGACTTCCGGCCGAAGTTCTTCGTCTTCAGCATTTCGGCTTCCGTCTTTTGGACGAGTTCGTAGATGTACTTGATGTTGGCGTTCTGGAGGCAGTTCGCCGAACGAACAGACAGTTCGAGCTCTTCGACCGAACGGTAGAGGTTCGGGTTGAATTGCGGCTGGCCCTTCACTTCTTCCATCAGGGTCGGCTCTTCTTCTTCCTCGAAGTTGAGGAAGATCGAGAGTTGATCCTTGAGGATCTTCGAAGCGAGACCGACGGAATCTTCCGGCTTCACGGAGCCGTCCGTCCACACTTCCATCGTGAGCTTGTCGTAGTCGGTACGCTGTCCGACGCGCGACTGGGTGACCGTGTAGTTCACGCGGCGGATCGGCGAGAAGAACGAGTCGATCGCGATCCAGCCAACGCCCATGTCGTCGGTCTTGTTGGATTCGGCGGCGACGTAGCCGCGGCCGCGCTTCACGCGGATCTCGGCCTTGATCTTACCGCCCTTACCGATCGTGGCGATGTGTTGGTCCGGGTTGAGGACTTGGACGTTGTCCGAGCCCATGATGTCGGAGGCCTTCACGTCGCACGGACCGACTTTGTCGATCGTGACGGTGGCTTCTTCGGCGTGCAGCTTGAAGCGGACTTCCTTCAGGTTCAGGATGATTTCGGCGACGTCTTCCGTCACGTCCGGAACCGCGGTGAACTCGTGCAGGACGCCGTCCATCTTCACGGCCGTGACGGCCGCGCCTTGGAGCGACGAGAGGAGGACGCGGCGGAGCGAATTGCCGAGCGTGAGGCCGTAACCGCGTTCGAGCGGCTTCGCGACGAATTTGCCGTAGCCTTCGGAGAGCGATTCTTTATCGACGTCGAGCGCCTTCGGCTTGATCAGGTCGCGCCAGTTTTTTTCGAGATTTCCCATTTTCGTTTTTTCCTTTTCCTAAGACCCCTCGCCGTTCACGTCTTGTCCCGGCCATGCGGAGTGTTTCGGTTAAGCCGCGTGCCGGAAGGCTTCGTATCCTTCCGGCCCGGGCGGTGTTGTTGACTGCTTACTTCGAGTACAATTCGACGACCATGCGCTCTTGCATCGGCGCCGTGACGTCGTCACGGGACGGAAGATCGCGCACGCGCGACTTGAAGGACGCGCTGTCGAGTTCGAGCCATTGCGGGATCTCGCGGCGCTTCGAGCTTTCGAGGGCGCCGGCGATCCGAACGGTCGTGCGGGAGGTTTCCTTCACTTCGACGAGGTCGCCCTTTTCGATTTGGTAGGAAGGAATGTTCACGCGCTTACCGTTGATGCGGAAGTGGCCGTGGCGGACGAGCTGACGAGCGTCGGCGCGGGAATTCGCGAAACCCGAGCGGTAGACGACGTTGTCGAGGCGGCGCTCGAGCATCGAGAGGAGGTGGTTACCCGTGATCCCCTTCATGGTGGAGGCTTTCTCGAACAGCCCGCGGAATTGGGATTCGCCGAGACCGTACATGCGCTTGATCTTCTGCTTCTCGCGAAGCTGGAGACCGTACTCGGAGAACTTGATGCGGCCTTGGCCGTGCTGTCCCGGCGGATAGCCGCGACGCTCGAAGGCGCACTTTTCGGTCATGCAGCGATCGCCCTTCAAGAAGAGCTTTTGGTTTTCGCGGCGGCAGAGACGACAAACAGAACCAGTATAACGTGCCATAATCTTAATACCTTCGATTAGACGCGGCGGCGCTTAGGAGGGCGGCAACCGTTGTGAGGGATGGGCGTCACGTCTTCGATCGACGTCACGCGGATGCCAGCAGACGAAATCGCGCGGAGAGCGGATTCGCGACCGGCGCCCGGGCCGGAGACGTACACGCTGCAGGAGCGCATTCCGCCTTCAGCCGCCTTGCGAGCAGCGTCTTCCGCCGCGACCTGCGCCGCGAACGGAGTGTTCTTACGCGAGCCGCGGAAGCCTTTTCCGCCGGCGCTCGCCCATGCGATCGCGTTCCCCATCGGGTCCGTGATCGTCACGATCGTGTTGTTGAAGGAAGAGAGCACGTACACGTTGCCCGTGACGGAGCCCTTCTTGCTCTTCTTTACTTTCTTGGCCGCATCGGTCGCGCCGGCTTCAGTGGCGGGCGCCGCGGTCTTCTCGGTTTTCGTTTCAGTCTTCGTTTCAGACATTTTCAATACACTCCGATAATTTCAGAAATTACTTCATCGCCTTGACGGACTTCTTACCCGCGATCGCGACGGCCGGTCCCTTACGGGTGCGCGCGTTCGAGTGGGTCCGCTGACCACGGACCGGGAGACCTTTACGGTGCCGGTTGCCGCGGTACGTGCCGAGGTCGACGAGACGTTTGATGGCGAGGGAGATTTCGCGGCGAAGATCGCCTTCGACGCGAATGTCTTTTTCCATCGCTTCACGGATGTTTTGGAGGTCGGTTTCGGAGAGGTCGTCGGTCTTCTTGTTCTTGTCGACCTTCGCGTCCGCGCAGATCTTCTTCGCGGTCGAGGTCCCGACGCCGTAGATGTAAGTCAGGGCGACTTCCATCCGCTTGTTCCGAGGCAAATCAACACCAGCAATACGTGCCATTACGCTGAACCTTTCCTTATCCCTGACGCTGCTTGTGGCGCGGGTTAGTGCAAATCACGCGAACCACACCGGCCCGACGGATCACCTTACATTTTTCACAGATTTTTTTTACGGACGCGCGAACTTTCATGGACGAATCCACCCTTTCTTCGGCCGCTCGTTGCGAGAAGCCTTCAGACCTTTACACACCTCGTATTGAACGAAGCGCTTCGTCGGTCGTTAAGTTTTCGATCTTCGCGAATCGAAAACCCCTATTTCACACGGTCGGGACGCGAGGAATACTCATCGCGGACATACCGTGAACCCTTCAAAAGTTGTTCGGTTCTAACCTCACTCACCACCGGAGATCAACCGTATAGTGCGCAGCACTCAAGCAATCAGCGCGCAGCATTTTAGATGATCCGACGGCCGAAAATCCGGGCCTAGATCAAGCCAGTGCGGTTAGGATCACCGGGCCGTTTTCGGTGATCGCGACGGTGTGTTCAAAGTGCGCGGAGAGCGACTTATCCGTCGTGACCGCGGTCCAGCCGTCCTGAAGAACACGCACGTCTGGACGCCCCGCGTTAATCATCGGCTCGATCGCGAGGACCATTCCGGTTTTTAGAACCATCCCTTTCCCTTTCGGGCCGTAATTCGGGACCTGGGGGTCTTCATGGAGGGCACGACCGATGCCGTGACCGACGAACTCGCGGACGACGCTGAAACCGGCCGCTTCGGCGTGCGCCTGGACCGCGTGCCCGATATCAAAGACGCGATTTCCCGGCTTCGCCTCGGCGATCCCCCTCAGGAGCGACTCCTGGGTAATTTTAAGCAGTTTTTCAGCCTCGGGAGCGACCTTACCGATCGCCACGCTCCGGGCGGTGTCGCCGTACCAGCCGTCCTTGATCACGCCGAAATCGAGACCGACGATATCTCCGTCCTTCAGGACCCGCTTCTTCGAGGGGATCCCGTGGACGACTTCGTCGTTTACCGAGATGCAAACGCAGGCCGGAAACCCGTGGTAGCCCTTGAAGGCCGGTGTAACGCCCGCTTCCTTGCACATCGTCTCGGCCAGGTGGTCGAGATCCCAGGTCGAAACACCCGGCTTCGCCATCTGACACATTGCGTCAAGAATGCGAGCCGTGGTCAATCCGGCCGCTCGCATGAGTTCGATTTCGCGTTCCGACTTTACCGTCACCATGAGTTTAAATCGCCTTCTGCAGGGCTTCGAAAACCATGTCCATCGGCTGGATGGCGTCGAGGGTCTTCAATTTCCCTTGGCCCGCGTAGAACGCGACGAGCGGCGCGGTTTGCGCGTGATAGACGTTCAAGCGCTTCGCAATGACCGACTCGTGATCGTCGTCCCGCTGGACGACCGAACCCCCGCATTTATCGCAAACACCGTCGACCTTCGTCGGCATCGTGATCACGTGATACATCGTCCCGCACTTCGTGCAGGTGCGGCGCCCGGAAAGGCGTCCGACGAGCTCCGAATCGTCGATCTTGAACTCGATCGCCCGATCGACCTTGAGCCCTTTCGCCGCGAGCATGGAATCCAGCGCCTCGGCTTGGGGAATCGTGCGCGGAAATCCGTCGAAGATGAATCCGTTCGCGCAATCCGGATCCTCGATCCGGGCCTTGATCATCCCGATCACGACTTCGTCCGGAACGAGCTGGCCGTCATCCATGAACTTCTTCGCGGCGAGACCCATCGGGGTTTTTTGCGCGATGTTCGCGCGGAACATGTCACCCGTCGAAAGCTGCGGCCAGTTCTTCTTCGCCGTCAGACGTTTCGCTTGGGTGCCCTTTCCGGAGCCCGGAGGGCCCAAGAAAATCAGGATCATGAGAAGACCGTTCGACCCTTGAGCCGGGAGTGCTTCATGAAACCTTCGTAGTTTCGAGTGAGGAGATACGTTTCGATCTGCGCGACGGTGTCGAGGGCGACACCGACCAGGATCAGGACGGACGTGCCGCCGAAATAGAACGGAACCTTCATCGTCTGCGTGAAGAGCGTCGGGAGCACGCAGATCGCGGCCATGTAGACGGCGCCGCCGAGCGTGATCCTGCCGAGCACGTAATCGATGTACTGCTCGGTCGCTTCTCCCGGACGGATGCCCGGGATAAAGCCGCCGTTTTTCTTCAGGTTCTCCGCGACGTCGTCGGTTTTGAAGACGACGGCGGTGTAGAAATACGTGAAGAAGACGATGAGGACTACGAAGAGGATCTCGTAGAGCATCGAGCCCGGCTGGATCATCTGCGTAAAGTCTTGAATGTACTTGATCCGAGAGAACGCCGCGAACGTCGCCGGGAACATAAGGAGCGACGAAGCGAAGATCGGCGGGATAACGCCGGAGACGTTCACCTTCAGCGGGAGGAACGTGTTTTGGCCGCCGTATACCTTACGTCCGATCACGCGCTTCGCGTATTGGATCGGAATCCGGCGGGCGCCACGTTCGACGAAGATGATCGCGTAGAACGTGACGAGGATGATCGCGAGCACGATCAGGATCTTCAAGAAGCTGAGTTCGCCCGAGCGATAGAGCGAAAGCGCGCTGCCGATGCCGGTCGGGATGCGGGCCGCGATCCCGGCGTAGATCAGGACGGAAGTTCCGTTCCCGATGCCGTGCTCGGACATCTGCTCGCCGATCCACATGAGGAAGAGCGTGCCCGCGGTCAGCGTGATCACGGTCATCACGACGAAGGTGAAGCCCGGGTGCAGGACGACGGCCGGATTCTGGTAGTTTTGGAGTTGGGTCGCGATGCCGGTGCCTTGGATGATCGCGAGGAGAACCGCGCCGTAGCGCGTGTACTGGGTGATCTTCTTTCGACCTTGCTCGCCTTCCTTCTGCAACTCGTGGAAGTACGGAACGACGACCGTGAGGAGCTGGAAAATAATCGAGGAAGAGATGTACGGCATGATGCCGAGAGCGAAGACGGAGAAACGTTCGAGCGCGCCGCCGGAGAAGAGATTGAAGAAACCGAAGATGGTTCCTTGCATCGATTCGAAAACTTGCTTCAAAGCCGCGCCGTCCACCCCCGGAGTCGGGATGTGCACGCCGAGGCGATAGATCGCGAGCATGCCTACGGTGAACAACACGCGTTTCCGAAGTTCTTCGATTCTAAAAATGCCAGCGATACCGGACATGAATGGGTTTCCTCGTCTCGATAGACTTGAACTCGACGGACATGAAAAGGCCCGGGCGATCCGATATTTGGATCGTCCAGGCCTTCATATATCACCTGAACTGGGGCCTATGCGAAAGCGTTATTTCTTCGCCGGCCCCCGTTTGATTACTTCTGAGCGGCGGCTTTCTTTTCGCGCTTTTTACCTTCCGGGATCGGGATCAGATTGATCGTCCCGCCGGCCTTCTTGATCTTTTCCGCGGCCGCTTCCGAAACGCGGTGAGCCTTGATCGCAAACGCCTGGGTGATCTCGCCCGTCGCGAGAATCGTAAGGCGGTCGAAACGGCCCTTAACAATTCCGGCCTCCTGGAGGCTTTCGAGCGAAACGTCCTTTACGGACTTCCCGAGCTTCGAGAGCTCCGAGAGGTTCACGACGGCGTTCGAACGACGGTGAATGTTCGTGAATCCTTTTTTCGGGATCCGGCGATACATCGGCATCTGGCCGCCTTCGAACCCCGGACGAACAGAGCCGCCCGAGCGAGCGAGCTGACCCTTATCGCCTTTACCGGCGGTAGCGCCGAGGCCGGAGCCTGAACCGCGGCCGAGCCGTTTACGGCTGGTGGTGGCGCCCGGGTGTTTCTTGATCGTATTGAGTCTCAGCATGTTCTTCTCTTCTTTCTGCTAACGCTTCAGGCGCCCGAATACGGGGCCGTCCACTCGCATGGGTTTAGGTTTTACGACGGAGACGCGATTAACGCGTTTCGCCGACGATTTCAACCAGGTGCAGCACCTTCTTGATCATGCCGCGGACCGCGGACGTGTTCTCGAGGGTGACGACTTGCTCGCGGCGCTTCAGGCCGAGGCCGTTCACGCAAGCGCGCTGGTTCGGGTTGCACGCGATCGTGCCCTTGGCGAGCTTGATCGTGATCGTGCGCTTCGCGCCGGCGGCTTTCTTCGCCTTGGCTTCAACCGGAGCTTTTTTCTTCGTTTCGGTGGACTTCGTGGCCATGAGGGCTCCTTACTCCAGGATTTCCGCGACGGTCTTACCGCGGGCCGCGGCGATCTCGCTGAATTGACGGAGTTGCTTGAGGGCGTCGAACGTCGCGCGAACCACGTTGTGCGGGTTATCGCGCTTGATCGACTTCGTCAGGATGTTTTGGATACCGGCGACTTCGAGGATCGCACGGATGGAAGAGCTCGCGATGATCCCGGTCCCTTCCGGAGCCGGCTTCATGAGGACGCGGCTCGCGCCCCACTCGCCCACGACTTCGTGCGGGATCGAGGTGCCGGCCATCGAAACCTTCATCAGGTTCTTCTTCGCTTGCTTGCCGGCTTTCTTGATCGCTTCCGGAACTTCGCCCGCTTTACCGAGACCGACGCCGACTTGGCCCTTCTTATCACCCACCACGACGATCGCGGCGAAGCTGAAGCGGCGGCCACCTTTTACGACCTTCGCGCAGCGGTTGATATGAATAACCTTGTCTTCGAACTCGTCGCCTTCGCGGTTATCGCGGTTGTTTTGCCGTTCAAAAGCCATTTGGATTTATCTCCTAGGAATTAAAATTTCAGTCCGCCTTCACGCGCGCCGTCGGCGAGAGCCTTCAGACGACCGTGATAGAGGTAACCGCTGCGATCGAACACGACCGCGTTGATGTTCTTCGCCGTGGCTTTCTTCGCAAGAAGAGCGCCGACCGCTTTCGCGCCTTCCGCGCCGCCCGGAGACTTGAGGTTCAAGCCTTCGTCCATCGTGGAAGCCGACACCAGGGTCACGCCCTTCACGTCGTCGATCAACTGAGCGTACATGTTCGCGTTCGAGCGGAAGACCGCGAGGCGCGGCTTGGACGCCGAACCTTCGATTTTCGCGCGAATCCGAGTCTTACGCTTGAAGCGGATCTGCTGCTTATTGCTGGTGGATTTACGAATTTTCGTTGCCATGTTTAATCCTTACTTCGCGCCGGCAGCTTTACCCTGCTTACGGATAATGTGCTCGTTCGTGTACTTGATGCCCTTGCCTTGGTACGGCTCCGGCGGGCGGAAACCGCGGACCTTGGCGGCGACTTCGCCGACCAACATCTTGTCCGCGCCAGAGATGGTGACGTGAGTGTTCGCGTCGACCTTCGCGGTGATCCCGACCGGCATCGTATAATCGATCTGGTGGGAGTAACCGACGTTCAGGGTGAGGACTTGGCCCTTCGTCG
Source organism: Bdellovibrionales bacterium (assembly GCA_018266355.1). Taxonomy (GTDB): domain Bacteria; phylum Bdellovibrionota; class UBA1018; order UBA1018; family UBA1018; genus JACMQW01. The sequence continues at coordinate 105,670 of JAFEAP010000013.1, forward strand.
CCGCACGGAAACCGACGCCGACGATGTCGAGTTCTTTCGTGAAACCGGTCGAAACGCCGTGAACCATGTTGTGGATCAGCGTGCGGGTCAGTCCGAAGAGGGCCGCGGCCTTCACGGAGAGTTCCGGTTGCTTCACGACGAGGATTTGGTCCTTTTCGACCTTCGCCGTCACGCCGCGCGGGAGCTTGTGGGAGAGTTTGCCCTTCGGGCCTTCGACCTTCACCGTGTTATCGGCGATGGCGACCTTCACTCCGGAAACGATCTTGATGGGTTGTTTACCTACGCGCGACATCTTACCAAACCTCGCAAAGAAGCTCGCCGCCGATTTTGGCTTGGCGGGCTTTCGATCCCGTCATCACGCCTTTCGACGTGGAGACGATGGCGATTCCGGCGCCGCTGAGCGGACGCGGGAACGACTCATAACCCGAGTAGCGGCGGAGACCCGGACGCGACACGCGGCGGATGCCTTGGATCACGGACGAACCTTCGTCGGAGTACTTCAGGTAAACTTTGATCATCGGGATGCCGTCTTCGCGCGAGAGGCGGAAGTTCTTCACGTAACCCTCGTCCTTGAGAACGCGAACGATGTTCGCCTTCAGACGGGAGGCCGGGATCTCCACTTTCTCGTGCTTTTCGGAAGACGCGTTCCGAATTCTCGTCAACAAATCTGCAATCGGATCAGTCATGCTCATAATTTATGTACCCCGCTCTTACTTACGGAACGGCATTCCGAGCTCGGCGAGCAGCGCGCGAGCTTGTTCATTGTTCTTCGCCGTGGTCGCGATCGTGATCGTCATGCCGCGGATCTTATCAACCTTATCGTAGTTGATTTCCGGGAAGATGATCTGTTCGCGCAGACCGAGCGAGTAGTTGCCGCGACCGTCGAACGACTTCGCGCTGACGCCTTTGAAGTCGCGAACGCGCGGAAGGGCGACGTTCATGAGACGGTCGAGGAATTCGTACATCCGCGCGCGGCGGAGGGTGACCATCACGCCGACCGCGTTGCCTTCGCGAACCTTGAAGGACGCGATGGCTTTACGGGAACGGGTGAGGACGGCTTTCTGACCGGTAATGGCCAGGATTTCGTCCATGGCGGAGTCGAGAACCTTCGGGTTCGCGACGGCGTCCTTGATGGCGCAGTTCAGAACGACCTTCGAAAGGCGCGGAATCGCCATCGGGTTCTTTTCGTTCAACTGCTTCATCAACGACGGGACGATTTCCTTCTTATAGATCGTCTCGAGGCGCGGAGCCTTTTCGCCGGAAACTTTCGTTTCTCCGGCGGCGGCGATGCGGACGCCTTGGGCGGATTCGCCTTTAGCCTTCTTCTTCGCTTCGCCCGCGGCCTTGTTCTTCGCGGCTTTCGCTGCTTTTTCCGCTTTCGCGGCGTCGGCTGCGGCGTCGGTTTTCTTTTCGTTTTCGTTCGCCATGATTAGATGACCTCAGGAGCCAGGGAGATGATTTTCGTGAACGCCTTCGCGCGGAGTTCACGGGCCACCGGTCCGAAGATCCGGGTGCCGATCGGTTCGTTTTGAGCGTTGATCAAAACGGCGGAGTTCGTGTCGAAGCGGATGTACGTACCGTCGTTGCGGTTCGTTTCCTTCTTCGTGCGCACGATGACGGCCTTCAGCACGTCGCCTTTTTTCACTTTGCCGTTCGGAACCGCGTCCTTAACCGTGACCACGATCACGTCGCCGAGGCCGGCGTAGTGACGCCGGGTGCCCCCGAGGACCTTGATACACATCACGGAGCGGGCTCCGGAGTTGTCGGCTACATCGAGCCGGGAGGTGGTTTGAATCATAACCTATTCCTTATCCTTCCTACTTAGACGTTCGCTTCCGCGGTTTGGATCGCGCGGCGAACGATCTTTTGAAGCGCCCAGCGCTTGTCTTTGCTGAGCGGCCGGCTCTCGACGACGGTGACGATGTCACCGATCTTCGCTTCGTTCTTCTCGTCGTGCGCTTTGAACTTCGTCGAACGCGAGATGTACTTGCCGTAGAGCCCGTGACGGACTTGGCGTTCGATCTTCACGACGATCGTCTTCTGCATCTTGTTCGAGACGACGGCGCCGGTCAGTTCCTTGCGGCGGTGAATGGCAGCGACGGCCGGAGCGGCGACTTTAGGAGTCGTCGTCTTCGGGGCCTTCGGAGCCTTCTCGGCTTTCGGGGCGGCGGTTTTCTTCTTCGTTTCGGTAGCCATTACTTCTTCCCTTTCGCGTTCGCAGCGGTCTGGAGCGTCTTCACCCGGGCAAGGTCCTTGCGCAGGCGCCAGATCATCGCGGAATCCGCCAGCTGACCGGTGACTTTCTTCATGCGGGTATCGAAAATCGTCTTCTCGAGCTCGCGGGTCTTAACGACCAGTTCGTTCGCGGAGAGGTTCTTCAGAGCCTTCATTGCTTTCGACATAATTCTTGCCTCTCTATCCCTTACTTCGCCGCGCTAGCTACGCTGCGCTGGCGAGCGGCCTTCTTCGCGGCCTTGTCGGCTTTCGCCTTCGCCGCGAGATCTTGCATCAACTTCTCGGAAGCGCGCGAGATCGGCTTACATTGGAGCGGGAATTTGTGATCAGCGAGACGAAGCGCTTCGTAGGCTTCGTTCTGCGGGATCCCGGACATTTCGAAAATGATCCGGCCCGGCTTGATCACGCACACCCACTCCTCGACGTTCCCTTTACCGGAGCCCATGCGGGTTTCGGCGGCCTTCTTCGTGACCGGCTTATCCGGGAAAATGCGGATCCAAACTTGGCCGCCGCGCTTCACGTAGCGGGTCATGGCGACCCGGGCCGCTTCGAGCTGGCGAGCCGTGATCCGGCCGCATTCGGTGGCTTGGAGGCCGTATTCGCCGAAATGCAGGAAACCGCCGCGAAGGGCCTTTCCGCGCATTTTGCCTTTGGCGACCTTCCGCCATTTGACTCGTTTTGGTGACATCATAACGAATTATCCTTTACGCGTTTTCCGCAGCCGCTTGCATGGCCTTCGCTTCGGCCGCGGCCTGTTTCTTCAGGGTTTGGGCTTCACCGTGGTAAACCCACGCCTTGATCCCGATGATTCCGTAGGTGGTCTTCGCCATCGCGGTACCGTAGTCGATGTTCGCACGCAGCGTGTGCAGCGGAACCGAATCTTCCGAGTACCATTCGGTACGCGCGATTTCGGCGCCACCGAGACGACCCGAACAACGGATCTTGATGCCCTTGATGCCTTGCTTGAACGCAGCCGTCATCGCCTTCTTCATCGCGCGGCGGAAAGCCACGCGCTTTTCGAGCTGAGCCGCCACGCCTTCCGCGATCAGGGTCGCGTTGGCTTCCGGCTTCTTCACTTCGACGATGTTCAGGAAGAGTTCGTTCTTCGAGAGCTTTTGAACGTCGGCCTTGAGTTGCTCGACGCCCGCGCCCTTCTTACCGATCACGATGCCCGGACGAGCCGTGTGCACGTTGATCTTCACCTTGTTCGCCGCGCGTTCGATTTCGATGCGAGCGATGCCGGCGCCGAAGAGTTTTTCCTTCAGGTAGTTCCGGAGCTTCATGTCTTCCGCGAGCAGGCCCGGGAAGTCTTTCTTGCTGGCGTACCAACGGCTGTCCCAGGAGCGGGTGATGCCGAGGCGGAATCCGATTGGATTTACTTTTTGACCCATTTATTCGTTCCTCTTACTTGGCAGCCCGCTCAGCGAGCATGACGGTGACTTGGGACGTTCTCTTCATGATCGGCGAGGCGGAGCCCTTCGCACGCGGGCGGAACCGCTTCAAGATCGGTCCGGCGCCCACGAGCAGGGTTTGGACGTAGAGCTTATCCACGTCGACCGTCTGCTTTTGGGCCGCGTTCGCGACGGCGCTCTTCAGGAGCGTCGAGAGGACGCCCGCCGTGCGCTTCGCCGGCGAGAACTTGAGAACAGTCAGCGCCTGGTTGATGTCTTTTCCGCGGACGAGATCGGCGATGGCGCCGACTTTCCGAGGAGTAATGCGAATCGAGGTTACTTTAGCTTTCATAACTTAGTCCTTACTTCTTCGCCGGAGCCGCCGGAGCCGCTGCCGGTTTCGCCGCCGCTGCCGCCGGAGCCGCCGCCGCCGCCGGAGCTGCCGCTCCCGCCGCCGGAGCCGCGCCGCCGCCTTCCTTCTTGTCGGCCGGAGTGTGACCGTGGAAGGTACGAGTCAACGCGAATTCGCCGAGCTTGTGGCCGACCATGTTTTCGGTGACGTAGACCGGGATGAACTTCTTGCCGTTATGCACCGCGAAAGTCAATCCGACGAAATCCGGAAGGATCGTCGAACGGCGGGACCAGGTCTTGATGACCTTGCGATCCTGGGTCTTCTTCGCTTCGAGGACCTTATGTTCGATGTGGTAGTCGACGTAAGGACCTTTTTTAATTGAACGAGCCATTTCTCATTATCTCCAAAGATTTTTACTTACGGCGCTTCACGATGAACGCATCGGTACGCTTGTTGTTCCGGGTCTTGTAGCCCTTCGTCGGGACGCCCCACGGAGTACGCGGGTGGCCGCCGCCGGAGCTCTTCCCTTCACCACCACCGTGCGGGTGGTCGATCGGGTTCATCGAAACCCCGCGGTTCGTCGGGCGAACGCCGAGCCAGCGAGCGCGACCGGCTTTGCCGAGCGCGATGTTTTCGTGTTCCGTGTTCGAGAGCTGACCGATCGAAGCGCGGCAGCGCGAATGGATCAAGCGAACTTCGCCCGAAGGCATCTTCACTTGGCAGTACACGCCTTCCTTCGCCATGAGCTGCGCGAAGTTGCCGGCCGAACGGGAGAGCTTGCCGCCCTTGCCCGGTTCGACTTCGAGGTTGTGGATGAACGTACCGACCGGGATGTTCGACAGCGAAAGATTGTTCGCCGGCTTGATGTCCGCGGCGTCCGACGCGATCACCGGGTCGCCGACCTTGAGGCCGAGCGGCGCGAGGATGTAGCGCTTTTCGCCGTCCGCGTAGTTCAGCAGCGCGATGTACGCCGTGCGGTTCGGATCGTATTCGAGCGAAGCGACCTTCGCCGGGATCTCGCGTTTGTCGCGAGCGAAATCGATCACCCGATACTTGCGGCGGTGGCCGCCGCCGACGTGGCGGACGGTCATCTTCCCGTAGTTGTTCCGGCCACCGGATTTACGGAGGTCGGCCATGAGGGAAGCCGGTTTTTTCGGCTGGTCTTTTTTCGGGGTCAGGATCGTGAAATCCGCCACCGTCTTGTAACGGTTCGAGGGAGTCGTCGGCTTAAACGTTTTTACGGCCATGGTCGCTCCTCCTTATTGCTGTTGTTGGAAGAAATCGATCTTTTGACCTTCATTGAGGGTCACGATCGCTTTTTTCCAGTTCGTGCGCTTCACCGTGGAACGGGCCATGCGCTTGATTTTTCCGTGCACCATGAGCGTCCGAACTTCGCGGACGTTCACTTTGAAGAGCTGTTGGACGGCGTCGCGGATCTCGTGCTTGTTCGCCTTCGAATCGACTTCGAAAACGTACTTGGACGCGAGTTCCGTAAGAGCCGTGCTCTTTTCGCTGATGATCGGACGTTTGATGATTTCGTAGAGTTTGTTCATCGTCATTTACCTCTTAGGACAGACGGGCCGTCGCCGAGGCGATGGCTTTCTTCGTCATGACGATCCACTCGTGGCGGACGATATCATAGACGTTCAGGCCTTCCGAACGCAGCACGCGGACTTTCGGGATGTTGCGGCCGGAGAGCTCGAGGTTCTCGTTCTTATCGTCGACGATAAGGACCTTCTCGAGCTTGAAGTTTTTCGCGAGGAGTTCCGCGAACGGCTTCGTCTTCGCGCCGGCGAGCTTGAACTCGTCGACGATCAGGAAGCGCTTCGCCTTCACGCGATCCGAGAGAGCCGAGCGCAGAGCTCCGCGCATCATCTCTTTCGGAGTGGCTTGTTCGTACGAACGCGGCGTCGGGCCGAAGTTCGCGCCGCCGCCCGGCATGAGCGGGGAACGGCTGGAGCCTTGGCGAGCGTTACCGGTGCCCTTTTGTTTGAAAGGCTTCCGGCCGCCGCCGCGCACTTCCGACTTGGTCTTCGTGTCGGCGGTGCCTTGGCGGCGATTCGCCAGCTGGGCTTTGATCACTTGATGAACGAGCGGATAGTTGATCTCCGTCGCGAAAACCGCGGCGTCGAGATCCATCGATCCGACCTTTTCATTCTTCATGTTAACGATATCGAGGGTAGGCATCTTAATCTCCCGACCTTACTTCGCCTTCGCCGTAAGCGCTTTTTTCACTTCGGCGTTCTTGATGGCTTTACGAATCGCGACGACGCCGCTCTTCGGGCCCGGGACCGAGCCGTTCACGAGGAGGATGCCGTTTTCGACATCGACCTTCACGACGCGCACGTTCTGGACCGTGACTTGGACGTTGCCCATTTGGCCGGGCATTTTCTTGTTCTTGAAACATTTCGCGGGATCGGCGCGGTTACCGATCGATCCGAGCGAGCGGGTCGTGATCGAGTTACCGTGCGAGGCCGCGGAACCGGCCATGTGATAGCGCTTCACGCCGCCCTGGAAGCCCTTCCCTTTCGAGACGGCGATCAGGTCGACGAGGTCGCCTTCCTTCACGAAAGACGGGTCGAGCGTGGCGCCGGCCGCGAGGCCGTCCATCTTCATCGTCTCGTGGAGGCGGAATTCCTTAGTGTAGTAGAAGCCGCCTTCGTTCGTCGACTTCTTGAAGTGGCCGAGGTCCGGCTTGTTGAGGTTCTTGGCTTTCTTTTCGAGCACGCCGACCTGAACGGCGTTGTAGCCTTCTTTCGCCAACGTCTTCACTTGCGTGACGACGTTCGGGCGGAGGTCGATGACGGTGACCGCGCTGAGCGCGCCGTCGGCATCGTAAACTTGGGTCATGCCGGCTTTAACGCCGAACAATCCACCGCGGCCGGAATCGAGCTTCACGCTCTTTCCTTTCGCGTCCGCGGCAGGCGCCGCGTTTTCTTGGGCGGGAGTTTGATTTTCAGACATTGGACTCTCTCTCGTTACGTCAAAACAGCGCTCGAGCTCGCTCTCCATCCGGGAGGCCGTCGAGTTGTTTGCAGACGTGGATTAAAAAGAAAACTACGAAAGTTGGGGATTTTCGCGGCTATCTTACGACTTACCGAACGGGAATCAGCCCGAAGGCCTCATGCGCACGGCAGTATCGCTGTTTAGGACTTGATCTCTACATCCACGCCAGCCGACAGGTCAAGCTTCATCAGCGAATCGACCGTCTGTTGAGTGGGTTCAAGGATATCGAGAAGGCGCTTGTGCGTGCGAATTTCGAACTGCTCACGCGACTTCTTATCAATGTGCGGGGAACGGAGAACCGTATAGCGGTTGATGACCGTCGGGAGCGGGATCGGACCACGAACGGTCGCGCCCGTGCGTTTCGCCGTATTCACGATTTCCCAAACGGATTGATCGAGAACGCGGTGATCGAAGGCCTTCAACTTAATACGAATCTTGTGTTCCATAGACGCCATTTCTTTCACATCCTATTAAAATTACTCAGGAAGTTACCGTCCGAGGGATGTGACTCGAACGCAATCTTTCCTAAGTCGTCGTTTTTTGAGGTTTTGAGCAATACCTAGGAAGCGATTGCGACGCAACCGCGAACTGGAAAAATTCTCGCTTGCAGAAAAAGACGCAGCGCACCATTAACTCGACTCATTCAAAACATTCCCGCTATAGAAGGAAACTCCATGAAAAAGATCGCTCTCTTCGCTCTGCTCGCCCTCGCGTCCACCTCCGCTTTCGCGGATCCGGGTAAGGACGCGGCCTACAAAGCGTGCGGCCGCCTGAATCAAGGCAATCTCGGCGCCCAGTGCGTCGCGGTCGTCGCGCAAGGCAACTATTTCGACACCCGGGCCGTCGCCGCGTGCGACCGCATCAACAGCCAAAACGATACCGTCACGTGCATGACCGCGATCCGCGACATGAGCTACGACTCCGACGTCGCCGTCAAAACCTGCGATCAGATGCAGTCCGTTCCGGCCACGATCGAATGCCTCAAGTCGGTCGGCCGTACGGTCTACCAACCGGGCTGCGACACGAACACGATCCGCGCTTATCTCGACGACGCCCTCAACGCGCTCTCGAGCCGCCAATACGGCCGCGCTTACCAATCGGTGAACGCCGCCCGCAATGTCACCCTGACCTGCGGCAACTAAGGACTCGGTTCTCGAAAACGAAACGGCCGGCGCTCGCGAGAGCTACGGCCGTTTTCATTTTCGAGACGCGACCGACGAACGCGATCAGCCGACGTAGTAATGAAGGACCGTTCCGATCAGCGAGAGCAGAATCGCGCCGAAGATCGCGGACATCCAGCCCTTGATGTCGAAGCCCTTGATCAAGGCCGCGCAGATCTTCAGGACCGCGCCGTTCACGACGAACGTGAAGAGTCCGAGCGTGAGAATATTGATCGGAAGCGTGAGAAAGATCAGGATCGGCCATACGAGAACGTTCGCGACACCGATCACGACGGCGGCCCAGAGCGCGGCGCCGAATCCCTCCACCTTGAACCCGGGCATGACCTTCGAGGTGAGGAGCAGCGAGACCGCGGAAACCACCCAGTGCACGAGCATGCCCATCAACGTCTGTTGTTCTTGCATCCTCTCACCCTGCCCGCGCGAGAACGAAAAGAGAAGACTAGAAAAGGGAGAGTTGGGGCGCGGGCGGTTCAAACCTTCCGACCCAGGGCCGAGGACGGAATCCTCGGTCGGCGAGCCGCTCGATGAAGATTCGGGCGAGCTCTGGAACCCAGACCTGATCCGTCGTGTGCAGGAAAAAATCGACTTCGCGAAGTCCCGAGGCTCGCAACTCCTCGATTCGATCGATCCAACCTTCGAGTCTTTCGCGATCGACGCCGAGCGGTTCTGCATCCGTTTCGAGCGATTGCCCGAGAAAACGAACGAAGAGTGAAGGAGACGTGAGCGTCCCGTGGCACGCGTCTCGGCGGCCCGGCGTGTCCGTGCACACCGTTCCCGCACCCGCGGCGACGAGCATCCGAGCGGCCTCGCGGCGGAGCTGGCGCGATTCGAACCAATCCTCGGCGCGAAATTCCACGAAGAGCGGCCTCGCGGTGTCGAGTTCCCGATAGAGCGCGAGCCACCCCTCCAAAAGTCCGAGGCGATCGCGACCGAGCGCCGGAGGGAGCTGCAGGAAACTCCCGCCCCATTTCTCACCGAGCCCGCGCCATCCTTCGACGAACGCCCGCATCCGCTCCGCCATGAGCGCACGATTTCCCCACACGGTGAACTCGTGACTCAGCTCCTGATGCATCTTCACGAAGAATCGGAAATCCACCGGCGTTTCTTCCGCCCAGACGCGAGCGGCGTCGAACGTCGGCACACGGTAGAAAGCCGTATTCAGCTCGATCGCCTCGAAACTCCGGGCATAGTCGACGAGGGTGCGCGAAAATCCGGGGATGGTCCACTGCGGGGCTCCCAGCCGGATCGTCAGCGTCTCGGCGGAAAGGAAATCGCCTCGTCCGAGAAGCGTCCGCGTTCCAGGATGGATCGGCGCGAGCGTCCGATCGAAGCCCCGAGTGCGAGGTAAGGCGCCGAAATCCATGCCCCGGGTTTAGCGAAGGCCCCTCCTTCCCACAACCCGGAAAGCGCTAACGCGAGAGTTCGACGATCACCGCACGGTGGTCCGAGATAAAACCGTTCGACTGCGGATAACGGAACGTGTCCACCGCCCAGCGGCGAACCCTCCAGGGAGCGCTTCGCGAGAGGAACACGTGATCCACGCGGCACTCGGGGAAAGTCGACGCCTTCTCGAGATTACAACCGTCGGTCGGGATCATCGAGCCGTTCGCGACGTAGGAATACGTTTTCGCCTCGACGAAGGCGTCGCGAAAAGCGCTGGAAAGAGCGGCGTATCCCGGCCGGTCCGGGCGGAGGTTCGTGTCGCCCGCAAAAATCACCGGCGTTCCCGAAGCGGCGAATTTCTTCACGACGAGTTCGGCGCTCGGGTCGCGATTTCGGGGATTGTTATCGAAATGGGTGCCCGCGAATACGAAATGGCCGCCGGATTTCCCGTCCAGGAGTTCCGCATATTCCACCCGACGCGGGAAACTCGTCTTCCAACCGAAACCGAACCAAGGCGAGCTCGGACCCAGCCAGAACCCGTCCTTCGTTTCGACGGTGAACCGACTCGCGCGGACGAAAAGCGTCGGATCGGGATAACTCGCCAGGAACCCGCCCGCGAAGATCGGCGTATACTTTTCCTTCAGGCGCGCGAGCAGGCTCTCGACCTGACCGCGCGTCCGCAATTCCTGCAGGCTGATCAAATCCGGATCGTGTCGGTTGATCGTGTCGGCGACGAGCGCGAGGCGCTCGTCGAACGTTCCCTTCGTGCCCCCCTTGTCGCAGAAATCGCACATCAGATTGAACGTCATCACGCGCATGTCGATCGGCGCCTCCGCGGGCGCGGCGACCGCCGGTTTCCCTCGGTGCGGTTTCTTCCGATGCGTTTCCCGGGCGTACGAGGCCGATACCCCCGCGAGGAGGAGCGCCGCGATCAATCCGGGCGCGAGACGCTTCATCCGACGATCACACCCGCTCGGACCTTGATCTCGTGCGCGGTCGCCGGGGGCACTTCGTGATACGTCGAGAATTCCATCGCATAGGTCGCGCGCCCCTGGGAAGAAGAACGGAGCGCGGTCGAATATCCGAACATCTCGGCGAGCGGGACTTCGGCCTTGATCACCTGAACGCCGTGTTTCGGCGCCATGCTCGAGATCTTCCCGCGCCGGGAGTTCAAGTCGCCGATGACCGACCCCATGTACTCGTCGGGCGAGGTGATTTCGGCCGCCATGATCGGCTCGAGGATGACCGGGTTCGCCTTCGCGGCGGCGTCCTTCCACGCGAGCGAAGAAGCGATCTTGTACGCGACTTCGGTCGATTCGCCCTCGACGAAGGTCGCGTGCTGGAGCGTCGCCCTGACGTCGACCGCCGGATAACCGACGACGATGCCGCCGAGGAGCGCTTCGCGCACGCCTTGTTCGATCGCGGTCACGAAATTCTTCGGGAACGCCTTCGGATCCGCGCGGAATCCGTCGACGAACTCGAAACCCTTTCCGCGCTCGATCGGCTCGAACTTGATCTTCACTTCCCCGAACTGGGATTTCCCGGCCATTTCGCGCTGGAACCGGCCGTCGCCGACGGCCGATTTAGAGATCGACTCCCGGTAGGCGACCTGCGGACGTCCGACGTTTCCTTCGACCTTGAATTCGCGTTTCATCCGATCGACGAGGATCTCGAGGTGGAGTTCGCCCATCCCGGAAAGGAGCGTCTGGCCGGTCTCGTCGTTCGTCGTCACCCGGAACGACGGATCCTCGAGGGCGAGCTTCTTCAGCGAATCCGTGAGTTTCTCCTGGTCGGCCTTCGTCTTCGGCTCGATCGCGATCGATATCACCGGCTCCGGGAAATCGATCTTCTCGAGGAGCACGGGCTTCCCCTCGTTGCAGAGCGTGTCGCCGGTGGTGGTGAACCGGAGGCCGACGGCGGCCGCGATGTCGCCCGCGCGCACTTCGGAGATTTCCTCGCGCTTATTCGCGTGCATGAGGAGCATCTTCGTCAAGCGCTCCTTCTTTTCCTTCGCCGGATTCACGACTTGTTCACCGGCCTTGAGCGTTCCCGAATAAACGCGGAAGTAGGTGAGCGTGCCCATGAACGGATCGTTCTGGATCTTGAACGCGAGCGCGGAAAACGGCTTCGACGGGTCCGGTTGGACGAGGATCACCTTTTCCGGATCCCTCGTGTCGTGGGCCTGGACGTCGGGCTTATCGAGCGGAGACGGAAGGTAATCGACGATCGCGTCGAGGAGCGGCTGAACACCCTTGTTCTTGAAGCTCGTCCCGCAGATCACCGGCGTGAATTTCGCGGTCACGCAACCCTTTCGAATCGCGGCGCGGACGAGCGCGGGATCGATCGCGCCGCCTTCCATGTATTGCTCCATAATTTTGTCGTCGAGTTCGGAGACGACCGAGATCAGCTCCTCACGGTACATCGCCGCGTCCTCGGCGAGCTCGGCCGGGATCTCGACAGTCTCGAATTTCGCGCCGTTTTCCTCGCCGTGCCAGATCATCGCTTTCATCGCGACGAGATCGACGACGCCTTGAAAGGTGTCCTCCGCTCCGATCGGGATCTGGATCGGCAGCGGGTTCGCGCCGAGCTTTTCCTTGATCTCGGTGAGCACGCTGAAGAAATCGGCGCCGGTTCGGTCCATCTTGTTCACGTAAGCGATGCGAGGAACCTTATACTTGTTCGCCTGGCGCCAGACGGTTTCCGACTGCGGTTCGACGCCGCTCACGGCGCAGAACACGGCGACCGCGCCGTCGAGGACGCGCAGCGAGCGTTCGACCTCGATCGTGAAGTCGACGTGGCCGGGCGTATCGATGATGTTCACCCGGTGTTCGCGCCAGTAACAGGTCGTAGCCGCGGATTGGATCGTGATCCCCCGCTCCTGCTCCTGGGGCATCCAGTCCATCACGGTCGTGCCTTCGTGGACCTCGCCCATTTTGTGAACTTTTCCGGTGTAATAAAGGATCCGCTCCGTGGTGGTCGTTTTCCCGGCATCGATGTGAGCGGCGATCCCGATATTTCGGGTCGCAAGGAGTTTAGGATCGGCTGGGGAACGCGCGGATTCATTCATATTTCTGCTAATGTCTCTCTAAGACATTAGTTACAAAGGGAAACCCAGGAAGGCACCTAAAATTCGTTTTCGAGCGCCGCCCTTGCGGATTTTGACGCTCCAAGCTAGAACGAGCCTCTCGATCCGCTCAAAGCTTACAACCGGGGACCCCTATGATTTCGTTCCTTTTATTGGCCGCGACCGCGCTGACTCCCGCGCACGCCGAATCGCTTCGCGACTACGCGGGGAAGGAATTGAAAACGTACATCGAGTGCGGACTCACGACGGGCGCCGTCGACTGCGAGGAACTCACGCGTGGATTCTTCACGACCTACGGCGCGTACTTCGAGCGGGTGAATCGCCGGGACGACGCTTCGGTTCGCCTCAAGCTCACCGACCAATCGGTGAGCGGCCAACCGACCGAATTCACCTTCGCGTGGAGTTCGGACGAGGTCCTCGGCGTCTCCGATTTCGCCTACGTCGTGAAACTCGATCCGTCCGCCACCGATTCGATCACTCGGATCAACACCCTCATCGCTTCGATCGGCAAAGGCGCCTCGCTTTACCTGAAAGTCATCACCGGCGAGGTCGACGACAGCGGCCAGCTCGTCATCACTTCCGGTACCCCGGTCGCGACGAAGCCGGCTTCGAAGTTCAGTCAGAGCCCTTATTACGTGAACCTCTACGGAAGCGGATACGGATCGAAGAACGGCGGGAACCGAAGCTGGAGCGGATACGCAGGCGCCAGCATGAACTACTCGACCGACAAGGTCCGCCTGATCGCGGGCACCGATTATTCCACGACGAGCACGACGGTTCCGACGGACGCCGGCTCGATCTCGGCGAAGAACACGGGCTTCGACGCCTATGGCGTCGCCGCTTTCTCCTTCCGTAAACGGTGGAGCGCGGCCCTGGTCGGGAAAACGGCGCGCAACCCGGGCCAGAACATCAAGGCCGACAACGAAATCGCGGCCGGACTCGAGTGGGATCTCGTCCCCTACCGAACGACGGAAACCCGCGAAGTCTACGTCCGCGTCGGCGGCGGCCTCGAGGACCTCAAACTCTTTTCCGAAAACGATCTCGGCTACGCGAACCACCAATACGCGATGATTTTCGCCCAGATGTACGCGAACTGGATGTTCGCCGACAGCAAGGCGAAATTCTCGCTATCCGGGAACGTGACGACCTTCCCGAAGTTCAAAGGCTACGAGAAATACGGCACTTCGAGCTCGCTCTACTACCAAATCACGCCGGCGATCCAGGTGAACGGGAGCTATAGCCTCAACTACCAGAAGAAGAGCCTCACCTTCCCGAAAAACCCGGACTACACCAATCCGCTCCAATCGATGTACCTCTCCGGTGCGCCGGGCGTGAGTTCGAGCTTCTCATTCGGCATCAACGTGACTCTCGGAAACTCGCTCCGGAAGTCGCGCGATCGCCGCTGGAATTTCTGATACCGACTAGAACAGCTCGAACGCTACGGTCGGGCGAAGCCCGCCCATCCGCGCGCGAGCCTGCTTACGACAGCTCGTCGATCAACTTCCGCAGGCGCTTCGCCGAACGGTGGCTTCGGATCGAGGTATCGGCGGGAAGTTTCACCTCGGCCAGGGTTTTCTCGGCCGCGGCGATCGCCTCCTTCTTCTTCCCCTGGGTCTTCAGGATCCGCGCGAGATTATATCCGGCACGAAGCTTGTTGTCCCCGTAAGAGTAAGCGAAGGCCTTTTCTTGGAGAGCGAGCGCCTCGTCGTATTTCTTCAACTCGAAGTCCATGTTCGCGTGCGCGTGGTAAAAGGTGAATTCGTTCGGGTAAAGGCCCTCGAATTTCTTGTACACGGCCTCCGCGCCCGCGACGTCTCCCGACTTCCAAAGGCAATACGCGAGTTCGAGGCTGTACCCGCGCTCGTCGTCGGTCTTCATGAGCCCGCGGTACTCCTTCGCGGCCGTCCGCCAAGCCGCCTTCGCCGCCGCGACGTCCCCGTCGCTTTCGAACGTCATCGCGACCCACTGGCGAAGATCGGCCACGGTGTAATCGAGCCCTTCGAGGCGCTTCGGATGGGAGATCAAATCTTCCGCCACCCGAATCGTTTCCTTCCGCGTCGCCTTCGCGGCGTCGGCTTTTCCGGCGGCGGCGTATTTATCGGCGAGCGTGCTCCGGCGATCGACCGAGTCGGGCGTTCCCGGAAAATCCTTCACGGACCTCTCGAGCGCGGCGACGAGGGCGGCTTCCGCGTCCTTCGACCCGCTTTCGGCCTTCTCTTCGAGCAGCTCCACGTCCGCCATCGCGATTTTCTCGGCGAGGCGTTTGTCTTTCGCGGCGCCCTTCGAAGCCGTCAGGAACTTCTTCGCTTCGGCGTAGTTTCCGCGGTCGAATTCCATCGATCCGACCTTCGCCGCGGCTTTCGAATCGCCTTTTTCGGCGGCGGCGACGAGCTTCGCGAACGATTCGTCGCGGCGTTTCGACGCCTTCGCAGCCTCACGAAGGAAAAGCGGCAGCGCCCGGTAGCCGACCACCCGGCCGATCTCGTCGCCTTCGGCGGTCGCGAAAACGACCGTCGGATAACCCTGGATCTTGAACTTCGATTTCAGCTCCCAGGAAACGTCCGCGTCCGCATCGAGCTTCAGCTTCACGAATCCGTCGGTCTGCTTCGCGAAGCTCGGCGCCGTGAAAACGTGCTCGTCGAGCTGGTTGCACGGAGGGCACCAGATCCCGAAAAAATCGATCATGAGGAGCTTATTCTCGGCCTTCGCCTGTTTGAACGCGCCGGCCTGGTCGTTCAGGATGAAACCGGTCGGTTTCTTTTCGGGCGCCGCCCAAAGGGAGATCGAAAACAGAAGGGACAATCCGGACGCGAAGACGATGAGAGAACGTTTCATGGCTCCCACGCTAGCACCGACCGGCGGATTTTCGCACCCTCGACCGAAATTTGACGCTTTTCCGGCCGAAATCGGGGTTAACCCCCGGATATTCCACCGCTTCACGCTCATTTCCGCCGCTCCGTCCGACGATAAGAAGAGGTGCTGCGCAAGGTGCTTCGAACTCTCGCTTTTCTCCCACTTTTCATCGGGTTCGCCTCGTCCCTCGCCCTCGCCGACACGATTCTCTTTCCGGGAACTTTCGATCCCTTTCACAAGACGCACCTCGAGGAAGTCCTTCGCGCGAGACTCGGCCATCCGAACGCCTCGGTCTTGATCCTTCCGATCGAGGACGCGTACTACAACCGGACGACGAAGAATCCCCGGCCGTTCCTCTTCACGTTCGAGGACCGGGCCGCGTTGATCGGCGCGGAAACGGCCCATCGACCCGGCATCGCCGTTTCCACCGCGCTCCGCAAAATCGACCGCCCGATCTTCGATGTCCTCCTCGAGGTCGCCCGAAACACCGGCGACCCGAACATCTTCCTTCTCGTCGGCACGGACGTCATCGAGCGCTGGTCGAAAATGCCCGGATTCGAAGACCTCCTGACCCACGTCACCCTTCTCGTCGACGGCGATCCCGTCGTGGAAGACCTCTACCAGAAACTCCGCGGGAAATTCGGTCATCACCCGAAGATCAAGTTCATCGGCATGGACCGGGAGGGCGTTCGTTCCGCCGACGTGAACGCGGCCATCTTCGGTTCGCACGACGACCTCGCGAAGCTTCTCCCCGAAGGCGGGGCCGAGTGGATCCACGCGAACGAATCCCGGCTCGAAGCGCGGTACCGCGCTTACTTCGACGCGCTCTTCGACTACACGGTCGATAAAGTCGAGAAGAACGTGCTCCCGAAACTGCGGGGCCAAACGACGGACAAACGCTGGTTCGCGCTCAAGGCCGCCCTCGAAAAGGCGCACGCTCCGATGACCGCGGCCGAACGCGAGGCCCACGTCTTCACGACGTTCGCGATCTTGAACCGAGTCGTCGAACTTCCCGCTTTCACCGAGGGCGATCCGGAAGGCACGGCGAAGTTCGCCTTCCGACTTTTCCGCGAACTCCGATCGACGGCCGAACGCCGGGCGGCCGAGGACCTCACGAAGCTTCCGAAGTTCGAATGGCGGGAGATCGACGGCGTTCGCCGTCTCTTCGTCGAGAAGAACGGAGCGATGCAGGAGCTCAAGCTCCGTAAGTATCCCGCCGGAACGCCTTTCTTTCACTGGAACGACGCCGAAACGAGCCCGAAGTGGTGGAAGCAGGGGAAGGTTCTCGCGAGCGATCTCTACTGGCGAACCGCGAATTTGAACCGGAGTCTCGGGACGCAGAACCTGAAGGTCGGCGGGGGTCTTTATTTCTCGGAGGACGCTCTCGATTCCGCCCGCTATGGCGGCATCGAAACGGTCGCCGAAGCGACGACCGAACTCCTTTTCGTCGAACAAGCCGGACCGATCCTTTGGAGCGACGAGGTCGATCATGTTTATCTCGCCGTGCTTCGCGCAGCCGGCGTCCACGGGATCCAGATGACGCCGTTCGATCACAACGGACGGCAGGTGAAGTGGCTCAGTTTCGTCCACCCGGACTCGGTCGGCAAGGTCCGACCGGGTACGCTCGACGACCTTCGGAACCACGGCGTCTATCGCCCCGACGCGATCGACGATTATCCGATCGCGTACTGGCTCGAACTCGAGCGCTCGCGCGGGACGGCCGCACTCTTCTCGGAGATCCCCGCGGATTCGCTCGCGGCGAAAGTCATCGCCGGTCTTCCGCTCGGGGCCGAGGAGACGGCCCTCCTCGAGGAGAAACTCGCGCTTTACTTCCAAAGTCCGCTCCTCAAAGAAACGCCCGCGGGCGATTCGTGGGTCGCAGCCCAGCTGCGAGGCTTCCTCGTCACCCATCCCGTCGGCGTCCCCGCTCCGCCGGACTGGCGCACCGTCGGGGCCGACGCTTATCGCGAGGCCACGCCGGAAATCCGACGCACGCGATGGCCGACGAACCGCGCGTATTGCGAAAAAATCATGGGGCGAGCGTCATGAGTTCTTTACAGACGCCGCTGGCGATCTCGCTCTCTCTCGGAATCGGAACCGCCTTCATGCCCTCCGTCCGCGCCGAAGGTCCGGCGCTCGAATCGAAGTACTGCTCGAGCTTCCTGCATAAGGCGCGGCTGAAGTTCATCGACGCGAACGTCGCGAACCTCTCGAACACCGCGATCCGCGTCGAGGACGGGGAAAAAGGAACGCAAATCGAGCTTCGCCTCGGTCGGCGCGTCGGCCGCGGGACACGCGGCGCTTTCTACCCGATCGAGAATCCCGAGGTGCTCGGGCTATCGGCGGAGTTTTCGGATTGGGGCGTGAAAATCCCCCACTCCACCCCGTTCCTCCGCACGTTCAAGGACCTCGATCCGAGTTTCAACGGCCAAGCGACTCGGGAAGAGTTCCGACTCTTTTCGAAGCTGACCGATCTTTACGCCGAAGCCGCGAAGCTTCCGGAGTTTCCGCACGCGGCCGCGTGGAGCGCGACCCGCTTCCCGACACTCGACATCGAACGCGCGATCGAACACGAACTCGGGTTCCTCCTCGTGAAACGGAAACTTCGGGGGGCAAAATCGCTGATGGACCTCGGCGACGAGGGCCTCCGCGAACTCCCCCCCGAGATGGTCGAATCGCTCGAAGACGTTTTCGCGATGAGCGCGGCGATCGAAAAGGCGAGTCGCGCGCGCGGCGCGGTGATCTACCTCGACATCGCGCCGAGCAACCTGCTTTGGGTCTCGGAATCCGAGGACCTCGCCGCGCTCTCGATGAAAAAGCCGGGATTCGTGCTCGTCGAGGCGGACGTCACGCCGGGAAACCAGCCGTTTTATTCACCCTCGACGATGACCCTCGAGAAGTTCCTTTTCCGCGCGAAGCGCCGACTCACGAAGCCGCGGTGAGCGATCAAGTCCGCTCGCCGAAAAAAAAAGGGCCCCGGGAAATTCCCGGAGCCCTAATACTTGCAGTCATCCTACGCTGAAAGGCCTATCGGCCCAAAAAATCGCCTCACGGCGATTTTCTACCAGCGGTAGTGCGCGAACGCCTTGTTGGCTTCGGCCATCTTGTGCGTGTCTTCACGCTTCTTGATGGCGCCGCCGCGGTTGTTCGCCGCATCGACGATTTCGCCGGCGAGGCGTTCCATCATCGAGTGCTCCGGACGGCCGCGGGCCGCTTCGATCAACCAGCGCGAGGCCAGCGACTGACGGCGGGCCGGCTTCACTTCGACCGGAACCTGGTAAGTGGCGCCGCCGACGCGGCGGGATTTCACTTCGAGGAGCGGCTTCGTGTTTTCGAGCGCCTTCTTGAACACTTTCACGCCTTCGTCGCCGCCCTTTTCCTGGGCGATGTCGATGGCGCCGTACATGATCTTTTCGGCGACGGAGCGCTTACCTTGGATCAGCAGCGAGTTGATGAACTTCGCGACGACGACGTCGTGGAACTTCGGATCCGGGAGAATCTCCCGCTTACGGATAAAACTTTTACGACCCATATTTCACCTTTTCCCTAGGGATTCGATCGAGCGAATCACTTCGCCGGAGCCGCGGCTCCCGAACCCTTCTTCGCGCCGTACTTCGAACGGCTTTGTTTACGGTTGGCGACGCCCTGCGTGTCGAGGGTTCCGCGAATCGTGTGATAGCGAACACCCGGAAGGTCCTTAACCCGGCCACCGCGGATCAGAACGATCGAGTGTTCCTGAAGGTTATGGCCGACGCCCGGGATGTAGGAGGTGACTTCGAAACCGTTCGTGAGGCGGACCCGGCAAACTTTGCGGAGCGCCGAATTCGGTTTCTTCGGAGTCGTGGTGTAAACGCGCGTGCAAACGCCGCGGCGTTGCGGGCAGCTCTCGAGAGCCGGAGACTTCGTCTTCCAAGCTTTGTCGTGGCGGCCCTGACGGATCAACTGACTGATCGTAGGCATGAGGTTCCTTTCGTGAACCGTTAGTGAACCCGACGGACAACTCGAGCAAAACCACTTCGCTCGCGCTCCCGACGGCCTGTATTACCGACGAACGAAAGCTCGACCTGAAAAGGTTTCGCCTCCGACGAAGACGCGGTTTGGGTACCGCTTCTCCGGACGGCTCCAATCGTGGATTGGGCAGGGAGCGAGCAAAATAGACGCGTGACGGCGGAAAGGAAAGCCTATTTTCCGGCGTTCGGGGCGGCGAGCTTCTGGAGGGCGGCGCAATCCGGGATCGTCTTCAGAATCTTCAGGCTGCCGATCGAGTACGGGTTCGCCGGGTAGTCCTGGTCGAAGATGATCTTTCCGGCTTTGAAGATCGTGACGTTTCGCGTCATGTTGTCTTTCCGGAAAAGGAGTTCGAGTTTGAACTCGGTCTTACAGCGGAGGAGCCGCTCCCACTTCGCTTCGTCGAGGTCGGCGAGCTGATCGTTCGAAAGGTTCAAAACCGCGTCGTCCTGGCAGATTTGGAGGCCCTTTTGCTCGAGGATGTTCGTCTCGAGGGCGTTCGTCCACGTGCGGAAAGTGCCGAGCCGAGTGGTCACGCCGACGGCGATCGAGCAGGCTTCGGGGTCGGCGGCCTTCGCGACAGAGGTCAGCGAACCCATCAGAACGAGCGTACTAGCCATCAGGACGGTATAAACCCGGGTTTTCATGGGGGCGATATACCTGAGATTTCGATGTCGCGGCAAGTCATTATTGGATTTTGCAGTAAACTTTTAATTGTTTAATTCAACCCCCGAATTCCCTTCTTTTTTTTGACACTTAGCGTTAGAAGGTCCTCGTATGAATGGGGCCCGGGGGTTTCGCTTCATCGCTCTTCTCTCCCTTCTCGGTACGCTCTCCGCTTGCGGCGGAAGCGTCGAGGGCATGGTCGCGGAATCGTACGGCATCACCGACGCGACCCGGATCCGGTGGGACCTCCTCGACTTGATCTTTCCCGTCGTCGGCCCGGCCCGTTTCGAAAACGACTGGCATGCCGAACGCGACGGGGGCGCTCGCCTTCACGAGGGGAACGACCTTCTCGCGAAGAAACTCGTCCCTGTCGTGGCGGTGGCCGACGGCACCGTTTCGTGGGTTCGCGCGAAAGTCGGAGGCGAATGCTGCTATCTCGGTATCACGCACGACTCCCAAGGCGTTCCTTACGAATCGCGCTACATGCACCTGAATAACGACACTCCCGGCACCGACGACGGAAAAGTCATCGGCATCGCGAAGGGAATCAAGAAGGGCGTTCACGTCCAAGCCGGACAACTGATCGGATGGGTCGGCGACAGCGGAAACGCCGAACACACCGTTCCCCACCTCCATTTCGAACTCATCGACGAGTTCGGAAACCCGATCAATCCGTACCTCGTTCTCGAACGCGCGCGGCACCTCGACCGCGTCCTCGTCGGCGAAGCGACGACGTCGGACAATAAACTCCTGACCGCCGAGGAACAGGACGATCCGATTTCGTCGGCGATTCAGCTGCCGGCGGATCGCTAGAACAGTTCAAGCCTTACGGTCGGGCTTAGCCCGCCCATCCAGGCTTGAACCTACTTACTACGCTAGGCATTCTCTACCGGCTGCGGCGAGCGCGTCCTTCGATAAAATGGAGGGATGGATAAAGACACGGCACGGAAGCTGGGGTTGCTCTTGGTCCTCGTCATCGGCACGTTCCCGAGCTGCGGGAAAGAGGGCGTCCGCGCGCGATTCGCGCAAGAAGACGGACCTCCTCCGGCCCTCGCGAACCCGACCCCTGCTCTTTCCCCGAGCCCGGTTCCCTCCGCCCTTCCTCCGGTCACCGCGAAACTCCGGAACACGAATTACTGGACGATCTTCGAATCCGATTACTCGGGCACGGCGACCGCGCCCGTCCGCGACGTGAACGGAGTCACGATCGCGACGGTTCCCGCGCAGTTTTTCACCGACCTCCTCATGGAAGGATCCGGTAAACTCAACTCGGGCATCGTGCTGAACTACGTCGACCACGTCGCGGGCACCTCCCGCTACGAAGTGAGCCCGAATCCGTGGGGCAACGGCGTCGGCAAGTGCGCGCTCGTCCCCTTCCACACGATCGCCGTCGATAAACGCGTGATCCCGCTCGGATCGACCGTCTATATCGACGAAACGAAAGGCATGCCCCTGCCCGACGGGACGAAGCACGACGGCGTCTGGCGCGCGGACGATATCGGATCCGCGATCCAGCAGGATCGTGTCGATCTCTACGTCGGGAAGAAGAGCTGGAACACTTCGCTCTCGAAGTACGGCATCGATCACCTCGAGGCGCTCACCGTCCGCATCCTCGCCCTTCCGCAGAGCGGGAACTGCGCTTACTAATCGGCGACTAGGCTCGAACCCGGCCGCAGGGTTCGAGCCGTCCTAGCATTCAATGATGTCCGAAACGAAAAAGGGCCCGCCAGCGGCGGGCCCTTTTCGAATTTCGTTCGGTCGTGACCGAGCTTAGTGCTTGATCGCGCCGGTGCGCGGGATCTTCTTGTCCGTGGCGGTGAAGACCACCGGGTCCGGAATCGTGATGTCCGGACGGACGAGGAAGGTCTCCGGATTCGGAACCGCGAGAGCGATCCGCAGGACCTGGTCGGCGTGTTCGACCGGGATGATCTGCATGCCCTTCGTGATGTCCTTCGGAACCTTCTTCAGATCCGGCACGTTCTGCTTCGGAATAAGCACGGTCTTGATGCCGCCGATCCGGGCCGCGAGGAGCTTCTCCTTCAAGCCGCCGATCGGGAGCACCCGTCCTCTGAGCGTGATCTCGCCGGTCATGGCGACGTCGCGCTTCACCGGGATCTTCGTCAGGGCGCTCGTGATGGCGGTCGCCATCGTGATGCCCGCGGAAGGTCCGTCCTTCGGAACCGCGCCTTCCGGCACGTGAAGGTGGATGTCCACGTTCGTGTGGAAGTCCTTGTCGATGCCGAGGGCCTCGACGCGGGACCGGACGTAGCTCATCGCCGTCGAAGCGGATTCCTGCATCACGTCGCCGAGCTTACCGGTGATCTTGATGTTCCCTTTACCCGGAACCACCGAGACTTCGATCTGCAGCATGTCGCCGCCGGCTTCCGTGTATGCGAGCCCGTTCGTGAGGCCGATCTCGTTCGTCTGCTCGGCCATCTGAGCGGTGTACTTCGGCGGTCCGAGGAGTTCTTCGAGGTCTTCCGTCTCGATCGTGATGACGATCTTCGGGAGCTTCGCTTCCTTCTCGGCCGTTTCCGTCTTCTTCGCCTTTTTCGTGTCCGTCGCGGCGGTCATTTCGCCGCGTTGGTCGACGATCTTCTTCGCGGCCTTACGGCAGAGGGTCGCGACCATCCGCTCGAGGTTCCGCACGCCGGCTTCCCGGGTATAATTCCGGATCAGCTCGCGGACCGCGTCGTCGGTGACGATCAAATCGCCTTCCTTCAGCCCGTGGAGTTCCATCTGCTTCGCGATCAGGTAGCGACGCGCGATATGGAACTTCTCGTCTTCGGTGTAGCCGGAGATGTGGATGACTTCCATCCGGTCGAGGAGCGGCCGCGGGATGTTCCCGAGGTTGTTCGCCGTGAGCACGAACATCACCTTCGAGATGTCGTAATCGACTTCGAGGTAATGGTCGCCGAACGTCGAGTTCTGCTCCGGATCGAGGACTTCGAGGAGCGCCGAGCTCGGGTCTCCGCGGAAATCCATCGACATCTTATCGACTTCGTCGAGGAGGAAGACCGGGTTCGAAGACTCGGCCTTCTTCAGCGATTGGATGATCTTGCCCGGAAGCGCGCCGACGTAGGTCCGGCGGTGACCGCGGATCTCGGCCTCGTCCCGAACCCCGCCCATCGAGGCGCGGACGAATTTTTTGTTCAGCGCGCGCGCGATCGACTTCGCGAGCGAGGTCTTACCCACGCCCGGGGGCCCGGCGAAGCAGAGGATCTGGCCCTTCGAAGCGGAGGTCAGCGAACGGACCGCGAGGTACTCGAGGATCCGTTCTTTCACTTCTTCGAGGCCGTAGTGGTCTTCTTCGAGGATCGCGTGGGCACCCTTCAGATCGTATTGATCTTCCGTGTAGGTGCCCCACGGGAGGTTGATGAGCCAGTCGATGTAGTTCCGCACGACGGTCGCTTCCGCGGACATCGGCGACATCATCTTGAGCTTCTTGAGTTCCTTGGTGGCCTTCTCTTTGGCCTCCTTGCTCATCGGCTTGGTCTTGATCTGCTTCTCGATCTGCTGGATCTCGATCTTGAACTCGTCCTTCTCGCCGAGCTCCTTCTGGATCGCCTGCATCTGCTCGTTCAGGTAGTACTCCTTCTGCGAGCGTTCCATCTGTTTCTTCACGCGGGAACGGATGCGGCGTTCGACCTGCAGGATCTCGATCTCGCCCTGCATGAGCTGGAGGAGGCGCTCGAGGCGCTTCGACGGATCGAAGACTTCGAGGATCGCCTGCTTGTCTTCGAGCTTCAGGTTCAGGTGCGCGACGATGAGGTCGGCGAGTCGCGCCGGTTCTTCGATCGTCGAAACGCTCATGAGCATTTCCGGCGGGATCCGCTTGTTCAGCTTCACGTAGTTTTCGAAGGTCGCCTTCACGGAGCGAACGAGCGCTTCGAGTTCGACGCCTTCTTCGACGACTTCCTCGATCGGTTCGACGGTCGCCTCGATCATGCGATCGGATTCGATGTAGTTCTTGATCCGCGCGCGGCGCTTGCCTTCGACGAGGACTTTCACCGTGTTGTCCGGGAGGCGGAGGATCTGGAGGATCGTCCCGAGCGTCCCGATTTGGAAGATGTCCTTCTCACCCGGATTCGTCGTGGTCGCTTGGGTCTGGGCCACGAGGAAAAGGTCGAGCTTCTTCGTCACGCACTCTTCGAGGGCGTTGATCGATTTCTCCCGCCCGACGAACAGGGGCACCACCATTTGGGGGAAAATAATCACGTCGCGCAGGGGAAGGAGCGGTACGCGGATCGCGCCGTTTTCCTTCTTATCCGAACCCTTTTCCGACGTGTCTTTCTTCGACTTTTCTTTCATCCGTGAATACTGGGTCTCCGCTTCGAATGAAGCGTAGATTCAGCCTCCTTCAGAAATTAGAGCAGTTTTCGAAATTCAAATCAAACCGCCGAACCCGCTTTTCGGGCCCTTTCGGGAACTTTCTTTTTTCGGCCGGGCCTTGCTTTTCAGGAAAGGCGAATCACCGGAAAAAATGTCCATTTTTTGGACGAATTTGGGGATCGTTTACCGCGGATGAGGATAAATTCACCCCGACTTGGGGATGTTTTAATGACGCTCGCCCGCCGTCATGGACAAGAAAAAAGGCCCCGGAAATCTTCCGGGGCCTCTTGAAATTCGTAAATGCTTCGCGCGTTTTAAGCGCTTTCGGCCTTGTTATGTTTGGCCGGATCGTATTCGGATTTCGTGCCGTCGGCGAAGACGAGGACCGGACGACCGCCGCGTGTGATCGAGGCTTTCGTCACGATGCACTTCTTCACCTCGGCCGCGGCCGGGATGTCGTACATCACTTCGAGCATCGATTGCTCGAGGATCGACCGCAGACCCCGAGCGCCGGTGGCGCGCTTGATCGCTTCCTTCGCGATTTCGTTGATCGCGTCTTCTTCGAATTCGAGCTGGACGCCGTCGTACTCGAAAAGCTTCTGATATTGCTTCACGAGCGCGTTCTTCGGCTTCGTGAGGATCTCGACCAGCGCCTTCTCGTCGAGCTCTTCGAGGCTCGCGATGACCGGGAGACGGCCGATGAATTCCGGGATCAGCCCGAACTTCACCAGATCCTCCGGCTCGACCTGAGCGAGGAGTTCGGACGTGTTCTCGTCTTTCTTCTGCGAGATGGAGGCGTGCATGCCCATCGCGCGTTTCCCTTTCCGCATGGCGACGATCTTGTCGATGCCGACGAATGCGCCGCCGCAGATGAAGAGGATGTTGCCCGTGTTCACCTGCACGAACTCCTGCTGGGGATGCTTCCGCCCGCCCTTCGGGGGAACGTTCGCGACCGTGCCTTCGATGAGCTTCAGGAGGGCCTGCTGAACGCCTTCGCCCGAAACGTCGCGGGTGATCGACGGATTTTCGCCCTTCCGGGAGATCTTGTCGACTTCGTCGACGTAAACGATGCCCTTTTGGGCGCGTTCGACGTTGTTGTCGCAGGCTTGGAGCAGGTTCAGGATGATGTTCTCGACGTCTTCGCCGACGTAACCGGCTTCGGTCAGCGTCGTCGCGTCGGCCATCGCGAACGGGACGTTCAGGAACTTCGCTAGCGTCTGGGCGAGGAGCGTCTTCCCGGTTCCGGTCGGTCCGATGACGAGGATGTTCGACTTCGTGAGTTCCACGCCGTCTTTCTTCTTGTCGTTCTGGTGCTGGATCCGCTTGTAGTGGTTGTACACGGCGACGGAGAAGACGCGTTTCGCGCGCTCCTGGCCGATGATGTACTCGTCGAGGTGGTTCTTGATCTCGGCCGGCTTCGGAAGGCGGTCGGTCGGCTTCGCGGTTTGGTCCTTTTGGCCCTCTTCCGCGATGATGTCGTTACAGAGCTCGATGCATTCGTCGCAGATGTAAACGGTCGGACCCGCGATCAGCTTTTTCACTTCGCGCTGATTCTTCCCGCAAAACGAGCAGCAGAGGTTTCCGAATCCGTCGCCGTATTTCTTGGTATCCATCTCGTTTCCTTAGCTCTTGTTCTTGGTCACGACTTTATCGATCAGTCCGTACGTAATCGCTTCTTCGGCCGAGAGGTAGTTATCCCGGTCGGTCGCCTTTTCGATGAAGTCGAGCGGCTTGCCCGTGTGGTGCGCGAGCATGTCGTTCAACCGCTTCTTCAGGTAAAGGATTTCCTTCGCCTGGATCTCGATGTCCGAGGCCTGGCCGCGGGCGCCGCCGAGCGGCTGGTGAATCATGATCCGCGCGTTCGGGAGCGCGTAACGGTTCCCCTTCGCTCCGGCCGTGAGCAGGAACGCGCCCATGCTGGCCGCGAGGCCGGTGCAGTAGGTGTAAACCTCCGGCTTCACGTATTGCATGACATCGTAGATCCCGAGCCCGGCGTAAACGGAACCGCCCGGAGAGTTGATGTAGAAGTGGATCGGCTTTTCCGGGTCGGAGCTCTCGAGGAAGAAGAGCTGGGCCACGAGCAGATTCGCGACCGTGTCGTTCACCTCGGTGCCGAGGAAGATGATGCGATCGAGGAGCAAGCGCGAATAAATGTCGTACTGGCGTTCGCCGCGCGGAGTCTGCTCGATGACGATCGGGTTCGGGATGTAACCGGAGGGGGATTGCGCGATCGGACCGGTGAAACCGACGGTTTCCGGCTGCACGAGGTGGTCTGGGATGATGTTCGAAGAAGAGCGGATCAGCATTTTCGGCCTCGGTGCCTAGGACTTAGGCGTCAGGGATAGGAACGATGGACCCGATTAAGGAATCCTAGACTTCACTGTACTCTCTTGTCGGCATTTTGCGTGACGTCACAGGAGAAAAAAACACCCGAATCGGGCTCCGGAATGGAGGGATTCGGGCGTCAAATATCCATCGTTTCCGGTCAATTTCTCGAGTCTCCCCGAGTATCACCGGTACGGATCAATGTGAGGTCGAATTCGGGATGGTCAAGCTCTCGAGCATCTCGAGATCCGCCGATTCCTGGGCGTTCATCTCGCGATTCATTTCCTCGAGGTACTCGAGCATGGAAGCGCGCAGCTCTTCGAGCGTGAGCTGCTCGGGGGTATGGCCGGATTTCTTAACGATTTGGGTCAGCTCGGATTCCACCCAATCCACGGGCAAACCCGTGAGACTAGCGACTTCCGTGAGCAGTTCCGAGTCCGCGGCGGGCGCGACTTCGGATTCGAATTTCGTTTTATCTTTGGAGACGTCCATGTTCTCCCCCCGTTCCTTACGCTCAAGTATAGGAAGGCATTTTCTGCCACCGCAAGCCTTCTTTTTAGGGGACCGACTAAATCACCGGGCCGCGTCGAATTTCCCGGTAAGACAGGAGCGCGACCGCCGCCAGGATCAATCCCGCGCCCGCCGCCCGTTCCGCCGTCAAAGTTTCGCCGAGGATCAGGTAGCCCAGGAACGCTCCGAGCACCGGCTGGATGAAGAGCGTGATCACCATGCTCGGTACGGTCACCGACCGCGCGATCATCGCCCAAATCAGGTAAGTCACCGTCGATCCGAGCGGACCGAGCCAAAGGAGCGCTCCGGCCTGCGACGACCCGATCGCGCCGAACGCGGGGAACCGATCGAAGGCGAGCACCACGAGCGTGAGGACGAGGCTGCCGATCCCCATCGCCGTGCCGAGTACCGCGGTCGGCGCGTGGAGTTGCACGAGCTTTCGCCCGAAGACCGAATACGCGGCCTCGCCGAGCTGGGCGAAGAGAAGCAGGATCATCCCGATCGAGAACGAAACGCCCGCTCCCGAGAAGAGGAAGAACCCGGCCAACGCGAGCCCCATCGAAATCCACTGATCGCGGGTCATCCGCTCCCCGAGCACGCCCCAGGCGAGCAGGATCGAGATCAGCGGTTCGGTCGCGATCAGGATGGAATTATCCATCGCTTGGGTCGATTCGAGACCGATGAACTGGAGGATCGGCGAGTAGACGAACGGGCCGACCGCGAGCGCGAAGATCTCGAGCCAGGTCCGGAGGTTCGTCGGGATCAAGAAATAATCGCGCCAGCTTTTCCCGCGCGCGATCACGGAGAGAAGCGCGAAGAGGAGGAAACAAGCGAAGCCGCTCGCGTACCGGAGCCACGCCACCTGCAGCCCGCCGAAACTCTCCAGCAGTCGCTTCCCCATGAGCGGGTTCAGCGTCCACACGAGATTGCAGAGGATCAAAAGGATCAGGGAGGAACGCTTCATGGTCGCCGACAGGATAGCCGTTCTTGCCCCGCGAAAAAAGCTAGGAGATAGTCAGGCCATGAAAGCCGCCAAAGCGAAACCCGTATCCGAGTCCCAAATCATCATGACCGAGATGGTGCTCCCCTCCGATACGAACGCGCTCGGCACGATCTTCGGCGGCAAGGTCGTCTCCCTCATCGACATCGCGGCCGCGATGGCCGCCGGCAAACACTCGCGCTCGACGGTCGTCACCGCCTCGATCGACGCGCTCCACTTCGTGAGCCCCGTGAAACTCGGCGAGTACATCCACATCAAGGCCTCGGTGAACTACGTCGGGACGACGTCGATGGAAGTCGGCGTGCGGGTCGACAAGGAAAATCCTCTCACCGGCGAGATGAAACACACGGCGACGGCCTACCTCACCTTCGTCGCGCTCGATTCCGACGGGAAACCGCGGACCGTCCCGCCGATCGAACCGAAGACCGAGACCGAACGCCGACGCTTCGAGGCCGCGAAGATCCGCCGGAAGTCGCGGATGCAGCTCGCCGAAGAGCTCAAGTCCCACTCCTGAATCCGGCTATTTTCGAAGGTCGCTCGTGAAACGCTCGAGGAGCTTCCGATCGACGGCGTCGAGCTGGACGAATTCGAGACCGGCGATCTTCTTCACCGGATTGAACCATTTCACGACGGCGCTCACGCGGAACGCCGGAACGGCGCCGGTCTTCGAGACGCGAATCTCGAGGTCGAGTCGCGTGCCCGCGAGGTAGTCCACCACGCGGCCGTGCTGGAGAAGCTGGAACCCGTCAGGCGAAACGTCGCCGCAAACGCCGATCATCTCGGTCTTCCCGCTCGGCTGGATCTGGAACACGGCGGCGACGAGGGATTTCCGGTTCGACTTCCGTTTCTGGGACGCGGTCTCGATCACGAGCGAAGCGTCGGGATCGGTCGGACGCGCGGCCTTGCCGACGTACTTCGAGAGTTCCGGGATATCGCCGAGCGGCTTCCACCGCTTCATGCTCACGTGCCATCCGTAGGCCGAAGCCGGCGGGCGGGCGGTGCGGGAAATCGCGTCGATCTGGGCGAGCTGGATCGGACCGACTTCCTTTCCGTCGAGGAGGAGGTACCAGTAACGCGGACTCGACCACTCGGCGCGCGGAACCTTCGCCGCGATCGGAGCGAGGTGATCGGCCCACACCGTATTCGGTTTTCCGTTCGCGGGAGCCGCCGCCGCGGAGGGCGCGGAAGGCGCGGGCGTGCGGCGAGCGGGCGACTCCGCCGAGGCCGGCGACGGAACCGCGGCGAGTTTCGGCGCGGCGGTCTGGCCGCCGGCGCGTTCGGTGAATTTCTTCATGCGACCGGGTTCCGGAAGGGTCGGGAGCGCGGCCCGCAGGCTCTCGATCTCGAAGAGGCGCTTCCATTGGCCGACCGCGCCCGTCTCGACGTACGCGATATCGGTCCAAGCGAGCGTACCCGTCTCGACCGCCGTTTTCAGCGTTTCGAGGTTCAGCGGCCCGCCGAATCCGGAATCCTTCAGCCGGACGACGTACCACTGCGTTTGGGTTTGCGTAGCCGAACCGGGAGGTAAACGTGCGGGAAGGCGGTCATTCATCACCCCCTTATCGGCGGAATTCCGCTCCGGGATGAGGGTGAGATTCGTCAGGGGGTTGGCGCTCGGAGATCAATCCGCGAGTTCGCCGACGTCGGAATCGCGCGCGGGCACGTGGTAGCGCGCGTATTCCTCGACGAACGAAATCGGCGATTCGCCCGGAGCGTATCGGATCCGGTCGACGAAGAGCGTTCCCGAGAGGTGATCGAGCTCGTGCTGGAACACGGTCGCGAGGAACCCCTCGGCGACGACCGAGCGCGGTTTCGCGTCCCGGTCGAGGTAATCCACGCGGATCTTCCGCGGGCGGTAGACGAGCCCGCGGAGTTCCGGGACCGAGAGGCAGCCTTCCCAAAACCCCTGCTCCGCCGGATCGAGGACGGTGACCTTCGGATTGATGAAGACCGTGAGCGGCATCGAAGTTTCTCCGTCCGCGCCGTCCTTTTTTTCCGTCTGTTCCGAATAGCGCGGATGATCGTCCGCGTATTCGATGATCGCGACCGAGAGCGACTCGTGGATCTGCGGGGCGGCGAGACCGATCCCTCCGTACTCCTCCATCGTATCGACCATGTCCTCGAGCAGGCGCTCGAATTCGTCCGAACCGATTTCCTCGGGCGTGAGGTCACGGGCCTTTTCGCGGAGGACGGGATGCCCCATGCGGGCGACTTTTCGAATCGACATGCCGCTATCCTAGTCGAACCGGCTAGGCTTCGAAAGGGATTCGGAAGAGAATGAGATCATGACGAGCGCCGCGCTCCTCCCCATCTACGCCTTCCGTCACGGTCAGACCGACTGGAACAAGGAAGGCCGCATCCAAGGCCACCTCGACGTGCCGCTGAACGACGTGGGCCGCGCGGAAGGCCTCCGCCTCGCCCGCGCGCTCCGGCGCGTCCCGATCCGCCTCATCCTCTCCTCCGACCTCTCGCGCGCCGTCGACACGGCGACGATCACCCTCGCCGAAGCGATCCGGAACGCTTGGCATCCCGACGTGCCGATCCTCCGCGACGCCCGACTCCGTGAGGTGAGCCTCGGTCAGCTCCAGGGCCTCACTCACTCCGAGATCCACGCGAAATTCGGCGCGAACCTTTCGCGCAAGATCGGAACGAAGATCCTCTCCGACGAGGAACTGCGCGACCTCGGCTCCGAATCGGTGGACGACCTCCTCGGCCGGCTCATGGCCGCGATCGAGGAAGTCTCCTCCCACCCCGAACTCCTCGCGCCCGGCGCCGCGCTCGCGCTCTCCACCCACGGCGGAGTCCTCCGACGACTCCTCCACTCCGCGGGAGGCATCGAGGAAATCGGCTTCTCGATTCCGAACGCCGTCTTCTTCCCGTTCGCGTTCGACCGGGCGACGAAACGTCTCGTCTTCCGCGACTTCGTCCCGTTCGTCTGAGCGCTACTTCGCGGAGCGCAGGAATCCGTCGAGGGTCGACCAAAACCGCGCGAGGTCGTCCTTGCCGTTATAGAAGTGCGGCGAGACGCGGATGCCGCAGTTCGGGCGGTAGTCGACGATCACGCCCGCGCGAACGAGCGCTTCGGTCGCGACTTTCGCCTGGGGAAAATCGATGCAGACCATGCCCGAACGCGCGTGCGGGTCGCGCGGCGTCTTCACCGCGAACTTCCGCGCGTCGGCCTCCTCGACGATCGACTTCGTCAGAGTGATCGAGTGCGCGCGGATTTTCTCGAGGCCGAGCTCGGCTACCGTGGAGACGCCCTCGATCGCGGCGTAGAGCGCGGGAACCGCGGGCGTGCCCGCCATGAATCGCATCGCTCCCTCGGCGGGCGCGAATCGCGTCGCCGGATCGTATTCGAAGGGGTTCGCGATGCCGAACCACCCGGAATACTTCGGTCGAAGCTTGTTCGCGACCCCGTCGCAGACGTAGAGGAATCCCGCGCCCGGGCCGCCGCAGAGCCACTTGTGCGACCCGCCGACGTAGAAATCGAGCTCGAGGTCGCGCAAGTTCATCGGCACGATACCCGCCGCCTGGTAACCGTCGCCGAGCACGTAGGCGCCTTTCGCGTGCGCGTGGCGCGCGACCGCGCGGAGGTCTTGGATCGCGCCGCTCCGGAAGTAGACGTGGCTCGTCGCCACGAGCAGCGTCTCGTCGTCGATCGCGGCGAGGAGCTTTTCCGTCGGTACGCCGATCCCGTCGTCGGATTCGACCTGGACGATCCGGGCGCCGACCATTTCCGCCCACCCCTGCCAGAAGGGATAGCTCGTGATGAATTCGAGCGAGGTCAGGACGATTTTGTTCCGGGATTTCCCGCCCGATTTCGTCGACCAGTCGAGCGAGGAGGCGACCGCCGCGAAGCCGCGCGTGACGTTTTCCATCGGCACGACCGAGCCGCGCGGGGCGTGGAGGATGTCGGCGATCCGGTTCCCGAAAGTCGAGAGGATCTTCCACCACCCCTCGTCCCAAGCGAGGATCCCTCTCTCGGCCCACTCCCTGTAGTAGCGGTCCAAGGAGGCCGCGGTCTCGCGAGGAACCGCGCCGAGCGAGTGGCTCGCGAGGTAGGTCTTCGACTCGAGGATCGGAAAGCGTTCGCGAAAATGCATCGACGTCCTTCCTCCGCCTATATCCGCTCGAGGAGCGAACGCACGTCCCAAAGGTACGGGAACGCCTTCTTCGCGGTTTGGGCGCGCAGGTATTCGACGCCGCTCGATCCGCCGGTGCCCTTCTTGAACCCGATCACGCGCTCGACCACGCGCACGTGGTGTTCTCGCCAAAGGGCGAGCCCCTGGTCGAGATCGACGAGCGATTCGGCGAGGAGGTAAAGCGGCAGGTTATGCGTCGGATCCTGGTAAATCGCCTTGAGTCCCTGGAGGACCTGCTCGTGGGTTTCCGGCGTATCCTTTTCCGGCGTCGGATAACCGAGACTCGCCGCGAGTTTCAGGAACGAGGTCGAGAGGTCCGGTCCGTCGAAACGCTCGCGGAGTTTCGCCACGACCTCCGGCCGGTTCTTGAAGAACTGGAAGTAGCGCTCTTCCTTCATCCCGCACATGAACTCGATCTCGCGGTGCTGGAGCGACTGGAAGCCGGAGGCCGGCATGAGGTTCTCGCGGAACTGGAGGAACTCGACCGGGGTCATCGTCTCGAGGATGTGGATCTGGCCGACGAGGACCTTTTGGATCTCCACCACGCGTTTCACGAAGTGGTGCGCGCGCAGGACTTGGCGCTTCGCCATGTATTCCATCGCCGATTCGAGTTCGTGGATGATGAGCTTGAACCAGAGCTCGTACGCCTGGTGGATGATGATGAAGAGCATCTCGTCGTGGTGCGCGGGCTCGGACAACGGATGCTGGAGGCCCGTGAGCTCGGGGACCTTCAGATAGTCGTTGTACGTGAGGTCGGACTTCGAATGGATCTTCGGATCGCTCATCCCGGGAACTCCTTACTTCTTCAATTCGGAATAGATGCCCTGGAGCGCGGCTCCGGAGGTCGCTTCGATGTCTTTATGCAGGGAATTCCCGTGCGCGTCGATCGTGACGACGACGGGGAACTTCTCCACGCGGAGTTTCCAAATCGCCTCCGGACTGCCGAACTTCTCGAGTCCGTAGACTCCCTCGACGTCCTTGATCGCCTCGGCGAGCACCTGGGCGGCGCCGCCGACGGCGTGGAAGTAGACGCAACCGAACTTTTGGCAAGCCTGGCGCGTCTTCTCGCCCATCCCGCCTTTCCCGATCACGCCCTTCACGCCGAAGCGCTCGATGATCCCGGCTTGGTACGGTTCTTCGCGCGTGGAAGTCGTCGGACCGGCGGCGGTCACGACGTACTTTTTCTTCGGGCCGCCCCCCTTCGCGCTACCCTTCTTTTCCATCACGACCGGGCCGCAGTGGTAGATGATCGAATCCTTCAGATCGACTTCGTCCTTCGGCGGGGCGTTCCCCTCCGAAAGCCATTTGTGGACGGCGTCGCGTCCGGTGAAGACGAGGCCCTCGATCTCGACCATGTCGCCGACCTTGAGCGCGCGGATCTTTTCTTCGGTAAAGGGAGCCTTCAGTACCACCATTTTACGATCTCTCCCTTCGCGGAAATCTTCGCGCCCTGGCGACGGTACGCCCAGCACATGTAGGAAACGCTGACGAAGTAGGAAGCGGGCACGCGGTTCAGGGCCGAGACTTTCGTCCCGAGCAACGTCGTCTTTCCGCCGAAACCCATCGGTCCGATCCCGAGGCGATTCGCCTCTTCGACGACCTCGGCTTCGAGCTTCGCGAGCGCCGGATCCGGATTCTTGTCGTCCATCTTCCGCAGCAGCTGCTCCTTCGAATTCAAGTATCCCGTCGCGCGATCGCCGCCGATCGTGACGCCGAGAACGCCCGGTCCGCAACCCTTGCCTTGGGCTTGTTGGACGGCGTCGAGGATGCACTTTTTCACGCCCAGCAAGTCCCGGCCCGCGCCGACTCGCGAATCCGGGAGCGAGTATTGGGCGCCGACGTTCTCGCAGCCGCCGCCCTTCAGGACGAGGCGGATGTCGAAAAAGTCCTTCTTCCACGGCTCGGCGTGGATCGTCGGCGCTCCCGGACCGAGGTTCGTGCCGTCGTTCTTCCCGGTGATCGAGTCGACCGAGTTCTGCCGGAGATAGCCCTTCTTCGTCGCGGTCGCGACGGCCTTCCGGATCAGCTTCGTCATCGCGTCGTAATCCGTGCCCTTCGCGGGATAGTGGATGAAGAAGAGGACGCTGCCGGTGTCCTGGCAGAGGGGTTGGGACTTCTTTTTCGCGATCCCGATGTTGTCCGTGATGATCCCCATCGCGTACTTCGCGCTGGTGCCTTCGCTTTCGACGGCCTTACCGGCGTCGATCGCGCGGACGACGTCGTCGGGGAGTTCGGTCGAGGTTTTCCGGATGACTTCGACCAGCGAGTCGAAGAATTTCTTCTGTTGGGCGGCTTTCATAGATGGCCCGAGAATAATCGCGGCTCTCCGCCGAAAACTACCGAAAAGTCGCGATTCGGCTATTCGACGAGGTATCCGCGGAGCAGGACTCGCAGCTCGTCCGTCAGTCGCGCACGGCTCCATCCCGAGGGCAGCCCGGCCAACCCGCAGAACTGGATCACGCCCATCGTCGCGTGCGTCGCGATGAACGCGCGGGCCCGCGCTTCCTCGGCGCTGAGGTCCTTCCGGTGACGCTTCAAGAGATCGGCGAGTCTCGCCTCGGCTTGGGTTCGCGTGGCGATGATACTCTGCGTTTTTTCGAGTTGAGGGACCATCGTGAAGAGCTTCTTGAAGAACGGCGCATCCTTCAGGAAAAGTTCGACCGCGACGGCGCAAACCGCGTCGAGGGTTTCGGCGAGCGCGGACTCGCTCCTTTCGTCGATCGCTTGTTCGATCCGATCGAGATTCTTCTTCACCTGGCGGTCGACGAGCGCGGCCACGAGCGCTTCCTTGCCGGGAAAATACTGATAGAGCGATCCGACGCTCACGCCCGCGATTTCGGCAATCCGATTCGTCGAGCTCTTCGAGTATTCCGAGGTCTTCAAAATGCGAGCGGCCGACTCGAGAAGCGCGTCGACGAGCGCGCGCGACCGTTCTTGGGAAGGGCTCTTTCTCTCGGATTTCGGGGCTTTTTTCCGCTTCAAACCGGTACCGTCCTGAACGCGAGTATCGCCGA
Source organism: Bdellovibrionales bacterium (assembly GCA_018266355.1). Taxonomy (GTDB): domain Bacteria; phylum Bdellovibrionota; class UBA1018; order UBA1018; family UBA1018; genus JACMQW01. The sequence goes on from JAFEAP010000013.1 coordinate 141,153, forward strand.
CTCGTCCGCGGTTGTAAATTCGCCCCCGAAAGCGAGCGAATGCATGACTTTTTCCAAACGGTTCACGATCCTGACGATCCTCTTCCTGACGAAATCCGCCGGCGCCGGCTTGATCGACCCCGAACGCGACTCGGCGAGCCTCCAAATCAGCCCGTTCTCGGTCGCGCGTCAGATCGCCGGCGAGAGCCGCGAAATCCCCCGCACCGAGGCGGTCTACCTCGTCCATCCGAACGTCGCCCTCGGCGCGTACTACGAGAGCGCGACTCCGGCTTACGGACAGCAGGGAACCCGGCGGAACTCGGTCGGGGCGCGCGCGTACTGGTTCCTCGACCGCGAAGCTTTTCGCGGCGGACATGCGCTCGACTTCACGGTCGAACGCGGAGACGACGCGACCCATACCGAGGAATTCGCCGACGGATCGTCCGATTCCCCCGTGGTCGCCCGCGGCTTCCGGAACATCCACGGCGGGGCGGCGGTTCACTGGACCCGCTATTGGACGATCCCTTTCGGACGCGCGGTCCATCCCGGCATCTCGGCGATCGGCTCCGTCTCGGGCGGAATCTCCTACAACTGGAATACCGACTGCAAACACGATCCGGAGTGCACGATGGAAGGCGGCGAAGGTCCTTCGCTCACCGTGGTCCGCGAAGGTTTCCAACCCGACATCGCCCTTCGCGTCGGCGTCGTGTTCTAATCTTCGGCGGACTTCGGCTCACCGATACTTCAGCGTCGTCCGATCGAACTCTTTCGGCGAACGATCGCCCTTCGCGAACCCGATGGCGACGAGATCGATGCCGTCGGGACGAGCTTCGACCCGCAGGTAGTGGAAAGGACGCGGACTCGGTCCCGAGTAGAGATCGACGTGGAGACGCCGATCGCCTTCGAGGAGTCGGACGCGAGGTCCCCCTCCTCCGCCGGCGACGAAGAAGTACCGACCGTCGACCGCGAACTTCTCATAGGCGTGAACATGGCCCGACACCATCGCCAAGGTTTTCCCGGACGCCAAAAAGGGCGGTACGAAATCGCTTTCGACCCACCGAGCACCTCCGGGTATTCGGCTGTTCGAGTAGGGTGGGTGATGAAGCACGACCATCACTCCCTTCACCGATAGATCCTCATCGGCCCTCGCAAGTTCCGCCCTAAACCACGTTGACTGTTTCGTCCATTCCGGCCCACTCAGCACGTGCCGATTAGAATCGAGAAACAAGACTCGAAGGCCATTCGCATCCTCGCTCCACCACTTCGAGATCCCCGGATCAGAAAACCTCCTGAGGAGATTTCGCTCAGATGCCCGACGGCCGCCGAGATAATCGTGATTGCCGAATATCGCCCTGACCGCAGTTCCCGATCGGACGATCCCCTTCGCGAAATCATCGAAGACGGCCCATTGTGCCTCGGAAGCCCCCCACCCGACCAAATCGCCGAGAAAAATGAACGCGCCGGGCCGCTCGTTCGCCGCCACCGCGAGTATCTGCGCGCGTTCGGCGTCATTTTGCTCGCGGCCCATCAAACGCTCGAGGAGGAGCGTGCGCTGGGTATCGCCGATAACGACGATGGGCAGCTTCAAGCGGAATTCCGATCGCCCTCGACGCCCCGAAGAATCGCGGCGATCGCGACGGTCGCCGCGAGGTGCTTCAGGGAGTGCCCGCTAAATCCGAGCCGGGCGTAGATCGCGGCGTCCTGCCGCTCGAACACTTTCGCGAGGATATAGGCGAAGAGCCCGACGAGGATGAACGACGTCCGCATCTCGCCCCCGTGAACGACGGCGAGGACGAGGATCGCGAAGAGGAGGCTTCCGAACTGCAGCGCGAGGTAAAACTCCGTCGCACCGGTTCCGAAATAGATGTTCGCCACCGAAAGCGGTCCGAGCACGACGAGCGCGATGCCGAGCGCCCGCCCGGCGGCCGCGTTCGCGCGATCCGCGACGACCATCCCGACGAAACTCGCGAAACCGACGCTCATCGGAAGCTGGTCCCAAAACAGCGTCGCCGGCGAGGGCGCGTAGTGAAAGTAGGACGATCCGAACGCGGTCCCCGCCACGGCGAGCGAAAACACGGCGCCGAGACCTCGGTACGCGGCCGGCACCTGCGCTCGACGACGGAAACCGAGGACGCCGAGCAAGAGGAACCCGAGGTTCGTCGCCACATTCCAGAAGTTCGGGACGCCGAAGCGGGTTTCCGAATCCGCGAATCCGGCCGAGTAAGACGCCGGATCGAAATGCAGGTGCTCGCGAAAAGCGAAGAGCAGCGCCGCGGTGAGGAGTGCGATCGCGATCGTTTTTTTGCCAGCCGTCATGGAGGATCTCCGCCCCCAGCCTACGCGGCGGGCGGCGGGTTTGACAACCCGGCGCGACCTCGGAGATACCCGAAAAACGATGGCCGACCACCCGGATTCTCACCCGATTTTCGTCGATCGCGAAACGATCCGCCTCACGAAGGAAGGCGTCTTCCTCTCGGACGGCGACGAGATCACCCACGGAAAAACCGTCGCCGCCTTTCACCGTTTCCTCGACCGCGACGGCGAGGGGTATTTCATCCGGATCGGCGGCGATTTCAAACGCATCGAGGTCGAGGACACCGCACGTTTCGTGACCGGCATCGCTTGGAAGAGCGAGACCGAGCCGGTCGAGCTCACCCTCGCGAGCGGCGAACGCGAAAACCTCGATCCGTCGACGATCGCATTCCGACCGGGCCGCCTCACCTGCCGCGTGGGCGCGAAACGCGAAGAGGCGAAATTCCTCCGTCAGGCCTACCTCGAACTTCTCATGCACGCGCTCGCCGACGAAAACGGATACACCCTCCGCCTCGGCGGGAAGACGATCGCGCTCGGAAAGCTCTAGCCTCAATGCGCCAGACGGGTCTTACCCGTGCCCGCCCATGAGGAAGTCTTCCGAGAGGAAGCGGTAATCCCGCTTCGCGACGCTTTCCGCGAAAAAATCGCGGGCCTCGCCCCAAAGCCGGTCGCTTTCCTCGAGCGTGAAGACTTTCTTCCGGAATTCGGCCGAGCCGGGGAATCCCGCCGAATACCAGGCGAGGAATTTCCGCGCGTGAATCGTCACGCCCTTCGCCGTCGGGAAAGATTCCTCGAGCAACACCCGCTGCGAATCGATCATTTCGAGATAATCCTCGGCGACCGGGAGCGCGTAGTCCTCGCCCCGGAGTTTTTTCGCGCTTTGGTCGAAGATGAACGGATTCCGGAGCGCGCCCCGACCGATCAGGACCGCGTCGACGCCGTAGGTTTTGAACCGTTCGACCGACTTCTCGGGCGTCGTGAGGTCGCCGTTGCCGATGATCGGGATCGAGGACTTCGCCTTCACGTTTCCGATGAAGTCCCAGTCCGCTTCGCCGGTGTACGCCTGCGCCCGGGTCCGACCGTGGATCGCGACCCACGCGACGCCGGCGTCGGCGGCGACCCGCGCGACTTCGACGGCGTTCCGGGTTTCGGAATCCCATCCGGTGCGGATCTTGATCGTGACGGGAATCTTCACCGACTCGACCATCGCCCGGAGCGTCTTCGAAAGTTCCGGAAGGTCGCGGCACATCGCGGCCCCCCCGCCCCGTTTCACGACTTTCGGCACGGGGCAGCCCATGTTCAGGTCGACGAAGTCCGCGCCGAGTTTCTCGATCGTTCGGCACGCCTTCACGAGGTGCTCGCGGTCGTCGCCGAAGATCTGGAGGCCGACGACACGCTCCTCGTCGTGAAACTTCAGCAGATCGAACGATTTCTGGCCCATGTACTCGAGGCCGGTCGAGGAGACGAGCTCGGACACGACGACGGACGAATTCATCCGCTTCATCAACCGACGAAACGGCGAGTTCGTGATCCCGGCCATCGGCGCGAGGATAAATGGATGATCGATCTCAAAAGGCCCTAATTTCACTTGCAGCGCGTTATAGCCTCGTCCTTTCCGAATTGGTATACGATTTATAGGTATGCGGAATATTAGGCGAATCGCTGCCCTCGTCGGAATCCTCGTTCTCGGCTTATCGGCCGGGAATTCTCGCGCGAACGAAGGCGAGGCCTGCCTCCCGGAACTCGAAGGATCGGCCTTCGCGAAGGTCCTCCGCTTCGACGGCGGAGTCATCCACGTCGACCAAAAATCCTCGCGCTTCGTGAAGGCGCGCGCGATCGGACCCCAGCGCTACCTCGTCGAGTACCGCGCGAACGACAAACCCGGGGCTCCCGTTTTCACCGGCGTGCTCACCCTCACGAGCAAAGGGAAACTCGTCGGATTCGTCGTCGAGAATCCGAAGGGCCAAACCGTCCGGGACTGCGGACCGAAGGAAGACGCGAAACGGTCCCCCACGCCCACGCCCACGCCCACGCCGTCGATCACCGCGACGCCGAAACCGAACGTGACGGAAGCGCCGAAACCCGCGGCGACCGTCGCGCCTCCGTCCGAAGAACCACCTCCGGCCCGGATCGAAGTCGAAACGGAAAACGGGGATTGAGGAAACGCCCTACTTCAGCGCTTCGATCTCTTCCCGCGTTTTCGGCACGCCGGCCGTCATGATTTCGCAGCCGCCCGCGGTGATGAGGATATCGTCTTCGATCCGTACGCCGATCCCGCGATATTCCGCCGGCGCGTCCTTATCGTCGGGTTGGATGTAGAAGCCCGGCTCGATCGTGAACATCATCCCCGGCTCGAGTTTACGCGGCTCAGGTGCGTTCGCACCGTAGCTCATCTGGTAAAGCCCGATATCGTGCACGTCCATCCCGAGCCAGTGGCCCGTGCCGTGCGGATAGAAACGCTTCACCTGGCCCGACGTGATGATTTCGTCCGTCTTGCCCTTCATCAACCCGAGCGAGAGCGCTCCCTCGACGAGGATCTCCGAGGCGCGGCGATGGATCGCGGCCTGGCTCGCGCCCGGCTTCGCCATCCCGATCGCCTCGAGCTGGGCCTTCAAGACGAGGTCGTAGATCGCGGCCTGGGGCTTCGAAAACTTCTTCCCGACCGGGAAGGTGCGGGTGATATCGGACGTATAGTAGTTATACTCGGCGCCCGCGTCGACGAGAAGGAGGTCCCCGTCGCGCAGCACTTCGTTGTTCGCGCGGTAGTGCAGGCAGCACGCGTTCTTTCCGCCGGCGACGATCGAGCCGTAACCGACGCGCTGGGAGCCCTGTTTGCGGAACTGGTAATCGATGAACGCCTCGATCTCGAATTCGTTCACGCCCGGTTTCGCCTCGGACATCGCCGCCTTGTGGGCGGCGGCGGTGATCGAACACGCGCGCTTCATGAACTCGATCTCTTCCTTCTGCTTCACGACGCGCATCGAGCCGAGCGCTTGGTTCGGATCGGCCATCGGAAGGAGCACTTTACCCGAGCGGCCCTGCGAACGGCGGAGCGCTTCGAGGGCGCGGAAAACGACGCGGTCTTCGGCTTCGTCGTGATTCGCGCGGTAATAGAGTTTTTCGGAGTACTTCAGGAGCTCCGGAAGTTTCTTTTCGAATTCGTCGTGGAGGTAGGCCTCGTCGACGCCGAAGACTTTCAGCGCGCCTTCGGTTCCGTAGCGCTCGCCTTCCCAGATCTCCATCACCGGATCGCGGCGGCGGACGAAGAGGACGGTCTTGTATTTCCCGCCGCCCGTCGGCGCGAGGACGAGGTAGGCTTCCGGTTCTTCGAAACCGGAGAGGTAGAAGAAATTCGATTCTTGCCGGAAAGGGAACGTCACGTCGGGGTTCCGGAGCATCTCGCGCGCGGCCGGGAAGACGAAGGCGGCGCCTTCCGACTCGGTCTTTTTCATGAGGGCGTCGCGGCGGGTTTTGAAGAAAGGCGGAAGCGAAGTGAGCAACATGGGATTTTCCTCGGAGGCGATCAGTTTCCGGCCGTATCTAAGCCAGCTCGAGGACACCCTAACGCGCCCGGCGGGAGCGCTCAAGGCGCCGGGTGCCGATTCCGGCATAAAAAAGGCCGGGCGGATCGCTCCGCCCGGCCCAGATTCGCTATAAAGCGAGACGCTCGATCAGTTCAGGCGCGACTTCTTCGGCCAGAACGAACCCTTCGGCTCGTCGCGCGGAGGCGTCGGCGCCGGAGCGGACGACGGCTTCGCGAGCAGACAGCCCGCCTTGTTCAGGTCGATCTTCCGGTCGTCCGTCAGGCACGAGTAGAACCACGAGATCTGCTGGCCGTAGGAAAGGCCCTTTTGGTAGGTGATCGTCCCGCGCTCGTCGACTTCGCACGGGTTGTCCATCGTGCACTTCTCGCCGTTTTCGTTGCCGGTGTTGTTCACGCCGACGACTTCCTTCGTGTCGAGCGAGATGATCGGGGAACCCGAGGTGCCGCCGATGGTTTCGCAACCCGGGCGCGAATAACGGATCGAGTCCTTCATCGACCAGCCGGCTTCGCGCAGTTCATGCACGATGCCGTCGACTTTGCAGGAATAACCGCGCTTCCAGTAACCCGAGATCACGTCGATGCCTTCGCCGACCGCCGGATAGCGGTTCGCGAGGGTGAGCGCGTGGATCTTATAACCGTTCTCGATCTCCGCGTAGGTTTCCTTCAGGAGGTAGAGCGTGACGTCCGTCCCGGTCATCGTCGCGTAGAGGATCTTCGTCGCGTGGACGTCGCCGATCTTCGAACCCGTCGACGGATCGAGGAGGTTCATCGTGCGATTCGCGGCTTGGTCGACGATCACGACGCCGGGCTTCGGCATACCGCCGCCCATCGCGTTCGCGAGGCAGTGGCCGTTCGTGAGCACCATCGCGTTTTCGTCGGCGAGGCTCGTTTGGAAACGGACGAGCGAGCCGGAACAATTGTTCAGCGCGACGATGCCGTCGAAATTATAGCCGTCGAGCGCGGCCGAAAGGTGCTTCGCGTTTTCCGCGTAGTCGCGGGGCGCAAGCGGCAAGGCGAAAGCGGAGGCCGTAGAGAGCGCGGCCGCGAGAACGACGAACGAGTTGGACAGTTTCATGATTTCCCCCCTCACGGTGTGAGTGCCGGCACGCTAACAGGTGGGAAACCCGTGTAAATACTCAGGGCGTCAGAAACGTCATTTCCTTTCGGCGGACTCGACCCCGGCGATATCCTCGCGGACGGCGGCCATCCCGGTAACGAGCTTCGAAATCGCGGCGAGTACGGCCTCGGATTCGGCGGTGGTGATCTTCGAGAGGAGCAGGCCCATCCGCCGATAATGCACGGGAAGCATCCGCTCGATCTTCTCGCGGCCTTCGTCGGTGAGGACGATGAAAACGCCGCGGCGGTCTTCAGGATGGTCTTCCCGGCGGATCCAACCCTCGCGCTCGAGGCCGTCGATGAGACCGGTCATGTTCCCGCGGGTCGTATCGAGATTCGCGGCGAGCTCGCTCGGGGTCATCACGCCGGGCGGCCTCGGACGGCCCTCGATCGTCTCGGGAAGTCCGAGGTCGAGGCCGCAATATCCCTTATAAAGCATCATCAGGAGCATGAATCGGCCGCGGGAAATTCCCCATTGTTCGAAGTGGTCTTCGAGCACGCGTTCGAGTTGGGCCGTCACCCACATCAGCTTCAAATAAACTTCGAAGCTCTTCGGCTTTACGTCGGGAAACCGAGCCGCCAGCTTAAAGATGGTCTCTTCCTTGGGGATTTCCTTCCACTCAATACGCATTCGTTTAGTCCTCGCGTCCGGGCGCTAAAGTTAGCATCCTATATTGACGACTGGTATATAGTATAGTACTATACAATCTACCAGTCAATCTTCCGAGATGCTCCCGAGGTCTCCCCCGATGATCCCCCTCCTACTGATTTTCCTCACTGCCTCTCCCGCCCACGCGGAAACCCTCACGCGCGACGGCGCCGTCCGCGAAGCGCTCGGCCAATCGCCGGCATACGCGAAGTCCCAGGCCGCCGCCGAAGAGCAGGACTGGAAGCGGGCCGAAACCTTCTCGTATTTCCTCCCCACCCTCCAGGTCACCGCCTCCCGCTATTTCGTGAAACAGCTCGAGTATAACGACCTCGACTTCGGCGGATCGCCCGCCCACATCCCGCTCATCTACCCGGCCACGCGCGCCTCGCTGAACTTCAACTGGAACCTCTTCGACGGTTTCGGGAATTTCTACCGCTACTCCGGCGCGCGCCGGCTGTCCGACGCCGCTCGCGACGAAGCGGACTGGGCGCGGTTCCAAACCGAGGAAGACACGCTCCTTCATTTCAACGAAGCGGTCGCCGCCCGGGAACTCCAGTCGGTCGCCGAGCAGAACGTCGCGACGCTGAAGGACCACCTCGACCAGGTCACCAGAACCCGGAAGGGCGGCCTCGCGACCCAATACGACGTCCTCCGCGTCGAAGTGCAGCTGAACGAGGCGAATTCCGAACTCCTGCGCGCGAAGGACGACGTCGTCCTCGCCCGCCAGAAACTTTCCCAGGCGCTCGGCGTCGATCCGACGACCGATACGCGCGAGCTCTCGGGCGAGCTCGAGATCCCGCTCACGACCGGCGTCGATCAACTCAAGCTCGGCGACGGCCAGGACCGGAAGGACCTCCAGGCCGCGGGGCTCCGCGCGGAAGCCGCCGATAGGCAGTCGGCCGCGGCGAGCACGTACTGGATCCCGCGCATCGGCCTCGGGGCGCAGTACACCCTCTACAACAACCTCACCGACGGCATGACCGACTGGGACCAGTACCGCGCCGCTTGGAACGCGGGGATTTTCCTCACCTGGAACATCTTCGACCTCGGGCTCGTCGCGAAATCGAAGGCGGCCGGCTACCAGAGCGTCGAAGCCCAGAAATCCTATCAGGCCGCCCGACTCGCGATGCCGACCGACTTCGAGTTTTGGAAACGCCGCTACCTCTACAGCGCCGCCCTTTACGAAGCGAAACTCTCCGACGTGAAGAAGGGCGAAGAGAGCGTCCGCCTCGCGAAGGCCGCGATGAAGGCCGGCGTGCGGACGAACTCCGAAGTGCTCGACGCCGAACTCGATCTCTTCCGCGCCCGCGCGGGGCTCGTGAACGCCCTGAAAGGGAGCACCGAAGCGCGCATTAAGCTCGAACTCGCCCTCGGGCGCAAACTCCCGAATCTTTCCAAACCGGCGAAAAATCCGTCTTAACGTTCCCCTCGAAGGACAGAATCTATGAGCACCTCCATGACCGACACCGCCGCCACGAACGTAAAAACCGAAGCCGCGCCCGTTTCGAAGAAAAAGAAGATCCTCACCGGACTCGCCGCCGTCGCCGTCGTCGGTCTCCTATACTTCACCTACGAAGAGATCTTCTTCGTCTCGACCGACAACGCCCAAATCCGCGGGAACGCCACCCTCCTTTCCGCGAAAGTGAACGGGTTCATCACGAAGGTGAACGTCGAGGAAAACCAGAAGGTGAAAGCCGGCGAAGTCCTCGCCGTCATCGACGCGAAAGACTACGACGCGAAATCGTCCGCGGCGACGAACGAGATGGAAGGCCTCGCCGCCCGCGCGAAAGACGCCCAGACGAACGCGAAGCGCGTGAAGGAACTCTTCGCCGCCGGCGCGGTCACTCGCCAACAGCTCGACTCCGCCACCGCTTCGGCGACCGAACTCGAGAACCGCCTCGAAGCCCTCAAGTCCCAAGTCGAACTCTCGCAATACGCCGTGAACGACACTCAGGTCCGCGCTCCTTCGGACGGCGTGATCGCCCGCCGCTCGGCCGAAGTCGGCATGCTCGCCTCGCCGGGCATCCCGCTCTTCGGTTTCGTAAGCTCGGAGTCCCGGTGGGTCGTCGCGAATTTCAAGGAAACCGACCTGAAGAAACTCAAGATCGGGGCCGAGGCCGAAATCTCGGTCGACGCGATCGGCGGCCGGAAATTCCACGGCGTCGTGGAGAGCCTCTCGCCGGCGACCGGCTCGACCTTCTCGCTCATCCCGCAAGACAACGCGACGGGGAACTTTACGAAGGTCGTCCAGCGCGTTCCGGTCCGCATCCGGCTCGAAGGCCTGAACGCCGAAGATATCGATGCACTGAAGAGCGGCCTCTCGGCCGACGTCAAAGTGCACGCCAAGTGACGGGGAACCTCCCACGCCCACTCCATTCCTCATCCTAGAGGGAGGTTCCTTTGTCTAACGCCGCCACCGCCAAAGCCGCCCCGGCACCGTTCAAGCTTTCGACCGAAGCGAAGTTCATCATCGCCACCGCGGTGCTCGCCTCGCTCCTCGAGATCATCGACACGTCGATCGTGAACGTCGCGATCCCGACGATGATGGGGAACCTCGGCGCGACCCAAGAGGACATCTCGTGGGTCGTCATCGGCTACATCATCGCGAACGCGATCGTGCTGCCCGCTTCGGCGTGGCTTGCCGGCCAGTTCGGCCGGCGGAACTACTACATCACCTGCATCATGATCTTCACCGCAACGTCGGTCGCCTGCGGCCTCGCGCCGAACTTGACGACGCTCGTGATCTTCCGAATTCTCCAAGGGCTCGCCGGCGGAGCGCTCCTCCCGACTTCACAGGCCCTCATCCAGGAGCAGTTCCCCCAGGAACACGCGGGCACCGGCTCCGCGATCTACGGGATGAGCGTGATGATCGGACCGACGATCGGCCCCACGCTCGGCGGTTACCTCACCGACCACTTCGGCTGGCGGATGATCTTCAACATCAACCTTCCCCTCGGCCTCTTCGCCGCTTTCATGGCCTATCTCTACGTCACCGAGCTCAGCGGAGCGTCGCTGAAGTCGATCCGGGCCGACAAGGCCGCGCGCGCCCAAGCCGAGAAAGTTCGCGCGCTCTCGAACCAGGACGCGGCGGTGGCCGCGGCCGCGCCGCCGAAACCGAAAACCCCGCCGATCGACGCGATCGGGCTCGCTCTCCTTTGCGTCGGTATCGGGTGCCTCCAGTACGTCCTCGAACGCGGCGAAGCCGACGGATGGTTCGAGGACCGCGGAATCCTGATCACGGCCGTCCTCGCCGGCCTCGCGCTGCCGACGTTCGTCTGGTGGGAGCTCAAGACCGCGTTCCCGATCGTCGAAGTCCGGCTCTTCCGGATCGCCGTCGTCCGCAGCGGGACGATCCTCATGTCGATGCTCGGTTTCATGCTCTACGGTCTGATGTTCATCCTGCCGATCATGGTGACGACCTTTCTCCACTACGACGCCACCCAAACGGGCATGATGTTTATCCCCGGCGCGCTCATCACCGCCTTCTGCATGCCGATGGCCGGTAAACTCCTCCAAAAAGTCGACGCCCGAATCCTGATCCTTTGGGGGGTGACGATGATCACGATCATGTTCACGATGTTCACGCGGTTCAGCTCGCAGACGGGCACCGACGGCTACTTCTGGGCGCTCATCGTTCGGGGACTCGCGATGGCCTTCCTCTTCGTCCCGATCAACGCCGTCGTACTCGGCGCGTTCCGGGGCAAGGAACTCGGCCAAGTCGCGGGGCTTATGAACCTCCTTCGCCAAACCGGCGGCTCGATCGGCATCGCGCTCATCAACACCCTCCTCGACCGGAATTCGAAGCAGAACAAGCTCGACCTCATCAACCACGTCACCCCGTTCGACCTCGGCGTCCGGGCGAACATGCCCCCGGGGACCGACCTAAGGCACCTTTCCGAATCCGCGATCCGCGCGCTCGATCACCGGGTCGACGCCCAGGCGTTCATGCTGAGCTTCAATCAGCTCTGCTGGATCATCCTCTTCGTCTTCCTCTGCTCGATCATCCCGCTCGTCACGTTGAAACCCCAGAAGGGCCTCAGCGCGCCGGCGGACGCGCATTAATCGACCGACAGGTCGATTACGCCCGCAGGAGGATAGTAGGTTCGGGCGCGGATGGGCGGGCTTCAAACCTTCAGCGTAAGCTGAAGGTGACCCGACCGCAGCGCCCGAACTGTTCTAGGTGCAAGCCGATCAATTCAGTCTAAAGTCCTGAAGGATCACCGCCCGCTTCGCGACGGGCCCTTCGTGCTGGTACGCGCCCACCATGAAGAACGGCAGCGCCCGCGGGAGGTTTTCCATCCAGATCTCGAGGTTCTCCGGTTCGTTCTCGAAGATCCCGAAGACGCGTCCCCCGCGGTTCGCGACCCGGTCCGCGATTTCCTTCGTCGCGCGACGTTTGAAGTCCGGGGAGGCTTCCACGTCCGGCTTCAAGTAAACGAGGGAGTCCTCGCCCGGCCGGAGCACGCCGTGGTCGGAGAGAAAACGAAGCGTGTTCGTGCCTTGGCGCTCGATGCTCCGGCTCGAGACGAAATACACGAGCGCGCCTTCCTTCTTCAGTCGGCGCAGGAAGAGCGAGGCGCCCGGATAGAGCCGGTCCTTGTCCACGATGTAGCGCCCGGAGAGGTAGATGTCGAACGCGCGTTTCGCGACGGCCTCGACGAACGCCTCGTCCTTCGCACCGTAGTGCCGCAAGTAAGTGAGGTCGTCGTAGCGGTTTCGAAGGCGGTAGAGGTCGTCGAGCTTGATGTAGCGGAGGGCCGCGCAGTCGGGGTGTTTCACCGGCGCGCGGGTGCACGCTTCGTCGATCGCGTCGAGCATCGCCTCGTAGCGGCGCGGGCTCGAATCGACGGTGGTCTCGTCGAGGTCGAAGACGAAGGCGGCACGGGATCCGTATTGGTGCGCGAGCGCGAGCATGTGATTCAGCGCCGCGGGCGCCACCGGAGCCGCCGCCGCGGGAATCGCGGGGACGGTCAGGCCGAGGCCGACGGAGACGACGAGGGCGGAAAAGGATGCGGACGGGATCGACGGGCGCATGAGAACCTCCAGGTGGGCGAGTTTTCGTCGATCGGCCCTGAAATTTAAAAGATATAATAGTTCTACTTATGATAACTCTGGGTTATGGATTTGGGACGGATCAACCTGCTCCACCTCGAGCAGTTCTACGAAGTCGCCAAGGCAGGCAGCGTATCGACCGGAGCAAGGAAGCTCCGGCTATCCCAACCGGCGCTCTCGAAATCGATCCGCCTGCTCGAGGACGCCCTTTCGGCGAAGCTTTTCGAACGCACGAAACGCGGCGTTCACCTCACGGCCTCCGGCCGGATCGCGTTCGACCACGCGGGCCGGATCTTCGCCGAAGCGGGGCGCCTCCGGGAGGAAATCGCGTCCGCGGAGGAAGGGATCGCCGGCGATTGGTGCCTCGGCGCTTCGGACAATCTCGCGATCCACGTGCTTCCCCCGCTCCTCGCCGGAATGAAGCGCGATCATTCCCGGCTTCGGATCCAGGTTTTTTCGGGGACCTCCGCCCGGATCAAGGACGAACTCTACGCCGACCGGTGCGACGCGGGGCTTTTCTTCACCCCGCCCTCCGCGGGCGAGGCCCTTCGCGCGGAAGTCGCCTTCGAGACCGAATTCTGGGTGGTCCTCGCCCGGAAGAGCGAGTGGTATCGCCGGAAAAAGGACTGGTCGCTCGCCGACCTCCGAAAAGGGGAGATCCCGCGGATCGAATCGCGTCACCGCGATTACGCGGGCGGGTTTCCCGCGCATTTCCACTCGAAGAAGCTCGGGCTGCCGGAATCCCCCTTCCTCGAGGCGAACCTGCACGAGGTGAAAAAACGGCTCGTTCTCGAGGGCGCGGGTTACTCGATCCTCGTGAAGCACTCCGTGGAGAAGGAAGTCCGAGCGGGCGAGCTCGTTCGCATCCCGACTTCCGCGCGACTGCCGGCGCCCATCTATTGGGTCACCCGGAAGGGAAGGGCCCCCGGACGGGCTTCGACGGAATTCCGCGCGCGACTCGCGGCGTGGGCGCGGGACAGCGTTTAGGGCGCCTCGGCCGGAGCCGGGACGAAGGCGCACTTCGAGGCGCATTTCGATCCGCGCAGGGCGGGCACCGTCGAAAAGCATTTGTTCTCGGTCGCGAAATCCGAGTTTTGGCGGGCGAGGACCTGGTAGGCGAACGCGCGGATCGTCGTCTCGCGATCGAAGCGTTCGAGCTTCGACCACGCGTCGAGGCCGTGATCGGACCAAGCGCGATCGAAAAGCACCTGCTCGCCGGGGGTGAGGCCCTCGCGAATCGTCTGGAACACGCGCACGAAGCTCGGGAACGAAACGGTCGCGGTTTCGGTGCCGACTTTCTTCGCCGTCGCGCCGGTGTACTCGCAGACGTAATAGTCGGGGCGCGCGGCGGCGGTCTCGATCGCGGCATAGAGGCTCGCCACCGGCCGATCGCCGAGGAGCGATTCGATCGTACGCACGAACGAGATCAGGACCGGACCGAGCGCGCTCTTGTAACACGCATCGAGTCCCGTCGTTCCGTTCAGGTAGTGAAGGAGGCACTTCTCGGGTACGAACGGAGCCGCGAGTTCGGCCTTCGTCGGGAGTTTTTCCTTCACGTCCGGGAAGAGCGTCCTCCGCATCGGATTCATGAGCGAATCGGCGCGGAAGTAGGAACACATCCCCTTCTCGTTCGCGGTCAGCTTTTGGGTTTTCAGCTTCGCGCAGAGGTCGAGCGGCTCCTGCCGGAAGCGCGCGAGGTGGAACTCGGAAAGCGGACTATTCATCGACTTTACCGGGGATCCGTCGCGGCCGAACGTCAACTCCGAGCGCACCGAGGCGTCCGTGAAATCGATCCGGGTGCTCGCGTTCACGTAACTCGAGACGAGGTCGGGGAAACTCTCGTTGAAAAGATAGACCGATTCGATGTCTTGGACCGAACGGCCGAGCATGCCTTCGAGCGAAAGCCAGTGGGTGAGCTCGTGCGCGTAGATCTTATCCGGGAAATTCACCGCGCGGCCGTCCTTGAAAAGGTCGATTTCGACCTCGTCGAGGGTTCCGGATTTCAACGGACCGATCGCGCTTTGGCCGAGGTGCACGCGCACGCCGGACCCGAAGAGATTCTCCGGGCGGACGCCGAGCGCTTCGGCGTAGCGGACGTGGATCTCGCGGATGCGCGCGAGCACGCTGGCGACCTCGGCGGGAACCCGCGTTTCAGGGAGTTCGCAGTAGTCCGCGTTCACCGGGAAATACTTCAGCCCGAGCAGGACCTGGAATTCGAAGACGTAGGCGGCCCGGCAGAGCGAATTCGGAAAGGTGTCGACCTGCTCGAACTTCGCTCTCCGCATCGCGGTGTCGAGGTTGAACGCGGCTTTCGCCACCGACGAATGGGCACGCGGAGAGCGGTACGGAACGACGTTCGCCGCCGTCGCCGAGTTCGCCGAAATGAGCATCGCACCGAGGAGCGCGAAGAGGGTCCGCATAGGGCGCGGAATATCTCATAATTCACGCATCGCGTCATCAGCAATGTGACTCTATTTATCTTTTTAATTTCAATGAGATAGAGAGATCTAGGGCGACGTAAAGAGACCCTGGCAGCGTTTCCGCCATTCCGGGGTGCCGTAGACGAACTTTTCGGTTTCGTCCCGCATGACGTCGACCTTCAGCTTCCCGGCGAGTTGGCGCTCGTCGGTCGGGAGGTTGTCGAGCCAAATCCCGCGAATGTGCCGCCCGAGAGTCAGGTCGTCCGTGTCCGCGAGGAGCGCGACTTGGGCGTCGTTCAGCGGCGCCTTGATCTCCGCGGTGAGCACCTCCGAAGAGACGCCGTTCTGGGTAAGCGGCGTCGCCGTATTCCCGTAAACGACCGGAATCAGGTTCACCGTATAGCCCTGGCTCCGAAGCTCCTTGATGAGCCCGGTGGTAAATTTCGTCCGCGTCGGGCGGGTTTCCTGGAGCCCGATGCTCACGCTGCCTTCCGGATAGATCAGGATGTTCTGGCTCTTACCGGCGTTGATCTGGGCCATCGCGTTCGAGATCGGGTCGCGGCTCGATCCGACGGCGACGAAACCGTCCGTCTTGGCGAGCGCCTTCGCGAGCGGGCCGGGCGCGAAATACTCCGGCACGGCGAAGATGAGCGAATCGTCCGGGATGAACTCCGCCATCACCATCAGGTCGTTCATCGCCTGGCGATGGGTCGGCGTGAAGAGGTTGATCGTCTTCGCGTTCTTGATCTTCGGGATGGTCTCCTTCCCTTTCACGACGACGGTGATCCTTTCGGTCGCGGCCGCGTTCCGACCGAACCGTTTGATCGCCTTCGTGAGCGGGAGCGATTTCACGTCGGCCTCGGTGCGGGCGAAGATCTTCGTGAAACTCTCGGGCAGGAGAACGACCGCGAGCACCCGCGCGATATCCCCGGAAAGCGCGACCACCTGGCGCACCTTCCGGAAGACGTTCGCGAAGGACTCCGAGATCGCCTTCAGCACTCCGCGTTTCTCCACGATCTTTTCGGATTCGTACATCGTGTCGACCTTCGCGTGGAACTCCTTCACCTTCGCGAAGAAATCGCGGTACGCGGAAATCCGCGTCTGATCCTTCGGCTGGCCGTAGAGGGACCGCGCGCCGACGTACTTCTCGTACTCGGCGTCGATCGCCTTCGAGAGTTTGTCGAAAACGGCGGTATCCTTAGGCGCGAAGCGCTTCTTCAACCGGACGTAGGCCCACTTCTTCGTGTTCATCGCCTCGTCGACCAGGAGGTCGAGCTCGTCCTGGACGAGTTTATCGAGCGCCGCCTGGTTCTTCGCCTGGACCCCGTCGATGTCGAGGATGGAGGCTCGAAGGTCGGCGAGTTTCTTCCGCGCGCCCGCCGGAAGCTCCTTCTCGCGGTCCGTGCCGACGAGCTTTCGCTGGGCCGGAGTGAGTCCGGCCAGCCCGTCGTCGAGTTTCTTCTGGAGATCCGTGCTCGTCTTTCCGTCGCGGGCGGCGTCGGTCCGCATCGTCTCGAGGTTCTTCTCCTGTTCACGGACATCCTTCAACCGGCGATCGAAATCTTCCTGGGCTTTCGCCTTTTCGATCTTCGCGTCGCCTTCGGAGCTGTGGTCGATGTTTTCGTAGTGGACGGTCTGATCGCCCGCGTAGGCGGCGATCCGCTTCGTCGCGCGGGTCTCGAGCGGATCGGACTTCCGGAGGCCGAGCATGTTCACGAGCGACCGGCGGATCTGACCGAGGGAAACCGGGAACTTCGAATACCGGTAGATGCTGCGCGAATCCGGGATACGGGCGTAGTTCACGAGTTCGACCTCGTACTTCGCGGTCCGCGAAAGCTTCGTCAGGTGCCGATCGAACACGTCGAGCGGCATCGTGATCTTCCCTTTCGGCCCGTACTCCGGGCCGGCGACGAAACCGCCGGCGTTCAGGATACGCTCGGTGACGTCCGCGCAGTTGTTCGTCTTGTTGTTGTAGCCGAGGGTGCCCTTTTCCCAAGCCGCGTTCACTTTCGCGACCTCGTCGAGCATCGCCTGCTTCTGCTTCGGATCGAGCCCGCTGACGCGGATGCCGATATTGTCCCGCGCGTAAGCGAGACCGGTCGTCGACTGCATCTCGGAATGCACGTCCCAAGACTGGGTCGAGAAGAGGTATTCGTCGAGGCTGATTTTCACGAGCGTCGCCTTGTCCTCGCCCGGCACGGCGAGGTGGTTGATCGTGTAGACGTCGTCGCCGACCTTGATCGCGATGTGACCGAACGGGTTTTCTTTCATGTCGAACGCGAGGTCGCGCTGGTTCTTCGCGTACGAGAGGAGGATCTCCATGTCGTTCGGCGTGTCGTGAGCGAGCTTTTCGAGCATTTCCTTCGAGAGATCGATCGCGGTGCCGCCTTCGCGACCGTAATCGTCGGGCGCCATCCTATAGGTGTTCTTACCCGAGAAGACGAAGTCGGTGACCTTGCCGATGTCGAGCGATTCGCGGAACTTCGATTGGCTCTCGATCATCTTCGCTTGGCGAGCCGGGTCCGCGAGCAGCTTGACGACGTCCTTCCCGGTTTGCGTTTGGTCCTTGATCCCGGACGCCATTCCGAGCTTCTCGAAGAACTTAAGGTTGTCCCGTTCGTGACCTCCGTAGACGTCGAGGAGCAGCATCGGTTTCATGATCGCGAAACCTTCGGTCGGCGAAAGGCCTCCGCTCTTCGTGATGTAGACGTCGGCGACCTTGATGAAGTTCAGCAAGTCGTCGCTCGGAGTGAAGCCGAGCACGTCGAGGTGGATGTTTTTCGGCAGGGACGACTTCAGCGCGTTCAGATTCTTCAGGTGTTGCTCGTTTTTCGCGCAGACGGCGACGATTTGGAACGGCTCCTTCACCTCGCTCGCGATGCTCTTCACGATCGCCGGAAAGTCGCCGACGCCTTCGCCGCCCGAGGCGAGAACGAGCGTCTTCACGTTCGGATCGAGACCCTTCGCCTTCATGAACGCTTCGCGGTCGACCGGCTCGAAGAGGGTCGGATTCAGCGGCATCCCGGTCGTGACGAACTTCGATTCGTTCACGCCCGCGCGCTTCCAGATTTCCTCGAGCGCCGAGTGCGGCAGGAACGACATGTCCATCCGGTTCGAGATCCGCGGGAAATAGCCCTCGACGTAGTCGGTGTGCAGCCAGCCGGTGCGGATATCGCCGAGCTTGTCCGCGTCGCGAAGATCGCCCACGACCTGGGCGGAGCCGTAGTGGGTCGAGAGGACGACGTCGGCGTTCTCGCTCTTGATGAAGTCGAGCACCTTCTCGGGATTGTACATCTGGGGGACCTTCTCGAGGCTGAGCGCGCGGTTCCCCTTTTCCATCGCCGAGCGGTAAACGGCGTCGAAGGTGTTCGGGTGATTCTTCACCAGGTACCAGAAGGCCTTCTCTTCGATCTTGTCGCGGAATTTCGGCGCGAAATCGCGGATGTCCTTCAGGACGACTTCGACGTTCGAGTCGCGGGCCTTGATGTTCTTTTCGATCGAACGGGCCGCGGAAAGGTGGCCCATCCCGATCGACGAATAGAAGATGACGACTTTCTTCGGCGGCGGCGTCTCTCCGGCGAGCGCGCGGACGGGGCTACTCCCCGAGGCGACGGCACGAACGTCGACGTTCGTCGCGCAGCCCGCGGCGGCGGCGAAAGATAAGAGGGCGATCAGTGACCAACGGTACCGCACACGTGACATTTCCACGGTTTACGCATCGTCACCTTCGAGAGAAAGCTAAAGGTCGCGGCGCTTACGCGCGGGATCCGTCGGGGTCGCCAAACGGATGACGGAGTCTCGGTCCGATCAGCGGTGGGCCTGGATGACTTTACGGTATTCCTGGAAAGACGGCCGGCAGGAGTGGGTCTTCTCCGTCAGGGAATAGGCGCAAAGCCCGAATTTCGGGGCGAGCCCCTTCGCCCATTCGAAGTTGTCCGTCAGGGTCCAGTGGAGGTAACCCGTGACCGGAATCCCCTCCGCCCGCGCGCGATCGATCTCGGCGACGTGATCGCGGATGAATCCCGCGCGGTACGCGTCGTTCGCGTCGGCGACGCCGTTTTCGGTGACGAGGATCGGCAGACCGTACTCGGCGACTTGGCGGAGCGTCTCGTACATCCCCTCGGCGTGCATTTCCCATCCGATGTCGTTCTTCGGTCCATCGCCCTCGGCAACGATCACGAACGGCGATTTCGTCGAGAAACTCACGATCGAACGGCCGTAGTAGTTCACGCCGATGAAATCGAGGCCTCGGCCGCCCTCGATCGGGAGGTCTTC
>JAFEAP010000014.1 GCA_018266355.1 Bdellovibrionales bacterium
ATCGATTTCGAGGCTTCGACAGACGTCGTCTGCGTCTTTCAGGTCGGTAAACCAACCCTCAGCGCAGGGACCTGCCAATGCCCGCTCTCTCTTCAAAATTATTCATCGTTTTCAAAGAACAATCGCACGAAAACGGCTTCCGAATTTCTTCGGACTCCGTCCGTTTCTCGCGAAAATCGCGAGTCTGTTTTCGTGGGATTTCGCCCGCCAAAAGCAGGCGTGAGGTTGTGTATAGACGGCCTATTCAGAGCCGTCCATACGAAATACGCGGATAAAAAACGGGTTCATTTTGGAGTTCCTCGAAGAGTCGTAACTCTTTGTTTTTTTTAGACTATAAGAAAAGAAAAGAAGACCCTTGAAAATGACGCGAAGCGGCGTAGAGTAAGAAATGGGCCGAGTTCTTTTTGGGAGGCTGGCCCTGAAACAGGCTTAAACACTTAAAAGTTAAGCGCTTTTGGCCCACGGAGACGGGCCGTTGAAGAGGACGGGCTATAACCCTACCCCTTTTTGAAAAAGGCAAACCTGGCGAAAGCCAGGGACGCAAAGCCCACGATGCTAAGAGTTCGTTCTAACCCCGCGAACTGATGCAGGTCGGGTTGCCAAATCGGAGTTCAACTGGCCAGACACCGGCTGAATCCAACTTTTTCTAGGGGGGTCCCCCAAAGACCCCCTCTTCACCTCGAAGGCCGCAGCTCCAGAATGGATGCTGCGGCCTTCACCTTTTCAACTCTTCAACAATCGTTATAGAACGCGGAAAATCCCACGAAAGACACACCGGTCTTTTCTGTGCTACGTCTTCGACGTGCGCGAAACTCCGCTACTCGTCACCGAAATCTTCCACTCCCTTCAGGGCGAAACCTCGCTCGTCGGAGTGCCGTTCGTTTTCGTGCGATTGACCGGGTGTAACTTGCGTTGCGCCTATTGCGACAGCGCCTATGCGTTCAAAGGCGGCACGAAATATTCGATCGCGGAAATCCTCGAGAAAGTGGCGGAGTTCAAGACGAAGCACGTCTTACTCACCGGAGGCGAGCCGCTCCTCCAGCGCCCGGTCCCGGAACTTGCGTCCGCGCTCGCGCGCGCCGGTCACGCGGTTTCGATCGAGACGCACGGAGAAGCGTCCATCGAGAAAGTCGCCCCTCACGCGCGCATCATCATGGACGTGAAAACGCCGGCGAGTAAGATGAACCGCGGGAATTGGCGCGCGAACCTCCCCCATCTCAAGGCCGGAGACGAAGTGAAATTCGTGATCGCCTCGCCCGAGGATTACGCCTGGGCGCGCGGAGTGCTTCGCGAAACCGACTTTCCGACGAGCGAAATTCTTTTCAGCCCCGTGATGCGGACGTCCGGTTCGCCGGGGGATTTTCCCGGCGTCGATCCGACTTGGCTCGCGGAACGCATCTTGGAGGACCGACTCCCCGTGCGGATGCAGGTCCAACTCCATAAAATCCTCTGGGGCAACGATCGACGCGGCGTTTAGCCAACCGCGCAAATCGGATCTCGGTCGCTCGCCCCCACGAAGGCGCCGGGGCATGTTTGACAAGATTCCTCGGAGGGGAGTACACCTAAAGCATCTTGCCGAAGGGCCTTCGACGGGGTGACGTGCCGGAATGGCTAACGGGACGGTTTGCAAAACCGTATTTTGTGAGTTCGATTCTCACCGTCACCTCCATTTTTTGTCCGAAGATACGCTTTAGTTTGAGATGAAATTTCGCGACTCCCAGACGCTGTACCGTCTTCTTCCTTTCCTCGTCGCGACTACGGCAGGAGCCGCCGTGCCTTGCGGTCCGGCAGTCGACCTTCGGAATTCCGCGGTCGCCGGACTTCCTTCGGCCGAACAGGGAGACACCTACGCATGCGGTTATTTCGCGAGCGCGACGTTCCTCGACAGTTTCCGAAAAACTCACGGAGGAATCGAAGCCGGCACGCTCCCGGCTGATCCGATCGCCCTCGCCCTCGACGTGGCGATCGCGAATCCCCGTCCGCGCTGGTTGCCGATTCAAGTCACCACCGACCCGCTGAGCGAAACGAACGGTCGCCGAGGCTCTTTTCTCTGCGCTATCATCGATCAAGCGCGCGAATCCGGCGTCTGCGACCCGGGGGATCCGCGCGTACTGGACCGCGAGTGGACGACCAAGCGCTCGAACCAGGCCCTCGTCCTCTACCGGACGCTTCACGCTTACGCCGGTGAGTCGAAGACTTCGCAGACCGCGAAACTTCACGAAACCGTCGGCTCCGTTCGTGCGGCGATCGCTCAGCTCGATACCCCGGCTTCGAACGAAGACCTAACCCGGATCGTGTGGGAATACCGGAACGATCCGTATCGCGCGATCCGCGCGCTGCTCTACCCGAGCTGCGCGGAGGGAAAACCGCGCCGTCCTTTCCGCGACCTCCCGAGCTGCGAAACCGATTGGTACCTCGGCCCGAGCGCGGTCGGAATCGGAAGCGGACGAGCACGTGGACGGGCCATCGCCTCCGACATCTCCGCTTCGTTCGACGAAAAACTCCCGCTTCCCGTGCCGGTCCTCCACTGCTTCCAAGTCATGCGGGAAGGCCGAAAGTACGATGGGAGCAGCATCCTGAGCTCCGACTGTATCCTTCACTACGTCAACGTGATCGGCCGGCGCGAACACGGGGGCACCTGCCAGTTCCTCGTGCGAAACAGCTACGATCCGAGCGACGAATACGCCGTTTCGAAAGACTGGGAGCGGGACGGAGTCGATTTCTGGGTGGACGCCGAAACGTTCGGTCGCAGCGCTTACGCCGTCCATTACTACGGCGAATAGGTCGCCTTATTTACAGTACTTCGCCGTAGACGAAACCGCGCAGAAGCGCTTCAGCGAGGTGATCATCTCGTCGTTCTCGCGCCGGTTCTCCGGCGTGATCCGCACCTGACCGAGCATCGTGCTCTCCGCGGTCAGCTTCGGCGTTTCCTTTTTCTCGAACCACGGCGCGTAGTGGAGTTCCCGCCCCTTGCCCGGAACCTTCCGGACTTCGATCCACTTCGGACTCTTCAAGTAGTCCTCGGCGTAGAAGTTGATGTCCCAGAGGAGGATTTTTCCCGATCCGTCCGGATTGATCTCGACGCCGGTCGCGAGCACCACGTGCACGTCGGCCGTGCCGCCGAAGACCTTATGCGAGTTTTTCGCCGTGAACATGATCTTCGGAAGCTCACCGCGCTCCGTGCGTTTCTTCAGGTCCTCGAGAAGGGCGCCGATCTCGTCGTCTTTCAGCGGTTTCGTCGAAGTGAAAAAGGTTTTCAGCATATTCAGCGAGATCGCTCGTGCCGACCAAAGCTTCATCGCCTTCAGCTTGATGTAGAACTCGATTTCGGGGATCAGGGTAAAACTCCGGAAATCCTTGAAGCCTGGAATCAGCGCGGCCTTTCCGTCGAGGATTTGATCGATCTTTTTCTCGTAGTAGCGGAACCAAACCTCGTTCTTCTCGAGGCCGCCCCACACGTAGCGCGGGAGGCCGTACGGAACCACGGTGTCGTCGAAGAAAGCGAGCTGGGCGAAGAAGCGATTGAAGGTCGCGAATCCCCAGCAATACCCGAACTCCCGATCCGAGATATTGCGATACTCGTAATCGCTGTTCACGATCGCGGGACCGTCCTCGGTCCGCATGTGTCCGGGGGTGTAGCGATCCCGGTGAAGCTCATAGAGTTTCAGCAAATCCGGGTCTTCGACGATCGCCTTTTCGAAGTTGAGCTTCGATTCGCCCTCGCGCTTCAAAAACGACGGTGTGGAAGTGATCGACTGCCAGGCCTGGTCCTTCGCGACCCCTTGCTGCTTTCGGAGCTCGGCGAGTTCGAAGTGGTATCCGAGAACGAGCGACGGGTCGCTGACCGGCTGCGAGCGTTCGGTTGCGAGTTCGTGGGGCGCCCAGTGTTTCCCGAGCGGTGCACGGTCGACGTCCCCCGGTTTCACGACGACATCGAGTCCCATCATCGAGTAAAGCGGTCGGCCGCCTTCCGGTATGATCGGTCCTCCCGCCGGATCGCGATCGGCCATCGGCGCGTGCGAGCACGCCGAAAGGAAAACGAAACCAAGCCCCACCCATCCGCATCCGTGCGAGATTTTCACAGTTCTAGTTTGGCGGACATTTCGCCCGCGGAAAAGCTTTCGATTCTGGGTGACGGCGTCGTTTTCTTGACGAAGGCGCGATCACCATACCGCTCGCCGATAGGCCCAAAACCCGAGCACGAGCAGGAAGAGGTCCGGAATCAGCATCGCGAGGAAAGGCGGCAAGGTCCCCGTGTAGCCGGCGTTCTGACCGACCATCTGGAGGATGTAAGTCGGAATGATCACGAGGAGCGAAACCAGTCCCGCGCTCGTCGCCGTCCCCCGCCCCCGAACCGTTCCGAGCCCCATCCCGATCAGGGCGAAAAAAATCGGTGTGAGAGCCGTCAACCAGCGCGAGAAGATCTCCGTCGAAAGCTCGTTTTTCATCCGCGGCGAAAGCGTGGCCCGGTCGACATGGAGGAGCTCCTCGATCGTGTAGTTCAAGAAGTTTCCGACGGCGTTATCCGCCCCGGCGGCGACCGCGAGATTCACCCGGTACTCCCGGAAGGTGGTTTTCTGGTAGGTCAGGGACGCCGTATCGTTATGGTGGATCTCCCCGTCGTAGAGCTTCAGCGTGATCGACGCTCCGAGATCGGAACTCGTCTTGATCGGGATGATCTCCCCGACCGGAGCGACGATCGCCCGCGCCGCCCTCGGATCACGGTCGTCGTAAATGAAGATGTTCGCCAGCCGGTTCGTTTTCGAATCCACCTTTTCGGCGAAGACGAGCAGCCCGAAAAAGCCCGTCGTAAAGGTGTTTTCGCGAATCGTCGCGATCGGCGTCGTATTCGTCAGCCGAATCAGGGTCGAGCGCCATCCGATCTTCGCGCGCGGCGCCCACTCCATGTTCAAAGCGAGCGATCCCGCCGCCACGACGAAGGCGAGAAGGAACACCGGAAGCGCGAGCCGATGCATGCTCATGCCGTTTGCCTTCAGCGCGACGAGTTCCGAATCCGCAGAAAGCCGTCCGAAAGCGACCAACACCGAGAGCAGGAACGCGAGCGGCAGCACGATCGGCATAAAGGTGACGGAAAGGTACCAGACGATCTTCAGGAGGATCGGAAGCGGGACCGAGTGCTCGATCATCGCCGACGCGAGTCGGAGCATTTGGAACATCAACAGGATGAAGGTGAAGAAGACGACACCGCCCAAGAACGGGCCCATCACTTCGACGGCGAGGTAGCGGTCGAAGGAGATCGGCAGTAACCCCTTCAAAAACGATTTCCGCGGCGGATCGGTGCGCATCGCCGGCGCTTCTTCGGTCATTGCCCCCATTATGCGGAGTCCGGCGGGCCGCGTCCACCGCCCCGACAACTCCCCGGGCGGAAATCTTCGCCCCGCCGGGCGCTCCTCTTGCGGGGGTCCGCCGGGACCATTACGCTTAGTACATCCACACCCGAACGCGCCTCCTCACCCGTGTTTTACCGATCCTTTTCCTTCCCCTCGCCGCCCAGGCGGCGGGAAGCGAGTGGTATTTTTCGTGGGGTTACAACCGTGACTTTTGGGCGCCGAGCGATATCCACGTTTCCCAGCCCGGCCTCGGGAACGATTTCACCGTGCACGGGGTGAAAGCGCTCGATTACCCGCAATGGAACGACAGCGGCTCCGTCTTCAAAAAGGACATCACCGTCCCCCAATTCAATCTCCGCTTCGGATGGTTCCTCGAACAACAGCACCAGTGGGCCGTCGAGTTCAGTCTCGACCACACGAAATACAACACGACGATCAACCAATCCGCGCGAGTGACCGGTACGATCAACGGCCAACCCGTCGACCAGTGGGAGACCCTCACGGCGGACTATTTCAATTACCGGCTTCACAACGGCGCGAACCACATCATGCTCAGCCTCGTGAAGCGCACGCCGCTTTGGGGCGAGTTGAACCAGAGTTGGACCGGCTCTTTCCTCGCGAAAGGCGGCCTAGGCGTCATGGTCCCGCACGCCGAAAGCACGATCATGGGCAATCAAAGCGACGTCGGCCCGAAAACGCTCGGCAACTCGATCGGCACGAGTTCGGGCTGGTGGCAGCTGAACGGGTGGACCGCCGGCGGCGAAGTCGCCGTTCGATTCATGCTTTTCCGGCCGATCTGGATCGAACTCTCGGACAAGGTCGCCTACGCGAAGCTTTGGAACGTGCCCGTCTATCAGGGGCGCGCCGATCAAACCCTCTGGATGAACGCCGTGCTCTTCGCGCTCGGTTTCACCGCCAACGACCGTAACGAGGGGCCCTGATATGAATCGCGCATCGCTCACCCCATGGCTCGCCTTATCGATGCTCGCGTTCAGCGGCTGCTCCGGGAAACCTCTCGTCCCAAAGATCGCGGACGCGGATCCGCAAGCGCTGCCCGCGGATCTGCGCACGAAATTCGAAGTCATCGAAGTCGGCCAACCCACGCCGTCCCCGACTCCCTCGCCGACGCCGGAGCCCAAGGGAAAGGGCCGGCACAAGAAAAAGAAAGCCCCCCCGGTCGCGAAACATTCCAAGAAAGCGCCGTTCGTCGTCCCGAACCGCCGCCCGAAGTCGGATCCGTTCTGGGTCGGTGAAAAGCAAACCCTCGAAGTCACTTATCTCGGTCTCGCCGCCGGCAACTTCTCGATGGAAGTCCTCCCGTCGAAGAAAATCGCGGAGCGAAACGTCTACCACTTCAAAGGCATCGTGAAGAGTTCGGCCCTCCTCGACGTTTTCTACCGGCTCGACGACATGATCGAAAGCTTCTGGGACTACGAGGGACTCTACTCCCACCGGTTCCACATGGTGCTCGACGAGACGAAACAAGCGCGAGACGTGCTCGAGCTTTACGACCCGGAAAAGAAGAAAGCCTTCTACTGGAACCGTCGGAACCAACCCGACAAGGCGCCCGTCGAAACGAAGGAATACTTCGACATGGTCCCGTTCGCCCAGGACAGTTTCACCGCCGTTTACTATCTGCGCACGCTCCCGCTCGAGGTCGGCAAGACCTACGTCTATCCGGTCGTCAGCGAAGGCAAGGGATGGGACTGCGTCGTCAACGTCGTCCGCAAGGAGATGATGGACACTCCCCTCGGGAAGAAGATGACGATCGTCGTCCACCCGCAGACGCGCTACAACGGCGTAATGAAACAGGAGAAAGGCGAAGGCACGATCTGGGTCACCGATGACGACCGCCGTTTCATCGTCCGTCTCGAAGCGAAGGTGAAAATCGGAGCCGTCGCCGCCCAGCTCAAGGAAATCGAGCTCGGAGAAAAGCCCGCCGATGAACCGGCGCCTTCCGCTTCCCCGGCTCCGTGATCAGAAGTCGATGACGGTGGCCGCGCCGTAATCCTTACCGGAAACGATCGGGACGAGCGCGACCGACCGGCCCGTCGCTTTGTCCGACCATACTGAATCCAGGCCGAAAGAATAACTCAAGCCGAGCCCCGCGCCGAAAAGGGTGTCGTGCAGGTAATGCGCGTTATCGTTCAAGCGCGAAAAACTCACGAAAGACGCGATCGCGAGGGCGGGAATGCCGGCCCACGGACCGTGGTTACGATAAATCGTGCCCGCGAAAGCGAAGGCGTTCGAAGCATGGCCGCTCGGAAACGAGGCTCGGTCCCCGTCCCGCCGCGGACGCTGCTCGAACTGCATCTCTTTCAATCCCGTGGTCACGAGCGCCGTGTAAACGGACGCCCGGAGCATCAGCATGCTGTCGTCGATCGCCTTCGGACTGCTCGCCACGATCCCGTAACCGAGCGAAGTCAGGAAATACGCGACGTTGATCTTCCAAAGGCCGAGCTCGTAGCCGTACGGAGCGGACTTTCCGAGGGGCTTGTCACCCCCGACTTCCGTCGCGACGGATTTCCGGAACGGATAGGCCGCGAGCGCCGACCCGGCGCCGAAAAGAAGATAAGTCGATCCCGGACTCGTCAGCGGAGCCATCAAGTCGTGACCGATCTTCGGAATGAAACTCAGATCGAAGGTCGACTGGGCCTCGAAGGTCGAGGCCGGATCGCGTTCGGCCTCGGCGCGAGCGGAAAACGCGGCGAACATTCCCACGCCGAAGAGCGCGAGAAGCGCGGAGACCGTCTTAGTCTTCGAGGTACGCGAATCCGTTCGCCACCGAATCATCTCAACATAAAGGTAACCTGGACATTCGTGGAAAGCTCGGTCTTTCCGGGCTCAATCGTCGGCGCGGCCTTCATCGTGGCGTCCGCGGCCATCATCGCCGCCCCGAATCTCGGTTGGGGAGGAGGCGCGTCCGACGTCCCCGCCTCCGCGACCGTCAAAACATCGCCGACTTTCGCGCCGAGCGCCTTCGCGAGCGCATCGGCCTTCGCCCGCGCTTGTTCCGAGGCCTCCTTCAAGCAGGCCATCTTCTCCTCGAGCATCTTTTTCGTCGAAACGAAGTTCCGAAGCTCGCCGACGTCCTTGATCCCTTCGCGAGAGGCCGCGTCGATCACTTCTCCCAGGCGACCATGGTCGGACGTTTCGACGCGAAGACCGATCCGAGTGTGGTACCCCCGCGAAACCATCCGGTTCTTTTCCCACTCCCGGATCTCCTCGGAAACGTACTCCGAAGTCGAAATCTCCCCGTCGGACAACTTCAGAGCGTTCACCTTCGAACGAAGCGCCTCGTACTGCCGCGTGGCCGCGACTTGAGCCCGCTTCGCATCGGGGTCCTTCACGTCGACGACGACGGTGACCGATCCCCGGTCGGGCACGACGTTCCGCACGCAGGAACCGGAGACCGAGACCGAGCGCGGAGGTTCGGCCGAAAACGCGACCGCTCCGCTCGCGAAAAAAACCGTCGCCAAGAAACCGCCGTACATTCGTCTGGTCATTCCGTCTCTCCTTATCGTCACGATTCCGCCCGCAAGATCACGATCTCGATCCGGCGATTCGCCTGGGCGGGGCGCCCCGGCTTCGGTTCGAGGGGCCGGTATTTCCCGAAGCCGGCCGACTCGATCTTCACCGGATCGAGGTCGAATTTCCGCATCCAGTACTGGGCGAGCGCCGCGGATCTCGCCGCCGACAGCTCCCAAGTATTCGCGTAGTCGGAAGCCTTACGGGAGATCGCTTCCGCGTCGTCGAAATCCGCATGTCCCTCGATCCGGAGCCTCCGCCCGGATTTCACGATCAGTGCCCCGAGCCGATCGACGAACGGCCGGATCGCGGCGGTCACCTTCGCGCTGCCCGGGGCGAAAAGGTTCGGAGCCGCCACGCGCACGAGGAAGTCCCCGCTCGCGAGATCGAGCACCTCGACGTCGGACTGTTCCTTCGCCTTCTTCCCGTTCGCGTCGGTCGCGAGAAAAGCCCGAGCCTCGCCGAGGATCGCTTCCTGGAGATCCGCATTCGCGCCGGCGGCCTTCGCGGCGGCCCCGGAATCCGCGGGCGCCTCTTTCGCGGGAGCGGCGGCCTTCGGCGGGGCGTTCTTCAATGCCGCGATTTCGTCTTGGAGCCGGCTCGCCTCCTTTTTCGAGAGCGAGTACCGACTCAAGCAAAGCGCGAAGAGCAACAGCATGACGATCGCGAACGCGAGCGTCCAGCGGTTCTCCGAAGGGGCGGAGCTCGAGACGCGGGCGGCGCGGGCGGAACTCATCCGGCGACGACCTGTTTCAGGCGTTCCTCGATCAGGTGCGGGTTCAACCCTTCTTGGATGCCGAGGATCGCGGCCTTTACCATCTCGTCCGGTACGACGGAGTCTTCGAGAAGTTTGCGCCGTCGCGCCGCGAGCGGAGAAAAGACGAAGTTCGCGAAGAAGAATCCGTAGAGTACGGCGGACATCGCCGCCGCGATCCCCCGGCCGAGCTGGGCCGGGTCGTCGAGCTTCGCGAGCGCCGTCAGGAGCCCGAGCGTCGCGCCGAGCGCGCCGATCGAAGGCGCCGCCGCGGCCGCGATGTCCCAGATCTTCACCGTCGCTTCGCCCTCGCGGATCCGCCGATCGATGCTCGCGTCGAAAAGACCGCGGATCGATCCTTGGTCGAAACCGGAAATCAGGTATTGGATCCCGTCCTTCAAGGAGGCGCGCGAAGCGCTCGCCCGAAACGAGTCGAGCGCGAGGAATCCCTCCTTGCGGGCGACGGAAGCGAGATCGGCGAGCTCCTTCTTCAACCCGCCGACGGAACCCGCCGCATCCGGAGCCGGCCGGAACGCGAGTCCGAACTCACCTTTCGGCGCGCTCAAGAAGGTCGAAAGAAAGGTTCCGAAAAGCACGAAGCAGAGGGAGGCCGGCTGGATCAGGTCGGTCAAGACGCCGCCATTCCAGAGGTGAACCACGACTACGATGATCGCGCCGAATACGAGGCCTATGCCGGTCTTCATCCGAAGCTCCTGTTTGCGAGATTTCACGCATAGTGTAACCTCTTCGAAGAAAGAGTCAAAGCGAGCGACGCATGGCATCAGCACCCTCATCCGCTTCGCGAAACCGCGGAGCGCTGGCATTCGATTTTTGGCTCAGTCTCGGTCTCGTCGCGCTCGTTTCCGGCGCGCTCTCGCGTTCGGTGCGCTGGTCGCCACTGCTTCACCTCGGTCTCCCTCTCGTGCTCTTGCCTTTCCTTCGTTATGCCTTCTATCGGTTCACCGGCACGACGCCGGGGCAGTTCCTCACCGGACTCGAGTTCCGACTTCCGGGCGGCGGTCGCGCCACTCGCCTTTATGACTGGCTCTTCAACATCCAATCGCAGCTCGCCGATGAACGCGCGGCTCCGATCCCGATGGTCGCCACGCTGATCGCCGGACTGATGTTCACCGGCGGCGCGACGGTCTTCCTCTGGATGCGAGATCCGACGCTTCGACCGCTAAGAACGGAGGTCGTGCCCCTCTTCGCGCCCGACTCCGCGAACGCGCGCGACTGGCAAATCCTCCCCTTCTTCTATGCGACCGGCGCGTTCCCCGTCCGGCTCTTCGCCCACGGCCAGCCCACGGCGGAAGAGAAAGGCGAGCTCAGCGTCGAGTTCGGTTTACCCTACGAAAAAGGACCGCCGATCCGGTTCATCAAGAAGATGACCGCGTATTGGAGGGACCTCGACTCGCGCCTCACGCTCACGGGACCGCTCTCGGCGGCCTCGCCGGCGACGCCGGAAGCGCTTCACGAATGCTTCGCGGGATGGTTCCGCTGCGCCGGCGATCGACGGAAGATCTGGGAAAATCAGATCGCGCCTCAAATCACCGGTCGAGCGCTCGTCGAAAATTACTGGTTCACGACCGACAACCCGTTTCTCGCCGCCGACGAGCGCCCGCAAGGCATCTATTTCAAGACGTCCGTCGACCGCGGATTCGTCCGCGAAGCCTACGTCCTCGTCGGCCCCCGCATGGCGATCCAGTCCTTCGTCCTCGATCGCCCGGATCGGCCGGAGGGAGTCGCGGCGTCGGAGACGCTTCGGAAGGTCGTCGGCAGTCTCCGCATGTCGGGCGATCTCCAGGCCCCCCGCGCGTTCGTGAACCCGAAACTCGCCGCGCTTCGCATCGGGCCGAAGAGCACGCTCGCGGACCTCGTCGCGGCCGAGGGGTATCTCCTCGCGAAGGTTTCGATCGAACCGAAAGAGGCGGAGTCCTTCTACCACCTCGGCGGGCTCGCGCTCACTCTCTTTCATGCGGCGAAACGCGAAGGGCGGATCGAACTCGCGGCGAGCTCGAAGACGATCGTGAAGAGCGCGGTGCGTTTCGCCCGCGACGTCGATCCGAACTCGAAACGACTTCCCGAGATGGAACGCTTCGAAGTCGAGGTCGAGGCGCCATGAGCGAGCAATTCTGCAGAGGCGCCATGAGCGAGCAATTCTACAGAGGCGCCATGAGCAAACAATTCTGCGGAGGCTCCGTGAGCACGGCCCTATGAACTCCACCGCTCGCCTACGCGCCCGCGGGGACGGAAAACTGCGGACCGAGGAGCTCGTCGCCGAGGCGATTCGCGCCGTCGCCTCGTCGCCGGAGACCCTGGCCGATTTCGCCCGCCATCCGATCCTTTCCGCCCTCTCCCCCGTCACCCTCCTCGGAAAGGTTTCCCGCAAACGCGCGACCCGCCTGATCGAAAGCGGAATCCTGAGCGCCGAGTTCGAACTCGTCCCGGACACGATTTTCCCGCGGGGACGGGAGCTCGACGTTTCGCTCCCGCTCGTGATCCTCCTCTCCGAACTCGACCTCCTCCCGCCGTCGGCCGCCGTCGGCGCACCACCGCTTCCGATCGTTTTCGAGAACGACGATTTTCTTGCCATCGACAAACCCGCCGGACTCCCCTCGGCGCCGCTGCGTTCGGACGATCCGGACTCGGCCGTCCAACGCGTGCTCGCCATCCGCCCGGCGATGCCGATCCTCCGGGGCAATCCCCTCGAACCCGGCCTCGTCCACCGACTCGACACGGGCACGAGCGGGGTCCTCCTCTTCGCGAAGACCGAAGGCGCGTTCGCCCACATCGACCGGGCTTGGAACTCGGGGGCCGTGCGAAAGATTTACCGCGCGCTTACGCGCGACGGAAAAGGCGGACTCCCGATGGGGCGCATCACGCTCAAACTCGGTCACGACTTGAAATCGAAGAAACGCATGCGCGCGGTCGTAAGCGACGCCGACCGCAAGAAAATCCGCGGTGAACCGCTCCCGACCGTGAGCGAAGTCTTGACGGTGAAGCGCGTCGTCCGGGCGCCGGACGACGCTCTGGCCGGCGGGCTGAGCGACGTCGAGATCCGCATCGAGACGGGCGTACACCACCAGGTCCGCGCCACGCTCGCGCACTTCAGCACCCCGATCCTCGGGGACTCCACCTACGGGGGAGCCCCGGAGGAAAGGGTGTGGTTGCATGCGTGGAAACTGGTACTGCCTACGGGCGATTCGGGGAAATCCCTCGAGATCGTCGCCCCTCTTCCGCCGGGTTGGTTCGGAAACTGACCCGGGACCTGGTTTCCGGAATCACGCGGGATGAGCGATCAAACGTGAGTCCTTCCCGAACGGGCGAAGGACGACGATCTCTCGGGTTGTCTGAAGATTCAGTCGGCCAGAAGTTCTAGTCGCTGAAGCTTTTGGGAAACGCGGTTGGGTACTCCGTTTGGTGAGTCGTTCGAAAATCGAGTGGACTGATTTTGATTTTACTCAGAGCGGGCCCCGGGAAGGGCCCGCTCCTCAATTCTGGCCTTCAGCTGCAACCCATCGAGTTGCCGCAATTCAAGCACTTGTAACAAGCTCCGTTGCGTACGGTCGTGTGTCCGCATCCGTCGCACGGGGGTGCATCCCCCATCATGTCGGCAAGCAGTTGGTTATTGGACTGGTTCGTCGCTTCTGGCGCGGCCGCCGAAGCGCTCGCGGGGAGTTTCAGCTCCCCCTGACGCTCGATGCCCGCGATGGGAGCGCCCGAAGCGATCATCTTCGCCGGCTCCTTCGGGTAAATCGCGCCGCTCGCGCCTTTTTCGGTCGTGAGGTCGACCGGCGCGACCGCCGGCTTCACCTGGAGGAAGTCCGTGCGACCGAGGTACTCCATTCCGAGCACGCGGAAGATGTAGTCGACGATCGAGGTCGCCATCTTGATGTTCGGGTGCCCGTCGACGAGCCCGGACGGTTCGAACCGCGTGAAGGTGAACTTATCGACGTATTCCTTCAGCGGGACGCCGTACTGGAGCCCGAGGCTGACCGAGATCGCGAAGCAGTTCATCATCGAGCGGTAGGCGGCGCCTTCCTTGTGCATATCGATGAAAATCTCGCCGAGGCTTCCGTCCTGGTACTCGCCCGTGCGGATGTAGACCTTGTGGCCCGCGACGGACGATTCCTGGGTGATTCCCATGCGGCGGTTCGGGAGCTTTCTCCGGACCGGCGCGAAGGTCATCTGACCGGTCGCCGTATTGCTCGTCGCCGAAGCACCGAGCGCTGCCGCCGGGGCGGCTGCCACCGCGACCGCCGACTTCTTCTCTTCCTGGGCGTCTTCCTTCGTCTCGGACTTGGTCGAAAGCGGTTGGGAAAGCTTGCAGCCGTCGCGATAGAGGGCGACCGCCTTCAGGCCGAGCTTCCAGCCTTGGTAGTAGATGTCCTTGATTTCTTCCTTCGTAGTCTCGTTCGGGAGGTTCACCGTCTTCGAGATCGCGCCCGAGAGGAAGGGTTGGACGGCGCCCATCATGCGGATGTGGCCCATCGGCGCGATGAAGCGCGTTCCGGTCTTTCCGCATTTATTCGCGCAATCGAAAACCGGAAGGTGTTCCGGCTTCAGGTGCGGAGCGCCCTCGACGGTCATCGTTCCGCAGATCACCGTATTCGCGGCGTCGATCTCGGAATATTTCAGTCCCGCCCAGGTAAGGAAATTGAACGTCGGCTTCTTCGACTCCGACTCCGGCACTCCGAGCTTCGCGAGGAGTTCCGTTCCGAGCGCGTAGGCGCCGAATGCGCTCGAGATCTCGAAAGTGCCGGGAAGGGCCTTCTCGACCTTCGCGATATCGGCGTCGCCGAACCCTTTCGCGCGCAGCCATTCCGTATTCAGGTGCGGAGCGCCCTCGAAATTGAGCGTGCCGAGCACGTAACGGAGGATGTCTTCGATCTGGTCGGCCGAGTAGCCGAGGTTACGCAGCGCCGGCGGAACCGACTGGTTCACGATCTTGAAGTAACCGCCGCCGGCGAGCTTCTTGAACTTCACGAGCGCGAAGTCGGGCTCGACGCCCGTCGTGTCGCAGTCCATGAGAAGTCCGATCGTGCCGGTCGGCGCGAGCACGGTGACCTGCGCGTTCCGATAGCCGTTTTTCTCGCCGAGGCGAAGCGCTTCGTTCCAGCTCTCCTGCGCGGCTTTCACGAGGTCGGCCGGCGCCAGCTTAGCGTCGAGCTTCTTCGCCGCGTCCCGGTGCATGCCGATCACTTTCAGCATCGGCTCGCGGTTCATCGCGTAGCCCGGGAAAGCGCCCATCGTCGCGGCTTCTTCGGCCGAAACGGCGTAGGCGGTTCCGCACATCAGCGCGGTGAGCGCTCCGGCCCACGCACGCCCCTGCTCGGAATCGTACGGGATGCCTTTCAGCATCAGGAGCGTCCCGAGGTTCGCGTAACCGAGACCGAGCGGCCGGTAGTCGTGCGAGTTCTTCGCGATTTCTTCCGTCGGATAGCTCGAGAGATCGACCAGGATCTCCTGGGCGACGATGAACACGCGACAAGCCTTCGTGTACGCTTCGATATCGAACGAGCCGTCCTCGCGCAGGAACTTCACGAGGTTCAGCGACGAAAGATTGCACGCGGTGTTGTCGAGGAACATGTATTCCGAGCACGGGTTCGACGCGTTGATGCGGTCCGTGTTCGCGGACGTGTGCCAGGCGTTGATCGTCGTGTCGTACTGGAGCCCCGGATCCGCGCAGGACCAGGCGGCTTCGGCGATTTTATCCCAGAGTTCCTTCGCCTCGTAAGTGTTCACGACTTCGCCGGTCGTCCGGGCGATCGTATTCCACTTCTCGCCCTTTTCCACCGCATGCATGAAGGCGTCGGAGACGCGAACGGAGTTGTTCGAGTTCTGGCCGGCGACCGTGCGATAGGCTTCGCCGTTGAAGTCGGACGAGTATCCGGCCGCGATGAGAGCGGCGACCTTGCGCTCTTCCCGCTGTTTCCAGGTGATGAACTCCATGATTTCCGGATGGTCCATATCGAGGCAGACCATCTTCGCCGCTCGGCGGGTGGTGCCGCCCGATTTCGTGGCACCGGCGCCGCGATCGAGCACCTCGAGGAAGCTCATGAGGCCGGAGGAAAGTCCCCCGCCCGCGAGTTTTTCCTGGCACCCGCGGATCTTCGAGAAGTTCGTGCCCGTGCCGGATCCGAACTTGAACAGGCGGGCTTCGTTCTTCATGAGCGTGAAGAGCGCCATGAGGTCGTCGTCGACCGCCTGGATGAAGCACGCCGAACACTGCGGGCTCGCGTAGGCGTCTTCCGTTTCACGGATGCGTTGCTGTTCGGTGTCCCAGTAGTAGTTCCCGCCCGATCCTTCGATGCCGTACTCGTGGTAAAGACCGAGGTTGAACCAAACCGGCGAATTGAAGGCGCCGCGCTGGGTGATGAGCAGGAAAGAGAGTTCGTCCTCGAACGTTTGGGCGTTCACGGCGTCGAAGTAGCCTTGGGCTTCGCCGTATTTCCGGATCGTGCGGGCGACGCGGCGGATGACTTGCTTCACGGAGACTTCGTGCCCGGTTCCCGGAACGCCGGCCTTCCGGAAATATTTCGAGACGAGGATGTCGACGGCGAGCTGCGACCACGCGGCCGGAACTTCGACGTCCTTCATCTCGAAGACGGTCTTCCCGTCGGTGTCCTTGATTTTCGACGTCGCCTTCGCGTACTCGACGCTCGCGAGAACGTCCGCGCCGGATTTCGTGAAGAAACGGTCCATCCGGATCGGCGCCTTTTTCACGCGCTCGCCCATCGTCTCGGCCACCGGACGGGTTTTCAGGTTCACTCCGCGCGCGGATTTGCGGGCGGACTTCAAAGACGACGACGATCCTTCGGTGATCTTTTCCATGATTTCAGCGTTCCCCTTACAGCAAGATTTTCGACTCAGACTTCGACCGACAGACGTCCCTCGAAGCGTCAGGCTCCCACACCCTTCGCTTCTTCTGTGAACCGGGGGGCTTCCCCGCCCGGCTCGCTAAGGCTTCCGTTTCCGGAAGTGGTCTTCAGAAGAGATCCACTGTCTAAACCCAGAACCGCCGGCTCAGGCAAATCTTGGTCATCCTACGTCTGCGAAGCCCCCCGGCTCCGCACCCTAAAACCAAGCCCCAAACCAACTGCCCTTGTTCTATTAGCGTGGGCTGAATCTCCGTCCCTGTCAAAGCACACCACTAGATATTGTGGTGGCTCAACCGGCGACGCACCACTTATAGCGTTATTAGAAAGTCTTAGATGGTGAATTGATTCGGTTTTCCGACCTATTTCCGAGCGCGAAAGTCACATTTTCTTAGAATTCGTGCGTTGCAGAAATCGAGAGGGGGTTGACCCAACCCATATTTTTCCGAGGCCGCTTTTCCTCGGAGGTTTACGGGTTTTCTCGGACGTTCCTCCCGATTTGCCGGGAAAACCGAAGCGTCCACGCGCGCAGGCCGCGATTCGCCGGCAAATGAAGGAAGTCCGCTCCTCTTCTTCAGTGACAAAGAGAGAAGAAACGGAGCCAAACGCCCCAAATTCCAGCGGATCCCCGCGCTCGGCGCTTCGCGTCGAACCGACGGTCGCGCCTACAACCGATAGAAAGGCGAGCACTTCTCGAGCGACGGCGCCGCCTTCGGCATCCGAACTTCGCGCTTCGGATCGAGCCAATCGGGACTCACACCCTTCCAGCGGCGACAATTCACGGACTCGTCGTAGTGGCGCGGGAAGAAATAGTGTTCAACTCCCCTGAGGGCCGCATCCGGCGCGGCTTTCGCGCGCCCCACCGCCGAGACGGAGGCTTTCCAAAGCGGGCTCGCGCCGTCGGGACAAAGGAACTCCCTCCGCTTCGCGCAGTCGCAGGTGCCGAACGTCGAGCGGTACTGGCGAACGCCGAAGACGACGCTTCGGGCATCCTTCCCTTTCGGGGCGACCCGGCGAACATGATTCAAGATCGTGCGCGCGATCCCTTCCGTGAGCGCGTCCATGAGGCCGGCTTCGCCCGAGTAAAGATCGAGACAACGCGAAGCGAGCGACTCCGCATAGACGAGCCGGGCGACGAGTTCGTCGTCGCCCGCGTCCCGGAGGAGGGGCGAAACGAGATTCTCCGGTTCGGGGCGCTTTCCGGAGCCCGACCATCCGGGTACCGGATCGGCGACGCATTTCGGACCGGACGCGGACGCGGGTATCGCCGCGAAGACCGCGAGCGAAAACGCGAAAGCGCGCGCCGCCGTCCGCTTAGACGAACTTCTCACTGAATTCACCTTCGGAAGCGCCGTCCGCCGCCGGGACGTACGTGTAGACCTTCTTCTGGTTTTCGTTCTCGGTCTCGAGATTCACCGGACGCTTCCAGATCGCCGAGAGCGAACGCATCGTCTCGCGCGTCCATTTCACGTCGAGGTCCATCCCCATGTGCTTGTGCCAGAGGAGGAGCTCGCCCTTGTTCTGGAAATTCCCGTCCGTGACGTAGATGAAGGGCTGACCGCGGTTCGTGAGTTGGAAGAGCATCTTCTCTTTCACTTTTTTATAATCGCGGTCGACGATCTCGTACTGGTTCGTGCGGCGGTTGAAAGCGTAGTTATACAGCTTCTGCCTTTCGCAGAAATCCTCGGTCATGTACTGGTCGAGGAAGGTGATGTCGTTGCAGACCTTGCGAACTTCGAAGATCTTCTGCCGACCGAGGCCGAGTTTCTTGTCCCAGCGCGCTTTCGCGCGGATGTCGTCGTTCTCTTCGTATTCCTTGCCGAAGGCGCCGCGGTCCCACCGGTCCTCGATGTCGCGGAAAAGCTCGATGCCGATCTTGTACGGATTCAACCGGCCCGGCTGGGTCACGAGCGTCCCGGCGTGGGAATCGCAGAAGTCGATGACTTCGGAGGCCTTGAGCGCCTTCGTCGTCATGATCTTCGAGTGCCAATACGAGGCCCACCCCTCGTTCATGATTTTCGTCTGGGCCTGGGGCGCGAAGTAGTACGCCTCGTCCCGGAGCATCGAGAGCACGTCGTGTTCCCAGGTGTCGAGCGGCGCGTTCTCGAGGAGGAAAAGGAGGACGTCTTTCTGCGGCTCGGCCGGGTTCTTCTGCTCGGCCTTCGCGGCGGTCGCGGCTTTCCGGCGCTGCTCCTCGAGGAATTCCGGCGGATTGATGAACTTCTCCATGTAGCCGCGGTCGACTTTCAAGCGCCCACCTTCCGACGCGGGCTTTTCCTTCTCCTCGTCAAGCGCGCTACCGCGCGCCTCCGCGCGGGGGGCGAACGGCATGAACGGATCGATCAGGTTCTCGATCGCGAGCACGCGATCGATGAAGTCCTCGACGCGCTCCTGGCCGAGCTTGTCCATCAGGTTCCGGATGCGGACGGCGTGGTTCGCCATCGTGTCGAGCATCTTGCGGTTCGTCTTCGAGAACCAGTAGTTGTTCTTGAAGAAGTCGACGTGGCCGTAGACGTGGGCCATGACCGTCTTCTGCTCGACCATCGTGTTCGACTTCATCAGGTAGGCGTACGAGGGATTCGTGTTGATGACCATCTCGTAGATCTTCTGGAGGCCGTACTCGTAACCCTTCGCGAGCTGGTCGAAGTCCATGCCGAAGCGCCAATGCGGATAGCGCACGGGGAATCCGCCGTAGGCCGCGAAGGCATTCATCTGATCGTGGTCGATCATCTCGAAGATCGTGTCGAAGAAATCGAGGCCGTAGCCGCGGGCGTAGCCCTCGATCTCGTCGCGGACGCGTTTCAGTTCGGGAGTGAGTTCGGAAGAGTCGAATCCGTATGCCATATGAGGTTCGTCACGCGGTCGCGCGACTCATTTCCCCTTCCCCAGAAAATCCTTGATCGACTGAAGGATGCCTTCCTTATTCTCGATGCGGGAGAGAAGGACCTCCTCGTGCTCGGCGCCGAAGTGCTCGACGAGGTCCTTGTAGAACTGTCCCGAACCGTAGCGCGATTCGACCTGGCCGTAGCAGAACGTGTTCACCTTCGGGAGGAGCGAGTTCGCGAGCATGTCGAGGCAGAGCTTCGTGTCCTCGCCCGACCAGTTATCGCCGTCGGAGAAATGGAACGGGTAGATGTTCCAATCGGAGGGCGGGTAATCCGTTTCGATGATCTTTTCGCAGAGCTTGTACGCGGACGAGATGAGCGTCCCCCCCGATTCGCGGGTCCGGTAGAAAGTGTCCTCGTCGACCTCGCGCGCGGTCGCGTCGTGGATGATGTACCGGGTTTCGATGCCCTTATACTGCGAGCGAAGCCATGTATCGATCCAGAACGCCTCCGTCCGGACGATCTCCTTCTGCTCGTCGCCCATCGAACCCGAGACGTCCATCATGTAGATGATGACCGCCGAGTTCTCGTGCTTCACGTCGGCCTTCCACGAGCGATAGCGGAAGTCCTTCTTGATCGGCACGATGATCGGCTTGTCGGGGTTGTATTGGCCCGAGGCGATTTGCCGCTTCAGCGCTTCCTTGAAAGTCCGCTTGAAGTGCCGGAGCGAGTTCGGCCCCTGGGAGGCGATCGAGGTGTACTTATCGACCCGCGACTTGAGCGTCTTGTGCCCGCGCGGCTCGATCTTCGGAAGCTGGAGCTGTTCGCCCAGGATCTCCGCGAGTTCCGCGAGCGAGAGTTCGACCTCGAGCTCGTGCTTCCCTTCCGCCTGGCCGGCTTCGCCCTGGCCCGGCTCGTCGCCGTCCTGCGGATCACCTTGACCGATCGAATCGCCCGGTTCGCCTTCGCCCTGACCGACCCCGCCCTGCTCCTTATCTCCGAAGCGGAAACGCGGGATCTCGATCTGCGGGACGGGAATGGACACGAGTTCCTTCCCCTTCCGGCCGATCATCTCGCCGTGGGTGATGTACTTTTTCAGGTCTTTCTTGATCATCCCCTTTACGATGTTCCGGAAACGGGAGTGATCCTGGCGGATGGATGAGCTCAATCTATGGCGCCTCCACGGCGTACCCGCCCCTCGCGGGCCGGGTTACTGCCGTTTTTTCGCATCGCCGCGGGCGAAGATGCTCGCGACATAATTCAGGACGTCCGTGGCCGAGATCTCGTCGTAACCGAAGTTCTTGATCAGCCGTGCCTTCACGATGTCGATCTTTTCCTGGGTCTGGCGATCGACGACGTTCGAAACGAGCGA
Source organism: Bdellovibrionales bacterium (assembly GCA_018266355.1). Taxonomy (GTDB): domain Bacteria; phylum Bdellovibrionota; class UBA1018; order UBA1018; family UBA1018; genus JACMQW01. The sequence continues at coordinate 20,709 of JAFEAP010000014.1, forward strand.
GGTGAGCTTGATCGTGTCCTTCTGGTCTTCGAAGAGTTTCAGCTCGAGCGCCTTGTGGAGACGTTCGTTCATCCGGTAATCGAAGGTCTTCCCCTCGATCGCGAGCGCGCCGATGTAGTTCATGATCTCGCGGCGGAAGTCGTCCTTCCGGGATTCCGGGATCTCGATCTTCTCTTCGATCGAACGCATCAGCCGCTCATCCGGCTCCTCGTCCTGGCCGGTGTACTTGTTCTTCACCTTCTCGCGCTGGGTGTACGCCTTGACGTTATCGATGTAGTTCCCGCAGAGCTTCGAGATCGCGTCCTCGTCGGCCGAGATCGCGCGCTGGACTTCGTTCTTGATGATGTCCTCGTACTCCTGCTTCACGACGTCGACGAGCTCGCGGTAATGCTTCCGCTTCTCTTCGGAGGCGATGAGTGCATGGTGTTTCAGTCCCGAGTCGAGTTCGTTCAAAACCATGAACGGGTTGATGCACCCGACGTCCCCATTCTTGTCGTTCACGAGTGCGTTCGAGATTTTGTCCTGCACGTAGCGCGGGGAGATCCCGTCGAGACCTTCGCGGATCGAGTCCTTGCGGAGCTCCTTCACGTTGTCCTCGGTCCAGCCGGAGAGCGTCTTGCCGTCGTAGAGCTTCATCTTCTGAAGCATAGAGACGTTCGCCTTCTTCGGAATTTCGAGGCGAGAAAGAACGGCCCACATCGCCGCGACTTCGATCGTGTGCGGCGCGATGGACTTGCCCTTGATCTTGTTCGCGTTGAAGTCCTTTTGGTAGATCTTCACTTCCTCTTTCAGCTTCGTGATGTACGGCACGTCGATCTTCACCGTACGGTCGCGGAGCGCTTCCATGAACTCGTTGTTCTGGAGTTTACGGAATTCCGGTTCGTTCGTGTGGCCGATGATGACGAGATCGATGTCGGTCTGGGCGAACTTCTTCGGCTTGATCTTGTGTTCCTGAGAGGCCGTGAGGAGGTCGTAGAGGAACGCGACGTCGAGCTTCAGCACTTCGATGAATTCGACCACGCCGCGGTTACCGACGTTGAATTCGCCGTCGAAGTTGAAAGCGCGCGGATCGGAGTCCGAGCCGTACTCGGCGATCTTCCGGTAATTGATGTCGCCGGTGAGCTCGGTCGAGTCCTGGTTCTTCTCGTCCTTCGGCTGGAACGTGCCGATGCCGATGCGGTCCTTCTCGGAAAGCACGAGGCGCTGCACGCGCACGTGGTTCAGGACTTTCATCCAGTCGCCGGAGTAGCGCTTCAGGAACTCGCGGTAGATGAAACGCGAGGCCGGATCGACGTCGCCGCTGACCGTGATTCGGTACGGGGACTTGTTCCCGCGATTCAACTCTTCGACGGTTTTCGCGCGAAGGTCTTCCGGGATGAGTTTCAGCGGATCTTCGTGCATCGGCGAGATCACTTCGCGGGCGCCGCCGAGAATGTCCCCGAATTTCCCTTCCGGGTCGACCCACTTGAAGGTGTACATCGCGCCGGCGTCCGAGCGCGAATACGTCTCGATGCCCTTCTTCAGCAGCCGCGCGATCGTCGACTTCGCGGAGCCGACCGGGCCGTGCAGGAGAAGGACGCGCTTCTCGGTTCCGTAGCCGAGGGCCGCGGATTTGAAGAAGTTCGTGAGCTTCATCAGCTGCACGTCAAGGCCGAAGACGGCGTCTTTGCCGCCGTCGATCGGATCGTCGAAAAAGTGATAGCGCGTGATGTTCTTCTTGTACTCCATGTAGTTCGAAGAACCGTACGTCATGATCATGTCGTACATGCGCTGGAACGAATTCCGCACGATCGCGGGATTCTGTTTCACGAGGTCGAGGTACTGGAAGAAAGTGCCTTCCCACGCTTGGTGGCGGAAGTCTTCGACCACGCGTTTGTCGTTCAGAATCTTTTCCCAATCCATGGAGGAAGCGCTCATCTGGAGTTCCTTTTCTGCCGTTTACCCACCGAATCCGGATGGCGGGTCTTTCCTAGATTTTAGCTTTGCAGTCGCACAGTTGTAAAGTTACGCTCTCAGCATATGGCTAAGCCCGCCGGATCAGGACTGGACACGGCGCTCGACACCGCTCGGGCCGCGGTGGAAAAAGCGACCGCGAAACTCGGAGAGAAACCCGGGGCGGTCCAATACGAAATCTTCCTGAACCGCTCCTCCTCGACCAAGATCGAGTCCAAGGACCAAAAGGTCGAATCCTTCACCCGCTCCGAAGACGTCGGGCTATCCATCCGAGTGAAGCGTCAAAATCGTGTCGGCTTCAGTTTCACGACGTCGCTGGCGGATGACGCGATCATTCGGGCGGCCGACTCCGCCTTCCAGGTAGCCGAAGTCATGCCCGAGGAACCCGACGTCGACCTCGGCGGGTTCGACGCGAAACTTCCGACGCTCGAGAACCGATTCGACGACGCCGGCCTCGCCGTCGCGGTCGAAGAGAAAATCGCGCTCGCGAAGCGCCTCGAAAAACTTTGCCGCGAGGCCGATCCTCGCGTGAAATCGCTCCGCAGCGCCGCTTTTTCCGAAAACGAAGGCGAATACCTTCTCGCCTCCCACGAGGGCGCGGTCCTCCGGCACCGCGGGACGATGTTCTCGGCCTCCCTCGCCTGCAAGGCCGAGGAAAACGGCGACGCCCAGATGGGCTACGAGTACGTCTTCTCCCCGTTCCTTTCGAAACTCGACCTCGAGTTCTGCGCGAAAGGCGGTGCGCAGTCGGCGACCGAGCTCCTCGGCGCGACGAAACCGCGATCGATGAAATGTCCGGCCGTGATCCGGAACGACGTGGTATCCGAATTGGTCGAATTCATCGCGGGCAGCTTCGCCGGAGACGAGATCGAAAAAGGAAAGAGCCTGCTCCAAGGCAAGCACGGCGAGAAAGTCTTCGCCGACTTCATCCAGATCCTCGACGACGGGCTCCGCCCGGGCGGTCTCGCGACCCGGCCCTTCGACGCGGAAGGCACCGCTTCGCGCACGACGAAAGTCGTCGAGAACGGCGTCTTCAAATCGATGCTCCTCGACCGGAAGTACGCGAAACGCTTCAAGCTCGCGCCGACCGGCAACTCCTCGCGCGGTGTGAAAGCCCCCCCGAGCATCTCGACGACGAACTTTTACCTCGAACCCGGGACCCGATCGCTCGCGGACCTCGTCCGCGACGTCGGCAACGGCATCCTGATCACGAACCTGATGGGCGTGCACACCGCGAACTCGGTCACCGGGAATTTCTCGGTCGGCGCGAGCGGGATCCTGATCGAGAACGGCAAGCTCGCGAAGCCCGTGAAAGGTTTCGCGGTCGCCGGGAACGTCCTCGGGCTCTTCCGGGACGCGAAGGCGCTCGGCTCCGACCTGCGGTTTTTCGGCACGGTCGGCGCGCCGTCGCTTTTGATCCCCGAGTTAGCGGTCAGCGGAGACTGACGAAGGAAAGCGACGAATGACGGCTCAGCTCGAAGCTTTCCTCCTCAGCGACATCGGCCGGCGCCGGGCCCAAAACCAGGACTCGGGCGGATCCTTTCCCGAGATCGGCCTCTTCGTCGTCGCCGACGGGATGGGCGGCCATCGCGGCGGCGAAGTCGCCTCGAAGATCGCCGTCGACACGATCCACGAAGTCGCCGCGACGAACCTGAAACACGGAAAATCCTCCGCCGAAGCCCTCACCGAAGGCGCGAAGCACGCGAACCTCCGGATCATGGACCGGGCGAAGAAGGAACCCGACCTCGAAGGCATGGGCACGACGACGACGTCGCTGCGCTTCGAGGACGGAAAGGTGTTCATCGGCCACGTCGGCGATTCGCGCTGCTACCTCCTGAAACGCGAAGGGATCTGGCAGCTCACCCGCGACCATTCGCTCGTGCAGGAAAAACTCCGCGCCGGGATGATCACGCGCGAGCAGCTGAAGACCGACCGAATGAAGAACGTCATCACCCGCTCGGTCGGTTTCGACCTCCACTTCGGGATCGACGTTTACGAGTACGCCCCCGAGGCCGGCGATTTGTTCCTGCTCTGCTCCGACGGGCTCACGGGGCCCCTCGAAGACGCCGACATCCACGAGATCGCGACGCGGATCTATTACGCCGCGATCGATACCGACGAGTTCAAGGGACGCGAGCACGGATTCGAACCCCTCCTGAAAAGCCTCGCCGAATCGCTCGTCGCGGCCGCGAACGACCGCGGGGGCGACGACAACATCACCGCGCTCATCGCGCGCTATCCGGGGAAATCTCCATGAAATCTTCCGCGAACCGTTTCTACACGATCATGATCGTGCCCGAGAAGACCACGCAGGTCCGGAAGATCCTCGTCCCCGCTTGGCTCGTCCGCCTCGGCGCCGTCGCGATCGCGGTCACCCTCGTCCTCGTCGGCGTCATGGTCGCGAATTACGGCTACGTCATGAGCCAGGTCGGCGAAAACAACGAACTCAAGACCGAGAACCGTCGCCTTCGCCAGTCCGTCCAGGTCTTCAAGGGCAAGATGAGCACGCTCGAGAGCGCAATGGAACGCGTGAAGACTTTCTCGACCCGCCTGAAGGTCATCACCGGCGCCGAGGACCGCGGCGGCGTGGCCGCGCTCATGAAGAACATCCCGGACGCGTCCGCGATCGCTTCCGCGCCGAAGACGATGCCGGCCGAAGTCGCCGCGATCGAGGCCGAACTCGATCCGCGCGATCCGGAGCACGAGGAACTCCAGTCGCAGTACCAGGAACTCGATTTGAAAATCACCTCCATGACCGCGGAATCCCTCGCACTCGAGCAGAATCTTCAGGACCAATACGAGCACCTCGTCGACCAGAAGGCGTTCCTCGCCGCACTGCCGACGCGCAAGCCCGCGATCGGCTACTACACCTCAGGCTTCGGAACGCGCCGTGCGCCGTTCGGCGGAAAAGTGAAGATGCACGAGGGTGTCGACATCGCGAACCACCCCGGCACGCCGATCAAGGCGACGGCGGACGGCGTCGTCACTTTCGCGAACACGAAAGCCGGTTACGGCCAAACGGTCATTCTCGATCACGGCTACGGCCTGCAGACGTGGTACGCGCACACGCGGAAAATCTTGGTGAAAAATGGACAGAAAGTACGCCGCGGGGACACTGTGGCGCTCCTCGGCAATACGGGCCGCTCGACCGGACCCCACTGCCACTACGAGGTGCGCGTGAACGGAATTCCGGTCGACCCGCTCTCGTACATTCTCGAAAACTGATACTTTCGGGAGAATCGGCCGCCTCAGGTTGACACGGCGCAATTCCGTCTCAACTTTAGCCCATTCTTAATGACTTTGAGGGTTTAGAACCCTAAACTCATCGGACACTTACCTATGGCGATCTTAAAGAGCGTACAGAAAATTTTTGGCACCCAGAACGACCGCGAATTGAAGGCGATCGCGCCCCTCGTAAACCGAATCAACGAGCTCGAAAAGTCGATTTCGACGCTGACCGATCCCGAGCTCCAAGCGAAGACCGCGGAGTTCCGTGAACGGATCTCGCGTGGCCAGTCCCTCGACGCGATCCTCCCCGAGGCGTTCGCCGTCTGTCGCGAAGCTTCGAAGCGCGTGCTCGGCCAACGCCACTACGACGTCCAGCTCGTCGGCGGAATCACGCTCCACAAGGGCCGCATCGCGGAAATGAAAACCGGCGAAGGGAAAACCCTCACCGCCACCGCGCCGATGTACCTGAACGGGCTTTCGGGCAAAGGCGCCCATCTCGTCACCGTGAACGACTACCTCGCCCGCCGCGACAGCGAGCACATGGGCCAGGTCTACGGATTCCTCGGCCTCCGCACGGGCATCATCGTCCACGGCCTCACCGACGTTCAGCGGAAGCAGAACTACGGCGCCGACATCACTTACGGCACGAACAACGAATTCGGATTCGACTACCTCCGCGACAACATGAAATTCCGCCTCGAGGACTACGTCCAGCGCGAACTGAACTTCGCCGTCGTCGACGAAGTCGACTCGATCTTGATCGACGAAGCCCGCACGCCGCTCATCATCTCGGGCCCCTCCGACGACTCGAGCCACCTCTACACGGAGATCGACGCCCACATCCGCGCCGGCGGCGGCCTCGTGAAGGAAGAAGACTACACGATCGACGAGAAGCAAAAGTCCGCGTCGCTGACCGAAAAGGGCATCGACAAGATGGAATCGCGGATGGGCATGCAGAATCTCTACGATCCGCGGAACATCGAAGTGCTCCACCACGTGAACCAGGCCCTCCGCGCGCACGTGATCTACAAGCGCGACGTCGATTACGTCGTCCGCGACGGCGAAGTCATGATCGTCGACGAGTTCACCGGCCGCCTCATGCCGGGCCGCCGCTGGTCGGACGGCCTCCACCAGGCGATCGAAGCGAAGGAAGGCGTCGACATCGAGAGCGAGAACCAGACGCTCGCGACGATCACCTTCCAGAACTACTTCCGGATGTACAACAAACTCGCCGGCATGACCGGTACCGCGGATACGGAAGCCGCCGAATTCAAGCAGATCTACAAGCTCGACGTGACCGTCATTCCGACGAACCGGCCGATGATCCGGATCGACAACGCCGACGTCATCTACAAGAACCAGCGCGGGAAATACAAAGCCGCCGTCGAAGAGATCAAGCGGCTGCACGAGAAGGGCCAGCCGGTCCTCGTCGGCACGACCTCGGTCGAAAAGTCCGAAGTCATTCACAACCTCCTCAAGCAAGACGGCATCCGCCACTCCGTTCTGAACGCGAAACAGCACGAGCGCGAAGCGTACGTCGTCGCCCAAGCGGGCCGTAAGGGCGCGATCACGATCGCGACGAACATGGCCGGCCGCGGAACCGACATCCTGCTCGGCGGGAACCCCGACCTCCTCGCGGAAGAAGAAGTCGGCAAACTCGCCTCGGGCGCGACGGCCGAAGAACGCGCCGAGTGGGAGACGAAGTACGAAGAAGCTCGGGCGAAGTGGAAGGCCTCGTGCGCGACGGAACGCGACGAAGTGAAGGCCGCCGGCGGTCTTTTCATCCTCGGGACCGAGCGCCACGAATCGCGCCGGATCGATAACCAGCTCCGCGGCCGTTCCGGGCGTCAGGGCGACGCGGGCGGATCGCGCTTCTACCTCTCGTTCGAGGACGACCTCCTCCGCATCTTCGGCCACTCCTCGCTCCTCCAAGCGACCGTGCAGAAGATGGAAGAAGACGAACCGGTCGAACACCGCTGGACCACGAAGGCGATCGAGAACGCGCAGAAGAAGGTCGAAGGCCACAACTACGACATCCGGAAGCACCTCCTCGAATACGACGACGTGATGAACCAGCAGCGTAAGATCATCTACGCGCTCCGGAAAGAGGTCCTTTCGAACGAAAGCCTCCGCGACATGGTCTTCTCGTTCCTCTCCGACATGGGTCGGAACATGGGCCAGGATTTCTTCCCGAACGGGAAGCTTCGGCGGAACGAACGCGGCATGGCCGAGTTGAACATGAACGAGCTGAAGAACGCGTTCGCGACCACGCTCCAGTTCATGCCGGACATCGCGGAAAAGGACATCCAGCCGTTCAATCACGTCGCCATCGAGAAACTCCTCCTGAAGCTCGGCGAGCAACGCTACGGCGAAAAGGAAAAACTCTTCGGCACCGAGATGCTCCGGCACCTCGAGAAGATGATCCTCCTCACGACGATCGACCAGCTCTGGAAAGACCACCTTCTCGCGATGGACCACCTCCGCGACGGCGTCGGCCTCCAGGGCTACGGCCAAAAAGATCCGATCGTCGTCTATAAGATGGAGGCCTTCCGCTTCTTCGAGATGATGATGGATTCGATCACGACCGACGTCGTGCGCAAGCTCTTCGCGGTTCAAGTCGCTCCGAACGAAACGGCCGACGAGATCGAGGAAGAAATCGCGCGCGAGGAAGCGTCGCTCACCGGCGGCGGAAACTTCCAGTACAACCTCACCGCCGACGGCGAGCTCGTCCCGACGGAGAAACCGGCGGGCGCTCCCCTAGCCGGCCCGGCGAAAGCCGGCAATACGCCTCCGATGGACCTCTCGCACTTGCACAAGGCGCCCCGCCAGATGCAGCTTTCGCGCGGCCCGGTCGGAAGCCCGTTCGCGAATCCCGAGATGGCGACGGCCGGCGGCCCCGCGGGCGGCGGCTCGTCCGGATACGTGGGCGACGTCGACAAGGTCGGACGGAACGATCCGTGTCCGTGCGGTAGCGGCAAAAAATACAAGAAGTGCCACGGACAATCGTCGTAAGGATGGTCGCCGCGGAATAGCGGCGTTCCCCTGCCTGACGCGCGCCCCGCCCTAACCCCGCGGATCCCGGCCGAGGTACGTCGCCCAGTCGGGGCTAACCGCGAACGCGGCGTTGATCAGTCCGACGTGCGAGTATGCCTGCGGGAAGTTCCCGAGCTGCGTCTTCGTCGCCGGATCGAAGTGCTCCGCGAAGAGCCTCAGGTGGTTCGCCGAAGTCATCACGTTTTCCATCAACCCGAGCGCGCGTTCCCGGTCGCCGATCGACGCGAGCGCCTCGATCAACCAGAACGAACAGATCATGAACGCCGAACTCGGCGACCCGAAATCGTCGGGACGCCGATAACGGTAGAGGAATCCCGGTGCGAGCGAGAGCTCGCGTTCGATGCGCTCGACGGTCGCGCGCACCGCCTTTTCGTCCGAAAACGCGAAGTGAGCCATCTGGAGGAGCGAGGAGTCGAGCGTCGCGTCCCGAGGCCCGTTTTGGATCACCCCGTCCGGCCCGATCGCCGCCCGCACGGCGGCTTCGGCGCGTTCGGCGGCCTTCTTCCATTCCTTTTCCTTCACGCCTTCGAGAAGCCCCTGGGCGCGAAGGCGTTCGAGCGATCGAAGCGCGGTCAAGCAGACGAGGTTCGTGAACGAGTGGACTTGATTATCGCCGCGGATCTCCCAGAGTCCCGCGTCCGGCTGGTCGACGCTCCGGTCGCAGAGCTTCCCGAGGTATTCGACGATGCGGTCGAGGTCCGGCGTGCGCATGTCGGAAAAGCGTTCGTCTAGGTAAAGCGGCAGGATCGCGAGGATCATCTCGCCGTAGACGTCGTTTTGGACGTGCTCGGCGGCCTGGTTTCCGCTCCGCACGGGACGCGCGTCGTGCCTTCCTCGCCAGGCGCCGTGTTCGAGTTCCGGGAGCGGCAGCGCGCGGGAGAGCGAGTAAACCGGGGCGAGGCGCTTCAAATCCGCCTCGTTCTCCTTCACGAGCGCGAGCAGGTACTGCAGGAACCCCTCGACCTCCTCGAAATGCCCGAGATTCCGGAACGCCGAGAGCGTGTAAAACGCGTCCCGGAGCCAGCAGAAGCGGTAATCCCAGTTCCGCACTTCGCCCGGCGCTTCGGGCAGACTCGTCGTGAGCGCGGCGAGAATCGCTCCCGTCTCTTCGTAGACGTGAAGTTTCAGCGCGAGCGCCGACCGGATCGTCTCTTTCTGGAAGTAAGTGGGAATCGAACAATGGCGAACCCAAGTACGCCAATAGCGAAGCGTCCGCTCGAGAAACCCTTCATAAACGGTGACGAGATCGTCCTCGAGACTCACGCCCCAAGTGAGCGCGAAATACGCGCCTTTCGCGTTCACGATCTGACCGCGCCCCTCTTCGAGCTCGACGAGCGAAACGTTCGTGAGGAGCCGGAGCTCGCCGTCTTCGAGATCGTAACGAAAATGGGAATTCCCCCGCTCGGCCTTCGCCGGGACCTTCGACCATCCTCGGACCGGATTCACGCGGAAGCGCACGAGCGGGCTGCCTTCGATCGCGCGCACCCGCCGAAACAGGGAGAGCGGCCGGTACATCCGTCCGAACTGCTCGAACCGCGGAAAAAAATCGACGATCTCGATCGATTCGCGCGCGCCGCTCGGGAGTTTCCAAGCGAGGACGGTTCGAAGCACGTTCGTATTCTCTAAATATTCCTGATGCTGCTCGATATTCGCGGCGTTTTCCGGGGGCGAAATCGAAAATGCCCCACCTTCGGGGTCGAGTAATGCGCCGAAAATCGGCGACGAATCCGGCCGTGGCAGACAAAGCCACTCGATTGCCCCGTTTTTCCCCACTAATGCCGAAGCATTGCAATTTCCAATTAATCCGTATGCGTACATCGAAACGATTTTATTTTACGACGCCGACGAAGTAAACTCATCCGATGCGATTCTCGATACGTCTCGCGCTACCTCTAGCGCTCGTGATCGCCGCCGTCGCTTTCGTCGTCACTCCGCTGATCGATCGCTACACCCAGAAATGGTTCGTGCGGGATTTGGATATTCGTTCACGCCTCGTTTCGGAGGTGTTGCGGGACGAGCTCGCGACTTTCGACGCGAAAGAGATCGCGACCGCGAGCTCCCGCGCCCGCGTGCAGCGCACCCTCGACCGGCTCGTTCGCGACGAGCGGATCTACGCCCTCGCCATTTGCGATGCGAACCGGCAAAAAATCGCGGCCACCGACACCTTCGCGGCCGCGCTCACCTGCAACGAAGCGACTTCGAATCCCGCCGACCGCGGCGAGGTCGTCCAGGCGAAAAACGGACCGCTTCACCTCTTCATCGCCGATCTCTCGCTGAGCGACGGAACCGTGGTTCACTCCGTCGTCGCCCACGACGTGAGCTTCATGACGAAACGTTCCCAGGAGACCCGCCGGGCCTTCTTCGGCCTTTTCCTCTTTCTCCTCGTCCTCGTCGCCTCGCTCTCCGTCCTCGTGGCCCACCTTACCTGGAAGGGGTGGCTCCGAGGGGTGCGTGAACTCCTCGACCTCGCGAAGTCGACCCCGAAAATCAGCCGAAAACTGCTCGCGCGCGCGGTTCCCGAGCTCCGTCCGATCGCGCGCGACCTTCGCGACTGGGCCCATGAGGCCGCTCGCGCCAGCGGGCAGCGCGATCCGAGTCAGATCACCTGGTCCCCCGAAGCGCTCCGATCGATCCTCCAAAAGGAACTCTCCGGAGAGGAAATCCTCATCGTTTCGAATCGAGAACCCTACATCCACACTCGCGTCGGCGACACGATCCAAGTCCAAGTCCCCGCGAGCGGCCTCGTCACGGCGCTCGAGCCGGTCATGCGCGCATGCTCGGGAACGTGGATCGCGCACGGCTCCGGAAGCGCCGACCGCGAGACGGTCGACCGTGGCGATCACGTGCGGGTCCCCCCGAAGAAACCCGCCTACCAAATCCGGCGCGTTTGGCTCACGCCCGAGGAAGAGAAGGGCTACTACTACGGTTTCGCGAACGAGGGACTTTGGCCCCTCTGCCATATCGCCCATACGCGCCCGACTTTCCGTTCCGAGGATTTCGAGCAGTACCGGAAGGTGAACGCGCTCTTCGCGAAGGCCGTCCTCGAAGAAGCGAAGACCCAAAACCCCGTTATTCTCGTGCAGGATTATCACCTCGCCCTGCTTCCGCGGCTCATCCGCGAAAAGCTCCCCGAAGCGACGATCATCACGTTTTGGCACATCCCTTGGCCGAATTCCGAAGCGTTCGGGATCTGCCCGTGGCGCGAGGAAATCCTCGCCGGCTTGCTCGGATCGAGCATCCTCGGCTTCCACACCCGCTTCCACTGCCATAACTTCCTCGACTCCGTCGATCGCTACCTCGAAGCCCGCATCGAGCGCGAGACGATGACGATTTCCTACGGCAGCGAGCTCACGAAGTTGAACGCCTACCCGATCTCGATCGACTGGCCGCCGCGCCGGCTCGAGGAGGTCGCGACGACCGAGGAATGCCGGAGGCGGGTGCGCGAACGTCATCACCTCTCCGCGGGAACGCTGCTCGCCATCGGCGTCGATCGGCTCGATTATACGAAGGGCATCCTCGAGCGTTTCAACGGCGTCGAACGCTTCCTCGACTTGAATCCCTCCTTCCGGGGACGGTTCTCCCTCGTGCAGATCGGCGCGCCGACTCGGTCGAATATCTTCCAATACCGACAGTTCGTCGAACAAGTCCGGGCCGAGGCCGAACGAATCAACACGAAATTCGCCGCGGACGGTTCGCCGACGATCCTGCTGCTCGAGCGTCACCACGAGCCCGAGGAGATCTTCGAGTATTTCCGCGCGGCCGAGATGTGCCTTGTGACGAGCCTGCACGACGGAATGAACCTCGTGGCGAAAGAATTCATCGGCGCCCGCGACGACGAGGACGGGGTCTTGATCCTGAGCCAGTTCGCCGGGGCCGCGCGGGAACTCCCGGAGGCGATCGTCGTGAATCCTTACGACGTCGACCAGTGCGCGGACGCGATCCGCCTCGCCCTCGCGCTTCCGATCGAAGAACGCCGAATGCGCATGAAGTCGATGCGCGCTTACGTCCAGGAGTTCAACGTCTACCGGTGGGCCGGCCGAATGCTGATCGACGCCGCCCGCCTCCGCCGCCTCGCGGGATTGAAACGCAGCCGTACCGAAGGGCTCGAGGCGTCCTTTTCGGATTTCCGATGAAAACGAGCGCCGATGTCCGACTCCGGAAGATCCTCCGCGTTCTTCTCGCGAAGCCGGGGCCGCGCCTGCTCGCTTTCGACTTCGACGGCACGCTCGTCGGATTCCGCGACGATCCGAGGGCGGTCGAACTCTCGCGCACCCAAGCCGAACTCCTGCGCAAGCTCGCCTCGCGTTTCCCGGTCGCGATCCTTTCCGGCCGATCGCGCGCGGACCTGCGCAAGAAATTCAGCGGCATTCCCGTCCGCTACCTCGTCGGGAATCACGGCCTCGAAAACGGCGGGGCGGTCGGAGAGAAATGGAAGCGCGACGCACGGACTTGGGCGCGCGCCTTTCGGAAGGAACTCGCGAGGCGCCCCGAATGGCGGGGGGTTTACCTCGAGGACAAACGACATTCCGTCAGCCTCCACTTCCGAAAAGTTCGGGACTCCCGTCGGGTCGAGGCCGAACTGCGGAAATGGGCGAAAAGCCTTCGCCCCGCGCCCCGCGTCGTGCCGGGATTCAACGTCCTGAACGTCGTTCCCGCCCGGGGAGACGACAAGGGCCGGGCCTTGCGCCGACTCCTGAAGGAACAGGGCTATCGTTCGGCATTTTTCGCCGGCGACGACGTCACCGACGAGGACGTATTTCGGCTGCGGAATCCGCGGATTCTCACCGTCCGGATCGGAAGACCCTCCGTTCCGACGGCAGCCCGCTACCGGCTCGGACGCCGAGGGGAACTGACCCGTTTCCTCCGCCTATTGCTCCGCGAATCGACTCTCGATCCGCCTTGAAAGCCGCAGGGCCCCGGCGCACAATAAAAGACGGAGGCACCGCGTGACGGACGATCCGAACGAGAAGAAGACGGGCGACCTGACCGCGCTGAGCGACTTACCGCTCGGCGAGGAAGTACCTGGATCCGCGCCGACGATGGACCTCCCCGCGCCGCCGGCGCTCGAAGGTCTCGACGACCTCCTAAGCCCGATGAGTCCGACGTCGACGGGACTCGGCGCGGGTGAACCGAACTCCTCGTCGTTCACCTTTTCCCCGGATCCGAACGCTCCGCCCCCCGAGATGCTCACCGGTCTCGGCGACGATGCGTTCAACGACCCGCTTAAGGACCCGATCGCGAACTTGCCCCCGGTCGACGCCGACACCCTCGCCGCGGCCTCGGGTACCGACGAACTCCCGAGCCTTTCCCCGGAAGGGTTCGAGGCGCCTGCGGACTTCTCGGCCGACGCTCCGATGCAGCCATCCTCCGCCGCGATTCTCGACGATCCGTCGATCGAAAGCGCGAGCACCCCGTCCCGCGTCGAAGGCACCGCCGTCGGCCAGGCGATCGCGGGCGCCCTTTCGGCGATTTCCGCGACCGCGACGACGAACGCGCCGACCACGATGGAATCCGTGCGCGCTTATTCCGATCACGTCGCGCCTTCCGCCACGCCGTCCGTCGCCGAGACGCCTTACTCGCTCGCGATCGAGGGCGCGATCCGCCAGCACGAACGCGAAGCGCTCGTGAACATCCTCACCCGCGAAAACCTCGGGATTCGCGAAGTCGAGCTCGAACCCCAGTTCGCCGCCGGCCACATCCTCATTCCCCGCATCAGCGAGTACGCGGGAGTGATGATCGTCCAGGCTCTCCGGAACACGACGGCGAAGATCCGCCTCGGTCCTTCCGAGCGCATCTTCGTCTCTCGGGAAGCCGCGGACTCGAACGACACGCTCGTCATGCCGCCGTCTCCGGAGTCCGAAGTCTTCATCACCGAAGAATCCGAGGAGACCGCGGACGACACGATCGTGCTCACTTCCGCCGATTCGATCCCCGGCCGGAAACTCCTCGCCGCGATCGATACGCTCCATAACTCGATGAACCTGAAGGCCTTCAGCCTTTCGCAGCCCCAGTCGCCGATCTTCCAGGACGCGATCGAACGGCTGAAGAAGCAGCTGAAGTACCAAGCCCACCACCGCGGCGCGAACGCGCTCGTCGGCTTCAAGTACACCCTCCATCCGCTCGAGGGCCAAACGATGTACAAACTCGTCGTCGAGGCCCGCGCGGTAAAAGTCGGCCAGGCGTGAGCGAGAATTCCGCGCTTGGACGGCACCTCCTCGTCGAAATGAACGGATGCGATCCGGCGACGCTCGACGATCCGACGGCGATCGAGCGCGCGATGGTCGAGGCGGCCGAACTCGCGGGAGCGACCCTCGTCAGCTCGAGCTTCCACCATTTCTCGCCTTACGGCGTTTCGGGCGTCGTCGTGATCCAGGAAAGCCACCTCGCGATCCACACCTGGCCCGAGTACGGACACGCGGCGATCGACCTTTTCACCTGCGGCGACACGATCGACTCCGAACGCGCGTTCACGCACCTCGAACGCCGGCTTCGGGCCGGGAGTCATTCGAGACTCGATCTCCCGCGCGGCTCCCTCGCGTCCCTCACGCGGAACGATTTCCGCCCCGCGCTTCTTCGGAAGAAGGAACGCCCGGTCCCGCGCTTCGACCGCAGCCACTGGTTCACCGATCGCGACGCGAACCAGGCGCTCTCGCTGCGGACGACCGGCGCTCCGCTCTTCGCGGAAAAATCCCCGCACCAATTCGTGCGCGTCTTCCAAAGTCCGGCCTACGGGAAATTCCTCGCGCTCGACGGCGCGATCATGGTCGCCGAACGCGACGAAGCCCATTACCACGAGATGCTCGTGCATCCCCTCGCTGCGGTCGCCCTCGCGCGCGCTTCGAAGCCGCTCGACGTGCTCGTCATCGGCGGCGGCGACGGCGGCGCGCTCCGCGAAGTGCTTCGCTATCCGGAAGTCCGGCGCGTCGTCGCGGTCGAACTCGACGAGACGGTGGTCCGCGCGGTGAAAGCCCACTTTCCCCGGCAGTCGGCGGCCTTCGCCGACCCGCGAGTCGAGCTCCGCATCGCGGACGGCACGCGCTACGTGGCCGAAGCGCCGGGAGCGAGTTTCGATTGGATCTTGATCGACAGCGCCGATCCGCAGGGTCCCGCGGAAGGTCTCTTCGGGCCGGAGTTCTTTCGGGAATGCCGCAGACTTTTACGCGACGACGGGTGGATCGCGGCCCAGGGCGAGTCCCCGATCTCGCATGAAGCCGCGTTCGTCGGCCTTCACCGCTGCCTTCGGGACCTCTTCGGGGAGGGCGCCGCCCACGTCGGCCTTTTCCACGCGACGACCTATCCCTCGGGGATGTGGAGCGTCCATCTCGCCGGAAAGACGCCGTTTTCGCCGACCGAAGCCTTCGACCCGGTCCGGACCGCCCGTTTCGCCCGGGATCAGGAACTCCACTATTATAATGAGGCGATTCACCGGGGAACCTTCGCTTTACCGAACTTCGTCTCTCGGTTACTGTCCCGGCCATGAGCGAAATCGATCCGAACGGCGTAGCCATCAAGAACGACGCGTTTTTCAGCCTCGACGGCGACCCCGCGGAATCCGACATCCTTTTCCTTTCGATTCCGTGGGACGTGACGACCTCCTATCGTCCGGGCACGCGCAGCGGGCCGAAAGAAATCCTGGTCGCCTCGCGCCAGCTCGACCTCTTTTCGCCGTTTCTCGACCGGGCGTGGGAGATGAAGCTCTCGACGCTGCCCTATCCGACGGAATGGGACGCGAAGAGCGAAGCGCTCCGGAAGAAGACGTCGCGCTATATCGGCTTCCTCGAAGACGGCGGTGCCGCGGAGGACGACAAGGAAATGAGCGCGATCCTCGCCGAAGCGAATCGCGAAGCCGACGCGCTTTATCGCTGGTCGTACGCGGAGACGAAGAACTGGCTCGCGAAAGGAAAACGCGTCCTCACCGTCGGCGGCGACCACGCGACTTCACGCGGCCCGATCGCGGCCCACGCCGAGAAATATCCCGGGCTTTCGGTCCTTCATTTCGACGCTCACGCCGACCTGCGGGTCGCTTACGAGGGCTTCCCGAACTCGCACGCTTCGATTATGGACCACGTCGTCCAGATGCCGGGCGTATCGAAGCTGGTCCAAGTCGGGATCCGCGACGTTTCGCCGGGCGAGGTCGAACGCATCCGCGCGAGCGAGAAGTCGGACAAGAAAATCTCGACCTATTTCGATTGGGACCTCCAATCCCGCAAGCTGCGCGGCGAATCGTGGGACGCGATCTGCACGGACATCGTGGCGAAGCTCGGCGAGACGGTCTACGTCTCGTTCGACATCGACGGCCTCGACCCGAAACTCTGCCCCTCGACCGGGACGCCGGTGCCGGGCGGTCTCGAGTTCATGGAAGCGGTTTACCTCGTCCAAAAAGTCGTCGCCTCCGGCAAACGCGTCGTCGGCGCCGATCTCGTCGAGGTCGCGCCGAATCCCTCCGGCGATCCGTGGGACGGAAACGTCGGCGCGCGAATGCTCTATCAGCTCACGCTCGCGGTGGCGAAGTCGCTGCGATAAGGCGGCCGAGATGCGCAAACGCCGGAAGAACATCGCGAGATCCCACGAAATCGGGTTGATCTGGAGCAAGCGGGCGCCGCTCGGACCCTACCCGCTCATCCTCGTGCTCGACGGGCTCAAGGCGTCGTTCAACGTCGGAAAGATCGTGCGCACGGCGAACGCCCTCGGCGTGCGCGAGGTTTTCCTCGTCGGCATCCCGCCGTGGGATCCGGTGCTCGCGCGGGGAGCGCTGAAGGCGACTCGCACGCGGACGTTCGCGGAAATGAAGGACGCGATCGCGGCGCTCCGGGAGGAAGGCTACGCGCTCTATGCCCTCCACCCGAGGGGAGAAGCCGCGTTCGGTAGCGTTTCTTTCCCGGAGAAGACGGCGTTCCTCGTCGGCCACGAGGAATTCGGACTCAGCGTCGACGTCGCCGACTACCCCGAGATCACCCTCATCCAGGTCCCTCAGGTCGGCATCGTCGAATCGCTGAACGTCTCGGTCGCCGCTTCGATCGCGGCCTACGACTACCTCCGCGACCGGAAGCTCCTCGGCACCGCGAAGCCCCTCGTCCCCGCGGAAAAAGCGCCGTCGCCGCGCGCGCCCCGCGTGCGTCCGCTCCCGGTCGCGCCGAACCTGCCTTAGGACCGAAGACGATGATCCGCCGGACGCTTTACGTCGTTCCCGAAACGCCGAAGGAAGTCCGAGAGGAATTCCGTCGCGAAGCCGCCCGCCGGGGCGTGCGGTTCCTTTTCGAATCGGGCGAATATTTCCTCGCCGAGGAAAACGCGCCCGATCTCGCTTGGGCGACGGACATCGCGTGGGAAGCGTACGAAGTCGACGCGGCCTCGATCACCGCGGCGGCGAAGAATCTGAAACAAACCGCGCACGACCTCGGGAAAAAAAGCACGCGCTGGCTCCGGCTCGAAGGGCTCCATCATCGCCGGGCGGCGCTCGTCGCCGAAAACCTCGCGACCGGCGAAGCGCCGTCTCTCTCGTATCGGCGGGGCGCGAATCGCCCCGACTCGCTCCGTCCGTCCGAGGGCAAGCCGGCCCTCGCCGGTTTTTTCCTGCTCTCCCCGGAGCGGGCACTGGCCGTTTTCGATTCGCTCACGCCGTACCCGGGCGGAAGCGCGCCGTTCGCGGAGGAAAAGCACGGCCCGCCGAGCCGGGCCTACCTGAAACTCTGGGAGATCTGCGCCCGCCTCGAGCGCGCCGGTCTCGGGATTCCGAAGCCCGGCGAGACCGCGCTCGACCTCGGCAGCTGCCCGGGCGGGTGGACGTGGGCGCTCGCGGAGCTCGGAGCGCGCGTCGCGAGTTTCGACGGCGCGCCGCTCGACCCCGCGGTCGCGAAGCGGCCCGAAGTCGCCTACGAAAAGGCCGACGCCTTCCGCCTCGTCCCGCGCGCGGCCGATTGGTTCTTTTCCGACATGATCTGCGAGCCGAAGCGCCTGCCCGAACTCCTCGCGCGGTGGCGGGACGCGGGCTGCGCGCGTTTCGCGGTCTCCGTGAAGTTCAAGGGCGAGGCCGACGAAGCGGCCCTCGCGCGGCTGCGCGAGATCCCGGGCGCGAGGCTTCGTCACCTCCGCCAGAACAAACACGAACTCACGTGGTTCCTCGCGCCCGATTTGAAACGGATTTAAGCGCCGAGAAAAAGAAAAAGGCCGCTCCCTCGCGAGAGCGGCCTTTCAGATTCGTCGGAAGCGCGATCTTAGTGAACGTCGCTCGAGCTCTCGAGGTCGAGGTCGGTCTTCGTCACTTCGCCGCAGCCGCGGGCGTAAGTGCCGTTGCCGAGGTAGTTCGAGGTGATCTTCGCGCGGTAAGCCGTCTTGACCGGCTTTTGGATCACGCCGCCGAAGGAGCTCGTGGAGATTTCGACCACGTGGTAGGTCGAGGACATCACGCCCTTGTCGTCTTTTTCTTGGTCTTCAAGCTTGATGTCGGCTTGGAAGGTCATGTCGACCGAACGCGGAGCCGAGTTCAGGATGAGGTGATCGCCGGCTTCGAGCTGAAGGTGATCGCGGACGACCGGGACGTACTTCACTTGGGTCGGCTGGCCGTCGACGCCCGGGACGCTCTTCTTCACGTAGACGCTGCGAGTGATGATGCCGTCGGCGTTCAGGCTGAGGAGTTTGATGTTCAGGGTCTGGCCCGCGCAAGCGTGGGCGGCGGCGGTCATGCCGAGAGCGGCGACGGCCGAGAAAGCGATCATCGAGAGTTGGCGGATCATGGACATTTCTCCTGTTGAGAGGTGGGACGACGTAAAGCGAATAAGTCGTCCCGAGTGTTGCCAAAGTTCGGGGGACTTCGCAACCCGCCGGCCGCGCTTTAGGGAATCCTGACAAAACGCAGAAGACCCGCTCTTTCGTCCTCGCCTAGCGGCCAGGAGAGCGGGTCTTCGGCTAATCGCTTCGCGTCAAATCCAAGGATTCGGCGCGTCGAATCAGAACTTTTTCGGAGCCGGTTTCTTCGCCGGCGCGACTTCGACGACTTCGAAACGGCCGCACTCGTGGGAGCGTTTTCCTTCGCCGAGGTAGTTCGAGTGAACGGTGACGAGCGAGTTCTTTTGGGTTTCGCGCGGGCCGCCCCAACCGGACGTCCAGATTTCCTTCACCGCGTAGGTCGTCGAGAAGATGCCGTCTTGATCGGCCTTCTGGTCTTGGACCTTCACGACGACGTGGATCGACGCGTCCATCATGTTCGGAGCCGCGTTCAAGCGGATTTCGTCGCCGGATTCCAGCGTGATTCTATCGATGACGACGTTTTGGAATTCCTTCTTCTCGGTGCCGTCCGCGCTCTTCACGGAGACTTCGCGCATCTCGCTCCGGGTGACCGTGCCGTTCGCGTCGAGGGCGACTTGGAAATTTTCGTAGTTTTCGCCGGTGCAAGCGAGGGCGGAAGCGGACAGGATTCCGGCGGCGAGCAGAATGGACGAGAAAAGGACTTTTTTCATGGTCGACCTCATCGGGGATTAAAAGGTTTTAGGCTTGGGCCGTTTTTTACGGGCGGAACGCCAGAGAATCAACACATTCCTTCCTCACCCCGAGCGCGCCGTGGTGAAAGGCCCCGTTTTCGTCGGCATATCGCTTGCTCTTTCATTACCCGAGATCCCGGGGATTCCGGTGATCGCCCCGACCGTGGTTTTAAGGACGAAATCATCAAAGGAGAGCCCGTTATGGACCAAATCGACGCGACACTCATGAACCCCGTGGACGTGGTGCGCGGCCAATACCTTCCCCCCGAGATCGATCAGGCGAAGTTCGCCGATAAGATCCTGCGCGGAGAACTGAGCGCGATCGAGGCCTACGATCGGGTGATCGAGGCCGCCATCCGCGAGCCCGACGCGCCGATCACGACGCTCGCGCAGATCCGGAACGAGCACCAACGCTCCTGCGAGAGCCTCCGCCACCTCGTCGAGAAGAAAGGCGAGCACCCGAGCGAGGACTCGGGCGCGTGGGGAACGATCGTCACGGCGCTCATCAACGTGAGAAGTTTCTTCGGTCCGATGGCGGCCCTCCGAACGCTGCGGACCGGCGAGGAGCACGGCTTGAAGCTATATCAAGACGCGCTCGATTTAGAACTCGGCGATCGAGAAAGGGCCGTGATCCGGGATGTGCTCATCCCGCGCCAGGTGCGGCACATGGCCCAGCTCGACTCGCTCATCGATTCCGGGGAACGCTTTACAGAATAGCGTAAGGCATCTCCGGTGGGATCCCCTCTGTATCTTCAGAATCGGTTCTGGTGACTGGATCTGGAACGACAGCAAAAGGGATCCAAGAGGCGGGAAGCCCCCAAAAAGGGCTTCCCGTTCTATTTCACGCCCGCAATCTTCGGATCAGCTCTTCGAACGCCGGAGCCGGCAGCAGCCCGGGTTGCTCGAATACGAGGTCAGCGTTCTTGAACGCCATCAGCGTCGGGATCGAACGGACTTGGAAGGCGGCGGCGAGATCGGTCGCCGCTTCCGTGTCGACCTTTCCGAAGTAGATATCCGGATGCGCGGCCGCGACCGCCTCGAAGAGCGGGGCGAAGATCTTACACGGGCCGCACCACGCGGCCCAGAAATCGAGGATGACGATCGGATGCGAATCGACGACGGTCTCGAAATTTTCCATCGTCACGACTTGGGTCTGGCCGTTCATGCGTTTCTCCCGGAGACGTAAGAGTTCCCCTTCAAGATATACCGGAGCGGAAGGTCTTTCGCATCCTCTGCGCGCATCACGCGCATGCGATTTCCGGATTCCTTGACGTTTCCTTGACGAAGCCCTGACCGGAGCTTGAACCCCCTTTTTCGTTTTCCGCGCTAAACCTCGGCTCACTAAAACGTAGAAAAACAGAAAGAAGAACCCTATGAAAAAACAAATCGTCCTCCTCTCGATCCTCTCCTCCCTCGTCGCCTTCTCGGCTTCCGCGAAGGAAATCCTCGTCCATGAAGAAGCTTCGGCGCTCACCGCTCCGCTCGTTTCCGCGGAATTCGAAGTGAACAAGGACCTCGGCCGCGTGTGGATCGCGATCGGCGTTTCGGATCAGTTCCGCGAAGCCGGCGCCGGCGCGATGAGCGACGTGCGCGTGAAGCTTCCGGGCCTCACCTACGACGCCGCCCGCGGCGAGATCGCCTACGAAGGCACGGTCTGCGCGATCGCGAAACAGAACGCGCTCGACAAAGTCTTCCACGCCGTTCGCATTAAGCCGACGAAGGCGTGCAAGCTCACGAGCCGCTCGATCTACCGCGACGTCGACAACGGATACGAGATCGAGAAGACGCAGTACCTCCAGGTTTACCTGAGCGTCCGCGAGTAACCCGCGGATCCGAAAACGATAAATGCCGAAGGCCGCCCGGACGCTTTCCGGACGGCCTTCGGGCGTTCGGGCTCAGATTTGGCCGAGGCCGCCGTCGGCGACGATATCGGCGCCGAGCAGGTAGCTCGAATCGGACGACGCGAGGAAGAGCGCGACGTTCGCCATCTCTTCGGGCCGTCCGAGGCGGCGGGCCGGAATCGATTTCTTCATGCCTTCGGTGAAACCCGCCGCTTGTTCGGCGGTGAGCCCCATCTTGCCGAAGATCGGCGTCTCGATCGGGCCCGGGGAAAGGACGTTGAAACGGGCTTTCTCGGCTGGAATTTCCGCCGTCCAGCTCCGCGCGAAACTCCGCACGGCGGCCTTCGTCGCGGAATAGACGGAAGACCCGTCGAACCCTTTCGAGGCGACGACCGAGGCGTTCAGGACGACCGAACTTCCCGGACGCAGGAGCGGCAGCGCCTTCGTCACGGTAAAATAGAGGCCGCGGACGTTCGTATCGAAGTGGCGGTCGAAGAACTCGGCGGTCGAGTCGGTCGACGGAGCGAAGGCGGCGACGCCCGCGTTCGCGAAGATCACGTCGAGGCCGTCGTATTTCGATTTGATGTGGGCGTAGAGCCGGTCGAGATCCTCGAGCTTGCTCACGTCGGTCTGGACGACGTCGAAAAGATCGCCGTATTCCTTCTTCGCCTTCGCGTACGTCTCCGGGGAGCGCGCGGTGACGATGACTTTCGCCCCCTGCTCCCGAAAGAGTTTCGCCGTCGCGAGACCGATGCCCGAATTGCCGCCCGTGACGAGCGCCGTTTTACCTTGGAGTTTGTTCATGATGCGTTTTCCTTTGCTGGTTTCAAATCTCAGTTTTGAACTGATTGGTTCAATATACCCGCGTCCGAGGCGTTTGCAATCTTATATTGAACTAACCGGTTCAATATGTTTATAATGGGGTATGGGACGGCCCAAGTGCTTCAACCGAGAACAGGTCCTCGCCGACGCGCTCCCGCTCTTCCTCGAGAAGGGTTTCGCGGACACGAGCGTGCAGGATCTCGAACGCGCGACCGGAGTGAATAAATCCGGCCTCTATTCGGAGTTCGAGGATAAAGAGGATCTCTACCTTTCGAGCCTCGCCCAGTACGTCGAGAATCCCGCGGCGGCGGAAGTCCTTTCCGCGAAGCCCCTCGGGTGGGCGAATGTCGAGCGCTTCTTGAGGATGGCTTTCGAGTGCCGCGCGCAGAAAGGCTGCTTCGTGGTGAATTCCGTACGCGAACTCTCGATTCTCCCCCCGCGGGCGAAGTCGATCATCACGAACCACCTGAAACGGGTCCGCGGGATGCTCGTCGATAACCTCGAGGGAAAGACGAAGGCCGATCCGGGCGTCGTCGCCGACATCATCCTCACCTTCAATTCCGGGACCTCGCTCGAACAGAACCTTCGGTCGCTCGAGAAATCGGGCGAGCGCGTCGACGTCTTCATGCGCATGCTCCGCTCCCTTTGATCGTTTTCGGGGTTTGTGCTATGCTCGAACGCCTGGGGACGTCCTGGCTTCGACAGAAGTGCTGAAACCTCAGAGGCATGTCGTGGCGCCGGAGGCCACGTAAAAACCGGCACCTTGTATTTGGCAACGAATACGCTCTTGCTGCTTAATTAATTAAGCAACACGTCTACCCGAGACACTCCCTCGGTCCCGGGATAGACGCCATTTAGAGGGATAGTCCCGGTTTCATCGCAGGCGGTTCCGGGGCGAAACTTTAGTCGGCGGAGGATCCGGGTAGGTTGTCGGCCGTCGCCCCGGATTCAATCTAAACGACCGACTACACATGTAGAATCTGTGGCGGATCGCTTTTGGACGAGGGTTCGATTCCCTCCGTCTCCACCACTTCAACCCGCCGAAGCCACAAAGCTTCGGCGGGTTCTTAGTTTTCGTCTACACGAAGGAATCGAACCCTCCGGAGGATCGTCCGCGGGGAACGCCGAAGGCGTTTCGCGCGGACCGTCGCGCAGGAAGCGCGACGGAGATCCGCAGGCGTACCCGCAGATCCCGCGCGGATGCGCGGGAGCGCGAGGGTTCGATTCCCTCCGTC
This sequence comes from Bdellovibrionales bacterium, assembly GCA_018266355.1. GTDB lineage: Bacteria > Bdellovibrionota > UBA1018 > UBA1018 > UBA1018 > JACMQW01. The sequence continues at coordinate 44,319 of JAFEAP010000014.1, forward strand.
TCCACCACTTCAACCCGCCGAAGCCACAAAGCTTCGGCGGGTTCTTAGTTTTCGTCTACACGAAGGAATCGAACCCTCCGGAGGATCGGCCGCGGGGAACGCCGAAGGCGTTTCGCGCGGACCGTCGCGCAGGCGAACCCCCGCGATCGAAATCTCCGTCGATATCGTCCGAAACTCCTGACGTCGCGGGCGCGCACGCGCCGGGATGAGACTTGCCAGCCGACTCCGGATGCCCCAAAATCCCAACATGCCGAAAATCACGCCCTGCCTCCTCTACACGAAAGACGCCGCCAAGGCCGCCCGCTACTACGCCTCGATCTTCAAGGACTCGAAAATTTACAGCGCCGACTCGCTGATGGCGAGTTTCCGCATCGGCGGAATGGACTTCCTCGCCCTGAACGGCCCCGCCTCGAAGTTCACCTGGAACATCTCCTTCATGATCGACTGCAAAGACCAAAAAGAAGTCGATCATTTCTGGAACAAACTGAAACGCGGCGGAAAGGAACTCCGCTGCGGGTGGGTCGAGGACAAATTCGGAATGGCTTGGCAGGTCGTTCCCTCGGCCATGCCGAAATTCCTCGGCGCGAAAGATCGGACGAAAGCCGATCGCGCGTTCCAAGCCATGCTGAAAATGAAGAAGCTCGACATCGCGAAGCTCAAGGCCGCTTTCGACGGGAAGTAACCGCCGGGTGTACCAGCTCCGAGACTACCAGCGCGAAGCCGTGAACCGCGTCGTCGGCTACTTCCGGAAGCGACGCGACCCGATCCTCGTCGTCCTTCCGACGGGCGCCGGAAAGAGCCTCGTCATCGCCGAGCTCGCGCGCCTCGCGAAGGGTCGCGTCCTCGTCCTCGCGCACGTGAAGGAACTCGTCGAACAGAACCACCAGAAGTACACGAGCTACGGCCTCGAAGCCGGCATCTACTCCGCCGGGCTCGGAAAGAAAGAACACGGCCAAAAGGCGATCTTCGGCAGCGTCCAGTCGATCGCCCGCGCGCCGGACGCGTTCTTCGAAGACTTCTCCCTCCTCGTCATCGACGAATGTCACCGGGTCGCCGACGACGGCGACACCCAGTACCGCGCCATCATCGATAAACTCCGCGCCCGGAATCCCGAGCTCTGCGTCCTCGGACTCACCGCGACCCCGTACCGGCTCGGCGTCGGATGGATCTACGAATACGCCCAAACGGGCGAGCTCCGCTCCGAAACCCCGCGCTTCTTCAAACAGTCCGTCTACGAGCTCCCCCTCTCTTCGATGATCAAGAACCGTTACCTCACCGTCCCGGTGAAGGTCGACATCCCGGTCACGAGCTACGACTTCTCGGAACTCGTCGAGAACGATCGTCCCTTCACCGTCTCCGAGATCGAAGAAGTGCTGAAAAACCAAAAGCGCCTCACGCCGCTCATCATCCGGAACGTGATGGACATCGTCGAGCGCTACGACCGGAAAGGCGTCATGATCTTCAGCGCCTCCGTCCGCCACGCGGAAGAGATCCTCTCCTATCTTCCGCCCGAAGACGCCCGTCTCGTCGTCGGCGACACGAGCCACGCCGAACGCCAGTCGACGATCGAGGATTTCAAGCTCCGCAAATTCAAGTACCTCGTGAACGTCTCCGTGCTCACGACCGGATTCGACGCGCCTCACGTCGACGTGATCGCGATCCTCCGTCCGACCGAGTCGAATAGCCTCTACCAGCAGATCGTCGGCCGCGGCCTGCGGCTCTCCGAAGGAAAGAAAGACTGCTACGTCCTCGATTACACCGGGATGGGCCACGACATCTACGCGCCCGAGATCCGCGACAAACGTCCCGCCCCCGACGTCGTACCCGTGAAGGTCGCTTGTCCGGCGTGCGCGTTCGAAAACGATTTTTGGGGCTACGCCGACGAGGACGGCGTCGTGCTCGAACACTTCGGACGGAAATGCAAAGGGGCGACCCAAGATCCGGCAACCCTCGCGATCACGCCGTGCGGGTTCCGCTTCCGGTTGAAACTCTGTCCCGGGTGCGGAGCCGAGAACGACCTCTCGGCCCGCGCCTGTGTCCAGTGCGCGGCGACGCTCGTCGACGCCGACGCGAAGCTCAAACAAGCGAAGCTCTCGAAGAACGCGCACGTCCTCACGCCCGACCGGATCACGTTCGAGGAGCGCCTCGACAAGAACGCGAAACCGTTTCTCGAAATCAAATACTACGACGCCGACGGGAAGTACCTCAGCGAGGCGCACTTCTTCTCGAACCCGACGTCGATCAAGAAGTTCAACATCAACTTCCTCCGCTCCCATCTCCGCCGCCCGGAACTCGCCGTCGACCTCACCACCCCCGCCGAAGTCGTGCGCTACCAGCGGCTCTTCCGGCTGCCCGCCTTCGTCATCGCGCGGAAACAGGACAAATACTGGAAAATCACCGAGAAGGTCTTTTCCGAGGAACTCCCCTCCCACCGCTCGCGCCCGGTCGGCGTTTCCGACGAAATTTAAGCCGTTTTACTGGCGGAAAAACGCGGCTTGACAGGTAACCCTTTGGTTACCTATACTGACCCTATGAACGACGTCTTCAAAGCGCTCGCCGACGAAACCCGGCGGGAAATCCTCGATACTCTCTACGCGAAAAGCGGACAGACGCTCGGGGAACTCTACGCGCCGTACGCGAAGTCGATGAGCCGCCAGGCCGTGATGAAACACCTCGGAATCCTCGAGGCGGCGAACCTCGTCGCGATCGTCTGGAGCGGGCGCGAGAAACGTCATTACCTGAACCCGATCCCGATCCACGCGATCCAAGACCGCTGGATCAAGAAGTTCGAACGGCAGCGCATGGACGCACTCGCCGCGCTGAAAACCGCCCTGGAAGGCTCCGAACCGAAAGGAAAAAAACATGTCCAATCGTGATCCCGACTTCGTTTACGTGACCTACATTAAGACCACTCCCGAAAAACTTTGGGAGGCGCTGACCTCGTCGACGTTCACGCGCCAATACTGGTTCGGCTGCGAAGTCACCAGCGACTGGAAAGTCGGATCGCCGATGACTTACGTCATGAACGGCGAGAAGAAAGTCGAAGGAAAGGTCCTCGTCGCCGATCGCCCGAAGCTCCTCTCCTACACCTTCCGCGAGGCGTTCGGCGAATCGGCGAAGGAACCGCCGACGAAGGTCACCCTCGAACTCGAGCCCGAGGCCGGCACCGAAACCGTACGCCTCACCGTCACCCACACCGACTTCATCGCGGGCTCGAAGCACCGTCCGTCGATCTCAGGCGGATGGCCGGCGGTCCTCAGCAACCTCAAATCCTTCCTCGAAACGGGCAAAACCCTCGAATTCGAGATGTAAGGACGCGACGAATCAGAACGGAAAGGCCGGGCGGATGCGCCCGGCCTTTTTTTCGCGCGGACCGTCGTTTTTCGATATCCTCGGGACTTAGGAGAATCTGTCCATGGACGAAAACGACTTCGAAGGAACCCTCGTGCTCGAAAAGCTGGCGGAAATCGACGAAGTCGACGCGTTCTTCGAGGCGATCGACGCCGACGACTTCGACCGGGCAAAGGCGCTCATGAAACGCGCCTGCGTCGACGCGGAAACGATCGCCGTCGTCCTGAAGAAAATGGCGGCGGCCGACGGAGAGCATTGACCGGTTATTCGGCCCAAGCAATACTCCCTCCACTCGCATTTTAACCGGCTGATTATCCTCGCGAGAGGATGGAGAGGACCTTATGAAACATACGCTCAAGAGCATGCTGCTCATCGTTGCGATCACGACCCTGACCCTGGGTTGCGGCGGCAAAAAAGTGAAGTACGACGCGAAGGACAACACGATCGCGAAGGATAACGTCGCGTCCCTGACGATCATCAGCTTGAAAGACAAAGGCAAGAAGGCCGACATCTGGATCACGGTCTCGAACTTGAGCGACCAGTTCGAAGAGATTCCGTGGTCGGACTTCGTTTGCAAGCGCAACGGCATCTCCGGCACCTCGAAGGTGCTGAACTCCGGCATGGGCTTCGACTTCAACCAAGTGAAGAACCAGCTCGGCAACACGTTCGGCAACAACTTCAAGCTCTCGCCGAAGGAAATCCGCAAGGTCGGCTTCCAGTGCGTGTTCGACAACGACGACAAGGGTCAGTTCGAATTCATGATCCGCACCGTCTATCAGAACAAGAACAAAGACGGCGACGGCAACGACCTCGTGAAGGTCGCCGACACCATGAACTGGAAGAACACGGTCACCGAGTAATCGGTCCCGTCATCACGAATCGCCGAAGGCCCGCTCCCCGGAGCGGGCCTTTCGTTTTTTTCGCCCTCCCGTGGTAGGATAGAGAGGATGGGCCTCGCGCGAAAACCCCTCGCCTTTCTCCTCCTGCTCGCGGTCGGTTCGGCGGCTTTCGCACCGACTTCCCCCGCGCCGCTCGCGACCTCCCGGGCCCCGGAGGCCGCTTTCCACGCCGAGCTCGTGACCCTCGCGGCCGTCTCCGAATCGGCCTTCCATCCGAAACCTTCCTCGCGCGCGATCCATCGCGACTTTTTCGGCGTCCTCTCCGCGTCCGAACCGCGCCTACCGACCGCGGGCGTCCGCGATCTCGAAACGCTTCCCGGCGCCGCGTTCGGCCCCTCGCCCGCGTTCACCCCGAACGCCCGCGCTCCTCCGCGCGCCGGTTGATCCCATAAACCTTTCCCGATTCGGCCGCCCATCGCCGGGCGCGCCCTATTTTTTCGCGCGCGCCGCGCCCTCGTGGCCCGCGCCTAAGGAGCTTCCATGTCGAACGAAAAATCGAATCCCGAATCCCCCCGCCCGAAGAGCGCCGTTTGGGTCCTGCTCGTGATGGGAGGGCTGATGGCCCTCATCTTCATCGGCGATTACCTGAAATCCCGCGGATAGTCCGTCGAAGGGGGACGGCGGGGAATTCCCCCGTCCCCCTCACCAACCAGGATTGCGAAAACGGCGGTCTCGCCTTCTAATAGAGGGAACCCTTCGGAGGATCCGCCATGTTGAAAAAAATCCTGCTCGCGCTCGTGCTCGCCCTCCTCGCCTTCGTCGGCTACGCCGCCACGCGTGACGGTCACTTCCGATACGAGCGCAGCGGCGTGATCGAAGCCCCGGCCGAGAAGATTTACGCCTACATCAGCGACTTCCACCGCGGGAACGAATGGTCCCCCTACATGCAGAAAGACCCGTCGATGAAACTCGCCTATAGCGGCACCGACGGCCAACCGGGCGCGAAACTCGAGTTCGACGGAAACAAGGACACCGGCTCCGGCACCCTCGAGATCCTCCGCACGGTTCCGAACCGCGAAGTCGACATCCGCCTCACCATGACGAAACCCTTCCACGCCGAAAACCTCATCGAGTATCGGTTGGTCCCGGAAGGAACCGGCACCCGGTTTTCCTGGGCGATGTCCGGCGACGGCGGATTGCCCGGAAAAATCATGGCGCTGCTCATCGACTGCGAAAAGATGGTCACGAAGGACTTCGAAACCGGCATCGCGAATCTTAAGCGCGTCGTCGAATCGGCGAAGTAGGCGCCGCCGCACTCACGGGTGCGGGCCGCAAACCGGAGCCGCCCCCCGGGCGGCCGCGGTCGCCGCGAATCCGTCGATTCGCGGACCGAGCGTCACGAGCGTCGTGACGAGCAGGACGAACGCCGCCGTCCGCCGGAACGCCGCGCCCGGAAAACGAGCGCGCAGGGAATGAAAGGCGACCGCGGCCGCCAGGAGCGCGGGTAAAGCCCCCGCCCACAGCGAGACGAATACGAGCGAACCGAGGACCGGCGAGCCGGTTGCGGCCGCGATCCATCCGAAGTACGCGAACCATCCGCAAGGGACGAACGCGGTCGCGAGTCCGTAACCGAACGCGCCCCCGCTCCGGGCGAACTTCGACCGGAGTTTCGCGAGCGGAATTCCCCACCTCGCTCCGGCCGAAAGCGCCCCGGTCCAAACGCGCCAGAACTGGAACCCGAGCGCTCCGAGGAAAACGAAAAAGACCGCGAGTTGCCACCCGGGATGGTTTCCGAGGAAAGCGAACATCGCCTTTCCGAACGCTCCCGCGACCGCGCCGATCGCCGCGTATCCGATCAGCCGCCCCGCGTGGTAAGCGGGTGCCCGCGAGATACCCGCCATCGCGGCGATCCCGCCGCACATGCCGAAGCAATGTCCCCCGCCGAGCAGGGCGACCCCGAGCGTCGAGAGCAGAAGGGATCCTTCAGAGAGGCCCAATCAGTACCACCTTCTTCGTCTGCACTTCCCTTCCCGGATTTCCGGGACCGCTGCTCGCGGCCGAGGCTTCGATCCGCAGGGCGATCTCGCGCTTTCCATCGACGAGTCCCGCGCGCGAAAACCGAACGGTGAACGGTTGGCGCAAGAGTTCCCCTTCCCCCACCTCGATCGGATTGTTCGGCATCACGAGCTCGACGTCTTCGGCCCCGGCTTTTCCGGCACCCCCACCGGCGGTGGTATCGAGCGAAAATGCGACGCGCAGCTTACCGTTCGTCCTCCCGGCGACCTCCGCCATGAAAAGGTTCCCGAAGCCGCGGGAAGAACCGTCCTCGTAAGTCGCGTACGGCGCGCCCTTCACCTTGAAGATTTCGACCATCGCGAGCGTCCGACTCTCGCCGATCCCCACGACCGCCGCGACGACGATCGCGAGCGGAACGAGATAGAGCAGCGTCCGGCCTCGACGCCACGTCGGCGTCGGCCGCCGAGTCTCGAGTTCCTCGAGCGATACGTAACGGATCAAACCGGGCGGCCGTTTCGTGCGGGTCATGACCTCGTCGCACGCGTCCATACACGCCGTGCACGCGATGCATTCGAGCTGGGAGGAGCCGTTCCGAATGTCGATTCCCGTCGGACAAACCTGTACGCATCGCGAGCAATCGACGCAGTCGCCTCGCGGGCCCGCGACCGACTCCTTTCGGATCGGACCGCGCGGTTCTCCTCGATTCGCGTCGTAGGCCACCGTGCGCGTCTTCGTGTCCTGGAACACGGACTGGATCCGTCCGTACGGACACGCGACGATGCAGAACTGCTCCCTGAACCACCCGAAATCGAAAAGGATGATCGCGCTCGAGACGAGAACGAAAAGGAATGCCCGAGGCGACGCGTCCGGTCCGGCGGCGATCATCGCCCCGAGCTTCTCGGGACCGACGAAGAGCGCGAGGAACGAATGCGTGATGACGAGGGTCACGGCGAAGTACGCCGTCCACTTCGCCACCGCCCTACCGACGCGCTCGGCGCTCCATCCCGCGGCGGCCGCCTTGCGCCGTTCGAACGCGTTCCCCTCGATCCATCCTTCGATCCTCCGGAAGACGCCCTCGACGAACACGGTCTGCGGACACGCCCAACCGCACCAGACCCGGCCGAAAAGCGCGGTGAGAAGTCCCACCACGAGCACGAATCCGATGACGAACAAAAAGAGCAGCGGAACGTCATGCGCCTGGAAGACCACCCCCAGGACCGAAAACCGCCGATCGAAGATGTCGAGCAGGAGGAGCGGACGCCCTCCGATCGAAATCCACGGCAAGACGAGGAAGAACGCGATCAAGATGTACTGGACGACTGCCCGCCGCGAATGCCACTTTCCGCGCACCTCCGTCGGGTGAATCGCCCGATGGTGCCCTTCCTCGTCGAGGGATCTCGTCCGGTGGTCGACGCCCATACGCTAGAAGTCCGCCTTCGGTTCGACCACGTCCCCTTGGGGCGCCTTCGGCTTCGCCGGCGTCGTTCCGCGAAGCGAACGGACGAACGACGCCGCCGCCATCACCTCTTCGCGCTTCAGGATCGGTCCCCACGGCGGCATTCCCTTCTCCGGAACGCCTTCCCGCACGACTTTCAAGATCGCTCCGATCGAGCCGTCGCCGTGCAACCAGTGCTTGTCCGTCAGGTTCGGGCCGATCCCGCCTCCGCCGTCGACCGCGTGGCAGGACGCGCAGTTCTTCGTGAAGACCGCCTTCCCGGAAGCGAGGCGATTCGGGTCCGTGTAAATCGCCTTCAATTCGGCCAATTCCTGTTCGGGCGACGCGTTCGGCCGCACGTCTTTCGCCGCGAGCTCGGCCAGCTCCTGCTGGAGCGCCTCCTTCCGCGACATCCCGCTTCCGCCGAGGTAGTAGCCCGCATAACCGATCGCCCAAACGATCGACGCGTAGAAGATCGCCTGCCACCAAAACGGAGCCGGATGGTTCAACTCGACGATCCCGTCGATCTCATGCACCGGTTCGTCGGGGTTCACTTTTCTCTCATCGGCCATTTTCATTGCTCCTTTTCGTCGAACGGGAGACGGCTCGCCCGGTCGAATAGCGGTTTCGATTCTTTCCGCAGCGCCCAGGCCGCGATCACCACGAAGAAGGCCGCGACGACGAGCAGAACCACGATCGCCGCGTCGGCCACTCCGGAACGGAGGACGGTTTCCTTCAAAATCGCGCCCATCCTCAGTTCCCTCCGACCTTCGTCGGCGCGGGAGTCATCTTCCCGAGCGTTTGGAGGTACGCGATCAGCGCGACGATCTCGCGCGTCTCGGTCCCGGCGGGCGCCCCGTCGCTGGCCAGTTTCGCCGCGATCTCGCCGGACTGGGTCCGCGCGTCCGCTTCGGCGTTCGCGACGTCCGCGTCGGAATACGGAACCCCGACCCGCCGGAGCGCGCGGAGCTTCGTCGGAAGCTCGGCGAAGTCGAGCGTCTGACGATAGAGCCACGGATACGTCGGCATGATCGACTGCGGACTCACGTCGCGCGGGTCGCGCATGTGCCGGTAATGCCAGCTATCCGGATATTTCCCGCCGACGCGGGCGAGATCCGGTCCCGTCCGTTTCGAGCCCCACTGGAACGGATGGTCCCACATGGATTCTTCCGGCGTGGAGGCCGGGCCGTACCGAAGCACGTCGAACGGCAACTGACGGATCATCTGCGAGTGGCAAAGGTAGCAGCCTTCCCGGACGTAGATGTCGCGTCCCGCGACCTCGAGGGGACGGTAGGTCCGCGGAATCGCTCCCGCCGCGCCGTTCACGGCGTTCCACGTCACCTCGTCGTGATACGCGGCCCCCGTCAAGATCGGAACGAGCTCGATCAACGAACCCGCGAGGACGCCGAGGAACGCGAGCGTGAGCAGCGCGACCGGCAAACCCTCGAGGATCCGGTGCGGCTTCTGGTCTTGGAACCACTCCCGCCCGACCTTGAAGATCGCCGGGGCGCGGACGGTCTCGTCGGCGGGCACCGTCTTGGCCGACGCGATCGTCTTCGCGACGTTCACCGCCATGACGACGAATCCCGCGAGGTACATCGTGCCGCCGAGCGCCCGCACGTAATAGAGAGGAACGATGCGCAGGACCGTTTCGACGAAGTCCGGGTAGACGAGCTTGCCGCTCGCGTGATCGATCGCCATCCACATCATCCCTTGGGTGATGCCGGCAACCCACATCGAAACGACGTAAAGCACGATCCCGATCGTCGCGAGCCAGAAGTGGGTATTGATCCAGCTTTTCCGGTACATCTCCTTGCCCCAGAGCTTCGGCACGAGGAAGTAGACCATCCCGAAGGAAAGGAATCCGTTCCAGCCGAGCGCTCCGCCGTGGACGTGCCCGATGATCCAGTCGGTATAGTGACCGAGCGCGCTGACCGACTTGATCGAAAGGAGCGGCCCTTCGAACGTCGCCATCCCGTAGGCGATCAGGGCGGCGGCGAAGAACCGCAGGATCGGTTCCTCGCGCACGCGGTGCCAAGCCTGACGGACGGTGAAGAGGCCGTTGATCATCCCACCCCAACTCGGGATCCACAGCATGACCGAGAACGCCATCCCGACGGTCTGCGCCCATTCGGGCAGCGCGGTGTTCAGCAGATGGTGCGGCCCCGCCCAGATATAGATCAGGATGAGCGACCAAAAGTGGACGACCGAGAGTCGATAGGAGTAGATCGGCTCTTTCGCGACTTTCGGCACGAAGTAATACATCAGGCCAAGGAACGGCGTCGTCAGGAAGAACGCGACGGCGTTGTGCCCGTACCACCACTGCACGAGCGCGTCCTGGACGCCGGCGTAAACCGGATAACTCTTCAGGAAAGAAACCGGGATTTCGACGGAGTTCACGACGTGGAGGAGCGCGATGGTCGCGAACGTCGCGAGGTAGAACCAGATCGCGACGTAGAGATGCGGTTCGCGCCGACGCCGCACCATAGAAATCATGTTCGCGCCGAAGGCGATCCAAACCACCGCGATCGCGATATCGATCGGCCATTCGAGTTCGGCGTACTCCTTACCCGTCGTGAAACCGAACGGCAGCGTGAGCGCCGCCGAGACGATGATCAGCTGCCAACCCCAGAAGTGGAACTTCGAGAGCCCGTCGACGGCGCGCGTCTTCAGCAGGCGCTGCATCGAATAGTAAATTCCCGCGAAAATCGCGTTCCCCGCGAACGCGAAGATCACCGCGTTCGTGTGCAGGGGCCGTAACCGGCCGAACGTCAGCCACGGCAATCCGAAGTTCAGCGCTGGAATCGCGAGTTGGAGCGCGACGACGAGACCGACGAGGAACCCGACGCCGGCCCAAACGAGGGTGGCGAGGGTGAAGTTTCGAACGGTTTGGTCGTCGTAGCGGACGAGATCCGGTAATTCCTGTTCAGGCTTTTCGTGGGCGGTCATCGTTTTTCCCTTTCTCGGAAATGGATTCGGAACGGTGGTCGATCTCGGGCTCGGCGTCGAGGAGCGCGCGAAGCGCCGGCGTGTCGAGATCCTGGAATTGGCCGTCGTCGACGGCTCGGAAGAACGCGAGAACGAAACCTCCGGCCAGTAGCAAAGAGAGCGGCGCGAGTAGGTAGACGATCGTCATTTGGCCGTCCTTTCTCGCTCGTGCACGCGTAGGCCGATGGCCGTCGAGAGGAAGACGGTGAGCGCGCTCGCCGGCATGGCGATCGCGGCGACGAGCGGATGGACGAAGCCGAGTACCGCCAGCGTCGCGCCCGCGAAGTTATAGGCGACCGAAATCGCGGCGTTTCGCGCGAGCGTCCTCCGGTAGCGGCGGGCGACGTCGACGAAGTCGGCGACCGCTGCGAGTTCTCCGCGAATCGCCGCCACCGCGCTCGACGCGAGCAGAGCCTCGACCGGCTCGCCGGCGCCCCGCGCGAAGGCGAAACCGACCGACGCACGGCCGAGGGCGACCGCGTCGTTCACGCCGTCGCCGACCACGATCGCGCCGCGGTGTCGCGGATCGGCGACGACCTCCGCCTTCGATTCCGGAGTCGCGCGAGCCGTCCACTCGTCCGCGCCGATCCGACGGGCGACGGCCTCGACCGCGGGTTCCGAATCTCCGGACAGAACTTCGATTCCGAGCCCCTGCGCCCGCAGGCGCGCGACGGTACGCTCGGCCTCCGGACGGACCGACTCGCGAAAGTGGATGCGCGCGAGCAGGACACCGTCCCGTCGAAACTCGACCCCCGCTTCGTCGGACGCGGCCTCGAGCGTGAAGAGGCGTCCGCCCCATGCCGCACGGACGCCGCGACGGGGAGATTCCCCGACCTCGAGGGAATCGCAGAGCCAAACACCGGGAAGGTTCTCGAGATACCGGACGATCGCTCGCGCGTAGGGATGCTTCGCCACGGTCTCCGCCGAATAGGCGATCGACGCGAACTCCTCCCGCTCGCTTCCACTCGCCCCGTCGGCCCAAATCCACTCGGCGACTTCGGGATTTCCCGTCGTCAGCGTCCCGGTCTTATCGAAAACCACGCGATCGGCTTTCGCCGCCCGATCGAAGGCGTCGAGATCGCGCACCACCACTCCGCGGGCCGCGGCCGCGCGGAACGCGCGCGCGAGGGTCAACGGCGTCGCGAGCGCGAGCGCACAAGGACAAGCGACGATCAAAAGCGAAAGCGAACGCCGAATCGCCTCGTCGAGGTGCTCCGAGCCGAAGGCGAAAAAGAGCGTGAAGGCGAGTCCGAGAACGACGGCTAGGAACGCCTGGGCGATCCGATCGGCCACTTCCGTGCGCGCGTTCGCGCGGGGCGGAACCCGCTCGAGGCGAGCCTCGATGCCGCCGAGCCGAGTCTCCGCTCCCTTCGCCGCCACCCGCGCGACGAATTCTCCGTTGAGCACCCGCGCGCCGGCATAAATCCGATCCCCGACCGCGACCGGAACGGGTTTCGTCTCACCGCTAAGGAACGAAAGGTCGAGCGCTCCGCTCCCGGTCTCGAGGTTCCCGTCGAATCCGATCCGCTCGCCCGCGCGAACCCGCACGCGGTCCCCGATGCCGAGCGCCGCGACGCGGACCTCCTCGATCCTTCCGGCGGAATCGACGCGAAATGCGCGGGCCGGAAGCAGAGATCCGAGCAGGCCGGCTTTGGCCGTTTCCGCGCGCTCGAGACGGGCGAGCGCGTAGCGACTCAGGAGCATGAGAAACACGAGACTCGTGACCGAATCGAGGTAAACGAGATTCGTTCCGAGAAAGATCTGGCGGAGGCTTTCCGCGAACCCTCCGACGAAGGCGAGCGCGATCGGAAGATCGATCGAGATGCGTTTTCCGCGCAACGCCCGGTAAGCGCTTCCGTAGAACGGCCACGCCGAGTAGGTCAGCGCGGGCAATGCCAGCGCGACGGAGAGCCATCGGAATAGCGTCGCGTAACCGCCGGTCACGCCCGCGTAGAGCGCGACGGAATAAAGCATCACGTTCATCGCCGAGAAAGCGGCGATGCCGATCCGCTTCACCGTCGCCCGGTCCGCGCGTGCGAGACGCTCTTCGGCTTCTCGAGCGCCGCGCACGGGATGGACCCGGTACCCGAGCCGGACGAGGGTCTCGGCGACCGCCGCGAACCGCCCCTCCGGACGTACGACCACGGAAAGGAGGGCCCGCCCCGCGTCGAGCCGAGCGGCGGCGACTCCGGGCACCATTTCGGGCAGTCGCTCGAGGATCCAAACGCAAGCCGCGCAGTGCACTCCCTCGACGAAAAAGTCGAGCGCCGCCTCGCCCGCGGAATGGCGAAAAGGCGCCTCGTCGAGAGCCGAAAAGTCATCGCCCCCTTCGGACGGGGCGAAAGGCTTGCTCCGTCCGGGCGCCGCCGGGCCTCGAAGCGCGTAATAATCGCGATCGAGTCGGCATTCGGCGAGAAACGCGTGAACCGCCGCGCAGCCCGCGCAGCAGAACGCATCGCCCGCCCGCCACCTCGCCGCCGGTATGGCGTCGCCACAATGACGGCAAAGCTCCGGTCGCTTTTCCGGCGCCGCCACGCTCGCGAACTCCGCTCGCTTCGAACCCATGTCCATGAAAAAGGATTAAGCAGCGGCCGTACCGGCCTAGGACCCGGTATAACGGGTTAGAAGACGCCTGTATGACAGATTGTCTCACGGGCGCGGGCCCGAAGGACAAATCAGCCGACGAGCGATTGGGGAGGAAACGCGAGGACGAAGGCGGTTCCGACGTCGACCGTCGATTCGACGCTCACCCGCCCGCCCATCTCGGAGAGCAGCTGGGCGACGATGGCGAGCCCGAGCCCCGTCCCCTGGCCGACGTCCTTCGTCGTGAAAAAGGGTTTAAAAAGATGGCGTTGGTTCTCGGCCGAAATCCCGCAGCCGGTATCTTCGACGCGTATCCGCGCCCCGCCCTCCGCCCTTTCCGCGCGGATGCGCAGACGATGGGGTCCGGCGCGCCCGTCTTGCTTCGCCTTCTGGATCGCATGGAGGGCATTCATCGCCAGATTCAAAAAAACCTGCTCGAGCCGCGAGTGATCGGCACGCAGCACGAAGTCCGCGGGAACCTCGATCGCGATTTCCGCATCTTCCTTCCGGAAATGCTGACCGACGAGCGAGATGACCTCCTGGGCGACGTCGAGCACCGACACGTCGCCGACGACCGCGTCGCTGAACCCGCGGCTGACCCGCAGGAGCGAGCGGATCAGCTTCGAGATTCGGTCGGCTTGGGCCGTGATGACTTCGAGCTCTCGCCGGGCTTCGGGATCGTTTATCTTCATCATGAGGAACTCGGCGCGCCCGCGAACGACGCCGAGCGGGGTGCCGATCTCGTGGGCGAGGCCGCTGGCGAGGGTCCCGATCGAGGCGAGACGATCCTGATGGGCGATCTGGGCCTCCATCTCCTTCATCGCTCGAAGATCGACGGCGATGCCCATGAATCCGCGGATCTCCTTCTCCGGACTGCGCACGGGAGTGATCGTGAGCAGGACCGGGACGAGCGAGCCGTCTTTCGCCTTGTTCACGATCTCGCCCCGCCAGTGACCGACCGCCGGATCAAGGATCTGCTTCCAAACGCCGGCGTAAAATTCCTTCGACTGGTGACCGGACCGGAGGATCCGGGAAGTCTGCCCGACCGCCTCTTCACGCGAGAACCCGTACGCGCGCGTCCAGGCCGGATTCACGTAGACGAGCCGCCCGCCGAAGTCCGAGATCATGATGGCCTCGTTGCAGTCCTCGACGCAGCGATAATAGACGTCGTCGACGTCCGCGAAGCCGAGCGACTTCAAGCCTCGTCCTCCTCTGCCCCTTCGGCACCTTCCGCCTCCGAAGTGGACGTCACTCCGTACTCATTCAGCTTCCGGTAGAGCGTCCGGCGATTCACGCCGAGGATTTGCGAAGCCTTATCGCGCCGCCCCCCCGTTTTCTGCAGGACCATGAGGATATACCTCCGTTCGAGCTCGTCGACGGTCGGAAAACTAGCGGCGGCGGTGCCGAAGAACGCGTCCGCGGTTTCGGCTTCCTGGGTCGGGATATCGTCGGCGTCGAGAAGCTCGCCCGTCGCGAGGACGACGGCGCGTTCGATCACGTTCTCGAGTTCGCGGACGTTTCCTTCCCACCGCATCTCGAGCAACTTCGCGACCGCCCGTTTCGTGAATCCCCGCACGTTCGCATGGTTCGTCGCCGCGTACTTCTTCAGGAAATGCTCGGCGAGGAGCGGGATATCTTCCTTCCGGTGGCGGAGGGGCGGAATCGGGATCGGAATCACGCTCAACCGGTAGAAGAGATCCTCGCGGAACCGCTCGTCCTTGATCGCGGCCTTCAGGTCCTTGTGCGTGGCCGCGATGATCCGGACGTCCACGTCGCGCGCGACGTTTTCACCGACCGCGCGAACCTTTCGTTCCTGGATCACGCGGAGGAGCTTCGCTTGGAGCGCGACGTTCATGTCCCCGATTTCGTCGAGGAAGAGCGTTCCGCCCTCGGCTTCCTCGAAGAGGCCCCGTTTGCGGTTGATCGCGCCCGTAAAGGAGCCCTTCGCGTGGCCGAAGAGTTCGCTCTCGAGGAGGCTCTCGGGAATCGCCGTGCAGTTGATCGCGACGAAGGGTTTCCGCGCGCGCGGGCCGGTTTCGTGGATCGCGCGCGCGACCATCTCTTTACCGGTCCCGCTCTCGCCGGTGATCAGCACGTTCGCCGTGGCCTGGGAAACTCGCGCGACAAGATCGAAGACCGCGCGCATGCCCGGGCTCTTTCCGAGCACGCCGGCCATCCCCCAGCTCCGCTTCACTTCCTGGCGAAGGGCCGTGTTGTCCCGGAGGAGCTTCCGGTGCTCGACGGCGCGGTCGACGTTCACCGCCATCTCGGCGAGCTTGAACGGCTTCACGACGTAATGGAAAGCGCCGCGCTTCATCGCCTCGATCGCGGTTTCGATCGAACCGAACGCGGTGATGAGGATCGTCGGAATCTCGGGACGAAGACTCCGCAGCCTGGCCGCGAACTCGAGGCCGTCGACTTGGGGCATCTTGATATCGGAAATGATGGCGTCGATGTCCCCGAGGTCCTGGTCGGCGGCGTGCCGCCCGCCCGGGCTAAGCGCCGCGATCGCGTCGACCGCGGAATCGAACGGAAAAACTTGATACCCCTGACTCGAGAAAAAATCGTTCAGTAGCGAACGCATCTCGAGTTCGTCGTCCACTACCAGAATCCGGCCCTTCAACTCGCCCATGCCCAAGTCGCCCTTTCGTCCCTCGATAGGGGACAATTTAGCCTACGACAGGACGAAGTGTCACCCGGCAAACCCGCCGGATATCCCCTTGCCCGCGATGAGGCTTTTCGAGGCTATTGAAGAGCGAACGGCGTGCCAATCCCGCCTACAGGACCCTGCGGATCGGTTTTCGGAAATAGCGAAAAGCGTACTCCGCCACGGCCTGGTCCTCGGCTTCGGCCAAGGTCTCACAGCCGACCACCCGCGCGGCCCGACTCGGGTCGGCCCGACGGAGCGAGTCCGCGAAACGCGCGCCCGCCGCGCCGGGGCTCAAAACCAGGATTTGGGTCGCCGATGCGACCTGTCGGCCGAGGTTCGCGTCGTTTTCCTCGGGCGCACCGCCGAGCCGAAGCAGTCGCCGCTCCATCCGGAACTCCGAGAAATCGTAAATCTTCGCCAGATTTTCATCCAACCACACGATCGAGATCGACATGACTTACCTCAATTCCGCGGGAGACGCCTTCGGATCGGGCTCCGGCACCGAGAGCAATTCGAGCGCGTTCAGCCGAGCCCGGACGTCGGAGGGGATGTAGGTCCCGCCGCTACCCGTGTAACCGAAGTAGACGCTCTCTTCGTAGCGCCGATAGCATTCGCGCGCGAGATTCGTATGGGGAGTCGTGCGGATACAAGCGCGGTAGTAGAACTCCCCGAAATCCCGAACGCCGTAATCGTAGAGTACGTCGTAGGAAAGCCCTGCGAGGTAGAGCGCCTTCGCCGCCGTCTCGCCCTTCGGACCGAGCCCGAGGACTTCGTGCACGACGCCGCTCGCCCTGAGATAATAGATGTCGGCCGAGCGATCGGCCGGGAATTTTTGGACCGAGCGCGCCTTCTCGACCAGCCGGGCTCCTTCGGCGAGGAGTTTCTCGGCGTCGCCTCCCGCCGCCGGCTTCTCGGCCTTCCACTCCGCGATGGACTTCTTCCAATCCGCGGCCTGGGCCTTCAGATAATACGGGGCCTTCGCGTTTTTCATCGCGGCTTCGACGAGCCGGAGCGCGACGTCGGGGTCGCGCTTCACGCGAACCGCGATGCTGAGTCCGTACCGGAGCGCCCGCTCGTAGTCGTATACGTCACCCTCCATCTTCGTGCCGTCGCCGACGATCCGCTCGAATTCCGCGAGAGCCCGGTCGAACTCGCGGATGGCCGCGAGGGTGCTTCCCTTGGCGAGCGCCGGGAGTTTTTCGATCCGCGAATCGATCTTCAGGGCGTTGAAACTCGGACCGGTATTCGTCCGCGTATGACAGGCGACGCAATAGTTCGTCATGGTTCCGAGGATCACCCGCGCGTAGGCGCGATGGCCGGCCTTGAGGGTCTTCACCGCTTGGTCCGCCTCCTGGGCGAAGTCGGAGCCGACCATCCCGAGCCCCTGGTCGTGGTCGGGAGCGGTCGACGTTTCATCGCCGACCGAATGAGCGAGTTTCGCGAAACGGACGGCATCGGCTTCGATCTTCTTGAAGTTCTTCTTGTCGTCGAAGCGGGCGTCGCTCGAGATATCGAAGAGCACGTCGCCGAGGGCGGCCTCGAGCTCGCGCATCTTCGCGCTCCATGCCTTCGGCTTTTTCTCCGTCTTCTTCTCCGCCGCGGGCACCGTCCCAAGCGCGAGACCGAGACCGACCGCCATTCCCGCCAGCCAAAGTTTCGTCTTCATCCGTGACTCCGCACGTGAGCATCGGCGTCCGCCGGCCGGTAGAACGCGTCGAGCTGATCGGCCAACACCCGCAGACCGTCGTTCGCGGTGAAGATCCCGACCACTTTGCCGTTCTCCTGCTGGACGACCGCGCACCCGTACTTCTTCTCGGCCATCTCCGAGACGACGCGATTCACCGGCGCTTCGGGCAATACCGAGTAAGGCTCCGGAGTCATCACGTCGTCGACGGTCAACTCCTCCGAATCCGCGAACGAAGCACCGAGTTTCACGTCGCGGTCGGAAAGGACGCCGACGAGTTTTCCGCCGTCGAGCACCGGAAGGTGACGGATGCGGTGCTGACGCATGATTTCGAGGGCTCGGTTCAGCGGCTGGTCCGAACCGATCGTATGGGGCATGGCACTCATGAACTTCAGAATATGGGGCATCGATTTCATAAAAATCTCCTTCGGGCGACTCGCGCCCTTTCCTTCTCATGAGCATCGCCCGGGCCACCGTTCGGCGTTTCCTCGCCGAGGGCGAAGGGATTGAAACTTAAGGCGAATCGGGTTCGCGAGGGTTTCGGCACCGAATGCCGTCCGAGAGGTCGTGAGTCGGGATGTCCCGCGGGCCGGGCGATTCGTCATTCGCTGCGGCCGCTCCCCGACCCTTTTCGTTTATAGAGCGGCTTCGGGATGGCACGCCCGCTGCTCTATCTCCGTCTGAAAGATCGGAGAATCCTATGCAAAGCTTATTGTCCTTCGTACTGAAATCCGCCCTCGGCATCGGCATCGTCGCCTCAGTACTGACCATCATTTACGCCGTTTTCGTCGTACCGGCCCTGGTCGCGCCGGCCTTCGTCGCGCTCTTCACGCTCAGCTTGTGCGCGATTCCGACATTTTACGCCGACGAGCTCCGCGCGACCTACGACGATCACCTCGCGCCCGCCGCGACCTCGAGCAAGCGCGACGCCGCCTAAGGTCGAGGTCAATCCGCTGACGGCGAATCTCCGAAAGGTCCTTCGCCGTTCTGACGAAAGGAAGGAGATGCGTTTCGGACTCCGTCGCGCCTTTTCCTGCCTGCTCGCGATCGCGACGATCGTCGCGTGCGCGGGCGCCTTCCCGACGACGGCCCATGCGACCGCCTCGAAGCACCTCTCATCGAAGAAGCGCGTGAAAATGCACGCGAAGAAACACGCGAAGAAAAAAGCGAAGGGCGCGAAGAAGAGAAGGAAAACCCGGAAGCAAAAGCGAACCCGCCGTCGTCCGATACCGACTCGCAAACGGAATCCGCGTCCGCGGTCGCTCGCTCCGAACGTCGTCCGTCACGCTCCGCCTCCGACCGTCGCTACGCCGAACGCCTATAGCGGAAGTCCGGCCGAAACCACCCCGCCCGCACCGCCGCCCGGAGCGATCCCCCTGCACGATCCCTCGGCTCCGGCGGAGGAACGACGCGTCCACCTCGACATGACGAGACCTTACGGCCAAGCCACGCCGACGCCGAAGGCGGAACCCGAACGCGGACTCGCCTCGGTGCCGGCCGAGCCGGAACCGGCACTTGTCGAGCCGACGCCGGTCCCGATCCCGACGCCCTGATTCGAAACCGCGCGGACTCCTGTTTACGCCCGGGCACCCTCCGTGTTTTAACGTCGTTAGACGGAGCGAACCATGCCACTGAAAAAATACCCGGAGCTGCTGAACTTCCTCGTCGCCGTTTTTCCCGATCGCGATCCCGAAACGGACGTCGAAGCGGCGGCGGACTTCGTCCGGACGGCCGACTCCGACCTCGTAGCGAAAATCGCCGGCCAACTCGAAGCACTCCTTGTCGCGGGCGCGATTCCGACGGAAGAGTTCGGCTCGGAAGCGAATCGATGGTTCGCCTCCGAAGACGAAGCCCGCGATTGGGTGGGACGGATCGGCGAGGCGTTCGCCGCCGGAGCCGGCGCGTCCGAGGACGGCGTCATCGTGAAAGACTCGAACGGGACGCCGCTCGCCGAAGGCGATTCGGTCACCGTGATCAAGGACCTCAAGGTGAAAGGCGGCTCGAGCGACCTTAAGCGCGGCACGCTCATCAAGAAAATCCACCTCATCGGCGACCCTGCGAACATCGAATGCCGCGTCGACGGCAGCACGCTCGTTTTGAAGACGATTTTCCTTAAGAAGGCTTAGGCGAGGCGCGGGCAGATTCCCGCGGGAACCCACGCCCGCCGGGGGACGCCTTCCACTCCCGCGTGAACCTCGATATGCTCGTCGTATGATTAAACCCCTCGCGATTCTCCTCGCCGCCCTCGCCTCCGCGTCGCTCTTCGCGGGCGAACTCGCAATCACGATGGACGATCCCGAAACCGGGGACGCGCCGCTCTTCTCGCCCGTCGAACGCAACGCGAAGATCCTCGCCGCGCTCGCGAAACATCACACGAAGGCGATGCTCTTCGTCTGCGGGAAGCGGATCGACGGGAAAGCCGGAAAGGCTCTTCTAAAAACGTGGAACGATCACGGACACGAGCTGGCGAATCATAGCTATTCCCACCTCTCCCTAAACGCCGAAAAAGTTTCGCTCGAGACTTACGAGGCCGACTTTCTTCGAGCTGCGCCGCTTCTTTCCGGGCTTTCGAACGCCGTTAAATTCTATCGCTTCCCTTTCCTGAAGGAAGGCGACACCGCCGAAAAACGGGACGGGATGCGGGAGTTGCTCAAGGAAAAAGGCTACCGGAACGGCGCGGTCACGATCGACGCCTCGGACTGGGCCGTGAACGAGCGGCTCGTGAAGCGGCTGAAAAAAGATCCGAAGGCCGATCTCACCCGCTACCGGAACTTCTACCTCGCGCACATCGCGGACCGCGCCGAATACTACGACCGCCTCGCTCGGCGCGTTTTCGGCCGGGAAATCAAGCACACCCTCCTGATCCACCACAACCTCCTGAACGCGCTCTTCCTCGACGATCTTCTCGCCTTGCTCGAATCGAAAGGCTGGAAGCTCATTCCTCCATCGGAAGCGTACGAGGACCCGATCTTCTCGCGCGCGCCGAAAACCTTGCCCGCCGGCGAGAGCATCGTGTGGGGCGCGGCGAAGGAGACCGGGAAATTCGATAAGGAACTCCGCTATCCGGGCGAAGACGAGACCTACGAACGCGCGGGGATGGATCGCTTCGGGCTCTGAGCGTCGCACGAAGAAAAATGCCCGTTTTTACCGGGAAAAACGGGGAAACTGTGTCACGAACGACACGCCTAAAGCTTGATCATGGTGTTGACTTGGTGCGTCGATTGCTTCATTCTAGGTGAATACTCTAGAACGCTTCTTATAGGGGGAACACTGATGAAGAAGTTTGCACTTGTCGCAAGTTTGGTCGCATTGACTGTCGCCGGATTGAACGGTTGCAGCTCCGCGGAAGTTTCGTCGTCGGATGCGACGACCGATATGCCGGTCGAAGCCGGCGCGAACAACGACGCTTTCAACGCGCTCGCGAATCCGGATGCCGCCGCGTCGGCCTCCGCCGAACCGAGCAGCACCGGCGCGGTCGTCGACACCGCGAATCCGTCGACCACCGTCGCGGACAACTCCGCTTACTCGCCGCCGTCCTTCACCGACTCGGCGACCGCTCCGGAAAAGAGCCCGGTCAATCTCGGCGCTTCTTCCGCCGGACGCGCTCACTAATCCGCGGATTCCTCCTCTTCGAAGAAACCCGAGACCTGCGCCCCGCTGGCGCGGGTCCGGGCCTTCGTGAGCGAATGCCGGAACGCGCCCTCGCATTTCATCGCGAGCAGCGACGAGATCGATTCGATCGAACTCTCGAGGGCGTCGGAGAAATAGATCAGCTTCGGACTCGTGATCAACCCGAGATCGGGTTTCACCTTCCGCACGCGGTCGAGGAAGTGTTTCGAGGAAGCGCACGAGTATAGGCCGAGCAGCTTCAGCCGCGACGGCGCCCCTTCGAGCGTCGAGACGATCGGCGTGAACCCCGGCTCGTTCTTTCGGTACCATTCGAAGTCGACGTCGAGGTCCTTCGCGAGCCGCGGCGGCGCGAAGTCGGGCCCGCCTCCCGCCCGCGAATGCCCGTTATAGATCACCGCGTCCGCGCTCGTAAGTCCTTGGAGGAACGCGAGGTTCGCGTAGCGCGTCCGCCACTTCTGAAAGGGGTCGACCCGATTTTCCTCGTCGTCCGGACCGACCGAACTCGGAACCGCGCGGAGGAAGATCGTGCGCGGTTTCCCGTCCGGGCCGTTCAATCGCCGCAGGAGCAAGTCCGCGTCCGTCTTCGAGCGCACGAAATCGCAAGCGAAGTTCTTCTTCGTGCACTTCGCCGTCAGCCGCTGGATGAAGATCATCCGTTCGTACCGGTCGGCGACGAATCGCGCGGGTCGCGCGTCCTTGTAACCGAAGACGACCTTCACATCGATCTCGGGGTTACGGTAGAAATTCACGTAGGTTTGGCGGCAGGCCTCGTCCTCGAACGCCGGCGGCGGGAACTCGTGCGCGGCCCGATAACGGTGAATCGCGATCCCGACTCCCCCGAGAAGGACGAGCGCGAGCGCCGCGAAAATCGCCCGACGGCGGCGCCGGCGGCGTCGAGAACCCCGCCCGCCTTCGGGTTCGAGGAAGTCGGGGCGAGTGACGATCTTCTTCACTGGTCCGCCTCCGTGGTGACGGTCGCGCAAAGCGCCTTGACCGAGACGTTCGGGTCGTTCTTGCACTTCGCGAGTACGCCGTCGATCAGACCGAGATTCGCGCGCCGGAGGGACGGCGGAAGCTCGGAGACGAGGAAAAGCGTCTGGATCCGGATTTGGAACGTCGGATCGGCGATCGTCTTCTCGAGCACGTCGAGGCCGCGCTGGTAGTTCCGCCGAAGGAGTTCGTTGCGGAAGAGCGAGAGCACCGACGAGCGGACCTCCGGCGAATCGTCGCGCAGGAGGCGCTCCGTCCGGGGACCGCCGAGCGTGAGCTCCATGCGCGCGGCTGAGTCGAGAATCGCCATCTTCGCCGCCGGCGCCGTCTTCGGAAGATCGAGTCGCTCGAGGTAGATTTGGCCGACGCGCGCGTAATCCTTCGGCTCGAGCAGCGAGTTCAGTACGTGGTAGGAGTACCCGGTCTTGTCCTTCTCGGCGAACGCGAGGAGATCGTTCGTCATGCCCTTCAGGTCGAGGACCTGGATCACGTCGAGCGCGAGGAAGTGCTCCGTCGTGCCGAGCGCCTTCTTCAGCTCCGCCCGGAGGTCGGGCATCTTCCGAAGCTCGGCGATCGCGTTCTCGCGAACCTTGTCGTTTTCACCGGTGAATCGCCGCGCGTAATCCCACCAGTGCGCGCCCGCCTGGGCGGTCGACGACGCGACCGCGACGGCGAAGAGTCCGAGAAACCCCCAGGCGCGCGACGAAACCATTTGTTTTAGGATGCCACGCGACGCCCCGAATGGGGCGCTTTTTCACGAGCGTCAAACCGCCGTCGGCGCTTACTTCTTCTTCGCGGCGAGCGCGGCCTTCATTCGATCGCCGAGCGTTCCGAAGGACGTCGCGCCGGAAGTGGCTTGGGCTTGCTGATGTTGCTTCCAATCGTCTTCGCCCGCGTCGCGGGGAAGGGAGAGGGAGATCTGGCGTTCGGGCAGCTTGATCTCGGCGATCTGGACCGCGAGCGAATCGCCGACCTTCACCTTCTCGAGACGGAAATCCGAGTGATCGAACGTGCGGGATTTATGCAGGAGTCCGGTCACTCCCGGCTCGATCTCGAGGAAGAAGCCGTAGACTTCCTTCCGCGTGACCTTGCCCGTGAAGAGCTGGCCGACGGCGAACTTCGAGGTCGGATCGTCCTTCGCGGGATTCGCCGCTCCGGCCGCCGAAGAGCGCTCGGGCGCCGCGGGCCGCTCGGTCGCCTGCTTGATCGAGAGGGAAATCTTCGCGCGGCCGTTCAGGATCTCGCGCTTGAGTAGTTTAACGGCGACTTCCTGGCCGGGAGCGAGCACGTCGGAAGGCGCGCCGATACGGGACCAGGCGATCTCGGAAATGTGCACGAGTCCGTCGACGCCCGGTGCGAGTTCGACGAAAGCCCCGAACGGTTCGAGACGGACGACTTTCCCCGTCACGATCGCTCCGTCTTTCGTCTCCTCGAGGAAGCTCGCCGTCCCGAGTTCGCGCTCCTCGACGAGGAGTTTTTTCCGGGAGACGACGATGTTCCGACCGCCCTCGGAGAACTGCGTGATGCGGAAATCGAAGCTGCGGCCGACGTACTCGGCGCCGTCGCCTTCGACGTGTTTCGAGTCGAGCTGACTGATCGGACAAAACGCGAGCTTGCCCTTGATGTTCACCCGCACGCCGCCCTTGCAGACTTCGACGACGCGGCCCGGGATCGGGAGCATCTTGTCGAAAGCGTCCTCGAGGTCTTCGGCGAGGTTCCGGTCGGTCGGATTCTTCGAGAGGCGAATCTCGCCGCCGCGGACTTGGGTCACGAAAAGGTCGATCACGTCGTCGACCTTGTAAGGAAAGTTTCCTTCCGCATCGAGTAGGTCGCGCCGGGCGACCGCGCCGTCGGTCGGCGTCCCGGTCGAGACGTAAACTTCCTCGCGGCCGACGACGAGGATTTTTCCGCGTACGCGGTCCCCGACCTTGAATTTCTTCGTCGATCCCTTGAAGGACTCCCCGAGCATGCGGGCGAACTCGTCGGAACCGCCTCCGCTCGTTTCGGTTTCTGGATCTTGGCTATCGTTGAATTCGTCGATGAAATCGGAGTTCTTCTTGGTTTGGGACATCCGACTACCTTAGAGGGCGGCGCACGATTTGGAAATGCGCTTGAGGCGTAGACGCGGCGCGAAAGGCTCGATTCAATCCGAAACGCCGGTGCGCATGGCGCCGCAGTGCTCGCAAAACTTCACTCCGGCTCCCATCCGTCCGCACGCGACGCACATCCGTCCCTGGGCCACGCGCCGGCGAGCCGCGAAACCGAAGAAAAGGACGAATCCCGCGACAAAAAGACCGATGACCGGCGGAGGCGGCTCCGCGGGCCCGCCCAAACTCCGAACCCAGGCAGCCAACCCGCCCGCGACGACGGCTAATCCCGCGATCAACCCTACCCGAACGGGAGGACGATCCACGGAACCCGGCATCTCTCCCGGCGCGGAGTTTCCCTTCAAGGCGTCCACGACCGGAGAGAGCACGCAGCCGCACTCGCCGCAAGCCGCCGGGAGCGGCGAGAACATCCGCCCGGACCGACCGAGCCCGAATCCTTTTCCGCAATCCGGACACCGCAGCCAGCGCCACCGAAAGTAACCGACGACGAAAAAAGCGCCGACCCAATATCCGAGGTTCTTCACCACCCAATCGGGCGGCTCGCTCCCCGGCCCGCCCGCCATGTCGGCGAAAACGGCCGCGAGGAGCGGGAGAACGAGGACGAAGGAAAGTCCGTCGAGCACGCGTTTGCGTTTCGCGAGACGCACGACGCCGCCGATCGGGAACAGGCCCGGGATTTTCGATTCGGGATTCGACACGTTCCCAGTATACTCGTCTTCGATGACGAAAGACACGCGACTCGTCTATTCGACCGACCCGGCGCTGAACCGCAAATGCGAGAAGTGCAAGGAACTCGTCTCCGAATGCACCTGCGAGCCCGAGGTCGATCCGAAATCGTACCGCTTCGTCGCCGTCCTCCGGATCGAAAAACAAGGCCGCGGCGGAAAGACGGTCACCGTCGTCGACCGACTGCCTAAGAACGAGCTGTTCCTGAAGAACCTCTGCACGACGCTCAAGAAAAAATGCGGCGCGGGCGGAACTTATTCCACCGCCGGCAAAGACGGAGTCATCGAGATCCAGGGCGATAAACGGGAAACGGTGCGCGCCGTCCTCGAAAAGGAAGGCATCTCCTCGAAGGGATGATCCGCGCGAAAATCGATCAGGCGTGTTTCACGTCGGGTGGAGTACGATTCCGCCGATACGACTCGAACCGCGAACGATGCGACCGGAGACGACGCCCCGACCAGGCCACCGGAGGCTTCTTGTGCTGGTGTATGCCCCAATCGACGAGCCAGGCGATCCCCGGCAAGAGAAAGAACGCGAATTGAAGGTAGATCACCCAGAGTAAAAGCGTGTCGGAACTAACCATAAAGTCCTCCCACCTTTATTCGCTGCATAGCCGAGGCCAGCTTCAGGGCCCCGGAAAGGGATCGTCCGCACGCTCGGGAATCTTGCGGAATCCGCTCGGCATCGGCACGAGTTCGGGCCCGGTGATCGCGTCCTCCGAGAAGAGGGTCGCGAGGCGTTCGGCGAAAAACCGCATCGCCGATCCCCGCATCTCCTCCGCTTCGGCGTGATTCCGCGCCTCGAATCGGTAGACTTCGCTTCCCATCGTGTATTCGTAAAGACGCTCGTCCTGTTCCATACCCCTTTCGATGCAAGACGTCCGCCGCTCCGAGATGCCCCACTCGGAGCGGATATACGCGGACGGCCACTGGCCCGCGGATTGCTATTTCATGTCTGGAAGAACCAGAACGGGGCGTTTTGCCCGAAGGAGCGTGAAATGTTTCAAGTTCTCGGATTCGTCCTCTCCGGTTTCATCGTCGGGCTCATCGCGCGCGCGCTCAAACCCGGCAACGATCGGATGGGATTCCTGATGACGACCGTCCTCGGAATGGCTGGGGCCGTGCTCGCCGGCTGGCTCGGTCACCAAGTCGGGTGGTACACCGACGGCGGCGGCGCAGGCTTCATCGTTTCTTCCCTCGGCGCGATTTTCATCCTTTCCGTCTTCCACGGCATCACCCGCGACACCGCTTGAGGTCTCGCATTCTCCAGGAGTAAAGCCTATGCGTCCCGGTCGCGAACTCGATTGTTCCGTCGCCCAAGAAGTCCTCGGTCACGAGGTATACGTAAAAAACCGCGTCCTTCACGAACGCACGCCCGAGGGCGATCGTCCGCTCCGCCACTACACCCAGGAAATCCAGTGGGCGTGGGAAGTCGCCGAACGCGCGAACATCAGCCTGATCCCGATCGAGAACGGGAGCTGGTTCGCCCTCGCCGGAACCGAGTTCGGGTGGAAGAGTCCGGCGGAGTTCATCACCTACCTCCAGTCGGGGGATTTCCTGAACTCCGGCGCCGCCGTCGGACCGAATCCGGCCCTCATGATCTGCGTCGCCGCGACGAAGGCCGTCGCCGCGAAGAAAAACGCGCGCGCCCTCGAGGAAAAGAAGATCGAGGAGACGCTCGGAGCGAAACTCGGCGCGCCGCTGAACTGAACGAACGCTTCAGTGCAGGTCGAGCAGGTCCGCGCGCGGATTTACGATCAGGCAATTCGTGACTTCGTCCACGCCGGGAACCGTCGCGACGGCCTCTTCGATTTTTTTCCGCATCGCCGCCTCGTCGACGGACCCGCTCAGGGTAACCACGCCGTCTTCGACCCGCGCGCTCACGTCGCCGGCCTCGAGTCCTTCGTCCCTGGAAAGTACGTCCATGATCTCCTCGCGCACTTCTCGGTCGGGAGCGGACTCGGCGTCTCCGTCCCCTTCGGGCATCAGTTTCGGAACACGGAACTTCTCGCCGGAGGATCGGATCGTGACCCCGAAATCCTGGTCGGTCCCGGGTGCGCCGTCCTCGCGGTCGTGGAAATCCTGGCTATAACGGTAGAAATCGCGCGGGAAGCGCCCCTTGAACCCGTGGGGACCGGCGTCGTCGGCCTCGACGGCCTGGCCGTCGGTATATTCGAGCAGGTCCTCGTCGTATTGCTCCTGGGGATCCTTCGGCGCGTTCACGGGCTCGTTCGGGAGGTTCGGGCTCTGGTTTTGGTTCGCCATAAACGGGGTTCTCCTTGCTTGATTGTAAAAAGAGCAATTCGCATGCCCCCGCCCGCGCCCCACTTCGCGCGTTTTAATCGCGTTTCCACCCGGCTTTAATCCCTGCGCGCTAAAGTGGAAAGTGTGAAGGACGAGCGAGCAAAACCCCCTCCCTTCACCGCTGTCGGTAGAGCGGAGCAGTCCGTGTCGAGACGACAGCCTCCGAGGGCCCGAACCGCGCAAGCCGCGATCCGGGCCTTTGGCATTTCCGGAAGGCGTGAGCGCGCACGGACTTCGTCTTAACGGAAAAACCGGTCGATCGCCTCGATCGCCGGGTCCCGAATCGCGTCTTTTTCCATCAGGATTTCGTGCTGGGATCCCGGCACGACGACGAGCGTGCAATGCGCGGCGGCCGCGCATCCGTCGTTCTCGCCCTTCGGTTTCACGATCTGATCGCTCCCGGCTTGGAACATCAAAAGCGGCGTACGGATCGCCTTCATGCGACGGACGATCCTCGGAGTCGCCATGAGCGAACGGTAAACCCACCCGTTCGACGGCCCGCCGATCGTGGTCTCGGGATACATCCGGAAAACCGCGCCCGACATCCAGAATCGCTCCGGACTTCCCGTGACGTCGTTTTTTTCGAACGGCAACCCCGGATCCCAGTCCGTCTTTCCGGGCGCGTATTCCTCGTCCCGCCCGGCACCGATTTCGAGCCAGGTAATCGCCTTCGCGATCGGCGTCGCATAGGGCTTCGTATTGATCGTCAACATCGGCGAACTTAAAACGGCCGCGCGAAAGGGCGTCGCGCCGTGGGCGAGGTATTGCGCCGCGACCGCTCCGCCCATCGAATGGGCGAGCAGGAAAAGCCGCGGCTCGCCGGCCGGAACGACGACCTTCGCCACGAAGTCCTCGAGGTCTTCCGAGTAATGATCGAAGTCGTCGATATGACCGATCTGCCGATTACTCGAAACGAGATGCGGGGATCGCCCTTGGCCGCGGTGGTCGTAGGAATAGAGCGTGAAGCCGCGCCGATAGAGGTCGTAGAAAACCTCGCCGTATTTCAACCAGGTTTCGGAGCGCCCGGAGACGACGACGATCGTTCCCCTCGACTGCGGGTGCACGAAGCGCACGGCGCTCAGGGACGTCCCGTCGCGCGTCGTGAACGTGAACGCGTCGCCGTGATTCACGAAGGGCACGATCGTAATCAAGTACGCGGCCTCGTAACCCTTTTCGGAGATGCCCCAGGCGGGAGCGATCGCGCCCAGGAGAGTCGCAAGCACAGGAAGAAAGACGGCCGAGAAAGACTTCGACATCCCCCGGTTTTATGGCGCCGTCGCCGCGAGCGCAACCCAGGAAAACCTGGCGTTTCCTTCGATCCGGGCGACCATCGGATCCGCGTCCGGCATGGCGTGGAATGCGCCGTCGTCGATCGGATTCGCTCCGGAGCCCGAATCGGGGTCCGCATCGCTCGGCGGGGCGGCGGGTTCCGATTGGGTCGCCGCCGGCGGGTCCATCGCGGCCGGTTCGGCGTGGGATTCCGAGAGGAAAAACGGGAGCAGAATCGAAGCCACCCCGACGAAGAGGACGACTTTCACCTGGTTCGAAAACACGCTCGGAGTAAAGATCGGTCGTTCACGGCACATACCCCTACCATCGCAAGGGCGATGCCACGGCGCCTAACCCGTTCCGCCCCGAACCGCTTCGCGGAGCGCTCCCCGCAGGATCCTCGCCGTCAATCGTTCGCCGATCCCCGAAGGCTCGGCGAGCTTCATTCGCGCGAGCTCCGCCCCGAAGTCTTCGGCGCCGTCCGCTCCACCTGCGACCGCGAGGCGAGCGAGAGCCGTCGCACCCGAGATCCCTCCCCGCTCCTTCTTCGTCTGGAGCTCGCCGAGGGCTTCGACGAGCCGGGATTCCTCGGCCGTGAAGTCCGTACCGAAAGGAAACTTCGGGAAAGCGCCCGCGGAGCGGGCGACGAAATCGCGCACGGACTCCGGACGATTCTCCCGCGCGCGCGGGGGAATTTCGTAGTCCGCCGCGAGTTTCCCGTTCCGCCGCGCGACCGCGACCAGTTCGGGTTGGAACTCGGCATCCGCGATCTCGATCATCCGGCGCACGCAGGTCTCGTCGTCCTGTCCGCGCAGGTCGGCGACGCCGTACTCCGTGACGACGAGGTCGCGGAGGTGGCGCGGGATCGTGAGCTGATCGTGGCCCCAAACCACGTTCGAAAGCCGCCGGCCGCCCTTCGTGTAGGTGCTCCGGAGCATCAGCACCGAACGCGCGTCGGGCAATTCGTTCGACATCGCGACGAAGTTATACTGCCCCCCGACGCCGCTCACGACCCGGCCGTCTTCGCGCGTATCGGAGGCCGCGCCGCCGAGGAGGGTCGCCTGCATGCACGTGTTCAGGAACCGCGCGCGTTTTCGCTGGCGGCGCAGGAGCGCTTCGTTCGGATCGTAGAGATCGTTCACCTTCGAAACGCGGGTCATCCGAACGCCGGACGCTTCTTCGGGGCGGAGGTTCCTAAGCCAAGCGTAGAACGGCTTCGATCCGAGGTAGAACGCGCCGTGAAGGAAGGTACGTTCCCCGCTCGCCTCGTCGATGACCTCGCGCCTTAGGATTCCCGCGTTCCGCAGGTGCATGAAGCCGTCGGTCACCATCTCGCTGAGCCCGTAAAGCCCCGCGGTGAACGGACCGCACCGGCCCTCCCGGTCTCCGACGAGTTCGCGGTATTTCGCGTTCTCGCGGTGGCGAAGGATCAGCGCCGAGACGACCGCGTCCGAAAGCGAACCGATCCCGATTTGGAGCGTGCCCTCGTCCTCGATCAACGCACTCGCAAACAACCCGATGCGGTGGTCGATCGCGTCGATAGGCATCCGGGGCAGCGCGAAGAGCTCGTGCTCCATCGCCGGACTTTCGACGATCGCGGCGAAAAACTCCGGTCCGACCTCCGCGTCCCCGCCGAGGAACGGCAGATCGGGATGGACGACGCCGACGATCCGCATCGGCTCGCCGCGAGCCCGCGCCGCCTCGGCGACGTCGAGCGTGAGATCCGGGTTCGAACTCAGGCTGAAACGCTCGCGTCCATCGGGGTCCACGCGTCGGGCGACGAGCTGGAGGACCCCCTCGACCCGCTGGTCGACGACCGAGCGGGCGACGTGAGTGTAGTTCAGCGAGATGTAGTTCCTTTGGAGCGGATCGGATTTCAGCGCCGAGCCCGCCTGGAAGTAGAACTCGCGGACGACGACGTTCGACGGAAGCGCCCCGCGCACGGCATCGCGGGCGTAGAGCAGCTCGGGGTAATCCGCTCCCCAGTGCCGGTCTCGGAACGGATCGAAAAACCGTCGCGCGAGATCCCCCGCGGGCGCGGGCGGAGCGAGCGAGAGCGCGGTGAAGAGGACGAGCCGACGATCCGGTTCGGCGACGACGCGCGAATAGAGCGCGTTCAAGAGCGGGTTCGGCTTCCCGAGCCCGAGCGGCGTCGCGAGCCGAAGTTCCTTTCCGAACTCGCGGAAGAGCCACTCGACGGTTTCCGAAATCGCCGTCGCGCCGCGGAACCGTTTCGGATGATGCGCGTTCATAGCTCGATCGCCCCCTTTGAGCTTACCGTATCCGACTCGACCCGCCGTACAACGGTTTTTTGGCGTTCAGAAAGGGCGGGCGGTCCACTATGATGAGGGCATGTCCTACGACGCGATCATCCTGGGCGCCGGCGGCGCCGGCCTGATGTGCGCGATTCACGCCGGTCGGCGCGGAAAGCGAGTGGTCCTCCTCGACCACGCGTCGAAACTCGGCGGGAAGATCCTCATCTCGGGCGGCGGACGCTGCAACTTCACGAATCTCGGCGCCGGGCCGGCGAACTACGTCTCTCGGAATCCCCACTTCTGCAAATCCGCCCTCTCGCGCTTCACCCCGACCGACTTCGTCGCGATGGTCGAGGCCCACGGCATCCCCTATCACGAGAAAAAACTCGGCCAGCAGTTTTGCGACGACAGCGCGAAGGATATCGTCGCGCTCCTCAAACGCGAATGCGCGGACGCGGGCGCGGAGATCCGGCTCGAAACGAAAATCACGGGCGTCTCGCGCGACGGGAGCGAAGGCGATTTTCGCGTCGCGATCGCGGGGCCGGGCGGCAAGGCGGAAACGCTTTCCGCCCGATCGCTCGTCGTCGCCACCGGCGGGCTCTCGATCCCGAAGATCGGCGCGACGGGTTTCGGATACGACCTCGCGAAGCAATTCGGATTGAAGCTCGTTCCGCGAGCTCCGGCGCTCGACGGATTCACGTTCGGAGAAGCCGACTCGGCCGCGTTCCGAAGCCTCTCGGGCGTTTCCGTCGACTGCATCGCCGAGGTGAACGGCTTGCGATTCCGGGAGAACATCCTCTTTACCCACTCGGGAATGAGCGGCCCGGCCGCGCTCCAAGCCTCGCTCCACTGGCATCCCGGCGACTCCGTCACGTTCGATTGGCTACCCGACTTCGACGTCCAGGCGTGGTTCCTCGGTCAGAAGAGGCAGGGCGTCCGCTCGGTCGTTCGGAACCTGCTCGCGACGAAACTGCCCGCGCGTTTCGCGGATCTCCTCTGCGACCAGGCATTCCCCGACGCCTCGCCCTTGCCCCAGGTTTCGGAAAAGGCCCTCGCGGCGTTTTGCGAAAAGCTCCACGCCTGGCGCCTCGAACCGAAAGGGACGGTCGGCTACGGGAAGGCCGAAGTCACCCGCGGCGGGGTCGACACGGACGCGCTTTCATCTAAAACGATGGAGTGCCGAACCGTTCCGCGTCTCTATTTCATCGGCGAGGTCGTGGACGTCACCGGTTGGCTCGGCGGTTATAATTTCCAGTGGGCGTGGGCCTCGGGTCACGCCGCCGGAACGGCGCTCGAGTGATCGCGCCTCGATAAAGATTAGGTCCACATTCTTCGCAGAATTCCGCGCTTTTTTTGCGAATCGGTCCGGTTTTGGGTAACCTGTCCGGGTGAAAACGACCCTTTTGCTCGTCGAAGACGACGCCGAAGTCCGAGCGGTACTCGCAGAGCTCCTCGCGCTCGACGGCATCGAAACCATCGAGGCGGAAAACGGAATCCAAGCTTGGGACATTCTCTCGACGGTCGACGACCCGGCGAAACTGCCGCACCTCGTGCTGAGCGATATCGCCATGCCGAAGATGAACGGTTTCCAGCTCCTCGACAAAATCCGCCTCGACCCGCGATTCGCGAAACTTCCGGTCGTCCTCACGAGCGGGAACGCCGACCGGGCGAAGGCCGATCTCCAAGCCGGAGCCGCCCGCTTCGAACCGAACGCGTTCTTCGCCAAGCCCTTCGATTTCGGGAAACTCGCCGAAACGATCCGGGCGCTCGTCGCCGCGTGATCGCTCGATCGTGAAAGAAACCGTCCGGGTTTTAGGTCGAGGGACCCGAGCCGCCGCCCTGGGGAGCTCCGCCGCCGCCGGATCGACGACCGCGGCCTCCGCGACGGCGCCGCCGTCCGCCTTCGCCGCTTCCGCCGGAAGATTCTCCGCTCGAACCTCCGCGACCACCGCCGCTTCGTCCGCCGCGCCCCCCCCGACCGCCACTGCGCTCGAGGCTCTCGCCGCCCTCCGACGGAGCCGCGCCTTCGATATCCTTCTTACCGGTGAGCTTCTCGATGCGGCGAACGAGTTCGCGATCGCGATCGGTGACGAAGCTCGTCGCTTTCCCGGTCCGTCCGCGGCGCCCCGTGCGGCCGATCCGATGCACGTAATCTTCCGGTTCGAACGGCAAGTCGAAGTTCACGACGTGCGCGACGTCGTCGACGTCGATCCCTCGGCCCGCGACGTCCGTCGCGATCAGGATGCGGTAGGTCCCCGCCTTGAAGTCGGCGAGCGCCTTCTCTCGGTGGGCCTGCGTGCAGTCCGAGTGCAGGAAAGTCGCGTCGTAGATAAGCCGGCTATGCAGCGAACGCCATAGACGCGAAACGCGGTCCTTCGAACGCGCGAAGACGATGACCGTGCCCGGTTCCTGCTTGAAGAGGCGGATCAGCTCGGAAACCTTATCTTCCTCGCGCATGCGCAGGAAACGCTGGTCGATCTTCGGCTTCATCTCGGCGGCGACGCCGATCTTCACTTCTTTCGGTTGGTACATCGTGTTCCGCGCGAGCTTCTCGATCGAAGGCGGGAACGTGGCGGAGAACATGAGCGTCTGACGCGAGTTCGGAATGCTCTCGGTGATGCGCGCGAGCTGGTCGGCGAAGCCCATGTCGAGCATGCGGTCCGCTTCGTCGAGGATCAGCGTTTGGATGAAATCGAGCCAGATGTTGCCGCGCTCGAGATGGTCGCAAAGGCGGCCCGGGGTCGCGACGATGATCTGCGGGTACTCGCCGAGCGCCTGCTCTTCGAGGCGCATGTTCGCGCCGCCGATGAGGACGGTCGCTTTCAATCCGAGCGGAGCGCCGAAGGTCTCGAAAACGGCGGCCGTCTGCTGCGCGATTTCGCGCGTCGGCGAGAGCGCGAGGATCAGCGTGCCCTTCTTGCCCATGAAACGATTCACGGTGGGAAGGACGAAGCCCGCGGTCTTTCCGCTTCCGGTGGCCGCGGACGCGAGCACGTCGTGGCCCTCGACGGCGAAAGGTATCGCCTCGGCTTGGACCGGGGTCGGCGTTTGGTAGCCGAACTTTTTAACCAGCTCGACGAGCTTCGGATCGAGTCCGAGGTCTTCCCACTTCGCGGTCACGGTCGGAGCGGCGGGCGCCGGCGGCGCGGAAGGGGTCGGCTGAGCGGATGGATTTTCGGTCATTTCGAAATCGGTTCTAGCAGCTGCCGACGCTCGGTTCCACAACTTCCCGCGCGCACGAGCAGATGTGACACTATGCACCTAGAAACCGGGTTTCTCCTATACTTTCGTAGACCCTGCGTGTTAGTTCTCTTTCATTCGTCACCCGCGCAGTCTCAGGAGGCATCGTCATGGGTAAGAAGTTGTACGTCGGAAATCTTCCGTTCGCGGCCGTGGACGAAAACCTCGTCGAGATCTTCTCCCAATGCGGGAAAGTCGAATCCGCGAAGGTCATCAGCGATCGGGATACCGGCCGCTCGAAGGGCTTCGGGTTCGTCGAAATGTCTTCGGACGCGGAAGCCCAAGCCGCGATCGCGAAATTCAACGGCGCCGATTTCGACGGTCGCGCCCTGACCGTGAACGAAGCGCGCCCGATGGAACCGCGGACCGGTGGTTTCGGCGGCGGCGGTCGCGGTCGCCGTTAATCGATAGCTTATAGGAGCTCCATGTCTCGGGAAGATCTCATCAAGTTCGAAGGTAAAGTCTCCGACATCACGGGCGGCGGGAACTACGTCGTCCTCCTCGATAACGGCATGACGATTACCGCCCGCATCTCGGGCAAAATGAAAAAGTTCAAGATCCGGATCATCGTCGGCGACCGCGTCACCGTGGGCGTCTCCCCGTACGATCCGACCCACGGGCTGATCACCCACCGGCAAAAACTCGGTTAACCTCCGTCCGTCGGCGTCGGTCCCCTCCCGCGCGAGTGAAAGGCACTCATGAATTATCAGAAGGCCAGCGAAGACCACGTCCGCACTCTCCCGAAGGGACACCTCCGTTGTTTCCAGTGCAAGAAAGTCATTCCGTCGAAAGACGGCGAATGGCGGAGCTGGACGACGATGCAGGCGTTTCTCTGCAAGCCGTGCGATAAGGCGACCGCGAAGCGTCCCGAACGGAAATAATCGACGTCGGGCGATACCAACGCCCACTCGACGGGTGCCTCTTCCACAGTTCGCCGATCTCCCCTACACTTTTCCCAAGAGGGAAAGCAGATGGGCATCGACTCGTTTTCGGAAATCGAACGGCGGATCAAACGGATCGAAGCGGCGCTCGGCATCGTCGACGACGGCGACGCACGGGAGACTCCCTCCCAACCCGTGCCCCGAAAAGCTTCGCCCGCGACCGCGAATCCACCGACGACGGCGACTCAACCCGCTGCGCCCGTCTCCGTTCCTGAATCTGTTTCCGTTTCTACTCCTGTTTCCGCTCCCGCTCCGTACCCCCGCGTCCCTCCCGTGATGAGTCGGACTCCTTCGCGCGCGAGCCCGGCGCCGACCAGCGGATTTTTCCTCGGCGCGATCGCCGGGCTCTGCCTGATCCTGGCGGCGATCCTCATGATCCGACTCGCGATCGAGTCGGGCTGGCTCACGCCGGTGCGCCAAATCTGGATCACCGCGCTCTTCGGCTCCGCCTGCGTCGCGACCGGTTTCCTCGCGTTCGCGCGCGACCGAGCCTACGCCGCGATCCTCCCCGGTCTCGGCGTCGCGATCCTGAACCTCGCCGTCTACGGCGCGGCCTTCGTGCACCACCTGATCGGGCCCGAAACGGCGGCGGTCGCCGTGAGCGCGATCTCCCTCCTTTGCCTCGCGCTCTACGCCGCGCTCTCCGAAGACCTCTATATCATCTACGCCGTTCTCGGCACCCACCTCGGCGCGTGCCTCCTCGGCGGAAGCGCTCCGTCTCCCGAGACGCCCCTCCTGCTGCTCCTGATTTGGAACCTCATTTTCGCCCAGCTCGCCGTGCGTTCCGGATCCCGGCGACTCCTCTCGGTCATCGCCTACTGCGGCTTCGCCACCGTTTACTTCGTCGGACACGTCGAACGCGTCGAATCGGCCGCGATTACCCAGGCGCTCCTCTTCTTCATCTACCTCTCGGCGACCGTCCAATTCTCGAAGACCCACCAGCGCCCGCTCACCGCGGGCGAAGCCACGTCGCTCCTTCCGCCCCTCCTCGTGTTCTACGTCACCGAATACGCCTGGCTCTCGAAACTGATCGGGCCCGCCACTCCTTATCTCTTCCTCGGACTCGCCGCGGCCGTCTGGTTCGCCTACGTCTCCGCCGCTTCGAAGATCCGATCGCCGCTCGCGAGCGGCATGCTCGTCCACACCTTCGTCGCGGGCACGGTTCTCCACGCGTTCTTCTTCCAGATCGTGCCCGACGAGGCGAAACCGATCGTCGGCCTTCTGCTCGGCGGAGCGATCCTCCTCCAGGGCGGACGCCTCGACTTCAAGGGCGAGCACCTCCCGCTCCAGTTCCTCGCCGTCTTCGTCGGCATGGGCGGGTTCTTGATGGCGCTTTTCCAGTCGGCCGGCGATCACCGCTTCGCGATCCTGAACGGAATCGCCTACGGACTCGGCCTGCTCTATTACTCCGTGACCGAAAGCGGCCGGAAACACGACACCCAGATCCGCGACTTCGCGGCCGTGCTCGCCCACCTCCAGTGGATGACCGCGCTCTACCGCGCGCGCGAGTTTTTCGCCGTCGAATCGCTATCGCTCGTCGTCACCGCGCTTTGGGTCGCCTACGCGTTCGCGGTCTTCGGCATCAGATGGGCCCGACGATTCGCGTGGCTCTGCCGCTCTTGCCTCTTCATCCTCACGTTCTGCGTGCTCAAGCTCATGGTCTACGACGTGTGGAACCAGCCGCCCGTCGTCCGCATCGTCTCGCTCGCCGGACTAGGGATTGCACTCTACTCCTTCGGATTCCTGCTTCGAAGAGTCTCCGCTTGGTCCGAGGCTTGAGCGGAAGGCCCAGAACGCGGGCAGACCGATCGCGACGCCCGCGAGGATGATCGCGAAGGAAACCCCGGCGCCGATCCGAAGCGCGTGGTGCGTGCCTTGGGACGCGGCGAGGAATCCCATCCAGGTATTCCCGATCAGCGGTCCGCTCATGTAGCTGAGCATCTCGATTCCCGCCATCCGACCGCGGACCGAATCCGGAATCGTCTCGTTCCAGAGGCTCGAACGGAAGATGCCGCTGACCATGTCGCAGGCGCCGGCGAGCGCGAAGCACGCGACCGCCAGGTAAGCCGTCGGCGAGAAACCGGCCGCCCCGATCGCCACGCACCACCCGAGGGCGGCGACCGTGATGAGCGCGCCGTAGCGGCGCCGCCGCACGGTCCAGCGGCTGAACGCGGAACAAATCAGCGCACCGAACGCGGTCGAGGAATAGAGCCATCCGAGAACGCGCGCGTTCCCGCCGACCCCGCCGGCCGCCGCCCATTCCTCGGCGAGCGCGGGGAAAAGCGCCATCGGGTAGCAGAACATCATCGCCGCGATGTCGACGAGATAGGAACCGAGGAGAACGGGACGGGTGATCGCGTAGCGCAAGCCCGCGGCGATCGACGCGAAACTCGGACGCGCCGTTTGCTCGCTTCGCGCGGGCTCGGGAATGCCGACGAGGAAGAGGATCGAGATCGCGTAGGAGGCCGCATCGATCCAGAACGCCCCTTTCACCCCGAAGTGGGCGAGGAACAATCCCCCGATCGTCGGTCCGACGACGTGGCCGAAGGTTCCGCGGAAACCGTTCAGGGCGCTGATCCGCGGGATATCCTCGGGCGCCACCAGCCGCGGCGTGAGCGAATCGAGCGCCGGACGATGGATACCGGAAAGCGCGGAAAGAAATCCGGCGAGCAGGAAGCAGGGCCAAACCTCGGCGCTCCGGGTGGCCCAGGGATAGAGCGCGCAAAGGATCGCAAGACCCGCTTCGCAGCCGATCACGAGCTTCACGCGGTTTCCGGCGTCGGCGAGCGCCCCGCCCCAGAATCCCGTAAGCACGAGCGGGACGAGCTGGAAAATCCCGATCAAACCGACGGACGCGGTCGACTTCGTCTTCTCGTAAACGTCGAACGGCAGCGCGATGAAGGTCAGGCTCGTTCCGAGCACGCTCACGAGCTGGCCGAAATAGAGCCGCCGGAAGGCCGGATATTTCCGGAGCGGCGAGAGATCAAGCCACATCGCTGTCCGCCCCCGCACGATTCAGTCCGCGTTCGAGCGGCACGAGAAAAACCATGATGAAAACCGAGAAAGCGATGCTGAACTGGGCGACGCTATCCATCCCGACGAGCCGCCCGCCGGGTTCCGCGGCCAGGAGCGAAGCCGAGAGGAACGCGCCGAGGGCGCTCGCCGCGTGCTGGAACACCGACATGAACGAGACGAACCGCGCCCGCTCGTGAGGGGGCGGGACGCGCGACGCGACCGCGGTGGTCGCGACCCCGCGCACGCCCATCGCGGCCATGAACCCGACGAAGATCCCGATCGGCGGGAGCGGCGATGGGATCCGGACGAACCCGAAATAAGTCACGGCGATCAGGAGCGCGGTCGCGAACCCTCCGATCAGGCTCGCGCCGAACCGGTCGATCAATCGCCCCGATCCGATCATGAGCGCGAAGCTCGCGATCCCGCCGACGAGGTAAAGGAGACCGAGCTTCTCGCGCGGAAAGGCGAGGTTGAACTCGAAGAAGGCGGCCATGTTCGGGATCATGAGGAAACCCGCGACCATCGCCGCGGCCATGCATCCGTAGGCGAACCATACCGGACGCCGCCGCAGCATCCGGCCGGCGGCCCGAAGCGGATGCGCGCCGCGAGCGGCGGCGATATGACCGCGCTGCGAAGGAAGCGCCCGGGCGGCCGCGATCCAAACGACGAGCGCGAGCCCCCCCACGCCGAAGAACGGCGCACGCCAACCGCCGATCCGCGCGAGTTCGAGCCCCGCGGGCACGCCGAAGACGGAGGCGACCGCGAACGCACTCATGAGCGCGCTCATCGCGCGACCGCGACGGGCGACCGGTACGACGTCGGCCGCGAGGGAGAACGTGAGCGAGGACGCCGGACCGCCGAAGAGACCGGCGAAAACGCGCGCACCGAGGAGGCTCGCGAACCCGGAGGTGAAACCGCCGAGGAGCGTCCCGAACCCGAGCCCCGCGAGACACCACAGCAGCGCGGTCTTGCGGTCGAAACGGTCGAGGAAGAAACTCCCGACGAGACCCGCGAGCGAGGCGGAAGCCATGTAGCTCCCGCCGATCCATCCGAGCTTCGAGGTCTCGATGCCGAGCGCCGAGGCGAAATCCGGCCCGAGCGGCATCACCATCATGAAATCGAGGACGTTCACGAACTGCACGGCGCCGAGCAGCGCGACGATCTTCCGTTCCTGGGCCGTGGAGAAGGACATTCGTTACTTCTTTTCTTCCTTCTTGCCGCCGCCGGCGACCTCGAGCATGGCGACCCACTCGCCCTGCTTCGGCGTGGACATCACGATGCTGTAGGTCGAACCGCCTCCGGGGATGAGGGCGACGCTCGTGGTGCGGGTCTTTCCGGTCGCTCGACGGCGGACCGCCGGGATCTTGTGGGTTTTCCCGCCGCCGACGAGGGCGAGCTGGCCGGTATCCGCCGCGAGCGCGACCATGTACTCGCCGCTCGGGACCTCGACCTTTCCGCAGGTGGAGTTTTTGTTGATCGTAACTTTCATGTCCCGCCTTTCTTGCGTCCGTTCTCGAGCTCCTGCTTCGCTTCGATGAGCAGCATGCCGACGGCGGTATTGTCCGGCTCGATCTTGATCGCCTCGGTCAGAGCGTCCACGGCTTTACGGTACATTTCCTTCTTCATGTATAAGCGCGCGAGTTCGAGGTGTACCGCCGCGGTCGGAGCGAGGTTATTCATCGCCGCGGTGAGGATGTTCGTCGCCTTCCCGAATTCGTCCTTTTTGTCGTAGGCGCGGGAGAGCTTGATGTAGTGGATCTCGCGTCCCGGATTGATCGCGAGCGCCTTCTGATAATAAGGGATCGCCTCCGCCGCCGTCTTCGTGCGGAAGATCGCGTCGCCCATCCCGGAAAGCCCCATGTCGAACTCGGGATTCAGCTTCAATGCCTTCTGAAAATTCATGAGCGCCGCCTTCGCCCGGCCGCGCTCGAGATCCTCGAAGCCCTTTTCGACCGAGGCGTTGATCTCCCGCTCGAACCGGATTTTCGAGAACGTACGGTCGATCCGGTCCTTCAGGTCGCGCTGGGTGAAGGGCTTGAGCAGGTAATTGTCGACGTGCAGGCTCGCCGCCTGCATCACCTTCATCCGCTCGATCGAGGCCTGGCTCGTGATGATGAAGAACGGGACGTCGCCGAGCGCCTTCGTGCGCTTGCAAAGTTCGAGCAGCTCGACGCCCTTCACTTTCGGCATCTCCCAGTCGGCGATGATCATCCCGATGTCCGTGATGTGCTCGGACATGAACTTCATCGCGCTCTCGCCGTCCGGGAACGCCTCGATCCGTTTGAAGCCGAAGCGCTGGAGGTATTCGACCACCGTCTCGCGGGAATCGGGATCGTCGTCCGCGACGACGCAGATTTTCTGGGGGCCGTGAATGGAAGCGGCGAAGGTTTTGTCGAGCTTCTGTTCGAGGGTGTCGATCCGAAACGGCTTCACGATGTAGTCGTCGACGAGATCCTCGATCGCCGCGCCGATCTTCTCGTGTTCGGTCGAGCGCGGACTCGACATGATGATGAACGGGATGTGCGCCCATTTCGGGTTCGCGCGCACGCGCTTCAGCAACGTGAGACCGTCGACCGTCGGCATATCCCAGTCGGAAAGGATCAACCCGATGCCGGCTTCCTCCTCGAGCGCGACGAGCGCCTCGCGACCGTCCTGGACGGCGGTGATCTGCTCGAAACCGAGCGCCTTCAAGTAATCGACGGCGGTGTCGCGGCTGTCTTCGTGGTCGTCGACCACGAGCACGTGGATGAGAATCCGATCCGCTTTGTTACCCATGCTTCCGCTCCTTCCCTTCGACCGACGGACGCTCCGGCAACCAAATCCGGAACGTCGCCCCGGCGCCTTTCGCAGAAACCGCCGAGATTTTTCCGCCGTGCCCCTCGACGATCGTCTTCGAGATCGACAGCCCGAGGCCGCTGCCGTGATCGCCCTTCGTCGAGAACGCCTCGTCGAAGATCCGCGGCAGGACGTCGGGCGGAATTCCTTCCCCCGTGTCGGCCACTTCGACGGCGACGCCCGGCGCGTCGTCCGCGCCCGTTTCCGGACGAATCGCGATCGAGAGCTTTCCGCCGTTCGGCATCGCGTGCTTCGAGTTGATCATCAGGTTCAGGAAGACCTGGCCGAGCGCGACCGCGTCGCCCTCGACGGACGGCGCGCCGGCGGAAAAGTCGCGCTTCACTTCGATGTTTCCCGTCTTGAGCTCGTGCTGGACGAGCGTGAGCGTCTGATCGACGACCGTCCCGAGCGCGACCGGCGCGCGAGGGCCCGCGGCCGCGTCGCCGGTCTTCGAGTAGGAGCGGAGGTTCTGCAGGATGATCTTCGCGCGTTCGACGGCGTCGAGCGCGGTTTGGAGGTGGGCCTTCGTCTTCGGCTCCTCGGTGTCGAGCATCGCGAGGTCGATCTTGCCGAAAACGCGCATGAGGATGTTCCCGAACTCGTGACCGACGCCTCGGGCGACTTGGCCGATCGCCGCGTGCCGCTCGGATTCGACGAGCCGTTTCTGGAGGGCGTCGAGACTGCCGGCCATGGCGTTGAACTTCCGTGCGAGCTCGCCGACTTCGTCGTTCGAACGGACGGCGACGTTCTCGGCGAAGCGCCCCTGCGCGACGGACTCGGTCGCGGCGACGAGCGCGGAAAGCGGGCGCGTGAGCGAGCGGGCGACGCGCGAGGAGAGCAGGAACGCGATCGTGACGATCAGGAGCCCGAAAAGCAGCGATTTGTTCACGAGCCGCATCGACGCGCGAAAGATCTCGTCGGCGCGTACGGTCGCGACGATCTTCGGACCCGCTCCGACGTCGGCGTAGGCGCCGAGGTAGCGTTCGCCGCCCCACTCGAAGTCCTTCAGCTCGACGGCGAGCGGAGAGCCGATCGCGCGCGCGACGAGCGGATTCCCGGAGAGATCCGGATGGTCCAAGGCCCCGGGGTCGGCGGCGAGGATCGCGCGACCCGACGAATCGATCAAAGTCGGCGAAACGACGCCCTGACTCCGGAGGGTCGCCCACCAGCGGTCCCCGCGGAAGATGCCGACGAGCACGCGAGGGCGGCCCGAGCCTTCGAACGCGACGCCCTCGGCGTAGACGATCACCGGCGCGTTCGGCGCGAGGAACTTCGCCGCGAGGTAGATCGGGTTCCCCGTCGGCGAAAGGTTCGGCGGGATCGCGACCGAATTCGTCCACGCGTTCCACTCGGCGGCGGAGATGCCTTTTTCCTCGAGGAATTTATCGGCGCGCTCGAGCGCGTTCACTTCGGTCAGCTTCGGCTTCCCGTCGGCGGCCGCCTCGGCGTCGTAAAGCCGGAACGCGAGCAACTCGGTTTCGTTCGAAAGGATCACGCGGCGCCAATCCGGATTCGCGTAACCTTGCGCCAGCAGCCTGACGTTCGCCGAATACCGATCGAGATCCGAGCGGAACTCGGACGCGACCGTGCGCACGACGTTCGCGTTCAAGTCGTAGATCAGCGTGGTTTTGTCGTCTCGAAACAGTTTGATCGCTAGCGTCAAGTAGGTGATGATGGAGGCCACCACCAGCGCGCTCATCAAGAGAAGCAGTTTCAAGCGAATGGGGAACTTGATCTTGGCTCGCATCGACTCTCGTCAAACCCGCGATTTTCTCGTCCCTTTGCTCTGGACGCTCATCATCGGTACCGAACTTTTCTTACTCCTTGATGATATCACTCTTTTCCGCGCTCCCAAGTCCGAACTCCCGGAAATCACTGGCGAACGCATCGCCGAACTGCGCGACCGAGTCGGCGGCGTCCGGTGGCAGAACCCGAAGGACGTCGTTTGGAACGAAACGCGCGGCGGACAGGCGCTTTACGAAGGGCAGAGCGTGATGACCCTCAGCGATTCGAGCGCTCGTCTGGTTTTTGACGCTCGGGACGACCGCTCGACCGAGATCGAAATCGGCCCGAAAACGCTGCTACAACTCCGATCCCGGAAGCCCGGCGAGAGTCGTCCGCTCCTCCTCGCGCTCGAGCGCGGGACGTTCCGCGCGAAAGCGTCGCGCGCGATCGAACTCGCGGCGGGCGAATTCACCGTGCAAATCGCCGCCGGTTCGAAATTCGAAGCCGAGAGCGTCGAAAGCGCGCATTCGAAAAGCGGGAAGCCCGCGATCCGCCTGAAAGTGCTCGAAGGCAGCGCGCGCGCGGGCGCCGCGGAAGTCACCCGCGATCAATCGCTCGAGGTTCCGATCACGGCGAAAGGCGAAGCCGCCGTCCTACCGGTCGTCGTCGCCGAACCTCGCGCGGAGGCGAGCGCATCCCCCGCTCCATCGCCGACTCCGAGCCCGACGCCCACGCCTCCGCCCGCGCCCCGCGCGAGAAAAGCGCGCGCGCTGCCGCCGCCGAGCCTCGAAGCTCCGGTCTTCCGCCGCCGCGTGAAACCCTCGCCCACGTCCGGCGCCCCGAGCGGACGCTTCGACCTCTTCGACTTCCTTTTCCCGAGCGCCGCGGCCGACGATGCCGGCGAGGAATGGGAAATCGAATTCCGGTGGGTCGCCCTTCCCGGCGCGAAGAACTACCGCGTGGAGGTCGCGCGCACCCGCGATTTCTCGAAAAAGCTCGCCGAGGAAACGACGGCGGAGCCGCACTGGGCATGGCCTT
The DNA here is from genome assembly GCA_018266355.1 of Bdellovibrionales bacterium. GTDB lineage: Bacteria > Bdellovibrionota > UBA1018 > UBA1018 > UBA1018 > JACMQW01. Next base: position 87,940 of record JAFEAP010000014.1, read on the forward strand.
ATCGGCGCGGGATGGAGAACTCGAAAGGCCGCGTCTTTTACCGCGTCGCCGCGGTGGACGAAAGCGGCAAGGTCGGGAAGTTTTCGGATCCGAAGCCGTTCTCGATCCCGGGCGAGATCCTCCACCCCGTGACGAAAGCCGCCCCGCCGACTCCCCCGCCGGCACCGGAGGCTTCCGTCGCGCGAACGACGCCTCCTCCGGTCGGCGCCGTATGGAGCGTCCGTCCGGCGGCCGAACTCACCTCCCGTACCCAGACCTCCGATTCCACGGCGAATCGGCGGGTCGAGACGGGCGGCGCTTTCGTGCACGAAGCGATTTCGGCGGCGCGCGTTTCGGAGGATTGGAACTTCGCGGTCGATTTCCGGGCGAATCAATACCGCTCGGATTCCGGCGCGCTCGCGAAGACCCGGAGCTACCGCGGAGGATTCGAGGCGGAGACCCGCACCGCGGGCCTTCGCGGAAAACTCTTCTTCGGCGGCGCTCTCCTCGTCGACGACCGTTTCGAGAAGGACGGCGCGAACGCGCTCAAGCTGACGCGCGGATTTTCGCTCGGTCCTTCGGCGAGCGTGCGCGCCTCGGGTTGGACGCTCGCTCTCCGCATTCCGCTCACCGGCGCGTTCTTGAAGGACTCGCTCGGCGGTCCGTACGGTCCGGCCTTGCACGCGGAACGGGATTTCGTCTTTTCGCCTTCGGTTTCGGTATCGCTTTACGCCGAAGGAAGCGCCTTCCTCTGGGGCGAGCCCTCCGGCGGCCGCGTGACCGAATGGTCGGTCGGCCTCGGACCGAAAGCGGTGTTCCGATGAGCGTCTTCGGAAACCGCGCGATTCTCGCCTCCTCTCTCGCGCTTTCCCTGTCCGTGGTCTCCGCCAGCGCCGACGTCGTCGCCTACTTCGCGAACGGCGAGGAAGCCAGGCCGATCGAATTCGGCGACGGACACGACGGCGCGTTCGCCGACGGTCCGACCCAAGCCGGGATCTCCGTCGCCGGGGCGACGATCACGTTCGACACCTCGGTGAAAAGCGTTTTCCAATTCACGACCTTCGCGCTCACCGCCGGGCACACGCTCGTCGCGACCGGCAGCGAGCCGCTCGTCATCCGAGTCCAGGGCGCGTCGACCGTCGCGGGCACGATCGACGTGAACGGCGCCGCGGGCGGAAACGCGACGGCGGGCGCACCCGGTGCGGGCGGTTCCGCGGGAGCGGGAGGAGGAAACGGAGGAAGCGGCGGGCACCAGCCGGCGGCGACCGCCGAAAGCGTCGCGGGCTCGCCGAGTTCGGGAAATTCGCGCGGAGGCGGAAACGGACCGAACGACCCGAGCGCGACGCCCTCCGGTCAACGCGAAGGCGGCGGCGGATGCAACGGGCCGGGCGCGACCGGCGGAGCTCTCTATCCCGCGAGCGCGGCGGTCTGCCCGCTCGGGCGCTCCGCGATCGCGAGCGGATTCGAAACGGCGTTCACTTCCCGCTCCGCGGGAGGGCTCGCGGGCGGCGGCGGGGGCGGCGGAGGCGGGACCTTCACGTTCGACGCGACGAACGCGATGAACGGAGCGGGCGGCGGAGGCGCGGGCGGTGCCCTCCTCCTCACCTCGGGCGGAGACCTCACGCTCTCGGGCACGATCAACGCGAACGGAGGGGTCGGCGGAAACGGCACCTTCGGTAATAACGATTACGGCTCTTCGGGCGGCGGCGGATCCGGCGGCTCGATCTGGCTCCAAACCGCGAGTCGGCTCTCCGGCGCGGGCACCCTCGCCGTCTCCGGCGGAGTCGGCGGCCAAGACGCGTTCACGACGAGCATCGGTGGGAACGGATCGCGCGGAGTGATCCGCCTCGACTCGGTCTCGAACGCTTTCACCGGCACGTTCACGCCCGGCGGTTCGGCCGACCTCGTTTATCCGGTGTATCCCATGACGGTCGAATTCGCGCTCCACGCGGGACCGGCGTGCGGCGTGATCGAGTCCGCTTACGCTCCGCCGTCCGATCGGACCGTGCGAGACCTCTCCGGCCTCGCCCTGATTTGGGTCTCGGCTTTCCTGCTCGTGCGACGGCCGAAGCGTCGCGCTTGAAACGAAACGCCGGCCTTATTGGCCGATCAGCCAGTCGAAGGCGTTCTGCACCATCGTCGCCACGCCCGCGTTCGAAAGCACCGAGAAGTGGTTCATCGGGAAGAGCGCGACCCGTCCCCCGCCGCAGCGACCGGCGAGGACCGCGGGGAACGTGCCCGCGGGAATCGATCCGGTCGATCCGCTCGCGCTGAAAGTCGCGAGCGGGGCGAGCCACGTCGACGGATAATCCGTCACCGCGAACGCGGCCCGAAGGCCCGTCGAAAGCGTCGTCGGCACACCCATCATGATCGGGTGGCCGGTGTCGATGACGAACGCCGAAGAGAACGAGAGCGGCAGTAGGAGGCCCCCGCCGGCCACGTTCCCCGAGAAGAGTCCGACCGAAGGAGAGAAATGTCCCGTGAACGAGACGTTCAACCCGTCGTACCGGTCGAAGAGCATCGCGGCGCCGTCGTACTCGGCGAGCAAGCTGCCCCCGCCCGCGACGAAACTCCGGATGCCCGCGACGTAGGCCGCGTTCACCGGGCTCACCACGACTTTCCGCGAGAGCACGAGAACCGTCACGCCGTCGGCCATCGGTTTTCCGCCGGCGATTTCGGCGTCGGTGTATTGGATCGGCGTTATGCCCATCGCCCCGAGTCCGCTCAAGATCGTCGCGGACGAACCTTCCGCCGGGTCGATCGAGATCCCCGCGACGAGACTCGCCTTCGGCACGAACGCGCCCGAGGAGCAGAGGTTATCGACGCCCGCCACTCCGGTCGGAGTCGGACTCGGCGCCGGGCTCGGAGACGGAGAAGGTTCCGGCCGAGGATCGCAGTACGCGAGGTCGACCGTCGAAAGCGCGGAGCCGAGCGAATCGAGGGAAACTTGGTTCAATTCGGGGATGTAGGTGAACGTCACCGGCTGACCGTCGACCTTCGCGGAGATCGTCGAAGCGTCGATTCCCCGGTGCGTGAGCGCGAATTCCTTGTTCAGCGAGAGCTTCACGGCGGTCAATGCCCCGATCTGGTTCAATCCGGAATCGTAGCTCGCGTCGGTCATCTCGACCTTCACGCCGTTCGCGAGCTCGACCATGTCGAGCCATCCGTAGCCGTATTCGTTCTCGCCCACGTGCGGGTAGTTCACCTTGTCCGTGTAGGCGATCGCGGAAACGACGAGCGGGCGGCCGCCCTGGAGGTCCTGGAGTTTTCGCACGACGGACTCGGCGCTGATATGCTCCGTGTAGGAAGGCGTGATCACGACTCCGTTCGCCGTGTGGGCCGGCGCGGTCCGCGTGCAATAAAGCGATTTCGCGCGCGCCTCGGAGCCTTGGGGATCCGGGACCGGCGTGTACCCGGCGGGGAACATCGCGCAGATGTCGTTCTCGTCGGAGATGAAGATGACCGCGAGCGCGGCGTCGTCGCGGAAGAACCCGAGACCGCGGCTTTCCGCGAGGCGGTCGTCGTCCATCGCGCGGGTCATCGAGTAGGTTCCGATCTCGCCGCCGTCCGAACCGTTATCGGAAACGACGTGCATGAGGTCGTCGCGAAGTCCGGAACGGATCTGGTCGCGAGTGAGGGTATCCGAACGAAGCACTTTCGCGGCGCCGGTGCGGTATTTCGAATAAATCCGTCCGGCCCAACTCGATCCGCCCCCGTGAGCGAGCATGGTCGCGATGCGGAAATCGACGTCGACCGGAAGCGCGCGGATGAACGCGTCGATGCCGTCGGAAACCTTCTGACGTTCGTCGTCGAGGGAGCTCGACGAGTCAGTCATGATGAGGAGGTCGACCTTCTTCGTGACGTCGGCCGCCGGCTGAGTGTAGCGATCGGCGTAGCAGCCGACGCTCGGCTCGGGGGCCGGCACGACGACCGGGTCGGGAAGGTCCGCCGTGAACGCGCGATTCAGGTCTTCGGCCGCCTGCGGGCTCGCATCGCATCCCGCGAGGAGGCAAAAGATCGCGAACGTCAGGCCGCTCGGAATTCCGGTCTGGCGAATCGTCGCTCGGGTCGAAATCCGAGGTCCAGCCATGGGGCACCCTCCATTCTCAAGCCGGTTCGAAACACCGTGGTCTACATCTTTAATTCTCCTCCCATTTAATGCTTTGCGCCATTTAAAATAGTGTTTTTCTTAACAAACAACATAACCAATTGATATTTTGTGACTATTCAATAAATTACTTTACTGTACTTAGATCCTAAATTCTCGGAATGGCAGCACTTTTTCGAAGCCGGAATTGCCGCTACTCTCGGCATAACCCCATGAAGACGATCGAACATCGGCGCCACGCCCTCCGAACGAAGCCCTCGCCCCACTTGAATGCGAAAGGCGTCGCGATCGCCCGGGAGGTTGGAGAAAAAGCGGGGCCCTTCGCCCGGGTGATCTCGAGCCCGAAACGTCGCGCCGTCGAAACGGCCGTCGCGATGGGATTCGCGGTCGACGAGACGTATTCGGTCTTGAAATCGATCCCGAAGGATCTGAACGATTTCGTTCCGCACGATGCTGGTTTTTCCGCGTTTTTCGAAGCGATTCCGGACGCGCCCGAAGCGGAGCGCTACCTCGAGAAGCTCCGGAACCTCTTCGCGCGCGAGCTCGAAAAAATTCCCGAAGGCGGCCGCCTCCTCGTCGTCAGCCATGGCGGCGTCGTCGAATGGAGCGCGCTCGCGTGCTGCCCGGAGGACGCGCGCAAACTCGGAAATCCCGTCGACAAGTGCGAGGCGGTCGAAATCGATTGGAAAGACGGGCGTTTCGTCGGCGTCCGGGTCGTTCGAGTCAATTTCTAACCGGCCTCAAAAAAGAGAGAATCCGGGCTCGCCTTTTATAACGCTTTGCGTTACAAGGCGCTCATGAAGGTTTCCGTCGGTCGACGGCATGCAAATGCTCGAATGGGCCGTCGATCTCTGCGCGAAGCCTTAACGCCCCTCCGAAAGGAGTCCGCGATGCGTCCTGCACTCCTCGTTCCCTTGCTCGCGCTAGCCGTGATTTCTTCGGGCTTCGCCTTCGAATCCTCGCGCGAGGAAGTCGTCGCGCTCGACCACGCGAAGGCGATGATCGACGACGGCGCGACCGTGATCGTCGTCCCTTGTTGCGGGACGAAACCGATCGCGCTCTCGGACGAAGACCTCCGAGCGATCCGCGATCGAAAGACCTACCTCCTCGTTCCCGTGACCCAGTCTCCGTTCGATGTCCGAGTTCGCGTGAAAACCCGGACGCCGGAATTCTCCTACCGCGATATCCGGATCGAGGCGGCCGACAACGAAAACATATCGCTCTGGTGGACGGAGATGCACTCCTCCACGATGAAGCGCGACGACTACTTCGTTTCGCTGAAAGTCGGCGGCTTCGAAAGCCGAGCGATCGGAACCCTGGACGCTTCGAACGATCTGAACTGGCGCCAAAACAACGAGTACCGGCTCGTCTCGCTCAGCGCGCCCCTCGATCCGGCCGATCCGCACTTCAGCCTCATCCTCGAGGACCAACTTCTCGTCACCGTGACCACCGTCGCGAACCCGCGCAGCTTCATTCCCACGATCCGGCCCACCGCTTCGCTCCATCCCGCGAATCTCGGCTTCTCCATGGCCGGCGGACGCCGAACCCGCTACAAGGTCAGCGTCGGCGCCGGTTACGCGCTTTCCGCCCTCCCCTTCGCCGCGCCCGAAACCGCGACTCAGGGCTTTCTCCGACTCCAAATCCGGTTTAAATAACTACGGGATGACGGACTACGCGGCAGAGAAACTCGCGGCCGAGGCGCGCGACCGCGCACTCGGTTTTCGGATCGAGGAATGCGAGGCCGCCGTACGCGCGCGGATCGACGCCGAAGCCGGAGGGATCCGCCGCCAGACGTGGGCCCACCTCTCCGCGCAGTCGTTCCAAACCCCGTACGCCGAACTCGAACGCATCGTCGCCGACGCCGATCCGGAGGAAAGCCTCGACCGATGGATCGATCTCGGCGCCGGTTACGGCCGACTCGGCATCGTGCTGTCCGAGCTCCGCCCGCGCGCGCGATTCCTCGGACTCGAGCTCGTGCCCGAGCGCGTGGCGGAAGGACGCCGGATCTACGCCTCGCTCGGCATCGATCCGGAAACCCTCCGGCAGGGCGACCTCGCGGACGCGACCATTCCCGTGGCCGACCTCTATTTCGTCTACGACTTCGGCACGCGGGAGGAAATCGCGCGCGCCCTCGATTCCCTCCGCGAATACGCCCGCCGCGCGCCGATTCGCGTGGTCGGCCGGGGTCGCGCGGTCCGGGATCAGATCGAACGCGAACACCCCTGGTTAGGCGCCGTCGTGTCGCCTCGCCATTTCGGTCACTACTCGATCTACCGTTCGGCTTGATCTACGGTCTAGGTCCCGGTCGTACCGCTCGGAGTCGCCGGATTCCGAGCATCGCCCCGACGATCAGGCACGCGGCGGCCGTCCCTTCGCGCGCGGACGGGAACCGACCATCGTAGAGGAAGCCGAAAAGCAGCCCGAAGACGGACTCGAACACGAGAAGCATCCCGAGCGCCGCCGGACGCAGGACCCGCGAGGCGAAATTCCAAAGCGCGCTCGTAAACCAAGCGCCGACCACCCCCATGAACCCCGTCCAAACGAGCAGCCGAGCGTCCCCGAAGCCGCGCGCGAGGGCGCCGACGACGGAGCCCCTCTCGACGGCGAGAAAGATCGCGAACCCGGTGACCATGGAAGCGATTCCGAGCACCCCGGCCCAGTCGAGCGGACGCCATGCGGGATGTTCGCGAAGGAAGCGCGCGTTCCGGATCGCGAAAGCCGTCCAACTCGCCAGCGCGGCGAGGGTCGCCGCGAGGCCGAGGATCCGAAGCCGCACGTCGTTCGCGAGGAAGGCCCCGTAAGCGCGGCCGAAGAGTTCGAGCGGAACGAGGAGTCCGCCGACCGCGATGAGCGCGATCGGCGCGGCCAACCCCGGCCATTCGGAGCGCGAGCTCGCGGCGAGCAGGATCGTGAGCGGAAGAAGCGCGATGATCGCCGTCGCGAAGGAGACGCCGATCCCTTGGACGCCGAGGGAGAGGAGCGCATAGTAAGCGCTATACCCGAGCAACGCGAGTTCGAGCGCGCGCCTCGTCGCTTCGCGGTCGATCGCGGGCCGCCGCCCCCGGCGGATCCCGAGCGCGAGCAAGGAGGAGACGCCGAAAAACAGAAACCGGTAGAACATCAGCGTCGCCGGCGGGACGTCGGGCAACGCACGCGGCGCGAGGAAACTCACTCCCCAGCAAGCGCCCGCGACGAGCGCCGCCAAGACCGCCGCCGTCGTGCGCGAGGCGCCCGCGGTTTCCGATTGTCGCATCGAGTCTGCATTCGGGTTTCCCACTCGGAAACGTCTCCCTTACCGTGATAAAGATTATCCCGAAGCTGACCATGGAAAAAGACTCTCGCATCTTTCAGGGCGGATTCTCGCTTCGCCAAGCCTTCACGATCACGAATCTCGTGATCTTGATCGTCGGCACCACGTTCACGGTCTTCGTTCTCGCCAGCATCGTCCAAGCGAAACGCACGACGCTCGACGCCGAGCTCGAAAAGGAAATCGCCGTCGCGGGCGGATCGCTCGACGCCACCTTCGACGATGCCCGCGCCACCGTCCGCTCCCTCGTCCTCGGCATCCCGCTCATCCTCGACCGGTCCCAAACGACATTCGCCGAATGGATCCGGGTCCAAGCCGAACTCCAACTCCCCCGCAATCCCGCACTCTTCGATCTTTACTTCGCCTTCGCCGAAAAACCCGCCCGCCGCATGTTCGGAACGCGCGGAATGGCTTACGCGATCACGCGAAATCTCGACTATTACGGGACGCCCGATTTCAACGCTCCGTCCACGTTCCGCGTCGCCTCTTACACCGACCCGATTTACCAGACGAGCCCCTCGGAAATCTGGTGGGCGGGCGCCGTGCGGACGTACGGGATGTACCGGACGCCGTTCTACTACGACACGACCTACTTCAAACGCGTCATGGTCTCGATCACCCATGCGCTCCGCGATCCGAAAACGGGTGCCGTGCTCGGCGTCGCCGGAGTCGACCTGACCGCGGGCCGGGTCGCCCAGATCCTCGGCGCCGCCCGCTTCGGCGAGACGGGCGGGATGCTCCTCACCGATCTTTCCGGAAAACCGCTCGCGCCGTTCATGGGGCGCGATATCCCGATGCTCGGCTTTCAGCGCGCGCCCGACTCGGATTCCCGTGCGGATTTCGCGATCACGCCGGCCGGGGCGCCCGACCTCGAATGCCGCGCGGGAACGCACCCCCTCCGGGGATCCGACGGGAACGACTACGTTTACCAGGCCCGACCGCTTCGCGAACCGGGGTACTGCATCGTCGCCTACCAGGCGAAATCAGAGGCCTATACTCCCTTGTACACCGCGCTCGCGATCTTGACCGTCTTCGCCGCCGGGGTCCTCTTCGTCTCGCTCTTTTTCCGGCAACTCCTCGCTCGATTCGTCATCGAAAACATCAACAAGATCCTCGTGAACATCAACCGGAACCGCGAACACTTCACCGAGTCGGGGGCGAAAACGGAATACGTTCGCCTCGAACCCGAGGGGCCGCGAGAGGTCGCGCGAATCGCCCACCAGTTGAATCTCCTCTATCAGCGGCTCCAGGCCGCGTTCGCCGAAGTCGGCGCCGAGCGCGATCGCGCGGAACTCGCGACGAAGACGAAGTCACGCTTCCTCTCGGTGATGAGCCACGAGATCCGGACGCCCCTGAACGCGATGCTCGGCCTGACCGACGTCCTGCTCCTTTCTCCGCTCGACTCCGAGCAGGTCCGGCACCTCCGCGTCCTCCAGCGCTCCGGGCATTCGCTCCTCCGGATCCTGAACGACATCCTCGACTTCTCCCGCCTCGAGGCCGGAAAGCTCAATATCGAGTCGCACGAATTCGGGCTTTACGAACTCCTCTACGACGTCGAAAGCCTCATGCGCTTCGACGCCGAGGCGAAGGGACTCGGCTTCCGCGTCGTCGCTCCGAGCCACGACTACCAAGTCTCGGGGGATTCGATCCGGATCCGTCAAGCCCTCTTGAACTTCGTCGGCAATGCGATCAAGTTCACCGCCGAGGGCTCGATCGAAATCCGCGTCACCGCCATCCAGGGCGACGGCGCCGACGCCCAGCGCTTCCAGTTCGAGGTTTCCGACACCGGCATCGGGATGAGCGCCGACCAGCAGTCCCGCCTCTTCTCGGACTTCGCTCAGGCCGACGCGTCGATCACTCGCCGTTACGGCGGCACCGGCCTCGGGCTCGCGATTTCCCGGCACATCGTCGAACTCCTCGGCGGAAAGATTTCCGTCCGCAGCGAACTCGGGAAAGGATCGATTTTCCAATTCACGATCCCGCTCCGCGTGCTTTCCCACCGGAAAGCCGTCTACCGCGAATCGCCCACCGAACTCGGCGCGCCCGGGCTCTCGAATTACACGCGGTCCCTCGGGATCCGCACCGCGAAACCGGACGGGCGTGGCCGCGTCCCCGAAACGCGATTCGAAGGCTTCTCGAACCCGACGGACGCCGCCCCCGGCACGCGTTCCGTCCTGGTCGTGGACGACGACGAAGACAATCACCGTTTGATCGCGGCCTACATGAAATTCCGGCCGGATCTCCGGGCGGTCCACGTCTTTTCGGGACGCGAGGCGCTCGCGAAGCTCGCCGAGGAACCTTTCGCCCTCGTCCTCCTCGACATGCAGATGCCCGAGATGGACGGACTCGATGCGACGCTCGAGATCCGCCGCCTCGAAGTCTCGGAGCGACTCGCGCCCCGACCAATCGTGATGGTCTCCGCGAACACCTTCCCCGAGGACCGGGAAAAGAGCCTGGCCGCCGGCGCGAACGAACACCTCGCGAAGCCCCTCAAACTCGAGGAATTCAAGGAGCTGCTCAGTCGGTGGATTCCAGTTCCTTGAGGATCTTGCCGAACGTCGTCTCCGGGTAGGTCTCGACGAGCACGGGCTTCCGGAGGGTCGGGTGCATGAACTCGAGCCGCACCGACGAAAGCGCGATTCGATTCATCCCGAAGACCTTCGCGGCCTTTTTCTGCTCGTCGGTCGCGTAATCGGGATCGCCGACGAGCGGATACCCGGCCTCGGCGGCGTGGCGACGGATCTGGTGAAAGCGGCCCGTCTTCGGTTCGCACTCGATCCAGGAAAAGGCGAGTCCCGGTTCTCCTTCCGTCGCTGCCTCGGTCTCGTAGCGACCACGCGTGAAGAATTTCGTCAGCGCGCGCTGGGAGGCGCCCGATTCCTTGTCGGGAAGCGGCTTCTTCCACTCCGCGCGCGCCGGCGGATCGCCCCAAACGAGCGCCCAGTACGTCTTCTTCACCTTCTCCTCGCGAAAGAGCTTCTGCAGGAGGTTCGCCACGTCCGGACGGAGCGCGAAGATAAGCAAGCCGTCGGTCCCTCGGTCGAGCCGATGCACCGGGTGGATCGTCGCCTCGGCGAACTGCTTTTTCAGGACGTCGAACGCCGACAGCCCGGTCTCGCCCTTTTCGTCGCGGTAGGTCTTCATGCCGCTCGGTTTGTGGATGATGAGGAGATCGCGGTCGCGAAAGAGGATCTTAAGCCGTGCCATGTCCTTTTCCTTGAATCGGTTTCGGGATGCCGAGGGCGACGAGAAAGGCGATCGCGCAGATCACCGCGCCGAAACGGTACGCGTCTTGGTAGCTCGAAACTGCCGCGACGAGCTCGCCCGCGCCGGTACGAGAGTAGGCGCGAGTCTGGTATTCGAGGACGGAGCCGAGGGACGCGATCCCGAGGCTCCCGCCGAGCTGCTGGGTCAGGTTCAGAAGGATCGACCCGTTCGCCGACTTATGCACGGGGATCGCGCCGAGGGCCATCGACGTGAGCGGGGTGACGAGCAGACCGAGTCCGAACCCGCGCACGAGCACGGGGATCAAGATGCCCGAGGTACTCGTGTCGACGTCGATCCTCGTCATGCTCACGAAATAACCGACGAGGACGAGAAGCCCCGCGAGAATGAACGGCCGCGAGCCGTAGCGGTCGGACGCGCGTCCCGAGAACGGCAGGAGCGCGCCGATCACGACGGCGCCCGGGAGGATCATGAGTCCGATGCGGTCCTCGGTATAGCCCTGGACCCGAGCGAGGAAGAGCGGGAGCAGGAACTGACCGCCGTAGAGCGCGAACGAACGCACGAGTCCGATCACGATCGCGAGTCCGAACGTCCGCGACCGAAAGAGAGAGAAATCGAGGACCTGATGGCGCGAGCGGAGTTCGGAGACGAGGAACGTGATCAGGAAGACGATCGCCGCGGCCGCGTAAAGGGCGACTGTCGGCGATTGGAATCCGTCCTGTTCGACGACCGAGGCTCCGTAGAGGAGCGAGATGAGGAAACCGGAAAGGAGGCCGAACCCCTTGAAGTCGAAGGTCGACCACCGGATTTTTTCGGCCGGTTTATCCCGGCGGAGGATCACGGCGGCGGCCGCGACGCCGAGGACGCCGATCGGCAGATTCACGAGGAAGATCGAGCGCCATCCCGCCCACTCGGTGAGGAATCCCCCGAGCGGGGGGCCCAAGATAGGGCCGAGGAGCACGCCCGCGCCCCAAACCCCGAGCGCGCGGCCTTTTTCGTTCGCCGGAAACGTTTCCGTGAGGATCGCCATCGCGATCGGCGTCATCGCCCCCCCGCCGAGCGCTTGGACCACGCGGAAGGCGACGAGCGAGCCGAGGTTCCACGCGAGTCCGCATGCGAGCGAACCGACGGTGAAGACGCCGAGCGCGAGGAGGTAGAGCTTTCGGCTGCCGAGCTGCTCGCGGAGCCATCCGGTGAGCGGCATGAGTACGGCGAACGCGATCATGTAGACGGAAACGACCCACTGGACCTGGCTCACCGGCGCGTGAAAATCGTTCATCATCGCCGGAACGCTCACGTTCACGATGGTCGCGTCGAGGCCGGCGATGAGGCTGCCGACCATGAGTGTCCAGAGCACCCACTTCCGCCGATCCTCCGGCGGCTTCTCGTCGAACTTTTTCCGCGTACGCGCGTAGAGCGTCGTCGACGAGATCGCGCGTTCGGGAACGGATTCCACCGCGCTCACGCGAACTCCTTTTGAAGGCCGGCTTGCCGCCGCGGCCAAGAACGCCGGACCCGAGACATGCCTTAAGATTAGCCCAGAACGCCTCGCTCCGCCACGACCGGCGAATATTGCCGACTGCGCGGCGGAACGGGGCGGACTACCCTTAGGGATAAGAGTGCTCCAAACCTTCCTCGGAGGTGTCCCTTGGAAACCCGCTTTCTGACTCGGCTGACCGTGTTCGCCCTCTTCGTCCTCGGCGGTATGATTTTCGTCGCGCTCCAGCCCGCCGCGCGCGCGTCGGAACCCTCGCGCTTCATCTGCGCCGCCCGCGTCGATTGCGGCGCTCCGGCTCTTCCGAGCGTCCAGGAACTTCCGACGATCCGCACCCCGATCGTTTCCTCCCCCTCGGCCGAGAAAGCGAAAGACCAGTGCGTTTCGAAGCACTGGAGCGCTTATGCCCGCCTCAGTCGCTCGATCGACGGAATGGGCGCGAAGAGTCCGTTCGAAAGCGGTCGCGGCTGCAAGATCGTCAGCGAAGTCCTGCCGACGAAATAATCCCTAGATCCGCCACCGCAGCGAAAAGCAGGCCTCGCCCCGCTCGAGGTACTTGCGCTCGAAGTGCGTCCGCGCGTTCGCCGGATAAACCTCGGCGCGCGTGAACCGATGCCGTTCGCCGTCGCGGAGTCCCCACCTATCGGCTGCCTCGCGCGCGGCCTCTTCGGCGTACGCTTCGACGTTCGTCCGCAGTTCGATCTCCGCGCCCGGCCGAAGCGATTCGAGCAGCCGACCGAAGAACGGCATTCGCACCCAGCGCGCGGCCGGATTCTTCGGATTCGGGTTCGGATAAAGGAGGAAGAGCCGATCGAACGTCCCGGGCGGCGCGAAATGGGTGATCCAGGCCACCGCGTCCGCGTGGACCGCGATCAGGTTCGTGAGTTCGGGATGGCGTGCGAGGCGCTCGCGGAACTTCGCGAACTTCTCCGCCGTGCGCTCGATCGCGACCACGGTACGTCCCGGATTTTCCCGCGCGTACCGAATCGGATGCCACCCGACTCCGCACCCGATTTCGAGATCGATCGGCCCGCCGCGCGCGATCGCCTGGGAAAGCCGAAGCCCGGCGAGACGGGTCGAAAGGTCCTCCGGAACCGGAACCCGGTCCGCTCGGAACGCGCGCAGGAACGTCGAAACGGAATCATTTGCAACGGCTGGCGAGGACGGGGTTCTCATTTTGGATCCTCCGGATCCGACGATAGAGGTCGCATTCCCAGGGTTCGACCGGATGGGCCGCGTCCCAGGCCGCGAACAGCTTGCGGTTCTTATCCGAGATGATGCCATGACCCGGATACTCCCCGTCCATATAAAGATAGGCCCGGGCGACGGTGCCCTTCGCGAAGTCCATCGGTTCGAATTTCGACTCGAAGATCCGGGCGGCGCACCCGCCGAAGGTGATCCCGGCGAACTTCCCGAGCGCCCCGATCTCGGCCATCGAGTAGTTCGAGCGCAGCCCGTTCACCTCGCCCACCGCCGGAAAAAGGTTATAGAGGTCGCCCTCCATCCGGTTAAATTCCGGGTTTTTCTCCGCGCATTTCCGTCCGCGGAACGGGCGCCCCTTCTTCACGCAACGCGGTCCGCCCTCGCGCCACTCGACGAAGCTCTGCCCGAAGGCTTCCGCGGGCACGACGTGCTCCCACTCGATCCGACGCGCGCGCTTCGGATCCCGCGCCGGACGGTACCCGCAGGACTCGAAATCGACGGTCTTGCCGGAGTAGCGGCAGCGGCAATAGAGCGTCAATCCGCGAGCCGCGTGGAGTTCCTTAGCGATCCGCTTCGCTTCCCGGAAGTCTTTGACGGCGAAGGCGGAGGGGGTCGTAAAGAGAAGGGCGATTAGGGGCCAAGCGAAACGGGTCGAAAAAACGGGCATGGGGCGAACCTCTCGCGAAATACCCGTTTAGGAAAGCCCGAGGCGCTCCGAAACGAGAAAGGAATGACGGGCGACTACAAAGACATCCTCAAGAATGCAAATCCGGATCCGGTGTTGAAGCTCATTGCCCGCACGGCGGTCGGCCGCGAACTGCTCGAGCGTTTCCTTCCGCTCCTCAAGCGCGGCCAAGTCCGGATCGACGCCTATCCGGCGGCGATCGTCGCGAAACTCCGCGAAGTCATCCCCGCCGGCCAGCCGATCGGCGCCTGCCTCGTCACCGAGGGCGCGAAAGGCACGATCTTTCTCGACTACACGAGCCCGATCGGAGTCCTCGCCCCGTTCCTGGTCCACGAGATCGCCCACGCGCTCGAACCGAAGGTCTGGGCCGGCCAGACGGCGAAGTCCCAAACCGCGCTCCTCGACGCGGAATCCGAAGCCTTTCAAACCCAGTTCCGTTTCACCCAGGAACTCCGCGAGCGCGACCCGGCCTACGACGAGTTCCTGAAGACGAACTATCCCAAGGCGAAGCTCCTCCATTCCCTGCTCGAGTTCGACGACATCGAAGAGCTCTACGGTCGGCGGTCGGCTTAGCTCTTTCGGGTCGGTGGTATCCCGGGTTGCCTTAGGGCAGGCAAAAGCCTCAAACAAACCCCCGATCTGCCTTCGGCAGACGGGGGCAGCTCGTTTTTGCCTGCCCTAAGGCATCCCGGGATCGCGCCATTTCGAACTCGGCAGCCGCGATGGACGACAAACGCTCAGTGGGTGGCTTGACCGAGAGAGCCGCGCCGGCCTTATCTGGACCCGCAAAAACGAGTTGCCCCCGCCCGCCGTGAGGCGGAGCGGGGGTTTGTCTGAGGCTTTTGCGGGTCTAGATAAGGCCGGCGCGGCGGTCCCGGCGAAGTCACCCGCTTAGAATTGGTCGTGCTTCGAGAACAGCTCGTCGTGATAGTGGACGATGTTGTCGCGGTAGATCGTGCCCGAAATGCGGTACGGATACATGATGGATTCGGCGACTTGCACGGTGCCGTTGTAGGCCATCATTTCCGTGTTCTGGTGGATCCGCTTCAGGATGCAGTGGCCGAGTTCGTGGAAGATGACTTCCTGCTTGTCGTAGTCGTTCAGCGTGTTCCAGATGCGCTGATTGACCGTGATCCGCGGAGTTTCGTTGTCCGCCCATTCGCAAACGCCGGTTTCGTTCAGGCTCGGCGTCGAGCCGAACTGAACGACGAGGTCGTTGATCTCGAGCGGTTGGCCTTCTTGGGCCGAAACTTGTTCGAAGTTATGAACGAAATCTTGGAAGGGAGCATCCACTTGGAGAAACGCATCGTGCTGCTTCTCCTTCGGCGCGCACGCCGAAGCGGAAACCCCTAATAGCGCGCAAAAAACGAAAGCCTGTGCCTGGTTCATTTCCCACCCCAAAAACGTACAGCAGTGTAGGGACGATGAATTGACTATGACACGAAGCGATGGCGTTCGTAATGCGTCGCGTTAGACACAGACGCGGAATGACTCGGTAAACGGTTGGTCCACAATTCCCGATCGGGGCGTGCGTATAGCTGCGCCTAGACCCGTGAAAAACCGCGCTGTCTAAAAACTCGACAGCGATTCGATCGTGGGAATTTAAGCCTCGGCTTAGCGGTTGAGCCCGCCGCCCCCGCCGAAAACGCGGCCGTCGAGCACGAGGTAACCGCTCGCGTGCTTCGCCGGCGAATCCGAACGGTGAACCCAGTGGATGATCCCGCCGTCCGGCGAACGCGGATACCGGGAAGTCGCCTTCGACGACGTGATGTAGTCGCCGCACGCCTCGACCTGCATGCCGATCGCGAGCTTCGGTAGCTTTCCGAAGTCGAGGCTATAGACGACCTCGAGCGTATCGTTCACTCCCCGATCGAATTCGATTTGGAAATGCGAGTGCCCGGTCATCTCGCCGTAGAGCCGGGAGATCCGTCCGGTGACGTGCCCGCGGCCGAGGTATTGGTTCTTCGTCGTCGTCTTCCATTTCGAGACTTGAGCGTTGTTCACGTTCAGCTGCTTGTCCCGCACCATGCAGGGCGGAGTGCGTTCCGTCGCGAAGGTCGCGAGAGAAAACGTGAGCGAAAGGGACAAACCGAGAGCAGCACCGAAAGCGCGGAAACGAGTCATTCTTCACATCCTTGGGAAAGACAGAGACGTTTGGGAACCGGCCTTAAAGATGCCCCGATCATACGGGAATCCTCCCGAAAGTCAGAGAAATGACGATTTTGTCCCGTACGAACGTTTAAAGACGGCCCCGCATCTATAGCGGCGTGTAATCTCCGCCGATAGGGATACGTGAACAAATCCATTTTCGTCGGTATCGCCATCCTCATCGTCGCCTCGGGATGCGCCACTTCGCGGGTCGACTTCCGTGCAAACGACCTGAAGGAGTCCGATCGCGTGCTCGTCGGCCGCGTGATGGTCACTCACCGCGGAGATCCTTTCACCAAAGACTGCCGGGTTGAGATCGAGAACGGATCGACCTACCAGCTCGACGAAACCGGTCTCCTTTACCTGCCCACAGAGGGCGGAACGCCGAAACTCAAACGCATCCTTTGCCAATCGACGAGTTGGTACCACTACGAATTCACGCCCGCGATCCCGCTTCGGGTGGGTAAAGACCGCTCGACCGCCGTCTACTTTGGCGACGTCGCCGTCGACTGGGACTTTAACGGAGGGCTGAAACTCGCCGATCTCCTCGGCTCCCTCGGTCGAATCCTCTTCGACTCCGGAAACGACGGTCACCTCACCTTCACCGTCGCCGACAACTTCAAGCAGACGGTCGGCGCGTTCCATTCGGAATACGGCCGGGCTGCGAACATGCATTACGCGAAGAGCCTACTCCCCGCGAATCGCTCGCCGGCTTCGGTCGCTCCCGCGGTGCCTGCGAATCAGTGATTCCTTCGCTCAGACCGTAGCGGTCGGCGCGGAGATTTTCTTCCCGGAGGTCGAGGCGACGGCCGCGGCGAAGCGATCGAGGATCGCGGTTTGGACTCCCGCGAATTCCTTCGGTGCGCGGCCTTCGAACTTCGCGAAGAACTCGCCCGAGGTTTCGACTTCGCGCTTCCACTTCTCGGCGTCGATCGCGGTCACGTCGGCGAACTGGGCCGGCGTAAAGTCGAGGCCCTTGAAATCGAGGTCCGCGTAGGTCGGCATCGTCCCGATCGGCGTCTCCACGCCACCGGTCGTGCCTTCGACGCGCCCGACGATCCACTTGAGCACGCGCATGTTCTCGCCGAAGCCCGGCCAGGCGTACTTGCCCTGCGCGTTCTTGCGGAACCAGTTCACGCCGAAGACTTTCGGCGCCTTCGCGCCCGCCGTCTTCCCGACCTTCAGCCAGTGCGTGAAATAATCGCCCATGTTGTAGCCCGCGAACGGAAGCATCGCCATCGGATCGCGCCGAACGACGCCCACGGCGCCGACCGCGGCCGCGGTGGTTTCCGACCCGGTCGTCGCGGCGACGTAAACGCCGTGTTCCCAGGAATTCGCTTGGTAAACGAGCGGGATGGTATCCGGGCGACGGCCACCGAAAATGAAGGCCGAAATGGGAACGCCGGCCGGATCTTCGGCGTTCGCGTCGAGGCACGGGCACTGAGAAGCCGGAGCGGTGAAACGCGCGTTCGGATGCGCGGCCTTGCGACCGCTCGTCTTCGCGATTTCCGGCGTCCATGCCTGGCCGGTCCAGTCGGTAAGATTCGCCGGCGGCGTCTCCGTCAGGTCTTCCCACCACACGTCGCCGTCCTCGGTGAGCGCGACGTTCGTGAAAATCGTGTTCTTCGCCATCGACGCCATCGCGTTCGGATTCGTGCGCGTGGACGTCCCCGGCGCGACGCCGAAGAAACCGGCTTCCGGGTTGATCGCGTAAAGCCGCCCGTCGGCGCCCGGCTTGATCCAAGCGATATCATCGCCGATCGTCGTGATCTTCCACCCCTTCGAACCGGCCGTTCCCGCGAGGGCCGGGGGCGGAATCAGCATCGCGAAATTCGTCTTCCCGCAAGCGGAGGGAAACGCCGCCGAAACGTAGGTCTTCTTTCCTTCCGGCGATTCGACGCCGAGGATGAGCATGTGCTCTGCGAGCCATCCCTCTCGGTGGCCCATCGTGGAAGCGATGCGAAGCGCGAAGCACTTCTTCCCGAGGAGCGCGTTTCCGCCGTAACCCGATCCGTACGACCAGATCTCGCGGGTTTCCGGATAGTGCACGATGTACTTCGTGTCTTTATTGCAGGGCCACTTCACGTCGGCCTGGCCGGCGGCGAGCGGCATCCCGACGGTGTGCACGCAGCGGACGAATTCGCCCGAATCGCCGAGGACCTTCAGCGCGCCCTCGCCCATCCGGGTCATGATCTTCATGTTCACGACGACGTACGGCGAATCGGAGAGCTCGACGCCGATCTGCGAGATCGGGGAGCCGAGGGGCCCCATCGAAAACGGAATCACGTACATCGTGCGGCCACGCATCGATCCGCGGAAAAGCGGGTTCAACGTCTCGCGCATCGCGGCCGGCGCCATCCAGTTATTCGTCGGGCCGGCTTGTTCCTTCGTTTCGGAACAAATGAACGTCCGGTCCTCGACCCGCGCGACGTCGGAAGCGTCCGAAAGCGCGAGGTAGGAATTCGGGCGCTTCGCGGGATTCAGCTTCGTGAGCATCCCGGATTTGCACATCTCGCCGTAAAGCGTCTCGGCTTCGGCCTCGGAACCGTCACACCACAGGACCCGATCCGGCTGGCAGAGATCCGTCATCTCCTTCACCCAAGCGATCAGTTTCGGATGTTTCGTGTTCGGAGTCGTTGAAGCCATAGGAGAGCGTCCTTTCGCGGATGCGGAGAGGGGTACAACGATGGAATTTGCCTCAGTAGAGCGCGCCGCCCCCCTCGGTGTAAACCCCTTTGCGGCCCCTCGGGGTGCTGCGTTATCAGATTCTCGACCGAGACGATTCCGGATTAGAATCGGCCTAAATCGGCCCCGGCGCTCGTCCGCGTCCTGAAAGACGCATTCCGAGGCCCCTTCTCAATCTCTAAAATAGAGACATGGGCACGCTTCGGGGTTTTCTCAGGGTTTTCGGGGTTCCGCTCGCGCTCGCGTCAGGTCTCGGCGCGAGCGGATGCCTTTCCACGGGCGAGATCCAGGCGATCGGCGCCTGCGTCGATAGCGGTACCGACTGCGAGATGGCGCAGTCGAACCCGGATCTCACCTCGACGACCTCGCTCGCCGGCACGACGTCCTATCGTCTCCGCGGCGTGACGACCGCCCCCTACCCCTTCATCGAATACCTCCCGGGCGGTTACTCGCCGACCGGCGGAAAACGCTGGCCCCTGATCGTCATGCTCCACGGCATCGGCGAGGAAGGCCAAGGCGCGACCGAGGCCGACCTCGACCGCGCGGGCGTCCACGGACCGAATCGCCGGATCCGCGAAGGCCGCGAATTCCCGGCGGTGATCCTCACGCCGATGGCGCCCGCATGGTGGGACGATAACCTCACTTGCGCGTTCGTCGACTTCGCGCTCGCGAATTACCGCATCGATTCGACCCGCGTCTACGTCACGGGCCTTTCGATGGGCGGCGGCGGCGCATGGGGCCTCGCCGGAAAATGCGCGAACAAGGTCGCGGCCCTCGTGCCGATCGCCGGAGCGGCGGGCGCGAACGGGACCTACGCGGCGAACATCTTCAATAACAAGGTCTCCGTTTGGGCCTTCCATAACCAGGACGACGGCACCGTCGCGATCGGGAATTCCGACGGATGGATGGACGCCTTCGGCGGGCTGATGGGTTCGACGAACTCCGTGCGCTCGGGAAATCCGACGGGTAACCCGACGAAGACCGCGCACCAGCGGAGCGACCACGTGTGGGAATGGCTCGACCCGATCGCCTCGACGAACCTCGCCGGCTACAATTACCCGCGCGAGATCCACTACACCGTCTATCCTTCCGGCGGTCACGACGCCTGGACGAAAACCTACGCGAACGAGGCGCTCTGGAACTGGATGTTCCAGCAGGTGAAACGCTGAAAACTCGAAGGCTTTCCACTGTACCTCACCAACAGAAATCGACTCGGAAGATCTGGCTTCGAAGTCGGAGCTCCCGATATTCTTTTAAAGCCATAATCCGGAATGTTTGGAGCGGGTCACTAGGTCGCGGGCGCGTTTCCATGCGAACTAACCTGGACAAAGTCTGCTTCAGCTTAGCCAATCAAAATCTATCCCGCGCTGTAAGAGCACGAATTCGTTTCGTGATTTTTAATCTCGCTCGCGACCTTCGGTCGTGCGTCCGAGACGACTCATTACGAAATTAAGTTCCGATCGGCATAGTGAGGGAATCGCTAAAATTCTCCACTGAGGTACGTATGCGGCGCGATCTTTTTCGAGGGATCTTTGTTTTCTTAGCCCTTGGTACTGGGGTTTTTTCGCCTGTTTCCGCATTTGCGTTTCTCATCATCGATCCGTCGGATTGGAATTTTCTCTCCGCGGCTCCATGGGGAGACGACCCTTCTCTCGTTTCGTATCTCTACCAGTACCCGAATCTAAACTCTCCCAGAATCGCGAGCCTCAGCATTACCACTAGAACCCCACCTTCCTTCTCCGGAGGCATTCATTTCACTGTTCCCGGAGTATTCAATGCTCCTCGCGGTATCACCGTCTTAAATTTCGGGAGCAATTCTTATGCACCAGGCAACATGAATACCGCACTTGCAATGTGGGTGACCTTCTCTAGTTCGACGTCGATCTCCTGCTACATGCAATTGAACGGGGTCCTCTCGTATCCGACACTTCACGAAGGAGAAAACGTCATCGTATTACCCGGGGCTTCTACCTCTGGATACCAACAGATCGCGTGCCAGAACGTCTCTCCGTCAGACGTGACGGTCGACATTAGCCAAATCGCATTGCTCCCCATCGATGAACCTTCACCCACCCCTTCTCCATTGCCTAGCCCTTTTCCGAGTCCGACACCGCACTACACACTTTCACTCACGTCCGATAAGTCCAGCGTCTATCCCGCTAAGACTTCAACGACGAACGACAACTCAAACACTGTGGTGACCGCAATAATTCAAAGCGATCTTGGTGAGGACCTCAGCGGGAAGATCGTCTACTTCTCTACGACACCGAAAGTGGATTCGGGAGGACACCTTCATCCTCTCGAAGGGCGCCCCATGGGAAGTTTCTTTCCGGGGCCGTCATGTGTAACGGACGGTTCCGGAAGTTGCCAGGTCCGCTACGACGCGCCCGAAATAGGCGGTGTGGAAACCGTTTCGGCTTCGATGGCAGGCGCGTTGACCTCGAACGCTCTCGATCTGAAAATCGAAGTGCCAGGACTGAAACCACTAGAGGCAAATCCGCTCTTTTACCAACTCACAGGAACGGAAAACTTCAGCTACCATCCGGGCAATCATTACATGGCAGAGGAGAACTACATCGACATCGTCGCAGTTGTTTTTTTCGACCAGTTCGATGCCATGCTCGGAATTAACGACATGAGCCTACCTATGGGCGGCTTATTTGATATCGGACCGGGCGACGATGAAAGCAAAACAAGCGAATTCTGGAAGCCTCCTCACAGTCTTCACCGCCTTGGAAGAAGTGCCGACGTTGATCGATGCGCCAAAAGCGCTATACAAGACAATCCGAACGATCGGGGAAGATGCTCGATCGGATATATTCAGGTCGATCGTCTAAAGTTTGAAAAAATCTGCAATAATAATGGCGGCCATCTAGTTCCAGAAAGTTCGATCCACTGTGAGTTTTAAAGGATCAAGACCATGATGAATAACCACTTAAGTAAATTTTCTTTCGCCTTTATCTTCTTTTTTGGGGCCGCCTTCGCTTCAAGCGAGCCAACACCGTTAAAAAACATCTATTTTAAAGCGGATGTCACGACAAGCGGGCCCCTATACAATTACAATTATGAGATTACAAACCCGCGGACAAACGATTCAAATATTCTTTTCGTTTACTTGACGATTTCGCGAGATCCAAACTCTGACCAAGAAAATGCGAGTGGTATACTTCCGCAATGTTCGGGCTTCGACAGGACTACTTCGGCATCTATTCATTCCAGAACAGCCGTTGTCGAGACGGGATCAAGTGCTCCAACAGGATGGGATTGCAGCTATGCAATACTGAAAGGGAATCAATACGGATCATTTGGCTGGTCCGCGTCATCTAAAACGCTTTTAAAACCTGGGAATTCTCTCCGAGGTCTCGTCCTGACTTCCTATGCATTGCCCGGAATTCGAGAGGTACAAATCGATCCGGATATCGACATTGACCAGTTACCGCCGGAATATTACGAAAACTTAGAAAAGACAGAAACACTCCGGAATAACGTCCGCTGGACCGGAAAGACCGTAGGGCCAAAAGCGCCTCCAAAGGTTTTCGATGCTCTGGAATTTGAAGACTATCTCGAATACCTGGTCGAAGAATCCTCCGATGCCTCCTGGATCAAAGACGCGAAAATAACAAAAGAACTGAACGCGAAGCTCGAGCAGCTCGAGAAAAAAATCGAATCCGGCGACCACGGATCGGCCAGAAAAATTCTGGATGAGTTCATTAAACGGGTCGACGCGCTTAAGACAAAATCCCTGACGAACGAGGCTTACGCGCTTTTATACTTCAACGGAAAATACATGCGCGATCACCTTCCTGAAAAAGGAAAGTCTTGTTCGAGACATAAACACGTCGGCCATTCTTGGCGATGGGGAAAGAGGTGGTGATTGAAGGGAATCCAAGTGGAGCTCCGACGAAAGGGCCGCTCGAACGAAAAGAAACCGCGAGCGAGACCGCAGTTCCCGAATGGGCCTTGGCTATTGGCCGAGTTTCGAGCCATTCTTTCGGCGCTTTACGCGAGAGCGAATCCGAGAATCCCCTCGAGGGCGTCCATCGCGGTTTGGACCTCGAGGTAGAGCTTCGGGTCGCCGAGGTCGTCGAACGCGAGCCGGTCCCGGTAGTGATTCCCGACCCACGTCTCGAGCGCGAGTTGGCGCTCCGGCGTGAGCCACGCTCCCGGATGCACGTCGGCGATCTCGCCCTCGGTCAGCGCGACCCGGAGGCGCAGGCACGCCGGCCCCCCGCCGTTCTGCATCGACTCGCGCACGTCGAAGTAGTGCACCTCGCGAAGCGGTGAATTCCCGCTCGCGATCATCGCGTCGATCGCGGCTTTCACCGCCTCGGTCTCGCGGCACTCCTCGGGCGCGATGATCGCCATCCGGCCCGGCGAGAGCGTCACGAGCTGGGAATTGAACAAGTAACTTTTCACCGCGTCCTCGAGCGGGACGTCGGCGTCCGCGATCTCGAACACGTGGAGCGGGGCCCCGCCCCCGATCGCCGCCCACCCCGTCCGAACGCGGGCGAGGATGGTCGCCTGGTCGAGGTACGCCTTCTCGTGCAGGAGCCAAACGTTCTCGTTCGCCACCGCGACGACGTCATTATGGAAAACGCCGGCATCGATCGCATCCGGGTTTTGCTGGATCACGAGCGTGCGCGACGGATCGAGCGCGTGCGTGGTCAGCACCGCGTGCGAGGCCTCGAGCGACTGACGCGCCGGAAATTTCTTCGGCTTCGGAAAGGCGCCGTCCTGGAGGACGGACCCTCCGAAGGTGAAGAGTTCCAATCCCGGCTCCCCGTGCGCGGGCGCGAGCCGCGAATGGTTCGCCGCGCCCTCGTCCCCGAACTGAGGGAGGATCGGTTCGTGGTGGACGAACGAAGCGCCGCGGAAGATCGCGCGCAGGTTCGCGCCGGTCTGCTTCGGTTCGAGCGAGCGGTGGAATTTCGAGGCGAGATTCGCCGGCGTGAAATGCGCTTTCCCGTCGGTCGCGTCGCGGGACGGGGTGAACGTCGCCGCGTTCGCGACCCACATCGACGACGCGGAATAGGCGGCGGAAAGGAGCTGCGGAACCGCGCGGAAGGCGCGTTCGATCACGGAGGCGTCCGTACCGGTGAAACCGAGGGCGCGGAGCGTATCGAGACGCGGCCGGCGGAGCGGCGGCAGCACGCCCTGGAGGAGTCCGAGGTCGCGGAGCCGTCCGGCCTTCGCGAGTCCTTGGAGCGCCGCCTTTTTCGGATGGGAAACGAGCTTCGCGTTACGCGTGGAGGCGACGTTCCCGAAGGAGAGTCCCGCGTAGTGGTGAGTCGGCCCGACGAGGCCGTCGAAGTTCGCTTCGCGCATGGGAAAAGTTTCGCATGCGCGTTCGAAAAAGAAATCCCTAAATAAAGAAGCGGGATTCCCCTCCCCGCTTCTGAGGAGAACCCCGCCCTTTAATGCCAGCCCCTGAATTCAAGGTTGGCAAACGTAGTAAGTAGGTTGGCCCTCGGATGGGAGGGCTTCGAACGGCAAGCTTAAGCTGGCCGTTCCCGACCGCAGAGGGCCAACTGTTCTGGCTCCACCACGGTGTTAACTTTTTCAGCGATTCGCGACGATCAGTCCGTTCTCCTGTGCATCGACGACCGGGAGGTTGCTCGCGAACGAACCGGCGGGATTCCCGACGGCCGTGGCGTGAACCAATCCGATCCAAGCGACGATCCCGTAAAGGCCCGCCGCGAGTCCGATGATCGAGATTCCGTAGGTTTCGTCGCGCATTTTGATTCCAGGCCTCCTTCGCCTCGCCCTCTATTATGCGG
The DNA here is from genome assembly GCA_018266355.1 of Bdellovibrionales bacterium. Lineage (GTDB taxonomy): Bacteria > Bdellovibrionota > UBA1018 > UBA1018 > UBA1018 > JACMQW01. Next base: position 112,552 of record JAFEAP010000014.1, read on the forward strand.
AGGATGTGCCAGCCGCTCGGATGAGAGCGCTTTAACCTTTTCAAGCACTTAGGCGCGCGAGGGCCTGCCTCCCCTCGCGCGAAAGCGCACCGCCCGGTCGAAAGGGGCCGAAACGTCACCGGGCCGCCTTTCCATTTCCCTAAGGTTTCGGCTAAGTTAAGGACTTCGTGCCCGCCCTGTAACCCGGAAGCCTCCGCCTGCGTAATGCTCGGCGTGACTCGAAACGATCGGACGAAAAAGAGTGACTCCCACGGAAAGCCGAAATGGACCGCTCGAAGACCGGCTGAAGGGGATGTTCCTCGCCGGCGAGGGCGGGGATCCGCGGGCCTACGCGGACTTCCTCGAGCTGACCGCGAAGATCGTGCGCTCGAACCTTCGGAAAACGATTCCGGCCTCGCGCTCCCATTCGCGCGACCTCCTCGAGGACCTCGTCCAGGACGTGCTCCTCTCGATCCACCAAAAGCGCCACACCTATCGCCCCGAGTACCCGATCCTACCCTGGCTCTTCGCGATCGCGCGGCACCGCTGGATCGACGTCGCGCGGATGCTTTCCGTTCGGCCGGATCTCTTGAATTGGGAAGAGTCGGACTTCTCGACGGTCGCCGATCCGGAAGCCGCGGAACGGATCGAACGCGAGGAATCGGAAGCCGACGCGAAAGACCGGGTGAGCGAAATGCTTGAGACCCTTTCTCCCCGCCAGCGCGAACTCATCCGGATGGCGAAGCTCGAGGAGCTTCCGCTCGCCGAGGTCGCCGTGCGCCTCGGGATGAGCCTTTCCGCCGTGAAGGTCGCCGTCCATCGGGCGATGCATAAACTCACCGAAACGGCGACGACGGGAGGGAACCGAGAATGAGCGACGAACTCCGGACTCGGAAATTGATCGATACCCTCGCGAAGGACGCCACCCGCCATTCCGACGAATCCCGCCGCGGCTCGCGATCGCTCGGAACGGGCACTTACGGCGCGGTTTGGGTCGCGGGTGCGGCGCTCATCCTCGCCCTTTCTTTCTGGCTCCTCCCGCTTCGGGGCGACTTCTCCGAACGCATCGGAAACCTCGACCTCGCGTTCCTCTTCCTACTCTGGTCGCTCGCGACCCTCCTTCCGGCGATGAAGGTCTACGCGCTCGCCTTTCCGGACGGAGCGCTCGGCGCGACCGCCCGCCGGCTCACGCGTTTCGTCTGGGTTCCGTTCGCCGGTCTCGCGCTCTTCACGGCCGCCCACCTCCGTTTCGCCGATTTCGCGTATCAGCTGCACCGCGAGTCTTCCTACCTGAACGGCGGATGCGGGATGGTGATCTTCGTCGCGGGCGCCTTGCACGCGAGCCTCCTCTTCGCCTGGATCCGGAAAGGGGCGACGACGTCGCCCGCCCGTGCGGGGGCGTGGGCCGCGGTTTCGACGGCCTCGTTCGCCTCGTTCATCGTCCAGTTCGCCTGCGCGAACGAAAACCCGCTGCACGTCCTCTTCTGGCATTTTCTCCCCTTGTTGGCGCTAACCGGTCTCGCGGCCCTTTCCGCCCGCCGCCTCCTGCGCTGGTGAGAAACGTAACCTCGAATCGAACCGCCCCGTAGTACTCGGTGCATGCTCGTCCCCCCACGTATCGCGATCATCGGCAGCGGAGTTTCCGGCATGACCGCCGGACACCTCCTCGCTCGCCGCCACGACGTTCACCTCTTCGAAGCGGACGACCGCCTCGGCGGTCATACCGCGACGAAGGACATCGAGGTCGCCTCGGGCCGTTACGCGATCGACACGGGCTTCATCGTCTTCAACGACTGGACCTACCCGGGTCTGATCCGCCTCCTCGATCGGATCGGAGTCCGCTCGAAAACGTCCGAGATGAGCTTCTCGGTGAAGAATCCCCGCCGCGATCTCGAGTACAATGGCGCCGATTTCGACCGCCTTTTCGCGCAGCGGTCGAACCTGCTCCGCCCGAGCTTCTACCGGATGCTCCTCGAAATCGTGCGCTTCAACCGCGAAGCGCCGAAGGTCCTCGTCGGCGGACCGGACCGGGACGCGACCCTGGGCGAGTACCTCGACCGGAACAGATACTCCGAACTCTTCGCCGAGAACTACGCCCTCGCCATGGGCGGGGCGATCTGGTCGGCGAGCTATCGCCAGATGCGCGAGTTCCCGTTCCTCTTCTTCGTCGAATTTTTCAAAAACCACGGGATGCTTTCCGTCGACGACCGGCCGGTTTGGCGCGTGATCGAGGGCGGATCGCGGTCCTACATCGCACCGCTCGTCGCTCCGATCGGAACGAACCGGATCCACCTCTCCTCGCCGATCGAGTCCGTCCGCCGTCTCGGACCCGCCGGAACGCCCGAAGGCGTCGAACTGAGGATCGGCGGCGCGCGTCCTCGGACCGAGCGTTTCGACCACGTCGTCTTCGCCTGCCATAGCGATACGGTGAAACGCGTCTTGGCCGATCCGACCGCGACCGAGCGCGACGTCTTCGCGAGCCTCGACTACCAACCGAACTCGGTCGTCCTGCACACCGACACTTCCGTGCTTCCCCGCTCGAAAAAGGCGTGGGCGGCTTGGAACTTCTTCGTGCCCCCGACCGAGCGCGGAAACGTCGCCGTCACGTATCACATGAACATCCTCCAACGGCTGAACGCCCCCGAGAATTTCCTCGTGAGTTTGAATCTCGACGACGCGATCGACCCGGCGAAAGTCCTCGGACGCTGGACCTACGATCATCCGAAATTCACGCTCGCCTCCGTCCGCGCGCAGGCGCGGTGGGAAGAAATCAGCCGCCTCGACCGCCGCACGCACTTCGCCGGCGCGTACTGGCGCTTCGGGTTCCACGAAGACGGCGTCCAGTCCGGGCTGCGTGTCGCTCGGGCCTTCGGGGAGGAACTCGGATGAGCTCGAACGTGAAGAGCGCGATTTATCTCGGCACCGTTCGCCACCGCCGTTTCCGCCCGAAACGGCGCGAGTTCCGCCATCGCGTCTGCTATTTCTACCTCGACCTGGAGGAGATCCCGCGGCTCCTCGCGCGCCGCTTCGTCTTTTCCGACCGCGGCCCCTCGCTCTTCGGCTTTCGCCGCGAAGCCTACCTCGGCCCGATCGACCGGCCCCTCGACGAAGCCGTGCGGGACCGGGTCGAGCGGGAAACCGGTGAGCGTCCCCGCGGTCCGATTCGGCTTTTGACCCAGGTCGCGACGTTCGGACTCGCGTTCAATCCGGTGACTTTCTATTACTGCTTCGACGCCGCGGGGGAACGCGTGACCCACCTCGTGGCCGAAATCACGAACACGCCGTGGGGCGAGCGGCACGCCTACGTCTTGACGGCCGACGGGTCGACCCTCTTCGAGTTCGAGAAACTTTTCCACGTCTCGCCGTTTCTCGGAATGGACTATCGCTACCGCTGGGGATTTTCCCCTCCCGGCGCCCGGTTGAACGTGCATATGGAGAATCGTCCGAACGAGGCCCCGTCCGAAGTCGCGTTCGACGCGACCTTGACCCTCGAACGGCGGGAATGGAGCGCGAGCGCGGTCGCGGGCGCGCTCTTCCGCCACCCGCTCATGACCGCGAAGACGCTCGCGCTCATCTACCTCCACGCCGCCGTGATCTGGCTGCGCAGGATCCCTTTCGTCGACCACCCGCGGAGCCGCGGGGAAGTCCATCCCCGTCCGTCGAGCGGAATCGTCCGCTCGCGGAAAACGGAACCGTCCGATTCGCCCACCACCCCGGAGACCTCCCATGAAAAACGTGCTTGAGCTCGGTCGCCCCACCCGCTTCCTCAGCTTCTCGGCCCTCGACGATTTCTGCCGGAAGCGGCTCCTCGAGAAGCTCGAGGCGATCACCCTCGGACGCCTCGAGATCGTCGATCTCGACGGATCGACGCGAACCTTCGGAAGCCTCTTGCCTAACGAAGAGCTTCGGGCGCGCGTGGTCGTGCGACGCGGCCGCGCCTATTCGCGGATCGCCCTCGGCGGGAGCGTCGGCACCGGCGAGAGTTACGTCGACGGGGACTGGGAATGCTCCGACCTCGTCTCGCTCACCCGCCTCTTCGTCGCGAACCGCGACGTCTTGAACGCCCTCGACGGGGGCCTCGGAACCCTCTTCGCCCCGTTGCAGAAGTTCCTCCACCGCCTCCGCGCGAACGACGAGTCCCAGGCCCGCGCGAACATCCATGCGCACTATGACCTCGGGAACGATTTCTTCTCGCTCTTCCTCGACGAGAGCTGGATGTACAGCGCGGGATTCTTCCGGACTCCGGCGACGACCCTGCCGGAGGCCCAGTTCGAGAAGAACGACCGCATTTGCCGGAAGCTCGGCCTCCGGCCCGAGCACCACCTGCTCGAGATCGGCACCGGGTGGGGCGGATTCGCGATCCACGCCGCGAAACACTACGGCTGCCGGGTCACGACGACGACGATCTCTTCCGCGCAACTCGAGCACGCCCGCGCGCGCGTCGAAGCCGAAGGACTCGGCGACCGCATCGAGCTCCTTTCCGCCGACTACCGCTCGCTCAGCGGCACCTACGACCGGCTCGTCTCGATCGAGATGGTCGAGGCGGTCGGCGTCGACTACCTCGACGGATATTTCGCGAAATGCGCGAGCTTGCTCAAGCCGGAAGGCGCGATGTGCCTCCAGTCGATCCTGATCCAAGACCAATACTTCGACCAGGCGGTTCGAAACGTCGACTTCATCCAGACCCACATCTTCCCGGGCGCCGCGATCCCTTCGGTCGCGCGGATCATGGAGTCGATCCTGAGGAAAACCGACCTGCGCCTCTTCCACCACGAGGACTTCGGCCCCGACTACGCGCGCACGCTTCGTGAATGGTCGAAGAACCTCGCCGTGAATCGGGAACAGATCGGGCGGCGGGGCTACCCGGACCACCTTTACCGGCTCTGGCAGTACTACTTCGCGTACTGCGAGGGTGGTTTCCTTGAACGCCAGATCGGAGTCGGTCAATTCGTCTTCACGAAACCCCGCTACCGCGGCGAAAAGATCGGAGAATCGGTATGAGCACCCTCGCCCGACCCCAGACCTCGGGACTCCTCGAAATGGCGACCGGATCCTTCATCTCGCTGGCCGAGCGCGGATGGGTTCCCGATCCGGTCCTGCGCGCCGGCATCCGGCGGCTTTGCCGCGACCGCCTGCGCGCGCTTCGCGGACCGGACGCGGACTCCGAGCGCGCAAGACTGCAGTCCTACGTCGACGACCTCCGTCGCGCTCCGATCGCCGTCGCCACCCGCGAAGCGAACGAACAGCATTACGAGGTCCCGGCCGAGTTTTACCTCCGCGTGCTCGGGAAGAACCTGAAGTACTCGAGCGCTTACTACGCGACCGGGAGGGAGTCGCTCGACGCCGCCGAAGACGCCGCGCTCGCCGAGACGATCGCGCGCGCCGGGCTCGCCGACGGGATGCGGATCCTCGAACTCGGATGCGGATGGGGTTCGCTCACCCTCGCGATGGCCCGCGCGTTCCCGAACGCGAAAATCACGGCAGTGTCGAACTCGACGAGCCAGCGTCGCTTCATCCTCGACCGGGCCGCGAAGGAAGGCCTCCGCGGCGTCGAAGTCGTCACCCGGAACGTCGCCGAGGGCCTCGATTTCGCGGCCGGGACCTTCGACCGCGTCGTCTCCGTCGAGATGTTCGAGCACATGAAGAACTACGCCCGTCTCCTCGGCGAAGTCGCGCGAGTGCTCAAACCCGGCGGCAAACTCTTCGTGCACATCTTCACGCACCGGACGTTCGCTTATCCGTTCGAATCCGAAGGCGAGGATAATTGGATGGGCCGCTATTTCTTCACCGGCGGGCAAATGCCTTCCCACGATCTCCTCCTGCATTTCCAGGACGACCTCCGGATCGAATCCGAGTACGCGTGGAGCGGGCGCCACTACGGCCGGACGGCCGAGGACTGGCTCGCGAACCTCGATCGGAACCGGGACGAAGTTCTCGGAATTTTCCGCGCGACTTACGGCGACGCGACCGAAGCGAACCGGTGGTTCAACCGCTGGCGTATCTTCTTCCTCGCCTGCGCGGAACTCTTCGCCTATGCGGGCGGATCCGAGTGGGGCGTGTCCCACTACGTCTTCCGTAAACCGGAGGTCGCCCGATGACGATCGCCCTCCTCGCCCTCTGCCTCCTCGCAGGTTCGAACGCGGCCGACGCGACTCGGTTCCCCGAGCGCGTCCAAGTCGCCGACCAGCCGCTTCGCCTGAACGGCTCCGGCACGCGCACGGCCACGCTCTTCGCGATCAAGATCTACGATGCCGCGTTCTACGCCGATCGTTCGATCGCGACGCTCGCCGACGCGCTCGCCGCTCCGAATCCGAAACGCCTCGAGATCCGGTACCTTCGGGACTTCGACTTGAAGGACACCCAAGAGGCTTGGCGCTATCAATTCAAGGAAAGCGCGGAACTCAAGGACGGCGCCCTCGCCTCCGAAATCGATCGACTCGTCGCCCTCCAGCGGCCGATCGCCCGCGGCGACACGCACCGGTTCGATTTGCTCGACGGAAAGACCGTCTTTTCGATCAACGGAGAAAAACGGGGCGAGATCGAGGGCACGGCCTTCCAAACCGCCCTCCTCACGATTTTCTTCGGTCCTCACCCGCCGACCCAGGATCTCCAAAAGGGACTAACCCGTGGCGTTCGGGAGGAGAAGGAAGGAGAATAGGCCATGGCCACCGAAGCATCGCGACCGATCGGCGCGTTCCGCTATTTCCCGATTCTCGTCCTCGTCGCGATGATCGGCGTGACGACGTGGGCCTCCGTCGAAAAGCCGCTCTCCGAGGGCTTCCGACTGATGCTCGCCGAACGGTGGGGCGTCGCCACGCTCTTCGACGCCTACTTCGGTTTCCTCACGTTCTACGCCTGGGTTTTCTACAAGGAACGCTCCGCGCTCGCCCGGATCGGGTGGCTCGCGATCCTCCTCTTCTTCGGGAACATCGCCATGGCGCTTTACCTGCTTCGCGAGCTCCGCCGCCTGCCCCCGGGAGCCGACTTCGCGGCCCTGCTCCTGCGCCGATCGGAAAGCCCGCGCCCATGAGCGAAGGCGGGTTCCTCTACCGTCGTTTCTGGACTCCGCTCCTCGGCCAACTCCGTCAGGGCACTTCGCCCGATCGGCTCGCGTGGAGCGTCGCCGCCGGGGCGACGATCTCGACCTTTCCGATCCTCGGGGCGACGACCCCGCTCTGCGCCCTCGTCGGAATCGGATTCAAGCTGAATCACGTCGTGCTCCAGGCCGCGAACTACCTCGCCGCCCCGGCCCAGCTCGCCGCGATTCCCCTGCTCGTGAGAGTCGGCGAAAACGTCTTCGGCCTCCCTCACATCACCTTCGACCCGATCCGCCTCGGCAACGAACTGCGGACGGCGCCCGGCCTCTTTTTTCAGACCTACGGGGCGTCGGCGCTTTCGGCGATCGCCGTTTGGCTCGTCGTCGCTCCGTTCGCGCTCTTCGGCGTCCGCGCGCTCTTCATCCCGATCCTGCGCCGAAAACTGAGGGAGCCGACCGTATGAGCCTCCTCTCCCTCGCCGGAATCGTCGCGTTCGCCGCCGTCCTCCTTTTTTCCGCGGCCTGGGCGTTCGCGCGGCGGATCGACAACTATTCGATCGTCGACGCGCTCTGGTCGCTCTCTTTCGGACTCTTCGCCGTCCCGATCGCGGCGCTTGCGCCGGGCGATCCCGCGCGCCGAGCGGTATACGCCGGGATGTGGCTGGTTTGGAGTTTGCGGCTCGGCCTTTTCCTCAGCCGCCGGATCTTTTCCCACCTCGACGAGGAAGACCGCCGGTACCGGAAGCTCCGCGAGGAGTACGGCGCTCGCGTCGCATTCCGCTTCTTCCTTTTCTTCTTCTATCAGGCCGTCTCGGTCGTCCTCCTTCTCGGTCCCGTCTTCGTCGTGAGCCGCGACTCGCACGCCGGGTTCGGCGCGCTCGAAATCGCGGGAATCGTCGCTTGGGTCGTCGGAGTGATCGGCGAAGCGACGGCCGACGCCCAGATGAACGCCTTTCGCGCCGATCCCGCGAACCGCGGCGGAGTCTGCGAACGCGGACTATGGCGGTACTCTCGCCACCCGAATTACTTCTTCGAGTGCGTGACCTGGCTCGGGTACGCGCTCTTCGCGCTCGCTTCGCCGGGCGGGGCTTGGACGCTTTACGCTCCGGCCATCCTCTGGACGCTCATCCTATTCGTGACCGGCGTCCCGATGGCGGAGAAGACCTCGCTGCGCACGCGCGGCGAAAAGTACCGCGCCTATCAGCGAACGACGAGCGTGCTCGTTCCCTGGTTCAAGAAATCCGCGCGCTGACTCGGGACCGCGAGCCCGGGCAGGACGAGGCCCGGGGATTCGTCCGGAAGCGCGGCGAAGAGGTCCGCGAGGGACTCCGTGCGTTTCACCCGCCCGAACCAAGGCGTCCGGAAGGTCGCCTCGGAATACCGGAGCCACTGCTTCACGCGGCGGGTGCAGTAACGACCGTCGGCGGTGTCTCGGTCCGAGAAGCGGGCCGAGAGCACGGCGAATCGCTCGAGGTGCGGCAGCCAGGCCGAGAGATCGTCCGGCGCAGGAAGGTCCGCCTCCGGCGCGAGTCCGAGAGCCTGCGAGATCCGGTGGCCGAGCCACGGATCGGCGAGCGCCGATCGACCGATCATGAAATGCTCGGCGCCGGTGATCTCGCGGCAGCGTCGGAAGTCCTCGACCCGCCAGATATCGCCGTTCGCGACGACGGGAACCGAGACGCCTTCCTTCGCGCGCGCGATCCATTCCCAATAAACCGGCGGCTGGTATCCGTTCGTCTTCGTGCGCGCATGGATCGCGATCCAACTCGCGCCCCCCGCTTCGGCTCGCTTCGCGTTCTCGACGACGACCGAAGGATCGTCCCATCCGAGGCGGAGTTTCGCCGATACCGGCAAGTGCGCGGGCACGGCGTCGCGGACGGCGCGCACGATCGCCTCGAGGCGCTCGGGATATTTCAGCAGGGTCGCCCCGCCGTCGTTCCGGTTCACGGTCGGCGCGGGACAACCGAAGTTCAAGTCGATCCCGGGCGCGCCGAGACTCACCGCCGCGAGCGCGGAACGGGCCACGCGTTCGGGGTGCCCGCCGAGGAGTTGGGGTTGGACGGGAATGCCCGTTTCGGTTCGGAAGCCCCGGGCGCATTCGGGGATGTCGTTCCGAAAGACGCGCTTCGGGAGCACCGTCTGCGAGACCCGGATGAATTCGCTCACGAGGTGGGTGAAACCGCCGATCTCGGTCAGCATCGCGCGCATCGGGGCGTCGGTGATGCCCTCCATCGGGGCCAGAATCACGGCCGGTCGGCCGCGGACGATGCCGAAGGGGGGCTCGGATCCCCCTAAAGTCGAGCTTGCACCGATTTGGCTAAGTCCCTTAGGTTCCACGCGAATCGGGGGTACCCGAAGGCCTTCCCGAGGGCAAGAAATTACGCTATGCCTTGCGTCAGAATGATCGGGAACACCCTGAAGGCGAATTCCTCCACGACCGTGGTCGTCGGCATGTCCGGCGGCGTGGATTCGTCCGTGACGGCGGCCCTCCTGCGCGAGGCCGGATACCGGGTGATCGGTCTATTCATGAAGAACTGGGAAGAGAAGGATGCAAGCGGCGTCTGCCAATCGAAGCGCGACTTCGACGACGTGACCGCGGTTTGTCGCCGGCTCGATATCCCCTACTACTCCGTCGAGTTCGTTCAGGAATACTTCGACCGCGTCTTCCGCTCCTTCCTCCGCGAGTATGAAGCGGGCTACACGCCGAATCCGGACATCCTCTGCAACCGCGAGATCAAGTTCGACGCCTTCTTCGAGAAGGCGATGGACTTCGGCGCGGACCGGCTCGCGACCGGCCATTACGCCCGGACCGAAATCCGGAACGGCGTGCCGGTCCTCCTCAAAGGGCTCGATCCGGGGAAGGACCAGAGCTACTTCCTCCACGCGATCGCGGGCGAACGCCTCCGCCGCGTGATGTTTCCGATCGGAGAACTCCCGAAATCCGAAGTGCGGCGACTCGCCGCCGAGTACGACCTCGCGACGAAAGCGAAGAAGGATTCGACCGGGATCTGTTTCATCGGCGAGCGGAATTTCCAGCCGTTCCTCGCGCGGTACCTGAAGGGCGCGACCGGTCCGTTTCTCACCCTGAGCGGAGAGCGCGTCGGCACCCACCCGGGCGCCCAATTCTTCACGCTCGGGCAGCGCAAGGGCCTGGGCCTAGGCGGCGAAGGCGAACCGTGGTTCGTCGTCGCGAAGGATCCGCGGAAGAACGTCGTCTTCGTCGAGCGCGGAGAGCATCACCCGGCTCTCTTCACCGACGAACTCGTCGCCGAAGACCTCACCTGGATCGGCGGCCGCGCGCCGGCGTCCCTCGACGCCGATTTCGTCTGCCGCGCGAAGGTCCGCTATCGCCAGTCCGACCAGGACTGCCGCCTCGAACTCGAGGACGACGGTTTCGGAGGCGTTCGCGCGCGCGTGCGTTTCGATCGCCCGCAGCGTTCGATCACCCCCGGCCAGTCGGTCGTATTCTATTCCGGCGACGTCTGCCTCGGCGGCGGCGTCATCCGAGGGCTCGGCGAGAACTTCCTCGCCCGCGGCTATTCGGCGGGCGATCTCCGCGGGATCGAAGCCGCGGCACGCCCCGTTTAAGACCGGGGCACTTCGGGTGTGGCGTTCCGGCCCGCGCTTCGCTCGCAGCCCTAGGTCACCTTCGACCTTCCGCCGCGAATCTCGAAGGATTCCGCGGACCGCGAGTTGGCCGAGCGGTTGCAATTCGAAGATGCATGGAAGAGCTCTCGATCGAGCCCGCTCGCCGCCGAAAGGAATCCGCATGACCCGCCTCATGGACAGCATCGCCGAAAACCTCCGCAAAGCCTTCCCGCGGATGCCGATGTCCCTCTTCGATCATCAGAAGGAAGTCCTCTCGCTCGCTTACCTGAGGAAGGCCCAGAAGTACTTCGACTTCGCCGCGATGTACCCGGTCGAACCGGGACTGGCGACCGGAGAGATCCTCCACGGCGGATTCCGCCGGGTTCACTCGCCGGAGGGGAACCCGGACCTTACGGAAAATAACGCGCTAAATTAATCCAAACGCTCCATTACCTTTGAACGATGGAATCCCCGCTCCTTCTTCCCCGTCCCCATCGCATCCTCGTCGTGGGCACGAGCGGGACCGGAAAATCGACTCTCGCCGGGAAGCTTTCGCTCGGCCTCGGAATCCGCGACGTCGAACTCGACGACTTGTACTGGAACGCGAACTGGGTGCCGTCGACGAACGAAGTCTTCGTCGAAAAGGTCCGGCGCGTGATCGAGGAAAACGAGACGTGGGTCATCCACGGAAACTACGGTCAGTCCCGTCCGCTCACTTGGCCGCGGGCGACCGCGCTCATTTGGCTCGACTACTCGTTTCCGCTTACCTTCGCGCGCGCGACTCGGCGGACGGCCCTGCGGTGGCTTCGACGCGAAGAGCTTTGGAGCGCGAGGAACCGCGAAAGCCTCCGGAAGACGCTCTTCACGAAAGACTCGATCCTTTGGTGGGTGATCCAGACGTGGGGACGCCGGCGACGCGAACTGCCCGCGCTTCTCGCGCGTCCTGAATACGCGCATTTGAAAGTTTACCGGTTTCGAACCCCCGCCGAAACGGAGGCGTTCCTCGCGGAGAACCTCCCCGATCCGAAGCTTACTTCGCCCCGATCGAGTAAAGCTGGATCCGGAAGGTAAGCGCCGCGCCGCCTTTGATATCCGTTCCGGCGCCCCGGTCCCCGTAGGCCGTGTCCGAGGGGCAGCTCACTTTGTAGAGCGAACCGACGCTCATCAGCGGGATCGCGGTTTTCCAACACGCGATCAGCTTGTCGAGCGGGAACGTCGCGAGCTCGTCTTCGGTGATCGTCGTTTCGACGAGTTTCCCTTCGCGGTCCGTGAGGTAATAGCCGACGGTGACCGTATCGGTAACCTTCGGATGCGCGCCGGTTCCCTCGAAGATCGGTCGGACGATCACGCCGCCGTCGACCACGCGCGCGTCCTTCTCGGTCGCCATCCCGTCGAGGTACGCCTTCGAAAGGCACTTTTCCTTCTCGAGGTCGGTGCCCGTGCAGTCCGTTCCGGCCCGAACCGAAGTCATCGTCACCAGGCCCGCTAAGATGGCAAACGCGAAAATCCGCATATTTTACTCCCCGTGGTTTAAACGTTCGTTCCTACTTGGCGCGATTTCACTCGGGATTCAAGGCCGACCGCGCGATCGGGTCTTTCCAGACACGTCTTACGCCGTTCCACGATCAGGCGTAAACTTTTTCTTAGGGTTCAGTCGTCGGTTCGTACTCGGGGGAGTTCTATGAATACGGCCTTTCGCGCGGTTTCGGGCGCGGGTAGAAACCTTTTATTCGGAGTGTCGCTCGCGATGAGCCTCTCCGGTTGCTACGACTTGATGCCGAAAACGAGCGACGCGACGCTCGCGAGTTACGGCCAGACCGTCGACCAGTCGGCCTGCGGAACGACTCCGATCGGCGTGTATAAGTCGCAGGTCTATCCTTACCTTCGAACGAACTGCATGGATTGCCACTCGAGCATGGCGCCGGCTTTCGCGGGCAGCGACTCGACGGCATCCTACGCGACGGCGAAGCCGTATCTGAACGCGGCCAGCCCGTCCCAGTCGGTGCTCTACTCGCGCGCGAACGACGGCCACTGCGGAAGCTCCGTTTGCCAAAAGAGCGGCACGGATTTCAACTCGGGCATGCAGGCCTGGGGAGCCGCGGAAACGAATCCGCCGGCGAATTGCGCCTCGTCGGGCGACCCGAACGGGATCGCGAACGCCGGCGTCGTTCTCCTGATCAACGGTCACTCGCTCCAGCAAGTGCTCTCCGCCGCCCAAGATGCCGGAATGTGCTCGAAGTACCAAGCGGCCTTCATCCAAAACGGCACGGCCGTCGTGCCTCCGAAAGACCTGAAGGTCGCGCTTTCCGGGGCCTCCGTCTATTCGGACGCGAACTGCAAAAACGCCGCGACGAACGTCACGATCTACGGTCCGAACAGCGGCGCGGGCGCCTCCGGTAGCCCTTATCAGTACTTCTACGTTCTCGAGCCGTCGGTGGGCGACCGGACGCTCGTCGGAACGATTTCCGGCTATGCCGTCGGATTCACGGTGCAGCTCTCGATCATCGCCGCCAATCCCGGCCCCGGAAGCTCGCCCACGCCATCGCCTTCCCCGAGCGCCCTGCCGAGCCCCGCGCCGAGCGTGAAACCGTCTTCGGCGCCGAGCCCGATGCCGAGCGCCGCGCCTTCACCGGCGCCCACGCCGTGCGTCCTGCTCCAGCGCCAAACGGCGTATAGCCAAACCGTCTGGCCGCTCGCCAAGACGAACTGCGCGGGTTGCCACGCGAACGGAAGTCGTCCGCAGTTCGCGAACGCGACGCTGGCCACGGCCTACTCCGTCGCGATCGGCCTCGTGAACACCACGACGCCGACCTCGTCGAGACTCTACCTGAAATCGAAAGACGGTCACTGCGGAGCGTGCACGGCGACGAACGGCGCGAACTTCCTCACGCAGATGAACCTTTGGTTCCCGGCAGAGACGACGAACAACTGCAGCGCGCTCACGACGCCGCATTGATCGGGCCTCTCGTTACTTCGGTTTCCCGACCATCCAATCGCTGTCCCGGCAAACCGGAGACGGTTTCGGTGCGAAGCAGTCCACGAGTCCGCCCGCCGGTACGTCTGGCTTCTTAGACTTCAGGGAGACGATACGCGTAAGGTGCGCCTTCACGGCGAGGAGGTCGCCGTGATTTTTCACGTGGAGGCAATACTCCTTCTCGCCTTCCTTTCCGCGACTGCGCGAATCCGCCCTTATGAGGTCCGGGTTCGCTTTCAAATAATTCTCGAGCTGTTCGATCTGGTGCGTGTCTGGGCCGCAGCAGAGGCTGCCGAATCCGACGACGTAGTCGCAGATCCGGGCCGGGCCGGCGTGACTCTTCGAGAAGGCGAGCAGAACGGCGATCACGGAGATCATGGAAAAATCATGACATGAGCTTCCTGGGTCGCAAAGGCGTTTCGGGCGAGCCGAGTCTAACCCTCGATCGAGAGCAACGCGCGTAAGCAAGTCGCCGCGTTCGCCGCGGCTGCGTCGAGGCATTTCCGAAAATCACTCTCGATCGAACCGTCCGGCGAAAGGCGGTCCGAGACGGTCTTCACGACGAGAAACGGAAGCCCGAGCCGTTCGGCCGCGTGGGCGACGCCCGCGGCCTCCATGTCGACGAGAAGCGCCTCGGGGTGAAGGAGCGCGATTTCCCGTTTCCGTTTCACGGTACCGACGAACTCGTTCCCGGAAAGAATCACGCCCCGGTGATACGGCCGGTCCTCGCGGTGTACGGTCGCGAACCACTCGAGCAGCTCGGCGCCCGACATCCGCAGCGGCGGGTGCCGTCCGACGTCGTCCGCGGCGAGGACGTACTTTCCCGACGGCATGTGGGCGTTCCCGAAGTCGAGCGAAGAGAACGAATCGTGCTGGAAGACTCCGTCGGAGACGACGACGTCGCCGATCGCGAGCTTCGTCGAGACCGCGCCGCCGACGCCGAAGAGCAGGATCGCGTCGAACGCGAGCGACTCGGCTAGGAGGGTGACCGCGATCCCGGCGTTCACCGGACCGATGCCCGAGCGGGCGAGGGTCACGGTCCTCTCCCCGACCGCAAATTTGCGATACGGGACGCGCGTGCGGCGCCCCGCCTCGCCCGTCTCGACGGGGAAGCCCGAAAGGACCTCGAGAACCGCGCGCTCCTCTTCCTCCATCGCGACGACGACGAGGAGGTCTCTAGTCCCGAGTTCCTTCATGTTCAGACGATCTTTCCGGGATTGAGGAGCCCTTTCGGATCGAGCGCGCGTTTCAGCGCGCGAACGTAGGCGAGATCCTGCGGCGAACGCGTGTAACCGAGCGCCGGCTTCTTGAGCAATCCGACGCCGTGCTCGGCGCTCACCGAGCCCGCGAACTTCTGGCAAAGCTCGAAAAGCATCGTGTCGCTCTCCGCGCACCGCGCGTGAAAGACCTCGCTCGCCATGTCGGCGGGCTTCCGGATGAAGATGTGGAGGTTGCCGTCGCCGATGTGACCGAAGATGAACGTTCGGAATTCCGGATAGGCGGTCGCGTAGCGCGCTTCGACGTCGGTAAAGAACGCCGCGAGCGCCGCGATCGGAACGGAAAGGTCCTGCTGGTGGACCTCCGCACCCGTCATCACGCTTTCGGCGACCCGCTCGCGGATCGACCAGAGTTCCGCGCGCTCGCGCGAAGAGAGCGCGAGCGTGCCGTCGAGTACGAGCGGAGGCGCCCCGGTCTGCTCTTCCCAGGAGAATATCCGGCCTAACCACGCTTCGAACGCTTCCGCATTCTCCGTCTCGGCTTCCATCACGACGTACGCTTCCCCGGTTCCGGGATCGACGGGAGAACGGACCCCGTGCCGGACGACTTCGCGCAGGCAGGCGTCGGAAAGGCACTCGAACGCCGAGAGCGTGAACGGCGCTTTCCTCGCTTCGGCGAAGAGCCGGAGCACGGCGCCGAAATCGCGGAGCGCGAAAAAGCAAACCTGGGTCCGTTCGTCGCGGGGGAGCGGGCAAAGTTTCAAGACCGCCTCCGTGATCACGCCGAGCGTGCCCTCCGAACCGATGAAAAGCTGGCGCAAGTCGATGCCGGTATTATTTTTCTCGAGCGCTCCGTTCAGCCGGAGGATTTCCCCGCTCATGGTGACCGCCGTGAGCCCGAGCACCCAGTTCCGAGTCAGACCATACCGGATCACGCGGATGCCGCCCGCGTTCGTCGCGAGGTTTCCGCCGATTTGGCTCGATCCTTTCGACGCGAAATCGACCGGCCAGGTGAGCCCGCGTTTCGCGGTTTCGACGTGTACGGCTTCCGTGATCGCGCCGGCTTCGACCTCGAGGGTCAGCGCCTGCGGATCGAGCGCGCCGATCCGGTTCATCTTCTCGAGCGAAAGGACGATCTCCCCGTTCGCGGCCACCGCGCCGCCGGAAAGGCCGGTGCGCCCCCCCGAAGGCACGACCGCGAGTCCGAGGTCGTTGCAGGCACCGAGGAGCGCCGCGACCTCCTCCGTCGACCGCGGGAACGCGATCGCGGCAGGCCGAGGTTTCAAAACCCCGCTCCAGTCCTGCCCGTACTTTTCGAGGACGTCCGGTTCGACCGAAAAGAGATCGGCGCGGAACCGGGATTTAATCGCGTCGAGGGCCATGCCCCCTTAGGCTAGCCGCGCTCGTAGCCGATGGTCCACTGAAGAATGCCGATGACGAGAAACGTGAGTCCCGCGAGTCCCATGATCATAGATCTCTCCCTCCGTGTAATATTCGAACCCTAAATTCTGCGTGCGGATGCCCTCCGCGAGCTCCGCGAACGTGATTTTCAGTCCGCCGTCGTCCGCTCGGTCCGCACCGAGATGGAAAACCGACTTCCAAGATTCGATCTGCGCCGGCCGATGCAGGTCGGAATTCGCGATCATCGGCAGTCCGCTCGCGTAGACTTCCTCGAAGATTTTCTTTCCGGAGGCGACTTCCCAGGCGTCGAAGTACGGAGCGAGCGCCCGCCGATTGTTCCAGAGCGCGTAGGTTTGCTTTTCGAGTACCCGGGTCGAGACCGGATGCGCGGCGATCGCGAGCCCTTTCCGGGCATGGATCTGGTCGCAGATCGCTTCGATCGGCTGGCCGGCGTCGATCCACTCGGTCACCCCGAGCGCGACGACGTGGGCCGAGCGGTGGTTCCGCACTGTGTTCTTCGTGAGCTCGAATCCCGGCACGAGGAGCATCCCGTACTCGCGCTCGGCGCGACGGGCTTCGAGACGGAGGGTTTCCTGGTACATCGGAAAAGTCTCCGGCGTCAGCGTGTGCCCGAGGTAGGCCGCCGCGCGTCCGAGGAACGTCGTCGATTCGCAGAGGTGGTCGGTGATCGCGATCGCGCCGAAGCCCCGTTTTCCGAAAAGGTCGACGATTTCGCGGACGGTGAGCTTCCCGTCGCTGAAGGTCGAGTGGAGGTGCAAATCCGTGAGCACGCTTCTCATGTTCTCAGTATCGGCTTTTCGCCGAAGAACGGGGTCAGGAGAGGGTCAGCGCTCGAACCCGATTCGGTCAGGGAATTTTCAGGGTCCCGTTAGGGTCAGCCGGTCACGTCGTTCGGAAACTGACACGTAAACCGAGAACCGCGACCCATATCGCTTTGGACCCATACGGCGCCCCCGTGGCGCTGCATGATGTGCTTCACGATCGCGAGGCCGAGGCCCGTCCCGCCGGTTTCCCGCTGACGGCCCTTATCGACCCGGTAGAACCGCTCGAAGAGGCGGTCGTGGTGCTCGGCCGGGATGCCCGGACCGGTGTCCTCGATCCGGAGGAGGATTTCCCCTTCCTCGTCGGCTTCCCACACGACGTGGATCGATCCGCCGGCGGGGGAATACTTCGAGGCGTTGTCGAGGAGGTTCACGAGGACTTGCTCGAGGCGTTTCAAATCGGCTTGGACGAAACCCGTGTTGAACGTCGTCGTCACCGACTGCTGCTTCCCTTCGAAGGTCTGCTGCATCTGCGAGACGATGCGGGTCGTGAGCTCTTCCGTCGAGATCTTCTCCTTCACGAGGTGGTCGATCGAGGAGTCCATCGTCGAAAGGTCGAGCAGGTCGCGGATGAGGAGCATGAGGCGATCGACGTTCCGGGAAATGACCTCGAGGAACGACGTCTCGAGCGGTCGACCGAGTTTTTCGTCGGCGATGAGCGTGTCCGTATATCCTTTAATCGCGGTGAGCGGCGTGCGGAGTTCGTGCGAAACGTTCGCGACGAAATCGATCCGCATCTGTTCCGCGAGCTTGAGTTCCGTGACGTCGTGGAACATCCCGACCGCGCCGTAGACCGAACGGTCCGGGCGGCGCAGCGGCGAAACCGAGAGCGAATAGAACTTCTTCTTGTCCTTCTGAAGGATCGGCACGGCCTTGAGTTGGTAAATCCGGCCTTCCTCGATCGTGAAACGGAACGCGTTCACGATGTCCGGATCGCGGATCATCTCGAGGAGCTTCGAGCGTCCCTGGTTCATCCGCTCGGGACCGACGAGCACGGCGAACTGGCCGTTATAGAAAAGCGGCGCGCCTTCGCGATCGACGGCGAGGATCGCGTCCGAGATGCCGGCGACGAGCGTGGAGAGTTCGTCGCGCTGGGCCCGAACTTCCTCGATGGACTCCTCGCCCTCTTTCGTCTCCTCGACTTTTCCGAAAAGGCGTTTCAACATCGGCGCGCTCCCCTTCGGCTCCGCCGGTTTATTCCGCGGACTTCATCCGGTAACCGACGCCGCGGATCGTCTCCACGAAATCGGCGGCCGAGCCGAGTTTTTTCCGGAGGCCGAACACGTGAGTGTCGATCGCGCGGTCGACGACGGTGACGCCCTCGCCCTGGACGAGTTCGATCAGGCGGTCGCGCGAGAGCACGCGGCCCTGGTTCAGCATGAGCGCTTTCAGGAGTTTGAACTCCGACGGCGTGAGGTTCAGCTTTTCGGCCCCGTTGCCGATGGCGACGTCGTACGTCTCGGTATTCAGCTCGAGATCGCCCACCTTAAGTTTTTTCGGCACGCCGGCGGCCGCCGTGGCTCCGCCTTGCTTCGAACGGCGGAGGAGCGAACGGACGCGGGCGAGGAATACCGGGATCTCGAATGGTTTCGTGACGTAGTCGTCGGCGCCGCTCTCGAGGCCGCGCACGATGTCGGCGCTATCCGCGCGAGCGGTGACCATCAGGATCGGGAGTCCCTTGCGGTTCTCGTGGATCCACTTCGTGACGTCGAGGCCGGACATCCCCGGGAGCATCCAGTCGACGACCGCGAGGTCGGGCGACGCGCCTTCGAATTGCTTCAAACCCTTTTCGCCGTCGTCGACGGCGCTCACTTCGAAGCCCTCGCGCTTCAGGTGCAGGACGATCAAGTCGCGGACGTCCGCCTCGTCTTCGACGACGAGCACGCGCGGTTTCGGATTCGATCCCATCTGGGTTTGCATACGCCAACCCTCCCTCATTCGCGGCCATAATGGCGTCAGATATCCGTTAGGACAAGGGGTTTTAGGCCCGTATAGAGGTCTATAAACAAGCTATATTCGAGCTGGTGCAGGGGCGTCAAAACCCGGATTTTCGACTTTCCGAGGCCGGGAGCTTCCGTGGTAATCTAGAGGTGGCTCCGCACTTCAGGTTTTGAGTCCTGTTCCTGTTCGAATTCGTGGTTCGCTGTCCTCAATGTCCTCGTTGCGGTCCGGTTAGTCGAAAGTGTCCGTGAAAACTTGAACGCAAACGAGAACGTCAGAAAGGCAATGAACTCCGCATGAACAACAAACTCTTCGTCGGGAACCTTCCCTACTCCGCTACCGAAGACGAATTGAAAGAAGCGTTTACCCAAGCGGGTAACGTCGTCTCCGTGAAGATCATCATGGACCGCGATACCGGCCGCTCGAAGGGCTTCGGCTTCGTCGAGATGGCGACGGAACAAGAAGCCGGCGCCGCGCTCGAAAAGCTGAACGGCGCCGACTACGCGGGCCGCGCGATCACCGTTTCGATCGCCCGTCCGATGGAACCGCGCGCTCCGCGCGGTCCGGGCGGCGGTGGCGGCTTCGGCGGCGGCGGTCGCGGTGGAGACCGCGGCGGTCGCGGCGGCGGTCGCTACTAAATCTCGATTACGAAAACGCGAAAGGCCCGCTTCGGAAACGAAGCGGGCCTTTTCATTCGCGCGATCCGAATCGGTTCAATTCGAATCCTATTCCTTCGAAACCTTCTTTTCCTTCGGCGCTTTCGGCGCCGGCCAGATCACGTAGCGCTTCATCCCTTCGGGTTCCTTCGCGTCCTCGATCATTTCCTTCACCTTCGTGCCCCGCTTGCCCGCGGAATAATTCACGTAGATCAGGCCGCCGTCGGCGAGGTGGATCATGATCACCGGCGCGGCCGGTCCGTAATTCGAGACGCCGCATTCGACCTTCGCGTCCTTGAAACCGTGTTCCCAAAGATAGGTCACGTAATCGCCCATCTTCGGTTTCGGCTCCGCGCCCGGGCCGTTGCATTCCTTCACGGCGGCGTTCAGTTTCTCGACGATCGCGGCGTTCACGACGCTTTTCGCCTGCGCGGAAGCGGAAAAGAGCAGAAAGGCACCGAGAGCCAAGCGAGCGAGAGAAGGTTTCATGACTCCAGTCTACGAGTCGTTCGCGCCGCCACGCAACCGAGAATCACCGCAAATGGGTCAAAGATTTCCTCGCCGGATTAAAAATCCCGGCCGGTCTTGAGCGCGTTTTCGCCGAAACGGGTCTTGAGCGCGTCTTTCAGATCCGCGATTTTTTCCTTTTTCGTCTCCGCTCCCGGCGCTTCGAAGAGTCCGAGCTGACGGGCGCCGTTTCCGAGGACCACTCCGGCGCCGAGAAGCCGCACGGGTTTTCCCACCGTCCACGCCTCGTCGAGTAGCGGTTCGAGCGCCGCGTAGATTTCCTCGTCGAGGCGGGTCGGCTTATCGAGGACGCGAGAACGCGAAAGGGTTTCGAAATCCGGGTAGCGCAGGCGCAAGCGCACGGCCCGCGCGTAACGGTATTCGGGGTCCTCCTCGGCGCGAAGTTCGGCGCCGACCTCGGTCACCATTTCCCATAGATGCTTACGGAGCGCGACTCGGTCGCGGGGATACTCGCCGAACGTCTCCTCGCGGGACATCGAACGAGTCTGGGACTCCTCGAAGAACGCGGTCGATCCCTCGCCCCGCGAGGCGCGAAAGAGGAAACTCCCGTAGCTCTCGCCGAAGCGGCTTTCGAGTTGGGCTTGGGTGCAAGCCTGGATGTCGCGCACGCGAAGAAGCCCGTACTCCGCGAGCGCCTTTTCGGTCGAAGGCCCGATGCCCGGGATCCGCTTCACTTCGAGCGGCGCGAGAAACGCGGCTTCGGTTCCCGGAGCGACGTACGTCTGGCCGTCGGGTTTCCTGAAGTCCGTCGCGATTTTCGCGACCCGCCGGTTCGTCGCGATCCCGATCGAGGCGGTGAGCTTCGTCTCGGTGAAGACGGCGGCGCGGATCTTCCGCGCGGCGACTTCGGGAGGTCCGAAGAGGGACTCCGTTCCGCGCATGTCGAGGTAGGCCTCGTCGACCGAGACCTTTTCGACGGTGGGCGCGAAACGTTCGACGACCCGGAAGACCTCACGCGATTTCTCGGAATAGAGACCCCGAGTCGCCCGGACGATCTTCAGCTGCGGGCAAATCCGCAGCGCCTGGGCCGAAGGCATCGCTGAACGCACGCCGAACTTCCGCGCCTCGTAGGAAGCCGACGCGATTACGCCGTGCCCGTAGACGCCCCCGACGGCGACCGGGACCCCGACGAGCGACGGGTCGAGGAGCCGCTCGCAGGAGACGAAAAAGCTGTCGAGGTCGATGTGGAAAATCACCCGACTTCGATTACCATTCGAGCGCGGCTTTTCAAGCCGTGGCGTTCTCGAGTCGCGAGATCCGGGCGGAAAGCGGCGGGTGCGACGCGAAAAGAAGGCTCAGACGCCCGCGCCGATGCCCGGAGATCTTCATCGTTTCGACGGACGAATTGTCCATTTCCGGATCGACGATCTCGTAAGTGGCTTGGAGCTTACGGAGCGCCGCGACCATCGAGCCGCGTCCCGCGAGCCGGGCGCCGCCCGAATCGGCGCGGTATTCGCGCCAACGCGAGAAGGCGGCGACGACCATCGAGCCGAGGATCATGAACACGATCTCGAGCGCGAACTGGATGACCCACTGGAGGAAATAGGAAGGGCCGCTTCCGCGCTCGTCGCGGTCCCGCATCGCCTGGGCGATCGCGAACGCGACCACGCGGGCGAGGAACATCACGAAGGCGTTCACGACGCCCTGGAGAAGCGTAAGGGTGACCATATCGCCGTTCGCGACGTGGGAAATTTCATGGCCGATGACGCCGTCGAGCTCGTCCGGCCCCATCCGATCGAGAAGCCCCGTCGACACCGCGACGAGCGAACGATTCTTCGTCGGGCCGGTCGCGAAGGCGTTCAGCTCCGGAGAATCGTAGACGCCGACTTCCGGCATCACGGTCAGCCCCGCGCCCCGCGCGAGGCGGTGCACGCGCTCGACGAGGTCGGCCTGCCAGCCGCCCGCGCGCCGCGGATCGATGACCTGCACGCCCATCGCGCGTTTCGCCATCCAGCGCGAGATCGCGAGCGAGAAGAGCGCTCCGCCCATGCCCCAAACGAGGCAGAAGATCATCAGCTGTTGGTAGTCGATCCCGTAGGCCGTGAGGTAGCCGTGGAACCCGAACACCTTGAGCAGGATCGAGATCGTCATCATCACGAGGAAGTTCGTCAGGAGAAACAGGAAAATCCGCTTAGCGAATTGCATGAAGTCACCCCTCCGGGGGTTGGATATGGACTACTTTCTTTTTACAATAGGGGGACGATTCGCGCTACGTCAAACGGACGCGGCGAACTCGCGAAAAAACGCGAATAGATCGAGATATTTGCGGTTTTTTCGACGCGGGGATTAAGCCGTTTTAACGCCGGGGACGGTCCCGATCGGGCGGAGTCGCCGTGAGCGGATCCTCCGGCCACGCGTGGCGAGGATATTGGCGCATGAGTTCCTTCCGGATCGAGGGATAGTGCCGCTCCCAGAATCCGCGGAGGTCCTCCGTGACTTGGACCGCGCGGTAATTCGGCGCCAGGAGGTGCAGCGAGAGCTTCTTCTTCCCGCCGAGGATCTTCGGACCTTCCGTCATTCCGAAGAAGTCCTGCAACCGGCTCTCGATCCGCGGCGGCGATCCCGCTTCGTAAAGCACCGGAACGCGTTTCCGCCCGGGAAGCGCGACGAACGCCGGCGTCTCCTCCCGGAAGCGCCGCGCGGCCGAGGGCGACCAAAGTCCGCCGAGGAGCGTATCGAGATCGGGGAAATCCCTGCCGGCGTTCGCTTCGCGGTAGTTCGCGAAAAGCAGTTCGCGCAGCAGCCCCGCGAAGTCGGGCGCCGTCGTCCCCTCCTCGCCCCCCGTTTCGCGCAGGAGCCGGTAGCGCACCTCGAGCGAAGCCCACGCCTCGGCGTCGTTCCGCTGGGGAACGCGCGGGCTGTATTCGCCTTCAGCCTCGCCGAGCCCTTTTTTCAGGCCGGCGAGCCACGATTGGAAGAGTCGTTCCCATTCCCCTTCGGGTAGCGCCGCCGCTTCGCCCGGCGACGAGTCCGCGGAACCGCGCGAAACCGCTTCGCGGGTCACGCGACTCAGCGTGAGGTGATGGAGGACGATGCTCTCGGTTTCCATCCACCGCTTCTTTTTCTCGTCGAACGTCCGCTCGGTCCTCGCCTCGATCGGCATCGGATCGATTTCCCAGAGCCAAGCCTCGTCGATCGCGATCGCCGCGCGAGCGAGCGTGGCGGCACGCAGGTCTCCGGCGCGTTTCGTTTCCTGGAGATCGAGGACGAGGAAGAGCTCGCCGTGGGACCAGAAATCGTCGCGCGAAATCGTCGCCGATCCCCCGCGCGCGAGCAGTAGCTCGGCGTTCCCGCCCCGCTCGACTTTCTTGCCGACACGGTCGTGAAATCCGGCGAGCACCACGCGCGCGATCGAAACGTCGAGAGGTTCCCTCACCGACGCTCCGCCCGTCGTCGAATTTCCGCCCGCCGATCGCCCCTTCCGGAAGGAGGCTTCGATCCGAACGAGGGTTTCCTCGAGCCGATCGCGGATCCGCGCGGAGAATCCGCCCGGTCGGAATCGGCGTAGGCCCGCGAGAAAATCGAGGCCGAGATCCTCACCTTCGGAAATCGCGAGGAGCGCGTCGATCGCCCGTTCGCGCGCTTCCGTCCCGAGCGCGAGCCTGACGATCTCGAGAAGACAACGCGTGATCCGGGGATGGAAACTCGAGGAGGTCGCGGATTCCCCGGCCGGGGTCACCTTCGCTTCGACGACGAGCCCGAGGTCCGCGAGTAGCCGCTCGCCCGCCTCGATCCGCTCTTTCGAGGGAGACTCGAAGAAGTCGAATCCGGGGTAGGCATCGAGCGCGTGCAGCTCGAGGAGCACCGGCGCGAGGTCGGCGCGAAGGATTTCGGGGATTTCTTGGAGCGCGCGCCCCTCGAAATCGCCCTTCGCATAGAGCCGAAGCACGCGCCCCGGTCCGGTTCTTCCCGCTCGACCCGCGCGCTGGATCGCCGAGGCGCGCGAGATGCCCTTCGTCTCGAGGCGCGGAAGCCCCGACGCGTGCGAATGACTCGCGACCCGCGCGAGGCCCGCGTCGACGACCGTGTTCACGCCGGGGATCGTGACCGAGCTTTCCGCGATATTCGTCGAGAGGATCAGCTTCGTCCTTTTCGACGGCGCGAGAGCCCTCGCTTGTTCCTCCTTCGTGAGCTCCCCGTGCAAAGGAAGGATTTCGGCGCGCCCGCCCACCGCCGCGCGAAGTTCGCTCTCCGCGCGCCGGATCTCCGCCATCCCGGGCAGGAAAATCAGGAAATCCCCGAACGCGGCCGCGTCCGGTCGACCGAGCAGCGCCTCGACCGCGCGTCGCACGTCTTTCTCGAGGCCGAAGGCGCTCGCGCTCTCGCGCGCGCGGTATTCGATCTCGATCGGAAACCGCGGCGCCTCGACCTCGATCCGTCGAGCGCCCGGGAGAAACCGTTCGAGAGGCGCGGGATCGAGGGTCGCCGACATGATCAGGATCCGGAGGTCCGGCCGCGCGCTTTCCTGCAGGCGTTTCGCGAGCGCGAGGGCGAGATCGGCTTGGAGGTGACGCTCGTGGAATTCGTCGAGGACGAGGACGTCGACGCCATTCAAGCTCGGGTTCGTCGCGAGTTCGCGCAAGAGCGTCCCCTCGGTGAGGAATACGAGCCGCGTATCGTCCCTACGCTTCCGTTCGAAGCGGAACTGGTAACCGACTTCCTCTCCGATCCGGACGTCGTTCTCCTCCGCCACCCGCTCGGCGGAAAGCTTCGCGGCGATCCGGCGGGGTTCGAGGACGTAGATCTTTCCTTTCGTCGCGTGCGCGAGCGACCACGGGACGCGGGTCGTTTTCCCAGACCCCGGCGAAGCGATGAGAAGCGTCCGCGAGCGCGCCCCCGATTCGAGGACGGCTCGAACGACCTCGGGCACGAGCGGATCGATGGGCAGAGCGATCGGCGAGGGCTTCACCCCGCCCACCCTACCGGAGCGCCGGGAAAAGCGCGAAAAGATTGGATAAAGTTTCAAACCTCCCCTCGGAAGGAAACTTGAAGAAGATGACGCATTCGGCTAGATTGCGCCTCTCTCTATAAATCTCATGCCTCCGAAAGGGCCCGCCATGTTCCGTTCGCTTTTCGCCGTTCTCGTGCTTTCGTCCCTCGCCACGGTTTCCTTCGCAGACGATCACTCGAAAACCTGCGCGGAAGCCTCGATCAAAAAGCTCGGATACGTGACTTCGGATTGCACGCGGATCTCCGGCGACGGACAGCAGCGCTGCTCGGTCGCCTCGATCGAAAGGAACGGATACGTCACTTCGGACTGCTTCCGCGTCACCGCAGGCGGCCGTTGTTCGGCGGCCTCGATCGAAAGGAACGGATACGTCACTTCGGACTGCTTCCGCATCGAAACCTCGGGCGCGGACCGCTGCGCGAAAGCTTCGATCGAGAAAAACGGCTACGTTACTTCGGACTGTTTTCGGATCACCGAAGGCGGCCGGTGCGCCGTCGCCTCTCTCGCGAAGAACGGTTACGTCACTTCGGATTGCTTTCGCATCGCGAACAAGGTCCAAGACTCCTGCGCGAAAGCCTCGATCGAAACGAACGGCTACGTCGCGTCGGATTGCTTCCGCCTCTAGGTCGCTTAGACGGCCCGCGTCTTCGCCGTCCCGATCGAGAAAACCTTCTCGTCAAAACGAGTTAACGCGAACGGTCACCCGTTTCCTCCCTTGCTGCGTCTCGGGAGGTCGGTTATCCCCTCTAACGCAGTCACAAACCTAGCGAATCTCTCAAGCATCGCGCCCGAGCACGGGTGCGCGCTTGAATCTCAAGGAGCTCCACCTCTTCCATGGAAAACACCGGTCTCACTTCGGCATTCTGGACGAACGCCCCCGCCGTCATCGGCATCATCGGCTTGATCTTCGCCGCCTTCTTTTACTTCCGCGTGAAAGCGCTCCCGGAAGGGAACGAAACCATGAACCGCATCGCCGGTTACATCCGCGAAGGCGCGATGGCGTTCCTCACGCGCCAATACAAGGTGCTCGCGATCTACTGCCTGGCCGTCTTCGTCGCCATCGGCCTTTCGATGGGATGGCTCCCCGGCGCCTGTTTCCTCCTCGGCGCGTTCCTCTCGCTCCTCGCCGGATTCATCGGCATGAAGGCCGCGACCTACGCGAACGTCCGCACTTCCCAAGAAGCGCGCAGCGGGAACAAGCCGAACGCGCTCCTCGTCGCTCTCGACGGCGGCGCGGTCATGGGCCTTTCGGTCGCGGGTCTCGGCATCCTCGGCATGGGCGCGCTCTATATCCTCTTCAAGGAAAACGAGCACCTCTCGAACATCATCCACGCCTTCGCCGTCGGCGCTTCCTCGATCGCGCTCTTCGCGCGCATCGGCGGCGGCATCTACACGAAAGCGGCCGACGTCGGTTCCGACATCGCCGGTAAAGTGATCGAAGACATTCCGGAAGACGATCCGCGGAATCCGGGCGTCATCGCCGATAACGTCGGCGATAACGTCGGCGACGTCGCCGGCATGGGCGCGGACATCTACGAATCGATGATCGCGGCCATCGTCTCGGCCATGGCGATCGCGCTCACGGCTCCGGCCGGCGCGATTCCGTCGCTCGTCGACGGCGGCGACGATTCCGCGAACCGTATCGCGGGCGTGATGCTCCCGATCGTCCTCTCCGCGATCGGCGTGATCGTTTCGCTCGTCTCGATCTTCGGCGCCCGAGCGCTCAAGAATTCGCCGCCGGCGATGGTCCTTCGCGTCGCCCTCATCTTCCCTCCGGTCATCCTCTCGATCGCCTCCGCGATTCTGATGCCGATGTGGCACGTCACCCAAGGGGTGACCGCCGCCCTCGCGGCCGGCGCGATCGGTGGCGCGATCATCGGACTCGTGACCGACTATTATACCTCGTCGACGCCCGTGAAACGGATCGCCGAAGCGTCCATCACGGGTGCCGGGACGAACCTCATTCGCGGTTTGGCGGTAGGGATGGAATCCGTCGCGATCCCGATGTTCGTCGTCGCGGTCGTCGCTTTCATCGCCGACCACTTCCTCGGTCTTTACGGCATCGCTCTCTCCGCGGTGGGTATGCT
The DNA here is from genome assembly GCA_018266355.1 of Bdellovibrionales bacterium. Taxonomy (GTDB): domain Bacteria; phylum Bdellovibrionota; class UBA1018; order UBA1018; family UBA1018; genus JACMQW01. The sequence continues at coordinate 139,749 of JAFEAP010000014.1, forward strand.
CGGCGGTACGGCCGTCGTCATGACGGTCGACGCCTACGGTCCGATCTCGGATAACGCCGGCGGGATCTCGGAAATGTCGGGCCTCGGGCCTGAAGTCCGCGCGATCACCGACGAACTCGACGCCGTCGGGAACACGACGGCCGCGATCGGCAAAGGTTTCGCCATCGGTTCGGCGACCCTCACGGTCGTCGCCCTCTTCGCGGCCTTCAATATGGAAGTGAACCATGCGCGCGCGGAAGCCGGCCTCGGCGACGTCCAGCTCATGATCACCGACGCCCGCGTCCTGATCGGCTTGCTGCTCGGCTCGATCCTCCCGTTCATCGTCGGCGCGTCCACGATGCTCGCCGTCGGCAAGGCCGCGGGTTCGATCGTCGAAGAAATCCGCCGCCAGTTCCGGGAGATCCCGGGTCTGAAAGAACTCAAGGCCGAGCCGGAACCGAAGAAGATCGTCGACATCGCCACGAAAGCGGCGCTTTCGGAGATGATCCTTCCGGGACTCGTCGCGGTCGTCGTTCCGCCGGTCATCGGCTATCTCCTCGGACCGGCGGCGCTCGCCGGAACGCTCGCCGGCGCCCTCGCGGTCGGTGCGACCATGGCGCTTTATATGGCGAACGCCGGCGGCGCCTGGGACAACGCGAAGAAGTTCATCGAAAAGGGCGGTCTGCCGGGCCACAAGAAAGGCTCGGACGTCCATAAAGCGGCCGTCGTCGGCGACATGGTCGGCGATCCGTTCAAGGACACGTCCGGTCCGGGCGTCGCGATCCTCATTAAGGTGATGAGCGTCGTCTCGCTGCTCGTGGCCGGTCTGATCGCGCTACGGTAATGATCCGGATCCCGCGCTTCGCCGTCGTCGTTTCCGTCGCCCTCGCCGTCCTTAACGGATGCGCGTCGGTGCCGCGCGACACGGACGAGGCGCGGGATTTCGCGCATAAAAAGATGGAGCTCACCGAGTTCCGCCGTCCGGCGAAGGAATTCGCCGCGGTCGGCGAGAAGCTCCGCGCGTTCGCCGACCGATGCATCCACGAAACGGTGATCCTTCACCACCGTTTCCACCGCGCCGACGAGACGGGCGACACCTATCTGAAGTTCCGCACGACTTACGTGAAGGAAGACGGCCGCGCCGAGCTCTTCGTGCAGAAGGACCTCGGGAACATGACGAATCTTCCCGACGGCGGGCTTTTTTATTTCTACGCCGAGGCGGAAGCCCCGAAAGGCCCGGACTTTCCCGTGCGCCTTTATTCGATGGATTCCTACGGGTTCCGCAGCCGGAACATCGCCGCCGCCTTGCAATCTAACCTGACTGCCGGTTCCTCGACCTGCCCGACCTTCAATCCCGATCCCGATAACCTCTAGGAGGTTCCCGTGACCGATAAGACCGTGTCCGATGCCCCGATCGCGAACGTAAACGATTTGGTCCGCTTCGAAACGACGCCGCTCGCGGAGCGGAACCTTCCGTCGAGCACCTATGCCGCGCTCAAGGCCGGGGCCGACCGGAACCCCTCCGCCACCGCGCTGACTTTCTTCGCCGACGCGCGGAATTTCCGCCAAGCCACCCGCTATACCTTCGCCGAACTCCTGGCGAGGATCCACCAAGCCGCGAACGCCTTTTCCGAGCTCGGCGTCGGGCCGAACGACGTCGTTTCGATTCTGCTGCCGAACGCACCGGAGGCGCACTTCGCGTTTTGGGGCGCCGAAGCCGTCGGCATCGCGAACCCGATCAACCCGCTCCTCGAACCGGACCACATCGCCGAAATCCTGAACGCGGCCGGCACGAAGGTCCTCGTCACGCTCGCGCCGCTGCCCGGAACGGACCTCTGGGCGAAGGTCGAAGCGATCCGCGGCCGCGTGCCGAGCTTGCGCGCGATCCTCCAGGTGAATCTGGCGGAACACCTCCCTTTCCCGAAATCGCTCGTCGTCCGCGCGCTGACGACGGCGAAACGGATGCGCCAGGGCGGCGGCGTCCCCGTCCGCGATTTCTCGTCCACGCTCGCCGCCGCGCCCGCCGACCGCGTGCGGGCGAAGCGCACGATCACGTCCGAAACGATCGCTTCGCTCTTCCACACCGGCGGCACCACGGGCGCGCCGAAACTCGCGCGCCACACCCACGGCAACGAGGTCTTCGACGCCTGGTCGGGGCCCCGCGGTTTTCCGGTCTCGCCCGATAACGTTTTCTTGTGCGGACTTCCCCTCTTTCACGTGAACGGCGTGATCGTCACCGGGCTTCTCCCGTGGATGCACGGCGCATCGGTCGTCATGGCCACTCCGCAGGGCTACCGCGGTCCGGGACTCTTCGAGAATTTCTGGGCGATCGTCGAGCACTACCGGGTCGCGCTCTTCAGCGCCGTGCCGGCCGTCTACACGACGTTGCTCCAAACCCCGATCGGCGATCGGGACGTGAGTTCGCTCCTCTTCGCGATCAGCGGCGCCGCCGCGCTCCCGCGCCACGTCTGCCAGGAGTTCGAGTCCCGCACCGGGCTGAAGATCCTCGAGGGGTACGGCCTGACGGAAGGCACCTGCATCTCGGCGGTGAACCCCGCGTTCGGCGAACGCCGGAACGGGTCGATCGGCCTTCGCCTCGCTTACCAGGAAATGAAAGTCGTTCGCCTCACCGCGGACGGGAAACTCGACGGCGAATGCGCCGCCGACGAAATCGGCGAGATCGTGATCCGCGGTCCGAACGTTTTCGCGGGGTACGTGAACGCGGCCGACGACAAAAACGCGTGGCTCGTCGACCCGGCCGGCGGAAAGCCCTTCCTGCGCACGGGCGATCTCGGCCGTCAGGACGCCGAAGGCTACTTCTGGCTGACCGGCCGTAAGAAGGAGCTCATCATTCGCGGCGGACATAACATCGACCCGCGCTCGATCGAAGAACCGATGCAGACCCACGCCGGAGTGGCGATGGTCGCCGCCGTCGGACGCCCCGATCCTCGCGTCGGCGAGGTTCCCGTCGCCTACGTCACCCTGAAGCCCGGTTCGACCGCGACGACCGAGGAGCTCCTCGATCACGCGACCCGAACGATTCCGGAACGGGCCGCGATCCCGAAGAAGATTTACGTCGTCGACGCTCTCCCGCTCACGCCGATCGGAAAGGTCTTCAAGCCCGATCTCACACGTCGCCAGATCGAGGAGGTCTTCCACGAAGAGATCGCCCCGATCGGGGTTTCCGAATACCGCATCTCGGCCGCGCCCCACAAAGTGCACGGAATGCTCGTCGACGTCGAGGTGGCGGCCCCGGAAGCCGACCGCCCTCGCGTCGAGAAAGCGATCCGCGACCGGCTCGGCGCTTATTCCGTCCGCTACGAGGTGCGGTTCTAATGCGGGTGCAGATCAGCGAAATCTTCGCGCCGTTCCGGGGCCAGTGGGGCGGCAAGATCTCGAACGGCGAAGAGATGTGGTGGACCGAGCCGGATCCGAAGCTCCTCGCGGGATCCTCGATGCGGCGCCGCCGATTCGTGAACGACGTGCGCCAGTTTTTCCTCCTCGAATACCTGCGCGAAGGCATTTCGCGCGCCCGTGCCCGCGGCGTCGCCGAACCGAAAGTGATCGACTTCGGATGCGGAACCGGCGGAAGCACGCTGAATTTCTCGACGGTCGCCGGGCACCCGATCGACGGCTTCGACGTTTTCGCGACCCAAATCGAAATCGCGGGCCGCTTCGCCGAATCGATCGGGAATCGCGGAAAGTTCGGACTCCTCGACGGCCAGGGCCGCCTTCCCCTTCCCGACGCCTCCGTCGACGTGCTCTTTTCCGCCGACGTCCTCGGGCACGTGCCCGAAATACCGAAAACGCTCGCGGAATGGGCGCGGGTGATGAAGAAGGACGGGATCGTCGCGCTCTTCACCGAATCGACCTATAGCGAGGGCGACCGGAGTCTCATGGCGCGCCTCGCGCGCGACGGTTACGATATGGTCCGTGCCGTTCCGGAACACATCTCCCTCTTCCCGCGCGAGAAGCTCGAAACGTGGTTCACCGCGGCCGGCTTCGCGATCGAAGACCGGGTCTCCGCGAACGTCGGACACTTCTTCTTTTTCCCGAAGGACTACGTCCTGCTCCTGAAGAAAGCCGGACGCACGAGGACCCCGGTTTACGTCGCCGCTTGGATATGGAACCGCCTCTCGAAACTGACCCCGTTCTATCCCCTCCCCTTCGAGCGGCTGCGACTCGCGATGACCCGCGCATTCGGCCGCGAGGCGAGCGGAACGGCCTATTTCTATCGTCTGCGTCGAACCGGAGGTGGACGTTGAAACCGAATCCCTTCCGCTGGTTTGAAATCGATGCTCGAGGCGTCCGCTTCGGGCTCCTCGCCTCGGCGCTCCTCCTCCCGACGTTCGCCCTCGCGGGCCCGGACGCCCTCGTCGCCACCGACTCGCTCTGGGACGACGGCCGGATCGAGGTCTGTTTCGGCACGTCCGCGACGGTCGTGAACCCGAAGGCGGACATGGCGAAGGACGTGAGGAAGATCCGCCGCGTACGCGACCACTCGCCGCTCGAAAGCCGGATCCACGACGTCCTCGAACGCGAGTACACGCCCGAGCGCACCGGCATGCGCTTCGCCGGATACGGAAACTGCGACCGCGTGCCGCGGGACGAGCCGAACGCTCCGGCCTTCATCTTCGCCGACACCGATTCGAAAACCTTCGGCCTGACTTCGATCGGCGACGAATCGAAGGACCTCGCGCCGGCGGATCGCCGCGGCATCATATCGGGCGCGATCTTCGGTCTCGCCGCCGTCCGCGCGAACAAGGACTACTCCGTCGCGAAAGGCGCGAACGCGCTCCTGAAGGTCGTCGAGCCCGGCTCACCGACCGCGAACGCGATCATCGACCTCGCCGCCGATCTCGACGAAGAACTCAAGGATCAGCTCGTCGACGTGACGATCATCCACGAGATGGGCCACCTCGCCGGCCTTCTCCACGAGGAGAGCCGGAAGGACGCGAAAGGTCACCAACCCGATTGGTGCCGCTCCGCCGGGGACAAGGGCGAGCAAGACAAGAGCACCGAAAAGACGGTCGGCACCGAGTTCGACCCCTTCTCCGTGATGGATTACTGTACGGACGACATCGCGAAGGGATTCGCGTTCTACCACCTCTTCTGCTCGGCTCCGAAGGTCTCGGCGGAACTCTCCCGGCGAAACCCGAAGTTCGAGTGGAAAGTCATGGCGCCTTACTGCGGTTATATGCAGAGCCGGAACTACGCCGCGAGGCTTTCGATCCGGGACCGCGCGGCTCTCCGCCGCGTCTACCTCGGGGTGCCCGTGCCGCCGGGGTCGCGGAGCTACCGCTCGAATCCCGAGGAAGTCCGGGTACTGAAGGCGATGGACGCCCTCTACGAAGCGTTGCCCGACTCGGTGGTGCGCTAGGCGGAAGCCGAAATCGCGCCGTCGCGCCCCGCGCGGCCGAGGCGATAGAGCGTCGTTTGGACGACGACCATCAGGACGAAGCACGCGACACCGGTCGAAAGCAGGAATTTGTCCGTCTGGTCCGGGATCTTCTCGAGGAGGAACGCCACGGCCGCGGTCGCCGCGCGGTCGATCAAGCTCTCGAGTGAAAGCACCGTGGCCCGGTACTGGGGATCGGGGATCGCCTCGTTCATGACTTGGCGCTGGATCGGATAACTCAATCCGGCCGCGACGGAGAAAACCGCGAGAAGCACGCCCGTCCCGAGCTGCCCGACCGCGGGAAGGAGCGCGACGGAAAGCCCCATCACGACGGAGAGCACGAAGACGGCGCGGATATCGGTGAAATAACGGCGCATCCAAGCGGGACGCGCGGAACCGACCGCCTCGAAGAACGACATCATCCCCATCATCACGCCGTAGGCCGGAAGCCCGAACCCTTTCCCGTGCAAGATCGGCTGAAAGAGGTTCACCGAGACGAGGCGGTCGAGGACGAAGATCACCACGCCCTGGAACATGAGCGTGATGAGCCAGGGCGAGCGCGCCGCGATCCGAAATCCGTCGCGCAGGCGCATCCGACGCGGTTTCGCGGGCGAGAGATCTCCCGCGCTGAGCGCCGCCGCTTCGGCGACGAGCGCCTCCCCGTGAGCGTCGTGCCCGAACCGCGGGAGGAGCGCCGCGATCCCGAGCGAGATGAACGCCGCGCCGGCCGTGAGCCAGTACGGGAGCGTCACGTGCCAAGCCATGAGGTAACCGATCACCGCGAAGCAGGCGATCCGTCCGAAGAGCGAATAAGCGCGCGCGTTCCCCTCGATCTGCTTGAATTCGGCGTGCGCGTTCGCGCGCCGGAGGTACTCGAAAAGATAAGCCGAGGCCGCGCCCGATACGAACGACCGCGCGAGCGCGATGCCGAGCCAGTGGATCGTGAATCCCTCGAACGTCGTGACATAGACGGCGACGAGGTTCGCCGCGACGAGCGTCACCGAGCCGAGGATCATCGACCGCACGTAGCCGAAACGGTCGGCGAAGTAGCCGGTCGGCAGTTCGAGAAGGCAAAACACGGCGTAATAGATCGACTGGATCCGGTAGATCTCCGAATCCGAGAGTCCCATCCGCTTCTGATACTCGAAGAAAACGGGCACCCAGAAAAGCAGCGTGAACGTGAATTGGAACCAGTAATAAAGCCGGATGACCCGTTTCCGGGACGCGGGAGACGCGGCGGCGAAGCCTTTCGAGGCGGACTCGGTCACGGCGCTTACTCCGAATACGGCCGGATCTGGAGCAGGCCGATGCCTTCCGCGCTCGCGAGCCACTCGATATCGACCGGTTGGCTGAACGTATAGTCCGGCGAGAAGTGGCTCTGGAGGAGTCGGCCGATGAACGCGAGCTTCTGGAGCATCGCTCCCTGCTCGGCGGAAATGCCCTCGGCGAAATCTCCGAGCGAGAGCGTTCGGCCGCCGCCCTCGACGGTGTTGTAGATCATCTGGATCGGCAAGACCGACCCGTGGACGACCTTCTCGACCGACTTGAGGGAGACGTTCATGTAGACGTTCCGGAAGTCCTTCACGTTCGACGGATTCGTCGTAACGAGCACGCCGCCGATGTCGGATTCGATCATCTCCTGGATGATCACGCCCATGTAACAATCGTCGAGCGAGATGCCGACCTGGTGCCGGAGGCGGACCGAGCGCGGCGAAAGGAGCGACGCCCAGACTTCCTTCACGGATTCGAAGATCTTGTCGGCCTTCGAGACCGAGCTGATCGATTCGTAGATCCCGGCCGCGGAGAAACCGGCCAAGTCTTCCGCGTTCGAACTCGAACGCACGACGAAGGCCGAAACGCCGGAGAGGTGCTTCGCGATTTCGGCGTCGATCCGGTTCCGGAGCTTGTCCGTCATGCGCACGGTGCGGATGCTTTGCTGGAGCTGGAGGCAGAGCGCGTCGACTTCGCGGACGCCGAGTTCGAGCGCCATCTTGAGCTTGCCGATTCCCTGCTGGATCGCGGAAGAACTCTCGAGGAACTCCTGCTGGACCGCGAAAGGGATCGCGATTCCCTTCGGGACGCGGACGGTCTTCTTCAGGAAGTCGTGGGAGGCCGACGCCATATCGGCCGACTCCGGCACGCCGAGGAACTTCGCGAGGTACGGCATGAGGTTCTCGCGCGGCGGGCGCGGGATCCGGTAGAACCCGAGCATCCGCTCGGATCCGTCGGCGAGGAGGTAGCGCATTTCGCCGAGGTTGGCGGCCTTCGTGCCGTACTTGTAGCGGTCGGCGGCGCGGAGCTGGTCGAGCGAGACGATCGGGGTGTTCAGGAGTTCCGGGGATTCGATCTCGACGCGGTTCACCTTCCAGGCCGGGGCTTGGACGTCCTGCGGTTTTTCGGTTTTTTTCAACGAAACTTCCGAGGCCGAATTCTCGACGACGTACTCGACCCACTGCTCGTGGAGACCGTCCTTCTCGATCCGGTCGAAGATGCCGATCTGGATCGCGTTCGGGATCTTCCACCCGGACGCGAGGACGTTCGTGTGGGAGAGCGGCGTCGTGTGGTGGGCGTTGATGATGCCCGAGACGCGCGGGATATCGTCGGGCACCCGGTGCATGACGACGATGTCGAACCACTCGACGGTGTGCGCGACGCGTTTGTAGTCCATCTCGGAACGGAACGCGCGGATCCGACCGATCGCGCGGCCCGGGTTCAGCGCGATGTAGCGGGCCTGGGCGAAGAGCTGGTGCGAGAAGATCCGCGGGAGCGCCGTCGGATCGATCTCTTTCACGATCGTTTCTTGGAGCGTGTTCGCCGGTTTGAAAAGCACCGGAATGAGCGGATCGACCCAGTCCTTCACGAAACCGTAGAAGTACTCGACCATCGGGCGGTCCATCGTATCGACTTCGACCGTTTCGAGGGTGAAAAACTGCGTGTCCGGCCCCGTGCTCTCGGGCGTTTTTTGGAGCGAGAGGATGCCGAAGTAAAAACGCCGGTCGTGATCGAAATAGACGGTTTGGTTGAACGCGTCGATTTCCGCGTCGATCTCGCCCGGTTTTTTTCCGAGGATCTGTTCGCCGACGTAATCGGCGTGAAACGGATAGCGGTTATTGTTGATGAAGTGGATCTTCCCCTCGTGGCGATCGAGGACGATCTTCACGAACGGATAACCGGCGAGCTTGCCCGCGATCTGGGTGAATTGGCTCTGGCTCAGCTTCTGACCCGAAAAACCGGGTAGGAGCTCGACTTCGGGAGCTTGGGCGGCGGGGGACGCGTTGACCATAGGCCGACGGTGTATGCGAAACGGCGCACAGTGTCAAGCGTCGTTTCTTTGGAAACCGCAATTATTCCGACCAGATAGCAATCACCTACCCCGGCCGATCAGTTCCCGCGGATCAGGCGCGAGATATCGACCGAACCCGCGGGTTCGCTATTCGGGCCGACCGAACTCACCTTCCGGAGCACCGGACGATGGGTGACCGTCGGATCGCTCAAATCCTCGATCGCGTAATGCACCCGCAGGGCGTCCGCTTGGAAGCAGCGGTGGACGTTGTTGTCGGCCGAGAGGTAGGTCGCGTCCGTTTTCGGATAGGAAATCGTCTGCAGGTTTCCGTTCGCGTCCGGACCGTCCGGAGGACACACGACTTCGAGCGCCGTTCGAACGACGAAGCGGCAGTTCTCCTGGTCGAGCGTGCTCGCGGTCACGCCGGCGATGCCCCGGAAGGGGTTCCCGGTCACGTGGGCCGCGATATCCGCCAGGATATTCGCGCGAACCGTGTTGAGCGCGGCCATCTGCGCGCTCGCGGTCAAGCCGTCGAGCAGCTTACACCGGTTCCCTTCGCGATTGTAGACGCCCGGTACCGGTTTGCCTGCGTTGTCCTTCAGGTAAAACCGCGTCGGATTCGTCACGCCGCTGAAGTCGGTCGAGCCGCCCGAACCCGCGTTGTAGAACGCGTCGAAGTCCGTATAGAGCGAAGCCGGGGTGGCGACGCAGTGGAACTTCGTCGGATCGGTCGAAGCCGCCTTCTGACTCATGCAGCACGCGAGCATCTTGTTCGTGAGCGTGCCGAAAACGGCTTGAACGGCGGCCGGTTGGTAATTCGACGACTTCACCGGAGTCGCGTCGCTGCAGTTGTTTTCCGCGATGTGCGCGGGGTCCGAGGCGATCAGCACGCACTGGTTCGCCCCGTTCAGGAAAAACCCGTCGGCGCACTTCCACACCTTCCGGCGGTAAAGGACGCTCGTGTCGTAACCGGTGACCTGACTGCGCACCATCGCGATCGGACGGTTCGGCAGGTCCGAAAGGGCGTCCACGATGCCGGCGGCGACTTTGTTCGCCGCCGTGAACGCGTCGGCGCCCGGATCCGGAACGACCGCGAGCACTCGCCCGTCGACCGCTCCGCCGGAACCGCCGATCGAAGGCATGCATTTATAACGTCCGTCGGTCGTATCGAGCTTGAACTTCTCGTTCAGGTTCGGACATCCGCACTGGTAGTTATTCAGCGAAGTCCCGCCTCCGCCCGCCGTGATGCCGGCGACGACGCTGACGAGGCCGATCGGGAGCGAACGCGCCTGCGGATCGGTCAGCGCTTCGGTGAAATCCATCATCGAAACGTTCGAGGGAGCGCCCACGGCCGCGCACGCGCACGAGAGCGTATTGTCCGGATTCGGGTTCGCGGGAATCGTCCCGCCGTAGACCCAAGCGGGATACCGCAGGCCCGAGATCGCCGACTGACGGACCGGCGACCGGGGATTTCCCGAAAACGCCGGATCGTTGCAACCGCAGGTGTTCGTGAGGGCATCGAGCTTCATCCCGCGCGGACAGACGTCGCGGCAAACTCCCGCGGTATCGCGCTGCTGGCTGCCTTGGCATTTCGTCACGCATTGGCCGCCGACGGCCGGCGGGGGCGGATAGATTTCCTTGGTCGGATCGGAGGTACAGTTCGAGGCCTGGACGCAGGTCTTCGTCACCGGATCGTAGGTCTCCGACGGCTGGCAGGTCGATTTGCACGTTTTCCCGGTCGACGTGTCCTGGACCCAGCCCACTGGATAGTCGTTCGCGCAAGGCACGCACTTCCATGCGCCGTTCACGGTGTCGAACTTGTAATAATCCGTCGAGCTATTGCAATAGCAGTCGGTCGGTCCGGCGTTCATGTTCCCCGGATCGTTCACGATGTTGTTGTAGCAGGTATTGTACTGCTGGCTGTACTGCGTGTAGCACTGGAAATACGCGGTCCAATCCCCGCTCGGCGTCGGACCGGTGTAACCGACGCAATCCGGATCGTTCGACGGGATCCCCGATCCGCTCGGGTCGTCCGCGCACCATCCGTCGCCTTGGGGAATCCCGTAGTCCGGTCGCAGGTGATCGCACTTCGTGTAGGGATCGTAGGCGGAGCACTGCTGGGCCGGATCCACGGTCAGCCCTTGCACCTTGTAGGACGCCTTGGAAGCGTCCGGGCAATAGCTCCGGATCGTATCGTAACCGCCGGCGGCCGCCGTGGTCTTGATGTAATTGAAATAATTATTGCAGTCGTTCTGGCACTTGTTCGTGTTGCTGCTATTGCAATTGAAGAGACCGCCGCTGGTCTGCGACATCGCGTAGGTAAAGGTATGCTGGGATTTCGCGTTCCACGTGCGTTTCCCCGTCGTAGCGCCGACGTCGGAGAGATCGACGTTATAGGTCGACATGTTCTCGTGAACCTTGCAGGCGTACTTACAATTCCCGTGCTTCACGTTGTACGCGTACTCGCCGCAGTCGGCGGCGAGTTCCATCGAAGTCCCCGCGTTCGCGACCCGACAAGTCCCCTGCTCCGCGAAGGCGTTCGAGACCCCGCCCGTCGCGATGAACGCGAGCAGGAGCCCGATTTGCGCGAATCCGAATTTTAATTCCGGTTTAAGCATAGGAACCCCGAATCGTTGCGAAGTCAGTCGGTCGTCAGGAGCGAATTCTGGATGGAGGCCGGCGTCGAAGCGAGACCGCGCACGCCTTGGGAAAGCTGAGTGATGTTTCCCTTAACTTCGATCGCCTTCTGCTGACGCCCGACGTTCGTCAGCATGGTCGCCATTCCGAGTGCGAGCACCATCATGACCCCGCTGACGATCATCACTTCGGTCAGCGTCATGCCGCTTTCGCTTTTGAGGTTCACGCCCGCGCTCTCGCGCGCGCCCAGGAATGGGTTCGGTCCCATAAACAGTTTCCTTTCGGAATAGCGATCGGGCGCCGGCATTACCCCAGTCCACATACATACTTCCGCGCTGGCTACCCTAGTCTTAGTGTCGGTTAGTCTCGGCCGAAGAAGAATGAGTCAAAATTGACCCGCCCGGAATCGCCCGTCACCGATGTGAACGACGATAAAACCGCAGAAAAGCCGCCCAAAAGAGCCATTTTGCGGCACTTACCCGAGGAAAGCGGCACTCGGTTCAGCTGGAAACCGCGACGTCCCGAACCGAGCCGAGCGCTTTTTGAGCCCATTGCTCGTGAAAGCGGGCCGCGCCGACGGAAACCAATCCGTGGAAAAGCCCGCTGCGGAGGTTCCGCTCGACGCGGGCCGGGAGCAGCGGCGCGAGAGCGGCCAATCCGCCGGGGAACGCCTCGAGGATGCCCGCGACGGCCCGGGGATAGGCATGAGTGACGACGGTGCCCGTCGGCCCCTTCAGCTTCTCCCATCCCGTGTAAAGCGCGTCGACGATCGCGGCGACTTCTTCCGGACGGATGCCGGCATGACTGCCCACTCGACGTCCCCACTCGTCGAAGAACGGAGCCATCGGCAGCAGGAAGGTCGCCGAACGACGAAGCGCCCGGGGCATGCGTAGGGCGAAATGGCGGTGGTTCTCCCCCGCCAAAAGCGAACGGTTCAATCGCCCCGCCTCGGCGAGCGCCCCCCCGAAGCGGACCGCTCGCGCGCCTTCCGCCGAAATCACCCGATAGGCGAACTCGGAGAGCGGATCCCGCATGGAGAGGTTCCAGAGGTCGATCGCCCGGTCGAGGTCGCCGAGATTGTGCGCGACGAGTCCCGCGGCCCGGATCAGTCCGACACCGTCTCGAGCCTTTCGAAACTCGAGGTAGATCTTCGCTTCGCGGGTCACCTCGAACTCGATCGTCTCGCGCAGGCGCTGGGAGAGCAGCGGGTCCCGGGAGGCGGTCGCGGCATAGGCGGCGATCGCGACGGCGAGCCATTCGCCGTGGTGGCCCGACAGGACGAGCCGCGAATGCGGCGAAACGATCCACCGGCCGGTCACCGGCGTGGAGTCCCAGTGGTAGGCCTCGAGGACCGTCTCCGCCATCTCGCGGATCGCGTCGCTCGGAAGGGCGTGATGCCAGAGTTTCGAACCCACGAGGTGTTCGACGTCGGCCGGGACGAAACTCCCGACGCTCGCCCAATGGGCGGCGAGGCAGAGGCGGAAATATTCCGCCGGCTCGAGCTCGCGCTCGGGCGAAGCAGCGGCGGCCGCGAGTTCCGTGAGGTACGGGCGACGCTCTTCATCCTCGGCGGATACGAAATCGTCCTCGAAAAGATACGGAATCGTCGCTTGGAGATGAGCGATCAGCGCGCCGGCGGACGCATTCCGCGGGAAAAAATCCCGAGAAGTCGCGACGGATTCAAACGAAGGAGACACGGAGCCCGGAAGCATCACTCGGGTCCGGGTATGACACAGGAACCCACGGCCTCACAAGCGCGAACCCGAAAATTTCGATGCGTTTTTCGCACCGCACAACTGCGCATATTCGATACTATCCCTCCATGGCACACGCAAAATCTTCGAAGAAATCGCTCGACTCGTTCAAAACCGAAAGCACGTTCACGCACGCGGGAAAAACCTACCGCTACTTCAGCGTGAAAAAGTTCGCCGGCTCCGGCCACGGCGACATTTCGCGTATGCCGTTCTCGCTGAAGATCCTGCTCGAGAACCTGCTGCGAAACGAGGACAACCTCTCGGTTAAAAAGAACGACATCCTGAAGCTCGCCGGATGGAATCCGAAGAAAGAGCCGGAAGACGAGATCCAATTCATGCCCGCGCGGGTCGTCCTCCAGGACTTCACCGGCGTACCGGCGGTGGCCGACCTCGCGGCGATGCGCTCGGCGATCAAGCACCTCGGCGGCGATCCGAACGCGATCAACCCGCTCCAACCGGCCGACCTCGTGATCGACCACTCCGTCATGGTCGACCACTTCGGCACGAAGGAAGCCGTGAAGCAAAACGCCGAACTCGAGTTCCAGCGGAACGGCGAGCGCTATCAGTTCCTGCGCTGGGGCCAGAACGCGTTCCGGAACTTCCGCGTCGTCCCGCCGGACACCGGCATCATCCACCAGGTGAACCTCGAATACCTCTCGCACGTCGCGATGGTGAACACCTTCGAGTCCGGCGACCTGATCTACCCGGACACGATGGTCGGTACCGACTCGCACACGACGATGATCAACGGACTCGGCTGCCTCGGTTGGGGCGTGGGCGGGATCGAAGCCGAGGCGGCCATGCTCGGTCAGCCTTGCTCGATGCTCATCCCGCTCGTCGTCGGCTTCAAGCTCACGGGCAAACTCCGCCCGGGCGTCACCGCGACCGACCTCGTCCTCACCGTCACCCAAATGCTCCGTAAAAAAGGCGTCGTCGGTAAATTCGTCGAGTTCTACGGGGCCGGTCTCTCGGGCCTGACCCTCGCCGACCGCGCGACGATCGCGAACATGGCGCCGGAATACGGCGCGACCGTCGGTCTCTTTCCGGTCGACGCGAAAACGACCGAGTTCCTCCGACTCACCGGCCGCGAGACCCAAGCCGCGCTCGTCGAGGAATACTTCAAGGCCCAAGACCTCTGGTACGATCCTTCGAAACCCGAACCGCATTATTCCGACACGCTCGAGCTCGACCTCGGCACCGTCGAACCTTCGCTTGCCGGCCCGGCCCGTCCCCAGGACCGCATCGCGCTCGGCAAGGTGAACGACAGTTTCTCGAAGTACGCGATGGAACTCGCGAAGGGCGACTCGGCGAAGGCAGGAGCTTCGCACGCCGTCCACGGCACGGACTATAAACTCGAAAACGGCGCGGTCGTGATCGCGGCGATCACTTCCTGCACGAACACCTCGAACCCGGGCGTACTCGTCGCCGCGGGACTTCTCGCGAAAAAGGCCGTCGAAAAGGGCCTCACCGTGAAGCCGTGGGTGAAAACCTCGCTCGCTCCCGGCTCGAAGGTCGTCACCGACTACCTCACGGAATCGGGCCTGATCACGTCACTCGACGCCTTGAAATTCAACGTCGTCGGCTACGGTTGCACGACCTGCATCGGGAACTCGGGCCCGCTCCCGGAACCGATCTCGAAGGCGGTCTCCGAGGGCGACCTCTACGTCGCCTCGGTCCTCTCCGGGAACCGGAACTTCGAAGGCCGCGTGAACCCGCAGGTTAAGGCGAACTACCTCGCCTCCCCGCCGCTCGTCGTCGCGTACGCGATCGCGGGTTCGGTCTACGTCGACCTCACCTCCGAGTCGCTCGGCAAGGACAAGCACGGCAAGCCGGTTTACTTGAAGGACATCTGGCCGACGGAAGCCGAAGTGAACGCGATCATCGCGAAGCACGTCACCTCCGAGCAGTTCAAATCCTCCTACGCCGAAGTCTTCAAGGGCGACTCCGCTTGGGCGACGCTGAAAGTTCCGACGGGCGACCTGTACGCGTGGGATTCGAAATCGACCTACATCAAGGAACCGCCGTTCTTCGAAGGCATGAAGGCGAAGCCGGATCCGGTGAAGGACATCCACAAGGCGCGCGTCCTCGCGCTCCTCGGCGATTCGATCACGACCGACCACATCTCCCCGGCCGGATCGTTCAACGCGAAATCCGCCGCCGGTCAATACCTCACCGGTCTCGGCGTGAAGCCGGTCGATTTCAACTCCTACGGCGCCCGCCGCGGTAACCACGAAGTCATGGTCCGAGGAACGTTCGCGAACGTACGGTTGAAGAACATGCTCGTCCCGGGCATCGAAGGCGGCGTCACGCGCTACCTGCCGACCGGCGATACGATGTCGATCTTCGACGCTTCGACGAAATACCAAACCGACGGCACCCCGCTCATTATCCTCGCCGGTAAGGAATACGGCACCGGCTCGTCGCGCGACTGGGCCGCGAAGGGGCCGAAGCTCCTCGGCATCCGCGCGGTCATCGCCGAGAGCTTCGAGCGGATCCACCGTTCGAACCTCGTCGGGATGGGCATCCTTCCCCTCCAGTTCACGAACGGAGACAACGCGAAGAGCCTGAAGCTTTCCGGCGAAGAGACGTTCGAGATCACGGGTCTCGGCGGCCTTACGACGGGCCAGACGCTCGTGGTCCAAGCCACGGACGAGACCGGCGCCGTCAAACGCTTCGACGTCAAGGTTCGCATCGATACGCCGAACGAAGTCGAGTACTTCAAGCACGGCGGCATCCTGCAGTACGTGTTGCGTTCCCAGGTCGCGCGGGTTTAGAATTTTCTCATATGGACAAAGAGCGTAAACTCGAGCTGATTCAGCGCAGCCTCGGCATCCGTCACAAGCTGAAGGTTCACGACAGCATGAAGCTTCCGGACAATCACGAGGAAATCTCCGTGATGATGCTCGCGAAGTGGGAGCTCGAGGACGAACTGCACGCGATCGAGCAGATCCTGGCCGAGATCCGCCACGACAACGTCGGCGTGAAGCGGAACATGATCGAGAAGGAAAACGCTCCTCTCACGAAAAAGTCCAAAAAGAAGTAAGGCGTCGCGAGAAGATGCGCGTCCTGCTGTCCGCCCAAGACCTCCGTCACTCCTTCGCTTCGCGACCGCTTTTCGAGGGACTGAACTTCACGATCTTCGAGGGCGAGAAGATCGCGCTCATCGGGCCGAACGGCGCGGGCAAATCCACGCTCCTGAAGATGCTCGCCGGCGAAGTCCGGCCCGACTCGGGAAACCTCACGCGCTCCCGCGGACTGAAGATCGGGTACATGCCCCAAATCCCGTCGTTCCGCGAAGGAGCGACCGTGCGCGAAGTCGTGCTCGAGGCCGTCGATACGTCTTCGGGCGACTGGGAGGCGATCGGCGCGGCCGAGGAAGCGATGTCGCGACTCGGATTGAAATCGAAGGCGAACTCGCTCGAAGACAAGCCCGTGGCCACGCTCTCCGGCGGGCTCCAGCGGAAAGTCTCGCTCGCTCGCGAACTCGCCCGCGGACCGGACCTTCTTCTCCTCGACGAGCCGACGAACCACCTCGACCTCGAATCGATCCTCTGGCTCGAGGACTACGTCCGCTCGGCGCCTTACGCGGTGATGACGATCTCGCACGACCGCGCTTTCCTCCGCGGCGTCGGGCGAAGGGTGATCGAGGTCGATCGCCGGAATCCCGGCGGCATCCTCTCGGTGAACGGCGGTTACGACGAATTCCTCGCGACGAAGGAAACCTACCTCGCGACGCTCGCGTCGCGGACGGCTTCCCTCGAAAACACGCTCAAACGAGAGATCGAGTGGCTCCGCCGGGGCGCGAAGGCCCGGACCACGAAGCAAAAAGCCCGCATCGACCGCGCCTACGCGCTCGGCGACGAAGTCGGCGGTCTGCGCGAAAAAGCGCGCGAGTCGAAGGTGAAACTCGAGTTCCAAACTCTCGAGGGAGGACCGAAACGGCTGATCAAGGCCGAGAAAATCTCGAAGGCTTACGGAGACAAGGTCCTTTTCCGCGACCTCGATCTGCTCCTCACCCGGAACGCCCGACTCGGCCTCATCGGCAACAACGGCACCGGCAAGTCGACGTTGATCAAGGTACTGACCGGGGAAGAAGCGCCCGACCGCGGCGAGGTCACGCGCGCGGACCGGCTCGAGGTCGCGTACTTCGAACAGAACCGAAGCCGCCTCGACCCCGAGGTCTCCGTCCTCCGCTCCGTCTGCCCGCTCGGCGAAACCGTCGAATTCCAGGGGCGGAAGATCCACGTCCGTTCGTACCTCGACCGATTCAACTTCGACGCCCGCCAGTCCGACCTCGCCGTCGGCAAGCTTTCGGGCGGCGAACAGAGCCGGCTCCTCCTCGCGCTGCTCATGCTCGAGCCGGCGAACCTCCTCGTTCTCGACGAGCCGACGAACGACCTCGACATCCAGACGCTCGGGATCCTCGAGGAGTGCCTCGACGAGTTCCCGGGCGCGGTCATCCTCGTCTCTCACGACCGCGCGTTCATGAACGAGGTTTGCGACGAGATGATCGGTTTTCCGGAAATGATCCGCTACGCCGACATGGACCAGTGGTCGGCCGCGCTCCGCGCGCGCCGGGGTTCCGCAGGCGCCGCCGCCAAGGAATCCTCCCGCGACTCCGCCTCTACCGAGGCGTCCTCCGCCGGACCGAAGAAAAAGCTCAGCTACAAGGAACAGCGCGAGTTCGAGGCGATGGAAAGCACGATCCTCGGCAAGGAATCCGAACTCGCCCGCCTTACCGCCGAGTCCACGGCCGAGGAGAACCTCTCGAACGCGGTGAAACTCGCGAAGGTCATGGGCGAAATGGCCGAGCTCCAATCCGAGATCGACCGTCTTTACGCCCGGTGGTCCGAACTCGAAGATCGAAAGTGATCGCGATTCATTACGGGTCGCCGGCGGTCCCGATCGGAGCGCAAAGCAGCGTGACCGGAAGGAGCCGCTCGAGCCGACGGACGTGGATGTCGGAAAACGGCTGACCGTTCAAGGTGACCATGTATACGCCGTTCGTGCGCGACTCGACCTCGAGCAAAACGGAGCTCGACGAATAGAGTTCCTCAAGCGAATGCGGGTTTTTCACGGGCATGTGGCCGCCGTCACTTCCGCGGGATTTGAATCGAAGGACCGTACCCGCGGGCAGCTGCGCGCCCTCGGCGTGGTTGAACGTCGCGAAAAGCGCCGTCCCCCAGTACTTCCGCCACTTCCCGGAGTGCCGCACGATCGTGAGCGAACTCCTCGGGTTCAGCGGAAGCCCCCGGTCGAATCGCATCGCGAGTTCGTGTTGGTCGAGGAAGTCGCCGATCAGGTTCGCGCCTTTCGGGCACGCGGTCCAAGCCGAGTCCGCGCGGGCCGCCGGCACCGCGAAGAGCAGGAAAAGCAGGGATCCGAAAGTGAAAGACGCACGCAAGCGAAGAACCATGATCCATGGAAAAGCCAGAATCATGCCGCCCGGGCCGGGGCCTATCGCGTTTAAATCCGATTCCGTGAACGGCCGGCGTCGAAACTTTCGACAGCCGACGTGAGTCCCGGACGCCCCCCGAGGTCCTCGCCCGCGAGCGCGCGAGCGACGAAATCCGCGGGAACCTGCGCCGGCGCGAGTCCGCGCAAAGACCCCGCACCGCGACTCCGGCGTCGTCCGGCGACGAACCACTCGCGAACGTCGAGATCGAAACCGAGCCCGTGCATGTAATTATAGAGCGCGCGCCGAAGGCCTTCTCCGAGGGAATCGTGATCGACGCCGCTCGGATCCTCGAACGGAAGGTCGTTCCGCGCGAATCTCCGCGCCCCACGCGCCAGCCGTTTTTCCTTCAGGACGATGCCGAACTTTTCGGGATCGCGTCCGACCGGCGAATGCACGGTGGCCGAGAAACGATGCCAGTACGCCGATTGGATGCAACCCGCTTCGAAAAGTTGGCGTACGCGCTCGAGCGCGTCCACGGTCTCGGCGGCCGTTTGGGTAGGAAAACCGTACATGAGGTAGGCGTGAACGAGCACTCCGGCGTCGGCGAACGCCTTCGTCACCCGCGCGACCTGTTCAACGGTCACGCCCTTGTTCATCTTCTTGAGCAGTCGGTCGCTCGCGACCTCGAGGCCGCCGCTGATCGCGACGCAGCCCGAAGCGGCGAGCAGCTCGCAAAGTTCCGGCGTGAAGGTCTTCTCGAACCGCACGTTCCCCCACCAGGTGATTTGCACGTTCCGTGCGATCAACCGCTCCGCCATCGCGCGCAGCAAGGCCGGAGGCGCCGCCTCGTCGACGAAATGGAAACCGCTCTGGCCGGTTTCCGCCATCACGGCGACCATGCGATCGACGATCAAATCCGCGGGATTCGCGTCGTAGCGCCCGATATAATCGAGGGAAACGTCGCAGAAACTGCACTTTTTCCAATAGCACCCGTGTGCGAGGGTGAGCTTGTTCCACCGACCGTCGCTCCAAATCCGGTGCATCGGATTCGGCAGCTCGAAGATCGAAAGGTAGCGATCGAGCGGAAGCCCCGCGTACACCGGCGCGCCGACGTCTTTCTGCGGGATATCGTGCTCGCGCGGATCGGAGTGGAAAACGACGCGAGCGGAAGCCCCTTCGCCCGCGCGCACGAAGGTCCGCAGCAGGTTCTCGGCCTTCCGCGCCCCCGAGAAGTACTCGAGCAAGCAAAGGAACGGACGTTCGCCGTCGTCGAGGGTGATCGCGTCGAAGAAGTCGAAAACGCGCGGCTCGGTGAGCTCGCGAAGCTCCGTGTTCGGATACCCGCCTCCGAGGATCGTCCGGACCGTTTTACCGGATTCTCTCGCGTCCCTCCGGAATGCCTGCGCCATCCGGAACGCGCCGTAGACGTTCCCCGGGAACGGCGCGGTGAACGCGACGAGGTCGGGCGCGTGTTCGCGCGCGAGATCGGCGGTCACTTCCCGCAGGATTTCGTCGACGAGCGTTCCTTCTTCCGAGAGTTCCGCGGCGAGTTCGTCGAACGAGGACTGACTCGCGGCGAGTTTCTCGCCATAGCGCGAGAGCAGGAACTTCGAATCGATACCGTCGCGGACCACGTCGGCGAGGTCGTCGAGATAAAGGGAAGCGAGGTATTTCGCTTGGTCCTGGACTCCGAGCGCGCCGAACGCCCACGCGAGTTGGTCGGCTTCGGAACCGGCGCCGCCGAATTGGGAGAGCGCGCGAAAGCGCGCGCCTTCCGGCAGGAATCGGCGCGAGGCGATCCGCATCGCGAGGGACGGGTCCTTGCCTTGGAGAAATCGGATCGCGCTATCGATCGTGCGCGCGTACCGATCGTATTCGGCGAGAAACTGCGCGCCGCTCTCGGTGTAGCGCCCCGGCGTTTCTTCGAGCCGCGCGCGAATGCGCGCGAGACCCGCGCTCGAAAAGAGCCGGAGAAAGAGTTCCAACGCCGGATCCGCCTGCGCAGCTTCGATCCCGCGCGAACGTAAAAACCCCTTCAAATACGCGGTCGCGGGATACGGCGTATTCAGCTGGGTCATCGGTGGAGTGAGGAGCAGGATCTTCATCGGCCCCGAAGGGATACCATCCCCGAGGGCCAATACCAGCAAAATCACCATGCGCCGCGTCGTCGCTTGACGCCGCCCGAACACCCCTTCTAAGATCCGAAGATCTTTATGGTTTCCCATTCTCACTCCTCTTCGCCGCCGACTCCGACCCCCGCCGAATCGCCGTTTAAAGCCTACCCCGACGACGTCCCGACGGTGGAGAAGATCGCGAAGCACCTCGTGATCCTCTTTCGGATCGCGAAGGAATTCATCGCGGGATTCCGCTTTTTCAGCCGGGTCTACCCGATGGTGAGCATTTTCGGTTCCGCGCGCATCCCCGCGAGCCACAACGGCTACGAGGCGACCCGAGAACTCGCGGCCAAACTCGGCCGCGAAGGCTTCGCGATCCTGACCGGCGGCGGCCCGAGCTTCATGGAAGCCGCGAATCGGGGCGCGCGCGAGGCGGGCGCCCGGTCGCTCGCTTGCAACATCCGACTCCCGCATGAACAGGCCGCGAACCGCTACATCGACCGGCTCGTCACCATGCGCTTTTTCTTCTCTCGGAAATACATGCTGATCAGTTACTCGGTCGGCTTCGTCTACCTGCCGGGAGGTTTCGGCACGCTCGACGAGCTCTTCGAGGTCCTGACGCTCATGCAGACGAAGAAAATCCCCCGCCGCCCGGTCGTCCTCGTCGGCACCGAATACTGGCGCGGCCTCGAGCAGTGGCTCCGCGGGGAAGTCCTCCGCGTGGGCGCGATCGGCGACGAGTCGCTCCCACTTTTCCGAATCACGGACGACCTCGACTCGATCGTGCAGGAACTAAAACGGACGAAAAACGAAATAGACCGTGAGCGCTAAGGCGATCCGGTAGACGGCGAAACCGAGGAAGCCGACTTTCCGGAGCACGCGCAGGAGGAATCCGATCGCGAGCATGCCGGAAACGAACGTCGTGACGAAGGCGATCGCGAGGCTCGTCGTCGGAACCGTGCCGCCCGCGAAGAGCTCGTGGCCGTGTTTAAGCAGTTCATAGAGGATCGCGCCGGCGGTGATCGGCGCGGAGAGCAGGAACGAAAAGCGCGCGGCGGCCGCGCGATCGAAGCCGAAAAGACGCGCGCCGGTCATCGTCGAACCCGAACGCGACATCCCCGGGACGAGCGCGAGGCATTGGAAAAGTCCGACCACGACGGCGTCGCCGAACCCGATCGCCTCGACCGGCCGCTCGGCCCGCGCGAAGCGGTCCGCGAGGTAGAGCATCGACCCTCCGACGATCTGAGTGATGACGATCACGCCGACGCCGCGAAACGCGTCGTCGGCCCAGTGTTGGAGCAGGAATCCCGAGACCGCGCCGGGAATCGTTCCGACGACGAGGGTGACCCAAGTGACCCCGCTCGCGCTCGTGACGTTCTTCCGCAGGTGCTGCGGGTTCAGGAGTTCGAACCAATCGCGCCAGAAAAAAATCAGGGTCGCGAAGAGCGTGCCGAGATGGAGAAAAACGTCGAACACGAGTCCGGGATCCTCGTGCCCGAGAAAGCGCGGAAGCAGGACGAGGTGCGCCGAACTCGAGACGGGAAGATACTCGGTAATGCCCTGAACCAAGCCATAGAGCGCCGCTTCAAAACCGTTCATATTCGTCGATTTTTCCACTGACTTCTCTGAAATTCCACTGGATTAGATCCGAGTCGGATGCCATCCTTTTGGCACACTTCGCAGTCACACCCCGAACAAGGACCGACGCTTATGAAAACCAAGACCCCTACGAAGTATGCGATTTCGACGATCTTAGCCCTCTCGCTCATCGGGCTCGTCGGCTGCACGAAAAAGGAAGATTCCGCCTCTTCCGCGTCCTCCGCCCCGGCCGCCGCGGCGCCGGCGGGCGAGCTGAAGTCGGAAGACCTCAAGGTCGGGAACGGCGCCGAAGCCGTCGCCGGCAAGCGCGTGACCGTGCACTACACGGGCACCCTCACCGACGGGAAGAAATTCGACTCGTCGCTCGACCGCAAGCAGCCGTTCACGTTCAACCTCGGCGCCGGCCAAGTCATCCAAGGCTGGGACAAGGGCGTCGCCGGCATGAAGGTCGGCGGCAAACGTAAGCTGACGATCCCGCCGAGCATGGGCTACGGCGAGCGCGGAGCCGGAAACGTCATCCCGCCGAACGCGACGCTCATTTTCGAAGTCGAGCTGCTCAAGGTCGAATAATTTTCTAAACTTAACCCGCATCACTAACCCAATCAGCGAACTGAACCCACGGAGAATCGAAAATGTCTGAAGAAGGAAAAACCGAAATCCTCGTCGTCGCTTCCAAACTGAAGAACTACATCCGCGAAAAGTCCGGCATGAACACGTCGGCCGCGGTCATCGAAGTCCTCTCGAACAAGCTTCGCCACCTCTGCGACGAAGCCGTCGAGCGCGCGAAACAAGACGGCCGTAAGACCGTCATGGACCGCGACTTCGGCTAAGCGACGCTTCCGAATCGGAAATAGGCGAAACCCCGCGCTCCCTTATCCGAGGATGCGCGGGGTTTTTCCTTTGGAGGGATCCGCGATGAGAGATCTGCCGCTCGAAAAACCCGAACTTCGTGCACTCGGCTTGGCCCTCGGCGAAGCGCGCATCCGCGACATCCTCCGGCGGTTCTATCTCCGGATGTCGACCGACGTCTTGATCGGCTTCTTCTTCGATGGGCGCGACCTGGAGGCCATCGCGGATATGCAGGCGCGGTTCCTTTACCGCGCCATGGGACTCCGCCCGAGCTACTCCGGAAAGGCGCCGGCCGACGCCCACACGGCTCTCCCTCCGATCCTCACCGGACATTTCGATCGCCGTTTGGTCCTCCTCGAAGAAGTGCTCACGGCCGAAGGACTTAACGCGCCTCAGCGTCAAACTTGGCTCGCCTTTGAGAACGCATTTCGCGACGCGATAGTCTCGGCGTAAAGAATTCGGCGCTCAACACCGAAAGGTTTTCTGAGGCTTTCGAGCGCCTTGATGAGTTAGCAAAGGCAAAACTGTTAAACGATTGCTAGGTTGAACTCGAAGCGCAAATCGCATTTAATTCCAATAGGAATGCGTAGGCTTTAAAAAATGGAGCAGCCGGAAAAAACAAAAGCCTCGCCCACCCCGCCGACTTCGGCCGGCGAAGTTTCGATCATCGCCGCCGACGCCGGGATCGGCGAACTGCTCGTCGAACTCCTCGAAAATCAGTTCCAAGTGAAGTCTTTCGCCTCGCTCGCGGAATTTGAACGCTCTTTTCTCGCGAAAAACAGAGAAATTTCTCCGGATCTCGTTCTTTGCGACGCGAAACTCCGGGACGCCTCGGGAATCGACGCGCTCAAACGAATCCGGAAGGTCGATCCGCAGATCCCGATCATCCTCATGGTCACCCAACCCGACAAGCAGTGGACCGAGGAGGCCTTCCGCGCCGGCGTCACCGATCTCCTCGAAAAACCCTTCGAATCCTTCCTCTTCATCGACAAATTCCGAGGTCGGATCGCCCAGGCGCGGCTACACCGGGCCCAAGACCGGATGACGGAACTGCTTCGGACCCAGCTCCTTCTGACGACCACTCAAGCGAATCGGCTGTTCGATCAAATCGCCAAAGACGCCAAGTCGGTCCCTAAAAAGCTCCGGTATGCCGATCCCGACGAAGACGCGATCCGTTTCGGCCACGCCCGGAAGAGCGCCGAAAAATTGCTCCACGAAATCGAGCAATGCCGAATCGAATATCTAGCCCTTGCGGAGAAGCTCCGAATTTCCTAAAGTGGAAGACATATGACGCTTCCCGCTTCACCGTCCGTAATCCCCCCGCTCTCGATCCCCGATCGCATCCGCGCGATTCGTTTTTTCTCGGGACTGAATCAGACCGATCTTTCCAAGATGCTCGAGTGTTCCCAAGGGACGATCTCGAAGTTGGAAAACGGCGAACTCGAACCGACCGCGTTCCACCTCGTGCGCATGCGGGAGATCTTCGGCGTCTCGATCGACGCGATCGTCGACGGGCTTATTCCCTATCGTGGAATCGCCGAGCGCTTCTCGAATTCCTCCTTGCTGCCGGCGCGCTACGCCCGTGGCGCGGCGACGAAGTTGAAATTCCTCTATCCGCTCGTGCGCGCCTACGAACAACGGTTCGGAAAAACTAAACTTCTTCGGGCTCTCCAACACCTCGGCATGAAGCCCGCGGCGTTCGCGGAACCCGAGCTCCTCGTTTCGTCGCACGTGTTCTACGATCTCGTCGAACTCTACCGTGAAGCGGGAGCGACCGACGCTAAAGAATTCCTAAACGACGTTCAGCGGTGCGCGAGTGAAATCCAGTCCGCACTTCCTCCGAACTCTTCGACGGCGGACGAGTGGAACTCCCCTGAAAAGTGGAATCTCCAGACGATCGGCTCCGACGATTCTTCCTGGGGCCCTCGCCCCTACGCGAACGCCGTGGTACGCGGACTGCGGTCCGCACCGACGGCCGGCACTCCGCCGGTCAGCGCGCTCGGATTTCGGAGGGCTCGCGCCTGAATTCCTCGAACCTCTGGTTGAACCGTTTCGAACGGCTCGCCAATCTTCGCAACCAATCGCTCGACGAGCTCATCTATTCGATGGGTATGTCGCGGGACGAAGTCCTCGCCGAATGCGAGTCCTCCGTCGGGCCGAAGATTCCCTTGCTCCAGCGAATCGCCGACGAGTTCGAACTCACGTTCGACGACTTGCTCGACGGACGCATCGACGAGGAATGGGCTCGCAATCCCGAGCTCGCGCCGATGTTCAAGGCGGAGGAAGGTTCGCGGCTTCGCACCTCCCTCGCCGTGATCCGGTGGATCGAGAACCACTACGGCCGCCAACCCACCGTTTCGCTGACCCGCGCGCTTCGTATCCCGAAAAAGGCCCTGGCGAACCCGGATCAGCCGGTCCGGCTCAAGCTCCTCGGCACGCTCCTGAAAGCGACGCGCGCCCGCGGCTTGAGCGATTCGGTGATCTTCGAGATGGGGGTCGGCGCGACCGACATCCCCGAAAACGCCGAGATCCTCGCGACGCTCGCGAAATCGAAGAACCCCCGTCAAATGTTCGAGCATTTCTTCGCCGAGATCTTGAGCCGCTTCGAATCGAACTACGAATACCGTATCGACAAATGCGATAGCCACTCGCTCACCCTGCGCATCCGTCCGCTCGAGCAGCGTATCCTCGAAAACGGCCGGGAGGTCGCGACCGACCGCTCGATCGCGATCTATCGGTGGGGCGTAGCCGCCGGACTGCTGAAAACCATGATGCCGAACGCGGCGGCCGCGATCCCGATCCAGTTCGCCGGCCCCCACACTCGGGACGAGTTGGTCCGCCTCGACTGGGACGGTCGCGCGCGGGAAACCGTGAATTTCCCGATGCGGAAAACGCGCGTCGGTCCGCACGAAGCAGAACCGTCGGCTTGATTCCTTAGGCGGCCTTCTTTGCCGGGACCGCCGCGGGCGTTTCGCCGACGACGATCCGGTTTTCCCAGAGCGCGCGGCCTTCCGCCCCGAGACGGAGCGCGGATTCGGTGAATTTCGTCCGGTGCAGCAGCACCGCCTGTTCGCCGAAGAGCGACGCTTGCTCGAACGGCGGCAACGGTCCGTCCGCGGACTCGATGCGGTCATAGCCGTACTGCGCGAAGAAATGGTCGGTTCGGACCTTCGGGACGCCGCAAAGCAGGCTGTGGTCCGTCCGCCCGTCCGTCTCGTCGTTGACGAGCATCACGATGAGCATGTCCCGCAGCAGGGCGTGCATCGCGCGGTCGTGGCGGAATTCGGGCGCCATCGTCCAAGAACTCGAATAATTCACGTTCGTTCCCTTCCACTGCTCGAGATTCCGTTCGACGACTTCGGCTTGACGGTGCTCTCCCGAACTCCTCAGCACGGAAAGCGCGGGAAACGGGAGGCGGTGCTGTACGCACTTCCCGAGGGAAACCGACCGGTAAGCGGTGACGAGGCGAAAGCGACCGTTCTCCTCGAAACCGAAGAGGTGGTGATTCGAAATGAAGTCGTAAGTGTCGATGGGGAGCACGCCGTAACCGTGCACGGCCTGGTAACCCGCGAGTTTCAACCGAAACACTTCGATCAGATGACGCCCGAGCTCGTCGGAATCCGTGATCGAATCGTACGGCGCCAAAAGACTAACGATCATCGGTTTGCGGCCTAAAAAATCGAAACTCACGGTGAAATTCCCCTCTACCAACTTTTCTAAAACCGGGGAGAATTGTCTCAATTCCCCCATACCCGATTCCGATCGGAATGGGGCAAGAAACCCTTGAGAGGAAAAATCCGATGCAGCTCGCGAAGAACGCCACTCCCGCCTTTTCCTACGCCGACGAGGCGCAATTCTACCGGGAGCTGACTTCGCGTAATTTTCACTTCGTTTCCGAGGAGACTCAGCGTCGACTCGCCGGACTCGACGTGCTCATCGCGGGATGTGGAAGTACCGGGGGCGCGTGCATCGAATCCCTCGCCCGCGTCGGCGTGAAAACGTTCCGCCTCGCGGACAACGGAGATTATGAAGTCACGAATCTAAACCGTCAGCACTTTCGTCTCGATTCAGTGGGTAAAAACAAAGCCGTGTTTCACTCCGAAGAAGTGAAAGCGATCAACCCGTTCGCGAAAACGATGGTCTTCCCGACGGGCATCACGCCCGAGAATCTCGACGCCGCGGTTTCGGGTGTCGCGTTCGTCATGGACGGCGTCGACGTGACGAGCTCCTCCGGGATGGCGATGAAGATCCGCTTGCACGAGGAGTGCTCGCGCCGCCGACTTCCCGTCTTCAGCGCTCTCGACCTCGGATTCCGCCAGTGGGGTTATTCGTTCGATTACCGCAAGCCGGGACTCGCCCCTCTCGAAGGCCGCGCGGCCGCGGCGCGGGCGAAGAGCCATCCGATTTCGTCCCTCTTCACGCTCTATCCGCTCGACTCCGTTCCCGACCACGCGCTCACGCTCGTCGACGACCTCCTCGAAAAACGGAAGGACTTCGCCAGCCAGCTCGGCGCGACGAGCGATCTCCTCTCTTCGATCATCGTCGCGGCGACGATCCGTTTCGTCGAAACCGGCGAGCTCGTTCCGGGCTGGTCGATCGACCTCTGGGACATGAAAAACGGGAAAAAGGGTTTCGTGGAGCGCGTGAAGACGAAGCTCCACTTCGCGGCCCTTCGCCGGAAAATCCAAGCCGGGATCGACGCCGACGCGTATCGGCTCGACTGAGGACCGAGACGGGCGTTTCGCCCTAACGTCCTTCGACCAGGCTTAAAAACGGCCGCCAAACCTCGGATTCCCATCGCTCGGGCTGGTCCGCGTACGGATAATGACCGCTCTCGCGCATCGGGTGCCAGACGATCTCCGAACGCCGTCCGGGCGACTTTCGCGCGGTCTCGACGAGTCCCGCGAAGACCGAAAGCGGCTCGTAAGGATCGTGGTCCCCTGCGCAGACGAACGTCGGCACGTCCGGCGCGAAAGTCGTCCGAAGCGGAGCGTTCGCCGCGCCCATACCGCGCAGGATCCGATCGCGCATCGCCGGTTCGGGCGCGCTCTCGGGAGTGCCGAAAGCTCCCGCCCACCGCATGAGCGAGTCCTGGGTACGGAAGTAATGGGTCATGATCTTCGGGCTTTCGAACGCGAGGACGACTCCTTCGAGGAGCGCGGGAGAATCGATACGGGGATCGCGTTCGAGTTCGGCGAGAAGTCTTTTCATCCGTTCGAGGCGGGGAGCATCGCCGAGCTCGGCGAAATCGTCCTGCCCCATCTCGAGGGACCGCCGGAAGACGTGAAGGAGGTCGATCGTGGGCGGCGTATGGAGAAATCCGGCGATCCGGTTCGCATCGCCCGTCATCGCGAGCTCCCGGTAGAGGGCCTCGGCGAGCAGCGAACCGAACGACTCGGTCACCACTACGAACGGTGACGTGAAACTCCGAGCGGATGCCGCGAGCGAGGCGACGAGATTTTCCCACGCCGGAAGATCGCCCGGGGGCGAAGGATTTCCGCGAAACGACGAAGGTTCGTTCCAAAACACGGTTCGACCGGTGCGTTCGAAAATAGGCGCGAGGAACTCGCGCGCCGGAGCGGAGTTCAGCCCCGGTCCGCTCGGCACGAATAAGACACCCATTTGAGACATGGGTGCAAACCTACACGGATTTAAATATAATTACCGCGCTTAATTTTCTCGACGATGATCTTTTCAGGCATCAACGGATCTCGTGGATCGACCGAGAAGAACGCCTGCTGCTCGCAACGGCGTTTGTTTTTCAGGAGCCAGTGAAGGACTTCCGTCACGCCCTTGTTCTTTTTGTCCTGAAAAAACGGGTCGTTTTTCAGCGCATCTTGAGCCTTTTTGAGCGCCCGCACCTCTTGGGCGTCGTTTTCCTTCACGGCGTAGTCCGGCAGCTGGTATTTTTTGATGTCTTCGGGAAGCACCCCGAGGAAGCGCACTTCCGGAGCGGAATAGTCCTGATTGCGAATCAGCGAAGCGGCCGAACCGGCTTTGAGCGTACGGTAGATGTTCTGCATCGTGTACGCGTCGAGATCACCGAAGAAATAAAGCGGCACTCTCAACTGATCTTGTAGAAGTTTACACCACCCGCGGACGGCGTTCGACGGCACGCCCCCGGCACCGATCAAGATCGAGTTGTGGCGTTTCGTGAAACCGTTCGCGACGAGCGTGTTCGCCGTGCCTTCCGACTCGACGACGAGGGCGAAATCGATCTTCTTCTTCGCCGAGAGTTTCAGGTTCTGCGGCCGGTTCTTCGGCTGGAACGGAGTCGTTCCGAGTTTCGAGAGGTCGACCGTCGCCTTTTCTCCGTCCGGCATCGTCTCGTGAACGACGAGGTGTTGTGAGTAGGTTTGACCGCCGCGATCGTTCGCGTAGCAATTGAAGTCCTCGCGGTAGCACTCGAAAAGCTCGCAGATGAAATCGATGACGGAGTCCGACTCGTCCTGATCGGCGAAGTCGAGCGGTTTGAGGATCGAGTTGTGCTTCACCTCGCCTTTCGCGATGTAGTACAATTCCCGCTTCGTGTTCACGCCGCCCGTCTCGATGTTCCGGAGCAAGATTTCGAGGAAGAAGATCGCCCGCGACATCTTCTTCACGGAACTGACGTTCAGCTCGGTCGCGACTTTTTTCTCGCCCGGCGTGAGATATCCGACTTTGTGATTATAGAAGGAGTTATCGAGCGAGCACTTCGTCGCGTAAAGGATCGGACGCTTCGCCTTCTCGAGGTCGACGAGGAGGCGCTCGCAGATCTCGCGCGAAAACTTCGGAAGATCTCCCTGGTTTTTCCCGCCTTGGCGGTTCGATCCGGCAGTGGATTTAGCCATGTTCGTGGTTCCTTACGCTTCCGCCGATTTTTTCGGCAGGATGATTTTCGGTTTCTTCGCGGCCGCGGCCGCGACCTTCGCCGGGGCGGTTTTCTTGGATTTAGCGTCCTTTTTCGAAGCACGTTTCAAATCGACGCCCGCGTCTTCGGCCACGGCTTCGACGTCGATCGGATCGGTGTCGGAGACTTCGGCCGAAGCGCTGGATTTCCCGCCCCCGAGCTTCGCTTGGGCGAGTTCGAGCGCGGTTTCGGCGGCGTCCGCGTCACGGCCGAGGATCTTCATCAGACCGTCGGACGCCTTCTTCTTCCGGGAGTCGCCCGCCTTCGTGATCCGGCAAAGCCCCTCGACGAGGATCGGGCCGAATTGCTCGATGTACCGGCGTTTCTCCTCGAGCTCGTTCGCGCGGAATTCCTTCTTGATGTACTTCGAAAGGCGCTGACCCGCTTGGATCAGAGTCCGGCGGATTTCCTCGACGAGCTCTTCGGACGCGTCGACGGTTTCCTTCGAGGCGTTCTTGAACTTGATGAACGGGGAGACGACGGAAACGGCGACGATGTACGGACCGAGCGGAAGGGATTCCTTCGGCTGGCCGAGGCCGTACGCGCGCCAGTTCACCGTCTGGATCGCCTGCACGATCGCGCAAGCGGCCTTGTCGAACTGGAGCGGCACGCGGTTCGCGAAACGAAGGACCTGAACCGGGTTGTCGGACTCGCCGCCGCGTTCTTGAAGGCGTGCGATGGCGACTTCGACTTCGACCGGCTTAAAATCGCAGATCGTCGGCTTCCGCGAGACGACCGAAAAGAAGTCGACCGCGCCGAGGCGCTGGATCGACTTCGCGAGCGCTTCCTCGCCGATCATGAGCACCGATTTCGTCGAGGGCGCCATGAGCGGGATGTTTTGGATTTTCGTGTAGAGGTCCTTGAATTCGGCGTCATCGAGCTGATCGACGTTCTTCTCGAATACCCCTTTCTTGATTCCCGCGGCCACGAGTTCCTTGATCGTGCCCTCGTTCACTCGGGAGAATCCTTTTTTCAACCAAGCGCCGACCTTCGTGCGTCCGAAGAGGTGCGAGTGCGCGATGAACTCGCCGAGCTTCATCGTGTGCGGGTGCGGCTCGGTCGCTTCGGGGATCTGTGGCAGCTCGGACGCGACGCGCTCGACCGTCGTGCGCTCCATCGCCTTTCCGCCCTCTTCGCCCGTACCCGTCGGCAGGTTATAGTGAAGGGTCAGGTGCGGATTCACGAGCACGGTGCCGTTCAGGTAGTTCAGCAGTCCCGCTTCGCCGTTCAGTTGGATCCGGCCGTCGATCGTGAACTCGACGCTCGTCCCGTGCGGGCGATCCCAATCGATCGTCTCGCGGTCCTTCATGTTCCCACGGTTGTTCTTGATGTCGACCTCGACGGTGCCGCTCACGGCCTTCCGCATCGCCTTCGTCTTCGAAATGACTTTCGCGCCGGTTGCGTTCGTGAGCTGGGCCCACGTCGTCGCCGCGGAAATGCCGATCCCCTGCTGACCGCGCGAACAGCGGCCGCGGCCGAACTTCGAGCTCGCGAGGTACTCGCCGAAGACCTTCGGGATGTCGTCACCGTCGATGCCCGGACCGTTATCGAGGACTTTGATCCGGATCTTGTCCGATCCTTTGAGGGTGCCGCTGCCCATCTTCTCGACCCAAAGTTCGATTTCAGGGAGAATGTTGTGCTCTTCGCAAGCGTCGAGCGCGTTATCGACGGCTTCCTTCAGCGTCGTCAGGACAGCCTTTACTTGAGAGGAGAAGCCTACCTGCTGGAGATTTTTAGAGAAATACTCGGCAGTCGAGCTCGTCGTGATTTTCGCAGACGCCTTGGAATCTTTCGCCATAGGCGCATCTAAGCAAAAACAAACCGCTCCCGTCAATCTTATAGGCCACCCGCGCGTGGCGTCACCCCTTCGAACTCCGCCGAGTCCCGTCTGGGCAATTGTGCGCTTCCGTCCACGCGGCTCGCCCGTATTTTGCTCATTCGAGCCCGATGCAAATTCAGAATTTCCCTTCCCGGAACGAAACGTCGGTACTCCTCGACGGCCGCGACTTCACGCTTGATCTTAAGATTCGCTCGTCACGCTCGAAAAGATATCGTCGTCAGATTCTATTGAGTCTTTTCCGGCTCGTGCGACCCCATTTCGCCCGTCTCGACGCTGCTCTCCTGACCCACAGCGATTCGTCGGTTGTAGAAATGGTTAAGGAAATGGATCGTCCCGTGAGTCTCCATCAGGCCCTGAATTTGCGGACCGCTTACGGTCAGGATGGGTTTCAGATCCGGATTCGGCGTCTCGGATTCCGTCAATCGCAGACGGAATTCGCCGTTCTCGCCGGAGTGAGCAGGTCGCACCTCAGCCGCGTCGAGCACGGACACAATCCTATGAGCGCGAACTTCCGAGTACGAATCGAACACGCGTTCCGCCTGCTCGAGGCCCGTTCGCACCGAACCGCACAATTGCCCACGACGCCATCCGGGCCCACCCGTGCCCGCCGACCGCGCTACCAGTTCGATGTTTCAGCTCCGTCGCGCGGATCAATCCAGGTGGCGCGTTTTCGACTGAGCGTCGAGGAAAACGAAAAACATGCCCGCAAGGATCGGCCCGATGAAGACCCCCGCGAAGCCGAAGATCTGGAGGCCGCCGAAGAGCGCGACGATCGCGATCAGCGGATGGAGGTTCGCGCCACCTTTCAGCACGATCGGGCGGACGAAGTTATCCGCGACCGAAGCGACGAAGGCCGCGATGAGCAGCGAGAATCCGGCGAAGCGCGAGCCGGTGACGATCGTGTAGGCCGCGAGCCCGAAGGTCACCGGCGAAGAGCCGATCACGGGGATGAAACTCGAGACGAAAACGGTGAATCCGATCACGACGAGGTCTTTCACGCCGCCGATCGCCCCGCCGACGACGTAAATTATCGACTGGACGATACCGGAGACGAGGCTCGCGAGAAGTACTGCCCGACAGAGTTCGCCGAATCGCGCGAAAATCTCCTCCGTTTGCTCGTCGGGAAAAACGGAGTTGTTCCGGAAGAATCGGGCGACGCGGTCTCCGTCCGCGAGAAAAAAGTAGATGCCGAGGATCAGGAGCAGGAGACCGATCCCGAGGGTCGGCAGCGACGAGAGGGCCATCGTGACGAAGTCCGCCGCCTTTAGCCCGAGGTTCTTAAGCATCGCACCGACCGAATCGAGCACGTCGGATTGGTCCATACGAAGCGCTTCCGCCGTCCAGGTGATCCCGCGAGAAACGAACGGGATTTGCGCGAACGAATCGACGAGCCCCGAATCTCCGCCGGGCGCGTTCAAAAAGGGCGATTCCTTCCAGGCGCTGAACCGCGCGGCCGCGTACCGGACACCCCGGATCGAAAGCAGCGTCGAGGGCAGGATGAGGAGTACCGTCACCCCTAGCGTGAGGAGCGAGGCCGCGAGCTCCGGACGCCAGTTCTTACGGAGGCGGAGGTAATCGAAAAGCGGATAAAGGAGCAATGCGATCGCCGCGCCGAGGGTGAGCGGCACGAAAAAACCCCACGCGAGGTAGACGAAGGCGGCGGCGAAGAACAGCGTAATGAGAACCCGCGCCTGGCGACCGGTCATGCCGTTTTTGCGCGCGAGGCGTGATCCTTCGACTCGTTCTTCGATTCGGCGGTCCCGAAGACGTAATCCCAAAGCGGGTTCGAGACGCCCCACCGCGATTCGTAGTCCGCGAAGTGGTGCATCAGGTGATGCTTCTTCAAGAACTTCCCGATCGGGGTCCTCGGCGTGAAGTGGTGCACGTAATAATGGATGTAGTCGTAGGCGAGGTACCCGACGAGGAAGAACGCGATGAAGGCTTCGACGTAGGTCGCGCCGAGGAAGAAACGGAAAGCCGGGAATAGGATCGCGGCGTAGATCGCCGCCGGCAGCGGCGGCATCACGAGGCGGGTCGGATCGGCCGGATCTTCGTGGTGGAGCCCATGCATCAGATAGATGATTCGGTTCCCGAGCGGGCCTTTCGCCGGATAGTGAAACACGAACCGGTGCAGGAAATATTCGATGAAGGTCCAAAAGAAGAGGCCGAGAAAGCCGTAGCCGAGGAAATCGAGGAGCGTGTTCTCGTGCACGGCAAACGAGCGGTACGTCAACGCGCCGATCACCGGAATCCAGACGAGGAGCGGTACGATCGGATGGACGTGCGTGAACTTCTCGAGGAGCTCACTCTTGAAGAGGCGGACGCTGTCGCGCGGATAAACCTTCCGCTCGCCCGAGGAGGTGAGATTCGAAGTCAGGGGTTCAGGAATGCCGGTGGACCGGTTGGATTGCGCGTGCTGCATGATTCGGCCTTTCCGGGGGTCTTACCCCTCCTCGGGTTGTCAGGCAATGCCCGAGCTGGTACGACGCCTATTAAGATACCCCGAGTCGCCACCGTTTTGGAGAACCGATTTTGACGCTTTTAGTCACTCTTTCCGCTATCCTGGCCGCCGGAGCTTGTCTCGGAATCTTCTGGCTCTCCTCCCTCATTCGCCGCCAGAACGCGGCCCGCGAACTCACGCCGCTGTTAATGGATCTTCAGGAACGCCTCTCGCGCACGATTTCCGACCTAAGGGAATCGACGGCCGAGAAACTCCAGAAAACCCAGCTCGAAGCGAGCGAGCGCCTCGAGCGGACGCTCGGGCAGAACCGCTCCGAACTCGCGCAAGGGCTTCAAGCGACGACCGAGACGCTGAACCTTCGTTTCCAGGGTCTTGAAACCCAAGTTTCCGAGCGCCTCACGAAGATCGGCGTGAACGTCGAAGAAAAACTGAACGCGAATTTGAAGGAAGGCTTCCAGCACTTCGAGAAAGTCCAGCAACACCTCGCCTCCGCCGAGCTGAAACTCCAGGAACTCGGCCAAGTCGGCCGTTCGATCCAGGATTTGAATTCGCTCCTAAAACTCCCTCACCTCCGCGGCTCGTTCGGTGAGTCGACGCTCGAAAAACTCCTCGCCGACTTCCTACCCGTCGGCTCGTACGAGATGCAGGTCGCGATCGTGCCGAATTCGACCGAACGCGTGGACGCCGTCGTGAAACTCGCCCGCCAAGTCCTGCCGATCGACTCGAAATTCCCCCGCGAGCAGGTCCTTCCCCTCTTCGAATCCGAGAATCCCGCCGACCTCGAATCGGCGCGGAAGATCCTCGCCGATTTCGTGAAG
>JAFEAP010000015.1 GCA_018266355.1 Bdellovibrionales bacterium
ATCCATGGCGCGGAGAACGTGATCGCCGCCGCGATCGATAACGGCGTCGAGAAAGTCATCGCGCTTTCGACCGATAAAGCCGCGAATCCGATCAACCTCTACGGCGCGACGAAGCTCGCGTCGGACAAGCTCTTCGTCGCCGCCAATAACGTGACCGGCGGACACAAGACGCGCTTCGCGGTCGTCCGTTACGGGAACGTGGTCGGCTCGCGCGGGTCGGTCGTCCCTTTCTTCAAGAAACTGGTCGCCGAGAACGCGAAAACGATCCCTATCACGGACGCACGCATGACCCGTTTCTGGATCACGCTCCAGCAGGGCGTGGATTTCGTCGTGAAAAGCTTCGAACGCATGCATGGCGGCGAAATCTTCGTTCCGAAGATTCCGTCGATGAAGGTGACCGATCTCGCCGCCGCGCTGGCCCCCGGCGTGCCAACCGAATTGATCGGGATTCGTCCGGGCGAAAAGCTGCACGAAGTGATGTGCCCGCGCGACGACTCCCACCTGACCTTGGAGTTTCCGGACCATTTCGTCATTCAGCCGACGATCAAGTTCTTCTCCGCCGCCGATTTCGCGCGGAACGGTCTCGGTGAGACCGGCGCTCCGGTACCCGAAGACTTCGAATACAACTCGGGAAATAACACCCAATGGCTATCGGCCACGCAAATGAAGGATCTCATCCGAGATTGAAGAAACTCGGGCTCGGAACCGTCCAATTCGGGCTCCCCTACGGGGTCTCGAACGCCGCCGGTCAGACTTCGGGCGAGGAAGTCTCCCGAATCTTGGCGGTCGCCGGCCGCGCGGGCATGGACCTTCTCGACACGGCCGCCGCTTACGGAGAGAGCGAAGCCGTTATCGGTCGCTCCGCCGAACGTTCGAGTTTCCGGATCGTGACGAAAACCCCGCGCATCTCCGCCGACGGGGCGACGGCGGTCCGGGCCGCGTTCGAATCGTCGTTGGAAAAACTGCGGATTCCAAGAGTCGACGGACTGCTCGTTCACCACGCCGGCGACCTCCTCGGACCCGAAGGAGACGCCGTCTGGTCGGAAATGCTTCGACTGCGGGACGCGGGTCTCGTCGCGAACATCGGCGCGTCGGTTTATACCGGGGCGGAAATCGATTCGTTACTTTCCCGTTTCCCGATCGAACTGATCCAAATTCCTTTTAACGTGCTCGACCAGCGCCTGCTTCGAAGCGGTCATCTCGCCCGCTTGAAGGCGAACGGGGTCGAGATCCATGCGCGCTCGGCTTTTCTCCAGGGCCTACTCCTGATGGATTTCGCGAAAATCGATCCCTGGTTCGATCCCTACCGTGGTCTTCTTGACGATTACGCCTGCGCGATCGCGACGGCCGGGCTTTCCCCTCTCGAGGCCGCGCTCGGGTACTCTCTCTCCGTTCCGGAAATCGACCGGGTGATCTGCGGCGTGAATAACGCCACGCAACTCGAAGAGATCCTGATCGCCGCGAAAAAGACGGTCGATCCGCGTTCGTTTTCGGCCTTCGCTTCGGAAGAGCCTTTACTCCTCGATCCTTCGCGATGGAAACTGGTTCGGCGATGAAATCCCCGAAATATCTCGCGATTCTCCAAGCTCGCCTGTCTTCGACTCGCCTTCCGGGCAAGGTGCTTCGACCGCTCTCGGGGGCCCCGATGCTCGAGCGTCAGATCGAGCGGATCCGGCGATCGAAGAAAATTTCCGAGATCCTCGTGGCTACGAGTACGGGAGACGACGACCGCGCGATCGTCGAACTTTGCGATCGACTCGGGGTCGGATCCTTTCGCGGCAACCTGACCGACGTCCTCGATCGGTACGTGGGGGCAGCCCGCACCCGCCAGCCAGAAAACGTCATCCGTCTCACCGGTGACTGCCCGCTCGTCGATCCCGGCGTAATCGACGACGTCATCGCTTTCTTCGAAAGCGGGAGCTTCGATTACGCGAGCAATACCCTCGAACCGACCTTTCCGGACGGCCTCGACACCGAGGTCTTTACGTTCGAGGGGCTCGAGAAATGCTGGCGAGAAGCCCGCCTGCCCTCGGAACGGGAGCACGTCACGCCCTATTTTTACACGCATCCCGAGCTCTTCCGCTTGGGATCGTACAAGTCGGCGGTGAATCGCTCGAACTTGCGATGGACGGTCGACGAACCCGCGGACTACGAGCTCGTGCAGAAAATCTATGCCGGATGCTACGCCGAGAACCCGTCTTTCGCCATGGCGGACGTGCTGCGCTTCCTCGAGAAAAACCCCGAATTGAACCGCATCAATTCCGAATTTCAACGGAACGAAGGATACCTGAGATCCCTCGCCCAAGACCGCGACTTCATCGCGAAGAAAGCCGACGCATGAGCAAACGATACGAGAAATCCGAAGCCCTCCTCGACCTCACGCTGAAGTCCATCCCGCTCGGGACCCAGACTTTCAGCAAGAGCACGACCCAGTTCCCTCGCGGCGTCTCTCCGTACTTCATCCAGAAGGGGAAAGGCAGCCAAGTCTGGGACGTCGACGGGAATCAGTATACGGACTTCATCAACAGCCTCGCCGCTATCACGCTCGGTTACAACGATCCCGACGTCGACGCCGCCGTGAAAGCCCAAATGGAAGACGGCGTGATCTTCTCGCTCGCCCATCCGATCGAGCGGATCGTCGCCGAGAAACTCATCGAGATGGTCCCCTGCGCGGAGAAAGTCCGTTTCGGAAAGAACGGATCCGACGCCACCGCCGGGTGCGTCCGCCTCGCGCGCGCTTTCACGGGTCGCGATCGCATCGCGGTCTGCGGCTACCACGGATGGCAGGACTGGTACATCGGATCGACGGCCCGGAACCGCGGCGTTCCGAAGGCGACCCGCGAGCTCACTCACCCCTTCCAATACAACAAGATCGAAACGCTCGACGAGCTCTTCCGCAAGCATCCGGGCGAGTTCGCCGGCGTGATCATGGAAGCGAAGAACTCCGTGGACCCGATCCCCGGATGGCACGAGTCGGTCAAGGAACTCACCCACAAGCACGGCGCGCTTCTTATATTCGACGAGACGATCACGGGATTCCGATACGCGAACGGAGGCGCGCAGGAGCTTTTCGGGGTAACGCCAGACCTCGCGTCGTTCGGTAAAGGACTCGCGAACGGTTATCCCGTTTCGGCCGTCGTCGGCCGCGGGGACGTGATGAAGCTCATGGAAGAAATCTTTTTCTCCTTCACGTTCGGGGGCGAAACGCTGTCGCTCGCGGCGGCGGGGGCGACGCTCGAAAAGCTCCGGACGAAACCCGTGATCAAGACGATGCGCGAGAATGGCGAACGCGTGAAGAAGCTCGTAGCCGAACGCATCCAGCGCTACGATCTCGGCGAAACGCTCAGCATCTCGGGCGATCCGACGTGGTCCTTCGTGAACTTCCTCGAACATCCGAAGACCTCGCCGTGGATCACGAAGACCCTTTTTCTCCAGGAGATGCTCGCGCGGGGAATCATGATCCTCACCACCCACAACATGAGCTACGCTCACACGGACGCCGATATCGACGGACTGACGAATGCATACGACGAAGTCCTTCCGATGATCTCCGAGGGCGTCCGCACGGGAACCGTAGAAAAAATGCTCAAGTGCAAACCGCTCGAGCCCCTCTTCAAGTTGCGCTAAGGAACTTTCATGAACACTACCTTTAAAATTGGACAAAAGACGGTCGGCCCGAACGAACCCGTTTATTTCATCGCCGACATCGCCGCGAACCATGACGGTGATTTGAATCGAGCGAAGAAGCTCATCGAACTGGCGAAGGAAGCCGGTGCCGACGCGGCGAAATTCCAGAATTTCCAGGCCTCGAAGATCGTCTCGAAGCGCGGATTCGAGACCTTGGGCACGCAGGTGGCCCACCAGGCGAAGTGGAAGAAATCGGTCTACGAGGTTTATGAAGACGCCTCGATCAGCATGGATTGGACGCCGATCCTGAAAGAACACTGCGACAAAGTCGGGATCGAGTATTTCACCTCACCCTACGACGCCGAATCGGTCGATCACGTCGACCGGTACGTGCCGGCCTACAAGATCGGATCCGGGGACATCACGTTCACGGACATCCTCGTTTACATGGCGAAGAAGAAAAAGCCGCTCATTCTCGCCACCGGGGCGTCGACCCTCGCGGACGTCACCGTCGCGATAGAGACCCTCCGGAAAAACGCTCCCGAAGCGCCGATCTGCCTCATGCAATGCAATACGAACTACACGGGCAGCCTCGAGAACTTCCGTTACATCCACCTGAACGTCCTGAAGACCTACGCCCTTCTCTTTCCCGAGGCGCTGCTCGGACTTTCGGACCATACTCCGGGACATGCGACGGTTCTCGGAGCGGTGGCCCTCGGCGCCCGGGTGATCGAAAAGCATTTCACCGACGACAATTCCCGCGAAGGCCCGGATCACGCGTTCTCGATGAACCCGACGACTTGGCGCGAGATGGTCGATCGCACCCGCGAGCTCGAGTTCGCGCTCGGATCGACGACGAAGAAAATCGAGCCGAACGAGGAGAAATCCGCCGTCGTCCAACGTCGATCGATGCACTTCACCCGGTCGGTCAAAAAAGGGGACGTGCTCCAGCGGTCGGATCTCGAAGCGCTGAGGCCGGCGCCGGCGGCGAGCGTTCCGCCGACCCAAATCGATCAAGTCCTCGGTCGAAAAGCCGCCAAGGATTACGAGAAGGGCGATCGCGTCCTTTGGACGGATTGGTGAGCGAAACCGGCCTGAAACGCATTTTACTGCTCGGCGCTTCGGGCTATCTCGGGCGCAATCTCCTCCAGGAGTGGTCGGAAGAGCCGCTCGAGGTCGTCGCCGTCACTCGCGATGCCGCGCGACCCGCCTGGCTGGACCGGCTCTCGCCAGGCGCGAAACACCTCCATTTCCCCTCGGTCGACGACCTTTCCGCGCTCACGTCGATTCTCGGCCCCGAAACGGGGGTCGTAAACTCGGTGGCGATCGCTACGCTTCCTGAATGCGAGAAGAACCCCGAAGGGGCGCGCGCGATAAACGCGGTCTTGCCCGAGAGACTTGCGAGATATTGCCGGGACCATGGTGCGCCTTTCCTGCATATCTCGACGGACGGGCTATTTTCGAACGACGATCTCGAGCATGCACCCCGCTATTTTGGTCTGGAAGAACCGGTCGCGCCCGTCACGGTATACGGGCGCATGAAGAGAGAAGCCGAGATCGGGATTGAGAAAGTAGGCTGGGGACACATCTTTCGACTCTGCTTCAATGGGCCTGACCTCGGGACCGGACGCGGTCTTCTCGCGTTTCTGGCGAAAGCCTCGCTCGCCGATCCGCCCGTCGTGACGGGATTCACGGATAACTGGTTCACTTCGATGCACGTCGCACCGCTCGCCTCGGCGATCCTCGAGCGGCTCAAGAGCGGAACGAAGGCGAGATTCTCCCTCGAACATCTCGCGACCGACCGCGCGATCACGAAATTCGAGTACCTCCGACTGGTCGCGGAACGCGCCGGAATCCCGGTGAATATGATCGAGCGACTCAGGAAAGATTCCCTTTCGGTCTCGCCGGCCCCGCTCGACCAAAGCCTGAGAAACACTTACCCGAAAACGTTCTCGACGGAAGACTTGATCGCGAGAAGCGCCGTCGATCTCCGATCGATGCTAAGATCGGCGACCGCCGGTTAGATACGCTCCCGTCGTGCGGGCGAAGGCGGAAAAGAGAAGCCAATTCGCCCGAATCCGCCGGGCGAACCTCGGATGATCTGCGCGTTTCTCCATCCGAATCGGGAGAAACGTCCCGCGGAGGCCGCTCGATTGGATCCATAGCATCGGAAGCGTGCCGACATTCAGCTGCGGCGGAAACGGGCCGAACTTCTCGTAAATCTTCCGGCTATAGCATCGGAGGCCGCAGAAAGGATCCCGAGTGCCGAAAAGCGGACGGGAGACCAAACCGAGGACGGCTTCGATAGGCCGGTTATAATGGTCGCGCACGCCCGCGCAATAGTCATACCCTTCCCGGAGGACCTTCGCGGAAACCTCGCGGACGTCTTCTCCGCGATGCTGCCCGTCCGCATCGCAAGTCACGACCGCGACCGCTCCCTGTTCGAAGGCGCGATTCATCCCGGCGGCAATAGCGGCATCGTAGCCGGTCGGTTCATCGTTTCGGACCACCGTCGCTCCGCTTTTCCGAGCGATCTCGCCCGTTCCATCGGTCGAACCGTCGTCGACGATGACCACGGACCCCGCGATTCGAAGATTCGCTTCGATCACGGACGCGATCGTTCTCGCCTCGTTCAGCGCGGGGATCACGACGGTAAGATCGGTGAATTCGGCCATGGGGCGAGGATAACATAAAACGGCTACGCGCGCGCGCGCCGCCGCAACTCCCTCGACTTGCGGATCCATCCCGCATACCGGGCCGCCATGACGAAGACGAGCCAAGCGAACGCTCCGAACTCGCCTTGAAGTAACGCCGTCTTGCCGAAATTGATCGTCTGTCGGAGGGGATGACTCAGCGAAAAAAGCTTCCTTCCGAGCGTCCAGTCCGGTGAATGATTCCGGTAGAAATGCGCGTCGCCGGTTCCGTACCACCGGAACTTTCGCCAAGCCGCGCCGAGGGTCATGCCATTCGCGTCGAAAACCTGGACCGGTACGACTCCGAGTCGCTTGCCTTTCTTTCGCATGCGTTCCGCGACGTCCGTATCATCGGCGTTCGCGGCTCTTTCCTCGTAATTCGTATCCTGAAGAACGCCGCCGCGATAGAGCGTGGGCGTCCCGATGACCGCTCGCTCTCCGGGTTCGCCCATCAGCACCCGCCAGCGGAAATCGAGTCCCCGGTCCGAAAAAGTCTTCGGCTCGAGCACTCGAGTCTGCGCGCCGACGACGTCGAAACCATATTCGCGGCCGAGCCGCATCATCTCGGAGATGAAACCGAACGGAAGCACGTTGTCTGGGCCGATGTAGAGGATATTTTCGGACTTCGCGGATAATGCGCCGATCCTTCGGGCATAGGCGAGACCCCGTCCTTCGTCGCTCACCACTTTAGCGCCCATTTCGGCGGCGACGCGTGCCGTCCCGTCCCGCGAATTGCCGTCGACGACGACGACCTCGGCCGGATGGTTCGCGAAGATCGAGTCGAGACACGGCCGAATCATCGACTCGCAGTCCTTCACGCAAACGACGACGGTCACGGGCTCGACGTTGTTCGGGGCCATTAGGATTCCACCTCGTAGACTACCGCACGCGCTTCCACGACGGCGTACCCTTTCGCTTTATCGACCTGGACCAATCCCGACGATCGCTCCGTCAAACCGTAGAGGAAATTAGCCAAGCGGGGCAGGCGAGAGGATAAAGAATAAAGGACTTTCAACCCCGGACGGCCGCGCCGCCCTCCGGGAAAGGCCCTCGCCATTTCTTTCCGATAGGTTTCGATCGAACCGCTCAATTGGCCTTCGACCTGCCTGAATTGGCTGAATCTCCGATTCACGGAATATAACCGCGCCTGGGCGGCGAAACGAATCCATAACTCGTAATCCCCCGCGAGCCGATAACTCGGGTCGATGCCGCCGACCGCCTCCCACAGTTCCCTTCGCCAGAACACGCTGTCCTGCTGGATGAACGGTCCTTCGATTCCGAATACCCCTTCCCTGATCCACTGCCGGTCGTAGAGATGACATTTACCGGATCCGAGCATCCTGGAGGACGAATCGATATAGTCGGTCACGCCTTTCAGCCAGCGGATCTCCGCGAGCTTCGAGAAAACTTCCGACACGATAAGCAGGGTTCCCGGAAGGTAAACGTCATCCGAGTTCAACCAAGCCGCGACCTCGCCGGACATCCGGCGCATGCCTCGCGAGATCGCGTCGTACATGCCCCCGTCTTTTTCGGATGCCCATGTGAACGTCGTCGACCGCCGAAGGCGGTCGAACTCGCCTCGTTTCGCGCGCTCGTCGTACTCTTTCAGGATGGCGATCGTCTCGTCCTTCGAGCCGCCGTCTTGGACGTGGTATTCGAGGTGAAAGTCGCCGGCTTGGTTCAATACGCTTTCGATCGTTTCTCGGAGAAACCGAGCCGAATTGAACGATGGCGTGACGATCGATATCCGCATGGATTCAGTTTAAACCTTTACAGTTCGGTCGAATAGCTACTAACCTGTCTCACGATTCATGATCCGATTCATCAGCGGCGTTTCGCCTTCACTTTCGATCGGAGCCGGAAGGTTCATTTCCCAGCTTGAGGAGACGTTTCCGGTTTCTTACGGGGGCAATAAAAGCGCGGCTGGGCTAGCTTATACCCAGAGGCGGCCCCTGAAGTTCGCCTTCGCGGCCGCGCTCCACTACTTCCGTAGAGCGAAGCTCGCCCTCGAAATCAAGACGAACGCGTTCGCTCGGACTTCCGATACGCTCGTCATCTACCACCCGCAGGAGCTCGGATGGGAGAGAGCGCTCGCCATCATCGTAGGGTCACCGCGTAAAGTTTGGCTTTACGTCCTCGATATGAGCTTTTTCTGCGTCCGTTCGTATAACTACATCCCCGGCGAAAATGGGGCGTGTTTCCGATGCCTCGGCGGGAAGTTCGAAAACATCGAACGCATGGGCTGCGAGCCGTTTCCGAGCAAGATGGACACGCCGGCGGCGACGCTCGAGAAGCTGCGCGGCCTGGCCGCTCGCGATAAAGTCGGATTCCTGCTCCAAGGGAAGAGCCAAAAAACCCTCTTGGAAAGGCATTTCGGACCGGGCGTGACGGCGAAGCACGTCGGACTTTGGACGGTCGACTTCGAAGCGGATCTGGCGGATCCGTCGTCCGGGTCCGCGTCGAGCGACGCCGATTTCGACGTCGTTTTCCACGGTCCCGAGCTTCCCGCCAAAGGATTCCAGTGGACGCTGGAAGTCGCGAAACTCACGCCTTCGCTTCGTTACCTTTTTCCGATGTCCCTACCCGAAGGGATCGCGCCTCCCTCGAACTGCGCCTTCGTTCCGATGCGTTGGGAATCGGGATTGCGGGAAAAGGTCCGCACGGCGAAACTCACGCTCGTGCCGTCGCTTTGGTCGGCCGTGATCGAGGGCGCGCTGATCAAGTCGATCTGCCTCGCTCCCCGGACCGGAGTGATCGATATCGACGGCTCCTACGCCCAGGAGATTCCCGCGGATATCCTCCTGAAGCTCCCTTCCTCTCCGGCCGACGCGGCGAAGAGACTCACGGATGCCCTCTCCAACTGGCAACCGGACGCCGAAAAGCTCGCGCGTTGGAAGGTCGATTTCGTGCGGTTCAATCGCGCGCTCGCTCCGCGTCTCGCCCAGGAATTATGAGAAAGCCCGCTCGAACGCGCGCTTGAAAAGACCGGCCCAGTTCTTCGGCCGTTTTACCTTTTCCCAGATCCGCATCGGCGTCGGCCATCCGTATTGGGCGAGGAACGCCTTCCGAATGACCGGATCGAATCCGAAATCGGGCGGGACGCGAAAAGACGCGGCTTCGAAACTCTCGCCGACTTCGACGTCGAAAGCCGACGTTTCGGGACAGTGTACGCCCGTGCCGTCCATTCCGATGTTTTGAACGTAGGACTTGATCGGCCAAACGCAGACCGCGCCCGCCTTGAAATGCGTGAGATACCATCGTATCGCCCACGAATCGACCTTGCCGCTCATTTGCTGCCTCAGGAGATCCGCGAAGAGGGATCCCGGGGCGTTGAACTTCGCGCGGGATTTCGGG
Organism: Bdellovibrionales bacterium; assembly: GCA_018266355.1. GTDB lineage: Bacteria > Bdellovibrionota > UBA1018 > UBA1018 > UBA1018 > JACMQW01. The sequence continues at coordinate 9,675 of JAFEAP010000015.1, forward strand.
GAGGAAAGGATCTCTTCCCAGCCCTTCCCTTCGGCGTCGAACTTCTCCCACCGGTCTCTCCAAGTCGCCCATCCCCAGGAGGACGGGAGCGGAGAGTAACAAACATCGTAAGGATAGTCCGCGGGGAAACTCGGATGACCGTATCCGCTGATCGAGTAAACCCTTCGATCGTCTTTGAATCGATCGAGAGCCGTCGCCATATAAGTCAAAAGCGGTTTCGCCGGAACGCAGTCGTCCTCGAGGACGAGGATCTCGGGATACTCCCGCAGCAGGTTCGTCACCCCTTCCATGATCGATTTCGCCAGCCCGAAGTTTTCGGTGCGCGGGCGATAAATCACCTCGCAAAACCGAATCCCACGAATCAACTCCGCGACTTCTCGGTGCGGCTCGGGGGAATGTCCCGTCCGAAGGCCGTCTTGAAAAATGTAGACCTTTTGGATTCCGGTTTCCGCCAGACCGGCCAGCGTACGACGGGTGTGTTCCGGACGATTATAGGTGAAAAGCGCGACTGCCGTACGCGTGAAATCGAACTTCATTTATGATAATGACATACCATGCCGAGCTCCGCGTGCAAAATCTGTAAGGGACCGCTGAAACCCCTGATTACGGGGCTTTTCGACGACCGTTTCGGATACCCGGGGAGATTCGACGTTTTGCGGTGCGAGGACTGCGGTTTCGGCCAAACCGCTCCCGAGCTCGGACCGGATCGCCTCGCCCGGATTTATACCGAGTACTACCCGCGGAAAGAAACTCGCGCAAGCTCGGTCGCCTCGACCGCGAGGTACCGTGGTTCCGCGCTCCAGCGTCTGTGGGCCTTTGTCGTCGGAACGCGAATCAACGGGCACTTCCATGCCACCGCCGGCCAGCGCGTGCTCGACATCGGATGCGCGGCCGGGACTTCGCTCTTGGAATTGAAGGCGATTGGAGCCGAAGCCTACGGAACGGAGTTCGACGAAAACGTCCGTCCGATCGTTCGAGAGTTGGGTCTGAAGGTCCATTTCGGTGATTTGAAAAGCGTCGATTTTCCGGACGGTCATTTCGACGCCATCACGATGAGCCAGGTTCTCGAGCACGTCGCCGATCCGATCGACTTTCTCCGTTTCGCGATGACAAAGCTCAAACCGAACGGAAGCCTATTCATGAGTTTTCCGAACCTCGATAGCTGGAACGAGAAGCGGACGGGGCGCCGATGGATCAATTGGCACGTCCCGTATCATCTGAATTTCTTCACCGATCGGAGCGTCCGCCGCCTCGCCGAAAAGACAAAATTCGAAGCGGTCACGGTGACGACCGTGACCCCGACGCTTTGGCAATACCTCCAGTGGATCGCGAACGGCGAAGTCTTTTCGGAGGGACAGGCCCATCCGATGTGGAACCCGGAGCAGGGAAAGTCGTCCGTGTCGAAAGCGAAGAAAATCCTTTTCCGCCTGGGGGCGCTGGCGTTCACTCCGATCTTGCGGCTAATCGATATCCTCGGAAAAGGTGATAGTTTTCTGGTCGAGTTCAAAAAACCGCTCGGGCCGAGCCCGACCTAAATTGGGGTCTTTATAAGAATAATCTGGGCGACTTGCCCCGTTTCTCGATATGTTCGGTCCGAATGGTCGCGAAGAAAATCGTCATCACAGGGGCAGGGGGATTCATCGGGCGCCACCTCGTCCGGAAGTTCGCGGAAGCGGGCCACGCGATCACCGCGATCGTGCACCATTGGTCTTCGGGAAATCCGATGCCGACCGACCTCGCAAACGTCATCCAGGGCTCTTGTAACGATACCGATTTCCTCCAGAAGACTTTTGCTGAAATTTCGCCCGACGTGGTCATCCATCTCGCGAGCAAGACGAACCCGAGCCGCGACCTTACCGACCTCGGTTCCCAGATGCGTAGTACCTTCGAGCCGGCCGTTCACGTCGCTCAGGCTCTTCCGAGTTCCATTGAGCTCGCCCTTTTTTTCGGATCTTGCGAAGAGTACGGGAACGGAGCCGTTCCCTTTCGTGAAGAGCAGGCACCCGTTTGTTTTTCGCCGTATGGCTGGGGAAAGATCGCCGCCCATTACGGCGTTTCCTTGATCGCCAAACTTCGCGACCTTCCGACCTGTTGGGCACGTCCGTTCCTGACTTTCGGCCCGAACCAGCCCAGCGGGCTGCTGATTCCGACGGTGATCAAAGGCTGCCTCGAGAACCGGAAAATCCCGCTTACTCTCGGTCAACAGACGCGGGACTTCCTCTACGTGGAAGACCTTTGTCGCATGGTCGAAGTGCTTCTCAAGGACTCGGGCAAAGCGGCCGGCCAAACGATCAATCTCTGTTCGGGAAAGCCCCGAACCATCCGTTCGGTCGCCGAAGAGATTCGGAAAGCGGCGGGAAGCGGGACGCTGGATTTCGGCGCGGTACCCTATCGCAAAGAAGAAGCGATGGAGTTTTACGGGTCGCCCGAAAAGTTCGAACGCCTCTTCGGGAAATTCGAGATGACCCCGTTTTCCGAAGCGATCGCCAAAACGGTCCAAGCGTATCGGCAATAAGGGCTAGGCCTTGGCCGAGCCCGCTTTTCGGGTCAGCGTGATCACGCTCGCGCTCAAGAATTGAAGAACGATCTTCAAGCCGAGACGGGCGATATAAACGAGCTTGAAAAAAAGACTCGGACAGTGCCGGAAGAAAAACCGGGTCATGTAGATGACGTTCGCGTGCGAGCGGATGCTGAAGTAATTGTCGCGAAGCTGCGCCAAGGTGAGATTCCATCCCGAACGAAAGTTCCCGGAAGGGCCGCCCACGTCGTAAACGATCGAATCGTAGGAAAGGACGAGACGGTATCCCGACCGTTTGACGGTCAGGAAAAAATCGTAATCTCCGAGGTAGTGAGGAAAGAGACTCGGCTCGAAATTGATCTTACGAAAAACTTCGACGGGAACAATGGTGAAGCGGCAAGTGAGCACGTCGACGCCCGCGCTGATCCGGCCTTGGTCCCCGATTGGAACCCGGGCGTAACGATTCGTTTTCCAATTCCAGGAGAACGCCGCATCGTAGAGTTTCGTCGGGTCCGAAAAGTCTCGGGAAAGAGAACCGACGATCGCGCCGCCGTACTCGCGACTTTCCTTGAGGAGGGTCGCGATCGCGTTCTCTTTCGGAATTTGGTCGTTGTTCGCGCAAATCACGTAATCTTCCGCGCCGGCGCGTTCGAGAACCCAGTCGACGCCTTTCCGCATCGCCCCCGTCCACCAGAGATCCCCGTTCCCGCGCAGGACCGCGACGTCCGGAAAATCACGGGCTAGCATTTCCCCGGTTCCGTCGGTCGACCCGTCGTCGACGACGACGACCTTGAAAGCGGAAACCGTTTGGCGCTTCAACGCCTCGAGGAAGCGACGGGTGATCTCGCGACGACCATGGACGGCGACGAGAACGTAGATCAGGCGGCCGCCTTTCCGCTTCCTTCGAGGAAGCGTTCGCACCAAAGCTCGAGAAGCACGAGTTTATACAGGTAGAAAACCGTCGGCCGCTCGACGAGAAGCAGCTTCGCGAGCCCGGAGCGCTCGATGAATTTCTCCCTGACAAGATAACCGTTCCATAGACGAGACCCGTATCTGCGGATCACCCCGAGACGCCAACGGGTGGCGGGAGGGGTAAATCCCTGCTTCGGCCGATTCAAGACTTCGTCCGGAACGAGTCCCCTTACTGCTTTCTTCAGAAGTTCCTTGGCGGGATCCCGGTAGAGATCCGGACGCGCCTTGTTTAGACCGACTACCAGCTCGACGAGCTCATGATCGAGGAAAGGCGAACGAAGCTCGACCGAGTTGGCCATGCTCAGTCGGTCGCCGAGGGCGACCGGATCCGCGAAAAGCCATCCTTTCACAAGTCGATTCATGATCTCGATTTGAACGTCTTGTTTTCCTTCTCTCTCGATCTGGCTTTCCGGACTTCGTTCGCGGAATTCTTCACGTAAAGCCTTAGGGTAAAGCGACGAAACCTGGCGGGCGGCGAAACGGTAATCGCGGTTCGAGTCGTAAAAGACAAGATCGCCGGTGCGCTTCGCGCTTTCTCTTACCGCTTCCGTCACCCAGGAATAACCCCAAAAAATCTCGTCCGCCCCCACGCCGTTCAGAAGAACTTTCACCTGATCGCGTCTTGCGGCCTTCATCACGGAATAGATACCGTAGGCCGCGATGTCGGCGACCGGGTCGTCCATATCGCCGACGAGGTCGGGAAACGATTCGACGAAATCTTCTGTTCTCAACTCGATCTCGACGATCGGAATGCGTAATTTTTGCGCGAGCGCCCGGGCGAACTTCCTTTCATCCGTTTCCGGCTCGCCCGCGTACCCGACAGTAAACGCACGGGTAAGTTCTCTATCCCGGTTCTCGTGCTCGAAGAGCGCGGCGACCGCGCTCGAGTCGACCCCGCCGCTGAGGGCGATTCCGACGGGAACGTCGGACCTGCCGATGATTTTCGTGATCGAGTCGAGCTTCCCCCGAACTTCCGCGATCGGATCCGCGCACTCGACCGGGGGCGCCGCGGAAAAATCCCAATACTTCTTCGTTTCGTATCGAAGCGATTTCAAATCGAGGTCGAGGTAATGGCCCGCAGGAACTTTCCGGACTTCGCGAATGAGAGTCATTGGTTCCGGAACGAATTGGTAATGTAGGTAATGGTTTATTGCCTCGGCTGAAAGCCGTCGATCGCGCACCGGCATCGTTTCGAGGAGCGCTTTCATCTCGGAGGCGTAGGAGAACCGTCCTTCCGCCTGCCGGTAGTAGATCGGCTTTTCGCCCATCCGGTCTCTCAGGAGGTAAAACCGCTCGCGTTTGCGATCGAGGAGACTGATCGCGAACATGCCGCGAAGGCGGTGGACGAAATCGATCCCATATTTTTCGTACAGGTGAGGAACGACCTCGCCGTCCCCGTGCGTGGTGAAACAATGTCCGGAAGTCTCGAGTTCCGCCCGGAGCTCGAGATAATTGTAAATTTCACCGTTGAAGAGAACGACGGTTTCCTGGGTAGAGCCGAAGAGAGGCTGGTTCGCTCCCGCGACGTCGATGATGCTCAGTCGCCGCATCCCCAGGATCAGCCGCTCGGACTGGAAGAATCCTTCGCCGTCGGGCCCCCGATGAAAAAGGGCGGCATTCATCCGCTTCGCCTCGGTGAGGTCAGCATCCGAGAGGGGTTCTTCACAAATGAGACCGGAGATTCCGCACATAAGAAATTATTGCTTAATAATGGACGGGACGATTCAAAGCCTAAAGCGCAAAATACGACGCGAGTCCCATCAATTCAAGCAATCTACATTTGCCGTCTTCTATGAGCTTCTACGCCTTTAAAAGGCTTTTGATTAGGCATCTCTTGTAGCAAAGTTTTTCGAAACCATGGCGTCCGACACCCCCGGCTCAATACAGATCATTCGAATCCGCTTGGGTTTACTACTGCTTCTTTACGTATTGATGTTCTGGTCCGACCTCGCCGCCTTCCGCCCCGGCATGGATTCGATGACCTATGGCGCGATTTCCCGCCACATGGCCCTGCACGGCGACTGGTTCGTCCCCCACTACACGACCCAAGCCTATCCGAATTTCTTCCAGCATCCTCCTTTCGCACTCTGGATGATGGCCCTCTCGATGAAGCTCTTCGCCTTGATCGGCGGTCCGGAAACGCTCTACGCAGACTGGGTGCTCAAAGCCCTGCCCGCGCTCATCGCAGGCCTTTGCGCGATCGGTGTTTATCTTTGGGGGAAGCGGATCCGCGACGAAAGTTTCGCGTTTCTCGCTACGCTTGTTTTACTAACCTCCACTCGATTCGCGAAGTATTCGAAGGGTTTCATGCTCGATCCGTTTCTCGCGACGTTCTCGCTATGGGGCGTGTACGCCGCATGCCTCGCGCGAAAGAAGCCAAGCAACGGCACCGGACTCGCCGCTTTGGCCGGGCTGTCCATCGCGGCCGCGATGTTGAGCAAGGGGCTTTTCGCTTTCGGACCCCTCGCGGTCATCCTAGCGGTTTACGGACTCGACCTGATCCAACTCCGGTCGGGTACCGTCAGAATCGTCGCGTTTCTCGCTGGTCTCGGGCTCCCGCTCGCCGCCTGGTTCGTTTTCGGGGATGCCTCGAATTACCTGCACCACTACTATTCGGAGCACGTCGCCGATCGTATCGGGCCGCATCCGCTGATCGACCACTTCGCGCCGATCATCAACCTCGCGAAGGTGTATTGGCCATGGCTTCCCTTCTTCGCCATCGGATGCTGGAGAGTTTTACGGAATTGGAAGGACGAATCGAAACGCGACGAACTCGCGATCGGTCTAACCGCCCTCGCCTTCGTCGGCGGGTTTTGCGTCGTTGCTTCGTTCCTCGAGCAGTACCATACCGCGACCTATCCCTTTGCCGCGCTCGTGGCGGCGATCGGCTTCCCTAGCGCGTGGGAAAAGTTCCGAGCCGGTACGGAGAAAATCCTACTCGCGGTTTGTCTGGGCTTTTTCGTCTTCCTCCTCCTAAACCCCTATTCGATGCAAGGAACGGAATACAAAAACCCGATCCGCCTCGCCCTTAAGGAGGCGGACCGGCGCTGCGCCGATCCGGCAATCCGACGGATCACGATCTCGACCGGCGTCGCCGAGATATGGTACGCGCTTGCGATCGGCGGTTGGAACACGCGATGGGATCCGCATTCGGCTCCGGCGACCGAACTTCCGAAAAATGGTTCGCAGCTCCTTCTCGCCGCAGCGAATGAACACGTCCCTTCGGCCTGGACGCCTGCGGGAATCGAGGCCGAAGGCCTTCGCCTCTACCGGGCCACGGACATCGGCGAGTGCAGTCCGTCGACATTATTAAACGCTGCGTCGAAATAGCTATATAACGGAGATTCCGCTATTTTGAGCGGATGAGTTCGCCACGAAATAGCATTTTCCTCCCGGGCACCCTCTTCGACGGCGGCCTAGGCACCGAACTCTACGAACGCGGTTTCTACATCAATCGCCCGTTCGAAGAACTGAACCTCTCCGCCCCCGCCGACGTCGAATCCGTCCACCGCGATTATCTCGATTCCGGCGCGAAATTCCTCACGCTGAACACCTTCGCCGCGACTCGCGTCCAGCTGAAGGAGTTCGATCTCGATACGAAACTTCCCGAGATCGTCGAGGCCGCCGTGAGGATCGCGAATAACGCGCGACGAGAATTCTCCGCCGCGAAGGGATCCGGCGGCTCGAAGGATTCCCCCCGCCTCGCCTTCTCCATGGGCCCCCTCGGAGTCCTCGTCGAACCGCTCGGTTCCTTCGGTCTCGACGAAGCCCGCCGCGAATTCGCGGACGTCGCGAAGATCGCCGCCGAAAACGCGGCGAAGAATCCGAGGACTCACGCCTACGACGCCTACATCTTCGAAACCTTCACGAACCTCTCCGAACTCGAAGCCGCGGTCGACGGCGTCCGCTCGGTCGATCGCGAGCGTCCGATCGTCGCTTCGATCTCCGTGAAATCGTCCCAGAAAGACCTGATCGCGAAATTCGCCGAGCGCTTCGGCTCGCGCGATGACGTCGATGCCCTCGGGCTGAATTGCTCGGAAGGCCCGGCCGATCTCTATGCGACGCTTAAGATCCTGCGTCCGCTTACGACAAAAGCGATCATCGTCCAACCGAACGCCGGTACGCCCCGCCACCTGAACGGCCGGTACTTCTACATGACTTCGCCCGACTACATGGCGAAGTTCGCGAAACGTTTCGTCGAAGCCGGCGCGACCGGAGTCGGGGGATGCTGCGGAACCGGTCCCGACCATATCCGGGCGATGGGACTCGCGCTGAAGATGACGACCGTCCAATCGAGCGGAACCGCGCGCGTCGAAACGGTCGCGGCTCGCGATCGCGCGGCGGAGTGGAAGCGCCTCACGCTCGCGGAACGTCCCGCCTCGTCGATCGGCGAATCCCTCGCCGCCGGAAAAAAAGTCCACACCGTCGAACTCATCCCGCCGAAGGGCACCGACACGACGAAGTTCTTCGAACACGTGAACCTCCTCGCGGCGGCCGGCGTCCGCCACGTGAACATCCCCGACGGCGCGCGCGCGATGACTCGCGTCGGTTCTCTCCACCTCGCGGCCCTCGTGCAGAACGTGACGAAAGGGAAAGTCCGCGCCGTTCCCCATTTCACGACCCGGGACCGGAATCTCATCGCGCTCCAATCCGACCTCCTAGGCGCGGCCGTGAACGGCCTCGGCGACGTGCTCATCGTCACCGGCGATCCGCCGAAACTCGGGAATAACCGCGACGCCTCCGCCGTCTACGACATCGATTCGATCGGTCTCACCTACCTCGTCGACTGCTTGAATCGCGGAGTGACGACCCAAGGCGAAGCCCTCGGATCCCGCACCGGTTTCGGCATCGGCGTCGCCGCGAACCCGACTGCGATCAACCTCGAAGTCGAAAAGAAGCGCTTCCGCTATAAGGTCGAAAGCGGCGCGGACTACGCGTTCACGCAGCCGATCTTCGATCCGGAGAGTTTCCTCCGGTGGCGCGACGATCTCGGGAAAAATTACATCCCTCACGTCGTCGGCATCTGGCCGCTCATCTCGCTTCGAAACGCCGAATTCATGGCGAACGAAGTTCCGGGCGTCTCCGTACCCGAATGGGTCGTCGACGAAATGGAAAAAGCCGGCGACGACCCGACCGAAGCGGTGAAGCGCGGAACCGCGATCGCGGTCGGGGTGATGGAAAAACTCGAAAAATCCTGCGAAGGCTTCTGCGTGAGCGCCCCCGTCGGTCGCGCGGCGGTCGCCCTCGATGCGCTTCGTTCATTTCTTTAATATAAGTGTTTGTAATTATTAAGTAATATATAGTATTTACAATATTTTATATAATAATTACAATATCTTATAGATGGTCGATCTTCGGCTTAAATTAAAAACTCTATTCGAACAGCTCGACGTGCGAATCGCTGAAATGAATCGCGAGCGCGGCGAAAACGGCGGTCCTCGAATCCCGCGGTCCGAGGTGAAAATTCTCGGCCAAATGAGTCTCCTTTCGAACGAAGCCGTCTCCGCTGTGCTTTCCCTAGCGGAGACCGGCGATTTGGACGCGCTCGTGGATGCCGAATACGCCGTATTGCGAGAATTGAAGACGCTTCTTCGCGACGTCGGACTCATCTACGACGAACTCAGTCCCGAAATCTGGATACCGCCCGGCGCTTCGTTCGAAACGCTTTTCGAGTTTTCGAATATCGTCGTAAAACGAATCGATCCCGAGTCCGCACTGGTGAGCAAAGCCGTCAAGGCTCGCGAAAAAAACCGCCTCCTCGTCCAAGAAGCCGTCGCCTCCGAGAAATTTCCGAATCTGCTCGCGAGAATCGAAAAGCACGGAGGCGATCTGGCCTACTTCCTCGAAGAATGAAAACCAAACCGAACCTCATCGATCGATTCAAGCGCCTCGCCGAGCGGAATGCCCGACGAAGGAAAGATCCGCGTTTTTTCGACACGATGGGTTTCCTCGTCGCTAAAGGATTTCTCGGATACAATCGACCGATCCTTCCTCGACCGAACGCGCGCCTCGAGCTCCGCGACGCGATCTGGGCCGGGACTTACGTCGAACCGCGCATCCTCGAAGTGCTTCCCGCAGCGGTCGCGCGACTTCCTAAAAACTTTCGAATCCCGGAAAAACCCGCGCGGGACGAAGCGAAGCTCGTCGAAATCGCGGAAGCCCTCCGCGAGGGAACGGAGACCGAAGTGTGTTTTCATGAGATCGGCCCGGAGAAGTATCGCGTCTGGATGGACCTACCTTTAAAGGACGGTCGCACCGTTCCGGTAAAGGAAAGGAAACGCGCGAAAAATTTTCGCCTCCGACCGATCGTGATTGACCGACTCGAAGCGCTGGCTAAGGCAGAAAATCTTTCCGAGACTGAGGTATTGGAGCGAATCGTGCTCGAAGCACGGGAGAGAACGCGATGAGTTTCAAGATCGTCGCCACCAGCCACGCCGAGCGCTTCGAAGTCACCGGCATCGCCGGACCTTCGCTCCTCGAGCAGCTCCAAGCGGCCTCCGTACCGATCAAGTCCTCCTGCCAAGGAAAAGGGATCTGCCGACAGTGCCGCGTGAAGGTCACCCGCGGGATCGCTCCCGTCACCGCCTCCGATCGGAAAGCCTTCAAAGAGGGCCAACTCGCCGAGGGGTGGCGCCTCTCCTGCGGAATTCGACCGAAACTCGCGATCGACGTGAACTTTCCGCAGATCTACGTCTTCCAAAACGACGTCGCGTGGCTCCGCGACCCCGTCTCGGATTTCGCGTGGGCCTGCGACTTCGGAACGACCGGAGTCGAAATATCGGCGGTCGACTCCGAAGGGGAATTCGCGCGCGTGAAGGGGTTGAATCGCCAAGTCGTCCGCGGCGCCGACATCATGACCCGGCTCGAGTTCGCGCAGAATAACGGCGTCGATCCGCTCCGGAAAATCGCCGACGATCAGATCTCGAAGATGCTCTCGCTCCTCCGCGAGACGATCACCGCGAAGAAACCGGGCGCGAAAGAGCGCGCGGAGATGACGGTCGCCGGGAACTCCGCGGTCACCTCTTTCCTCGCGAATCTTCCAATCGAAACTTTGGCCGTTTCTCCTTACCAGCCCGCGACGCTCGCCCCTCAGATGACGAAACTCGCCGGACTCTCGACGAAGACCCTGCCTCTCCTGAACTCTTTCGTCGGCGGCGATCTCTTCGCGGGAGTCTTCCACCTCTGGACGGCGCGGAAAGATTTCGAGGAGCCCTGGATCCTGATGGACGTCGGAACGAATTCCGAGATTCTCTTCTTCGACGGCGAGAAGCTCGTCGTCGCCTCGACGCCGGCCGGACCGGCTTTCGAGGGCTCGAACATTTCGATCGGGATGCGCGCCGAAGCGGGGGCGATCATCGATCCTAAAATCACGAATGGAAAATGGTCGTACGAAGTGATCGGAAACGACCTCCCGAAGGGCATTTGCGGTTCCGCCCTCGTCCAAGCGATCGACGAAGCGGTCGAGGCCGGGATCTCGAACGCCGACGGCGAGATCCTCAGGCCGGAACTTCTCCCTTTCGACGCGGAGACGTCGCTCAATCAAGACGACTTCCGGGAGTTCCAACTCGCGAAGTCCGCGATCCGCACGGGGCTCGATCTCGTCCGGAAGGAGTCGAAAATCGCCCCGAAACGCCTCTTTCTCGCCGGTGCGTTCGGCGAGCACTTGCCGCTTGCGGCGTCGTGTCGGCTCGGCCTCCTCCCCGATCTCGAAACCGTCGCGCTCGGGAATGCCTCCCTGAAAGGCGTCGTCGACTGGATGAGGGCCCCGGCCGAAGAGCGCGAGGAATTCTTAAATTGGATCGAGGACGCGAAACACCCGATCGAACTCGCCCTTTCGGATGACTTTCAAGCCCGGTTCATAGAAAATCTCACGCTAAGACCATGAAATCCCGTTACGACCTTTTCCGGAAAACCCTGGCGAACGAACTCATGATCCTCGACGGATCGATGGGCGCCCTCCTCCAAAAACGCGGACTCCCGCCGGGCTACGCGCCCGACCTTTGGAACCTCGAAAACCCGGACACGATCCGCGGCGTCCACCGCGAGTACTTCGAAGCCGGCGCGAACATCGTCATCACGAATACCTTCGGCGCTTCGAAACTCCGCCTGAAGGAATACGACGCTTACGCGAAGCTGAAGGACATCAACCGCGCGGCCGTCGACATCGCCCGCTCCGTCGTCGGCGAAAAAGGTTTCGTCGCCGGCGACATCGGCCCCTGCGGCGACACGATCTTCCCCACCGGGAAGCTTCCGTTCGACGACGCCGTCGAAATTTTCCACGAACAAGCCTCGGCCCTCGTCTCCGCCGGCGCCGACGCGATCATCGTCGAGACGATGTTCGACTCGCTCGACTATAAAGCCGCGCTTTCCGGCGTCCGAGCCGTTTCCCGCGATATCCCGCTCATCGCGCTCATGACGTTCAATACCGACGGAATTTCCGACACCGGCATCTCGCCCGAGTCCTGCGTCGCGATCGCCGAAGGTTTCCACGCCGACGTCGTCGGGGCGAATTGCTCCGTCGGCCCGGACGCGATGGTGCGCGTGATCGAGCGAATGAAACGTTTTTCGCAGCTCCCGCTCTGCGCCCAGCCGAACGCGGGCATGCCGAAACTCGTGAATAGCCAGACCGTCTTCCCGCTCGACGCGAACGCGATGGCGAGCTACGTCGAAAGCTTCTTCGCGGCCGGAGCGCGAATCCTCGGCGGCTGCTGCGGAACGACGCCCGATTACATCCGTCTCCTCCGTCAGGTCCGGGACGCGAAGCACGGCGAACTCTTTCCGAAGACGAAGGTCGAGCCGCGGAACCGGGTTTTCCTTTCCTCGAAGATCAAGACGGTCGCGATCGGTCGGGAAGAGCCGTTCGTCATGATTGGCGAAAAGATCAATCCGACCGGCCGTAAAAAAGTCGCGGAGAACATCCGCGCCGGGAATATCGAAGCGCTCATGGCCGATGCTTCGGCCCAAGTCATGGCCGGCGCTCACCTCCTCGACGTGAACGTCGGCGTTCCGCTGATCGACGAACCGGCGATGATGGCGAACGTGATCACGACGCTCCAAAACTCGATCGAAGAGCCGCTCGTGATCGATTCGAGTTTTTCGGAAGCGCTCCGCACCGGCGGCCAAGTCTATTACGGCCGTCCGCTCTTGAACTCCCTGAACGCCGAGGCCGAAAAGCTCGACGAAGTGATTCCGATCGCGAAGCGCGTCGGCGGCGCGGTCCTCGCGCTCACGACGGAGACCGAAGTTCCGGTGAAGGCGGAAGACCGGCTGAAATACGCGAAGATCATCCTCGATCGGCTCCTTGCCGAGGGCTTCACTCGGAACGACGTCGTGTTCGACGTCCTCTCGCTCACGGCCTCCGCGATGCGGGAAGGCGCGATCGAGACGTTCCGGGCCGTCGAACTCATTTCGAAGGAACTCGGATGCGCGACGACCTTCGGGCTCTCGAATTCTTCGTTCGGACTCCCGAACCGCCGCTTCGTCCACCAGTCGTTCTTGATCAACGCCATCGGGCGGGGGTTGAACTCCGCGATCATGAACGTGATGGAGAAGGATATCACCGTCCGGATCGCCGCCTCGGAACTCTTCGCGCCTCGGAAGGCCGCGGTCGAGGACTACCTCGCGCGGTTCTCCGCTCCGATACCCGAGGGCGCCGAGACGGCGGCGGCGAGCGCTCCCGTCGCCGGCGACGAAGAAGATCCGACGAAGAAGATGAAGCTCGACGACCTCGAGCGCGAGATTTTCTTCGATATCCTCGAAGGCAAGAAAGACAAGATCGTCGAGGACGCGAATAAGTTCATCGGCACGCGCTCCGCCGACTCCTTCGCTCTTTTCTTGAACGTCATGACGCCCGCGATCCGACACCTCGGCGACCTCTTCGGGAAGCGAAAGCGGTTCATCCCTCACCTCGTCGCGGCGGCCGAAGCGATGAAAGCCGGGGTCGGCGTCCTTCAGCCCTATCTCGCGAAAGCGAACGAATCGAGCGGCGGCGACAAATCCGCGGGCACGATCGTCTTCGCGACCGTGAAGGGCGATATCCACGACATCGGAAAGAACATCTGCATCCTGATGCTTAAGAACTTCGGATTCGAGGTGATTGATCTCGGGCGGAACGTCACGATGGAGGAAATCTTCACCGCCGCGAAAAAGCATAAGGCCCAGATCATCGCGCTTTCGGCGCTCATGACGACGACGATGATCCAGATGAAACTTCTCATCGAGGAGAATAAGCGGGCCGGTCACGGCTATCGCGTGCTCGTCGGAGGAGCGCCGGTGAACGCCGAGTTCGCCGCCGAAATCGGGGCGGACGGACACTCGGAAGACGTCGGCGGCATCGTCGGCGAAACCGAGAAGGTGCTTGCCGTGATGGGATACCGGGCGGTCTAGTAAGACCCCTGATAGGCGTCCCGATTCGGTCCGACGACCGCCGAGAGGATCCGGCACCGCGTAGGTTCGAGCGACGGGTTACAATTTTGTTCCGAAACGAGGATCGAAGCGATGCTCACCGCGTACGTCGGATCGGGATATTTTTTGTCCGAAGCGTAAGCGTTCGAGTGGGTCGCGTCGTTCGGGAGCGCCGTTTCGTTCGCGTGGCAGCTCTTGCACGTCGTGCCTGCGCCGTACAACACGGAGGCATACGGAAAGGAGTTCGAGATCGCGGTCAGGACCGGGAATTTAATTTCGGCTTTCGTCGACTGGGCGTACGGGGCAGATTCGCTCATTTCGAGCCGGTCGGCGCCGACCCCATCCGGAACGACGGAAAGGATGAGTCCGAGATTGATGATGAACATCCGCGGGCTTCTCGCACCGGCCGCCGGTTGGCCGTTCAGCTGGTTCGAAGTCGCGGTGATTTTAAGCGGTTTTTCGAGCGCATCGAGGAAGCAACCGAGACTCGTCGGTTTCGGTAGCGCGTTCACGAGGGCGACGACTTCTTCGATAGTCCCCGGCCGACCGGAAATCCCGTCGGGAGTCGTGCAGTGCATATCGATTTGGGCGGTCGACAAACTCGACTTCTCGACGACGCCGTTTCCGAGACACCCCGAAAGTAGGGAAAGCGCGAGAACCACCCCGATCGAAACTCGAAACCCCATCCCTCTATTATATGCTCCTTCGGATAGGATTTTCAAATGTGTCATCTTCGACCCTGACGGGCTCGCGCTTCTCCGAAAGAATGCCTCCGCGCTCGCTTCCGAACCTTTCGGTACCGACTCGAAAGCCGGCGGACTACCAACCGATGACCCGCTTTTAATGCGCTAAGCCAGCGCCCAGCTCATTTCGTCGCCGTGAAAAATGCGGTACGGTTTGGACGATGTCTTCCTTCATTCCGTTCATACTTTGTGGCGGCAGCGGAACGCGCCTCTGGCCGACTTCGCGGGCGTCGATGCCGAAGCAATACTGCGATCTTTTCGGCGTGAATCTTTTCGAAACGACGATGCTTCGTTTCGCGAAGGCGCCGAAAGTCGGCGTCGTCTCGACGGCGGCCCAGCTCCCGCTGATCGAACGCTCGACGCCGGAGACGATGAAGGGAACTCCGAAAATCCGAATCCTCGAACCCGCGGGTCGGAATACCGCGCCGGCGATCGCGCTCGCGGTACGTGCGCTCGACGTCGCCGGAGAGTCAGCCGCCGTGATGGGGATCTTTCCCGCCGATCACTACATCGCCGACGAGAAGGCATTCCTCGATTCCGTGGAAAAGGCGACGAAGATCGCCGAGGGCGGCGCGATCGTCACCCTCGGAATCAAGCCGACTTTTCCGGCGACCGGATACGGCTACATCGAAACGCGGACCGGTCCGTCCGACGCGAATTCGCGCATCGCCACCCGCTTCCACGAGAAGCCGGACGCCGCGCGGGCGGCCTCTTATCTCGAGAGCGGAAGTTTTTTCTGGAACGCGGGAATTTTCTTCGCCCGGGTCGACACGCTGAAAAAAGCTTTCCAAACCCACGCGAAAGAACTTTGGGCCGCGGTCGAGAAGATCGAGGACCCCCTCTCGCCCACGAAGGAAGAGTATTCGGCGATTCCGTCGATCAGCTTCGACGTCGCGATCATGGAGAAGCTCCCCGAGCACGTGTGCGTACCGACGGACTGCGGGTGGAGCGACGTCGGATCTTGGGACTCGCTCGTCTCCACGCTCGGCGGGAAAGCTTCGGAATCCGAAAACGTCGTGAAAATCGGGTCCGCGGGTTCCCACGTCCTCCCGCATCGAGACCGAAAAGTCGTCGTGATCGATTCTCCCGATACGAACGTAATCGACACGGCCGACGGCCTCCTCGTTTTCAAGACCGGCTCGTCCGAAAAAGTGAAGACGGCGTACGAAGAACTCGTGAAGCGGAAAATGCCGGAAGCGACCGCACATCCGTTCGAATACCGCCCGTGGGGCGATTTCGAAATTCTCCGCGATACGGACGCGTTCAAGTCGAAGGTCATCCACGTGCTTCCGGGGCAGCGTCTGAGCTACCAGAGCCACGCGAAACGCGCCGAGCACTGGATCATCATCCGCGGCCAAGCCGAAGTCACGCTGAACGACCAAGTCCTACGCCCGAAGCCGGGCGAGCATATCTTTATCCCCCAAGGCGCGAAGCACCGGATGTCCAATCCGGGTACCGAGCCGGTCGAGTTCGTCGAGGTCCAAGTCGGCACGTATTTCGGGGAAGACGATATCGTTCGGTATCAGGACGATTATAAGCGGAGTTGAAGCAAAGCTTCGCTCAACTCCCGAATGGAGAGCACTCGAACTCCTTTTCGGTCCGGCGGACGGTCCGCGGTTTTTCCGAGCACGACGACCCACTTTTCACGCAAACCGGGGAAGTCCCGCTCGAGTCCTTTCGGCTAGTTCACCGCCGGATCTCCCTGGATGGCGAGTTTGCATTCGATCGCGATCCCGATGCGCCCGGATTTCGCTTCGACGGAGAGCAGGAAATCTAATCTCGTAAAGCGCTCAATTATATTTCCGCCGTCTCCGAAAATAGATTGCCGCCATATCTTTCCCGAGCGGCTCGACTTTACTTAACTCCGAACGCGTGAAACCAAACTTGGTAGAAGTAGATTCCGACTTTCAAGTTCATCTCTTTGATTTCGTTTAGAACCTGATGCGATCGTTCATTCTCGGGTGCATCCATGTTCGTGAAAAATGTGGGCGCGTAATTTTGCAACCAATCCGCTACCAACTCTCTGCCTCCAGTAACGGGCTCTAAACTCGAACAGACATTTCGAAATCCCGCCGCAGACAGATGTGCGGCCAGTTTCGTGCCCGAATTCGGATCCCCGCCATTTTTCTTTTGAACAGCCTTAACTTTCTTGTAAACGTCATCCCAATTTTCCGGGGCCGGGTAAATCTTCATCCAATCGCGATCCGTATCCTCTAAATATAAAACCCCACCAGGCTTTAGCAGTTCGCGAATTTTTTTCAGCGTTTCCACCGGAGAGGGCATGTGCTGAATAACGAGTCGAGCGTAAACGAAATCAAACGACTCGGGTGAAAGAGTGGTCATATGTATGTCCTCTTTCACAAAGGACACATTATCGACCGTAGCCTTTTTTGCCGCATCTCTAGCATGACACAAAAGTTCGTCACTTGTATCGATGCCGACAAACGTAGACTTCGAAAATTTTTTTGCGAGCTCGACAATTCGCCGACCGGTTCCTGAACCAACCTCCAGCAGCAGCATTTCGTCCCTGAAGCCGGCCGCTCCAATATTTTCCAAAAATTTATCGATTCTTGCCGAAGCTCGATTATCCAATCTTCTTAGCTCTTCATCGCGATCGCCCTTTCGAAACAAATCAAAATCATAGGAGTTCGCAGGGGTCGCTGAATCAGTTTTCACAAACCGTCCTCCTTCTATCTTCCATTGCGATTAGTGCCGCGCCGACGGCCATGCAAATGTAGCACAAAATATTGGTCACCCCTTGAAAGGCATTGATTGTCTGAGTTTGTAGAAGACTGGCCCACGCGATCGAACTGAAGCTTAAGACGGATGCAAGTACACCACTCAGCTTCTTGAACCCGATTGTCATTAAAGCTTGAGCAAAAAAGAGGAGCACCCCTGACATCGCGATTAGATGAATGCGTAAGCCCGAAACTCGCCAAGGCGAAAGGGAGACACCGAGTACGCCGAGAAATACTAATCCAGTCCCCAAATAGAATCCGATTACGTGCCATTCTATCGATCCTGCAACAACGGAAAGCTTTCGAAAGGAAAGGCCCGAGAAAAGTGCGCCCACAACTCCTACTGAAATTCCAAAAAAACCCGCTGAGTCCGATGCGGTTACACACATCACTAAAGTTCCTAGTCCAATCAGGCAAAACCCTAGAAGGAATTTGAAGCTTTTCGCTTTTCGAAAATTGAATGTCTCAACCAATGCAAAGAAAAACGGTCCCGAATTAGCGATCGCAAATGCGAAGGGAAGAGGCGAGAGACTATAGTTTATAGTCAAACACCCAATTCCAACGGCGGCAAAGATCGTCCGGACGATTAGGTTTTTACGATCTAATTTTGACAGTTTTGCGGCAGGTCGGAAAAAACCGAACGCCAGAAAAATGGCACTGCAAATAATTCCGTGAACAAAAATGACAAGGAAGGAGGAGGCGAATCCCTTGCCTGCTCTTGTCAATGCTCCTGATGCCGCAAAAATGAGCCCTGAAAGAGCGCTAGCTAAGAGATAGAATCTGTCGGATTTTACGGCGCCCACTTTGTTAATTATGGCGCAACTTCTCGAAAATGTTCTCAAAAATGTAGACTGTCGCCCGATAAGTCCACTGAGGGAATACCACAATGAGCCACGCGCCTCGCAACTGGGAAGATCTGGAAATCCTAATCTATGGGCGAAAGCCGATGCAGGCGGCCCAAATTCAAGAAGCCATTTCAGAAAAGGTTCCAGATCTCGAGACACGTTTAGAATCATTCGAAAACTACGAGGATGCGCTCGATCACTGCAAATCTTCAATGAGATGCGGATTTATCATTGTCGTCGAGGACTCTCAGCAACCGTCGACACAACAAATTTTTCAAAATCTCAGTAAGCCCTATTCCGCCACCGGATGGCCAAGTTTCGGTGTTTTCGTGCGTAATGGCGTTGAATCCATCTCTACATACAAATGGATGGCCGGAAATTCGGGCGTTATCGACTACGTACACGCGGAAGAATTCGAATCTTCCAAGATAAGCGACCTCTTCTATTCCTGGTGGCTGAAGGTTTCCTCAAAAACGGAAGACCTCATTTGTCATCCTTCTCTCAAAGAAAGTCTTATAGCGGTTGCCTCCAAATCGAACGCGGACCCGCAACTACTTTTTTTCGATCAGGCTTCGTCGATACTCCTCCCGAAATTGAATATTTCGTGGAAGGAAGCCATCGCCATTAGACTCGCGCCTTTAGTTTTCGAGGTTATGGAAAGCAGCCCGGAAATTCTATCGCCTCACCCTGCGATCGTTAAAATTACTAGAGAAATTACCGGGTGCTTTCATGAGAATTTCGACATTCGAGGGGTTGGAAACAAGGATATAGCCATTGCCGTCAGAACGGCTTGCTTAATTCGTTACCTTTCTTTGGCGAATGCTTCAGGAAATCTCGAATCATCCCTCGCTTCTCTCCTTGATAATTTGTCTCCACGGAGCCCTGCAATAATCCGTCAGCTTAGCAGCGTTTCTGATCGTCTACTGAATATCTCGGAAAGAGCTAAGGCGGCATGACTTCAAATCGCCATTTACAGCTCATCAACCCTGAGGAGCAATTTCAGGAACAAGTGTGGGAACAGTCGGGCGATCTAATCGTCGACCCGAATTCCGTAAAGGCGAAAATATATTTCTTCTTACATTGGGCTTCGTCTGGTGCTGCAAAACTCGTGTTACCAAATGGATCTATTTTACCAGTTACACTTAGTTACGACACTGATGAAGCTGAGCCCTCTTGCCTTTGGCTCGAGCTCCCAAAAAATTCCTCAAGTGGGTTCGGATCACTTCAAGTGGCCACGGTAGTGATTTCAATTTTCAAAGCGACATATAGGTTACGGGCGAACGTAGTCGATCGAGATCAGTTCTGTTTATTCATTTCGCTTCCGGATTCTCTCGAAGTACTAGGGGCCCGCAATTTTCCTCGACACGAAATAAAGGCGGAAAGAAATCATCCGCTGAAGCGGGCAAATTGGGTTTCGAAGAATGGTCAGAGATTCGAAATCACCATTGAGTCAATCGGGTTGAAAACTCTGAATTTCATGTCGGTCGACTTTCAGATTTCAGAAGGTGAAGTCGGAGAAATCAAATTAGGCAGCTTCACGACGGAAGCCAAATGCGTAAAGACCACCAACGGAAACATCATCTGTGAATGGCTGATTTCAGATAGCGAATATCACAAATTCTTTGAAATATATGCTTCCGTTTCGTTTCCAAAATTAAGGACTAGAACATTTTATTCGGGCGACGATGTTTTTGCTCTATACAAAAACTCAGGGTATTTCGGACAGTTCGGAAAGGCCGACGCGTTTAAGCCAGAAATAATCTCGACTTGGAATAGTCTGTCCGTTGGTCATTCATATGAAAACGTCGACTATGTGACCCAGGATCAAGAATTGAAACCTATCGGGGCATCTAGTCTTACGAAAGCGTTCGTTCACGGAAAGACAAATTATTGGGCCTTTCATCAACTTTGTGCCCTAAGAAGAGAAGAGGAAATCGACACCACAGGTCTTTTATATTCTTGGAGAGCCGAATATCTCTTGGGCCTCAAAGAAGATTGTATGGCGTTGGTCTGGTATCGATCTCGAAGTCGATTTATCGAAAAGATATACTCGAAACTTGCTAGAAATCGGCCCGACAAAATTCGACTTTCCCCGGTTCATCTGGTCAAAGGAACACTCAAAGTTTCCGAGAATTTTAAGAAATCCAAATCTCGAGTCGCGGAAATCTCTTTTGGCGAACAGATTCGGCATTGCACATATTCAAATTCAGTAGTCGGTGGCTACGGACCGAAGTGGCTGAATACTTCGGGGTTGCTGAACTGCGTATTTACATTAAGCGACGAAGATTCCAGTACGCTCTATACCCAGGAAGCTTCGAACTTGCTCTCCACTAAAGGAGAGGGCGAGGGCGAATTTTATTTTTGTTACTTAAACGAAAAAACTGATTCGGGCCTCGATGGCGCGGTAGTTGGTGAATCAGATCGATTCTGCGTATTTTCAAAAACCTCATTGATGGATCTCCTCGCGTCGATAGAGCACGGAATAGCGGTCGCTAAACGCAAGAAGGAGATCGCATAGTGAAGACATCCCTCTTTGACCGCATCAAAGAGACGATCGTTTTCGTCGCATCTGCTCTGTTGCTCACGGGGTTAGTCGAGTATTCAAGTGGCAATTGGGCGCTGATCGACTCCACGGCTATTCCTTTTAATAAAACCAATGCGACGGATTGGAGCCTCGCTTTCGAAGCAAAAAGCGAAAGCCACTTGGAAATATCAAGTTCACGGATGAAAAGTCCGTGTGATGTTTATTTGAATAATAAGCTAATACATCAAACCTCAAACACCTCGAGCGCGGGAAGCCTTTCAAATCTTTTCTTAAACGTTCAAGTCGAAGTAAATAATGGCCCTAATTTGATCGACATCAAATGCTTGAGCCAGAGTGGTTTTGCGGGTGGTCTGGCAGATCAGCCTTTCCTACTTTCACCAAAGAGTTCGAGAATTCTCGAATCGTTCCGGGCCATCTTCTTTCTTTTCTTGGGACCATTTTTTTCGCTCTTCCTATTTGGCCAAATGATCGGAATGGGGAAACGAAACAGAATTCGAATATCGAACGGAAAAGCCATTTCCGCTCCATTAGTTTTTTCTGCCGTAGGATTTCTTTACTTCATTTCGCTTGATCGAATGACGTGGATCTTCTTAGAGCCTTCTACTGCAACGCTCTTTCACATTTTAGTCCGCATTATTTTTTCATGGGCGTTTCTCAAATTGCTTTCGCTCCCTCAAAAAACCGACCGATATTTAGCTTTTATTTATTCGGTCGCGATCTTCGCTGTCGGAATTGCTGCCATAGGTTTTCCGACAAGTGTCGTTTCGGTTTACAAAATTTTGTACCTTATTTTTCCGCTCACTTCGGCCCACGCTACTCTCATTTCTTTTAAGAACGATTCGATCAGTGGAGAAGTCCGGCTTCTTAGAAAGATTTCCGCGCTGTGGACAATCGCGCAGAGCCTAGATTTCGCCGGAAATTGGATAGACTCCGGAACCTACAAAGGCCCGACATTGGCCGCGATCGTGGCTCTGGGGATTGTTGTTCTACAATATCGATCATTGGGACTAAGTCAGCAAATTGAGGTCGCCGTAAATAGGATTCTCGATTTGCTTTTCACGAATACTCAGATTGAAAGCGCATTAGTCCAAATCGCAAATCTCTGCGCTGATGTCACAAAATTTAACAGGATGTCCGTTTATGTAGACGGATATTGTGTTGGCAGAAACGGTCGCCCGAACGAATTGTTTATTAGGATTTCTGAAAGGAATTATCAAAAAGATACAGCGACGATCACTGAAATTACTCTCTCATCAATTGTGGGCACAAAGATGAAGCGTGCGCTTGACGAAGGCAAACCTCTCGCCTCGTACAGTGAAGAAGGGGGATGGCACTGCGTAATCCCAATCGGACGTGTCGGCGCAATTAATCTCTCTAATTCGACCATTAAGTCATTAAGCGAGATCGGCGATGTTAAGGTCATGATCGAAAAAATGATGCCGGTATTTAAAGCCATCGAGGACAAACTTGTCGTCCATGCTCTGCGGAAAGGAGACTTTTTCGATAAAGCTAAAACCAAGCTCGGTTATGGAGATTGGAAGAGCAACATTGGCGCAATTTTTTTAGATATTCAGGACTACAGTAAAAACATCCGGCATTTTAAGACTTTGTCGGGTGGCGATGACGTCTTTGGAACTTTCATTTCCAACATCTACCTTCCATCGCTAGTTAAGGCCTTAAGCGGAAACACAGAACTGGAACGCAGTGAAGGCGACGAACTTTACCTCGTTATCGTCGAAGCCCTTCAATCAGATCCAAATTTTGATATTCATTTAGCTACGGCTAATGCAGTCGAGCAGATCTTCAGATTCGTATTTGGTGCGGGTAAATCGTTATGTGAAGATTCTGGTTTTCCCCCAGTCGCAATTCGAATTGGAGTTAGCGTAGGGAAGGGATCGGTTATTTGCGATGAATACGCCGTTCGTACTGCTGGAGAAAGCATCAACTATGCATCGAGACTTATGTCATTTGCCCCTTCTGGGGGCGTAGTTTGCTCCACGGAATTGGAAAACTATTTTTCTGCCGAGAGATTTAGCAAAGGCGCCATCCGCGAATATTTGGAGAAAAAAGATCTCATTCGTGCGCGGCCCTTAGTGTTTAAGGCGAGCTGACTCAATTCGCTTTCCTTTTTAGCGACTCGACCGTTGCTATAGTGCCGCTCGAAATCAGAGAGCGTAAATTTTTTTGTGTAACGATCGCGCTCTCGGAAATTCGATTCGTAAAGACCAGTTTGAGCTGCCCGAGCAACTAGCCACTCACTATTACTACAAAACGCCAGGATCGAGGTCGAAATTTCCTGTTTTCGATCTGGACTCAACTTAGGAACCGTTTAGTCAACGTTTCTCGGAAGACATACCGTCACACAAGTTCCTCTATCCTCAGTGGAATCAACGGCGATACTCCCTCCAAGATCTAGAACCCTTCGTTTCAAGAAGTAGAATCCAATCCCGACACTCTGAAAATTATTGGTGTCTCTAATGGAAATTCCCACTGTTCCAATTTTTCTGAGAAGATCAGGACTCATTCCTATTCCGTTATCTATTATCTTAATTTCGATAGAAGATTGCGCACTTTCAAATTCGATTTCTACCGTCCCACTATTAGCGTTTGTGGCTTTAATTGAGTTACTCACCAAATTCGTAATCATACTATTGAAGAGAGCCGACGAAATGTCGTGGGTAATGGACTCAACATTGCTGCGTATGTAAATTTTTCGATTTCCTATTTCGAACGACTTTTGAAAATCATCAACTATCTTCCGCGTGCTAGCTAGCAACTCGATAGATTTCACCTCTTCGAGGGGGAGCTTGTTTCGACGCGAGATCGACATCAGATCATTAGCTATTAAAGCAAGCCTATTTACTGCGTCGTTCAGTAGCTCTTTGACGTCTCCTTCCGCCGTGACGGTTGGCAAAAAGGACTTCAAGGTGCCGATGGGCGACCTAATGTCGTGAGCAACAGAAAGCGCGATTTCCGTACCCGAAGAGAAATGGGCGTTTTTCTCCAATATTCGAATTCGCCGCAAAAGCTCGTAACTAAATACTAAGACCATATAAGTTACAGTTGTCCTGGAGGCGGGTAAGAACGGGACCATAAGTATCTTGAGCGCGTCGATTGAGGCACAAAGCCCAAAAAGAAACATTCGCATGTCTCGAGCCCAAGCCGCCGAAGCAAGACAAAGAAGAGCGAGTAAAAGTACCGAACGTGAATATGCAAACCCGAAATACGGTGGAAAAACCACAAGGCTTGAAATCACGACTAGCGGCACTACACGGAACTCTGTCGTGTTTCCGATTCTAAAAAATAAAGTCCGGATTTTGGCGGGAAATCTAGTGTCGTCCGACAGAAATGAAACCAGCGGGGTGGCTAGACACATCATCCCGAAAAAATTCGACATTTTTGGCACGATCTGGAACGGAACTCGAAACGGAAAAATTGTCTCGAAGAAAATCCCGTTTGCGAAAAGAATAAAAGCCAACCAGAAAAATTTTGAAGAATCAAACGGCGGAAAAGATAGCTCAATTCCGGTGATTCGTTTGAGCGTTGTGAAAATCGAATAGAAGAGAATAAAAATAAATGCAGAAAAAAATAACAGCGAAGTTATTGATAACTCTACCAATGACCGAACTTGTTCGATCGCAATCTGACTTCCCAATGTAATTTGGCCCTGAACATATCCCCTGCGCCTATAAACGGGTTTGCCCCAGTTTTCGACGATGATGTCCGATTTGCATTTTAAGCGTTGAAGATTCAAAACTTGGTACGTTTTGAGATAGCTGACCACTTTATCGCTATCTCGGATTTCGGAAATCCAAATCTTCTCCTCTGGCGAGTCGGCACAGTATGCTGCCAAGGGAAAAAGAACGACTCCCAAACCGATCGCCTCATGGTCCGCAACTATTTTGCGAGGGAAGCGGTACTGAAGATGACATTTCCAGTCCCCGATGTCTTTGGCCGGACAAGGTTCCTGAAAGCGATAGGGCGTGCCCAGAATTACGAGATCAGAATCGTACAAAGCACGTAGGTAATACGGAGCCAAATCGGGGAGGTAGTTGACAAATACGGCCAGAAGAAAAAAGAGGGCAAATGTTTGTTTCGCGAAAAATTGTCGAATGGATTTAAATTCGGCCGTTACTTTCATTTCTAAATAATTCCAGAGAGCATTTAGTATAAGAATGCTAAACCCTGAATATGCCCCAAAACTATGGCTCAAACTATAGATCTCAGCTTAATATCGCTCCGCAGCGTTCTTCCAAAAAATACGGATTTTCGCTAACTTAGACCTCTATGTCCTCCCCCGGAAAAAAGTCGTTCGAGCCTGTCCGCCCCGATGTCAACCTTCCCGCGGAAGAAGAACGAATCCTGAAATTTTGGGACGAGAAGCAAATCTTCGAGAAGTCCGTGACGGCTCGGAAGAACGCGAAGGCGTACTCCTTTTACGACGGCCCGCCGTTCGCGACCGGACTTCCGCACTACGGCCACCTTCTCGCCGGGACCTTGAAGGACGTCGTGCCTCGGTACTGGACGATGAAGGGTTATTCGATCCCGCGCCGGTTCGGGTGGGACTGCCACGGCCTCCCCGTCGAAAACGAAATCAACAAAACCCATAACATCAAGTCGAACAAAGACGTCCTCGCGATGGGCGTCGCGAACTATAATGCCGCTTGCCGCGGAATCGTAAGCCGCTACTCCGAGGAATGGAAACGCACCGTGAAGCGGATCGGCCGGTGGGTCGACATGGAGAACGCGTACTTCACCATGTCGCCGGATTTCATGGAGTCCGTCTGGTGGGTCTTTAAACAGATCTACGATAAAGGCCTCATGTACGAAGGCTATAAGGTCGTGCCGTACTCGACCGGCCTTTCGACCGGCCTCTCGAATTTCGAAGCGAACTCGAACTATAAGCAGGTCCAAGACCCCGCGATCACCGTCGCCTTTCCGATCAAGGAAAAACCCGGCGTCTCGTTCCTCGCCTGGACGACGACTCCGTGGACCCTTCCCTCGAACCTCGGCCTCGCCGTGCACTCGGACGCCGACTACGTCCGCGTTCGGGAGAAAAATCCTGCCGAAGGAAAGACCTCCCAGGAATTCATCCTCGCGAAGGCACTCTGGAAAAACCCCTTCGGAAAAGAAGCCGAGAAGAATTACGAAGTCGTCGAAGAGATGAAGGGCTCCGCCCTCCTCGGTCTCCACTACGAACCCCTCTTCCCCTTTTTCGCCGATAAAGCGAACGAAGGCGCGTTCAAGGTCATCCACTCCGATCACGTCACGATGGACTCCGGCGTCGGCGTCGTCCATATGGCTCCCGCGTTCGGCGAGGAAGACTATTACGCCTGCCAGAAGAACGGGATTCCCCTCGTGAATCCGGTCGACGACGACGGCATGTTCACCGCCGCCGTCGGACCCTACGCCGGAAAACGCGTGAAGGACGCCGATAAGGATCTGATCGCCGAGATCAAGGCGAAGGGCCGTCTCGTGAAACACGATACGATCGTCCACTCCTATCCCTTCTGCCCGCGCACCGATACGCCGCTCATCTACCGCGCGATCACCTCGTGGTTCGTTCGCGTCGAAAAAGTGAAGGAAACCCTTCTCGCGGCGAACGCGAAGACGACGTGGGTCCCGGAGCACCTCCGCGACGGCCGCTTCGGAAACTGGCTCGAAAACGCCCGCGACTGGGCGATCTCGCGGAACCGGTTTTGGGGTACGCCGCTGCCGATCTGGAAGAACGACGAAGGCGAGATGATCTGCGTCGGCTCGCGCGAGGAGCTCGAGGCGCTCAGCGGGAAGAAGATCGGCGATTTGCATAAGGAATCGATCGACTCGATCACCATCCCCTCGAAGACCGGGAAGTCCCCGCTGAAACGGATCGCGCCCGTCCTCGACTGCTGGTTCGAATCCGGATCGATGCCCTACGCCCAGTGGGGTTACCCGAAGAAAAACAAAGCCGAGTTCGAGAAATCCTACCCGGCCGACTTCATCGCCGAAGGCCTCGACCAGACGCGAGGGTGGTTCTACACCCTCTCCGTCATCGGCGCGATCCTCGAAGGGAAATCCCCGTTCAAGAACGTCGTCGTGAACGGCCTGATCCTCGCCGAAGACGGCAAGAAGATGTCGAAGTCGCTGAAGAACTATCCCGACCCGATGGGCGTCCTCGATCGCCACGGCGCCGATGCGCTTCGGCTCTACATGATCAACTCGCCCGTCGTGAAAGCCGAGGAACTTCGCTTCGCCGAAAAAGGCGTGACCGAAGTCGTCCGGAAGATCCTCCTCCGGTGGTGGAACTCCTACGCGTTCTTCGTGAACTACGCGAACGTCGACGGCTTCGTACCCGCGGCCGACCCGAAAGGGAAATACGCCCCCTCGAAGAGCCCGAACGAACTCGATCGGTGGATCCTCTCGCGGCTGAACTCGCTCATCCGGAATACCGAACGCGAGATGGAGCACTACCGGCTCTATAACGTCGTCCCCCACCTCGTCGGATTCGTAGAAGACCTCACGAATACCTACATCCGCTTCAATCGCTCCCACTTCTGGGCGAACGGGATGCCGGACGACAAACGCTTCGCCTACGAAACGCTCTACCACGTCCTCGTCACCCTCTCGAAGGTGATGGCGCCTTTCGCGCCTTTCGTTTCGGAGACGATCTTCCTGAACTTGAAAACGCCGCTCGCCGCTTCGGCCGAGTCCGTCCACCTCGAGGACTTCCCGACGTCGGACGAGAAAGCGATCCATCCCGAGCTCGAGGAAGCCGTCCGCGTGATGGACGCGCTCGTCACCCTCGGACGGAACCACCGCGAGAAGATCAAGGTGAAGGCGAAGATCCCGCTCCTCTCGATGAAAGTCATCCACCGCGAGAAGCGCGTCCTCGAGAACCTGAAGAAGTTCGAGCCGTATTTCAAAGACGAACTGAATATTCGGAAGATCGAGTACGTCTCGAACGAAGACGACTTCGTCGCGATCACCGCGAAAGCGAACTTCCCCGTCCTCGGTAAGCGCTTAGGCGCGAAGATGAAACAAGTCGGGAACGGAATCGCGGCGCTGAAACTCGCCGACCTCCTGAAACTCGAAGCCGGCGAGACCCTCGCCGTCGAAGGCGAGAAAGTCACCCTCGCGGACATCGATCTCCGTCGCGCGCCGAAGGGCGAGAATCCGAACCTCTCCGTCGACGCCCTCGTCTCGATCGAGGTCGACCCGACGGTGACGAAGGAACAAGAAGCCGAGGGTTACCTCCGCACGCTCACCCGCGCGGTTAACCAAAAGCGGAAGCTCGAGAACCTGAACCTCGACGATAAGATCGCGATCACTTTCCCGAAAGCCTTCGCGCCGATCGTCGCCATCGACGAAAAGTTCCTCGTCTCGGAAACCCTCGCGAAATCGATCTCCTACGGGGAGTCGACGCCTCCCGCGGAATTCGGGGACCTCGAAATCGAAGACCTCGTTAAACTTATCGCACTGAAGCGAGTTTAAGAGCCGACATAAATCCGAACCATTTCGGGGTTTTACCGGATCTGGTGTATTCCATCATTTAATATTGATGCAATGCAGCTGGTTTGTTATGACGCGCCTTATAACCGAGGTGACCCGGGGGTCCTGGTCTCTCTCTATATAAGGGGTATTTCATGAAGTCCGCGATCATCGCGCTCGCCGCGCTCGTTTCCGCTACGTCCGCTTTCGCCGCTAACCGGGTTTCGCTCACCGCCCAAAACGGCGTCCAAACCCTCTCCGTCTCGGGCGCCGCCCGTCCGGGAGTTCCTACTCCGGGTCTCCTTTCCGAACTTCCCGCCCTCATGATGAAAGCGAAACGCGTCCTGAGCGTGAAACGCTACCCCGACGCCTCCGTCTATAAAGGCCGTTACGTCTCCGGCAACACGACCTGCCCGGCCGCGGCCTGCTTCCGCACGCTCATCATCGAGCAAAAAGCCGGCTTCGGCGGACCGGGAACCGTGAACCAACGGATCATGAAGGTCGCTCCGGATCGCTACGAAATCACCGGCGAAGCCGCCCGTGAACTCTACGACGCGATCGTCGACGCCGGCGTCCGCCCGCGTCCGAGCCCTTCGAAAATGCCGTCGAAGATCGTCTCCGGCGACTCCTTCAGCTGCTCGGCGACTCCGCTGAACGGCATGCACTACAAGTGCACCGTCTCCGCGAACTCCGACCTCCGCTAAGGCACGGCGTTTCAATCCTGAAAAAGGCGGTTTTCCCTCGGGGAGAACCGCCTTTTTTCTTTCGCGAAAGGCCTTCTGTCGAGGCGGGATGACCCTTGACCGGGTCGGAGGCGGAGGCATAGGGTTTGCTCGGTCCTAGAAAGATCCCATGCGTAACGCCCTTTTTATCGCCTTCCTTTCGCTGATTCCGTCCACCCTCTTCGCCGCCGACCCTCGGAACGTCGCCGACTACCGCGTGCTCTTCGATCTCGAAGCCCACGGAAAAACCGACCTCGTGAACGGTTACGGGGGCTACGTCCAGATCTACGAACGGCCGAACGCGAACGGCGGACGCGACCAGTGGATCCGCTACTGCGAAAACTTCGACGGCACCGGCCTCGGCGGCCGTCCGAACCCCGCGCGCTCGCGTTTCAAACTCCTGCCCTTCGGCACGGTCGACGACACCGCTTACCGCTGCCGCGACTTCACTCCCGCCGACATGGCCGTCGGCCAGCCGCTGATCCAGATGGGCAGCAAGATTTTCTTCGCCCTGAAAACGCCGAACTGGTCGGCCGAAAACGGCGGCGAGATCCTCTTCCAGTTCGCGAAAAAGATCCCGCTCTTCGGTTCGCCGACCTACAAGACGATCCGGGTCGAAGCCACGCGCGCGCCGGACGGATCCCTCGACTACGACGTCACCGCGACCGTTCCGCACACCGGCGATTTCCCGTTCCACTTCTTCCTCTTCGACGTCTCGGGCTCGGGCCTCGGGCTTCCGAACGGAATCACCGGACTCACCCTCGATCCGACGGAACGCTCCGAGCGGAAGGTCGACCTCGACTCGCTCGAAGGTCCGATCTCGATCAAAGGCACCGGCAAGGGCACCGCGCATTCGCTCTGGCCCGTGGGCCGCGCGACGAACTGATGCAGAAAAAGACGGCGAAGAAATCCGCTTACCCCGGCAAGGACTACGTCCCGCGCTCGGGACCGCCGTCGAAGAAACCTCCGCCGCCGACCTACGAGTTCGCGCCGATCGGGGTGATCCGCACCGCCTTCGCGGAAAAATTCGGGATTCCGCGCCAACCGGGCATGGTCGCCGAAGCGAAGGGCGTGATCGAACTCGATCGCCATCCTTTTTTCGCGATCGCCGTCGATAAACTCGAAACCTTCTCGCACCTCTGGGTCCTCTTCGTCTTCCACGAGCACGGCGCGCGCGACTGGAAACCCTCGATCCGGCCCCCCCGCCTCGGCGGTCGGAAGAAAGTCGGCGTCCTCGCCTCGCGCTCTCCGCATCGCCCGAATCCGATCGGACTCTCGGCGGTAAAACTCGATCGCATCGAGAAAACCCCGAAAGGCGTGCGCATCCACGTCTCCGGCGTCGATCTGCTCGACGGCACGCCGATCCTCGACGTGAAACCCTACATTCCTTTCGCCGATTCGATCGCGGACGCGAACGCGGGATGGGCCGCGGAACCGATCGAGAAATTTCCCGTCGAGTTCACGGAAAAATCGCTCGCTTCGCTCGATCGCCACGAGCGCCGGATCCGCGCGCAGAAAAACGACGACTCGATCGACGTGCGCCGGATGATCGTCGAGATGCTCGAACTCGATCCGCGCCCGGCCTCCCAGAAAAGGAAGATGCCTCCGCGCGAGGACGACTCGAAAGGCCTTCGATTCGCCTTCACGCTCTTCGATTTCGACGTGAAGTGGGAAATCCGCGAGAACGCGTTCGCCGTCCTCGACCTCGAGGACCTCGTCGACGGTCGCCCGGCGGGACTCGCGAAAAAGAAGTCCGCGACTTGATCGGAACTTACGGCGAATTCGGCGCGAGGTTCTTCCTCGTGTAAGTCGCCTTCCCGTAAATCGTGCGGCCGGTTCCGGACTCGACCTGAACTCCGTAGAACGCGTAGGTGTCCGTGCCCGTGCGGACGATCCGGTAACCCGAATTCCAATTCCGCGCGAAGACGTTCGCGAGCACCGCGGCCGTCGCGCTCCGCGAGTCGCCGCCGTTCGCCGTCGTGATCGTGATGAGATCCGGCGTCTGGAAAGTCGCGCCGTACGAGAGCGCGAAGAAGTCGAAGGTGTCCGCGCGATTGAACTTCACGAAATCCGTGACGATCGAAACGCTCGTGAAGGACGAAGCGAACCGTCCCGCCGTCTCGTGGCATCGGAGTCCCGTCGAATACGAACGCGGATTCGTTCCCGGTTTCGGGACTTCCATGAAGTGGAACCGCGCGAGGTCTCTTCCTCCGTCCGCGCGCCTCGTCGTTTGGTCGACGTAGACTTCGGCGCTCTCGTGCACGTAAGCGCCGGCCGGGAGCTGCGAGATCAGGATCGACGGTCCGGTTCCGTTCGTGTCGAACGCGCGGAAAGAGTCGAGGCAGGACGTCTCTTCGATCGATTGGGATTTGTCGCGGGCTTCGGAGTTGATTTCACATCCGTTCGCGAACAAGGAAAAGGCGAGAAGCGAGGCGACGGCGATCGTCGGGCTAGGTGAGCGCATGAAGTTCTCCTAGCCGGAGATTATCCGAGGACTTTTCGGAGAGGCAAGCGTCGGGTAAGAGACCGACACGTCGCCTCGCTCTCGAGAGGACGGGGACGGAACGTTCGCGGTTAGTTGCCGCGAGTGAGGTTCAGCGTGATCGTCGGGCAAACGCCGGCCCACGCGCCGGAAGTGCCGGACATCGCGGACGAGAGGCTGCCGGTGATCTGCCGACCGTGGTCGGAAGAGGCGAGCGAGCCTTGGTAGAAGCAGGTTTGACCGTTCATGTAACGGAGGAGCGAGACGTTCGAGAGCGATCCCGAGTTCTCGGAGCTCGCCGTGAACTGGGACGGCTGGTTCCCGTACTGGTTGTACTGGGTTTGGTAACCGCCGTACGACGAAGTGGTCGTGTAGGTGCCGGTCACGACGTTCCCGTTATCCGAGAGGGTGAGGCTCACTTGGCTCGGCTGCATATTATAGTAGCCGGTGTTGTAGCCGCCGTTTTGGGTCGTGCCCGTCGTCGTGTTCGACGCCGTCGGAACTTCGAAACCCGTGTAGGTGCCTTGATAGTTATCGCGGCCGCAACCGGAGAGGCCGACCGCGAGGGTCGCCACCGAAACCGTCATCAGAATCTTCTTCATGTTCGACATACTTTTCATCTCCAACACACTTGCTTAGGACTGCGAACCCCGCGTGCACTCACGTGCACCTTTCTCCGAAAGAGGTTCGTTACCGAGAGTAAGAGCAAGGGGTAGGCCAAATTGACGCGACGCGAGAAGCTCCACGTTCGAGCTGAGAGCCGATTGAGCAGGCCCGAGCGTCCAATCTTTTTACAGGTGCCTACCGACACACATCCCTTACCTCGTCATTTCCAAGCTTTAGAGTCCGGCTTCCCTCGCCTATCCTTATAGTTCAAACTATGTTAAACTTCAGGAATGAAGACCCTCGTGACCGGTGCGACCGGCTTTATCGGGATCGAACTCTTAAAGCGCTTCTCCCGTGAAGCGAATGAGATCCGTATCCTCACCCGGAACGTCGACCGGGCGACGGAATCCCTCGGCCGGCACCTCTCCTCGATGGAGGTCACCCGCGTTCGGACGTTCGAATGGGACTCGAATCGATCGGTCGCCCCGGCGACCGCTCTCGAAGGCGTCGACACCGTATTCCACCTCGCCGGCGAGAACATCGGAGGCGGCCGATGGACCGAGGAGCGAAAACGCCGGATCCGCGAATCCCGGGAAATCGGGACGCGAAACCTCGTCGCGGGATTGAACCGAATGGCCTCTCCCCCGGTCTTCATCTCGGCTTCGGCGATCGGATTTTACGGCGACGCCGGCGATCGGAAGCTCGACGAATCAAGCCCGAAAGGGGAAGGGTTCTTGGCCGACGTTTGCGAAGTTTGGGAGACCGAGGCGCGGAAGGCCCGGACCTCTCGCCTCGTCCTTCCTCGGTTCGGAATCGTCCTCGGTCGCGGAGGGGGCGCGCTCGAAAAGCTCCTTCCTCTTTTCCGAACCGGTCTCGGCGGGAAAAACGGAAACGGGAAACAGTGGATGAGCTGGATCCACGTCGACGACCTCGTCGCCTTCCTCGTCCGCGCGGCGACCGACCCGAAGGTCGAAGGCGTGCACAACCTCGTGTCCTCGAATCCGGTCCGAAACTCCGATTTCGCGAAAGCCCTCGGAGACGCCGTCCATCGCCCAGCCCTCCTCCCGACCCCCGCTTTCGCGCTCCGCGTTGCCCTCGGTCAAATGGCGGAGGAGACGATCCTCGCTTCCCAACGCGTCGCGCCACAGAAACTCACCGCCGAATTCTTTTCTTACGCTTACCCGGACCTGGAGGGCGCCTTGCGGCAAATCGCCGCCCCGTGATAGCCACGGGGGCATATGCGAGCCTTCGGAGTCCTGGTTTTGGTGTTGATCCTTTCTCTTCTTTCCACCGTACGGGCCGCCGAGTCGCCGACGACGGTTTGCCCGATCGCTTCCGAGGGTGAGACCGCCCTCGACTGCCCGTGGGCCGCGATCGCCCGAGGCGCCGAGCCGATCCTGAAAGCGAACGCCGATCCCGAGATCGCGAAGGCGAAGATCGCGCACTACCTCGACTCCGTCGCACCCGACTTCATGAAGCGCCTCTCCCGCGAGGGAAAGTCCGCCGGCGACGTGAAGAAGCTCTGGGGCCGCTCGATCAACTTCGACGAAAACGCGAAGGGCATCATCATCCCCGAACCGATCATCGACGTCGTCCTCGACCGCGCGGGCGTTTTCGAACGGAAGGACCGGATCGTCTACGCGGGCTTCGAACACACCTACGGCTACCTCCTCTCTATTCTTAAGACGCCTTACGGGTACAAGCGCCTGCGATGGGTTCGCCCCGACATCGAGAAGGGCTTCGGCCTCGCCGCCGGCGTGATCTCGCCGACTCCGAAATCGGGCGGACTCTATTTGAACGTCTCGTACTTCGCCGGCCGGATCGCCTTCCGCGGTTCGAATCCCGCCGACCGCGCGGCGATGAAGATCGTGAAGAAAGCCGACGCCGCCCGCTCTCTCCGGCAGTTCGATTTCTCGAAACTCCACGGCCGCCGGCTCACCGAGACGGTCACCCTCGAAGGCGGCCGGACGGTCGAGATCCGCACCGACTTCGTCCCGTTCACGAAAGCCTCCGGAGCCGAGACCGGCGGAAACTCCGAACTGCTCGTCTACTCGATCCGCGACTCGGCGGAAAAACTTCCGTATCTGATCTCGGCCTTCCCGATCGCGCCGGGTTTCTCGGACGCCGCGCTCGACCCGAAAGGCTTCGGCGAGGGCAAGCCCGTCCTCACGAAGTACAACGCCTTCGTCGCGGGCGTGACCGACGCGAAAGCCTCGCTCTTCGGAACCCGCGACGGTTCCGAGTTCTGATCGCGCTTTCGGATCGTCGCCCACTGACCCCACACCACGAATCGACACCATGACGAAAACGAACGCCTCCGCCCCGATCATCTCCGTGAACAAAGTCCGCCGCGTCTTTCGCTCGACCCAAAAGGGCGAAGGGATGAAGGAAACCCTCGGACTTCTCTTGAAACCGAAAACGACGGAGCACGTCGCCCTGAAGGAAGTCTCTTTCACGATCGAACCCGGTTCGTTCGTCGGTCTCATCGGCGCGAACGGAGCCGGCAAGACGACGCTCCTGAAGATCCTCTCCGGACTGATCCCGCCCTCCTCCGGCGAAGCGACCGTCCTCGGGTACAAACCCTTCGACCGGACGATGCCGTTTCGTCACGCGATCTCCCTCGTCATGGGCCAGAAGGCCCAACTCTGGTGGGACCTTCCCGCGACCGACGCGTTCGATCTCCTGAAGGCGATCTACGAAATCCCGGAAGCGAAGTACCGCGAGCGGTTGAACACGCTCGCCGAGCTCCTCGACGTGAAACGCCTCCTCCAAACCCAGATCCGGAGACTCAGCCTCGGCGAACGGATGAAGATGGAACTCATCGGCGCCCTTCTACACTGGCCGAAGGTCGTCTTCCTCGACGAACCGACGATCGGCCTCGATGTCCTCGCCGC
The DNA here is from genome assembly GCA_018266355.1 of Bdellovibrionales bacterium. Classification (GTDB taxonomy): domain Bacteria; phylum Bdellovibrionota; class UBA1018; order UBA1018; family UBA1018; genus JACMQW01. The sequence goes on from JAFEAP010000015.1 coordinate 44,611, forward strand.
CGAGAAACTCCGCGACTTCCTGAAGGTCTTCAACCAGAAGGAAAAGGCGACGATCATCCTGACCTCGCACAACATGGACGACATCGAACGCCTCTGCTCGCGGGTCATGATCCTGAAGACGGGCGAGATGATTTTCGACGGTTCTCCTTCGAAGCTCCTCCGCGAGGGCGAGTGTCGACTGCGCGTGCGCCTGAAAGAAACGCTCACCTCCGACGCCGTCGCGGACATCGCCGGCGTGAAGAAGGAAGACGTGACCGTCGGCGAATCAGACGCGGGCGGCGAGGAAGACGAAGGCGGCGAAGGCGCGATCCCGACGTTCTACGTCGAGACGAACAAGGACGCGGTCATCCGCGTCCTCCAGGCGATCATGGCGAAGGCGACGATCCTCGATATGGGGATCGAGGAGCAGAGCCTCGAAAGCGTGATCAGCCGGATCTACTCCGAAGGCGGAGTTTCGGGCGGAGCGGGCCTCCATGCGTGATGCCACTCTCTCCGGTCCGGGCGATTCGCTCCCGGGCTCGAAGTCTTCCCTTCTCCCGCGACTCGAGTGGCGGATCGCCGCCCTGAAAAACGGGTTCCAAGACGCGACCGCCTACCGACTCGAATTCTTCCTCGAAGTCTTCGGGGCGGCCTTCGTCCCGGCCGCGATCCAATGGGTGCTCTGGTACGCCCTCTTCGTCATGGGTCACCAGGAAACGATCGGCGGTCTGACTTACCATCAGATGCTCGCCTATACGTTCACCTCGATCCTCTTCACCCAGATCCGCGGCGGCGACCACGATTTCGAACTCGTCGAGATGATCCGCTCGGGCGGACTCTCGAACTACCTCCTTCGGCCGACGGGCGTCGTCGAGTTCGTCTGGATCCGCGGTCTCGCGCCGAAGCTCTTCATCTCGGCGGTCTGCCTCGGGATCGGCGTCGCCGTCTCTTTCTTCTATCCCGAACTTTCCGCCGCCCGGATGGTCGCGGCGATGGGGCTCGCGCTCCTCGGGAACATCATCGCCTACCAGATCGGCGCGACCATCGCGACGCTCGCCTTCTACTGGGAAGAGGCCTACTCGATGCTCATGGTGAAGAACATGATCGTCCAAATCCTCTGCGGCGAACTTCTCCCGCTCTCCCTTTTCCCGGCCTCGATGACCTGGATGTGGAAGTCGACGCCCTTCTATCTCTACGTCTACGGACCGACCCAGTACGCGCTCGGCCGATGGACGACGGGCGAGTTCATGGACGCGGTCGGCATCGCGTGCCTCTGGATGCTCGGACTTTGGGGGCTCGTGCACCTCAGCTGGAAACTCTCGATCAAGCGCTACCTCTCGCTCGGCGGCTAAGGACGGAGATACGATGGCCACCCTCACGAAATACTCCCGCCTCTTCGCGACCCAGGTGAAAAACAATTTCGTCCGCGAGGCCGTTTACCGGTCGAATTTCGTGACGATGCTCTTCACGGACCTCGTTTGGATCGCGGTCGAATTCGCGCTCTTCACCGTGATCTACGCGAACACGGATACCCTCGCCGGGTGGACGAAAGAGCAGGTCTTCTTCTTCCTCGGAATCTTTTTCGCCTCGGATGCGATCAACGCGACTTTCTTCCAACGGAACTTCTGGCAGTTCTCGGACCTCGTGAACAAGGGCGAGCTCGACATCCTCCTCACGAAACCGGTCTCGCCGGCGTTCCTCGCTCTCACTCGCTGGATGAGCCTCACCTCGATCCTTAATTTTTTCTTCGGAATCGCGATCGCGATCAAGTACGCCGACGCCTCGGGCTTCGCGGGCGGACTCCGCTGGGCCCTCGTCCCGGTCTGGCTCGCCATCGGGGTCGCGGCCTCGGTGCTCCTGCGCTTCGCGTTCGCGGTCTGGGTTTTCTGGACCGACCGGAGCTGGGCGATCACTCGCCTCTATTTCCAGTTCTTCGGCCTTGCGACGAAGCCCGACGCGATCTTCCCAGCCGCGATCCGCTACACCATCATGACCTTCCTGCCGTTCGCCTTCATCGGCTCGGTCCCGACCCGCGCCCTCCTCTGGGGACTTTCGCCGCTCGAAACCGCCGGAGTCGTACTCGTCCTCATCGCCTTCTATGTCTTCGACGTCGTTTTCTGGCGACTCGGCCTTCGCCGGTACCAGAGTGCTTCGAGTTAACCGTCCCTTCCTTCGATTTTCCAAAAGGAGACCCCGATATGAAAAACGTCCTTCGTGCCTTCGGTTTCGGAATCGTCCTCTCGGTCGCCGCGGCGACCGTCGCCGCTCCTTCGGCCCTCGCCGGCCAACCCTGCCCGAAGGGGTTCGACGCCGCCCGCGAAGGGATGACCGCGCTCCTCGCGAACGCCGAGATCGTCCTCGAAGCGAAGCAAGCCGTGACCGCCGGCCGCCCGACGTTCGGCTCGATCGGATGCGAACTTCTCCAGAGCGTCCCGGGCACGACCCGCATGGATCCGTACGCGTGGGAAAAGATCGCGTTCACGTACGACGTCGTCGCGAACTTCGGCGACGCCTACGGCCGGGTCGGAACGATTCGGATCGTCCAGAAGACGACCCACTACCCGCGGTCGCCGGCGCTCGAGTACCTCGAAGCGAAGTTCGAACCGCTTCCGGTCGGCGGGATCGTCCGCTAAGTCGAACCGCGATTTTCGATTTCACGAAACCCATCGGTCGCCGCGGCGACCGGTGGGTTTTTCTTTTCCAGGGTACCGGGCGGAACTCGACGGTGCCGGTCACGGAGAGGACAGAGTGATCGGTCGCCGCGGCGACCGGTCCGTCCGGCGGAAATTTTTCATTCACGCGTCGTCCGCGGATTCGCGATCGGTCGCCGCGGCGACCGATGAACGGGTTTTTACTTGCGCGCATTCGCGCCGCTCGACAGAATTCCACCACAGGCGAGAAGTTTGCGCCGGCAGTTTTCGGGCTTGAAGGATCAAGCCCAGCTCGGAAGTGAACGCATTACCCTCGCCATTCTCGATCGGTCGCGCTCCCTAAAAGGCAGACGACCGATGACCCGGACGGCGAGCTCCACCCAAGGAAGGAACCGTCGGATGGCCTCATTCAAGGAAATCCATTTCACGCCCGCCGAATTCGCGGCGATCGCGAAGATCGATAAATCGCTCGTGCCCGAACTCGAATCGTCGGGGCGGCTCACCGTCACTCGCAAAAAGGTCGGCAACGTCGACCGGAAGATGATCTCTCTCGAGGACATGCAAGCGTACTTCCGGAACCTCCGGGAAAGCGCGAACGGCATCGGCGCGATGTCGGCCGGTCCCCAAATTCCGATCGAAGCTTCCGACATCGAATCGGTCGCCGCGGCGACCGGCTTCGTTCCTGAAGCGCCGAGTCATAAAATCCAGATGTTTTATAATGTGAAAGGCGGCACGGGGAAGTCCACGCTCACGGCGCAGTACGTCATGCGCGCGGCGATGATGGGTTACCGCGTACTCGCGATCGACCTCGACGGCCAAGGACACCTTTCGGTGAACCTCGACGTCCTCGACGGTCACGAGCGGCCCACGATTTACGACGTTTTGATCAACGACCTCCCTCTCCAAGACGCGATCATGTCGGTCGCCCCCGGTCTCGACCTCGTCCCGGCGAACCTCGGCCTCTGTAACATCGAGATCCCTCTGAATAACAAGGCGCGTCGTGAATACCGTCTCGGGGAAGCGATCAAAAAGATCGAAAACCAGTACGACCTCATCGTCGCCGATACGAACCCGGCCGCATCGATCCTGAACGGATCGATGCTCGTGGCTTCGAATCTCGTGAACGTCGTCTGTTCGACGAACCCGCTCTCGTTCCACGGGATGTCGCTCGTCATGTCGACGATCGACGAAATGCAACGCGAGTTCCAACGCGACCTCACGGTGAAGATCATCCCGAACATGTACGACAACCGCGAAGTCATCTCGCAGGAAGTCCTCGGAGAACTCCGTTCGCAGTTCGCGGACTTCTGCACGAAGACGGTGATGAATCGCGCGGCCGACATGAACGAAGCGACCAAACGTAGGACGACCGTGTGGGACGTGAACCCGAAAGGCGTCGCCGCCCAAGACGTGAACTCGCTTACCGAAGAACTGACCTCCACCTAAAGGAATAGACATGAGCAGCGAAAAAGAAACGAAACCCGAAGGCTCCAAGATCAAGACGCGCGAAGGAAGCGGGTACCTGAAGCAACTCTACTCCACCGCGCGGGTCACCGCGGGAAGCACGCACTCGCACCTGAAAAACCTCACGACGTTCATGATCAACTTCGTTCCGGTCGACAAGGTCGACGCGTCGGAACTGCAGGTCCGCACGCACTTCGAAGACAGCGAACTCGAAGTCCTCGCGAACTCGATCAAACTTCACGGCGTGCTCCAGCCGATCCTCGTCGTCCAAGACGGCGACCGTTACAAAGTCGTGGCCGGCGAACGCCGTCTCCGCGCTTCGAAACTCGCGGGGATGGACCGGATCCCGGCGCGCGTGCTGGCGACCGACGACAAGGCCACGCACGAAATCGCGCTTCGCGAGAACCTCGATCGCGTCGATCTCCATCCGATCGAAGAAGGCGAAGGATACGTTTCGCTCCTCGAAGCGGGCGCGTACTCGTCGCACGACACGATCGCGAAGGCCTTCCTGAAACCGAAGTCGCGCATCACCGAATGCATCGGATTCACGAAGCTTCCCGCCGAGACGAAGGAAGAGCTGATGAAGCGCGGGCTGAAAAACCGAGCCCTCCTCCGCCAACTCCTCTCCGTCGACGTCTCGAAGCACGCGGCGATGATCGAAGAAGCCTCGTCGAAGGAAGAGGTCCTCCTCGATGCGGCGGGCGTTCCGCTCACCGGAGAAGCGGCCGCGAAGGCGAAGGCCGAGCGCGCCGCCCCGAAACCCTTCGAGTTCAAGTTCGACGACAAAGGACTCTCCGTTCCGGGGTTCAAGTGGAAGTCGGCCGACTCGCGGGAGAAGCTCTCCGCCTACGCCGACAACCTGAAAAAACTCCTCGAGCAAATCGAAGACAAACTCACCCAGCCTTAAGGGCGGGAAGAATCGAAGCCTCCGGCGTCGTACGACGTCGGGGGCTTTTTCTTTTTCTTGAGTCCATCCATGTAATCGCCGACGGGATCGCCGTCGAGCCACGACTGGGCGGCGAAATCCTTGAAGATCGATACCCACTTCATCTTCATCGGCGATTTCCGATAATCGGTGTCCTCGGGTTTATCGGTCTGGGGAAGTTCGTAAAGCGCGCGAATCCCGAAACGGTCGCCGCGAGTCGGTCCGATCGGGAATCCGGTCGACTCGATGAACGGGCATTGACCGAGCACGCGCTTCATCGCCGGGCGATCGGCCTCGGGTAAGCGGTTCAGGAGCTTCATCGACTTCGACCAGGCGCAAACGAAACGCGCGCGTTCGTACCAATCCACCATGTCGTGGCGGCAGTAATTCATGATCGAAAAAAGATCGAACGGCGTTCCGAATCGATCGAGCTCGGGCGTCTTGCCGTCGATGGGCGCGGTCGAGGAAGTCTCCTTCCGGTAAGCGCTCGAAAACGTCCAGCAAAACGGGACGTCCTTCGGCTCGGGCGCGTCCTTACGCGTATCCTCGTGGACGAGTCCGAAGAGGTGACCGAACTCGTGAATGAGCGTGATCTTCAGGTGGTCTTGGACGAGAGTTTCCGACATTTTCGCGTAAGCGTCTTCGAACGCCTCGCGTTTGGTCGCGGATTTCTTCCCGAGCTTACGGAGCTTTTCGAGGAACCAGTCGTTCTTTACCCCCGTGATCGTGCGAGTCGAGGTCAAATTGAAGGCGATCATCGAGAAGTCGAACGCGCCGACCGAAATCGTCGCGACATGGTCGTCGCCGATGCTCGAAAACCCGAAATTGATCGATCCGTCCTTGAATTCGAACCCGTCCGCGATCAGGACGTCGAATTTCTCGAGACCTTTTCCCTTCGCCGGACAATCGACGAAATCGGCGAGTTTGATCCCGGTCAGTTCTTCCGAATAGTTCGCGCCGAGCAGGTTACGAATCGTGTTCCGACGGACGTCCGAGGTGCGATCGAGCTTCGGTCGCGAAACGACGCCGAGAAAAGTCGAGCTCGCCATCACGGAAGGGTCGTTCAACCAACACACGTGCAAGACCTTTTTTTTCCAGACGCGGGCCGGGTCGCCGATCGAGAAAAATTCAGCGCGGGCAACGATCGAGTTCGCGCAGGAAACCGCGAGGACGAGACCCGCGAAGAAGGATATCAGCGCTCGCGATCGGGAGCGGTTCAAGAAGCACCCCGTTTTCGGGAAGCGAGCGGTTTCGCAATCCGAAGGCCCGGGCGTACCGGACGCGGACGCGCGCGCTTGATCGTCTTCGGATCGACGCCCATATTTCTCAAGTGACGAAGGTGCGCGACGAAAAGCCCCGGCAACGTCGAAACGACGTAAGGCATACCGAATTCCTTCGCCGTTTCGGTGAGGATCGGAGCGAGCGCCGGATAATGGATCGAGCTGACCTTCGGCAGAAGATGATGGATTACGTGCGAATTGAATCCGCCGAGGAGCGTGTTCGCGATACGCGATCCCGGATAGAAATCCGCGGTGGTGAGAAACTGGTGGCGAACGAACGAGTGCTCGAGCTTCGGATCGACTTTCACGTCGTAGAAGGAAACGAAGTCGTTGATGTGGGACGAGAAGAGCGTGAAGGCGACGTAAAGCGAGAGCACGAGGTGCATCGCGAGGAACCCCACGAGGACTTCCTTCCACGTGAACGGGGAAACGAGCATCGGGATCGCGAGCGCGTAGCCGAAATAAGCGACCTTCACGAACGCCAGCTCGGCGACGCGGACTCGCGAAAGCCTGATTTCGACGGCGTCGTTCAGGACGCCTTCTTTCAGTACGCGCCAATCGCGAATGACCGCCCAGAGAAGCGTGTAAACGGTGTAAAGAGGGAACGCGTACCAATGCTGGAACCGGTGCATCGGCCGCCACTCGGTACCCGCGTGAATCCGCAGGACGCCGCCCGCGTCGACCCCGACGTCCTCGTGCGCGACGTTCGTCTTGTAGTGGTGGGATTTGTTATGGCCGAGATCCCAGAAATGGGCGTAGAGACCGAGCTGGTTCATCGAAACCCAGAACAGCGCCCGGTTCACCCACTTCGCCTTCGCGAACGTGAAGTGGCTCGCGTCGTGAGAAATATTCAAAGCGTTGCACGTACCGAAAAAACCCATCCCGAGGGCGAGAAAAAGTCCGGTGCGCGGGGATACTCCGCCGAAGACGATGGTCGCCCAGGCCGCCCAATAAGCGGCGAAGAAAAACGCGGCTTTCGCCCACATGGCCCCGTTCGCAAAGCGCTTTTTACCGGTCTTCCGGAAATACGCGTCCACGCGCGCGTTCAGCACCGAGAAAAATTCGCGATCGAGATCGTTGTTAAAGCGCACCGACTTCACCCGGTTAAGGTTAGCGAAAAGAGTGCCGTTCTTCGGGAGTCCGCCGCGCGTTTTACCGGGGGGCCGCGGGAGAGGACCGTCCAGTCCGAATCGAGGTGACGAACCTTTTGACAGCCGGGAAAGGTCTTCCCGCATATAAGAGAGAAGCGCTGGCCGCGGAATTGCTCTGTTAAGCCCTTATGAGATTACGCCGCCGTACCCGTACCGCGATCGGTTTCGTCCTACTCACGGTTTCGCTCACGGGCGGCGCCTCGATCGGCTACTCGAAACGCGGGTGGGACTCGGGCTCCGTACGGACGTGCTGGACCTCCGACTTGCGGCGTTTCTCGAAAGAAGTTTCGTCCGTTTATCTGTACGCGACTCGCGCGGGCTTGCCGACCGCCGAGCAGTCCGAAGAAATCCGCAAGTGGGTCGACGCCGCCTATAATCGGTCGCGCGTAGGCGTGGAAATGACCGGATTTTCGGTCTGCGACGAAAACTCGCCCGTCGACGCCCTCCTCGTTTACGACGCCGATCTCTCGGCGACGGATCCCGATCCGAAAGCTGTAGGAAAGAGCCGCGGCGTCGCGTCCCCTGGGGACTTCAGCGTTTCGGGTTCGTGGATGAATCGGCTGACTTCGATCGCGACCCAGAAAAAAATCGAAAGCGGGCTCGGGCTGAACTGGTCCGGAACGACGGCGGACATCCGCGAGATCCAATCCCAGATGAAGAAAGCGCTCACCTACCGACTTCCTCCCGGGAAACGGAATCGAAAGGACTTGGTCGAAATCTACGCGGCGTTCGCGAACGGAGTCGAAGACGACATCCGCCACTGGACCGTGCTGCACGAGTTCGGTCACCTCTCCGGCCTCCTGCACGAAGAGCGACGCAAAGAAACCGCGAACGAGCAGCCGGGATTCTGCGGCGCGGGGGCCGGCGATCGCATGCTGGAAGGTACGGCGGCGAACACCGAATCCACCTTCGGAACGGCGTTCGATCCGTTTTCCGTAATGAACTACTGCCGGAAGAACATGCAGATCCTCTATCACAAGGCCGTCCTCGTCTGCGCGATCGGGGAAGACCTTCGCGACGGTTTCTCCTACCTCGGCGAGAATCCGGCTTCGCTCGATCCGCTCCTGAAGGAATGCGACTTCATCCGCCAAACCCCGTTCCCGGTCGACCTCACCCCGCGCGACGTCGCGGGACTGCGGAACCTCTACCTCGGCGAGACTCCGACCGGCGTGGCGAGAGATTTCCGCGAATCCGACGTCGAGAAGAAGTGGCTCGAAATCTTCCTTTGGACCGACCGCCTGCACTTCTGATTCAGCAGGCGTCCATCCCGCTGAACCAGATCTCGCCGATCCGCGCGGGATCGAGCGTGCGAAGCCGGAATTGCGCGAGCGCCTCGACGGCGGCGACCTCGGAGCCCTCGATCTTCCATCGACGAAGGAGTTCCGGATGCGCGAGCCATTCGAGCGCGGGATACCGCTCCTGAAGCAGACGAAGGAGCACGAGGCAAGCCGCCGGCTCCCCGTCGATTTCGTGGATCAAGTTCGGCAGATCGATCCCCCGGTTCCACCCGACGTACGCCAGACATTTCCCGTCGATCCAGAGCGTGCGCCACTCGACGTTCGGATGGCGCGAAAGCCAGAGAAGATCCCCGTCTTGGTACCGAAGTCCCGACTTCCGGGCGAGGAAGTGCGCTCCGATTTCGCTATCCCACCCCGAACGAAACTCGTATCCGGCGAGCGCGGGTTTTTCGAATCGGAGCGAGGCGATCGGGACGCGGATCTGGTTCCCGCCGAACTCGAACTTCCTCCGTCGATAGAGCGGGCTATCGGAACCCCAAAGCGCGAGTCCGCCGACTCCGCGCCGATCGGCTTCGTGGATCGCGAGCGCGAGCGCTTCGGCGCCGTAACCGCGGCGGGCGAAATCCGGGTGGGTCGCCACCGCGCCGATCAATCCGAAGCGCGCGTCGGTTCCGTCGGCGAATCGGTAGTCGGCGAATCGGAGAGAAGCCGTCGAAACGAGGCGTGGGCCGTGGAATCCTCCGACCTGGTGGCGATTCCCGGCCGGCACGATCTCGGGGTCCCAGACCGGAAAGTCGGCGAGATAGGACGCGGGGGCCGAGAGGCCGAACGCCCGGTCTAATAATAGAGAGAAGTCTCGGCGATCCGCGGGGGCTAAGACTCGCCAGGTGAGAGGGATGCCGGCGCCCATCTCTATACACTAACTCAATATCCGGGGGTGTTCGACCGATCCGTAAAGTAAGAGCGGTGGGTCTGCCAAACCACTGACGCTAAAGGAGCCATGAATGAGCAAGAAAAAAGGGAAGTTCGACCTGAACGAATTCGTCAAAAACGGAACGGTGAAAGACGGCCAGGATCTCTTCTTCGTGTCTAATCCGAAGATGACCTGCAAAATCACCAAGCAACCGAACGGCGAATTCAAGGTCGTCTCGAACGGCGAAACCCTGACGATCCACGCCTTCGCTACGAAGTGCCTCGGAATGGATCCGCCGGACCACGCCACGAAGTGGGTCCGCACCGAAAAGGGCGTCACCCTCTATGATATCTGGCACGCGGAAGACGATTACTCTTACGCGGCTTAGAACAGTTCCGCCCCTGCGGCCCGGTCGAGCCCGGCCCTCCGGGTCGGAACCTACTTAAGAAACGAGGCCTCCGAGAAAAAATCTCGGGGGCCTCGTTTTTTTTATTAAGGTTCTCCGCCCCGGGTCCGATGAGACACATGTAAGCGGGACGAATCTGGGCTGGATGCTCAGAGGACCCCCGGGAGTTAAATCCCTTAGGCCAAGGATAGGCCGACGGACCTTCAAGGAGGAAGGTATGGGATTACGAATTAACACAAACGTACCCGCGTTGATCGCGCAAAGAAATTTGCGCAACACTCGATCCGCGCTCGATACGACTCTCGAAAGACTGAGCTCCGGCTCCCGCATCAACCATGCGGGCGACGACGCCGCCGGTCTCGCGATCTCCGAAAGCCTTCGCGCCCAGATCCGCGGCCTGAGCCAGGCGGAGCGCAACTCTCAAGACGGTATTTCCCTCGTTCAGGTCGCCGAAGGGGCGATGAGCGAAGTCTCGAACATCCTCATCCGGCTCCGCGAACTCGGAGTCCAAGCCTCGTCCGATACCGTCGGTCCGACGGAACGCGGATTCCTCAACCTCGAATTCACGCAGCTCATCTCGGAAGTCGACCGGATCGCGAAGAGCACGACGTTCAACAACGTCCCGCTCCTCGACGGATCGGCCCAGGCCTTCGAGATCCAGATCGGAACGAGCAACAATCCGCTCACCGATCGCGTGAAGCTCTTCGAGACGGGAGCCGCCGACGTATCTTCGGTCGCGCTCGGGATGAACCTCGCGACCGTATCCGATAAGGTCAGCGCGCAGAACTCGCTCGCCTCGATCGACCAGGCGATTTCCTCGGTCACGTCGATGCGCGCGGAATTCGGCGCGCTCCAGAACCGGCTCCAGTCGGTGATCAATAACATCCAGGTTTCGAAAGAGAACATGGCTTCGGCCAATTCTCGGATCCGCGACGCGGACGTGGCCGAAGAGGCGACGGCGCTCACGAAGAACCAAATTCTGATGCAGTCGGGCGTCTCGGTCTTGGGCCAGGCGAACACGACGATCAAAACGGCCCTTGGACTACTCGGAGGAGGCGGAAACATGGGTTAAGGATCGCGCGGTTCCTCGCGAGATCACGTTTGAATAGCTTTTGGTCGCGGGAAACCGCGGCCGAATCCCGGGCGCGATAATACGCGCTTGTTTCCTGGATGCGGGACTCGCCCGCGGCGGAACGTGCGGCCATGATGGTCCGGACGCGAAGCCGCGGGCACCCCCGGAATCCGGAGGCGCGGGAACAATCAGGTTTCTTCCACGGGAGCGGCATGGAATCGCTCAACCCGCGGAGGATCGGCATACGCCCGAGGTGTGAACCGCGGGGGTAGGCCAGGGCGGCATAATTCCCGACTCACGAAGGGAGTAGTGTCACTCGAAAATGGGAACGGACCATGGTGGTGCGTTCCCGGGGAGTCAACAAATCCCGAAGGATTGGGTCGCGGATGAGAGGGATCTCGACGCGTAACACGGAGGTTAGGTTACCATGAACGGAGTCTAGTGTATGGGTCTTCGAATTAATACGAACGTATCGGCGCTGAACGCCCAGCGTACGATGTCGCAAACTCGATTGGCGTTGGATAAGTCGCTCGAAAAACTTGCTTCCGGTTCCCGCATCAACCATGCGGGTGACGATGCCGCCGGTCTCGCGATCTCGGAAAACCTCCGGGCGCAGATTCGGGGCATGCGCCAGGCGAAGCGGAACGCCCAAGACGGCGTCTCGTTGATCCAGGTGTCGGAAGGCGGTCTGAACGAGATCTCCAACATCCTCATCCGTCTCCGGGAATTGGCCATCCAGGCCGCTTCGGATACGATCGGGGATACGGAACGTCAGTTCACCGACCGCGAATACCAGGCCCTGAAGCAGGAAATCGACCGGATCGCCAACGCGACCCAGTTCAACGGCACGCCGCTCTTGAACGGGAAGGCAGGGATCTTTGAAGTCCAGGTCGGAACGCAGAACAACCCGATTCTCGACCGGGTCGTCTACAACGGTGAACGTTCGGACGCCTCGCTCGACGCCTTGAAACTCGGCGGCGAATCGGTAGCCACGAAACAGGGCGCTCAGCTCTCGCTCGCGGTGATCGACGACGGCCTGGTGCGGGTGAACTCCATCCGTGCCGACCTCGGTGCGCTCCAGAACCGTCTCCAATCGACGATCAATAACCTCGCGATCGCCGACGAGAACCTCTCCGCCGCGAACAGCCGTATCCGTGATACGGACTTCGCCGAAGAAGTCTCGGAAATGACCAAGAACAACATTCTGATGCAAGCGGGCGTCAGCGTGCTCGGTCAAGCGAACAACACGAACCAGACCGCAGTGAAGCTGCTCGGATAGACTCGGTTAGTCGGTGATTCACCTCTAACCAACCTCTAAACCCGAACAGGTGTGAAGATGACTCAAACGTTAGGACTCATGGTGGGCTCTCTCAAGGAAGGGAGAGCCCCCTCCCCTAAACCGAGGGGATGGGAGAAGGCCCGGAACGGAATCCGGAGAGCCCACCGTAGTCGAAAATCCGAAGCGATTCGGGTATCGTGGGAGTCATGGCGAAACGCGCGAGAGCGCTCGGAGTACTGATCGTAGGCGGATCCGGATTCTTGGGAACCCATTTGGCGAGATCTCTTCGCCGAAGGGCCCGGGTCATGGTCACCTACGCGAAGCATCCGATCCCGCTCGAAGGAGTCCTTTCCGTACCGATGGACGTTCGTGAACCGAACTCCATCAAGAAAGTGCTCTACTCGCTGAAACCCGACGTCACGGTCTACCTCGGAGGATCCGAGGACCCGGCGTGGGTCGAAGCGAATCCGAAGCTCGCCGACCGAATCTTCGCCGCCGGTCCGGGAGACGTCTTGCACGCGACCGAAATCGCGGGCGGGCGGTTCCTCTACGTCTCGACTTCGAACGTGTTCGACGGGACGAAAGGGAATTACGAAGAGTCCGATAACATCTCGCCGACGACCCTCCTCGGGAAGCTGAAAGCCAGCGGGGAGACGCTCGTTCGCGGGCGCTCGAACAGCGCTTCCGTCTTACGCCTCTCGTCTCTGGTGGGTTCGGCCCATCCGTGGCGACCTTCGTCGTTTGATCGACTCCGTTTCGCGCTCGAATCCGAGACGAAAACCGAGCTCCGCGACGACGAATACCACTCCTGGTGCTCCGTCTCCTCCGCCGTCGAGGCGATCGAAGACCTGATCGAAAAAGCGCCGAAAAACTCGCTATTTCACTTCGGCGGACTCACCCGACTCACCCCCCTCGAGATGGGACGGATTTTCGCGCGTAGTCTCGGTTACTCCGAGGAAACGATCGCGAAAACCCTCGCCCCGAAGAAACGGGTCATGCAAAAAGGCATGATCATCCTGCCCGAGGGAGAGAAATTCGATTTCTCGCTGAATAGTTCCGCCCTCGTCCGGGCGATCGGCACGAAACCGGTCTCGATCGAATACGTCGTACGCCGCGAATTCGAGTTCAAGGACTAATTCTCGGAATAAATCGCGATCTGCGGACCTTTCGCTTCCAATCGAAAGCGGGCGCCGTTCGCCGAAAACGCGACCGAGGGCGGCCCTTTCGGGTCGAGCCGAAAATCCGCGGCTCCGCCCCGGCGATCGCGCGCGACGTAGGACCCGTCGCCGCGCACCTCGAGCCGAAAGTCGCGGAAGTCGAATACCGCTCCCGAAGTCGACGGAAAATACTTCCCGTATTCGACGTAAGCTTCTTTTCCCCCGAGTCGGACGTTTTCGGCTTCGAGTTCGCTTCGAAAACGGTCGAGCTCGGAGCGTTTCGCGCGGCGCACGGTTTCGAGCTCCTTCAACCGGGCCAGATGTTTCGGGTCCCGGCGTTTCGCGGCGGAAGACTCGGCCGACTGGATCAGTTTGAAGCGTTCGGCTTCGACCCGATCGAGCTCGCCTTGGGCCTGCTTCATTTTCTCCCGCAACTCTTGGACGTAGCCCTCGCGGTGCCCCTCGGTGCGGGGGACGACGATCGGGCGGTCGTTTTTCACCTGGCAACCCGCGAACGCGAAAGCGAAGAACGTCGCGAGGCAGAGCGCTTCCGTGAATGGGATCCGCCGGGTCCTCTTCATTCCCCGAGGTACGCCTTCCGAATTTCGTCCGATTTAAGCAGCTCGGCCGCCGGACCCTGGAGTTTGACCGCGCCCGTCTCGAGCACGATTCCGTGGTGCGAGATCTCGAGCGCCTGGAGCGCGTTCTGCTCGACGAGGACGACGGTCGTTCCGGCCTGGTTGATCTGGGTCACGATCTCGAAGATCTTCTCGATGATCTGCGGGGCGAGCCCGAGCGAAGGTTCGTCGAGAAGCAGAAGCTCGGGATGGCTCATGAGCGCGCGACCGATCGCGAGCATCTGCTGTTCTCCGCCCGAAAGCGTTCCCGCGTTCTGCTTACGGCGTTCGCGAAGGCGAGGAAAATAATCGAAGACGCGTTCGAGGTCCGCGCCGTAGCTCGACGCCGTCGGCGCGCACCACGCCCCGAGATCGAGGTTCTCCTCGACCGAAAGGTTCAGGAAAATCCCCCGGCCCTCGGGCGCCTGGGAAATCCGACGGCGGACGATCAGGTGGGGCGCGAGGCCGGAGATGCGCTCCCCGTGGTGGAGAATCTCGCCGCCGGAAGGCCGAACGAGTCCGGAAATCGCGCGCAGGGTGGTCGTCTTTCCCGCGCCGTTCGATCCGATGAGCGAGACGATTTCGCCTTTGCGGACCTTGAAATCGATCCCGCGAACCGCTTCGATCGCGCCGTACTTCACGGAGACGTTCTTCAGCTCCAAAACGACGTCGGACGTTTCGTTCGTCGCCATCAGGACTTCCCTTTCGCGTCTTTCTTATCCGCGGCTTTTCCGAGGTAGGCTTCGATCACCTTCGGGTTCGACTGGATCTCCGACGGGGTCCCTTCGGCGATCTTCACGCCGTAATCGAGCACGGCGATTCGCTCGCAGATACCCATCACGAGCTTCATGTCGTGTTCGATCAGGAGGATCGTCATCCCGTGCTCGTCCCGGATTTTCCGGATGGTCGCCATGAGCGCGGCGGTTTCCTGACCGTTCATCCCGGCCGCCGGTTCGTCGAGGAGCAGGAGCTTCGCCCCGGTCGCCATCGCGCGCGCGATCTCGAGCCGTCGCTGGTCGCCGTAGGGTAGGTTCCGCGCGGACACGCGGGCCCGCGACCGCATCCCGAAAATGTCGAGCAGGCCCAGGCAGGCGTCCCGTTTCCGATCCTCGGCGGCGATCGTCTTCTTCCCGTGGAAGAGCATCGACGCCCACCCGAATTTCGACTGGATCGGATTATGGTCCATCGCGACCATCAGATTTTCGAGTACCGAGAGGTCCTTGAAAAGACGGATGTTCTGGAAAGTCCGCGCGAGTCCCTTCTTCGTGATGTCGTAGGGTTTCAGGCCCACGAGGGACTGGCCGAAGCCGACGACTTCGCCGTGGGTCGGATGGTAAACGCCGGTGAGCATGTTGAACGCCGTCGTCTTCCCCGCTCCGTTCGGACCGATGAGCCCGAAGATCGCGCCCTTCGGAACCCGGATCTCGAGTTCGGACACGGCCTTGAGACCGCCGAACTGCATCGTG
The DNA here is from genome assembly GCA_018266355.1 of Bdellovibrionales bacterium. Lineage (GTDB taxonomy): Bacteria > Bdellovibrionota > UBA1018 > UBA1018 > UBA1018 > JACMQW01. Next base: position 60,209 of record JAFEAP010000015.1, read on the forward strand.
AGGTTTTTCGTCTCGAGCGCGAAATCGCTCATGTCGCGCCCCCTTTCGAGGATCTGCGTCCGCGCTTGAAAAGGGAGGTGATTTCCTTCGTTCCGAAAATCCCGTTCGGACGCGTGAGCATGAGCACGATGAGCAACATCGAATAGATCACCATCCGGAAGTCGAGCTTCGTGAGTTCCTGGAGCGGACGGAGCATTTCCTTCAGGACGGTGAGGAAGATCGCCGCGACCACCGAGCCCGAGAGGCTACCCAAGCCCCCGAGGACGACCATGATGATCACCTCGAATGAACGGTTGAAATCGAACGTTTGGGGATTCAGGTAGCGCAGGTAGTGCGCGAAAAGGGCTCCGCTCACGCCGGCGAAGAACGCGCCGGTCGCGAACGCCCGCACTTTCGCTTTCGTCGTATTCACGCCCATCGCTTCGGCGGCGATCTCGTCCTCCCGCACGGCGAGGAATTCGCGGCCTTGGCGGGAATGGATGAGGCGCCAAACGCTGAAGAGCGTGACGACGAGCACTCCGTAGACCCAAGCGAAGGAACTTAACTCCGGGATGTTCGGCATCCCGCGCGCCCCCCCGATCGCGTCGACGTTCAAGACGATCACGCGGATGATCTCGCCGAATCCAAGGGTCACGATCGCGAGGTAATCGCCGCGCAGACGAAGCGAGGGCAGGCCGACGAGGTAACCCATGAAGGCCGAGAAGAGGCCCGCGACGACGAGGACTCCTCCGAAGACGAACGGCGAGAGGTTCGGGTCGTTGATGAGGTCGGGATGCGAGGCCGCGAGCGACGTCGTGATGAACGCGGAGACGTAGCCGCCGACCGACATGAACCCCGCGTGCCCCATCGAGAACTGACCGGTGAAACCCGAGATCAGGTTCAAGCTCACCGCGAGCGTCGCGTTCACGCCGGCGTACATCAGGATCGTGAAGAAGTACGGGTTCAACCGATCCGTGACGAGGAAATGGACGACGATCACCCCGGCGAGTGCCGCGATCCACGGCCAGAGCGTCTTCATCCCGTGGGGAGAGCCATTCAGCTTCGCCTCTGGCTTACTCATACCTTCTCCGTTCGTTTCGTGCCGAAGAGGCCGGTCGGTTTAAGGATGAGGATCAGGATCAGGAGCGCGAACGCGAGCGCGTCCCGGAACGTCGGATAGCCGTAACCGACGAGGAACGATTCCGCGAGGCCGAGGATGAGCGCGCCGACGACGGCGCCGGTGACGTTTCCGATTCCTCCGAGCACGGCGGCGACGAACGCCTTCAAGCCCATCATCGAACCCATCAGCGGCTCGATCTTCGGATAGATCAGGCCGACGAGAACCCCGCCCGCGCCGGCGAGCGCGGATCCGAGCATGAAGGTGAACGAAATCACGCGATCGGTGGGAATACCCATCAGCGAGGCGAGGTCGTGCGAGAAACTCGCCGCGCGCATCGCCCGGCCGATCCGGGTCTTGTAAATGATCGTCTGGAGGATCGTCATCAGCACGATCGAGATCCCGAAGACGAGGACTTGGAGAGGGTTGATCTTCAGCTCGCCGAACGAGAAATCGCTTTCGATCGAGAAGATCTGCGGGAAGAATTTCGGATCCGCGCCGAACACGAGCTGACCGGCGAATTCGAGGAAGAGCGAAACGCCGACGGCCGTGATCAGGAGGTTGATCCGCGGCGCCTTCCGAAGCGGCCGATAGGCGATCCGTTCGATGAGGAAACCCATCGCCGCGCAACCCGCCATCGCGACCGCGAGGACGAGGAGGAGCGCGCCGAGAGACGGATGCTCCCCGAGGTTCAACGCCCGGGACGTGTACATGCCGATGAAGGCACCGAGCATGTACACGTCGCCGTGAGCGAAGTTGATCAGCTGCAGGATCCCGAACACCATCGTGTAACCGAGCGCGATGAGGGCGTAGATCGACCCCAGGCTCAGTCCGTTCACGAGGAGTTGAACGAACTCGATCATCGTTCTTCCGGGCTTACGGCTTTACGGTCGTTTGGTACTTGTAACCGCCGCCCGCGACTTTCAGGACGACCGCCGACTTCACCGGATCCCGGTGTTCGTTCAACGTGATCACGCCGGTGACGCCCGGGAAATCCTTCGTCGTCGCGATCGCGTCGCGCACGGCCTTGTTCGTGAGGTCCGGAGCGCGAGTCATCGCGTCCGCGAGGACCTTCGCCGCGTCGTAACCCATCGCCGAAAGGCCGTCCGGAATTACGCCATACTTCGCCTTGAATTCGCTGACGAACTTCTGCACGGCCGGAGACTGGTCTTCCGGCGAGTAGTGGTTCGAAAAGTACGAGCCTTCGATCGACTTGCCGCCGATCTCGGTGAGCTTCGGGGAATCCCAACCGTCGCCGCCCATCAGCGGGACGTTCAGTCCGAGTTCCTTCGCCTGACGGGCGATCAAGCCCACTTCGGTATAGTAGCCCGGGACGTAGATCGCTTCCGGCTTCTTCGCGCGGATCGCGGTCAGTTGCGATTTGAAGTCCATGTCGCCGGCCGAGAAGCTCTGGTCGACGACGACCTTCCCGCCGTTTTTCGTGAAGGTCTGCGTGAAGAAATCCGCGAGACCGACCGAATAGTCGTTCTTCACGTCGCGCAGGACGGCGACGTTCTTCACCTTGAGCGTATCGAGCGCGAATTTCGCCATCACCGTGCCCTGGAACGGGTCGATGAAGCAGACGCGGAAGATGTAATCGCCTTGCTCGGTGACCTTCGGGTTCGTCGAGGACGGCGTGATCATCGGCACGCCGTTCGACTGCGCGATCGGAGCCATGGCGAGCGAGCGGGAGCTCGCGACTTCGCCGAGGAGCGCTTGGATCTTGTCCTGGGTGATGAGCTTCGTCGCCGCGGTGGCGGCTTCGTCGGGCTTTCCTTGGTCGTCCAGCGTGATGAGCTTGAATTTCTTGCCCTTCACGCCGCCGGCGGCGTTGATTTGTTCGAAGGCGAGCTCGATCCCGTTATGGGTCGAGGTGCCGAACGTCGCTTCGCTGCCGGTCATCGAACCGACTTCGCCGACGAGGATGGTGTCGCCCGCGGGAGCGGCGTTCGTCGCGCCGGTAGTGGATTCCTTTTTCGTACATCCCACGACCGCGACGAGCGCTAGCGCGAGTGCCGAGGACTTGATCATCTTTTCCATAGTCATCATTTTTGCCTCTCTACTTAGTCGGGGGACTGAAGGCAGCCTATTGAACTAACCCTTCGAAGGTCAATCGGTTTTCCCCCGAGGGACGCGGTGCGACGAAAAGGAAAAGGGCCCCGTGACCGAAGTCACGGAGCCCTGAGCTTAGAACAGTTCGGACGCTGCAGCCGGGCAAAGCCCGGTTATCCGCGACCGAACCTACTCACGTGGTTAGAACGCGAGGTAGTTGATCACGATGAGCTCGGAGTGCGCGCCCGAGTTCGACTTGAGCGAGAGGCGAACCGTGTTGCCGCCCCACTGGATCATGCGGGCCGGGATCGTGAACGAGCCCGAGCGGTTGTTGTTCGTGCCTTGGAGCTTCATGTTCGGGTAATCGACCTTTTCGCCGTTCGCGCCGACGATGTCGAAGTTCGAGCACTGGGACACGTTCTTGAAGATGACGTTCAGGTTGCCGCCGGCGACCTTCGTTTGGACGTAGCCGCCGCAAACAGTGAGGGCGCTGTACGCATTCGACGTCATGTAGGTCGTCTTCACGTTCGGGGTGTTACCCGTCGCTTGGACCTTGATGACGATCGTGTCGGCGTGCTTCGCCGAGTTCGATTGGAGCGCGATGCGGATCGTGTTCGAGCCGTAGTCGATGAGCGACATCGGGATCGTGAACGAACCGTAGCGGTTCATGTTTTGGCCTTGGAGCTTTTGGTTCGGGTAGTTCACCTTCGAGCCGTTCGCGGAGACGATGTCGAAGTTCGAGCACTGGGACACGTTCGAGAAGATGACGTTCAGTTGGGTGTTGTAGTTCGCGACTTTCGTTTGGACCACGCCGCCGCAGCTCGGGAGGGAGCCGAAGTCGTTCGCGGACATATAGACGGTGCCGGCGAAAGCCGACGACATCGCCAGCATCGAGAGAGCAAAAAGGGAAATGATCGTTTTCATGGGTCAGGACTCCATTCGTTTCAAACGCGGAATTGCGTGAAAGTGTGGCGTCCTTCTAACACCGTTTTCCAAATTTGCGAGTCAGATAATGCAATGCGCCGGCGCTTCCGTGTCACCAATCAGAACCCGGCGAATTCCCCGTATTTGCGGCCGATTTCACGCACTTCGTCCGCGAAATCGGCGCCGAACGTCACCTTTAATATCTGACTAATTTAATCAGAAAAGAGGCTTAGAACTGAATCCCATTATCGCCGAGCAGGGCTTTGATCTGCTCGAGCAGGGCCTGGTTCTGGCCGGTCGAAGCGCGGCGTTCGCGCGTCGCCCGCACGAACTCGGCGAAGTAGTACTTCGCGATTTGTTCCGGCTTCACTTCCTCGCCCTGGAACGTCCATTTCACGTCGCGGAACGGGCCGATCTGCGCGAGGAGTTCCTGGGCTTTCGAACCTGCGGATTCCGGATTCGCGCCGTCGAAGCCGAACGGGCCGCGCGCGTGGCTCGCGAACGAGAGCGCGATCACGCCGTGGGCGGCGTTCGAGACGACGAGCTTGATTTGGTTCCGATACAGCATGAAATCCGCGGCAGTCTGGGCGACCGAGTAGAGCTTCACTTCCGCGAAACGGCCGCCGGCCTCGGAATAGGAATTGAACACGCGCGAGAATTCATTGAAACGTTCGCGAAGTTCCGAGAGGAAACGCACGGTCTCTTCCTCTACGATCTGGTGCGGATCGAGGTTCGCGCCCAAACCGAGCAGCCGTTCGGCGTCGGGATGGTTTTCGGCGCGGGCGAGGTCGTGGATCCAGCCCGAGAGGTTCGGGGAAAAGTCTTTCGAAGTGGCCATGAAAATACTCCTGTGCTTCCTGCAAAGGGTCCGGGTCGATCGCGAAAACGGAAATCCCGTTTCCCGCTCGCTCTATTTTGGCGGGCGGGGTCCGGGGTTGTCAAAAAAATAGCTGTCGTAAGTAGGCTCGAGCCCGGATGGGCGGGTTCGAGCTGTTCTGGGCAAGCGGTTAAAAATCCCGCTTGGAAAGAAAAGGTGCTCTGGAATCGCCAGATTCAAATGGAGCCCCAGGTATTAAAAGTGGGCGCCGTATGCCGGTTTTAGGCTTCCTAGTCGAACTAGGCATGCACACCGCCGGACAGGAACAGCCCCCTGGGCATTTGAATGTAGGGTCCAGATGATTAAAAGACGACCCCAGAGCAATTCTCATTTTACCGAATCTGAATCGAGGAAACCAAGGTTTTTCCCTCGATCTTCGTCAAGGATCGGCGCCGAAAATCACCGAAGTATCGGAAATCCTTGAAAAGCTTTACAGCATCCGTCGGGAATGACACACTTTTCCCATATAGCGTCTATGGGGAAGAAACTACTCGTTGCCGACGATAGCCTGACGATCCAGAAGGTGATTAAACTCGCCCTCTCCGGGGACGGCTACGAGATCCAAACCGTGTCCGACGGCACCGAATGCCTTCAGCAAGTTTCCCTTTTCCGTCCGGACGTCGTCCTGATCGACGTCGGCCTACCGGGCCGCTCCGCCTTCGACATCAAGAAGGCCGCGAACGAAGACCCGGACCTCGCGCGCATTCCGTTCATCCTGATGTCGAGCGCCTTCGAGAAAGTCGACGAGGCGAAAGTCGCGTTGCTGAAGTTCGACGGCCGGCTCACGAAGCCGTTCGATCCGTCGAATCTGAAAGGCGTGCTCACCGCCGCGCTTCAGATGAATTCCGGCCAGGCGATCCGCGAATTCGTTCCGACGTCCGCCCCGAGCGCGGGTTTCAGCCTCGAGCCTTCGGAAAAGTCCCGCCAGATGGCGCGGCCTCCGATCTCGGACAACGACGTGACGGGAGAAATCCAGCTGATGGACCCGAAACTCATCCATTCCGACCCGGCGATTTCCGCTCCGCCGCCGATCGCGATGCCTTCTTCGGCGCCGATCCCGGATCCGCTTTGGACGGAACCTAGCGGTTCGGTCGACCCCCACCACGACGCCGACATCCGTAACCTCACCGAATCGACGGTGAAGATGAGCGGACTCGACGATCTCGGCGGATGGAACATCGAGGAAAGCGCGAAAGCGCCGATCCCGGACATCTTCACGCAGACCGGCCTTTCGCAGCCGGATTTCAACCCGAACGTGACCCACCCTTCGATCTCGGTACCGACTCCGACGCCCGCGCCGATGCCGACCCAGACCGGAATCGCGATGGTTCCCCCGTCGGAAGTGCACGGACTCGATTTCGAAATCGGTTCGCCGACTCCCGGTACGAACACGTCGATTCCGATGCCTTCGGCGACCCCGACGCCTCCCTCGCCGAGCTTCGGCTCCGCGGCCGCTCCGACCGGCGCCGGTCTCGAGAGCATCGTCGAGCGCCAAGTCCGCGAACAGCTCGAGTTTATCGTCCAGGGCGCCGTGAAGACCCAGCTCGAACAAATGGCCCGCAAAGCCCTACCCGAGATCGCCGAACGCGTCGTGAAGGCCGAGATCCGCAAGATGCTCGAAGGCCTCGCCGGCGGCTCGAACGACTAGACTCGCCCGGACGGCGTCGAAGCGAACGCCTCTAGCGCTTCAACCGGAGCTTGATCTCTTCCGAGTAGAGGCGCTTGATCTCCGCCGAACCTTCCTCGCGCGCGAGGAGCTCGCCGTGGTCGCCGTAATTCTCGAACTCGCCGGTAAAGTCCGGCGCGTCGGCGTCGAGGCGGAGATCGCGCCAAGCGATCGCGTCGCCGCGGCGGAGAAGCGATGCGCGCGCGTAGTCGGCGCGGATCTCCTCGATCGGTCGCGAGAGCAAACCCGGGAATTTCTCGAGCAGCGCGGGACGGAATTTTTCCACGTCGACGCCGAGGGACGCCGTCGGCTGGTCGGTTTCCGGCGCGATCGCGCAGTTCACGCCGATGCCCGCGACGACGAAGCTTCCCGACGCGGAACCCACGCCCTCGCAGAGGATTCCGCCGACTTTCCGGAACCCGAGTTTTCGGTCGCGAACGCCGAGGTCGTTCGGCCACTTCAACACGAGGTCCGCGTCCGGCCTGAGCGCGGCGGCCGTTTCGTGGACGGCGAGAGCGACCGCGAGCGGAACCCACGTCATCGGAAATTCGCGCGGCGGCCGCAGGACGACCGATAAAAAGAGATTCCCCTCGTTCGAGCGCCACTCCCGGCCCATCCGGCCGCGGCCGCCGGTCTGGCGCTTCGCCGAGATCCAGCTCCCGTGCGGAGCGCCTTCCTCCCCCATCACTCGGGCGAGGTCGTTCGTCGAACCGACTTCGTCGAGTACGGCGTTACGGGGAAAAGCGGCTTTCGTCATTCGACCAACAAGGAAAGATCGAGCGCGGTCACCGAGTGGGTCAGTCCGCCCAGCGAAAGCAGACCCACGCCCGGCATCGCGTACGCCGCGACGGTCGCCTCGGAAATCCCGCCCGAGCATTCGATGAGCGGGGCGTATTCGGCGGTCTTCACGATCGCGAGGGCTTTGCGCACGTCATCCGGCTCGAAGTTATCGAGGAGGATCACCTCGGCGCGTTCGGCGAGCGCGGACTTCAGCTCGGCGGGATTCCGCACTTCGATTTCGATCTTGAGGCCGTGGGGCGCGACTTTGCGCGCGGCCGCGATCGCGAAACGGATGCCGCCGGCCGCGGCGATGTGGTTTTCCTTGATGAGCACTCCGCCGGCGAGATTCACCCGATGCGGATAACCTCCTCCGGCCATCACCGCGGCGATCCCGACGTCGCGGTAATGCGGGAGGATTTTCCGCGTCGGAACGATCCGCGGCGGCTCCCCCGCGTAACGCTTCTTCTTCCACTCGGCCTCCACGCGGTCGACGAGTCCGCGCGTCCGAGTCGCGATGCCCGAGAGGTAGCCCGCGAGATTCAACGTCGGTCGCTCGAGGGCGAGGATCCCCGTCGCGTTCCCTTTCCACTCGACGACTTTCGTCCCGGCCTTGACCCGAGCGCCGTCGGCGACGAGCGCCTTCGCCGAAAACGGAAGGTCGATCGATTCCGAGACCGCCGAGGCCGCGCGCGCGAGCTCGGCGCCGTAGAAAACGCCGTCGGCCTTCGCCTTGATCGTCGCGCGCACTTTCCGTTCGCGCTTCAATCCGAGCGACGTCCAATCGAGGGTATAGCCATCTTCGCGCAGACCGCCGGAGAGGAGCTCTCGAAAGACCGGATAAAGGGAAGGAAGCGCCGAAGGAGTGGACATGGTCCCACTTTTACTCCTATCGAACTCTATTACTCAATATGTTACTCAAAGGATATGAGTGCATCGCCCCGTTCTTTCGGCCGCGGAAACGCGGATATTCGGCCCCTGAGTTTCGAAGTCGGTTTCACGCGTTATGCGGAAGGCTCGGTCCTCGTCCGGGCGGGCCACACTCACGTACTTTGCACCGCCACGATCGAGGAATCCGTTCCCGCCTGGCTCAAGGGCAAGGGCCAAGGATGGATCACTTCCGAATACTCGATGCTCCCGCGCGCGACCCATACGCGCACGCGACGCGATCGCGAGAAAGTCTCCGGCCGCACCCAGGAAATCCAGCGCCTCATCGGCCGCGCGCTCCGCGGATGCGTCGATCTGAAGGCGCTCGGCGAGAGACAAGTCATCCTCGACTGCGACGTGATCCAGGCCGACGGCGGAACCCGCGTGACTTCGATCACCGGCGCTTGCGTCGCCCTTCGCCTCGCGATCGGCAAACTCGCGAAGGAAGGAAAGGTCCCCCTTTCCGCGTTCACCGGAACGGTCGCCGCGATCTCGGTCGGAATGAAGAACGGAGAAGTCCTCGCCGACCTCGACTACGACGAGGATTCGTCGTGCGACGTCGACATGAACTTCGTCATGACCGACAAGAACGCGTTCGTCGAAATCCAAGGTACGGCCGAACACGCGGCCTTCACGCGCGAGCAGATGAACGCCATGACCGACTCGGCGGTCGCCGCGCTCGCCAGGATCCGCGGACTCCAATCGGAAGTCATCGCGAAGCATGGCTGAATCGGAACGCGGCTAGGAGCCCATGGATAGGCGTCGGATCACCACCATCGCCTCTCTCCTTCTCCTCGCCGGATGCGTCCGGCTCTCGAGCTGCGTCGCGCGGTTGACCGGCGACGGATGGGCGATCGACCGGATCGAGGAACGCTGGAACGCGGAAGACGCGAAAGAAGACCGGATCGAGTTCGTGAACGGAAAAATCTGGGAAAACCTCGGCATGCAGGTCGAGAAAGTCGCCGAAATCCGCGGCACCGGAGAAACGCGAGCGCTCGCTTTCCGCGCTCTAAGCTGCGTCGAGTGCGAGCCGGATCTCCTCCTCACGATCCGCTCGACCGAAAACGAGAAAGTCGTCACGGAGTCGTTCCCGGGAAGAATGAACGAGGTCGACGGAAAGAGCGGCGTCGGATCGGCGAAGCCGTTCGCGGAGATCCACGCCTACGTCGGGAAGTGCCGCGAAGGCGATCCCGCCGAATTGATCGTCGTCGATTCTCTCGCGCTCGCCGCCGGCCGGGCGAACCGGAAAGTGATCTCGTCGACGGCGACGGGACTGGAAGTCGTCCGGACGGAACACGGAATCGCGGAACTCCTCGCCTTCAAACCGCCCTACGGGTGCCGCGAGATCAAGGGCGTCGATCGGGACGTGGAATATTGACTCCACGCCGTCCGGCGCGGTGAATGAACGAAGGCCCGAAACCGCTCGGGATGAGCGCCTCGGGCCTTCGGAGGTGGTGGTGGGTACAGCGCTTTAGCCTAAGTCCGTTCCCAGGAACGGATCAGGCAGCTTTTTGAGCGCTCACGCGGCGTTTGAACGCCTCGTAGTGCTCGAACTTTTTCTCGTAGTCGGAGACGGGCTTGCCGTCCTTCTTGATCAATCCGAATTTAAATTGTTCGTAGTGTTCGGCGCAAAAACCGAAGCGGTGGTCGGAGGTCTTGCAACCTTCCGCGCCACAGTAGGTTTTGCCGGCCGTAGGTGCCTGAGTTTGAGCTTCCACTTTCTTCGCCATGATTCCGTGTACCCCTTTTCATAAAGCGTTTCGGTGGGGCCTTCGGAATACCTGAGTTTCTTAATAAAGTATTCGGGTGAGATCTTTATAACTACTTAAAATTACTAAATATTAAATCGGCAACCGTGCCGATTTTTTGACGATGTAAAGAAACCGCCCGCGCGACCTCGAGAGGCGGCGCGGGCGGAATCGTTCCGACGGGGACGTCGGGGAAGGCGTTAGCGGGCCGGATGCGGCCGATAGAGTTCGTCGCAGGACGGGAGGTTCTTCAACCAGTTCGTCGCGAGCTCGACGTTCTCGTAGAATCCGCCGGCTTCGCGTTTTTCTTGGATGATCGTATTTCCCATCAAAGAGACGCGAAAAGTGAGGGTTTCCGGATCGACATCGACGTCGTCGAGCACGGTGATGCGAAACGGGATCGTGCGGGCATCGACCTTATCTTCATCGACGAGCACGAATTTCTTTCCGAGGAGCTTTTGGACCGCGGGATCGTAGCCCGAGTCGAAGATCGCGCGGCAGTCGTATGCGAAAGCGCTGGACGAAAGCGCGAGGGCGGAAAGCACGGTGAAGACCGATAGCGTGTGTTTCATGGGGACGGAACGTAGCGAATTTCGCTCGGCGCGTCAATCCGTGCGTTTGGGTTTTATCCGCCTGTTTTTAAAGGACTTTACTCCGAGAGCCGCGCGCGGAGGTAAGCTTCCGTTCCGCCGAGCGGCCGAAAACCGAGGTCCCGCCGGGCCGCTTCGACGTTTAAACTCCGACTATAGAGGAGCGCGCAGAGGGCCTGGACGGTCACCGCCGGCTCCGCGCCGCCTCGGAAGTTCCGATAGAACCACTCGACCGCGCCCGCGAAGCCGAGCGCGATCCGGGGCCGGAGTTTCCGTGGCCGCGCCTCGACGCCGCGGACCGCGTGGATGATGCGGAGGATTTCCGGTATCGTGATCGGCTCGCCGTTCGAAATGTTGTACGCGCGCCCGCGAACGCCGTCGGGCGCCGTGAAGGCCGAGCGGATCACCGCAAGCACGTTCTCGATCGGCGTGAGATCGGTCTCCGCGTCCCCCTCCGGAAGCACCGGAATCATCTTCCGATCGGCGAGGCGAAGAAGCCGCGGAAGGACGGTCGTGTCGCCGGGACCGATGATGTTCAGGGGTCGAAGTTTGATCGCCCAAAGCCCCCGCTCGATCCGACGATCGAGCGCGACTTCGGAAAGCCACTTCGTCTCGCCGTACCCGCTGATTTTTTTCGGCGGCAGCGGAGCGTCTTCGCGCAGGTTCCGGCGGTGGAACCTCGCCGTGTAGATGCTCGGCGTGGAAATATGGATGAACCGCTCGACGGGTCTCCCTCCGCGCGCGGCCAGCGCGGCGTCGGCGAGGATCTCGGTCGCCTCGACGTTCGCGCGGTAGAACGCTTCGTAGGTTCCCCACGGACTCGAGAGCGCGGCGCAGTGGACGACCACGTCGACGTCCGCGACCATCTTCGCGACCGCCGCACGATCAAGGAGATCCCCGGGCGCGGGTACGAGACCGTCCGCCGCGAGTTTCCGTAAAAGCTCCGGGTTCCTTCCTTGGGCGCGTACTTCGGCACCGCGCGCCCTCAAATCGCGCGCGGCCGCGCCGCCGAGGAAACCGGTCGCACCGGTGACGAGAACCCGCTTGCCCTTGAATTCGGAAGTCCCGGAGGTCATTCCCCGATTAAAGATCGAGGATGAACGGAATCACAACCGGCTTTTTACCGACGATCGAATGCACCATCCGGCGCACTTCGACGCGGATCGTCTCCGCGAGATCCGGATCGGCGGCGCCGTGTTTATCCATGTACCGCTTCGATTCGCGGACGAGGCGAAGCGCGAGCTCGCGCGACTTTTCGATCACGGTCGCTTCGAGCTCCGGCGTCGCGATTCCGCGGGTGATCACCTCGGGCCCGGCGACGACGTTACCTGTGTCCGGATCGCGGGTCATCAGCACGAAAACCCCGCCGGTTTCGGCGAGCTTCCGTCGATCCTTCAGGATCTCCTTCGTGATCTCGTTCATCACCGCGCCGTCGATGAACGTGCGCGGCTCCTCTTCCATCTCGTGGACGATCTCGAAGTGGTCCTTCCCGATCGAAAGCACGTCGCCGTTCGTCGCGACGAGGATCCGGTCTTCGTTCATCCCCGTCTCCTCGGCGACCTTCGCGTGGTGGACGAGGTGGCGGTATTCGCCGTGGATCGGCAGGAAGAAACGCGGTTTCGTCCACTCGATCATCTGCTTCAATTCGGGGCGGGTCGCGTGGCCGGAAACGTGGATCTTGTGGGTGGCCTCGTAAAGAACCTCGGCGCCCTGCTTGAAGAGATTATTGATCATGCGGCCGACGTTCTTCTCGTTTCCCGGGATCTGGCGGGAGCTCATCAGCACGCGGTCCCCCTCGCGAAGGTCGAGCAGCGAGTGTTCGCCCGCGGCGATCCGGAAGAGCGCCGAGCGATACTCGCCCTGCGTGCCGGTGGTGAGAATGAGCACGTCCTTCCGGTCGTGGGCCTCGACGTCGTCGAGCGTGATCAGCTGGCCGGCGGAATCCTTGATGTAACCCGCCTCGACGGCGAGCTCGAAATTCTTCTCCATGCTCCGCCCGCAGAGCGCGATCTTCTTCCCCTGCTTGTGGGCGAGGTCGAAGACTTGGGCCATCCGCGCGACGTTCGACGAGAACATCGCGACGAAGGTGAGCCCTTCGGCGGCGGCGAAAAGATGGTCGAAGGAATGGTAGACTTCCGCGTCCGAATGGGAATGCGAGTGGCGTTCGACGTTCGTCGAGTCGGAGAGGAGCAGGAGGACGCCGTCCTCGCCCGCTTGCTTGAACACGTTTTCGTCGAGCCGCTGGCCGAAGAACGGCGTCGGATCGATCTTGAAGTCGCCGGTGTGGACGATCTTCCCGAGCGGGGTGTCGATGATGAGTGCGGCGGCGTCGACGATCGAGTGGTTCACCGAAGTCGTGCGGATCGCGAAGTCCTTCGTGCGGAACGTCTCGCCCATCTTGAACGTGCGGATTTCCGCGGCCTGGAGCAGGCCGAATTCGGTGAGTTTCTCGCGCAGCATAAGCGAGGTGAAGGTCGACGCGTAGAGCGGGGCGCGGATGCCGTGCTTCAGCAAATAGGGCACCGACCCGATGTGATCTTCGTGGCCGTGGGTCAGGATCACGGCTTTCACCTTGTCGGCGCGGGCCTGGAGGTAGGAAAAATCCGGGATCACGTACTCGATGCCGAAATGATCGAGATCGCTGAACATCACGCCACAATCGAGGACGATGATCTCCTCCGGCGATTCGATGATCAGGCAGTTCATCCCGATCTCGCCGAGGCCCCCGAGCGGAAGGATGCGAAGCGTGCCCGATTCGACGGGCAGCGAATCGAGGGCGGCAAGGGACGAGGCGACGGAATCGCTCACTTCAGGAGCTCCCGCACGCGCGCGGCGACCACATCCGCGGCGACGTCGCTTTCCTCGCCGACGACGAGGTCGGCGTATTTCCGGGTCGGCTCGAGGTAGAGTTGGTGCATCGGCCGGACAGTGTCGTAGTAGCGGCGGATGATTTCGTCGTGCGTCCGTCCGCGATCTCGGACGTCGCGGTGGAGACGGCGGATGAAACGGATGTCGGCCTCGACGTTCAGGTAGATCTTCACGTCGAAAAGATCGCGAAGCGCCTCGTCCCACAGGGTGAAGATCCCCTCGAGGATCACGACCTTCACCGGGCCGCCGACCGCGTGGGTATCCGAAGTTCGACGGCTCGTCTTATAATCGTAGACCGGGACCGCGACCTCGTTCCCCTGCTTCAGCCGCGAAAGGTGATCGCGAAGCAGCGGCCAATCGAACGCTTCCGGATGGTCGAAGTTCGCCTCCCCGTGCACGCGTAGGCTCGGCGAAGGAGCCGAAAGGTAGTACGAATCCTGGGAGAGGAGAACCACGTCGGGATGGTTCACGCGTTGGATGATTTTCTTCGAAAAGGTGGTCTTTCCCGAGCCGGATCCGCCGGCGATCCCGATCAAATACATGGTGCCCCTACCTATCAAGGATCGACTCGGTCTGGCGACCAAAATGGAGAAGAGGCGACGCCCCATCTTGGGGAATCGCCTCTTCGCTGTACCCAATTCGAGAATTGGGGGGAAATTCACGGCAGCGCGAGGTTCGCGCACGGCCCGACGAAATTTTTCGGTTGGGCGGGTGATAACGCGCCGTTAGGCACCGCGCAACGGGAAAATGCCGCGGCGAACAAATTGGCGTCGCGCCGGCATTTTGCTTTAATAATCAGTATTTATAAAGGTTCGGGATCTTCGCGAATCCGGCGAGGAAGACCCGCGTGGCCGAGGCGAGGTTCTCGTCCGTCCCGCTGCCCGAATTCGGGAGTCGGAGGCGATAACCCTTCGGGATTTTTCGCTTCGAAGCGATCGCGAGATCGGTGAGTCCCGGATTCAGTACGATCACTTCTTTCCGCTTCAACCGCATGAACGAAACGAGATCCTTCATCCGAATCGGCGCCGGCAGCTGCACTTCGTAGAACCGGTGCGTGCGGTAACGATCGACGGGCACTCCGAAATATTTCTCCGGATTGCGCTCCACTTCGAGCGCGGCGAGCAGGCAAGCGAAGAAGTTCGAACTCGCGAAACCGAAACCGCGAACGCGGTTCCGAAGAATGATCTCCTCGAGGTCGCGCGTGCCGAGGCGATTCGTCGCGCGCAGGAGGCTCGATCGCCCGTGATTGTAAGCCGTCACCGCGAGCGGCCAGTTCCCGAGCGTTTCGTAATTGATCTTGAGCAGCTGCGCGGCGGCTTCCGTCGCGCGCAGCGGATCGTTCCGCTCGTCGACGGCGTCGTTGATCATCATGAAATCCCCGCCGGTCGTCTTCATGAACTGCCAGATCCCGCTCGCGCCGACTTTCGATCGCGCGCGCGTGTTGAAGCTCGATTCGACGAAGGGAAGCCGGGTGAGTTCGAACGGCATGGCCCGCTTGATGAAAATTTCTTCCATGAACGGGAGGTACTCGCCCGACATCCGGTAGCCTTCGATGAACCGATCCTTCTGCCCGAGTTGGAAGCGGATCCGCTTATAGTGGGCGGCGTTCAGGAATTTCGCGGGATCGTCGATCCCGTGGAAAAGCTCGGCGACACGCTTCGATTCGGCGTCCCACCCCGTGCCCCCTTCGCGGTGGAGGCGCAGGAGGATGTTCTTGAAGCGTTCCTTCTCGCGTTTCACCACCCGGCTCCGCCGCTCGTGGAATTTCGCGAAGTCGTATTCCCCGTAGACGACCGTCGGATATTTCGAGTCGTGGATCACGCCCTCGTGCGAAGTATATTTCCCGTAGACCTTTACCCAGAAATCGACTTCCTCGCGAAGGACCCCACCGGGAGGAAGGGAAAACTCCGGCGCGAGATCCTTCGGCGCGGCCGGCGCCGTCATCGCGAAACCGAAAACTAGCACGACCGCCGCGCCGAAGCGCGTGGTCCAACCGAGTCCGATCTTTCCGCCGAAGGATTTCATCCGTGAAGTCTAATTCTATGCCCAACCGGGGGCTTTCGGAAGTAAAGTAAGTCCATGAAGCGCGTCCTCGTCGAGAAACTTCCCTCCCCCGACCGGCCGACTCCCCTTCCCGATGACGAAGCCCATCACCTCGTCCAGGTCCTCCGCGTCCGCAACGGCGAACGCGTCGAAGCCCTCGACGGCAAAGGCGGGAAAATGGCGGTCGAAATCGAATTTCTCGGGAAAGGCGCGGCCCAGATCCACGCCCGCGGCGAAGTCACGCGCGATCCCCGTCTCGCCGCGCTCCCGATCCTCCTCGAAATGGCCGTGCTGAAGGGCGACGCGATGGAGTGGACCGTCGAAAAGGCGGTCGAGCTCGGCGTGAAGGTCTTCGTCCCCGTCCTCTGTGCGCACGCCGTCGTCCAAGTCGACCGCAAGGGCCCGAAATTCTATCAAGAACGCTGGCAGAAAATCGCCGATCAAGCCTTGAAGCAATGCGGACGCCTCGAACGCATGGAAGTCCGCGAGCCGATCGAGCTCGCCGTCCTCCTCGCCGAAAAACGCGCGCTGCGGATCTGGGCCGACGAAGCGACCCGCGCCGAATCCCCGCACGTCTTCGAAACGCTCTCGAAAGTCGAGGCGAAGGACCGCGTCCGCGGCGTCGCGATCCTAATCGGACCCGAAGGCGGGTGGAGCGAAACCGAACGCGCGCTCCTCGCGCGAAGCGACTGTGCATCGACGAGTCTCGGCCCTTGGGTTTATCGCGCCGAAACGGCCGCGCTTTTTGCCACTAGCCTGGTCGCGGCCTCTATGCGATAAACGGAGCGAATGGATCGGGAAAAGAGCAAAAGCGGGACCTCGAGCGCGGATCAACCCGTGCGCTTCGCGCCGCTGACCGACGGCCTCGGATTTCATCCGTTCGCCGACGGACTCCCCTACGCGCCCGCGGGAAAATCCGCGAATCCTTCGAACGCCTCCCTTCCTTCGGCACCGATGGGTACCGGCGCGGTCGCGGCCGGTCGGCCGCAGTTCGTCTATCCTTCGCCCGCCGTCACGGCCGCCGCGAAGGTCGCTTCTCGCGCGACGGCTCCGGTTCCTCGCCTCCCGACGATGGGTTCTTCGGTCGACGAAACCGTCGATCGGATCCGCCGCGAACTCGAATCGATCCAGCACGACCGCATCGATCAGGCCCGCGCGAACGCCGCCGAGGTGAAGGCGCTCCAGTCGGGACTCCGCCATTCGCACGGTCTCGGCTACGTGTTCGAGCGCTCGTTCGCGTACATCCTCGATTCCGCGTTCAATTTGAGCGTTTGCGCCTCGATCCTCTCCACCGCGCTCATCTCGACGGACCTCGACAACCTGAACGCGCTCTCTTCGGGTGCGATGCTGACGGTCGCGGGCTTTCTCTTCCTCTGCAACTGGGCGCTTATCGCCGCGCAGGAAGTCGCCTTCGGAACCACGATCGGAAAACGCATCTTCGGCCTCCGTCTCGACGGAAACGGTTTCGAGTGTTTCATCCGGGCGCTTTTCTTCCTGCCGAGTCTGTTTTTCGGCGGACTCGGACTCCTGGTCGCGCTCTTCGACGCCCGGAAGCGCTGCTGGCACGACCGGATGACGAAGCTCCAACCGGAACACTGGGGATGAAACCGCGCGATCCGCTCTCGAAAATCAAGTCGGCGGAATCGCTCAAGCGGATCCTCGCGAAGGGCCGCGGACCTAAACGGAAGATCGTGTTCACGAACGGCGTCTTCGACCTCCTCCACCGCGGTCACGTCACTTACCTGAATCAGGCGCGGAAACTCGGTACCCTCCTCGTCGTCGCGCTGAACGAGGACGATACGGTGAAGAAGCTGAAAGGTCCGACTCGGCCCTTGAACCGGGTCGCGGACCGGATGATGACGATCGCCGGCCTCGAATGCGTCGACTACGTCACGTGCTTCGGCGAAGATACGCCGCTCGAAATCATCCGCCTCCTGAAGCCGAACGTCCTCGTGAAAGGCGGCGACTATTCCCCGGCCGCGCCGCTCGGTTCGCCGAAATACATCGTCGGCGCCGACGACGTGATGTCTTGGGGCGGAAGCGTGAAGGCCCTCCCTTTCGTCGAAGGGTATTCGACGACGAAGACGATCGAACGATTCAAGTGAGGTCGATCGGTCCGAGCGGGGACTTGACATAAAACCGTCAACCTCCTGACGTTTTCAACGCGCGCAGCGGCAGAACCTGCCTCTTTTTTCGTCCATATTTCTTGTAAAAATAGAGGGATGGGGACGAGCGGTTCCATCACCCGCAACGGAGCGAACGAAGAGCAGCGCTACTCGCAATACGTCGAGCAGCAGAAGAACGAGCACCAACAAAAGGTGCGCGAGCTCGAGGACAAGCACGCCGAAGAAATTCAGTCGCTGGCCGATCGCTATAAACGCGAAAAGTCCGAGATGGAAAAAGCGTTCACGACGTCGCTTTCCGACGAATCGAAGCGCCAGGCCGAACGCCTCGCCCAGCTTCGCGAATCGCACAACGCCGAGTACGACACCGAGAAGAAGAAAAACGACGCCGAGTTCGAGAAGCTCGCCGCGCGCGAACGCACGCGCACGGATAATTACCAAAAGAAGCAGGAAGAGAACATCGGCCGCCTACACGCCCGCTACCAAGCGGCGCAGGACGAGCTCCGTCGCCAAAACGGCGATTCGTGAGGATCCGAATCTCTGCTTAGCGTGCCCGGCCGCAAAGGATGCGGTCGAAGACTTTCAGCGAAGCGAGCGAGAAACCGAACACGAGCAGGATGAAGAACGCCGGGCCGTTCGGGAGTTCCATCTCGCGCACGTGCAGGAAAGAACGGACGAAGAGGTTGTTGATGAACACCCAGCTGAACGTGCCCCACATGAAGCCGGCGCCGAGAAGGGCGTCGAGGCGGTTCGACTTCACGAAGTGCGAGTAAACCATTCCGAGCACCGCGCAGATGAAGCAGTGAATGAACGTCCCGACGAAGACCGCGTGGGTCATGCCGTAGGTGAGGGCGTCGCGGCCGAGCACCACCGCCGCCGGAACCTTGAACGGGAACCAGAATTCGTATCCGCCCGCCTTCGCGAGGAAGCCCGCGAAAGTCCAAGCGACGAGTCCCGCGAAAATCCCGGCCATCGCCCCCGCGATCGTGCGCGGAAGATCGAAGACGAGCCAAGTGGCGACGAGATCCATTTCGCCTTCTTCATGGGGCGTGGACGAATGCGACGAGGAAGCGTGGGTAGAGGTGCTCATGTGTTTCCCGATCATAAACTGGGCGGTTAGCGAATAGAAGAGGAGAGTGGGGGATGATGCAACGCATGAACTAGCGAAAACCCCTACGCTTTCGTACACTGGATCCCATGCCCGTAATCGACTTCCAAACCTTGATCCTCCCGGAGACCGTCTCCGAAGCGCTGCCCGAAGCCGCGCGCCAGTGGGGAAAGTTTTGGGCGCGTCCGATCTCCCGCGCGCTCCACGAGGGCCAACCTTGGATCCGTTTCCTCCCGCCGATCGGTCGCTCGATCGTCGAAGAGCTGAGTTCGATCGCTCCGCTCACCCACGCGCTCTTCGAATCCTCGCTCGCCGACTTGCGCGACTCGGCTGAGAAACACCGGATCGATCGCTGCGTGATTCTCTCCGACCCATCGCGCGTGCCGAACGCGCGGCTCTTCGAGATCGCCGAGCGCGATCCCGCGTTCATCCCCGCGATCCGAATCGCGAAGCCAGCGGCGGGCGACGCGAAAGCGCACATCGAAAAGGAAATCGAGGAAGCCCACGCCCGCGGCGCGCGCATCCTGCAGGTCCACCCCGCCTCCGACGGGATCGATCCGGGCGACGCGTTCTATCTCGATCAGGTCGAAGCCGCCGCGAAGCGGGGATGGATCGTCCTGATCCAAACCGGAGCTCCGAAAGTCCACCTCGTCTACCGCCGTCCCGAGTTTTCCGAGATCGATCGGTTCGAGCCTTGGTTCCAGCGGTGGTCGAAGGTTCCGTTCGTGATCTCGCGCATGGGATTCAACTCTCCGGAACGCGCGATGGACCTCGCCGAATCCTACGCCAACCTCTACCTCGAGACGTCCTGGCAGCCCGCCGAGACGATCGCCGAGGCCGTGCGCCGGATCGGATCCGATCGCGTGATCTTCGGGTCGGACTGGCCGATCCTCGGGAACAACCAGCGGGTCGGCCTCCACCGAATCCGCGACGCCGTCGCCTCGCAGATGTTCACCGAGGCGGACGCGGCGAAAATCCGCGGCGAGAACGCCGCCGCCCTGCTCGCCGCCGCGGGCCGCCCGATTTAGGAGAGCCGATGTCGAACGAATCCCCGTCCTTCCTCGATCTCGATCGGCTCCGCGCCTCCGACCTCCGAACCCTTCCGCGCGACCGGACGTTGTTTTTCCTGCCCGTCGGTCCGATCGAAGACCACGGCGACGCCCTACCGGTCGCCCTCGATCTTCACGAAGCGCGCTCCCTCTGCGAGCGCACCGCCGCGCGTTTCGGCGCCGAAGGATGGAACTGCGTGATCGCGCCCGCCGCTCCTCTCGGCGTCGACGCGAACACCTCCGCGCTCGGCATCCGCGTGCGCGCGCACGTGCTGCGCGACTACCTCGTCGATTTCTGCGACTCGCTCGCGCGCCAAGGTTTCCGCTACTTCGTCGCGGTCTCGGGCAATCCCGGACCGCGCCAGCTCACGACGATCGAAGAAGCCGGAAAATTCCTCCGGAAACGCCACCTCCGCGCGATGCTCTTCCCGAATCCGCGCGCGCCGATGCTCGTCTCGGCGAGCTCGGTGCTTCTCGACGAGGCCGAAAAATCGCTCTCGCCGCTCTTCATGTCTCCGAAGGAACACGGCGGCGAGCGGGACGCGGGCGTCGCGCTCGCGACCGCGCCGTCCCTCGTCGACGAAAAGATCCTGCGCGCGTCGAGCAAGGTCGAGACGCCCTCCCCGAACTTCGCCCGCTGGCGTTCCGGAGCGACCGGCGGAGTGACCGGATACTGGGGCGATCCCGCCCGCGGCGACGCCGCGAAGGGAGGCGCGCTCCTCGACGAGAAGGCGAAAAACCTGCACCTGAAACTCAAGGCCGCGGTCGAAGGCGGAAAGCCCCACGCGATCTTCAAATCCTGGTACTCGCTCGTGCCCTCGAACCAGAGCCTGTTCAAGATCTGGATCCTCGTCATCCTCCTCGCGGCGACGCTCGGGGGATGGATCCTCGTCTCGCTTCAGACTTTCATGCGGGGCGCGGACTTCAACTGACGGCTAGGAACGCCGATCAGTAATTGATATTCGCGAGACCGTCGGCGTCACCGACCATGCGAAGCACCTTCATCCGACAGGTCGCATTCGCGAGTTCGGAGTTTTGGTTGTTGCGGCCGGTGCAAAAAAGCGCGCCGTTCGTGAGGAGACCCGAAGCGCTTTTGTCGCCCGTCGAGAGGTAATAATCCGAACAGATGCTCATCGCCGCCATCGTTTGCGAGAGGTACATGCTGCCTTCGGCGATTCCGCCGTTCTGTTCGGCCATCAGCGAGGTCTTCCACGCGAGGGTATAATAAGTGCGGCAGGCCTTCAGGTCGGCATGGGCGGCGACGGACGAAAAGGCGCAAAGAAACAAGACGAGCGAAGCGAGTTTTTTCATGATCTGATTTTCCTTTTGTCGGGCGGGGAATCGGCCCGTTTACTTCACGTTCAGACGAAATTCGTTGTTGTCGTCGTCGGCGCCGAGAAGGAGTTCCGAGTGGACGATGCCGTCTTTCTCGCGGCTGAAAAGCACGCCTTGGCCGACCGGAATCGAGACGAGGACGCCGCCCGACTTGGCGACGAGGTTCACGCTGCCGGTGGACGCGTCGAAGTTACATTCGACGTGGTTCGCGCGGCGAGCCTTGCAAATGCCGGTCGCGGCGAGATCGAGCGCTTCGTCGGTGCGGATATCGCGGATCGTGGCGTTCCAGGTGGCCGTGAAGAGACCCTTCGTATTCTTTAAAACGAGGCTCGTCTTCTTCACTTGTTGGAGCGGGTGGTTCTTCAGGAAATCCGTCGAATAGGTGCGCGAGAAAACCAGTTTCTCGCCTTTCGCCGGGACGATTCTCGCGCGGGAGGAACCGTAGCTGATTCCGGCCGCCGTGAAGAGAACGGCGAAGAGGGCGATGGAGCGAGCGGAGAGCGCGTGGGACATGGGAAATCTCCAAAGGGGTTAAGCGTGGAGAGTTTTATAGCGTTTGACTCAAATAGTCAAGTATTGGATGACACAGGGATAGAGTTCAATAAAGAGCTTTATTTTCAGAGGGTTATCTAGGCTCGATCAAGCCGTCGGCTTCGGCTGCTTGAAGTAGATTTCGCGGTGGATCGAGTCCTTGTCCACGCCCCGCTCGGTGAGGATCGCCCGGACTTCGTCGATCATCTGGCCGGCGCCGCAGAGGTAATACTCGGTCTCTTTCCAGGGAAAGTCTTCGCCGAGCGTGCGGAGGTAATCCGTCACGCGTCCCCGGAACCCGTTCCATCCGCCCTTCGGCTGGGAAACGCACGGAATCCATTTTCCGTAAGGCGTGATGTCGGATTGATAGAGAAGCTCTTCTTCGTCGCGCACGCCGAGCAGACAGGTCGCGCTCTTCGGAGGATTCGCTTGGTATTCCGCGGAAAGCATCATCGCGCGGAACGGCGCGATTCCCGTTCCGGTGGCGATGAAACACACGTGCTTCGTCGGCGAGGTCTCGTAAGTGAAATCGCCGTAGGGCGCGAAACCCTTGAACGTATCGCCTTTTCGGAGCCTATTCAGGAAGTTCGAACCCGGACCGTTATCGACGATCTTCACGCAGAGTTCGACCGGTCGGGCTTCCGGGTGCGAGGCGATCGAGTAAGCGCGCCGGAGGTCTCGGCCGCCCGGGCCGGCGCCCGGCACCACGACGCTGATGTACTGACCCGCGCGGAAATGGAACGGCTCGGTCGGCGCCGGTTTCGCCGGATCCGCGGACGGAATCGGCTCCCCCTCGAAGGCCAACTCGTAAACGGTCGGCGTAATCATGCGATGGGAAATGACGGTACAAAGGTACTGAGTGACGGCTGCCATAAGAGCCGCCACCCTAGCGAATTTCGGTTACGGAGTCACGGTGATCTTAAACGCCGCGCCCGGGGGGCTCTTCATGTCCCCGGACACCGCGAGCACGCGCCACCAGTAATCCCGAGGCTTCAAATTGCGGAAGATCAGGAAGTTATCCTTCACCGGGATCGACTTCATCACCTTCGTGAACTGCGCGTCGTAGGCGATCTCGAATACGTAGCTCTGCGTGAAAGTCGTGCGCTGCCAGGAAAAGAGGATGCCCTTTTGGCGCATGTTTTCCGGGTCGGCGAGCGAAACCGCCTCGCCGTCTTTCGGCAGGGTTTGGGTCGGCGAGATGAAGTTGAAAAGGAAGCTCTCCTTCTTCGACGTCAGCGTGTACCCGTTCGGGAGTTCGGACCGGATCTGGTAGGTGAGCGCGTCGGTCGGCATCTTGCCTTTCGGCAGCGCGAACTTCGGCTCGGTGACGACTTCGTCGACCGACTTCGCGCCCGCCTTGTTCTGGACGAGCACTCGGTACTTCTCGATTCCCTCGACCGGCTTCCACCGGAGAACGAGATCGAAGTCCTGGAGGCGTTTACCGGTGAATTTGTTCGAATCGACCGGTTCGCCGCCGACGAGCGGCGGCTCGATCTCGATGCCTTCGTATTCCGCGGCGACGGTGAACGGCGCGCGAATGCCGGTACGACCGATCTTCGATCCGTCCGCGTTCCGCAGTTCGACCGAGTAGTCGCCCGGCCGCTCGAACGTGGCGAGGAGGCCGCCGCGACCGTGGTTCGCGGTCACCGTCTTCCGGAGCAGTTCCTTGCCCGCACCGTTCTTGAGCACCATCATCACGACGGCCGACGGAACGGTCGGCGATTCGAAGACGAGGGCTTGTTTCAGCGGCGGCTTCTGACCGGACGGAATCGTGAAGACCTGACTCTGCGAGGGCTCCGTGATCTTGATCGCGTTCGGTTTGATCCCCGCCGGAGTCGGAGAAGGCGTCGGCGACGGCGTCGGGGAGGGTTCCGGCGTAGGCGAAGGGCTCGGCGAAGGGGTCGGAGTCGGGCTCGGGGCGGCGACCGGAGTCGGCGACGGAGCCGCGGTCGACTGGGTCGGGGCGGCCGTCGGACGCGGGATCGGCTGACCTCCGCGGCGAACGACGAGTTTCGGACGGGTCATGTCGCCCTTCACGTTACCGGCGACGATGTCGACGAGCACGCGGCGCTCGATTCCGGCGGCGCCCTCGGTCTTCTCGAACGAAAGGCGCACGAGCGAGCCCGGGTCGAGCTCGAGGATCGAACCGTCGAAGAGTTCGATCGTCGCCCGGTCTTCCGGACCGGTCATGACGGTGTCTTCGTTGAAAAGGTCCGCGTTCACTTTCGCGTCGAGGAACTCGAGCGAATCCTTCGGCTGGCGCTTCAGCTGGCCGGTCACCGCTTTCACGACGCCGACTTTTTCCCCTTCTTGGGAAGAGATGCCGAAGAGGAGCGACTTCAGCGAGACGCCGGAAACGTAGAGGCCGACCGATCCGACGAGCAGCAGCGCGAGCAGCCCGATGAGAATCTTCCGACCTTTACCCGAACCTTCATTTGGATTTTGTTCGTCCATTAGTTTTCCTCAGCCGTCGACGATGATTTTCGCCGATTATGCCGGATTCGCGTGAATCCGAATGGACGCGAGCGTGACGTCGTCGTCGAGCGCCTTCGTGTCCCCGTTATACTGCGTGTAAGAAGCCTTGAGCGCGTCGATGATGCCGCGCGGACCGCCCGGGAGCGCCTCTTCGACGACTTGCTTCGCTCTTTTCTTCCCGTACTGCTCGCGCGCCTCGCCGGGACTCGTATTCTCCATGAGCCCGTCGGTGTAGAGGAAGAGGATATCGCCGACGTCCATCGGAGCCGACATCTCCTCGTACATCCCGGACTCTTCCCGCTCGCCCACGCGCGTGCCCTTCGGTACGAGCGACTTCAGCTGGAACCGTTCGCCGTTCCGGCGGAAGAGCCAGGGCGGGTTATGCCCGGCGTTCGCGTAAGTGATCGTCTTCGTGTCGAGGTCGATCACTCCGATGAAGAACGTCATCATGATCTTCGTCATCGCGGCGTCGAAGACGACGCGGTTCGTGTACGACATCATCTCGCCCGGATTCAGCTGGAAGGACTCCTTCTCGCGCGCCATCTTCGCGAGCACCGAGAAACAGCTCCGCGCGGAAGCGGTGATCAGCGCGGAGGGGACGCCGTGGCCGGTGGCGTCCGCGATCATCACGCAAAGCTTGTTCTTGATCCGGAAAAACCCCCACCAGTCGCCGCCGCACTCGGAGGCGGACTGGTAACTGCCGATGATCTCGAAGTGGTCGTCGCGGTATTCCGGAGGCGGGATCAGGCTTTCCTGAACGGCCGCGGCGACCTTCAGCTCTTCCTCCATGTGGGCCTTGTGGACCTCACCGACGACGAGTTCCTGGATCTTCCTCGACATGATCGAGAACGAGTTCGCGAGCTGGCCGACTTCGTCCTTCGTCTTCACCTTCGGGTCGATGTTGAATTCCCCGCGCGCGACGGCGGCGGTCGCGAGGGTCAGGTTCTTCAGCGGCTTCGTGATCGAACTCGAGAAGATCAAGGCGAAAAGAATCGCGCCGATCACCGAGATGATCCCCATGAGGCCGAGCCGTTCGCCGAGGGTGAACGCGGCGGCCATCGCCTTCCGCTTCTCGAGCTGGGTGAAGATGATCGGACCGATCGGGAGCTTCCGGAACGCACCGAGGTAGATCTTCCCGTCGATGTCGAATTCTTTCGTTCCCGATCCGAGTTTCGAGGCGGCGGCGCTTTGAAAAACCGGGTGACCGCTCGCGTCCGGGGCCTCGTAGAGTTTCGCCGGGTTCGTCGAAGCGAGCACGCGCCCGTCCCACGTCGTGATCGTCGTTTCGCCGAATCGGGAGTTCGTGATCAGCGTCCGCGCGTCGAGCACCGCGAGACCGATCGGCATTCCTTTCTCGTAGTCCTTCAAACCGAGGTCTCCGAACGCGACGATCAAAAGCGGAGTCGCGCCGGGTTTCACGTAACTTTGGAAGGCGAACGAGTTCTGGAGGATGCGATCGCGGATCTTTTTGAAGAACGCGGCGTCGAACGAGAGGGCGTCCGGGTTGAACCCCGCCTTCGCGAGGGCCTCGGCGTTCGTATTCGCCGTCAATAAAGTGGCGGTCCCGTCCGGTTTCACGAAATAGGAGGTGAAAAAACCGGATTCGGTTTGAGAGTTGACCAGATTTTTCAGGTTTTCCATCTGGATCGACGTGATCGGGAGGCGCGGATCGAACGTCGTGAGATAGAGACGGAGGTTGTCGATCGCGGGTCGCGTCTTCTCGCTGAAATCTTGACCCGCTATGTAAGCTTCCATCGACTGAAGCTGGAAGGTGTAGGCCTGTTTATCGTCGACCACGAGTTTTACGGCTGAATAACTGAGAAAACCGACGATAATGAGGAACAGCAGAGTCAACCACAGGACGAGCTTCGTCCCGAGCGAGAGTTTGACTCGAAAGTTTTGTTGCTCCATACTGAAAGTCTCCCCGTAATTAAGAAAGATTTCAATAGATTGCGGCTCCCGCAGAGGTGAATTCCCATGATCAAAGTCGCGAAAGAAGTGAACGGAAACGTGATGACCCTTCGGCTCTCCGGTTCCATCGAAGAATCGGTCGCGCTCGACGAGATGGTCGGGCCCACGCCTCCGGAAGTTCGCGTCGACTGCAAGGAAATCACGCGGATCAACTCCGTCGGCGTGAAAGGCTGGATCAAGTATTTCTCGGGCCTTCAGGCGAAAAACACGAAGCTCACGTTCTTCCAATGCTCGACCGCGATCGTCGAACAGGTGAACCTGATCTCGAACTTCGTCTGCGGCGGCACGGTCGAATCGATCTACGTTCCGTTCGCCTGCACGAACTGCAAGGCCGAGCTCATCGCGCTCTTCAAGACCGCGGACTTGAACCCGGACGCCATCCAACTGCCGGAACTGAAGTGCACGAAGTGCTCCGGAAAAGCGGTGTTCGACGACATCGAAGAAGAATACTTCTCGTTCTTGAGCCGTTAAACAGGCTACACTTCTAACCAGTGGCCCAGACCCTCCTCCTCGTATCGAATCGCCCGGACGATATAGTTTTTGCTCGAAAAATAGCAGAAACGGTCGATTTCGAATTGGTGCAGTCCGTGGATCTCGTCGAGATCACGAACTACATCAAGGAAAAGGACGTCGCCGCGGTCTTCGTCGACTTCGTGAACGCGGAAGGCTTCCGCACCTTCGAAGCCGCCGTCCATGATCAGGTCGGCCTCTTCAGCGACCGCGTGAACTCGAATCGCTTCCACTATATTTCCGACCTCGACATCGAAGAGCGGAAGTTCCTCTTCGATAGCCCGCTCTTCGGGAATTTCATCCTCCGGAAGTATTCGGGCGCCGAGAAAGCCGCCCGCGCCGGCGCTCGCTACGCGTACGTCGTGAAGGCGACGACGATGGAGCGCGCGTTCGGGATCCGGAATTTCTTCCACCCGAAGTCCCAGGTGCAGACGATCCAGATGAAGCGTTCGACCCAGAAGCAACAGGTCGTCGAAGCGCTCCGTGCCTACCTCATCAAGGCGAAGTACCCGACCCGGATGGCGAACTCGATCGCGAATGCCGTCGACGAGCTCATCATGAACTCGATCTTCGCCGCGCCGACCGACACCACCGGTCGCCGCGTCTACGACCAGACTCCGCGCGACGCCGACATCCAGCTCGAAGGCAAAGCGCAGATCGACGTCTCGATCGCGTTCGACGGGATCCAGGTCGGAATCTGCGCGACCGACCAATACGGATCGATCGACAAGGAAAAGGTCCTGAATCACCTTTCGACCGTCTACAAGGACGAACAGTACAAGATGAAGATGTCGGTCGCCGGCGCCGGCATCGGTCTCGCCACCACGTTCCGCGGCGGCGGGTCGCTTCTCTTCATCTCCGAGAAGAATTCCCGCACCGAGGTTTGCGTGATTTTCGAACGCCTCGACAACATCCGGGAATTCAAAGACCAGTTCCGTTACGTCTTGAACCAGTTCTATTACTGAGCGAAAACGGACGGCATGAAGATTTTCCTCGCGTCGACGTCGCCCCGACGTCGCCAACTCATGAGCGAAGCGGGCTTCGCGTTCGAACTCGTGAATCCCGAAACCGACGAGATCGAACGGAAAGGGGAGCCCCCCCGCGCGATGGTGAAGCGGTTCACCCTCGATAAGGCGGAGAACGCCTCGAAGCTCCTTCCCGCGGCCTCGACCGGGATCGTGATCGCGGCCGACACGACGGTCGTCTCTCCCGACGGGAAACGCGTACTGAACAAGCCCGTCTCCGAGGCCGACGCTCGCCGCATGCTCGGCGTGATCTCCGGTCGGACGCACGTCGTGCTCACCGGCTACGCCGTCTTCGCGATCAAAAGCGGAAAAATCGCGAAACGCCATTACGCCGTCGTACGCACTTCGGTGAAGATGCGGAAACTCTCGAGCGCGGCGATCGCCGCCTACGTCGCGAGCGGAGAGCCGATGGACAAGGCCGGAGCTTACGGCGCGCAAGGCATCGGGATGGGGCTCATCGAATCGATCAAAGGTTCTTATTCGAACGTCGTAGGCCTGCCGATGGCGGAACTCCTCCGCGACCTCGAGAAAAAGTTCAAACTCAAACCCGACTGGCGGAACCGCGCATGACGGTGAACGCGAGCGTGATCGTCGAACGCTACCGGAAGATCGTCGAACGAATCGCGGAGGCCGCACGCGCGGCGAAACGCGATCCGGCGGGCGTCCGACTCGTCGCCGTCTCGAAGACGCACCCGTACGCGGCGGTGCGCGCGCTCTACGACGTCGGTCATCGCGACTTCGGCGAAAATTACGTCCAGGAACTCGTCGAAAAGGCGGAGGCCGCGCGCGCGGACGGACTCACGGACATCCGCTGGCATTTCATCGGGCACCTCCAGACGAACAAGGTGAAGGTCCTCGTCCCGCACGCTGCGATGATCCACGGGGTCGACTCCGCGAAGCTCGCCGAGGAGATCGCGAAACGCGCGGAAGCCGCGAATCTCGGGAAAATTCCGATTTTGCTCGAAGTGAACGTCGACGGCCAAGAAAGCAAATCCGGCGTTCAGATCTCCGAATTGCGAAACTTAGCCGCGAGCGTCTCCCGAATCGGCGGCGTCGACCTTCAGGGTTTGATGTGCATTCCCGATCCGAATCGTCCGGCGGGCGCGCGCGAAGCCTTTCGCCGGGTTGCCGTGTTGGGCGCGGATCTCGGGATGCGCGAGTTCTCGATGGGAATGACCGCCGACTTCTTCGATGCGATCGCGGAAGGCGCGACTCTCGTGCGCGTGGGCACCGCGATCTTCGGGGAGCGATCTCCGCGCGAAAAATTTTAGTCGGATTATTTAACGCGAATTCCGCAGCCAGAGCGGCTCTTCGCGGATCGCGATGATGCGACGAGTGGTGACGCGAATGAGTGTCGTTTCGACCCTTTTTACGTCACCGCGGTTGAAAATTTTTCCCGCGAGGATTGCGGCATTATTCCGCGTTAATGTAACCCGCACCGCGTGAAGCGCGTGTTTTCCCTCGAACTGCGGTCCTAGAGCGCCTCTCTGGGGACTTGGCACAAGTTCTGCGTAAGTAGAGTGTGTCAGAGTGGTTCGCCAGAACCGTGGGTCCGCATGAAGCAAGCCCTTCGCAAGAGCTCTGAAGCCAACTCTCTTAGGCTCCCCGTCTGAGAAACGCGACTTGAATGCTCAAGGAGGACCCGGATGTTCAAGAATTACCTCACCTACCAGTTCGCTCTTTCCTTCCACCAACTTTGTTTGATTGCCGACATTGCGGAAGCGCCTAAGAAGAACCGCCTTCTCCGGTCGGCTGAGCAGATGATTCAATCCTTCACGCGGAGTCTCCACGCCAAACGGCCGGAAGACGAGGGACGGCACTTCTTCAGCGCGCTCACGAACCTTCGCGAGTGCCACGACGAACTCGTGGATACCGGCCTTCTCTTCGGCGAAGTCGAATCGAAGTACCGTATCATCCACGAACGACTTGAAAAGCTTTGCGAGAAAGCGGCCGCCGCCGAAGGCGGTCAGTACCGGATGCTCGGCTAGAATCTAATCATAACCTGCTGGCAAGGAGGCCAGATGCCGTACCCCGCGCGAGGCGGAAGTGAAGCTCCCCGAATCCAACACCTTTGCTTGTAGTACCCCACGTCTTTACGAGTGGGTTTAAGCAGTACCCCACGTCAGTTCGAGTGGGTTCGTAGTACCCCGGGTCTGTACGACCGGGTTTCAGTGCAGTACCCCAGGTCCGTACGACTGGGTTTAACGCCCCCGCGACCACCCGAACGTCGAAGCAGTACCCGGCGGAAGGTGAGTACGGTCCCGGGGGCGCTTTTTACTCCCCGCATCATCCTCGCGAAACGCTCGACGAATATGCTACGAAGGACACATTGATTGGGGTCCTATAGCTCAGCTGGATAGAGCGTTGCCCTCCGGAGGCAAAGGTCAAAGGTTCGAATCCTTTTGGGACCACCATTCAATTCCCGGAGGCCTTCCATCGTGACCTTCTCCTCGCGTCTCCTCCTGACCGTTCTCGCGATGACCGCCGCGGCCGCCCCGGCGCAGGCGATGAAACTCGCGTTCCTCGCCGACTTCAATCTTCCCTCCGGAACGAAGGTCCTCGGCACCGACTTCGGCGGCCTCTCCGGCCTCGTTTACGACCCGGCGACGAAGTCCACCCTCCTCATCTCGGACGACAAGAGTCAGCACCAACCTGCGCGCTACTACTCCGCGAAGATTTCGCTCTCCGGACACACCCTTCGTTTCAAGCCGATCGCCTTCACGACGCTCCTTCGACCGGACGGTTCGACCTTCCCGAAGGACTCGATCGATCCCGAGGCGATCGCCGTACTCGACGGTCGCAGCGTCTTCGTCTCGTCGGAAGGAAACGGAAAAGTCGAACCGCGAATTCCCGCGGGGATCTTCGAGATCGACGCGAAGGGGAAAGTCGTCCGCTCTTTGCCGGTACCGGAGAAGTTCCTCGCCGAACCCGCCGGAAAGCAAACCCGCGGTAC
Organism: Bdellovibrionales bacterium; assembly: GCA_018266355.1. GTDB lineage: Bacteria > Bdellovibrionota > UBA1018 > UBA1018 > UBA1018 > JACMQW01. The sequence continues at coordinate 90,857 of JAFEAP010000015.1, forward strand.
GGTCGATAACTGCGCTTTCGAGAGCTTGACCGTCTCCCCGAGCCGCCGTTCACTCTTCACCGCGACCGAGTGCCCGCTCGTTCAGGACGATACGCCGGCCGACTTCGAGAAGGGCGCGCTCTCGCGGATCCTCCAGTACCGCGTCGACGGCGGCCGGCGCGTTCCGGTCGCCGAATTCGGCTACTACCTCGAGCCGAACGTAAAACCCGCGGGCGCGACCGCCGACTACGGGAACGGGCTCTCCGAGCTCCTCGCCCTGAACGATCACGAGCTCCTCGCGCTCGAGCGCGGCGCCTCCGGCGTCGGCGAGAACGCGGTCGATCATATCCGGATTTTCCGGGTCACCCTCGACGGCGCCACCGATCTGAAGGGCCTGCCGACCGTGAAGGGAAAACACATCCGCCTCGCGAAGAAGGAACTCGTCCTCGACTTGGATCAGATCCTCCGCGACCTCGATCCGAAATGGCGCTCGCTCGACAATCTCGAGGGCATGGCCTTCGGTCCGCGGCTCCCGAACGGGAATCGAACGCTTCTCCTCGTCAGCGACGATAACTACAACCCGAAGCAACGGACCCAGCTCCTCGCTTTCGAAATCCGCTAGGCCGACCCGTCGATGAGCGCGAAACTCGGTTGGGGCGTCCTCGGAACCGCTCGCATCAACGAAAAGATCCTCCCGCATTTCGCGAACTCCCCGCGGAACCGCCTCGTCGCGATCGCGAGCCGCGATCTCGCGAAAGCTCGCGCAGCGGCCGCTCCCCACGGGATCCCGAGCGCCTACGGAAACTACGCTGAACTCCTCGCCGACCCGGCGGTCGACGTCGTTTACATCGGTCTGCCGAATCACCTCCATGTCGAATGGGCTCGCGCCGCCCTCGCGGCCGGAAAACACGTGCTCTGCGAGAAACCCCTCGCGCTCCGGGGCGCGGAAGCCTCCGAGTTGGCAGGACTCTCCGCCGCTTCCGGGAAAAGGCTCGCCGAAGGGTATATGTACCGCCACCATGCCCAGTCCGCGCGCATCCTCTCGCTCGTAAGAGAGGGGAAGCTCGGCGAGATCCGACGCGTGCAGGGCTCCTTTCACATCACCGTCGCGCCCGGACCGAACATCCGCACCGACGGACGGGTCGGCGGCGGCGCGATCGCGGACGTCGGTTGCTATCTCGTGAACTTCGCGAACGCGATCATGGGCCGCGCGCCCTCGGCCGTCCACGCACGCGGACGAATCGCCGGCCGAACCCCCGAAACCGATTACGACACGCTCTTCTCGGCGCTCCTCGACTACGGCGGCGGCGTGACCGCCCAACTCGACGGCGGATTCCTCGGTCCCCGCATCGACGAACTCCGCGTCCTCGGCTCGGAGGGATGGCTCGAGGTTCCTCATCCGTTCAAACCGGGGGCGCGCGAAGCGCTCGTGATGAAACGCCGATCGACGCGGGAAGCGCCCCTCACGACGGAGACGATCGAAATCTCCGACGCCGAAGATCCGTACGCCGTCCAGCTCGAGAATTTCGCGGCCTGGGTTCGCGGCGAAACGCCCGATTACCCGATCGGCGAGTGGGAAGCCCTCGCCGGCGCGTCGACGCTCGAGCGGCTCGCGACCGAAATCCGGCGATAAGCGCCTAGTCTTCGCGAACGAGGCAATCCATCGCGTAGGAATTGCCTTTGTTCGTCGTGATCGTCGAAAGACCGCGGTCGAGACTCGAAAGGTCGAAGCGGATTAGCTTGATCACCGCTTGGCGCGCGGTCGGCTTCACGGTCGCGAACCACGCGTCGTTCCCGTCCTCGACGTCGCCCTTCAGGTCAACCGCCTTCGCGATCGAACCGCGGGTCTGGCCGTAGTTCGAGAAGAGACGAACGTCGGCTAGCTTGAATTCGGCGATCGGCATCCCGTCGACCATCTTCACGGTGACCCGGCCCTTCGCGTCGGCGACGAGCGCGGATTTTCCGTTCATGGGCTTCGCGCAAAGAAGATCTCCGCTCCAGTCGGCGAACGTCGGAGCGGAGTGGATCAGAATCGCGGCGAGAACGAGGAACTTTTTCATGGGATTATCCTTATAACCTTAAGCGCGAACGATCAGGGTTTCTTCGACCAGATCCGCGTCTTTCCTTCGGTGTCGACGATCCGGAGGGTTCGGCGGTCGGCGGAAAGCGAGACTTTCCATTCCGTTTTCTTCCCGTCTTCGTCCCGGACTTCGAGCGTTTCGGCGGGGGTCGGTTCGTCGAATTCGCGATATCCGCGGGCGATCGATTCCACCGCGGTCAACGTGAGCACGCAGTCCTCGTCGAGCGTGAACTCGGAATGGATTTCCTTCTCGTAGTACGGTCCGTAGGTCCCGGTCGCGGTGAGATTATCCGTCAGCGCGATTTTCGCGTTGAGCGTATCGCCCGCGAACGTCCACTGCCACCGCGTTCCCGCGTCCGCGGCGAAACGGCCGGATTCGAAACGCGTCCAGGTTCCATCGAGCGCCCGCGGGTCGCACTTCGGCTTCGCGAAAGAGGAACCGGCGGCCAAGAGGGTCATCAGGGATAAGATCAGAATACGGGAGCGGTTCATCATGTCCTCAATTCGTTCGGGCGAGCAGCACCATCAGCTGGGCGCGTTCGCCTCGGTTCGAGCGTTCGGCGTAAATGCCGAGCCATCCGTCGCCCATCTCGCGGATTTCGACGCGCGAATAGAACTCCTGGTACTTCAGGATGTTCAGGTATTGGCTCAGGGTCTTCGTCGCGCGGTATTTCGCCTGGATGCCGCGGCTCCGCGGATTATGGTCCATCCACGGCTGGCTGAAGAGGAAGAGCGGACCGTTCGAGAAGGTCACGCCCGAAATGCGCGGGAAGTTGTAGAGGTCGCTCTCCGCCGAGGCTTCGTCGTAGACGGTGATCCGGGTCGACGGGAGGTGAAGGTCGCCGAGGACCGGGATCGTCGTCGTCGCCATCTTGAGCGAACGCGCCGAAGGCTTGTTCAGCACGTTACACGCGAGGGTGTGGACCGGACGGAGCGAGCGGTCGGGTTGGAGGACCATTTTCATCGACGCGCGGTACGCGAGTTCGACGTCGTTCGGACTCCGGAGGAACGCGTCGCGGAAGTGCACTTCGCGGAGTTCGAAGCTCATCTGGCCGGCGCTCGTGAGCTCGTTCATCCCGAGCGGGCGGCCGAGGAAGAAGATCCGGTCGGAACAAGCGGCGTCGCCGGCGCTGAGCGCCTGACCGAGGTTCGCCGACGGGATCGGAGGAGGATTCGATCCCCCCGATCCGCAGCTGAATCCGAGCACACCCGTGATCAGCGCAAAGGTGACGAAACCCGCCCATTTCGGTACTGAAAGTCCCTTCAAGTTCATAACGTGGTGCGTTATATGCCCGCACCCGCCGGAGTGCAAGGGAAAATGGAAGGGCTAAGTCTCCGATTTATCAGAGATAAAAATGAAGAACGCCGGTCCACATCCAGAAATTCGGCGTGTTTTCCGGGAGGAAGACCCGCGCGAGGGCGACCTGGAGGTCGAAGTGCGGACGGGGATAGAAGTCGACCTGCGGCCCGAGGGTCACCGCCGAGGTCCGCGGATCGCCGACCACTCGCCGCTGGAGGTCCTGCCGACCCGAAAGGATCAACCCCTGCATCGGTTCGTACCCGAGGCGCTGAACCTCGTAGAGCCCCGTCTCGTGTCGATCGGCGCCGATCACCTTCCGGCGTTCGAAATCGACTTCAGCCATCCAAAAGAGCGACTTCGAGAGGTTCATGATCGCGCTCGGCCCGGCGAGGATCCTGTTTTCGTAGGAGTTGTAGAAGCCCTTTCCGTACAAGCCGCTCACGCCGACGCGGGTATTCGGTCCGAACATGAAATATTTGGACGCGGCCAATCCCTTCTCGTCGGCGGATCGATCGCCCCGAAGTTTTCCGAAGATCGGGGAAACGAAGAGGGAACCGTTCTCGTTCTGATCCGAGAACTCGAGATTGTAGGACTCCATCCCCTGATCGAACCCGATCGGACCGCGGGTCGCGTCTTCGTGCTCGGCCTGCATAAGGCCGAAAACCGGGTAAAAGCGGCCGCCGCGGAGGGTGAAGCGGTCGTCGAGCGTTACCATCGCGTAGTGGCGGCGGCTGATGAAGTCGTTATCGTTCCGGAGCGCGTTCGCGTTCCCTTTCCACCCGGCGGTACCGACGAGGGTGATTTTTCCGAGGTGGACGCCCGCTTCGAGGTCGGACTGCATCCAGAAACTCCGGCCGGAGAAGCTCGTCGGCGTATCCTGGAAAATCTGGATATAGCGGAGGTCGCCGCCCGCATCGAGCCATTCCGGCGTCTTCACGGCGCCGTAGAGGAACGCGGCCTCGTTCTCGCCGCTCTTCATCGATTGGATCTCCTTCGCGAGCTCGCGGTCGTAAGCGGAGAGCACGCCGCCGCCGCCCGGACTCAGGTGGCAAGCCGTGCAGTTCGGATAACCGTGCCGCACGTTCCAAGGAAACGCGTGCGCGGGCGAGGCTGAGACGAGGAAAACGAGACCGAGGAAGAAACCCCAAACGCGGACGGACGAGGAGGTCATGGATTTTTAGTTACGGCTTCGCGGTTTCGGAATCAACGTGAACCTTCACCTCGTCGGCGACGGTGATGTTCGCGAAGGTCGGGATGGCGATCCCGTAGTCCGAAAGCTTCAGCGAGAAATCGGTCGAGACCTTCAGCTGTTTCGGGGCGCCCTCGGTCACGGCGAACTTCAGCTGAATCGACTTCGTCACGCCGTGGAGCGTGAGCGAGCCGTCGCAGGTCGACTCGCCGACGTTCAGAGCGCAATCTTTCACGACGTAGTCGGCGGTCGGGTATTTCGCCGTTTCGAGGTATTTCTCCTTCGTGTGCCGGTCGCGCATGGCGATGCCCGTCGTGATCGAATCGAGCGGGACGTGAAACGTGCCCGAGAACTTCCCGTTCTTCCACGAAGTCTTCTCGGAGACCACCGGCTCGGCGTCGCCGTCGATCCGGATCGCCGACGGCCGGCCGACGGCTTGGAAATGGACGTTCGCGGAAGCGGCCGTCGCCGCGAAAACGGAGAGGATCAGAGGAAGCGATTTCACGTTTGGGCTCCTTCGGAGGGGTTCGGGGCGGGGACCGAACTCGGCTCGGGCTGAGGTTTGGACGAAGCGCCCGGTTTCGGGGTCTTCGGTTTCTTTTCGAGCATCCCGTCCCCGTACCAGAGCAGGATGAGCGCCTTCTCGGCGTCGGCGAGCTTCACGTCGGATTTCACCGGCGGCATGAGGTCTTCTTCGGGAACGACGTCTTTTCCGTCGAAACCGAGGACGACCGGCTTCACGAGGTTCTGCACCGACATGAAATCGGCGTAGGTATCGAGCGCGGTGATGCCGTCCCGGTTCCCGGTCGCGTGGCAGTTATTGCATTTCGCATCGAGCACGTCTTTCTTCAGGTTGGCGAACGTGTACGGACGCGGGAGGCTCGCGGCGGCGGGCGCCTGCGGAACCGGCGCCGGTCCGGCGCGCGGAGTTCCGTCCTGGATCCACCGACGGAGCATCGCCTGCAGGCTCGTCGGGAGCGGGCCGGACTTCGGCATCGTGTGGCGGACGAGCGCTTCCTCTTCGATCGCGCGGATATTCGCGACGACCGCTTCGTAGGAAGTCAGGAGCGGCTTGTCGTTCGAGTGACAACCGAGACACTTCGGTTGGAAGACCTCCGCGTTCACGAGGTCGTAGCCGACGGCATCCTGCTGCGCGAATTGCTGGGAGTCTCCGTCTTCCTTCGCGTACTGGAAGTTACACGCCGATACCGCGGCCGCGCCGAGGGCGAGAACGACGGTCAGGATCTGGGCGGTAAAAGTCTTCGAACGCATGGCCGGAACCCCCCTGGGTCAAAGTCGCGAAAGGAGCGCCGAAAGGCCGATTCCTTCGCGACTAGCGCCGTGCATCAATTCGCACGTTTCGGCGTTAAAATCAAATCGACGCCCACTTTTGCGTCGTCGTCGACGGTGACGAAAAGGAACTTTTTCACGATCACTCCATAATCGGGAAGGTGGAGGGTAAAGGACGCCTTCAGGCGGACGTTCCCGCCCGCCTCGTTCGAGAGCACGACCGGGACGGTAAGGTCTTTTTGGATTCCGTGCAGGGAGAAGGTGCCGGTGACCTGGCCGTCCTTGAAGCTGATGAAGCGGAACCCCATCTCCGGGAAGGCAACCGCGTCCGCGCCTTCGGCGGGCAGCGTATTCGAGCCGCCGCAAACGTGATCCTTCGGATACACAGATCGCGTGTAATCGAGCCCGAGGGATTCCCGGATGTGGCAGTTCCGTTTCGCGTTCCCCGAGTCGAGGGCGGCGATCGGGAACCCGATTTCTCCGCCCTGGACCGCGAGGGTGGCGGGATCAAGGTCGACCTCGCCGGCGGCGACGGAGGCGAAGCCTTCGTGGACGAGGCCGCCCGTATATCCGATCGCGAAGGTCAGCCCGGATTTTCCGTCGACCGGCGCGGCCGGGACGTAAAGCGCGGCTCGGGCCGCGGAGGCCGCCGTCAGGAAGTAGATCAGGGAAAGCGCGAGGGACTTCGTCATGGTGAAAACTCCTAGTTGCCGAATTCGGTCGGCGCTTTCTTTATAGCGGAGTACGGTCCCGGGCTATAAGCTTGTTCAGAAACACATCTGTTTCTTAATAGGAAACATAGCGATGAACCTCCGCGAACTCAGCTTTTCCGACCTCGAACTCGTGATGACCCTCGCGACGTTGAAGACCGTGCGCGGGGCCGCCCGGGAGCGCGGATTGAGTCCGGCCCAGCTTTCGAAGACCCTTCGCCGAGTCGAGAGTCGCGTCGGGCATTCGCTTTTTCGGCGAAGCGCCGCGGGAATCGCGCTCACTCCGGAAGGCGTGGTTTTCCGAGAGCGAGCGAAGAAGATCCTCGACGCCCTTCCGTCGCTCGCCCAGCTCGAACCCGGGCGCCGGGAATCCCCGAAACAGCTCACGATCGGCACCACGAACCTTCTCTCGAACTACCTGCTCCCCGACGTGGTCTCGGGCCTCGCCCAGGAATTTCCGAACACCGTCTGCCGCCTTCTCGACCTTCCGCCCGATCGCATCCTCGCCTTCGGGACGAAAGGAATGATCGATTTCGCCGTGACGTGGGACCGCGTGAACTGGACCCGGACGTGGAAGACCCGCGAGGTCGGGGAAATCGCGTACGGCCTTTACGGGCGTAAACGCCACCCCCTCGGAACGGAGGCGGCTCCGGAACAAGTCCGGGAGTACCCGTTCATCCTGCCGATGTACGTCGACCAATCCCAAATCCGCTTCGGAAACGACCGCTGTCCGCTTCCGGTGACGAAACGGATCGCCGGTACCCAGACCTCCACCGCGAGCTCCGCCCTTCGGCTCGCCGGAACTTCCGATCAGTTGATCTTCGTCCCGAGCGTGGCGGTGACCGCGTCCGAGTTCGGGGATTCCCTCCGGGAAATCCGCGTCCCGGAGTGGGGCGCGGTGAAGCGGCCGATCTACGTCTCCGTCGCGGCCGCGCGCGTACAGAACGCGATCTTCGAATCGCTCTGCCGTAAAATCGCCGCCGGCCTCAGAGGAGCACGCCGTGAAGGATGATGCTCGCGACCGTGAAGTAGATCACGAGTCCCGTCACGTCGACGAGGGTCGCGACGAACGGCGCGGACGAAGTCGCCGGGTCGAACCCGATCCGGCGTAGCGCGAACGGGAGCATCGATCCCGCGATCGACCCCCAAAGCACGACGCCGACGAGCGCCGCGGCCACGGTGCCCGCGATCAGCTGGAAATGTTCGCCGTAGAGCTGGTGCCGCGAGGGCCAAGCGAGGATCCGGACCATCCCGATCAATCCGAGGATCACGCCGAGGGAACTGCCGACGATGAGCTCGCGGATGAAAACCCGCCACCAATCGCGGAGCCGCACTTCGGAAAGCGCCATCGCCCGGATGACGAGGGAGGTGGCTTGGGACCCGGAGTTCCCCCCCGAGGAGATGATGAGCGGGATGAAGAGCGCGAGCACGACGGCCTGCTCGATCTGCTTTTCGTAGAATTGCATCGCGGTCGCGGTGAGCATTTCGCCGATGAAGAGAAACGTGAGCCAACCCGCCCGCTTCTTGATCATCGCGAAGAGCGAGATCGTGAGGTACGGTTCGTCGAGGGCTTCGGTACCCCCGAGTTTTTGCATATCCTCCGTGGCCTCTTCTTCGACGACTTCGACGACGTCGTCGACGGTGACGATCCCCTTCATCTTCCCCTCGGCGTCGACGACGGGGAGGGCGGAAAGGCCGCACTGGGCGAATTTGCGCGAGACTTCTTCCTGGTCCATGTCCTCGGGCAGGGTGATGAGGTCGGTCGCCATCATCTCGGAAACGAGTTTGTCCGGAGGCGCGAGGAAGAGGTCGCGGAACGACATCGCGCCGAGGAGGTGCTGTTCCTGGTCGAGTACGTAGACGTAGTGGATCGTCTCGATCTTCGCCTTCGATTGGGCCCGGAGGTAACGGATCGCGACGTCGACGGAAACGTCGGGCCGGAGCCGCACGAAGCGCGGATTCATCAAACCCCCGGCGTCGTCCTCGGCGTACGCGAGAAGCGCGACGACTTCGCGCATGGTCGTGATGTCGAGGAGGGCGAGCATCTGCGCGCGTTCCTCGAAGGCGAACTGCTGGATCAAGTCGGCGGCGTCGTCGGGCGCGAGGATCCGGATCCATCCGCGTTTCTGGCTCGTCTGGAGATCCTTCACGAGCTCGTACTGGTCGGCCGCGCCGAGGGTCAGGAAGAATTCCTCGGCCTCTTCGCGCGGAAGCGCGTAGAACGCCTCGTGCCGCTGATCGACGGTGAGCGAAGCCCAGCTCTCCTGGAGCTGCTCGAACGGAGAGAGTTCCCGCTCGACGGGTTTCTCTTCGCCTTCCGATTTGTTTTCGAGCTCTTCCGATTCCATGGCCGCGGGGTCCCGAGGATGTCGTCAGTTTTTTGACGGCCGCGACGCGCGGACGCCGACTCTACTTCTTCTATTCCTACTCTTCGGCCGGCGGTTAGAGAATCGTGACCGAAAAGAGGAGGCTGTTCGTCCGCGCGGGTTCGTAGGTGCGGGTCACGGCGAGATCGAGCGAAATCCGCGGAAAAGCCATGCCGAGACCGAACGCGTGTCCGTGACCGTAGCCGCCGAGCGCGGGCTGGAAAGAGTTCTTGTTCATGCCGCCGCGGAGGAAAAGATCGCTCATGAGCGGCAGCTCGAATCCGGCTTCCCACCCGAAGGTGTCCCCGGGTTTCGAAGGCGTGACGTGCGGATCGACGTAGAGAAAGAGCATCTTCATCACGTTCGCCTTCAGCCCGAGGGTGAATTCGCGGTACTGGTTCCAGCCGTTCGTGAGCTTCACGTTTTCGACGAGATTATCGACGATGAAACCCGTTTGGAGCCAGTCGATCGGCTCGCCGGCGCCGGAAATCGAGGTGTCCATCGCGGAATTCCGCGAGTCGCTGCCGAAAAGGAAACGCCCGCCGACCCCGGCGGAATACTGCTGGGAGATCCGACTCGCGACGCCAAAACCGACTTCGCGGCCGTAGGTTTTTCGCGTGTAACCGATACCCGCCGAAAAGACCGGATTCGTCCCGTCCTGAATCGAGGCGTTTTGGACGAGAGCCTGGGGTTCGGTGTTGTCCGGACCGGAAATCGATTCGTGACTCACGCTCACCGAATACGCGGGCAGCATCGCGATCATCGCGGGGTTCAAATAAATCGCGTCGTTCAGCAGCGGCGCCGCATGACCGGCACCGCCGAGACTCGCGGCGCGCGGCGAATGGTAATCGGCCGCGTAGGCGTTCGAGACGAAGGCTAGGGCAAGGAGAGGAATCGTGAAGAGATATGACATTTTGCATCAACTCCTTCGAAACACGGGTGAATTCCCCGACTCTAGTCGAAAAGGCGCGGCTTCCACAACCCCCGTCGCTCGGGTAAGGTCGAAAGATGAAGATTCGCAAAGCCGTCATACCTTGTGCCGGACTGGGCACCCGGTTCCTTCCCGCGACGAAAGCGACGCCGAAGGAGATGCTCCCGATCGTCGACGTCCCGATGATCCAACACATCGTGGAAGAAGCCGTCGCGTCCGGCATCCAGGACATCGTCATCATCACCGGCCGGAACAAGGATTCCATCGTCGACCACTTCGACTACTCGTTCGAGATCGAATCGACCCTCGATAAAAAAGGGAAGTCCGATCTCGCCGACATTTCCCGCCGAATCGCGAAGCTTTGCAACATCATGACGATCCGTCAGAAAAACCCGATGGGCCTCGGCCACGCCGTGCTCTGCGCGGAGCCGATCATCGGGGACGAACCGTTCGCGGTCCTCCTCGGGGACGACCTCATCGACGCGAAAATCCCGTGTACCCGTCAGCTGATCGACGTCGCCGAACGCGAGAAGGCGTCGGTCGTCGGCGTGATGGAAGTCGCCGAGCGCGACGTTTCGAAATACGGGATCGTCGGCGGGGATAAAGTCGACGGCCGACTCACTCGCGTGAAGACGCTCGTCGAAAAACCGGCTCCGAACGAGGCCCCTTCGCGCCTCGCGATCCCCGGGCGTTACGTACTCATGCCCTCGATCTTCGAAGTTCTCCGGAACACGAAGCCCGGCAAAGGCGGCGAGATCCAACTCACCGACGGACTCAAATCCCTCGCCGAGAAGGAAAAACTCTTCGCTTACGCGTTCGACGGCACCCGGTACGACACCGGCGACCGGCTCGGCTACATCGACGCGACGCTCGCCTACGCGCTGAAGCGCCCCGAACTCGCCGCGGACGTCCGCGCGCTGATGAAAAAACACCTCGGAGGCCAAGGCTGATGAAAACATCGATGAAGATCCTCGCGGCCTCGCTCGTCTCGATCGCGCTCGCCGGAGCCGCCTACGCGTACATCCCGCCGTCGAACTTCCAGATCGCGATGCTCGCGAAGAAGCACAAGGGTTTGAAATCGCTGCGCGTGAAGACGCGGATCACCGGCCCGAGCGGCCAGGTCCGCGAAATCGGATACTACGACGCCGCCACCCGGACGTGGAAAGCCCGGTTCGTCGACCAGAACGACCGCGAGATCTACGCTTTCGAGCGCAAGCTCGGGGTGACCGATAGCCTCGCGAGCCTCCTGCTTTTCGAGACGAACCCCGGGAACATCATGACTGCGCTGAAAAACGCGGGCATCCCGGTCGTCCTCGAAACCGACCTCGCCGCCGCGCCCGACGAACCCGCGAAGCGGGCGCTCGAAAAGACTTCGATCGGACGTCTCGATCACAAGGTCGGCTGGATCATCGGCGAAGGGAACCCGTCGCTCTGGATCCTGAAGGACGACTTCGTCCCCCTGAAACTCATCGCCGGCGGCGCGGAGATCCGGTTCGAAGAAACGAAGTTCTCCCGGGACTTCCCGTACGCGCGGTCGATCTCGATCTACCGCGGTAACGACTTCGTTCTGAAGGGCGAGGCGATGGAAGTCATGACGAATCCCGATCTCGCCGATATGCGCGCGATCCAAGTTTCCGGCATTCCCGCCATCCCGTCCTCGCTTCCGAGCGACGAACGTGGACTGATCGAACAGTGGGTGCAGTGGATCCGGTAGTCGCCGCCGGAATTTCCCGCATCGTTTCGGTCGCCGTCCCGCGCCCGCTCGACTCCTATTTCTCGTACGGCATTCCCGAAGACGCCCGCGGCCTCGGCCCCGGCACGTGGGTCCGCGTCCCGTTCGGTCGTTCGACGGTCATCGGCTTCGTCGTCGACGAGCCGAAGCCGATCGCCGAACTCCCGCCTTCCCTCGATCCCTCGAAACTGAAGGCGATCCTCGAATGCGGCGACGAGGAGGATCGGATTCCGTCCGACGTCTTCGCGCTCTGCTCGTGGGCCGCCCGTTACTACGCCCAACCGCTCGGTGAACTGCTCGCCGCCGCTTGCCCTCCGGCTTCCCTCGGTCTTCGTTCCGCGAACCGGGAAGCGAAGGAGCTCACGCGGACGCTCGTCGCGCCCCGGGAAATCCGGCTGAACGAGGAACAAACCGCCGCGCTCGACGGGCTCGAAACGCTTCGCAAGTCCGCGGCGCCCGGAACGGCGCTCCTTCACGGCGTCACCGGCAGCGGAAAGACGGAGGTCTACATCGAGCTCGCGAAACGCGCGCTCGCCGAGGGCAGGGGAGTGATCCTCCTCGTCCCCGAAATCGCGCTCACCTCCCAGCTCCACGAACGCCTCGAAGCGGGCGTCGGCGAAACCGTCGCGCGCTGGCACTCGGCGATGCCCGACGCGAAACGGCGCGACCAAGCGGCGGCCCTTCGCCGCGGCGAGATCCGGGTGGTCGTCGGCGCGCGCTCCGCGGTCTTCGCGCCGATGCGCGATCTCGGGCTCATCCTCGTCGACGAGGAACACGATCCGACCTACAAACAGGAAGACCGCGTCCATTACCACGCGCGCGATCTCGCGATCGTCCGCGGAAAGGACGCGGGCGCCCTCGTCGTTCTCGGCTCCGCGACGCCGAGCCTCGAGACTCGGGAACGCGTCCGTGAGGGCAAGTACGCCTCGTTCCCGCTCACCGCCCGCTTCGCCCGCGGCGGGATGCCCGCGATCGAAGTGATCGACCTCGGCGAGGAGCCGCAGGTCGAAGGAATCCAAGCGCCGATCGCTGAGAAGACGCTGACGATCATGAAGGAGACGCTCGCGCGCGGCGAACAGATCATGGTCTACCTGAATCGCCGAGGATTCGCGGCGTTCCTACGGTGCCGGGACTGCGGCGAAGTATCCGAGTGCCCGAACTGTTCGATCTCGCTCACGGTGCATAAGCGATCGCGCGAACTCCGTTGCCACGTCTGCGGGCATGCCGAAGGTATTCCCGACGTCTGCCCGAAATGCCAAGCGGTCGATCTCGATCCGATCGGCGCCGGCACGGAAAGCCTCGAAGAGGAAATCCCGAAGCTCCTGCCCGAGGTGAAGACGCTTCGGCTCGATCGCGACGCGGTCACGAGCGCATCGCGGCTCGAAAAGACGCTGAACGCCTTCCGCGCCGGCGAAGCCCAGATCCTCCTCGGCACCCAAATGCTCGCGAAGGGCCACGACTTCCCCCGGGTCACCCTCGTCGTCGTCGTCCTGGCCGACGCGCTCTTTCGGTACCCGGATTTCCGCGCGCCCGAGCGGGCGCTCCAGATCCTCTCCCAAGTCTCCGGGCGCGCCGGCCGTGCCGACCTTCCCGGCCGCGTCCTGATCCAGACCTACCAACCCGACGCACCGGTCATTTCCGTTCTCCGGGGTCTGCGCACCGAGGACGACTTCCTCGCCGAGGAGCGGGAGCTCCGCCAGGTTCTCGCCTACCCGCCGTACGGCCGGATGGCGCGGCTCCGCGTCGAGTCGACCGAACGAAATGAGGCCGTCTCGCGCTGCGAAGCGATCGCGAACGCTTTACGAGGAGCCCAAACCGCGATCGAAGGCGAAGAACCCGGCGTGCGGTTAGATTTCCTAGGGCCGTCGGAGGCGTTCCTCGAGCGGGCGAAGGGAATATTCCGCTGGGACCTCCTGATTAAATCGTCGTCGGTACGAGCGCTCGGTCGATCGATCGCGATCGCCAAACGAACGGCGGCGGCCGAGAAGTGGCCCCTGCTTGTGGACGTCGATCCGTACGGGTTAGGATAAATCCACCCCCATGTCTGAATCCGCGACGAAAAAGGAACGCCCCTCCCGAACGATCTTGCGGTCGCGGATCGAAAAACAGCTTCGACGCCAACAAGAAGAGCAGCGGAAAGAGCTGCTGAAAAAACGCGTCGAGATCGCGAAGGAAGGCATCCGCCTTTCCGCGAGCGGGCACACGATCGAGTCGATTCGGAAGTACCAGCAGTACATCCTCATCCTCGAGATGTGGAAAAAATGCGGCCGGGACGGACTCACGCTCGACCTCTTCGATCGGACCAAAGACCTTTACGAGATCGTGCTACTCTCGGGTATCTACTGGGACCTCGCGAAACTCTACGACCGCGCGAAACGAGGCGACCAAAAGTCCGAACTCGTGACCTACCTTCAGAAATACGTCATGTTCTCGAAGGGCATGCCGTTCCAAGCGCTTTCGGGCGAAGCCCTCCGGAAATATCTCGGCAGCGGGAAGTGCAAGCACCGCCCCGAATTCAAGTCCGCCTACACCTCGCTCACCGGGGAAAAGTGCTTCGTCGCGACCTCGCTCCTCGACGTGAGCGATCCGATGACGATCGTTCGCCTTCGAAACTTTCGCGACGGTAGGCTCCGCCGTACGGCGACGGGACGTCGCGCGGTCGCGCTCTATTACCGCTGGTCGCCCGCCGCGGTCCGGGCGCTCGATCGTTTTCCCGACGGGATCCGAAGCGGCGTCGCCCGCGCGCTTGATCGGTTTTCGCGATGGGTGGGCTGAAACTCGCCCTGAAGTTCGTCTGCTTCGCGCTCGTCACGATCCAGGTCCTCGCGTACTTCTTCCAGGAACGCCTCATCTTCTTTCCCGAAAAGCTTCCCGCGGATTTTCCGCTTCGTTTCGAGGGCGCGACCGAGATCTCGATTCCCGTGGACGGCGCGATCCTCAGCGCGCTTCGATTCCGGGTGAAAAATCCTCGGGGGATCATCGTCTATTTCCACGGAAACGCGGGAAGTCTCTCCGGATGGGGCGACGAAGGGACGATGCACGCCGCGCTCGGTTTCGACGTGCTGATCTACGATTACCGCGGATACGGGAAGAGCACGGGCCGCATTTCGAGCGAAGACCAACTCGTGAACGACGCCCGCGCCGTGCTCGCCGAAGCCCGCAAAGATTTTCCGGATTCGAAGATCGTTCTTTTCGGCCGCTCTCTCGGAACCGGGCTCGCCGTGCGGCTCGCGTCGGAAATGAAGCCGGCGCTCTTGATCCTCGAGACGCCCTACTTGAGTCTCGCGAGCATCGGCCGCGCTCGATTTCCCGTCGTTTTACCGTTCCTCGTTCGCTACCCGATGCGCAGCGACCTCTATGCGCCTAAAGTCACCGCGCCGACGATCATCCTGCACGGAACCGACGACGAAGTGGTGCCGTTCGTTTCCGGAGCCGCGCTCGCGGAAAGATTCACGCCCCCCGCGGACCTCGTGAAGTTCCCCGGGGGGCATCATAGCGATCTTTCCGTCTTTCCGGGTTACCGACCGACGCTCGAACGCTCGCTCACGGTCGTTCCGCGCTGAACGGCGGCCGCTCAATTCTTCGGACAAGACGCGCCGGAAGATCCGAAACCTCCGGTGACCGTAAGATCAGAAGGCATCACCCCCCAAGCGGCGGAGCTGGAGATGGCGACCTTGTCGCTCGACATCACGTTCGCGATCCAAGTGTTCGCCGAGGAACAAGGGCGCTGCGCGAGACATCCGTCGAAGAGGCAGGCTCCGGATTTGTTCACGTCGCTTCCGACGATCGTGACCGAACCGATCGTCGGAAGGAACTGACCCGTGAGCAGGTGCGAGTCCCCGGTCGAGTTCCATTCCGACGAGTTGGCCGACTCGGAGATCCCGGTGTAGCAGTGATCGGTCCTCAGATCGTCGATGCTCACCGTGCCGTTCACTTGTCCGTGCGCGGCGAGATAGAGGCCGGCGTTCCCGTTCACGCAACGGATCCGCGTCGCCTTGATCACGTCGAGTTTCGCGCCCCAAGCGTAACAACGGTAGTCCGGACCCGAACCGTTATAGTTCTTGCACGGGCTGTTCGGGTCGTTATCCGGGTCGAGAGCGTTCCCCGCGACGTCCGTTTCGAATCGCATCGCGACTCCGCCGCGCGAATACATCCCCTCGAACGTGAGGTTTTCCCCGCTCTGGATCTGCGCCGGGCCGTACCCGGCGGGCGCGTTCAGGTTCACGTGATTCCGGTAAATCCCGTAGCGCGGATGAGTGAACTGCGAAACGGGGGTCTGCTGCTTCTTCGGGTACTGCGTCGTTCCTCCCGCGCCCTTGACGACGTTGTAGTTCCCGCCGACCGCGGATTGGAAAACGACGACGTTCGCCGGGAAGTTCTTCGGAACGCCGTTGATGATCGGATAAGCGTCGTAACTCTGGACCGAGTAAAGGTTCTCGAACAGAAATCCCGTGACGTTCCGGACCATGATCATCGGAGGAATCACGCCCGCGTCCGCGAGGCTGCCGTCGCCGTTCGTCTTCCAGCCGCAGATCTGGTGGGTCGGATCGTCGTCGAGCGTAAAGCTGTGGGAGACGTCGAACTCCGGGATGGAGTCGCGGACGTCCGTCGCCGTCCCGACGCCGACGATCGAAACGTTCGTGATCGGCGGTTCGGCGGACGCGAGCGAATTCGAGGAGTTTTTCGTGTCGAGGATGAGGAGATTCTGGCACTTCACGTTCGGATCGGCCCCCCCGCGAAGTACCGCGTTCGCGTCGATCTCGAGGCGAACGTTCGAAGCGAGGTAGACCTTGCTCAGGTAATAGGTTCCTTTCGGAACGTAGACGATCGCCTGAGGTTTCGTCGTTCCCGCGGCGTCCAGCCGCGGACCGGCCGGAAAGTCCGTAACGGCCGTCGAAGCGGCCGAGATCGCCGACGCGAAGGCAGACGAGTCGTCTTTCGCGTCCGAACCGGACGCCCCCAAATCGAGGACGTTCGTCGCGGCGTAGATTTTCATGCTCGCGACGGCCTTCGCCGACTGGATCGTCGCCGTGATCGACACGGATTCGGCGACCGTGTCTTTCAGGTAAACCGATTTCGAGGATGATCCCGATTTCGCCCGGAAAGACGCCAAAGAAACCGAACATTGGCCATCGGAAAAAAGCTTGGCCGACCCCGTGACGGCCAGCTTCACCGACTGAGCAGTGGCAGAAGTATTCTTAACCGAGAGAACCACGGGCGCATAACTGCACGCGGTCCGCGTCGCCGCGCCGGGATTCGAGAAAACCGATACGGTACTCGCGGAAGCGACGCCGCAGAAAAAAACCCCGAACGCCCCGACGATCGCGAACGAAAACAACGGAAAATCGAACTTGGACGCTAACCCCATACTACCCCCTGAAAATCGATATCACTTCGGACAAGCCGGAGCGTTATCGAGAAAAGAATCGGATTCGATCAATCCGGCCGGGATTACCGACCAGTACGCACCGGGCGAAACCGCGAACGTTCCGCTCGACGGAACGTTCGGAACCCAGGTATCCGCCCCGGAACAAGGCTTCTGCGCGAGGCAACCCCCGATCTCGCAGTTTCCTTTCCCGTCGAGACGACTGCCGCGAATCTCGACGTTGCCCGAGAATGAAGGCGAAAACGTTCCGGTGAACAGGTGCGGATCTCCGGAAGAGCCGTTCGAGGTGTTCGCGCTTTCCGAGATCCCGGTGTAGCAGTTATCGGTTTCGAGATCGGCGACGTCGACGGCGCCGTTCAACTGGCCGTGGGCCGCGAGGTAAAGACCGGCGTTTCCGGAAGCGCATTTGATCTTCCGCGCGTGGATCGCGTCGAGTTTCGAGCCCCAGGCGTAGCACCGATAATCGGTCCCCGTACCGTCGTAATTCAGGCAAGGGCTGCTCGGATTCGAATCAGGGTCGAGCGCGTTTCCGGCGACGTCCGTCTCGAGCCGAAGAGCGACTCCGCCGCGGGAATAAATCTCTTCGACGGTCAGGTTTTCGCCGCTCTGGAACTGCGCCGGGCCGTAGCCAGCCGGCGCATTCATGTTCGCGTGATTCCGGTAAACGCCGAACCGAGGATGGGTGAACTCCGAGACCGGAGTCTGCTCGCTCGGCGGATACTGAGTCGTTCCGCCGGCCCCCTTCACGAGCCTGAAGTTACCGGCGACTCCCGATTGGAAAACGATCACGTTCGACGGGTAGTATTTCGGCGAACCGTCGATCGTCGGGTAGGGGCCGTAACTCTGGACCGAGTAGACGTTCTCGATCTGGAAGCCGGTGACGTTCCGGACGAGGATCATCGGCGGCAGCACGCTCGCGGTCGCCGGGGAACCGTCGCTGTTCGTCTTCATCTGGCAGAGTTGGTGCGCCGGATCGTCGTCGAGCTCGAAGCTGTGAGTCGCGTCCCAGTCCGGATCCACGCTGCGGGCGCTCGCCGAATTCCCGACGCCGACGAGCGACACGTTCGTGATCGGCGGTTCGTCCGAGGCGAGTTTGGCTCCGGAATCCGCGGTGTCGAGGTAGAAGAGCGATTGGCATTTTTGTCCGGCTTCGGCCCCGCGAAGAACCGCGTTCGCGTCGATCTCGAGACGGACGTTCGACGCGAGGTAGACTTTCGCGAGGTGATAGATTCCCGGAGGAACGTAGACGATCGCCTGGGATTTCGTCGTTCCCTTCGCATCCAACGCCGGACCCGCGGGAAAATCGCGGACACCGGACGCGGCGGCCGAAATCGCCGCGGAGAATGCCGCCGAGTCGTCGGCGGCGTCGGAGCCGGAAGCGCCGTAAGCGAGGACGTTGTAGGAACGGCGGACCGGGACGACCGTGTTCGCGACGAGATCCCCGAGTACCACCCGAAACGACGGAGACTCGCTCGCGTCATCGCGCAGGTAAATCGCTTTCGAAGTCACCCCGTCAGGCGCGACGAATCCCGAGATCGGATGCGCACACTGGGCATCTTCGTAAGCCTGGAGTGAACCGCCTAGCTCGAGGGAAACCGGTGCGTCGAATCCGTTCGGATTGTCCGCGACGACGACGAGCGCGTCGGTCGAGCAAGCCGACTGCGTGATCGCGGCAGGGGCGGATGCGACCGAAAGTCCGCCGGCGAGGCTTCCCGAGAGATACGGGATCCCGAATCGCGAGACTACGCCAGCATTCGGCAAACAGCCGAAAAGTCCGGTTAAGCCTCCGACGGCGACGATCGCCGCGACCTTCCCCCGAATAAACATAGTCCGGAATCCCCCTCCGAAGAAACGATCGAACCCGCGAAAAGTTCCACGGTTCGCGACTTTTTTCTTCTGGCGAGTGTGTCGTCGCCGACCCGGTCTCTCACCGACTACTTCGATTACACAGATTAAATAGAATAGAGGGAGTGCCCGGACCGGAGCGGGTGAAACACGAGCTCGAACGGATCGAACTGGAGCCAGATCGAGAGCCAAATCCAGCTCGCGCGCCCCCGGATGCGGTCGATCGGAATCGCCCCGATGAACCGGGAGTCGTCTGAAAAATCGCGATTGTCGCCCATGACGAAGATCTTTCCCTCGGGAACGGAGTAAGGACCGAAACTTTCGGAAACGAAGTTGTTCCGATCGAGGAAGATCCAGTGGTCATGGCCGTCGAGCTTCTCGCGGAAGACCTGCATTTCGTTCTCGCCGAGCCGCGGATCGCGAAGATCGGAAAAGATCCGTTTCGCCTCGGCTTCCGTCGCCGGCGCCGACGGCATGAGGACGTCGTTCACGTAGAGTTTGCGGTCGCGGACGCGAACGGTGTCGCCGGGAAGACCGATCACGCGCTTGATGTAGTTGATCTCCGGATTGCGCGGGCTTTCGAAGACGACGATGTCGCCGCGCTCGGGTCCCGCGCGCTCGAAAAGGCGGATCGGCCTACCGAAATACTCCGAGAACGGGAGGTTGAACCGATAGGCGAACTTATTCACGAAGACGTGGTCGCCGATCAGGATCGTCGGGATCATCGAGCCGGAAGGGATCTTATAAGATTCGTAGAAACTCGAACGGACGAAGAAAACGAGAAGGAGGGCCGCGGCGATCGAAATCAGGTGATCGAGGACGGTCCGGAGTTTCATCGCCTCGGTTCGGGCCGGTTACTTCAAGACCGTGCCGATGCGCGCCGGTTTGAAAGAATTTTTGTCGGTGTCCTTCAAGTCGAACCACATCGAGAGCCAGATGACTTCGGCGCGGCCCGAGATGTTCTCGTACGGAACGAGACCCCAGAAGCGCGAGTCGTTCGAGAAGTCGCGGTTATCGCCCATGACGAAGAGGTGGCCTTCCGGGATCTTCACCGGATCGAAATTCATCGTGTAGTCGTTGTTTTGGTCGATGAGGATCTTGTGCTCGTGACCGCCCTCGATCTTTTCGCGGAAAAGCTTCATGTGCGTTTCGCCGTAGCGAGGATCGCCGATGTCCTTCAGCTGCGCGAGCTTCTCGTCGTTCGGCGCCTCGGTCTGCGGGAGCGGCTGGCCATTGATGTAGACGACCTTGTTCCGCACTTCGACGGTGTCGCCCGGAAGGCCGATCACGCGCTTGATGTAGTGGGTGTCGGGTTCCTTCGGATAGAGGAAGACGATGATATCGCCGTGCTTCGGCGGATCGCGATGGACGAGGGTGACCGGCGCGCCGAAAAGATCGGAGAACGGGAGTTTCAATCCGTAGGCGAACTTGTTCACGAAGATGAAGTCGCCGACGTAGAGGGTCGGGATCATCGAGCCCGACGGGATCTTGAACGGTTCGACGATCGCGGAGCGGATCGCGAAGACGATGAGGAGCGCGACGGCGAGCTGCCAAATCTGCTCGAACACGTAACGAAGTTTGGCGTTCGAGGATCCCGACTTCGCCGGTGCGGACGCGTAGGAATTCCCGTTCTTTTCGGTAACCGTCTCTTTCGACTCGCTCATGATTCGACTACCATAGCTAAGATAGGACCCGCAGGGAAGCCATGAAGACGATCGACCGCTATATCATCGCCCTTTTCCTGAAGAACATAGCGATCGCCGCGTTCGGATTAACGGCCATTTATCTCTTCCAACAAATCACCGGGATGGTCCTGGAAGAGACCTTTCCGATCCGCCAAGTCCTGATCTTCAATCTATTCCAGCTGCCGGCCGTCTTCGTCCAAATGTTGCCGCCGTCCGTCCTCATCGGAACCGTTTTGACGCTCTCCGGCTTAAATCGGACCAATGAACTCACCGCGGTATTTTCGCTCGGAATCGGGCTGAAACGCATCATGGCGCTCCTCCTCGTTTTCGTCTTCGCGATCTCGCTCGGAACGCTTTTTCTCCAGGACAGCGTCCTGCCGGGTCTCTTCAAGCGAAAGACGAACTACTACTGGCGCGAGATGAAAAAGCGCACCGACTTCTACCTCGACGTGAAACAGAACCGAGTCTGGTATCGCTCGAAAAACCTGATTTATAACCTCAAAGCCTTCGACCTGAAGACGCAGCAGATCCTCGGGATGACGGTCTACTCCTTCGACGACCGCTTCAATCTCGTGCAAACTGTGGAATCCGATAAGGCGCTTTTCACTCCCCAGGGATGGAAGCTCCTCACCGGTACGGTGACCCAATTCGTGCCGAACGACCCCTTCCCGGTGAGCGAAAAATTCAACGAACTCCGTCTCCAAATCCCGGAGACGCCGAAGGACTTCCAGGAAATCGAGAAGGAGGTCGACGGCCTCCGATTGGGCGAACTGAAAAACTATATCGACCGCAATCAAAACGCCGGCCTCGATACGAAATCGTACCAGGTGAAATTCCACTCGCGCTTCAGCTTGAGCTTCATCCCTCTCGTGATGTGCATGATCGGGATTCCGTTCTCCGTGCGCGGACGCCGAGAAGGGGGCCTCGCGAAGGACCTCGCGATGTGCCTCGCGATCACCTTCTTTTATTGGCTCTTCTACTCGATCGGCCTTTCTCTCGGGTCGAACGGCGCGGTGCCCCCCGTCATGGCGGCGTGGGGTCCGACCCTCATTTTCATGGCTTTCGCGCTCGTCCTCGTCGCGCGGCAGGAAAAGTAAGCGGAAATCGGTTAAACTCGGGCCATGTCGAAGCTGAAGATTTACGCCTTTCCCGACGTGGTTTTGACGAAGAAAGCGGCCCCGATCGCGCGCGTGGAAAAGTCCTACTTCAAGCTCGCCGACGACATGTTCGAGACGATGTACGACGCCCCGGGAATCGGGCTCGCGGCGAACCAAGTCGGGATCCTCGAACGCATCCTCGTCCTCGACGTCGACTACGACTACGAGGAACTCGAGGGCGAGTTCCCGAAACCAGGGGAAGTTCCGAAGAACGCGGAGGTCTTCGGGCGTTCGATCGTAACGAACCGGAAACCGATCATCATCATCAATCCGGAGATCATCCGGAAAGAAGGCAAAATTAAGACGTCCGAGGGCTGCCTTTCGGTCCCGGAATACACCGCCGAAGTGGAACGGGCGAAGAAGATCACCCTCCAATACCAGAACATCGACGGGCTCACGAAGACGCTCGACGCCGAGGAACTTCTCGCCGTCGCGATCCAACACGAGATGGATCACCTCGAAGGCCGGCTCTTCATCGACCGGCTGAGCCCGCTGAAAAAAGAAATGGCCCAGAAAAAACTGCGCAAGGAGCGCGCCGAGCGCGAGTCCTTCGGGCACGACCTGATGAACCCGCGCGACGCGAAGAAGCGGGGGTTTTGATCGTGAGCCGTCCAGCGACCGAGACGGCCGCCACCGTGCAGGACGCCTCCTCACCGAGGCTCCGCATCGTATTCATGGGTACGCCGACGTTCAGCGTGCCCGCGTTAGAAAAAATCCACTCGGCCCATGAGATCGTCGCGGTCTATACCCAGCCGGATCGTCCGGTCGGCCGCGGCCTCGAAGTCCGGCAGTCGCCGGTGAAAGAAAAGGCGCTCTCGTTCGGGCTGCCGGTCTACCAGCCCGAGAAACTCTCGCTTCCCGGCGAATACGAGAAACTCGCCGAACTGAAGCCCGACGTGATCGTCGTCGTCGCCTACGGACAGATCCTGCGCCAGAACGTCCTCGATCTGCCGCGGATCGCGTGCGTGAATATCCACTCGTCGCTCTTGCCGCGCTGGCGCGGAGCCGCGCCGATCCACCACGCGATGCTCGCGGGCGATACGGTGACCGGCGTGACGACGATGAAGATGGTGCGCGAGCTCGACGCGGGAGATATCTACGAACAGGTCGAGACGAAGATCGGCGAGCGCGAGTTCGTCGGCGTCCTTCACGACCGGCTCGCCGTTCTCGGCGGCGACCTGATCCTTTCGACGATCGAGGGTCTCGCCTCGGGTCGGATCGAAGGCCGCGCGCAAGATCCGACGAAAGTGACCTATGCGACGAAGCTCACGAAGGAAATGGAAGCGCTCGATCCGAAGCTCGCCGCGGCCGAACTCGACCGACGGGTGCGCGCGCTGAATCCGTGGCCGGGCACGAGCCTCTTTCTCGCGACCGCCGAAGGAAAACCCGAGGAACGGATCAAAGTGCGTCAAACCGTTCCCCACCCGACGCTCGCCGCGACCGCCGGATACCTCCAGGAACGCGCGGGCACGCTCGTTCTCGGAACGGCGCAGGGCGCCCTCGAAATCCAACGTTTGCAGCCCGAGGGAAAGAAAGAAATGGACTCCTCCTCCTTCTTGAACGGCCTAAAGGGGCGTGGAATCCGGCTTCCTCTTCCGGTACGCTCGGGCTGATGAAGAAAAAAACTTCCGGTTCGTCGTCGTCGCCTCTTTCGCGATGGAAACGCCTCGAAGCGCTCGCTTTCGAATCCGGCGTGATCGCCCCTTCGATCCTCTCCGCGGATTTCGCGGCGCTCGGCGCCGAGATGAAGTCAGTCGAGAAGGCGGGCGCCGAATGGTTCCACGTCGACGTGATGGACGGGCACTTCGTTCCGAATCTCACCATCGGGCCGGTCGTCGTGAAGGGCCTTCGCGCGAAGACGAAGGCGTTCCTCGACTGCCACCTGATGGTTTCGCGGCCCGAGGACTGGGTCGACGCGTTCGCCGACGCGGGCGCGAACGTGATCACGGTGCACGCCGAAGCCTCGAACCACCTCGATCGCCTTCTCACGCGGATCCGCGAGCGCGGATGCCTCGCCGGCGTTTCGTTGAATCCGGCGACGCCGGTCGGTGCGATCGAAGACGTCCTCCACCTCGTCGATCTCGTGCTCGTCATGAGCGTGAACCCGGGGTTCGGGGGCCAGAAGTTCATTCCCGGCGCGCTGAAAAAGATCTCGCGCCTTACCGAGCTTCGGCGCTCGAACCGTTTCCTGATCCAAGTCGACGGCGGGATCCACTCCGGTACGGCGACCGCCGTTCGCGAGGCGGGCGCGGACTGCTTCGTCGCCGGCTCGGCGATCTTCGACGCGAAGAACCGGGTCGCGGCCTACCGTAAACTCGCGGCCGCGATCGAAGCCGGGAACTGAGGAGACTCGCGATGGCGACGAAACCGTTCCGGCTCGGCCAGGACAAAATCACCCTCGAAGCCGTCCGCGAAATCGCGCGGTTCGGCCGGAAAGTCGTGCTCACCCCGACGGCGAAGAAAAAAATCGAGCGCGCCTACCGCTACCTTCGTTCCCGGACGGAAGCCGGCGAAACCATTTACGGCGTGAACACGGGATTCGGATTGCTCTCGTCGGTGCGGATTCCCGAACACGATCTCGAGGAGCTGCAGTATAATCTCCTCCGCTCGCATTCCGTCGGCACCGGCGCTCCGATCTCCGTCGCCCAGTCTCGCGCGATGCTCTTCCTCCGCGCCGCGAACCTTTCGATCGGCCATAGCGGCGTGCGCGTCGCTCTCGTCGAGCAGATCCTGAAATGCCTGAACGCGGGCGTGACGCCGTGGATTCCCGAACAGGGCTCCGTCGGCGCGAGCGGCGATCTCGCTCCGCTTTCCCACCTTTCCCTGGTCCTCATCGGCGAGGGCCGGGCGTATTACCGGGGAAAACTCATGCCGGGCTCGCGCGCGCTCAAGGCCGCGCGTCTGAAGCCGATTCGCCTCGGACCGAAGGAGGGCCTCGCCCTCATCAACGGGACCCAGTTCATGACCGCGATCGGAACACTCGCCCTCCTCGACGCCGAATACGTTTGCGACGTCGCCGATTTCGCGGGCGCGATGACCGTCGAAGCCTTGAAGGGTACGACCTCGGCCTTCGACGCCGATATCCAGCGCGTGCGTCCGCATCCGGGCCAGGCGATCGTCGCGAAGCGCCTGCGCGCGATCCTGCGACCGGCCGGAAAGGAATCCGAGATCACCCACAGTCACGAGGACTGCGGGAAGGTCCAAGACCCGTATTCCCTCCGTTGCATGCCCCAGGTTCACGGCGCCTCCCGGGACACGCTTCGCTTCGTTCGCGAAGTGCTCGAGCGCGAAGTGAACGCCGTCACCGATAACCCCCTCGTTTTTCCCTCGGGTGGAAAAGTCCTTTCGGGCGGAAACTTCCATGGGCAGATCGTCTCGATCGCCATGGACGCGCTTTCGATCGCGATGGCCGAGATCGCGTCGATCTCCGAGCAGCGGATCGAAAAGCTCGTGAACCCGGCGATGTCCGGGCTTCCCGCGTTCCTCGTCCAGGAAGGCGGAGTCAATTCCGGCTTCATGATCGTCCAGGTCGCGGCGGCGAGTATCGTCTCGGAAAACAAGACGCTCGCGCATCCCGCGTCCGTCGATTCGATCCCGACGTCCGCCGACAAGGAAGACCACGTTTCCATGGGCGCTTGGGCCGCGCGGAAAGCGACCCGCATCCTCGAAAACTCCCGGCGCGTGATCGCGATGGAACTCCTCGCGGCCTCGACCGGCCTCGAGTTTCACCGCCCCCTGAAATCTTCGCCGAAGATCGAAGCGACGATCCGGGCGCTCCGGCGCCGGGTGAAGCCGATCAAAAAGGACCGGACTTTCCACCTCGATATGGGCGCGATCGAGACGATGCTCATCGAACGCGAAATCGACGCCGAGATTTAACGGGTTTTACTGAACCGGTTTGCAATCCATCGCGTCCGCGAGAATCGCGTCGGTGCATTCCCGCGTGTACGCGAAGAGTAGGCCGCGCGTGCAGGAGGAATAGATCTTCTTCACGGCCTCCTTCTGGTCTTTTCCCGTCGATTCGAACATACGGTGTTCGATCGAGCCGTCGCGCCACTGCGTCGTGTACGGAAGGCGGCAATAGGTCACGCCCCGGTAGTCGGTCATGTGACCCGTGTTTTCGGCGCGCGTGCAATTGAAGAACTGATTCGTCACGGCGACGGAGCAGTCGACTTCGTAGGAGCTATTGATACACTGCTGGGCGATTTTCTGCTTCACGGCCGAGCGGCCTTCGCCCAGGGCGGTGAAGAACTCCTGATCGGCGGCGCCGTTCCGGTAGTGAACGGTGTAGTCGAGCCTGCAGAACCAATACCCGTCGTCGGGAAGGTTCTTTTGCGCTTCGAGGAAAGGGCCGGCCGGACGATCGTCCGAGCCGCAACCCGAGAAAAGCGTTAGCAGAGCCAAACCCGCGAGAATCTTCACCATGACCTTCATGGCTCGGTTTCTAACGACGGCCCAGCCGCCTGTCAACCCGCGAGCGGTTTAGAGCTTACGGGTCGAAACCGGTTCGAGCGTGATCACGAACTTCTCGGCCGTCGACCCTTGAAGGCGGAAAGTCGTCGGGCCGACGAGCGAGATCGTGTGCAACTTCGTCAAGGTCCCGATCGTGTTCCGAAGGATCGCGCGCACGCCGAGACCGTCCGTCTTGTCGTTCGACGTTTGGTTCGTGAGCGAGGCGCCGTCCTGGATCATCTTCGTCAGGGTGTCGAGGAGGTTCGGCTTTCCGAGGAGTTGGAACTCGGTCGGGCGATAGAGGATCTCTTGGATCGCTTCCTCGCTCGTCACGATATAGTTCTTCGTCGAAACGCAGCGCTTCGAATCGGCGTCGCTCCAAAGGCTGAGGAGGTCCTCCTTACCCGCGCTGACGAGACAATCCGAATTCTTCGCCTGATCGAGGACGGTGGCCTCGTCGTCGTACTGGATGAACGCGCGGGTCTTCACGAGTTTTTTCGTGTTACCGGCGCCGTCGTAGTAGCGACCGGTGACCTTGAGCTTCGTCTCGACGAGGTCCGCATGCGCGAGCCCCGTGGAAAGGACGAGGGAGCCGAGAACGGAGAGAAGGACGTTGCGGGCGGAAATCATGGGAAGATCCTTTCAGAACCGAGTGCGTTAACGTTGGCAGGAGAACACGTAGAAGAGCGGGCCGGTTCCGTCCGAATCGCAATCGTATGCGATCGTGAGAAGTCCGTTCCGGCCGCTCGCCATCGACTTGTTCAGCATGATCTGGGCGTGGTCGCAGCCGGTTCCGGAACCCGGGCTATCGACGCGCGCGAGGTAACGGAGCGAGCCGGCGTTCTGGGGTCGCGGGCGATACTTCGGATCGAGGGTACCGGAAACTCGGATATCCCGGATGCCGACGAGACGGATGGTCCGGCTCGAAAGCACGGCGGTGAAGTGATCGCCGAAATCCGGGTAGCTCTTCGCGGTCCGATAACATTTGAACGAGTCGGCGGCGAACGAAGAGACGGACATCAGGGAAACCAAGGACAGCAAGACCAGCTTTTTCATTTTTATTCCTCTCGCAGTCGGAAATGAACGGACGGGAAACGGTAAGCTATTCGACGGTCGCGCAACTCGCGGCGCCGTTGAAGATCGCGCGCGAGCACTCGTCCGAGTAGGCGCTCTTTTGGCAGGAATCGAAGATCTGTTTCATGGCGGCGGCTTGGTTCGAGCCCGAGAAACGGATGTTGGCCGATTCCATGTACCCATACCGGTTCTTCACCTGGAACGGGAGATTGCACATCACGTAGTACGGATACTCGCTCAGGCCGCCCGTGTTTTGGGCGCGGGCGCACTGGAATTCCTTCCGAGCGACGACCGCCGAGCATTCGTCGGAATAGACGCTGCGAAGGCAGGCCTCGGCGATCTGCGATTTCACGTTCGCGCGCCCCTCGCCCGCGATGAGGAACCCGTTCGACTCCGAGTAGCCGTATCGATTCCGGTATTGGTAATCGAGGCGACACATCCAGTAACCCGAGTCCGGCAGGACGGATTGGGCTTGGCTGAGCGTCTGGGGAACGGCCGGAGCGGCAGAAGAATCTCCTTTACCGCAACCGGAAAGGGCGACGAGGCCGACGAAAAAAAACGCTGAAAGGTTTTTCATGGGGTCATTTCCTTTTTTCTGGTCGAACTAAAGCGTGATCGTTTCCACTTTTCCGCAGGTCGCGCGGACCGTTTCCGGTCCGTGGCGTCCCTTGATCGTGAACGTCGCGGCGAAGCTTCCGTCGGAATCCGTCGCGCCCCGGCGGAGCGAGATGCCGCGACCGGAAAATTCCCCGCCGGAACCGACGCGGCGGACTTTCGCGTCGCCCGCGACGCTCGCGTTCCCGTGCGATTTACGGAGGACGAGCACCTGACTCACGTCGCGACCCATATCGACGACGCGGAAGCGGTACCCGGCCTCGGCGTTACCCTGGTCGCATTCGTACTCGGTCGATTTTCCGTCCGCCGTCGCGACAGTGACCGCGCCGATGGTGAGCATGAGAGCCGCTCGAATGAGTTTCGAAATCATAAAACCCCCTGATTACCGCGCCGGCCGGCTCCCCCCCGGAGCCCGACCGTCGCGTACCCCAAACCTCTTCTATTTAAAGTCCCGTTTCTCGTAAGCGACGGCGAAAAGAACGGACTTAAGAATAGAGTCGGAACGAACGTTGGTCACTGAAGCCCCCTTCAGACCGTGTTTAAAACCCCGAATTGGGTGGGGGATTATCCCGAGAAACTACGCGGCGCAATATAAAAAATCATGCGTCGCGTCGTATTTGGTATACCCTTTATTATTCAATAGGTTACGAAAATGGGCCGCGAATCCGCTCGCCTTTCCGAGGCCTTTTCCATTACCTAGTTTCATGACGAACTCCCCACGCACTCCCGGCGCCCGCACCGTGCGCGCCGACCACGGAACGAAACTCTCCTGCCAAGGCTGGGAACAAGAAGCCGCCCTTCGGATGCTGATGAACAACCTCGACCCGGCGGTCGCCGAACGGCCCGACGACCTCGTCGTCTACGGCGGAAACGGGAAGGCCGCGCGCAACTGGCCCGCGTTCGATGCGATCGTGAAGACGCTGAAGGAACTGCGCGGAGACCAAACGCTCCTGATCCAATCCGGAAAACCCGTCGCCGTGTTCCCCTCGCATCCGGACGCGCCTCGAGTGCTCCTCGCGAACTCGTGGATCGTCCCGCACTGGGCGACCGGCGACTATTTCCGCGAGCTCGATGCGAAGGGCCTGATGATGTACGGCCAGATGACCGCGGGTTCGTGGATCTACATCGGCACCCAAGGCATCGTCCAAGGCACCTACGAAACGTTCGCCGAAGCCGGGCGCCAACACTTCGGCGGAAATCTCGAAGGGCGCGTCCTACTGACCGCGGGACTAGGCGGGATGGGCGGAGCCCAACCCCTCGCGGCGACGTTCGCGGGACTCGTGAGTCTCAATATCGAGGTCGACCCCGAGCGTGCGAAGAAACGCCTCGAAACGAAATACCTCGACGAGCTCGCGACGAACCTCGACGACGCCCTCGCGCGCGTGGAAAAGGCGAAACGCGAAAAGCGCGCGCTTTCGGTCGGCGTGGTCGGAAACGCGGTCGACATCCTCGGCGAACTCCTGAAGCGGGATTTCAAGCCGGACCTCATGACGGACCAAACCTCCGCGCACGACGAACTCGACGGCTACGTTCCGCACGGGATCTCGCTCGCCGAGGCCGTCGCGCTTAGGAAATCGAATCCGGAGAAGTACAAGGCGATGGCGATCGCGTCGATGGGGAAGCACGTCGAGGCGATGCTAGAATTCAAGAAACGCGGCGTTTACGTTTTCGATTATGGGAACAACATCCGCGCGCAGGCGTTGAAGGCCGGCGTGAAGAACGCGTTCGACTTCCCGGGCTTCGTGCCCGCGTACATTCGCCCGCAGTTCTGCCTGGGCCGCGGTCCGTTCCGATGGGTCGCCCTCTCGGGCGATCCCGAGGATATCCGCACCACCGACCGCGAATTGAAGAAACTCTTCCCGGAAGATAAGGGCCTTCATCGCTGGCTCGACATGGCCGAGGAACGGATCAAGTTCCAGGGCCTACCCGCGAGGATCTGCTGGCTCGGCTACGGCCAACGCGAGAAGGCCGGTAAACTCTTCAACGACCTCGTGAAATCCGGGAAAGTGAAGGCGCCGATCGTGATCGGACGCGATCACCTCGACTGCGGCTCTGTCGCGAGCCCGAACCGCGAAACGGAGGCGATGAAGGACGGATCGGACGCGGTCGGTGACTGGCCGCTCCTGAACGCGATGATCAACGCCGTGAACGGCGCGACCTGGGTTTCCCTCCACCACGGCGGCGGCGTCGGCATCGGATACTCGATGCACTCCGGAATCGTGATCCTGGCCGACGGAACGGACGCGGCCGAACGGCGACTCGCGCGCGTACTGAACTCCGATCCGGGGATGGGCATCGTCCGTCACGCCGACGCGGGCTACGAAGCCGCGATCGAAATCGGGAAGAAGGAATTTCGCGCGCGCGGCGGCTCGATCCCGATGCTGGGGAACGCATGAGCGAAGATCGCGTCCACGTCCTCCTCCACGCCTCCGAACTCCTCACCGGCGAAGGCGTTCGTCGGAAGGACGGACGGCGTCCCGAAGAAGCCGACCTCGGCCGGATCGAGGACGGTGCGATGGCGTATTCCGTGAAAACCGTTCCTTACGAGGACTTCACGACCGGGAAGAAGGGGATGAAGGTCGTCGCGGACAAGGTTCTTTGGACCGGAAAGAGCGACGCGCTTCCCTCCGAATACGCGAATTCGCCGATTTTCGATCTCGACGGGAAAAACGCGGTCGTTCCGGGACTCGTCGATTGCCATAACCACCTCGTTTTCGCGGGGGACCGCGCGGGGGAGTTCGCCGCCCGCTGCGGAGGCGCGACTTACGCGGAAATCGCCGCGGCCGGAGGCGGGATCCAGACCACCGTCCGCGCGACGCGGGAAGCCTCCGATGAGGAACTCTTCAAACTCGGCCGAGCACGGCTCGAAGAAGCCCACCGCTTCGGCATCCGAACGATCGAAGCGAAGTCCGGATACGGGCTGAACGAAAAGACCGAACTGAAGCTCCTCCGCGTCGTGAAACGCCTCCAAGAGGCGACGCCCGAGATGACGATCGTCCCGACGTTCCTCGGCGCCCACGATTTCCCGAAAGAGATTTCGCGCGAAGCCTACCTCGCCGAAGTGATCGAAAAGCAGCTTCCGGCCGTGGCGAAGGAAAAACTCGCCGAGGCTTGCGACGTTTTCATCGACGAGGGTTTTTACACCCTCGCCGAGGGACGGAAGATCCTCGAAGCCGCGAAAGCCCTCGGATTGAGGACGAAAGTCCACGCCGACGAGCTCGCGAATACCGAATCGGCCGCGCTCGCCGCGGAGCTCGGCGCGCTTTCCGCCGACCACCTCCTGAAGATCTCGGACGCCGGCATCCGCGCGCTCGCCGCGAGCGAAACGACCGCAGTCCTCCTCCCGGGAACCGCATTCTACCTGAAAGCGCCCCACGCTCCCGCGAGGAAACTCCTCGACGCCGGCGCGCGCGTCGCGATCTCGACCGATTTCAATCCGGGCACGTCGACGACGTTGAACCTACCCGCCGTCCTCACGATCGCGGCGCTCTACCTCGGTCTCTCGCGGGCGGAAATCTTCGCGTCGGCGACCTATAACGCCGCCCGCGCGCTCGGTCTCCACGACCGGAAAGGGTCGCTCGAGGTCGGAAAGGACGCCGACTTCTTCGTCGCTCCGTTCCGGAAGTTCGAAGAACTCTATTACCGGTTCGCCTGGTAGGCTCGCACCACCGATTCGCGTGGCGATTCAGGTCGCCAGGTCTTCGCCCGCCGCGAGCGCCGCCTCGCCGACCCGGCGATACGGCATCCAGCGGTGGAAAACGAGGAAGGCGACGACGCTCAGCGCCCATCCGGCGGTGATGTCGACGACGTAGTGCTGCTTCGTCGGAAGCGTCGAAAACGCGATCAACGTCGCCCACGCGAAGAAGAACGGGAACTTCTCCCGCTGTTCATCCATGAAGATGTAGGCCGAGAGATAGACCGTGGAGACGTGGAGCGACGGGAAACAATTCGTGGCCGCATCGCCCGCGCGGAGCGTGTGGAAGACGAAGTTCACGACCGGTCCGGTGTCGGCCGGGATCGGGTAGAGGTCCCGCGGGAAGATCGTCGGCCAGAAGAAAAAGATAATGCAGCTGAAGAGCTGGGTCGAAAAGAAGGAGTAAAGGTATTTGTTGATGTTCTCGGAATCCTTCACCACGAGGTAGACCGCCGTGAAGAAAAAATACTCGCTCACGTAGATCAGGACCGTCCAGGGAAGGAAAGGGATCGCCCGATCGATCGCGAACATCGGAAGCTCGCGCGGCGGAAAGATCGGGTGGTGATTCGTCACGTAATAGAGGAACGACGCGATCGCGAACAGCGCGGCGCCCGCGGGATACATCAACTTCGGCGTCATGA
>JAFEAP010000016.1 GCA_018266355.1 Bdellovibrionales bacterium
CGATCGGACTATTCTAAAAAGGAAAATCGCATGCGCTCGCTCGAATCCTGGATTGCCGAATACCGCGAATCCCATCGACATCCCGTCAACCAAACGATCCACCTCGTCTGCGTTCCGCTCATCACTTTCGCCACCCTCGGCCTCCTCGCGGCGATACCGGTTCCCTCGTCGATTCGCCCGCTGCCCTATTTCAATTGGGCGTCGGCGGTCGCGGCGATCTGCCTCGTCTACTACGCCTCGCTCGATCTCCGCGACGCGGCCGGAATGCTTATCGCGGTGCTCGTCGATCTCGCGATCGTGGCCCTTTTGCGCCGCGCGGGAATCCTGCTTCCCGTCGCGGGCGCGATCTTCACCCTCGCATGGATCGTCCAAATCTACGGACATCGCGTCGAGGGTCGGAGTCCGAGCTTTCTGAAGAATGCGGTCTTCTTCCTGATCGGGCCGATTTGGGTCCACCGCAAATTCGTGAACGGACTCGTCGGATCGAAATCCAGCGTTTGAAGATTTTCGCGTCGCATTTCTTTTCCGCTCTGTTCTTCATGACCGAAATCGGCCATCTTACCGGCCATGTCCGCCGGTCGACCCGTTCTGAATTTTATCGCCTTCGTCGCGGCGTCCACCGCGGTGGCGAGCCCGCCCGCAGGCCGCGAAAACGGCGTGATGATGCAGACTTTCCACTGGTACACGCCCTCCGTGAAGAACGGCGCGCGCATCGATCCCGCGCGCGGGCTCTGGAACGAAATCGCCCGCACCGCCCCGACGCTCGCGAAGAAAGGCATCACCGCGCTCTGGATCCCGCCGGCCTATAAAGGCCTGGGCGGCACCCGCGACGTCGGTTACGGCGTTTACGATCGCTACGACCTCGGCGAGTTCGACCAAAAGGGGGCCGTGCCCACGAAGTACGGCAGCCGCAAGGAACTCGAGGCGGCGATTCGCGCCGCCCACCGCGCGAATCTCGACGTCTATGGGGACGTCGTCCTGAATCACATGCTCGGACAGGACGGCGGCGAAGACGCGCCGGTCGTCCGCGTCTACGGGAATAACCGAAACGCCGAGATCCCCGGGTCCGAGACGCGCATTTTCGCGCCGACGCTTTTCACCTTTCCCGGACGCGCCGGAAAATATTCGACGTTCACCTGGCATTGGACGGATTTCACGGGGGTCGACTACGACCTTCGTTCCCGCGAGAGCGCCGTCTATAAATTCCGCGGCCCGTACGGCGGTTTCCAGGAAGAAGTCGACCACGAATTCGGAAACTACGACTACCTCCTCGGCGCCGATTTGAACTTCCGGAACCCGGAAGTGCGCGCGGAACTCGACCGATGGGGCGCGTGGTTCATGCGAACCCTTTCGCTCGACGGATTCCGCCTCGACGCCGTGAAGCACATGCCGTTCACCGAGGTGGCCGATTGGCTCGACACCCTTCGTTCGAAAGTCCGAAGCACGCTGAACACCCCGCTCTTCGCGGTCGGTGAATATTGGAGCGGGGATCTCGCCCGCCTTTCCCACTACATCCACGTCACGCGCGGAAAGCTCTCGCTCTTCGACGTGCCCCTGCACCAGCGTTTCCACCAAGCGGGCGATTCCGGCGGCCGCTTCGACCTCCGGACGATTTTCGACGGCACGCTCGCCGGGACGGATCCGACCCACGCGGTCACTTTCGTCGAAAACCATGACACCCAACCCCTCCAGTCGCTCGAGTCTCCGGTCGCGGATTGGTTCAAGCCGCTGGCCTACGCGCTCATCCTCCTCCGCGCGGAGGGATATCCCTGCCTCTTCTACGCGGATTACTACGGAGCGACCTATACCGACCGCGGCCGCACGGTGAAGCTCCCGAAATTCGCCTCCACGCTCGACCCGATGCTGGCGGCCCGCCGCCGTTTCGCGTGGGGCCGTCAGCACGATTATTTCGATCACCCCGACGTGATCGGATGGACGCGTGAGGGAGATCCGAAGCATCCCGGCGGCCTCGCCGTTCTACTGAACGATCATCCGTCGTACCCGGGCGCGAAACGGATGTGTCTCGGCGGGGAAACCGGCGGACGATCACGCGAGTTCATCGACGTTCTGCATACGGATTCGCCACGCGTGTCGCTCGACGCGAGAAACTGCGGGACGTTCAAGACCGGGCCGGCTTCGGTTTCGGTCTGGGTCGATGCCCGGGCGATCGGATGGTGACGCCGCGGCCGGCGGTCAGGCTCGGTGCCCTTTCGGACACGTGCTGATTCCGAGCAACGCGTAGGGCGGGCACCAACCGACGAGTCCGGTCGCGAGCGGCACCAATCCGAGCAGAAACCATGGATTCGTCGGACCGGTAAACGCCAAAGCGACCAGTACCAACCCGAGTCCGACGCGCAGCCCGCGTTCGATGGGGTGAATATTCGTTTTCATTTCAAATGACCGTCCTTTCCAATTCGGCGGACGTCTCGTCGAGGAGTCCGGCCAAAGTCCAATTTTTCGGGGTTTTCGGATCGGCGAGCAGCCGAGCCAAGAGTTTCAAAAGATCTTCCGCGGTAAGAATCCCGAGGGTCGCTTCTCCCCGGGTGATGAGGAACGAAGAAACCTTTTCCGCGATCATGCGCTCGGTGACTTCCTTCAAGTCGCAGTTGCGGTCCACCGACTTCGCCGGCCACGTCATGTAGTCCCGCACCCGGCTTTCGGGATCGAATTCGATGGTCTCGTCGCCTAGGGGCTGGCTCGAAGGACGCTCGATCGACGAGATCATCGCGCGTTGGACGTCCCTATCCGACAAGATCCCGACGATCGCTCCCGCCTCGTCCAGAACCGGTAAATGCCGGATTCGCTTCGCGCGCATACGGTGAAAGGCGCGCTCCACCGGCTCGTTCCACCCGATCGTGATCAAATCCGGACTCATCTCCTCCCAAGCACGCTTCGTCATTCAGAGGCCCTCCTGACCCGATATTTCGCAACCGGAGTGCCAACCGTTCCCCCCGTAAAACCCGGCCGGCGGACACCCGCGGGACAAAAGGACCTTCATCCCGACCCAAAAGTCCCGCGGCCCCGGGTCTCGGCTTTCCGTTTGCCGGGGGAATCGCTATAATTTTCGACGATGCGGAAAATCGCCGTTACCGGCGCCACCGGATTTATCGGTTATCGAACCGTTCGCGCCCTCGCCGAGGCCGGAAACGACGTGACCGCGCTCGGCCGGGACGTCGCGATCGGACGCGGACTCGAACGCGACGGGATCACCTTCATCCGCAGCGAACTCTCCGACGTCGCCCGCATGCACAAGGCCTTCCTCCACCAGGACGCCGTCGTCCACTGCGCCGCCCTTACCCGGTCCGGGGCGCGGCCGGAGGAATATCACGCCTCGAATTTCCTCGGCACGCGGAACGTGATGACGGCGATGAAGGACACAAACGTCTCGAGGTGGGTCTACCTCTCGACCGCGCGTCTTTACGAGAACGGCGCGGACCGGACCGGCGTCCGCGAGACCGATCCGCTCGGAACGCCCGGCGACGATCCCTTCCTCGAGTCGAAACGCCGCGCGGAAGCCGACATCGATAATTTCGTCCTCGTCCCGACGATTATCCTCCGCCCCCAGCTCGTCTTCGGTCGCGGCGACCGCCGACTCGCTCCGTACCTCGAGCGCTGGGCCCGGTTCAAACGGATGCCGAGCTTCGACCTCGGCGAAAGCCTGATCGACCCCGTTTACATCGATAACCTCGTGCATGCGATTTCGCTCGCGCTCTCGGCGCCGGAAGACGCCGCCGGCCGTGCCTACAACATCTCGAACGGCACCCCGGTCGAAAACTACACGTTCCTGAGCGGACTGGTCGAGACCCACGGCCGCTACGTCACGCCGCTCAAGCTTCGCGCGACGCGCGCACTGAAGCTCGCGAAGCTCGTCGAGGCCGTTTACCGGTTTTTCGGGTCGACGAGGGATCCTTTCCTTCCCGTTCGCTACGTGCGCCAGTTCTCGGAAAGCATCACGCTGAATACGGGAGCCGCCGAGACCGCCCTCGGATACAAACCGAAGCTCTCGCTTCGCGAAGGGCTTCGGCTGACGACGACGAACCAGCGCTAAGCCGCCCGGGGCCGCTCGACCGCTTCTCCGATTTCGGAGGAAGCTTCCGGTTCGGCCGGGCCGTGGTCTCGCACCGGCAGCGGTTCGCCGGTCACCGTCGAGCGCAGGTGATCGACGGCTCCGAGGAGATTTCCCGCTTGGCCGCGGAGGCGCTCGGCGGTGGCCGCCGTCCCGCTCGAGGCTTTCGCGTTTTCTTGGGTCAGCTGATCGAGCTGGCTGACGGCCTGGTTGATTTCCCGGACGCCCGCGGCCTGTTCGCCGCTCGCGCCCGCGATCGAACCCATCAGTTCGGTGAGCTTCCCCGCCTGATCGACGATTTCCCCGAGCGCGCTCGCGCACCGGTTCGCGGTCTGGGTGCCCGCCTCGATCCGGGACTTCGCCGTCACGATCAGGGTCTCGACCTTCGCCTTCGTGTCGTCCGCGATCGACTGGACCCTCTGGATGCTCGATTCGAGCATCGAGTGGATGTCTTGGGCGGCGTTCCCGCTCATCTGGGCGAGATTTCCGACTTCTTCGGCGACGACCGCGAATCCCTTTCCGTGTTCGCCGGCCCGGGCCGCCTCGACCGAGGCGTTGAACGAGAGGAGCCGGGTCTGGAAGACGATATCGTTGATCACTTTCGTCTTCACGCCGATCTCGGAGATCACCCGCGTGATTTCCGCCATTTGGCGGTTGCTCTCGTTCACCTGGTCCATGATCGCGAGATTGCTTCGTCCGATCGCATCGATCGATTCGCGCATTTCCTCGACGACGCCCTGACCGGCCCGAGCGGTCTTGTCGCTCGAGTCGGCGAATTCTTTCGAAGCCTGCGCGCTTTCGGCGTTTTTCGTCACCATCGCGCTCACCTCCTCGATCGAAGCGGCCGTTTGCTGGAGCGCCGACGCCTGCTGGGTCGCGCCGTCGGAAAGCGCGGTACTCGTGCGCGTCAAGTCGGTCGACGAAGAACTCAGTTCACGCGCTTCTCCGGTCAACTCGTCGACCACCGAAATCAGGGTTCGCGAAAGCCGACGGGTGAAGAAGACCATGAGCGCCGCGGCCAGTGCCAATCCGGCCCAAAGCGAGAACACGATCTCCCGAGCGGACGCCCTCATGTCGGAGGCGATGGCGGCGACCTGGAGATCGCTCTCGTGCGCGGCCTTGCTCGAAAGCGCGGCCGAGAGTTCGTCGTAGAGGGCCCGAAGCGGCAGGTACTTCTTCACGAAGAGCTCGCGCGCCTCGTCGATCTTCCGGTTCTTCACCAAGTCGACGACCGCGTCTTCGGCGGGATTCAGGTGTTTTTCGTCGAGCGAGTTGAGTTCCTCGATCAATTTCAGGATCTCGGGGGAATGGGTCGTCTCCCGCATCTTCTTCAACACGTCCGCGTTTCGCTCGTCCGCGGTCGCCTTCCGATCCGCCTCCTTCGCGTCGTCCGGGTTCAAGAGATAACCCTTGAGCGCGCTGCCCATCTCCGAAACGTAAAGCTCCGAGTGGAGCGCTTGCCCATGCAGCTCGCTGGCCTCGATCAGGCTCGCCGTACCTTTGTTCAGGCAACGCCAAGCGAGGACGCTGACCAGCACGCCGACGGCCGCGATCGGCAAAAGAAGGAGGGTGAATTTCGTGGTCACGGAAAGACGCATGGGGATTCTCCTGGTTGACACCTAGGTTTTCGGTTTCGAGTTAGAAGTTCAATTCGACGCGAAAGGCTCCGACCCACGCGTTCGGGAGCGTATCCGCCCCGGGATTCACGATGTACTGGACGTCCGGCTGGAGGGCGATCCCGCGCAGGACCTCCGCGCGATAGTTCATTTCGTAGGTCGTTTCCCACCGCGCGGCTCCGTCCGAAGCGGTCGACTGATAGACGTCGCCGTTCACCGCCCGCGCGACGGCGAGACCCCATCGGTCCTTCGCTCGGCCCGGGATCAGCCCGGTGGAGACGACGCCGAAGCCGAGACAGGACGCGAACCGGTTCACCTCGGTCGAGGCGACGCCGTAGCGGAGGAAAGCCGACCACTGCTCCGAGAGTCCCTGATCGGCGAGGAAATACGCGCCGTGGCTCGCCGCCTTCGCGGGCACGTCGTTCCCGTTCGTGTCGGCGTAGGTCGTCGTCTGGTGATCGTAGACTTCGGTGTAATTCCACACGCCGACGGCGTACTTCGCCGGGGTGCCGCCCTCCGCGCCCTTGCCGTTCGTGTAGGCCGCCTCGGTGATCATGAGGAGGCCGTCGCCGAGACTCGAGTTCACGTGGGTTCCGCGCGGGTTCGTTTTGTCGCCCGCTTTCGCCCCGAACGCGCCCACTTGCATGTAGAAATGCTGCGAAGGCTCCGTGCGGATCCGAAGCGCGAGCGCGGTGTTCGGGAAAATCGAAGGTCCGTTTTCCCCGGTCTGCGAGAGTTCCTTCCCGATCCCGAACGACGCGTTGAAAAAGAGGCCGGACGTGTCGGTCACGTAAAACTCGCTGTTCAAGTCGTGTAACCCGAAGAGGAACGAGGCCTTCGCGTCGAACGCGATCTGCTGGACCCACGCTTCGTAGAGTTTCGTCCCGAAACCGACCGTCTCGAGATTGCTCGTCCCTTGGGAATCCCCCGAGGCTTGGGACGGGTGCCCCCCGTGGTCGTTCAGAACGTAAAAGAAGAGGCTTCCACCCGACCAGCCGACGAGTTTCTCCGCATCGATGCTCGCCTTCAGATCGACGTTTCCGAGAGTGTTCGACTTGCGTTCGACTCCTCCCGAATAGACACGCGTAAATTCGGCCTTATAGGTCAGACCGAGGTCGATCCCTTTCTCGGAGAGCGTCTTCCGCGGTCCTCCCCAGTTCTTCGTCAGTCGCGACTCCTCTTCCTCGGGGCTTTCCGGAACCGGCGCGACTTCCTGCGAAGGCCGGGTCGCCGACGGGCGGGACGGCGGTTCGGCCCGCTTCCAATCGCCCGCGGACGCCGGAGCGCGAGTCGCGTGATGCTTTTTCTTCTTCTTCGGTTTTTCGGCGGCGGTCCCGGCCGGCGCGTCGTCCTCCGCGACCGAAGCCGGAGCGCGTGACGTCTTCTTCTTTTCCCCGTTCTCGATCTGCGAGAGGCGCTCCCGGACCGAATCGATGACGTTCGCCTCGTCCGCGCGGACTTCGACGCCGCCCACGCCGCAGACGATTCCTATTGCCATACCGAGACGAACCTTGACCTTCATGGTTTTTCCTTTCATGGGTGATTCCTTCACGCCGCCACGGGCATGGACGATTCGCTCTCCGAGTTCGGGAAGAGCGCTAAAATGCGTTTTACCAGGGCGGGATCGATCGGGGATTTCGCCGCGTCCCCGAGGAGTTCCCGCCGAAGCTCGGCGAGCGCCGCCGCGGGCGATTTCGCGGGTTGGCCGGGTTTCACTTCGAGCCGTTCGGTGAAACGGTCGGCGAACGCGACGATTTGCGCTTCGGTGCAGATCCGACTTCCGGCGAGGCCTTTCGGATATCCGCTTCCGTCGAACGCCTCGTGGTGCTGCTGGATCGTCTTGATGACGAGCGCCGAAACGACGAGCTTTCGGTCGCGGATGAGGTCGACGGTGTAGTCGGGATGCTTCCGGTACTCCGCTTCGCCCCCGGCGGCGTCCACCTTCGCGAGGCCGATATCGTGGAGCAGTCCCGCGAGCGCGACGTCCTCGACGTTCGGAAGCGCGAGCCCGATCGCGAAAAGCCCGGCGTAGGTCGAGGTGCTCGCTGCGCGCGAGTACGTGTCCGACCCGGAACTCCCGGCCGCGAGCAGTCGCGAATACCAGTTCCCGCCCGCGCCGTTCGAGACGTAATTTTTTACGATGTTTTGGCAGTCTTCGGCGATCTTCTTACCGGCGTCGGTCGCGGTCGCGGCGTCGCTGAAGAGCCCGGAAATGAGGTCCCGGACCGAGCGCTGGAGCCGTTCGGCGCGCTCCGTTTCGCTCATCGCCCCGTCCTTTCCGATCTCCTTCAGAGCTTTCGCGGTATAGGCGTAGAACTTCGGCAGTTCCTCCTCGGCGACGTGCAGGGCCGCGATCCGGTGCTTCTTGAGCCGCTCGACGCGATCGGGGCCCATCTCGCTTCCCGCGGCCGCGTAACAGACGTGCTTGTCGTTCGCGGGGAGGTAGACGTAAGTATCGAAGTCGACGGCGAGATCGGGGCGAAGGTCGACGAGTTGGATCGGCCGGTAAATGCGGCCGCGCTTCCGCACGCGTTGGATTTCTTCATCGATCGCCTGGACGGCCGAGGCCCGATCGAGAGGCAGGAAGAAGACGTCGGTGAACCCGTTCTTCACCAGGTTCTTCCGGTCGTACCGCGATCCGGGAGGGACGACGAGGTAGATCGGAGCTTGCGAGTACTGCATCCGAACGACTTGGGCGACTTCGACGATCGAGACGCCCTCCGGCGCGGGTCCGCAAAGGACGAATCCCGGCACCGGCCCTTTCGCTTCCAGGAGCACGTCGACGTTGCAGACGACATGGTCGATCTGAACGCCTTCCTTCCAAACGCCGAGCGATTCCAACACGTCCGGCGCGAGGCCTATCGCGAGGATTCCGACAGTGACGGGAAGATCGTTCTCCTTCATGCCTTTCCGGTTTCCGCGTTACGCGACCTTCGTGAGCCGCTTATGGGCTTCCTCGAGTTGGGCCTTGAGCGCGTCCGGCGTGAACGGTTTCACGACGTATCCGCTGACCGCGGCTTGAACCGCTTCCACGATCTGGCTTTTTTCGGACTCGGCGGTGACGAGGACCATCGGAAGGTGCTTGAAGCGTGCGTCGCCGCGGACCCGCTTGAGGAGTTCGATTCCGGTGCAGTTCGGCATATTCCAGTCGGAGATCACCAGGCCGACCGACCCGCCATTGATCGCCTCCCAGCCGAGCGCCCCGTCGGCCGCCTCGACGAAGTTCGTGAAGCCGATTTGTTGACAGGCCTTGATCACGAGCTTGCGCATCGTGCTCATGTCGTCGACGACGAGGACGCGTGTATTCAGATCGAACATAAAGAACCTCCTGGAGTTGAGGGAATTAGACCGGCTCGATGCCGATTTCGATTTGGAAGAGACCGAGTTCCGTCTCGAACGGGATCACGATGGTGGGCGCCGAGGTGATGTGGTGGACCTCGATGCCCTGACCGGTGATGACGCTCGGGATCGCTTTTTGGAGCGCGTACCCTTTTTCGTTCAAGACCCGCTTCGCGGCCCCGAAAATAATGTTAAGGAGCTCGCCCGCGCCGTCCTCGACGTCCTTCGTGATCGTCTCGTATTTCTCGCCGAGCATCCGGCCCATGATTCCGAGGAAGGTCGCCGCCGGAAAACCGATCGAGATCGAGCCCTTGAAAGCGTCGCTCGTGATCCCGATCACGCCCGCGATATCGACGCGAACGTCCGATTTTTCGGTTCCTTTACGGAACATCTTTCCTGGACGCGCCTCGACGTTGCATTGGACTTTCAGGGTCTGCAAAGCGCCGTCAATAAACGGGTTCAAGAAATTCACGTCCATCGTGTAGGCCATCGGTGGCCCCCCTTTTCACCGAAACGGATCGACGCGGGACATTCAGAACGGGTCTTTTTTCGTGTTTAGATTTCTTAATCGCCCCTTTACGGAGCCTTATTGGAGCCCACCGATAATTTTAAGGTATGGACGATTTCGAAAAGGAACTGAAAGCGGGCTTTCTGGAAGAGGCGGCTCAACTCCTGTCCGAGACGGAACAGACGTTCCTCCAGCTGGAGTCGAATCCCGAAGACCGCACGACCGTCGAAAAGATCTTTCGTCTCGCGCATAACCTGAAGGGCAGCGCGAACGCGGTCGGTTTCTCCCAACTCGGCGAATTCACGCACGAGCTCGAATCCTACCTCTTGAAACTGAAGGATGGGCGCCTTCCGATCGACCGCGGCGCCGTCGACATCCTCCTCCGTTCGAACGATTTCCTGGTTTCCTGGGTTTCGGCGCTCCAGACGAATTTCGAGGCGAAGGTCGACTTCGCCGCGCTCGCGAGCGAGCTGAAGGCCCAGGAAGAGAGGCGCGCATCGGCGGTCGATGATTCGGCGCACGCCGCCGATGCCGCGCCCGCGAATGAATCGGAGACGGAAACGGAAGCAGAGGCGGTCCAGCCTCAAGAACAGGTTTCGGAAGTTCCTTCGGCCGACGCGTTCGGGGACGAATCCTCCGCTCCGACGGAAGATCCGATCGCCGAGGCGTTGGCCAAGGCCACCTTGAGTTCCCTCCCGGCGCCGCCTCCCTCGGCCCCGAGCGCTCCGGTCTCCGCGAAGCCGGCGTCCGCGACGAACTCCGGCGCCGCGAACGCGCCCGAGGAAAGCATCCGCATCGGACTCGGCCGCCTCGAGAAGCTCCTGAACTTCGTCGGCGAGATGGTCATCCTCCACAGCGTCCTGAACGAGCAGTCCCTTTCCGACGACAAACTGCTCCTCCGCAAGACCATCCACCAACTCGGCAAGGTCACGAAAGAGGTCCAGGAACTCTCGATGGGACTGCGCATGATCCCGGTCCGGCAGACTTTCCAAAAAATGCAACGGATCGTGCGCGATACCTCGAGCGCGCTCGGGAAACAGGTGAACCTGATCCTGGCGGGCGAAGACACCGAGCTCGACAAGACGGTGCTCGAAAGCATCGGCGATCCGCTCGTGCACCTCATCCGGAACGCGGTCGACCACGGCGTCGAAGGTGCTGACCTCCGCCGCGAACGCGGGAAGCCCGCGGCGGGGGAAGTCCGCCTCTCCGCGTATCACCAGAGCGGAAGCCTCATGATCGAGATCAAGGACGACGGTGGCGGACTCGATCCGGCGAAACTTCGCGCGAAGGCGGTCGAGAAAGGGATCGTTCCGGCGAACCGCGCACTCTCCGACCAGGAGGCGTACCAGCTGATCTTCGCCTCCGGATTCTCGACGAAAGCCCAGACGACGGACATCTCCGGCCGCGGCGTCGGCATGGACGTCGTGCGCACGAACATCGAGCGGCTGAAGGGCGACATCCACATCGAGACCGAACTCGGGAAATTCACCTGCTTCAAGATCCGGCTCCCGCTCACCCTCGCGATCATCGACGGAATGGTCGTCACCGCCGAAAATGCGCGGTACGTGATTCCCCTCGCCCACGTGCACGAATCCGTGCGCCCCGCGAAGGAGGATCTCCACTTCGTCACCGGCATGGGCGACGTCTTCTCCCTCCGGGGGGAAAACCTCCCGCTCTACCGCCTTTCGGGACTCCTCGGCACGAAG
Organism: Bdellovibrionales bacterium; assembly: GCA_018266355.1. Taxonomy (GTDB): domain Bacteria; phylum Bdellovibrionota; class UBA1018; order UBA1018; family UBA1018; genus JACMQW01. Next base: position 11,236 of record JAFEAP010000016.1, read on the forward strand.
GGCACGCCTCGCCCGGCCCCGGATTGCATCGCCATCGTCGTCCGGACGCTGAAGCACCCCTTCGCGATCCTCGTCGACGACATCCTGAACCAGACCCAGGTCGTGATCAAGAAGCTCGGGGCCGAACACTCGCGCCTCGTCGGATTCAGCGGCAGCGCGATCCTCGGCGACGGCAAACCGGCGCTGATCCTCGAACTCCCCGAACTCCTCGCGAAACAGAACCGAACGGGCGCCGCCCCGAGAGAAACCGCCCCCAGGGAAAACGCCCCTAAAGAAAGGATCGCCGCATGAGCAACTCCACCGAACGCTTCCTCCTCTTCTCCCTCGGAAAAGAGGACTACGGCATGCCGCTGCTGACCGTCCGGGAAGTCATCGCGATCCCGAACGTCACGCCGATCCCGCACTCGCCCTCCCATTTCCTCGGGCTGATGAACCTGCGCGGCCAAGTGATCTCCGTCCTCGACCTCCGACAGAAGCTCGGGATCAAGCCGACGGGCTCCGGGGAAGCCTCGGTCATCATCTGCGACCTCGCGCCCCTCTGTCTCGGCGTGGTGGTCGACTCGATCAACTCGGTCCTCGCCCCGGAGGAAGGCTCGATCTCGGACCCGCCCGACTCGAAGGTCGCGCGGAACGTCGAATACATCACCGGCGTCTGCCGCAACGGCGACAAGCTCGTGCTTCTCGTCGACATCTCGAAAGCGCTCAGCGTCGAAGACGTACGGGCCATCAAAAAAGCCGCCTAATCCGAAAGGGAAACCATGTTCACGAATATGAGCCTCAAAGGAAAACTCCTCAGCTACGCCGGACTGATGTCCTTCATCCTCCTCGCCGTCGGCGGGAACGGCCTTTGGTCCCTCACGCGGGTGACCCACCTCTATAACGGCATCGCCGAAGTACAGATGCCGAACGTCGTCGCTTCGACGGAGATGGAAATCCTTGAAAAGTCCATCGTCCTCGACCTGCACGCGCTCCAAGACGCGAAGTTCGGGTCCGATGAATTCAAGAAGTTTCAGGATGACCTGAAATCCTCGTACGCGGGACTCGCGGACGCCGTGAAGGAATACGAAGGAATCCCCTTCGGACCGGGCGAAGAGGAGCAGTGGAAGGTCACCAAACCCGCGCTCGACGCCGTCATCGCGTTCACGAAGTCCGTAAACCAGCTCTTCCTCGAGGATAAACCGTCGTCCCTGAAGGAAGCCGCCCGCCGCATGTCCGAGGAGCTCCCGCCTCTTCAGGCAAAATACCAAAAAGAGTGCGACAAGAGCCAACAGATCGTCGTCGACTACGCGAAGAAGCAGGCCGCGGAGGCGAAGTCGATCGCCTCTTTCTCGACGTTCACCGCGGCCGTCGGATCGGTCGTCGGAGTGCTTTTCGCGCTGCTTTGCGGTTTCTTCATCGCGACGAGCCTCGCGAAGACGCTCCTCGAAATCGCCGGCCGCCTCACTTCCGGGTCCCGCGAAGTCGCCTCGGCGACGGACATGATCGCCGAAGCCGGGACCGAACTCTCCGCGAGTTCGACCGAACAGGCCGCCGCGCTTCAGGAAACCGTGGCTTCGCTCGAGGAAGTGAGCGCGATGGTGAACAAGAGCGCCGATAACGCCCGCCGCTCGCTCGAAACTTCGGGCAAGAGCCAGGAAGCGGCGAACAAGGGCAAACTCGCGGTCGAGGAAATGATCGGTTCGATCGGCGAGATCAACCGCTCGAATACCGAGATCATGGGCCAGATCGAGCAGAGCAACCGCGAAATCGCCGAGATCGTGAAGGTCATCGGCGAAATCGGGAACAAGACGAAGGTCATCAACGACATCGTTTTCCAGACCAAGCTCCTCTCCTTCAATGCCTCGGTCGAGGCCGCCCGCGCCGGCGAACACGGCAAGGGCTTCGCGGTCGTCGCCGAGGAAGTCGGCAACCTCGCCCAGATGAGCGGGAACGCCGCGAAAGAGATCTCGGGCATGCTCGAGGAGAGCATGCGTAAGGTCCAGACGATCGCCGACGAGACGAAATCGAAGGTCGAGCGCCTCGTCGTGGTCGGACGCGAGAAGATCGAATCGGGCTCGGTGACTGCGAACCGCTGCGCCTCGGTCCTCGAGGAAATCGTGACGAACGTCGGGCAGGTGAACCAGATGGTCGACGAGATCGCGACCGCCTGCCGCGAACAGGCCCAGGGCGTCCAGGAGATCAACCAAGCGATGACCCAGCTCGACCAGGTCACGCAGCAGAACACCTCCGCGGCCCAGCAGTCAGCCACGGCGGCGAACCAGCTCCGCGCGCAAACCGGGGAGATGGACGCGATGGTCGGTCGACTGAGCCGCACGGTCCAGGGCGCGGGCGGCGGATCCGTCGTCCCCGCGGAAAAGCCGACTCGCGAGCCG
>JAFEAP010000017.1 GCA_018266355.1 Bdellovibrionales bacterium
CATCCACACAGTTCCCTCGGAATGAAATCTCCGAATGAGTTTGCGCGAGAATGGAAACCGATGCTAGGTACCTAAGCCGCAGAGCGACTCATCTGCTCCCCTGGTTAGCGTTGGGGGTAACCGCGCCCACTCCGAGCGTCCAAGCAGACGAATGCGTCGTTCCTGTGTCGTTACTCCAATCACTACGCGCGGTGATAAACGAAGCTCCGACTGATATTTGGTCAATTCGATAGGCTAGCCCCAAGTGAGTCTCTTGGACAGTCACCGTGGTGCGTCCATCCGTTTCTTCGGAGGGGAGCCGATGTCCGAAGAATAAGCCAATACGGGGGTTAGATGCTAAAACCCCTTTACCCTCGCCCTTTCTAAATTCTCCATCGGCATTCATCCGATGATCCCGAACTTTATCGTTTTGGAGCGCAAGGGATAGAGCCCATTTTTCCACCGTTGAATTCGCCGGATTGTCCATTGCCGAGTACACCGAGTCGGGAATCGCCAGAGACGAGCCGGCTAGTCCCACCTGACGGGCATCCCCCAAAACCGTCGGCGCTTCCCCACGTACTGCTGCGGCAGAGCTCTCTACGTTCGCGCAACACGCCCATATAAGGAAATTAAGAGCTGCGGATTTTTTCATAGCTTTAGGAAGATGGGTTTTGTGGCCGATTAAAAAATATAGTGGAATCCGATATTTATCATCGCTAATAAAAGACCGTTCTCAGCTAAAGGTGTTTTAATGCGCCTTTAATTCCACGTTTAGCCGATTAGCCGATAAGAGTAGTGTGAGGCGTCTGGTAACTTTTCTATTACTTTTGGTGAGCGTGACGGGAGTAGCCTTTGACTCCGGTGCGACGTCCGATCGCGTAGTAAGTAACCAAGAATCGACTTTCAGTGCTCGCTCGTCCCAACTAGTCGTTGCGCCTGAAACTTCCGGCGCGATTCGGTCGGCCGACGTAGAATTCAAGTCTTCCTCGGCGAATGACTGTCACGATTGCCACGTTGGGCATTGCGGTTTTGTTTTACCGCTGATTTCTGCGATTGGTCAGGCGTCCCCTGTCAAAACGCTCTTGCCGTCTCGTGCGGAAATCGTTCCTGACGAAGTGAGCTCTTATATCCCCCGTCCTCCGTCTCGGCCCGCGCTCGCCTAATTACGCGAGCCTTTTCTCGGGTCCATTGTATGAACCGTTCCACTCCGTGGAATGGATTCGACCGAACATAACTCAAATCTGAACAATAACTTCTTTGAGATGCATTTCTGCGTCCCGCTCTAGCGGCGCAAGTAATTGCAAGAAAGTCGACGGGTATACGTATGTCTAAAAATATGGCTGTTCTGGCTATGTTTCTGTCCCTGAGTTTCTCCACGACGGTGTTTGCCGGTGAATCAGTTCAATCCTGGGTAGGTGTCGTAGAGGATCTGAGCGGGTACCATGATCCCGATCACCAAGGAAAACACGAACTCAAGTTCACGCGTTCAAGTGACGGTGAAAGTTTTTATATCACTGAAGGGGATGAGGATCTCCAGAGAGAACATCTGCGTTCCGATAAATCGATCGCGGTGAAGATCGACGGTATGATCACTTCTAAGTTCCTTTTCTTCGGCGGTAATCTCGTCGTCGAACGTTTCGAGAAATTAGCCGACGTCGCCCCAGTTACTCACAAGCGTTACGCGCACCTCCGTGAGAACCGATCCGAAATGGGTCGTCGAAATCGATAATCTGTAGCGTCCCCGCTCAATCGTCCCTAACACCAAGGAGTGAAATATGTCCCAGTCCAAACGACTGGCGGTGGCCGGCTTTTGCCTGCTTTCCACCGCCGCTATCGCAGAAACGCCGCCGTCCGCGTTAATTCAACCTGAATCCGGCGTGATCGTCGCCTCCGCGCAACCGATCGACGGATCTCTCACATCTAAAAGCACTGCACAGATCTCGAGCTCGAGCGAATGGGGACGCGATTTGAAGGATCGTCTCGCCTTGAATTATTGGGGCGCCTACTACGGTCCGTCTGTGGGCGGGCCTAACGACTATACTCCCAGTTACGACGGTAGCTCCGGCGACGTACAGTATCTTGATGGAGTAATCACAGCGGGATACCGGCCGAGTAAGAAAACTTTAGTCGGCGTGGGCGTCCCGCAAATCTATACTCCCTTTCGGGAAAATAAGGGAATCACGACAAGCAATCTATTCATCCGGTTGTCGGATTCCGAAATTATCTCTCGAGGTCGGTTCAAGGTCGGAATGGGATCCCGTTTCTATCTGCCGACGAACTCGGACGCACGCGACGCGGGCTTCGTGACGGGGATCCGGTTCGAACAAAATACGACCTACGATTTCCGGAAAATTCCGCTAACGCTCGGACTGTTCACGTATGAGCGGCCTTACTTCTACAGTTCGAAGGCGACTTCCGGAAACCCGTTAACCCTGTACGGTGCTCCGTACGCTACTTATCAACTTAGTCAGCGTCTGGCGGCGACGCTTTGGATCGACCTCATTCAGCTCAAACAATCCAAAGGGCAATCGATGGCGGACATGCCTAATGCACCTGTCGATGTGCAACCAGGAATCAATTGGGACGTGAACGACAATCTAAGTGTTAATCCTTACTTGAATCTTTACCCGGGAAATCTGACAGCGAATGCGTCTTCAGTGGGTATGATCGTCAGCGCGAAAGTGCTGTAAAGAAGGGCCTACCGCTTCGATTGCGTCCCAATTGGACCGGCCTCCCTCAACCCACTCCGAGGGAGGCCGGCACCTAAACGGGTCAAGAATTCCTGAATCCTAACGCTAGATAAAATCAGGTAAAAAAGTTAGGTAAGCGCCGCGTTATTTAAGATTTGACGCCCATTAACCGAGATGTTAGTCGAGAATCCCGCTATGAAGAAAGTTTTTGCACTCATCGCAGCTTTCGTCGTGTTCTTCTCCATCTTTGGAGAAGGCTTGAGCGGCGCATTCTGCGAATGTCCTGAAATCGCGAAAACTGAGAAAGTTTCCACGCTGAGCGGACATTCCGAAAACGGCAAAGTCGAAATCTCTCTATCGGACTCTACCTCTACGATTTCCGCAAAAATTCCGTCAGCCGCTCACGGCAACACGGTACACGACTGTCATTTTGGCCACTGCGGCTTCACACTCAAATTTTATTCTCCGATCACACATCCTGTTGATCACCTCACGGCTCAGGTCGCACGACCATATGCCGCTGTTCCGATCGGTTTTCGGTCGGAAACTCTTCGCCCGCCGTCGCGCGCTTAATCTCTCAGCCGCTTCTTTGCGCGTTTGGTTAACGTAATTCGTTGGCCACTCTCGATCGAAGGTCGATGGCTGCTTTGTCGCGCCTTTGTCTTATACATTTTCGTCCCGTCCCCACCAACCCACCAACCCACCAAGCTCCCGCGGCATGCCGGGAGTCTCGAAAGGAATTGTGCTGTGAAAAATGTAATTTCGATTCTTATGACCTTTCCTCTGATTGTCGCCCTCACCGGATGCAACGGTCAGGATAACGAACAAGTAGCCGAGCGAGCCCGCTTGGAGGGCAAGGCCCAGGCGGAAGAGCAACTGAAGAAGGATCGTGAACTGCTCGAAGAACAAACGCGGAAACAAAAACAGCTCCAAGACGAACAGATCGAAAAACAACGGGAGCTTCAAAGCGAGCAGATTAAGAAGGAACGAGGCGCTACCGACTCTCGCGCAAAGGAAATGGAGGCTTCGCTCTCGAAACTCCAAGACTTCTACGAGGATAACTCCGGTATCTACGAAGGAACGATGAAAAATGGTACCGATCAGTTCAATATTCTCATCACGCTTGCCCCGAGCATTCCTCGGTATACCGACTCGCGCGTCCGTACTCCCGCCGAGATTGAGACCGATCTCGTGAACCTGACTTATCAGGCTCAAATTCTTCAATGGATCGCGCCGAGTAAGGAATCCGCCGTCGGGTGTTCTGTTACCGGGCTTCGGCCGAACAAAAAGAAAGGAACGCTCACGATCATTTCGTCCGATTGCCCGAGCACGTATGCGCTCGTGCTGAATACGACGAATATCGCCGGTACGGCTCGACGCCAGAATAACCCGGATGATTTCGAGGTGTACGCAGAAAGAACTTCGAAGCCCGCGCCGGCGAAAACGCCTGCCAAGAAGGCGAAGAAAGCAGGGAAGTAATCATGAAGAAGCTCATTATTACCGGATTCCTGCTTCTAAGTTGCAATGTCTTTGCTGAGATCTATCCAGTAACGCTCGAGGAAGTTACGGCCAAAGTTACGAAAGATAACTACTTCGTCCTTGAAAACGCCCAACGCGTCTATCAAGCGAAGGAGTCCGTTCAGCTGGCGCGTAAGAACTTACTTCCGAAACTGAATATCTGGAACGTTGTCGAAAGTGCGAGCAACGGTCCGCTCGGACTGATCGGAATCGTGGCTGACGTTGCTCCCTTTCTAGTGCCAAACAATTGGTTTCGCGTGGGTGAAGAGAAGCTTTTCGCGGAGGCGACCACCAATGGCTACCGTGCGCTCTGGGCGAACGAGCTTCTAACGGCCCGGGGCCTAGTTCTCCAGTCTGGACTCGACGAGCGGCTGATTGAGCAAGTCGAAGCTAACGCTAAAGACCTAGAATCGATTTCCTCTATGGTCCGGTCTCGCGAGGCGATGGGTACAATTCCAGCGGGAAGCGTAAAGCAGTTCGAGGTGCGCCAGATCTCGGTTGCGGAGGAGATTCGGGGTCTCTCGAAAGTGATTAAGGAAAACCGGTCTCAACTCGCGTACCTCCTGGGCCTCCCGGGTAACTCCGAAGCTATTCCCAATCCCGTGGATTACATCGATCCGGCTAGCGCCAAGCCGCTTAGTTATAGCGACTACGAGGCTCGGATGACGGAGTCATCGTTCGAACTCAAGCAATATGATGCGCTCTTGAAGGCGGCCGATAAGGAAAAGAAAGGTCGGTACTTTAATTTCCTCGGGACTTCGACTCTCAGTCGTAGCACCGGAGGTTCGGTTTTCGATGGCCTGCCTCAACAAGACGGCCTTGGCTTTGGTTTAGGCCCGAGCGTTCGGATTGTGAAATCTCAAAAGAAAATCCTCGAAATTCAGCGTGAAGCCGTTCGCGAGACTTTGAAGAAGAATTTGAAGGTACTAGTTGAGTCTTTCAATTTCGACCTGATGTCTCGAGAAGATGCGCTGAAGAAGGTCGAAAAGACGAATGCGATCTGGAAACTTCTCGCCGATCGGGTTCGCCTCGGAGCGAACGTCCCCGTATTCGATCTTGTCGAGGCATCACGCACCCGGGTGGAAGCGATTTCTACCTACCACTCGGTAGAGACTCGACTGCTTCTCGGTTTGGACCGCTTGAATCGTCTAACGTATCAGGACGCGTACCGTATCGCTGAAGGTCCGTTGCCTTAAAAGGAAGGAAAAATAGATGTCCCCTGCGAAAAAATCCGTATGCAGTACCCTCTTAGTCGTTTTTTCACTCCAGATTGCAAACGCTCAAGAAGTACCTTGCGGAAGCGTGGAGAACCTCGTCGATGCACTTGCGTGCGTACGCGCGAATGAACCCGCATTTCGAAACGCCATGGATGGCGCGCGGGAGGCTGCGGAGCTAGAAAATTCCGCCTATCGGTTGATCAATCCGGAGCTAAGCCTGGACTACGTCAGCGGCAATAGTCTGGGGGACGTGCAACGTGAAGCAAACGCCTCGCTCCTCTTCACGCTCGAACTTGGAGGAAAGCGCTCGGCCCGGGCCAGATCGCTCGGCGCCGAAGGGCTATTACTCCGCGCCGACGCTTTCGATCAGAGAATTACAACTCTGTCAGAGCTTGGTGGCGCGATTTTACGGCTTCACCAGCTCCAATCGGAAAAGGCGGTTCTCGAAGAAGCTCTTAGCACCTTCAACAAAATCATTCGACTGTATCGGTCCCGAAGCCAACTGCCTCCGGAACAAAAAGTCAGTCTGAACGCGTTTGAACTCATCACTCTCGATTATAGTCGCCGCATCCTCGAAGCGGATGCGGAGCTCGTCCAAGTGAGGAATCGGACGGCCCAGCTTTTTGGGCCGGAAACCCAGGGCGAACCCCTCGACATCCGTGAATTCGCCTTCGACCTAAACGTCGCTTCTCGATCGCTTGAAGATTGGATTGAAAAGACACCTGAAATGCTCCGCCTGCGTGCGGAGCAAGGTAAAGCGGAAGGAGACCTAGCGCTCGCCCGCTCGGAGATGTGGCCGGATGTGAAGGTAGGGCCGTCCATTAAGCAGGTCACCAACGGGCCGTTTTCTTACAATATGGCCGGTCTCGCGGTTTCTTTCCCGATTCCGATTCTGAGTTGGAACGGCGCTCTTCGTACATCGCGTGAAACCACCGAAAAGCGAGTGCAGGCGAAAGTGCGCTGGGAAGCGCAGGACATTCGTTCACAATACACGGCAAAGTTGGCGCAGCTCGACCGGATTCTGAAGCTTCTGAAAGAATCGCCGAAGGAAAGCGATATTCAGAAAAAACACCAAGGCACTGAATCCTTATTCGGGCGAGGTCTGGTTAGCGGCGCGCTGATCATCGAAACGCACCGTTCGCTCGTCGACTACTACCAAACCAAACATAGCTTGGAACGACAGTTTCTCGAAGATGCTCTCAAGATTCAGGCTCTCACCAATTCCGGAGGCAAGTCATGAGCCGAGTTTTAATTTTGTCCGCACTTACTTTCCTTGCCGCGATTTCAGCGTACTCAAACGAAGAAGAGGCCGAGATCGAAATCGGTCCGGATAAAGGAATCACCGAACTTGCGCCGGATAAATCCTTCAAATTATCGCCTGAAGCCAAGCAAACGTTTGCGATTCGGACTGTCGCCCAATCCGCAAACACGTTTTCCGTACCCAATACTGCGATCGTAAATGCGCGGACAGAATCTCAATTATTCCGGCTTCGGGACGGTTTTTACAAACCGATTCATTTCAAGTTCCTGAAACAAGGGGACCAGATGGCTACCGTACAAACGACGGAACTCAAGGCAGGAGACGAAGTTGTTGTCCAAGGCGTCGGCTTCTTAAGAATTGTCGCCGCTCAACTCGGCGAGAAGGAAAATGCCGAGTCTCCGGAATCGAATTCGAAAGCGTCGGCCGTGCCGACCGAGAAAGGGGCCGACCATGATTAATCGAATCATCCGATTCTCGGTCGACCAGGCTTATACGATCATTTTTCTCACCGCGCTTCTCGTGATTGGAGGTTTATTCGCGTTCCAACACCTTCCGATCGATGCCGTACCCGACATCTCGAATAACCAAGTTCAGGTGAATTCCACGGTCGAGGGCCTTAGTCCGGAAGAGATTGAGCGACAAATTACCTATCCGGTGGAGTCTTCGATGCGAGGTCTGCCTGGTGTCGAGCAGGTGAGATCGATCACGCGGTTCGGGTTGTCTCAGGTCACCGTCGTGTTTAAGGATAGTGTGGATATCTACCGCGCACGGCAGTTCGTTTCCGAGCGCCTCAGCGGAGTTTTGCCTGAGCTGCCTCGCGGTACGGAGTCGAAGCTCGGACCCGTTTCTAGCGGATTGGGCGAAATTTTTATGTACGCGCTCGACTATGAGAAGCCGGCCGACGATCCGTTGGAACGCCTCAAGCAGCTAACCGAGTTGCGTGCCGTACAGGATTGGATCGTCAAGCCACGCCTTCTTTCGGTCGAGGGGGTAGCCGAGATTAACACTTCCGGAGGTTTGGAGAAGCAATTTCACGTTCAACCCGATCCGAAAAAGATGGCCAGCTATGGTGTTCATTTCGGAGAGATCCAAGAGGCGATCGAGAAGATTAATCGTAACGTGGGTGGAGGTTACGTTGAACAGACGGCCGAGCAATTCCTCGTGCAGGGGATCGGGCAACTCGGAAGCGTCGAGGACATTGAGAACGTCCAAGTCAGAAAATTAGAAAACTTCAGGACAATCCGGGTTCGTGACGTCGCTAAAGTCACACTCGGTAAAGAACTCCGAACCGGAGCCGCTACGTATAACGGGCGCGAAGCTCTTCTCGGAACCGTAATGATGCTTCTCGGGGAAAACAGCCGAACTGTATCGATCCGAGTAGCCGAGCGGGTCAAAGAAGTCTTGCCCTTCCTGCCGCCTGGGATCAAGCTCGACACCGTCTATAACCGGTCGGTTCTTGTAAATGCGACTCTCGGCACCGTCGAACACAATCTCATCATGGGCGCGAGCCTGGTCATCGCGGTCCTTCTCCTCTTAGTGGGAAATATTCGAGCCGCATTGGTCACCGCGCTTACGATCCCATTTTCTCTCCTGGGTACCTTCCTCATCATGAAGCCGTTTGGGATTTCGGGGAACTTGATGAGTCTTGGCGCGCTCGATTTCGGAATCATCGTCGATGGCACCGTAATCGTGATCGATCACTGCGTCGGATACATTCAAAAGCAGCGGTCGACGTTAGGGAGAGCCCTCACGCGCGGCGAGGTGAAAGAGGCGGTGTACAATGCCTCCGTAGAGATACGCCAAGCTGCGGGGTTTGGTCAGCTCATCATTGTCATCGTATTTCTTCCGATTTTCGCGCTCGGTGGGATCGAAGGAAAGATGTTCATTCCGATGGCATCGACGTTCGCAATCGCCGTGTTTTGCGCCCTCTTGCTTTCATTCACGACGACTCCGGCGCTCGCCTCCATCCTACTCAGCGGCGCGACTGAAGACAAAGAGCCAAAACTCATGCGCTTGCTCCGAGACGGGCATGCAACGGCTTTCAACTGGGCGTTCGGAAAACGGAAGTCCATTATCGCGATTTCCGCCACGGCCGTCATCGCGGGCCTTGTTCTACTCGCCGCCCGGGGATCGGAATTCCTTCCGCAGCTCGGAGAGGGGTCGTTCGCGTTCAACGTGATTAGGCCGGTACAGATCGGGCTGGACCAATCGATCGAATTTCAGAAGAAAGCGGAGGAGATTATTAAGGAATTTCCGGAAGTCGATCACGTTTTCGCACGTATTGGAACGAGCGAAGTCGCGACGGATCCGATGGGAGTGAACATCGCAGACTGCTACATCATGCTCAAGCCGCGGGAAGCTTGGCCGAAAGGCGAGCATAGTAAGCACACTTACGAGTCGCTCGCGCAGGAAATGATCGATCGGTTGAATCGGAAACTTCCGGGCCAGACCTACCTCGCGTCCCAGCCGATCCAAATGCGGTTCAACGAGTTGCTAGAGGGAACGCGCGCCGATGTAACGGTTAAAGTCTTCGGCCCTGACGTGGATAAGATCGTTGAAATCTCGGATCAGATTAAAGATATCGTCTCTACGGTGAAGGGAGCCGGTGACGTCGAAATCGATATTTCCGGAAAGATGCCGATCCTCCAAGTTAAGGGTAAGGACGAAGCGATTGCCAATGCGGGCGGAAGCTTAAACGACATTCTCGAGACAATCGGGGTCGCTATCGGCGGCCAGGAAGCAGGTAAGGTCTACGAGAATGATCGGCGCTATCCGATCATCATCCGGTTGAACGACTCGCTCCGGTCGAACTTAACCGCGCTCAAAGCACTTCCAGTCGGACTCGGCGCTAATTCGACGACGCCCTTGGAGAACCTTGCGACGCTCTCCTTCGCGGAGAAATTCGCATCTATTCCTCGGGAGAACGGCCAGAGAAGGGCCGCCGTGATGATCAACTTACGCGGTCGAGATACGGCGAGCTTCGTGGAAGAGGCGCAGAAACTCGTTTCGGCCAAAGTAAAAATACCCACGGGATATTATGCGGAGTGGGGCGGAAACTTCAAGAATCTCCAAAGCGCGAAGGAGCGCCTGAGCATCCTCGTGCCACTCGCGCTTTTGCTGGTTCTCGTGATGATTTACGCCGCATTCCGAAGTGTGGGAGAGACGCTATTGATCTTCTCCTGCGTGCCTCTGTCCTGGTTCGGAGGGGTCGTAAGTCTATACGCAAATGGCCTGCCGTTTAGTATCTCGGCCGCGGTGGGATTCATCGCTCTGTCTGGAATCGCGGTTCTAAACGGTGTCGTTCTCGTGAACTTCTTCAATCAGCTGAAGGCGGAAGGAAAAACCGGATTCGATCTCGTTTCAGTAGGCACGCTGATGCGTCTTCGACCGGTCGTAATGACCGCGCTCGTTGCCGTTTTCGGCTTCATCCCGATGATGATCTCTCAAGGAGTTGGAGCGGAAGTCCAGAAGCCGCTCGCCTCCGTAGTTATCGGAGGAGTGATTTCTTCGACTGTTTTGACTCTTTTCGTTCTGCCGATTCTCTTCTCGGTTTTCGAAAAGAAACTTCACGGGCGAGCGGGAGTTGGACATTAAATTCAATGGAGCGACGGGCTTGATTATGAAAAAAAATCTTTGTCTTCAAATCCTTTTCCTCATTGCTTTGTGCGCGCTCTCAATCGGGTGTGCCCATCGCGAAAAGGGAGGTGAAAATGGTCCTATCGCGAAGGTAACTTCGGTCGCTGATGGTGGGGCATACGCCGAAGTAGCGCGGGGCAGCTTTGCGGTCGGAGACGCGGTTCTCCTTTATAAAAGGGATTGTAAAGAAATCCCGGTGCGAGGCGGTCCATGGAAAAATTGCAGCAACTTTGAATATGGATCTGGAAAGGTAGAGCGTCGTTTAGAAGACGGTCATCTTTTCATTCGGTCCGACGCGATTTCGGTGCCAATCGGCGCTCAGGTTCGAATCATTGACGGTAACTAGCGAAGGATTGTTCTAATGAAAGAGGAAACGCTGCGTACAACCGAGTTTAAGATCGAAGGGCTTGATTGCCCCGAGGAATCGAAACTCATCGAAAATCGTCTGAAGAATTTTCAAGGTGTTCGATCGATTACTCCGAACTTCGTCCAGGGAAAGGTGAAGATCGTTCATGAGAACGATATCGATTCGAAGCTATTAGCTTCAGAAATCGAAGCGACCGGCCTTCGCGTATTAACCGATAAAGTGGAGAGTGGCGAAGAGTCTAGTAAACGGGATTTGAATCGTGTGCTGGGATTGGTCGGATCTTCCGGAGCACTGCTCACGCTCGGACTGATCGTCCGGTGGGCGGGCGCTCCCGCGAATATTTCGACGCTATTGTTTGTAGGGTCGATTCTACTTGGCGGAGCGCTCATCGCGCCCAAAGCCTTTAGGGCAATCCTGTCCAGAACCTTAGACATGAACGTCCTCATGACCGCGGCAGTCACCGGCGCGGCCGTAATTGGCGAATGGGCAGAGGCGGCTGCCGTCGTATTTTTATTCTCGTTCTCGGAATACCTCGAGCGATTCAGCATCGCTCGCGCCAGGAAAGCAGTAGACTCCCTCCTGAACCTGACTCCGCCCGTCGCCTTAGTAAAGGACGATTCGGGCTTTACTGAAAAACCGGTGAGCGAGGTTAAGGTCGGAGATTTGATTCAAGTCAGAGCGGGCGATCGAATCCCAATTGACGGGACGGTGACTCAAGGAGCGAGTTCGGTAGACCAGTCTCCTATTACGGGCGAGTCCGTACCGGTGGAGAAAAACCGTGGTGATGCAGTGTTCGCCGGGACGATCAACGGCGAAGGGGCACTCGAAATCGTGGCTACGAAAGCGGCATCCGATAGCGCGCTTGCTGGGATCGTCCGACTAGTCGAAGACGCGCAAGGCGAGCGTGCTCCCGCGCAGCGTTTCGTCGACCGTTTTGCCGCTGTCTATACTCCCGCGGTTTTTATTCTAGCGGTCGGTATGCTGGTTATTATGCCTACTTTTTTCGGCGGTGCTTGGAGCATCTGGCTCTATCGCTCGCTTGTCCTGCTGGTTATCGCATGCCCGTGTGCGCTCGTGATATCTACTCCTGTATCAATGGTTTCCGGCCTCACCGCTATGGCTAAGAAAGGGGTCTTAGTTAAAGGCGGAACGCACTTGGAAGCGCTCGGAAAAATTAGAGCTTTAGCTGTCGATAAAACCGGCACGATTACCGAGGGTAAACCGAAAGTGACTGGCGTTTTCCCGATGAACGGTAAATCCGAGAACGAGATCCTTACAATCGCAGCCTCTTTAGATGCGAGCTCTAATCATCCGCTTGCCGAAGCCGTGATGAAGTATGCGGATGAAAAGAATGTCCAATATGTTGAAGCGGCAAACATGAAAGCGATCTCGGGAATGGGCGTCCGCGGTCAAATCGACGGCCACGACTACTTTCTCGGTAATCACCATTTCGTCGAGAAGCTAGGAATATGCAGTAAGGAGTTGGAAGCGCTTCTATCCGAGATCGAAGCCTCCGCTCAGTCGGTGATCGTTGTGGGACATGCTCCCCACGGTGCCGGCGATGAAGAAGTCCTTGGTGTATTGAGCGTTGCCGATACCGTGAGGAAGGAATCGAAGGCCGCCCTCGCCGCGATCCATTCAGCGGGGATCAAAGCGGTCGTGATGTTGAGCGGAGACAACACTCGAACGGCAGGTGTAATCGCATCACAGGTCGGAATCGATGACGCGAGAGGAAACTTGCTTCCGGAGGATAAGATTAACGCGGTTCGGGATCTCGTTAAACAGTACCGCTATGTCGCGATGATCGGCGACGGGGTGAACGACGCTCCGGCAATGGCCGCCGCCACTGTAGGGATAGCCATGGGAAGCGTAGGAACGGACACGGCTATCGAAGTAGCAGATGTCACGCTCATGAATGACGACCTTTCCAAAGTGGCTGAAGCGATATTGACCGGACGTCGAACGCTGCGGGTGATTCAGTTTAATATCGGTTTCGCTCTCATCGTAAAATTCGCGTTTCTTGGACTCGCCCTGATGGGAATCAGCAGCTTGTGGTTGGCTATTTTGGCAGATACAGGTGCCACCCTTCTCGTAATCGCAAACGCCTTACGTCTTTTACGGAGTTAGTTGGAGATCATGAGTCAATCTCGCCGACCGAAACCCCATCCGCGGGAGAATGCTCCAGCGGTATCCATCGCCGCTGAATGGCAAAGGAAATTTCCATTACTAAAGAAAACTCTAGGAAGAGTGTCAGTTAGGAATCCGCGCGCCATTCGCCGTGCAGCCCAGGAAATCTCGGTCGTTCATCAGGAATTCGTTGATAACGGGAATTCTGAAAAGGTGTGGCGGCATTTTGAGCGCGCTCATATGTTGACCCACCAGTCTTCGATCGCGCATTTCTTGATTCATCTGATGATGATGATTTATGCCGCCTATACGCGTAACTGGGGCGAGACGTTTGGACAGATTCCAAGGCTATTCCTGTCGATCCCGATGAGTGTTTTGGGTCTTATACCGCGCGGGAATACGGGTCTCGCGAAAATGAGGATTTTTGAGAAAGGCAATGTTCCGGCAGATCTGGTTGAGTTCGTCGATGAAACGACCGACGGAACGCCAAGAAAGTAGAATTCCAGTCATGACAGAGGCAAGTACCCAAAGCGCGTCTTACAAAAACAAAAAGAATCTGGTCATTGTCCTGAGCTTCACGAGTATCTACCTAATTGCGGAGGTGATTGGCGGGATTTTGACAAAGAGTCTTGCCCTACTTGCCGATGCAGGACACATGCTTACGGACGTGGGGGGCCTTGCCATCACTCTGCTTGCGATACACATCGCTCAAAAGAAAGCCAACGCGGAACGGACTTACGGATATTACCGAGCCGAGATCTTCGGCTCCATGGTTAACGCGGTAGTCTTAATTTCGCTGTCTTTCTATATTCTCTTCGAGGCTTACCAGCGGTTTCGGGCGCCTCCAGAAGTGAAGAGCGGAGGAATGCTGATCGTGGCAGGCATCGGCCTGATCGTGAATCTGGCTGGAGTAAAGCTTCTCAAGTCGGCTTCGAACGAGAGCCTGAATATGAAGGGCGCATACTTCGAAGTGCTTTCAGATCTCCTGACTTCGATCGGGGTAATCATCGGCGCCGTGATCATCCACTTCACGAGTTGGAATTGGATCGACCCAGTCATTTCTGCAGCGATCGGTTTTCTGATCTTTCCTCGTACTTGGGCCCTGCTAAAAGAGGCCGCGTCTATTTTATTGGAGGGCACGCCGGTGGGGATCGATATTAAAGAGATTCGATCCGAAATTACCTCCGTCCCCGGAGTAAAGAGTATTCATGACTTGCACGTTTGGTCTCTAACGTCGGGTAAGCACGTATTGACGGCTCATGTCGAAGTTGGCGTAGGCGCCGATCGCGATGGGATATTAGACAGAACGCGATCGATTTTGAGTGATAAGTTCAAGATCGAACATATTACGATTCAAACCGAAGCGATAAACGCGACTGATAACGACGGTCACGCGTAACTTTATTCTCGTTCTTTTTGGTAGAACGTCTACCCTTCGTTCTTCAAGGCCTCTTCCGTCTTCTTATCGTCGACGGAGCGGTCGCCTCTATTTCCGCTCTCGGAAAGATCGCGCCCCTCTACTGAGCTATCTACTTCGCTATCTGCACTGAAACCTTTTGACGTGTGCCCGGCTGACTTCGGTTCTTTCCGCTCACTTGTGGAGTTTTGTCTTTCGGTCATATCGTTCTCCTAACTCCACATTAATGATGCAAGGTTAGGGCCGGAAGCAAGCTTCGCTGTTTCAATACACGTCCGCGGATTCGGGCAGGGCGACTTCGGTAAGATCCCTCATCGTGTCCGAGCGACACGAACTCCGACTACTCTCCTAGGGCCGCGTAATTCGGGTTATTTTTTCTCCCAAGGGTTTCGCCGGATTCAGTCATTTCCTCTAAGAAATTTAACAATTTGGTATTCGTTCTTCCACCACAGTAGGGAAAGAGTCGAGCTATCCGTGACCTTCCAAGAATCTTCGAAAATATTGAACTCATCCGAATCCGGCCGATTAATCCACTCGTCTGCACCGACATCGCCGCTTGCGGTTCCTCCCACTCTTCCATTTGATAGGACAGATGCTTTACTTCCATTCCGAATCATCTCGTGCGGCCAAAACGCGTCCGGTACACCGCGCCCGCGTACGAACCATTCTCGACGTCCTCTTGACGAACAGACGAGCATTCCAGGGAGCTCTCCGAGTTCGGCGAGCCGGATTGCAGTTGCAGTAAGACTTGTTCGAAAAATCTTCGCGAGAGTCTTGACCGATGCCCAAGTGATCGGTGTTCCTTTGCTTCGCGTTTGAAACATCGCGCGAGGGAGTAAGAGATCCGCTGCAAATCGATTCGCGGTCATTTCGGGATTCGTCGTGCCCCACTGTTTTAAGAATGTCTCATTTTCACAAGACAAGACAGCTTTACCCCGGTCACGCATCCAGTGCCCAAGCTCATGCGCACCGGAAAATCTCTTCCGCTCGGGCGAGGCGTCGCTTCGAACGGTGATGATCGCACGGTCCCCGGAGCCGATGATCCGGGCGTCGCACCCCGTGAGCGGTTTTTCTAGAATAATCGCGCCGCATGCGGCTGCGATAATAGGAAGATCGATTTCGGAAGGATCTTCGATCCCAAGCGTCTCGATGATCGTTACCGGAGGAGTTTGGGCCGGAAACAGCATCTGCCTACTCTTCGTTAAAATCTTCGGGGATGATTCCATCCCAAATTCCTAGTTCGGCTAACTGTTCAAGCGCGGTGCTGACGTCCAAGTCGGGAAGCTCCTTTAAGTTTCGGTACTGGGCGGTCAAGAGGCCCTGATGCATATCAGGTCTTTTCGACATTAATGCGAGAAGAAGGTTTCGACGTCCCGTTTCGGTCTTTGGCATAGACACCGCGCGCGTCTGAATTCTCTCCATTTGCCTTGCGTATTCACTTCGAGCCGCCGTGAGATGACGTTGTTTGAAGTTTTTTAGACTCTTCGCGATGAGTTCACGTCCTCGTTTGGCGTCTTCTTTCACTTCGCTTCCGAATTCAGCGAGGTATTCGTCGTCTTTCATCGTTTCCAAGGAAGAAACCACGCACTCTGAGAGATTCAAGAACGCATCAATATGAAGTTTCTTTTCATTCGCCATGGTCTCGGCTCCTTTCTGCAAATTCGGTCAGTCTACGTCTTAAGCGTCTATCCGCCGCTTTAAATCTCGCGTCACCCATGCCAAGTTCTGCGATCTCTGACTTCTCCATGCCCTCGCAACACGCTTCAATGATCACCTTTACGTCTTCGTCACCTTCAAATGAACGAAGGAGTACTTCGATGGCGTCTTTATTAATCAGTCGCTCTTCGATGGTTGCCTGGTCGGACGGCAGACCTTCGATCCATTCCGGTGTATCCTCGTCTGGTTCCTCGCGCGGTCTTACAAGGCGCCCTTCGGGACGGGCGCGGACCTTCTTTCGCCAGTCAAACGCGATGCTCTGCATGCTCCCGCAGAGAAATTCGAAAAAGGTGACCTTGTTTTTCGGCCACACCCTCCTGCCGTCCAGCGCCCGTGTGATCGCCTCCTGAAAAAGATCATCGGCCGCGTGGCTTGGTGCTAGGCGAGCGAGTGTTAGTGCTCGTGCAGCTGCGATCTTTTGTAGTTTCGCGACCTCGACGTCCGTCAGGGCGGAAAGGGCGCGTTCGACCTCCGCAGGGGTCGCAGCAATCACGACCTCTTTCTTTGTGCCCTTGGGACCTTTGGGCTTCTCAGATTCCATACCGAATAAGCATAGCACGGAGAAATCCTCTGCCTAGCTAGGCTCTTTGCACTTGGATTTTTGGACACAGGACGAAAATTAATTTCGCTAAAAAAATGCCGTCTCGTTGTCCAAGCGAAGCCGCTTCCAGAGCCTAGGTTAGGGAATGCTTCGGATTCTAACCCACCGAGGCTTAAAGGCTAGAAATGAGCGACTTCAAAACCCTGTATCCGACCGTCGATAATTCTCTCCGCATGCGTGCAGACGCTTCTCTTGAGGAGCGCCTGACCCGCTGGGCGGCACCCCCGAGCCAAACCGAGATCGAAAAGTGCGAGCGGGCCGAGCGCATGATTCGGGACGCGATCTATAGCGATCCCACTCTTTCGAAAAAGAAAATCAACGTGTTCGCGAAGGGCTCGTATGCAAACCGCACGAATATTCCTGCGGATAGTGATGTCGATATCGGAGTCCTGAACGAAGACTTCTTTTTCGTGGACTACCCGCCCGGCATGAGCGGCGCAGACTTCGGATTCTCGACGGCGAACTACACGTTCGAAGAGTATTTTAAAGACGTTGCGCGAGCGATCGTAAACAAGTTTGGAAGCGCCGAGGTCACGGTCAGCGACAAGTGCATCAAGGTGCGCTCGAATAGCTGCCGAGTCGATGCCGACGTGGTTCCGCACTACACCCATCGTCGGTACGTTGATCGTTCCCGCTTCCACGAAGGCGTAGCTCTTAAATCGGGTACTCGCCTGATCTATAACTGGCCCAAGCAAGATTACGAGAATGGGGTCGCAAAGAACGAGCGCACGGGACGTGGATATAAGGGACTTGTCCGCATCTTTAAAAGTATCCGCTCGGAGATGACGGACGATGGTATCGCATCAAGCACGAATGCGAAATCGTACCTGCTGGCCTGTCTCGCTTGGAACGTGCCTGACGAGTATTTCGGGGAGGACGCTTATGAAGCGATCTTCTTTGATTCGCTCGATTATTTGATCGGCATGACCGCGTCTTACGCGAACGTCAAAGAATGGGGTGAAGTGAACGAACTCAAGTACCTGTTCCGGGACGCGCAGCCGTGGAAGCTCGAAGACGTGCATCAGTTTTTGAAAGACATGAAGGCCTACATGGAGAAATTTCGATGAAATCGGATCTCGACGTTAAGATCACTCTGCTTTCGGGGATCGGGATTTTCATGCTCGTTCTGCTTCTTAGCCAACAATTTACGATTAAAGAGGTATGGGGAGCGATGACGACGGCAGCATCAGTGACCGCTTTTGGTCGCTTCCTTATTCTGAAGTGGATCTGGAAGTGGGTTCCGTTTTTTAGGCGCCTTCACGGCGTGCCGTACCTCGAAGGAACATGGAGCGGTGAATTCATTTCGACCTGGAGCGCGAATCCCGGCGACGCACTCACGCGCGGGCCGATCGAAGTTCGTATAACCCAGCCGGATATTTTTACAGTCAAGGTTGCTCTGCAAAGCGGCGAGTCGATCAGTTATTCGACGACAGAAAGCTTCGATACGCTCGAGGATGGGAGCGTGTACCTCAATTACTCCTACCGGAATGAGCCTGGTGCTAGGGTTCGCAGCAGAAGCGCGATCAGTCACGGAAATACGAGACTACTCCTCGCGGAAGGAAGCGGAATGAGAATGTCAGGCAACTATTTCACAGATCGAAAAACCACGGGAGAAATCACAATCACGCGAAATCCCAACTAGAGTTCCCCTTTTCGAATCTCATTCAAGAAAGCTGTGACACGAAGCGTCTTTATGGTCCATTTTCGTGCTTGGAGGGTCTGTTTACCGCGAGAAGAAATATGTTGGCTTATAGCCAAGTGGGGTTATTGCGCGAATACCCTCTTTAAGAGCGAATCGTTGAAGGCGGCCAAATTGCCCGGTCGTGATGGAGAGTAGGATTACTGCGAGGAGAGCCTTAAGAAGATTGTCGATGTTGAACGCGTTCATGAGGATGCCCTTCATGATCCTGACAATCTAATTTGGCATGAACCCAGCGACCCGGTCCTTGTCTTCAGAAGCCAAACGAAAGCCAGCCAAAAGCCACGCTCGCGTAAGGTGAAGCAAGTTCGAGTAAGGCGACGATCCTTAGACCTCGATAGATTCGAGGAGACATCCCCTGGTTATTATTTTTGATTTCTTTTTTTGATCTTAAACAGCGTTTGTAAATGGCGGAGAGGGTGGGATTTGAACCCACGTTACCATTTCTGGTAAACACGCTTTCGAAGCGTGCGGTTTCAGCCACTCACCCACCTCTCCAGATACGCGGTAGAGATCAGTTAGCATTTAACCCACCGTTCGCACAGAGAAAAATCGGACGGGAGATCCTGGATTGACGCGCTATTCCTTCCTCGGTACACCTCCGCCAGGTTTTCAAAAGGGGGGTTCGGATGTCTCGTCGGGTTACCGCACGCGCGACCGGGTTTTTGGCATTTTCCTTAGGCATGGCTTCGGCTTACGCCGGTCCGGTCGTCCCCGAGGGAGTTCACCTCTCCTTTTCCCCGCGGGGACAGACCTATTTCCGTGAGCACCTGAACGACGTCTTGCTCGCGAACAAACTCGATCTCTCGCATCAGCACTGGGACGAGATCAAATTCGTCGTGAACGATCCGTTCCGTCCGGACTCGATGAGCGACGGCGTCCGAGCGCTCCACGATCGCTTCGCTTCGTTCTTCTACGGTTTCCCGATCAAGACCCCGCGGGTCGAGGTGAAACTCGCCGGCGCAAACCTCGACGTGAAGTTCCGCGCGATGGGCGCGGTGGTCGATCCGGCCGGCCCGGCCGCCTACGGAGCGGGTCGATCGAACGGGGTCGTGATCCTCATGCGGCTCGAGGGCGAGGCGCTTCGCTTCGGCGTCGAAAGCCTAAGGCTGAACGACCTTGCGAATCCGGGCCTCTTCGGATCGCTCGGCTTCGATAAGATCGCGAGCAGCTACACCGACGGCGCCCACCGCACGATCAAGGCCGAACTCCCGGTTCTCGTCGAGGCGGACGGGAAGAAAGCGACGATGCGCGTGCTCGCCGTGCGGACGAACCTGCTGAAGACGGGGTTCGAGACCGCGTTCGATAAACTGCTCGCGCCGAAGATCAAGGTTTCGATCGACGATCGCGAGCTCGCGTTCGATTTGCCGGCGTTCGAGGCCGAGTTACGGGGCCAGCTGCCGAAGTTGAACCTCGCGCTCGCGGAAGCGGTGAAGAATTACTTCGAAAAAGAAGGGAAAGACCTGATCCAACCCTCGTTCGACGAGCTCGCGTCGAGTTTGAACATCCAGTTCAAGATCCCGCTCTCCGACGAGACCGCGAACGATCTCACGGTCGATCTGCGTCCGAAAAAAACCGAATATTCGCGCTCGTCGCGGATCCTCGGGCTCGCGTTCGACGCCGAAATCAGCGACGCGAAGCTCGACGGGGGCCGCGGGCTCTTCCCGGTCGAGGGGAGCTCCGGAAGGGCGAAGCTCGCCGGCGCGGCCGCCGACGGCTACGATATCGCGCTCGCCGTCCACCCGGCCGGCATCAACGGCATACTCGACCGCGCGTGGGCGAAAGGGATCCTTCGGGATATCGCGATGGGGAACGACGACTCCGGCCACCCGACCACGGTGAAGATCCCGCGTCCGCCGCTCGTGAGTTTCGAGGGGCAGCCGCGGCCCGACCAGGCGAATTTTCATGCTTGGATCGGTTACGTCGTCCGCGGGATGGCGGGCATCCTCTTCAAAGGACCGATCCCGATCGAGCTCGATCTCCGGGTGCGGGTGGAGACGAACGCGAAGAACGAACTCGAGGTCGTTTTCGAGGAGATCAACGAGGCGACGCTCAAGGTCGACACGCGGGCGACCTGGCTCGCCCCGATCCGGAAAAAGGTCGACGCGATGGTTCGGTCCCAGATCACGAAATTAAACAAGGATCTCGTCGCGAAGCGTACGCTCCTGACGACGATCCCCACCCTGAACGAACTGATCGGGATCCCGCTGAAGCTTGACGGCGCGCAAACCGAGGCCGGAAACCTCGTCCTGCTTGCCGAGTTCGCGCCGAAGCCTTAATTTTAAGAGATGTTCACCCACCACCGGGGACGCCTCGGTGACATCACACCGCGTGTTCTTTTCCACTGGTTCTTGCTGAGCTTCATGGCCGGCAGTATCAATGCGGGCGGATTCCTCGCCTGCGGGCGTTTCGTCACGCACGTCACCGGCACGTCGACGATGGTCGGAATCGATTTCGCGAACGGAAACTACGCCTCCGGATTCGGGATGCTCGCGATCCCGCTTTTCTTCCTTTTCGGGGTGATGGTTTCCGCCTACCTCGTGGATCGGCGGCTGACCGAAGGACGAAGTCCCCAATATCCGCTCGTGATGGGGCTGGTCGCGGGATGCCTCCTTTTCGTGTCCTTGCGCGGTCACGGGAATTTCTTCGGAAATTTCGGAGAGATGGCCCATCTGCGGAAAGAGCTCCTTTTCATGGCGCTCTTGAGCATCGCGAGCGGCCTCACGAACGCCGCGATCACGACGTCCACCGGTGCGTTCGTCCGCATCACGCACCTCACGGGGATCACGACCGATCTCGGCATCGGCCTCGTTCGGGTATTGAATATGGCCCCGTCGGACGCGGATTACCGGACCGAGCGGATAGCGAACATTTGCCGCGCGGGGAACTTCCTTTTCTTCACGGCCGGGGCGATCGTGGGCGCGCTCCTTTTTGTCCGCGTCGATTACCTCGGGTTTCTACTTCCGACCGCGCTCGCCCTTTACGCGATGGGGCTCGCGCTGAAGAGTCACCCCCTTAGACGGGTGTCGAAAGCTTAGTCGATCGCGCGCGAGTCGGGGCGGCTATAACGAGGAACGGGTGCGGCTCCGGCGGGCACGACTCCTGCTCTGGGGATTTCGAACTTTCACGCGCGGACGTGCATCCGCTTCGGAGTGCCCATGAAAACGACCCGTATTCTCGCCCTTACCTTCCTGGCCTTGAGTTCTTCCGCGGCCTTCGCTCACGTCGAGCCGACGACCTGCCAGCTCGACGTCCACGCGAAGGACCCGAAAACGGGCGACGAGCTGAAGACTTATACGTTCCGCGGAAAAGTGAAGGGTTTCCCGAAGACGACCTGGGGGCTGCGCGGACACTGCTTGGCCGCGATCGGCCGCCGCCCGGTCGAGAGCGCGGTCGACGTGAAGACGATGGTTTCGGGCGACGTCCTTTCCGTCCGGAACTTTACCCACGATAACCGCCTCTTCTTCGCCGCGATCGACCTTTCGAAGCTCTCGGGCTCGGTGCTCCAGTCGATGCACTTCGCGCCGGTGATCGGCGATCACGCGGAGATGCGCGTCCAGTTCTCCACCAGCGACGCGATCAAGCTCTACCCGTCGCTCGAGGCGCTGAAGAAAGGCGCGACTCCCGAATTCACGCTGAACGAGCTCCTCCTCTCGATCGAAGGCGTTCCGCTCCTCGGACGCGCGTACACTTTCGGCGGCGCGCTCAAGAAACAACTCACGATGGCGTACCGGATGATGAGCGTGGCCGATAAACTCGACTACGTGAAGAACCAGCCGGACCAGGACAGCGGGAAGTACCTCACCCTCCAGGCGAAGCTCCGCTATCCCGCGAAATTCCTCCGCCGGCTTCTCGTCCAGTACGTGACGAAGTCGGAGCAGCTCGGTTTTTCGAAAGGGTACGACCTCGTTTGGGATAACTGCGGGAACGAACTCATGCACGTCCTCCAGGACGTCTCGAAGGCGAGCACCGACGTCTTGACCGACGCGCAGATGATCTCGCAGTGGAACATCGACAAGGCGACCGCGCCGCGCACGATCGGCGGCACGCTGAAGGACAAGAACCTCGTCGACATGTCGGCCGAACTCCCGCACTTCGACGACGAGGACGGCACGACGATCCAAGGTTACGACCCGGACTTCTACAAGAAGTCGAACGCGAATTACGACGCCCGCCGCGCGAAGGCGCTGACCGGAGTCTACGTCGAATAGTTTCTAGGCGCGAGCGCGCTTAGGATTTGGGAAGCGGGCGCTCGGAACTTTCCGGACGCCCGTTTTATTTTTTGGTTCCTTCGACGTTCAGCGCGAAACGGACGAGTCCGGCCGAGCGGAGCGCGTCCATGAGTTTGATCACGATGCCGTGGGGCGTGGCTTGATCCGCCGAAATCATCGCGGTTTCGTCGGCGGTCTTCGGTCCCATCGCGGCGAGACGCTCGTTCAGCTTTTCCCAAGTGAGCTCCTCGGCGTTCCAGAAAACCTTTCCGTCGGCGCTCACCGTGAAGTTCAGGGGACTCTTCGTCGCGGCGTCTTCGCCGGTCCGGGCTTTCGGGAGCTGGACCTTGATCGCGGACTGGTAGAGGACCGGCGCGGTCATGAGGAAGATCACGAGCAGCACGAGGACGACGTCGACGAGCGGGGTGACGTTTATGCCCGAGATCGAATCTTCGTCGCTGCCGCCGAAGGAGCCCGCCATCAGATTCGACCGCCCGCGATTTTGCCCACGAGGAAGGACTTGAGCGCTTCGGCTTCCGAAAGCGCGGACTTCGTGCGGCGTTGGTAGAGGTTGAATCCGACGACCGCTGGGATGGCGACGAGGATGCCGACCGCGGTGGCGACGAGCGCGTCCGCGACGCCCGCGGTGACCCCGCTCACGCCGGCCGCACCGCCGTTTTGCTGGGAGAGGTCGTTGAAGGCTTTGATGATCCCGAGGACGGTGCCGAAGAGGCCGACGAACGGAGCGTTGTTCCCGATCGTCGCGAGGAGCGAGAGGGAGCGTTCCCATTTCACGCGTGCACGGACGACGTGGTCTTGGGCGAGTTCGTTCATGACCTCGGGGGATTTATCCCGTTCGGAGAGGAGGGCGACCGCCATGGCGGATTCGAGGTCCGGCTTTTCCTTCGGCTGGGCGTCGGCGCGGGACTTCGCGATCGAAAGGGCCCTGTCCCACTGGCCGGCGTTCACGGCCTCGCGCAACGCCCGACGGAACTCTTCGATGCCGCCGAGGGCGGCCCGGTAGAAGAAGCTCCGTTCGAAGAGGATCGTGACCGAGAAAATCGAAAGGAAAATCAGGACGTACAGAACCCATTCGGCGCCGAGGAGCGAGAATCCCAAGAAGAGTTTTCCAAGCATAGAGAGAAAGGGTAGCACCCCCAGCCAAAGACACGGAGCGTTATCGCGGGATTTCAAGGCGGGACAACGGTTTACACCCGTGGCGTTCTCTGGCAATTTCGCGTCATGGCATTCGAAATCGTGACGAAGAACAATGTGCGCGAGCGCTTTGCGCCCGCCCCCCGCCCGGCCGTTTGGAAGGACGTGGAGGACAAGGACTGGAATAACTGGATTTGGCAGCAGCAGAAGCGCGTAAAGTCCTTCGAACAGCTCGAAAAGGTCCTTCCGCCGACCCAGGAAGAGCGGGAAGCCTTCGCCAAGTCGAACGAGATGTTCAATATGGGCATCACGCCCTATTACGCGGGCCTGATGGACCCGAACGATCCGAATTGCCCGATCCGGCTCCAATCGGTTCCGAAGATGGGCGAACTCACGATCCGCGAGATGGATCTCGAAGATCCGCTCGGAGAAGAGAAGGACATGCCGGTCCCGGGCGTCACGCACCGGTATCCCGATCGCGTCCTCTTCTACACGACCCATAACTGCCCGGTCTTCTGCCGGCACTGCACGCGGAAGCGCAAGGTCTCCGATCCTTCCTCCTCGGCTCAGAACAAGCAGCTCGAGGAAGGTCTCGCCTACATCGAAGCTCACAAGGAAATCCGCGACGTCGTGATTTCCGGGGGCGATCCGCTCTCGAACTCGGACGACCGCCTCGAATACATCCTCTCGCGCCTGCGCGCGATGGACCACATCGAAGTCTTCCGTCTCGGCACGCGAAATCTCGTCACGCTCCCGCAGCGGATCACCGAATCGTTCGCGCAGATGCTCACGAAGTACCACCCGGTCTTCGTCCACACCCACTTCAATCATCCGAAGGAATGCACGCGCGAAGCGTTCGACGCTTGCGCCCGCCTGGCGAACGCCGGCTGCGTGATCAATAACCAGATGGTGCTCCTGAAGGGCGTGAACGACGATCCGAAGATCGTGAAGGAGTTGAACCACAAACTCCTCATGATGCGCGTTCGTCCGTACTATATTTTCCAATGCGACATGTCCCAGGGCATCTCGCACTTCCGCACCCCGGTCGAAAAGGGCCTCGAGATCATCGAGAACCTCCGCGGGTGGACCTCCGGCATGGCGGTTCCGCACTACGTGATCGACGCTCCGGGCGGCGGCGGGAAAATCCCGCTCCTTCCGCAGTACCTCGAGAAACGCGAAGGGAAGAAGTGGTTCCTCCGGAACTTCAAGAACCAGAAGTACGTTTACGAGGAGCCGTGAAACGGCGGCCGGAGGACGGAGCCGTGAAACGCACCGGCCGTCAAGCCGCCGTCGCCGGATTCGCCCGCCTAGCCGCCGCTATAGCGGTTCTCGGGGGATTTTCCTGCGCGACGCTTCCCGAGCCGAAGTATAAAAAGTATGCTTTTCCCGAGGGTGAGGCCTTCGTGGATAGGAAGCCCGCCCGGAAGTACAAGGTCCTCGGACCCGTTCGCGTGCGCGTGAACTACAGTTCGCTGAATCCCGATCACGAAGAGCAGGATTTATGTCGGAATTACTACAACAAAGGCGCCAAGGATTTGGTCAAGCGCGCGCACCGGGATCTCAAGGGCGACGCGGTCATCGACGTGCGCTCGGTCGTGTACTTCATGGACGGCAAATCGAAGCGTTATCCGACGCCGGAATGCGCGGACGACGGCAACGAGGGCCAGGTCCTGATGGAAGGCCAGGCGATCCGTTACCTGCCGGATCCGAAGGCATCGGAGCACCCGTCGACGTGAGGACGGCGAAGTGAGGGGATTGGTCGGTCTACTCGCGCTCGTGACGTTCTTCGGGAGCGGGCTCCTCGTCGGCTCGCGTTTTCCGGTGAGTTCGGGAAGTTCGCCCGTCGCCGCGCCCGAGTCGGACGGCGAAACGCTCGCGAACCTGCGGCGTTCGTCGGCGCCGACGGCGGATCGGATGAAATTGAATCAAGCGAGCGCGGCCCGCACTTCCGCCGCGACGCCCGTCGTGACCGCGGAGAGCCTCGCGGATCCCGCCGTGCGCGGGGCGCTCGAAAAGCAGCTTCGCGAAGTGCCTTACGCCGTCCTGAAACAAGTCTTCCTCGAGCGTCAAGACGAGCAGTGGGCGCGCCAGCAGGAGCGCTACACCCAGCCGAAGGAAATCACCGAGGACGAGCTCGACCATCGCGCCGACCGCCTTTTCGATGCTTTCCGGCAAAACGCGAACGGGAATTCCTATTTCGTCTCGCGCGGGGAGGTGAAGGTTCGCGGCGGGAAATCGCTGCCGTACGTCGCGTTCGTCGAGTATTACACTTCCCGGCTCACCGACGGGCTTCCGAACTCGATGGCCTCGACCCAAACCGACGCCACCGCCGCGCGGGTGGGGAAAGAGGTCTGCTACGCGAGCACGATCTATTTCCGCGTCGGCGAAAAATACGCGGCCGACGGTCAGTCGAACTGCCTCGCGTGGGTCCCGATGCGGAACCAGCACCCGTTCGCGCTCCACGCGAACTACAATTCGAAGCGGCTCGTGCCGTATTTCGATACGGTCAGTCTCGCGCTCCCGGGATTCGGCGCCGACGGCGACGTGAATTCCGAGTGGTACGACGCGAGCTCGAACCGCTGGACCTCCGTCGGAAAACTCCGCTTCGATCCGGTCTCGAAGGAAGAGTTCACGAGCCTGAACCGCGAGGCCCAGGTCGAAACCGACGGCGATTGAGATCGGTTCAGGGCTTCAGGAGGTCGAGAATCTCGGCCGGACGCCCTTTGGCGTAGTTCAGGGGAGTATTTAGCATCGCGTCCTTCGATTCCTTGCTCGCACCGGCGGCGAGGAGGATCCGAATCGTTTCCGCGGAACCGCTCTGGGCGGCGAGCATGAGCGGCGTTTTATTCCAGACGTCGCAGGCGTCGTTCACGGGCGTCCCGCGGGCGAGCATCGCTTTTACCCACGGGATGTTGCTCGCCCGGGCGGCGGTGCCGAGGATCTCGGCCGGTTCGTTATGCATCCATTCCTTCGGGTTCGGGGCGTATTTGGAGAGGAAGTACTCCGGAAGGGCCGGATCCGGATTCGCGCCGGCCGCGGCCATTTCCATTCCGTAATTCACCGAGCCGTCCCAGCGCAGACCGACCCATTTATTCTGGTCCTTCTGGCGGAAGAATTCGAACGTCGACACCGTTCCGGACTGAAGGAGAATCGACATCGGCGTGAGGAATTCATCGTATTTCCCGACGAGCCCGCGGTGACTGAAAAATCCGTTGTTACCGCCGATCGAGAGGTCGAGCATCGCGTCGTTCAGCCCGTAGCCCGAGTCTTCGAGTAATGCGATCACGCCGGTCTGATTCGCGCGAATCGCGGCCGCGTAAAGCGTCTCACAAGCGCTATTCGCCGAATCCACCGAAATCGCGTTTGCCGCGAGGTGATTTTTCAGGCCCGCGACGTCGCCCGAGGTCGCGAGCTGGAAAGCGCGCGCGACGATCGGTCGCGGATTCGGACAGGTGTTCCGGAATTCGAAAGGGGATTGTTTCAAGTCGATGGCACCGTAATGGGCGAGCGCGGCGGCCGCTTTCGTTTTCCCGTTCGCGAGCGCGTACGCATAGGCCGTCAAGTAATAGTGGGTATTCTCGAACCCGCTGTTCATGACTTCCCCGACCGGTTCGGAGGCGTTCAGATTGGCGCCGGCTTCGATGAGGAGCTCCACGATATCGGGGCGGTCGAGCGCGATCGCTGCGAAAAGCGCTTTCGGTCGATCGGCGCCGGTCCCGAGGCTCGTTTTAACCCGTTTCGAGAGGAGAAGCGCGACGGCGTCGCGGTGCCCGACGCGAGTGGCGGCTTGGAGGGGAGACTCGACGATAAATCCGAACTGGGTCCCCGTATCGGCGTCGATCGGCGCGCCGGCGTCGATGAGCTGCTCGAGGATCGCTTTCGGACGCAGATTTTCGATCGCGAATATCAGGTAGTTCGGTTCCTGGTAATTCGGCCGTCCTTCGAGGCCCGGATGTCCGTTTTTCAGGACCCAGGCGACCACGTCGCGCGAGTTCGAGGCCAGGACGAGGCGGAACTCTTCGTCGGAAAAAGAGGCCGGCTGATATTCGCCCTTTTTAAACGATCCGATCGTCGCGATGCTGCCATGTGAAAGCGCGAATTCCTTCGAAGTCGCTTCGAGTTTTTCATCCTTCACGGCAGGGTCGGGGGCGTATCCGCGTTCTTCGAGGACGGCGCGGTCGGCATCGTTCCGAATCGCGATCGCGTGGAAGTAGAGCGTTTCGCAGTTCTCGTTTCGGGCGTCCTTCGAGACCGAGTGCGCGTCGAGGTACTCGTCGAGGTTTTGGTGGTCGGGGCGGTCGATCGCCGCGAACGCGCCGGCGACCTCGGCCGTCGGGGTCGCGCACTTCACGCCGTTCGCCTTCCGGGCGCCGACTTTCTCGCCGACGTCGTGGATGGAGACGTCCGCGGAGGGAGAGGATTCCACCTGGCCGCCGCAACCGGCGAGCGCAATGGAAACGAGACCGAACGAAACGAGAGTGTGTTTCACGAGCTTACCCCTAGACTTGAATTGAACATCCCGCCTCGCGGCCGGACTTCGGAACCCTTCAGGTGCGAGGGGTATTAACGCAATGCGTCTAAATTGAAAAGGCCGTTTTTCTCCGTTAAAGAGAAAGGCTATCTATACATAAACTATTGAATTTAATGATTTATTTTAATTTCCGGCCGACGCTCTTTTTTTCGCAACCTTTCTCGCGACTCGCGCAAGACTGGGCGGGAGAGCCGATGCGCTTATGAGAACCGTGGACGGGATCGACTGGAACGAAGTCGTCGAAGATTTGGGGCCCGCGCTCCTGCGCTATTTCCTCGCCGCGGGGTTCGCGCGCGCGTCCGCTTCGGACGGCGTCCAGGAGACGCTCCTTCGTCTCGTACGGCTCGCGAAAGAAGGGGAGTACGATCCGAACCGCGGTTCGCCGCGGATGCTCGCGTTCGGGATCGCGCGTCTCGTGAAGCACGAGTTTTACCGGAAGGTCGGCGAGCACGACCTCTACGGCGACGCGAAGGAATTCGCGGATCGCGCCGATTCGGTTTCCGCCTTCGCGCCCGGGGAGTCCGCGGCGTCGAGCGATGCGCTGTTCGCCGAGCGCCAGTCGGCGGCCCGGCTCCGCGAAGTGATCGGTATGCTCGAGTATCCGGTCCGCGAGATTTTTTTCCTCCTCATCGACGAAGAGCTGAAGCTCGAGGAAATCGCGGGCATCCTCTCGATCCCGGTCGGCACCGTGAAGAGCCACGTCCACCGCGGTAAGGAAAAGATCAAACTGGGCTTAAAGGAGAAAGTATGACGAAGAAACGGGAAACCGATCCCGAGCTGGAACAGCTCCTCCGGGCCTACCGGGACGTCCAGCCCACCTCCGACGAAAAGGAGAAGTGGCGCGCGGCGATCGCCCAGGAAGTCCGAGGGAGCGCGCCGATCGTCGCGTCCGCGGCTTCTCCGCGGTCGAACCTCTATCGACTCGTCGTTCGGACCGCCATCCAGGTCGGCGTGGCGGCAAGCCTCGGCTTCGTGATCGGCGCGTATTTCACCGAGCGCCGATCCGAACAGGGCCAAGCGATGCTTTTCAGCCAAACCGAACCGAACGGGATGACTTCGCGCCCGCCGGCCACCATGGACGACGAACGCGAAACCGTGCGGGTGAACCTCGACGGGGGGGATGGCCGATGAAAAAGTCGAAAAGCGCGCGGTGGGTCTTCGCCTGCGCCCTCGTTTTCGGGGGCGTCGCATCGGCTTCGGCAGCGAGCCTTCCCCGTTCGGAGCTGATCGATCGGCTGCGGATCCGCGCGGACGTCGTCGTTCTCGGCGAGAACGGAAAGCCGACCTCGGCGCCCGTCGAGGAATCCCGCCTCCTATCGGGTTTCTCGGCCGAGGGTAAGCTCAAGAAAGACTGGAGTTCGGAGAGCCCGAATTTCGGTGCGATCCGTCTCCGTCACGAGTGGACGATCGGACCGACGGGGACGATTCACGTCCGGTTCGAGGAGTTTTCCGAATCCGAGGTCGATTCGCGTACCGGCGAGACGAAAGCGTTCCGCAATCCCATCGCGAACGAGGAGAAGGACCTCGTCGATCTCGGGACGATCTTCTATCCGGTGAAGGCGAGCAGCGGGAAGCGGGTCGCCGTGCGTTTTACCCCCGAGCTCGCCCCCGAGCCGAAACTCGAAGACTTCTCCAAACGGAAGATCTCCGGACGCGGCGTCGCGATTTACGATACCGAAGGCGCCCTCTGGGCGAGCGAGATCGAGATGGGCGCCGAGTATTCGGCGATCACGACGTATCGCGGGACCCTGCTACTCAGCTACGCCCCGTTCAAAGGAGCGGAGGCCGCCGGGGTCGCGTCGGGAAAACGGATCACGATCCGGATGAAAGATTATCCGCGGGTGACCTTTCAGAGCGAAACCGACTTCGTCCCGGAAGGCACGCACGCGCGCGTTTTCGTGAAGTACATCAAGGAGCGCCGGACGGCGGCCTTGAACTCGGTGAAGCAGCTCGAAAGTTCCTCCGAGCCGCGGATCCTCGCGTCCCTGAAGCAGGACTGAGTCCCCGCTAAGGAGTCCCCACCATGAAGTTCCGTTTGCTTTTGACCGTCAGCCTCCTCGCGTGGCTGTTGGCCCTGATCGTCTACGTCCATTGGTCCGACCACCGTTTCGCGTTCGTCGTCGTGAGATCCGCCCGCGCGGCCGACGATCCGGTTCCCGAGCCGGTCGCGCCGACCTACGACCGTGCGACGGCGACGAAACGCCTGCGCGGCGCCGCCATCGAGGGGTGGTCGAAGTCCGCCGCCGAAGCCCTTCGTTTCGGCGCCGCGGTCGACGAGACCGACGAGTACGGAACGACGCCGCTCATCCTCGCCTCGCTCCGCGGTCACGAACGGATCGTGAAAATGCTGCTCGACGCGGGCGCGGAACCGAACCGCGAAAACGACGACCACGTCTCGCCGATGCTCGCGGCGGCCGCGAACTGCAACGATCCGGTCGTGACCCTTCTCCTGCACCGAGGCGCTAACCCGAACCCGAAGAGTCAGACTCGCCAGACCCCGCTCATGCGTGCGGCCGAGAACGGCTGCGCGGTCGTCGTGAAGGAACTCCTGAAAGCGCGCGGGATCGATCTGAAAGCGACCGACGACACCGGCCGCACGGCCCTCGACTACGCCCGAGAAAGCGCGGTGCTCGGGCTCGATGGCGGCGATTCGTTCGCGCTGCTCGACGGGGTCCGTCGGGATGCGGCCGCGCGCGCGTTCCGGCCCCGGACGCTCCGTAAGCCGATGAACCTACCTCGCGGGACGGCGGAGCCGCGCTCGCTTCCGCGGCGGCCGCTGCCGCCTTTATCGATGAACTGAGCGAAGTCGGCTGCGACGGACGAGGTAAGCTTTCGTCACGCCGGCGTCCTTCATGATCGCCGTGCGCGCGGGTTCCCAGGTGATCCGCCGGAGCTGATCGAGGCCGTAGATTTCCGCGTCCCGGCGCTCCTCCGCCGTGCAGTTGTCGCAGCGGTAGGCGACGTTCAGCAGGAGGATCGTCGCGATCCCGTAGGAGCCGCCGACCTCGAGATCGCAAGCGAGATCTCCGGCGAGCGGCTCGCCCGTCCAGATGCTGCGCACGGGCCGGCCGAGTTCGTCGAGGAAAGGCGTCGGGCACTTCGCGTGCGGCCAGTTCCTTTCCTCGGTCTCGTTGTGGCGGGCTTCGTGGAAGAGCACCATGAGGCGCGCGATCGGCGGATGGGAGAATTTCGTGTAGTTCGGGCTGAGGAAAATCCATCCGTTCCAAGCCGAGAGCACGCAGGCGACGGCCGCCTCGTTCGTGCAGAGGTTCACTCCGACGGAGCCGACGCGGTCGAAAAACCAGGCCGAAGTCGAGCGACCGTCGAAGGCGCCGAAGGTCTTCCGGAAGAGGGGAGTCGGTTTCGATCCCCGCATCGAGAAGAAACGCGCGAGGTCGCCCTCGAGTTGGGCGCGCGTCGCGGCCGGGACTTTCGCGTCGTATTCAAGAGGAAAGGCGGCGCGTGCGGACCCGACGAGGCCGCACGCGAGGCCGAGAGTCAGGAAGAGGCGGGAATTCCGCCCGTCGAAGCGCGGCACGTTACGGAGCGATGCAAGCGATCTGACGGACGAAGAGTTTCACCGTCTCGAGTCCGGGCTTATGGGCTTCCTCGTCGATTTCGAGGTGGCGGTCGAGGACGGAGGCGTCGAGAACGACGCCGTCTTTGCAGCGCTGCGAACGCAGGAGGCTCTCCACCTTCGGCGTGGCCGGGACGAGTTCGTAGGCGATTTGGCCCTCGTAGCCCTTATTGATCGTGACCGAGGCGTAATTCCCGTCGGCGTTCTCGCCGGTGGTCGCCAGCGGGAAACGGAACTGCTTCGCCGAGGCGGCGGCGCAGAGGCCGAACGAAAGGACGGACAGGGAAACGAGTCGAGCGATCTTCATAAATACCCCCTTCGGGTTTTTCGAATGACCCGGGTTTAAGTCCGGCGGCAGGCCCTGTCAATCCCGGTATCCGAGGGGTTAAACACTCGTTATAGAAAGAAAAAACCCCGCCGGAAGATCCGACGGGGTTCGATTCTTTTCGAAAGTATCGAGTACTTTAGCGAATCGCTTCGCCTATTACTTCGACTTCGACGAGGACTTCCGCGCGGCCTTGGCGGCCTTGCGGGCTTCCACGTACTGCGCGACGTTCGCGAGCGTCACCGTGTGCGTGCGCACTTGCGTGCCGTCGGCGGCCGTCGTGTTCGCGACGGGGTCGATCTGGTACGCGCACGAGAAACGGCGCATGTTGCGGCGAGAGCGGCTGATTTTCTTCTTAGGAACTGCCATTTGATTTCACCTATTCCTTAATTACGTCGTCCCGAAGGGACGCCTTACCAGGACGCCTTCGTCACGCCCGGGATCATGCCCGTGAGCGCGAGTTCGCGGAACTTGATCCGGCAAAGGCCGAATTTCCGGATGTAAGCGCGCGGACGGCCGGTGAGGGCGCAGCGGTTGCGGTATTGAACCTTCGAGGAGGCCTTCGGAAGCTTTTGGAGCTTCTTCTGGGCGGCCGAACGTTCTTCTTCGGAAGCCGTGGTGCTGTAGGCGACGGCCTTCAGCTCCGCGCGGATCTTGCGATAGCGCTCGGACATTTCCTTCTTCTTGTTGTTCATGTTCACTTTGGACAGAGTAGCCATGGTTTCTCCTCGCCTTACTTTTTGGCGTAACGGCGGTTGAACTTCTCGATACGGCCCGCGGTATCCATGATCCGCTCTTGGCCCGTAAAGAACGGGTGAGACTTCGAGGAAATTTCGATCTTCAGGACAGGGTATTCCTTGCCTTCGAATTCGATGGTTTCTTTCGGAGCCGCGGTCGAACGGGTGAGGAAAGCCCAGCCGGACGACATGTCCTTGATGACGACTTCTTTGTACTCGGGATGAATGCCTTGTTTCATGGTCTCATCCTTTCTTAGCGAAGGTTCGTGTGACGATCGGAGATCGGCAGCAGAGCCAGTTGGCGAGCGCGCTTGATTTCGCCTTGGAGCACGCGTTGTTGTTTGCGGTTCAGACGGTTCACGCGAGCCGGAACGATGCGACCGCCTTCGGACACGAACGGCTTCAGGGTTTCGATGTCCTTGTAGTCCATGATCAGGTCGAGCGACGGACGCTCGCGACGGCGCCAGGATCCGCCGCGGTCTTCGCGGTCGCCCTTGTCGCCGCGGCCGGCGCCACGGTCTTCACGATCGGCGCGAGGAGCGCCCGGCTTCTTCGTGGTATCGTCTTTCGTAGTCAGTTTTCCGATTTTTTCCATGTGATCTAATTCCCCGTATTACTTCTTAAGCGCTTTGATGAGCTGCTTCTTGATGTGAAGGAGCTTCTGGGACATGCCCTCGTCCTTCGCGAGAAGGAGCGCGCGGGTGATGCCGCCTTGCTTGTCGATCGTTTTGATCGCGTGCGTGGAGTACTTAGCCGTGAAGGTCAGGCCGAGTTCCGGAACCGTGTACTTCTTCGTCTTCAGGTTCGGGAGCCAACGCGTGCGCGTTTTGATGTTCGAGTGGGAGACGAGGTTACCCGTCGTCGGCCCTTTTCCGGTCATTTCGCAGTGTCTAGACATGGCGATTCTTCCTTAAGCGGAGGCTTTGGATTCTTTGATTTCGGTGCCGCTGTTTTTAGCGACGCGTACGAAACCGTCTTTCGTCTTCTTCTTACCCACGCGGGTCGGCTTGCCCGATTTCGGGTCGACCAGCATCACGTTCGAAGCGTGGATCGGAAGCTGCTTGGTGATGATGCCCGCTTGCGGGTTTTGTTGCGACGCTTTCGCGTGCTTCTTCATCACGTTGACGCCTTCGACGACGACTTTGTTGTCCTTCAAAACCACTTCCGTGATTTTGCCTTGCTTGCCTTTGTCTTTACCGGCGATCACGATCACGAGATCACCCTTCTTCAACTTCATCTTCTTCATAAGGTCTCACTATCGATCGGGTCTATTTTCGGGAGCGCGCGAACTTCGAACGCTCTCTTTATTTCGACCGCTCTACCAAAGCTCTCCGGCACCTGAAGGTCCGGTACACAAAGGTATTCATACGGGTTGGAAACGAGTCTTAGCTTGTAGCGCAAAGCTTCCGAAAGCCCAAGCCCAAAGCCCGATGGAAAAACGTGACGCATGGCGGCTAAAATTTCGGCTATCCGAATAGGCGGATTCGACCGAGGCCGGGCTTAAAATCGAGGGGAGCTCTCGTTTTCGTGTCCTCCGCTATAGAGGCGATCACCGTCAACTCCTTGGCCAATTTCGTAAAGAAATTAAGCAATTGTGAATGGGGGTAAAATTCCGGACGCATGTGTCCGATGAGACTTCGAAGGGAAACGACCTGCGATGTCCCATGCGCTAAAACAACCGAAACTCGGAACCGGGGCAATCGAAACCGCGTCCGAGTTCACCGTGAAGACCGCGGCGGAGTACCAGGAGCTCACGACGAAGCTCCAGGACATGCCGACCCTGCCGGTCATCGCGATGAAGGTGAACGAGCTCATCGCGGATCCGAACGCGACGTCGACCGACATCGCGGCCATCCTGAAACAAGATCAAGTCCTCACCGCGAAGATCCTCCGTCTCGTGAACTCCTCCTATTACGCGGTCCCGGGGGGCGTCACCGACGTCCAGAAGGCGCTCGCGTTCCTCGGTTTCAACACCGTCGCCCAACTCGTCCTCTCGCTCTCCGTCTTCTCGATGTTCTCGAAGTTCGGCGACGACTCGCTCACGATGAAGGATTTCTGGATGCACGCCCTCGCGGTCGCGGTTTGCTCCGAGGAGATCGCGAAGCGTTGGAAGATCGGCAAGCCCGAGGAAGCGTTCACCTGCGGGCTCCTGCACGACATCGGGAAACTCGTGATCTACGAGGTCGATCGCGAACGACTCGTCGCGATCCTGAAGAAAACGCGCGAGACGAAGAAGGGCTTCGTCGAAGTCGAACGCGACCTCGACCTCCTGAACCACGCGTATATCGGCGAAATGATGGCGACGCGGTGGGGCCTGCCCCAAGTCGTACGCCAGGCGATCCGTTATCACCACACCGACGTCTCGAAGATGGCGTCGATCCTCGCTTCCGCGAAGAAGACGATCCAGGTCGTCCGCCTCGCGAACACCGTCGTCGTGAAGGCGGCGGGGGCGGACGGAGGCGTCGGCGCCAAGACTTACGGCCACTCCGGCGATTATTCGAAGGGCGTCGTCGTGGCGGAGATGCTCGAGGACCTCGGGCTCAAGATCGACGACCTCACCGTCATCGAGAAGGACCTCGCGAAGGCGATGGAGAAAGCGGGGGCATTCCTGAATGCAAACGCGTAAGCGCCTCCCGCTCATGCTCGTGCCGAACGAGACGACGCCGGCTTTCGTCGAACGTCGTAAGAACGACCGCCGCGGCGGCGACCGTCGCCGTTTCGCGCTCGTCGGACCGGGGTTCGAAGCGAACACGGCCACGGGCAGCCTTCCGTCGAGCATCGCGAACGTTTCCGAAGGCGGCGCGACCGAAAAATTCCGCGCGGTCTTCGAATGCGTTTCCGACGCGCTCGTCACCGTGAACCGCCAGGGCGAGATCGAACTCGTGAACTCGGCGACCGAGGAGCTCACGGGTTACCTCCGCGAAGAGCTCTCCGGGAACGCCCTCGACGTTTTCGCGCCGAAAGCCGGCGGTCACGCCCGCACGCGGCCGCTGACGAAGGAGCTTTGCGCGACTCCGGGAACCTACGAAGACATCGCCATCGAAACGAAGGACGGCCAGCCGCGGATCGTCGACCTTTCCGTCCGAAGCGTGATCGGCGAATCGACCGCGTTCTCGATCCTCGCCTTCCGCGACGTGACCGAGAAGAAGCGGATGGAGCGGGAGCTCATCACGAAGCACGCCGAACTCCGGAACGCCTTCATCGATCTCGAACGCGTGAACACCGAATACAAGATGACCCAGGAATCCCTCGTCCAAGCGGGAAAGCTCGCCGCGCTCGGGGAACTCGCCGCGGGCATCGCCCACGAGCTGAATCAGCCGCTCATGGCGATCCGGGGCTACGCCCAGGAGCTCGAATACTCCGTCACGCCGATCGTGAAAGGTACGCCGGCGGAAGGCGAGGCCTCGCTCGGGCTGCGCGAAATCATCTCCGCAGCCGACAAGATGGCCGCGATCATCTCGCACCTCCGGACGTTCACCCGCAAGACCACCGAGGATTTTTCGACCTTCGACGTGCGCCAGCCGATCGAAGAGGCGCTCAAGATGGTCTCCCGTCAGCTCGTCTCGCGCGGCATCGAAATCGTCCGCGATTTCCAGGGCGAAGCGACGCTCTACGCGAACCCGCTTTCTCTCGAGCAAGTCTTCATCAATCTTACCACGAACGCCCGCGACGCCATCGAGGCGACCGGCCGCGGGAAGGGGACCATCGTGATCTCCGCGCGGAACGACGGCGCGTTCGTCGAAGTTCGGTTCCGCGACGACGGGATCGGGATGGCCCAAGGGACGAAGGCGAAAGCTTTCAATCCGTTCTTCACGACGAAGGAAGTGGGCAAGGGGATGGGGCTCGGCCTCAGTCTCAGCTACGGGATCCTGTCGAAAGTCCACGGCAGCGTCCGGATCGAAAGCGAAGAGGGCAAGGGCACGACTTTCGTGATCCGGATCCCGAAGGATTTCCGGGAACACGGTTAGGTTCGGGGCAGATCACAGTTTCAGAGAACGTTACAGGGTCAGAGTCAGTTCAGTTTTTAGTTTCAGAATCAGTCATCAATAGGAGGAGATAGTATGAAAACCAAAGTACTCATTGTCGACGATGAAGAGTCCATCCGGAAGCTTCTGAAGTCGCGGATGGAGCGGGAAGGTTACGACGTCGCGACGGCGTCGAACGTCGACGAAGCCGAGAAGGCTTTCGGCACGAACGGGAACGGGATCGGCACGGTCGTCACCGACCTTAAGATGCCGGGCCGTGACGGCTTCGCGCTGATGAAGTCGCTCAAGGAAAAGAACGCCTACACGAAGTACATCGTGATCACGGGGCACGGCGAGAAGGAAGCGGCGGTCCAGTCCGTGAAGTACGGCGCGACCGACTACCTCGAAAAGCCGTTCGACCTCGAGGAGTTCGTCCACACCGTGAAGCGTTGCCAGCGCGAATACGCCCTTCAGTCGGAGAACCAGGACTTGGTCGCCCGCCTCGAAGCGCGCATCGAGCGCACGGAGCCGAAAGTCGACGCCCACACCTGGTACACCTCGAAGTCCGACGCGATGGCGAAGGCGAACGAGTGGATCACGGTGCTCAAACGCGAATCCGCCCGAGCGGACGCCGAAGAGCCGTCGGTCCTCATCCTCGGGGAATCCGGGACGGGTAAGGAAGGCTTCGCCCGCCAAGTGCAGGCCGCTTCCCGCCGTTCGAAGGGTCCGTGGGTGGCCGTGAACTGCGCGAACTTCAACGAGCAGCTCCTCGAGAGCGAACTCTTCGGTCACGAGAAGGGCGCCTTCACCGGCGCGAACGCCACCAAGCGCGGCCTTTTCGAGATCGCGAAGGGCGGCACGCTCTTCCTCGACGAAATCGGGGAAATGGACGTGAAGCTCCAAGCGAAGCTCCTCCGGGTCCTTCAGGAGAAGACGTTCCGCCGCGTCGGCGGTACCGCGGACATCGAGACCGACGTCCGCGTGGTCGCCGCGACGAACGTGAACCTCCAGGAGAAGGTCGCCAAGGGCGCGTTCCGCGAAGACCTCTATCACCGCCTCTCGCGAGTCGTGATGGAAGTCCCGCCGCTGCGCGCGCGCACGACGGACATCGTCCCGATGGCGAAGTTCTTCGCGAACCAGGCGTTCGAAGCGCGCGGGAAGCACTTCCCGGGCTTCACTCCGGACTCCGAAACCGCGATCCAGAACTACGCTTGGCCGGGCAACGTTCGCGAGATGCAGAACGTGATCGAGCGGGTCGCGCTCGTCCACGTCGGCACCACGCCGATCACGCCGTCGAACCTCACCATCCCGACGGGCAAGGCGGGCCAGGTCATCGGTTTCCCGACCGGCGGCCGCGCGAACCTCTCCGTCGTCCAAGGCGGAGGCGGTACGCCGACGACCGGAACGACCGGTACGACGCCGACGAACCCGAATCCGGCGACGAACGGAACGACCGAGACCGGCTCCTACATGGAGATGAAGAAGCAGTGGGTGGACGCGTTCGAGAAGGAATACCTCGTGAACACGCTCACGCGCCACGACGGTAACGTCTCGGCCGCCGCTCGCGAAGCGAAGCTCGATCGTTCGAACTTCCTCCGTCTCCTCCGCCGTCACGGCGTGAAGGCGCAGGACTTCCGCAAAGTCGGCGCGGACGAAGAGATCGCTCGCGCGGCGTAAGCCGAGCAGCCGAGATTCTTCGGTTCCATTCTTTTTCCAAGTTTTCGGCCGGGCCTCGAATCGAGGTCCGGCCGTTTTCGTTTTGGCGAAAATCGTCGGACGTTCTGGCGGAATCGTCGGCGGATTTGACGAATTCCGGAGCGGCGTCGTCGGCCGTTCGGCGGTAGGTAAATTCGTTCTATGTAATTAAGTCGCGGCGGCACCGATCCTAAAAGACATGAATCGGTGGATCGGGATTCCTTGCGGTTTGGCTCTGGTAGCGGCTCTTCCGGGATGTGGGAAGGGCGGATCGGTGGAGACGATCGCCCAAGCGGTGACCGATCAGCCGAACTGCCTCGCGGGTCAAGACCGTCTTTGGAGCGCGCTCTATCGCGAGGTCGACGAGCGCGGATCGCTTCCGGAAAGTTCGGCGGTCGAGTCGAGCGTGCGGAGCCTCGTGCGCGACGGCGCGCAGGCCGACGCTCTCGCGGCCGCCTATTCGACGATTTCGCGCGGAGTGCGGTTCCTCGACCGCGACGCCGCCATGATCCGTCTCGCGGAGATGGAGATCGGCGATCGCACGACGGCCGATAAATCAGCCGAACAAGACGAAGTCGAGGCGGGGCTTTCCCGCGCGCTCGACGCTTCGGTCGCGGCACTCGGCGCTTGCCCGAATCCCGGCGTGACTCCGCCGGTCGCGGCGCCCGGAGCGGATTCCGTTCCGCTCTTCGAGGCGTGGCGGACGACCGTCGCGGCGCCCCTCTACGGCGCCTACAAGGAGTTTTCCGTCGGTTACCAAAGCTGCAACGCCGTCGCGATCACCGCTCTCACCCTTTCTTCTCCCTCCCTCGACGGGATCACCGTCACCGGGGACCACGTGAGCGGGACGGGTCTGACCCGCGAAGTGACCGACGCGGCCGCCGTTTTCCGCACGAATCCTTATTACGCCGGACGGCGTTCGCCCGCCGGCGGATGTTTCACGGCGACGGGGTCGCCGCTCATCTACGATTACGGCGGAAAACCCTACGCGAGCTCGGCCGCGGGTTCCGCGATCGATTTGTTCAAGAACGCGGGCACCGGCACTTCGGCGCTCGGCGTGGATTGCTCGGGATTCGTCACGACGGCGGTGCTCACGGCCGGCCTTCGACTGAAGCAAAACGTCTCGAACAAGGCGCCGCAGTCGGGCGGCGTGAACGCGGCGATGTACACGAATCCTTCGGCGAACGGATTGACCTGTTTCGCGCGCCTGACGAGTACGAAGACCGAGGAGATCCGGTCGGGCGACGTCATCGCGAGCACCGGCCACGTCGTGATGGTCGATAAGGTGAAGGACGATCCGTTCGGGATCGCCGCCGCGAAGACGGCTGCCGATTGCGACAGGGCGTCCGTTTCGAATTTCAGGTTCACGATCATCCAGAGCAGCCCTTCGAAATCGGGCATCGGGATGAATCGCTACCTCGCCTCAGAGTACTTCGCAGGCACGACCGGGATGAAGACCGGGATGACGGCCTACGCCCGGTCCTTTTGCCGCGTGCGACTCGGGCTCGACCCCCCGACCACGCTTGCGAATACGACCCAAGCCGTGATCGTGCGCCACCAAGGCGGCGCCGCATGTACGGACGCGCGCATCCCGCTCGCGGGCGAGAGTTGTCTCGCCGGGTGCGGGACGGTGACCGCCTCTTCGCTTTAAGTCAGCGAGTCGTGTTCAAGGCGACCCGCACGCCGAGCGTCGTCGTATATTCGGTTTTCTTCAGGTCGTTCAGGTCCTTCAACGTCGCGACCACGCCGGCGTGGAGCGAGAGCTGGGAGCCGAGGTTGATGCCGAGGTCCGTACCGACGTAGGGATAGACCTTCGACGGCGAATCCGATTCGGTGACGACTCCGGAGAGCGTGCTCTTCGTGTGGATCTTCTGCGCCTCCGCGCCGCCGCGGAGGGTCCAGTCGAGCATCGAGCCGAGGGAATAACTCGAACGCAGACCGAGGCGGATTTTCTCGGTCTTCTCCTCGATGCGCTCGTTCGTGCCGGCGATGATCTCGTCGCTGTTGCCGATCGTGTATTCGCCCTCGGCGGAGAGGATCTTGTAGCCGGCGACGACGCGCGCGCCGTAGGTGAGTTCGGACCGGGTCCGGAAGGGATCGTCCTTCTTCTGCAGTTCGTAGCCGACGATCGGTTCGATCGAGTAGGAGACGCCTTGGTATTCGGCGGCGTGCACGGCGAAAGGCGCGAAAGCGACGGCGAGGGCGAATAGCGTTTTGCGAAGCTTCATCCCCTTAGGATGATCCCGCGAGTCAGGACGGACAATCGGCACCAATTGCCGATTCCAAATTTCCTAGCCGCGGATTTATTTCAGCGCCCGCACGAGCCCCTCGCAACCGAGCGTGGACGAGGCGAGGCAAGCGCGCCGGAAATGTTCCTTCGCGTCGCCGTCCTGGGCGCCGTCCGGCGATTCCTGGGCCTTCTTCGTCGCGACGTAGGCGCAGGCGTCGGCGTCGCCGCTCGTGCAGCTCGCGGGATAGTCGATCGATTCCGGTTTCGCCTTCTTCACGACCATTTCCGCGTCGCCCTCGGGGCTCCCGCACGCGCGTTTCAATCCGATCTCGCAGGCTTTCGCGCGGAAACCCGCGCGTTCGGTTTCGCCGAGGGCCTCCGATTCGGAAGCGAGGTAGCAGCTCCAAGGCTCGCCCTTCGAGCAAGCGTCGCTCCAAAGCGGGAGCGCGCGCTCGCGTTTGCCGGCCTCGGCGTAATTCAATCCGCGGAAGTAGCACGCGACGAGGATTCCCTCCGTGCAGTATTTCTCGAGTTCGGGGTTCATCTGGGTGAGGGGCTTGAGTCCGTTCTCCTCGATGAAACTCTCCCAACAGCTCATCTTGTGGCCGGCCTTGCAGTTCTCTTTCCACCGGTAGAGCGCGAGCGTGCGGCCGCCCTTGCGCAGGAACTGGAGCACGGTCGAATCGTAACAAGCCTCGCGCGAGTTGTTTTTCCGGCAGTCGAGGTCGAGCGTTCGGTCGAGGTCCTTCCGCTTCGTCTTTTCCTCGAGGAGCGGAGCCCATCGGCACGCGCGGTGCGAGCGTCGATCGCAATCCGAGTTGAATTTATCGAGCGCCGCTTCGAGCTTTCCGTCGAGCGCGAGCGAAATGCCGTATTCGGAGCAAGATCCGAGGACTCCGCCTTCGCAGGCGCGCTTGAGCGGCGCGAGAGAGGCGCCGATCTGGTTTCCGAGCCGGGCGGCCTTTCCCTCGAAATAGCAGGCGACGAGATTTCCGAGCGAGCAGCCGCGCTTCCAGAGGCGGAGCGCGCGGGCCGGATCTCCGGCCTGGTAAGCGGCTTCGCCGGCACCCGGACAAGCGACGCCGTCGAGCGCGGACTTCGATTCGCAGGCGCCGCTCAAAACTTGGTTCGCCTCGGGAATCTTGCCTTGGGCGAGGAGGATGTCGCCTTCGGTGGCGCACGAGGAATTCCGTCCGGCGAGGCAGCCGCGGGCGGCGGCGACTTTCGCGGGTTCGCTCTTCCCGTTTTCGAGAAGCACGCGCGCTTCCTTCTCGCAGAACTCGGCCAGGCCCTTGTCGCAGAGGGCGTGGAGGGCTTTCTCGATCCGCGATTCGTCGCGATTCGCGTCCGCGGCTTGGGAGGCGAAGCGGACCGGATCGAGCGAAACGCTCGCGCAGCCCTCGAAAAGGAAAGCGAGGGAAAGGGCGACGACGACCGAGGAGACGGCTGAAAATCGTTTCATTGTCCCAGTTTGCCTAATAATCGGGACTTTTCCACCTCATGTGTCGGAATCGACTCAGGGTTCTTCGATGACGTCGTGCGCGTAACTTCGCGAAATCCGGCGTCATCCGTTTGGCATCGATCGCGCAATACCTATCAGCAACGGCGACGATGGATCCGGGACGTAGGGTTCCGGGTCACACGACATCGAA
Source organism: Bdellovibrionales bacterium (assembly GCA_018266355.1). Classification (GTDB taxonomy): domain Bacteria; phylum Bdellovibrionota; class UBA1018; order UBA1018; family UBA1018; genus JACMQW01. The sequence goes on from JAFEAP010000017.1 coordinate 42,307, forward strand.
GCCGGCGCGAGGAAGGCATGGAGCCTTCTTCGCACGACCACACGAGCTAACCGGAGGACCTATGGACCAGGGGCAATTGGACGCGAATCTCAAGGGCATACGCCAACTCCTCTCACACCTCCACGGCGAAGTGACCGCTCTCGAGAGCAGCTACAGTCAAGTGCTCCAGGTCCTCCGGAAGCTCGAGGGCGACGCGATCCACGACGATCTGTCGGGACTCTTCCGCCGCAAACCGTTCTTCGAAAAATGGGAAGAGCTGCTCGCCGAGTGCGGCAAGCTCAACGAGAACGCCGGAATGCTTTTGATCGATATCGATCACTTCAAAGCCATCAACGATACGCACGGACACCAAACGGGCGATGAAGTGATCCAACGCGTAGCCGCCCTCGTGAAGCAGTACGAATCCCCCCGCTGCTTCACGGGCCGCTACGGCGGAGAAGAGTTCGCTGTCGCCGTAAAAGGAACCGATGCGGAAATCTTAGGCTTGGCCGAGATGCTCCGCCGCGGGGTCGAACGGCTCTACGGTGCGGTCCCAGGGACGGACGGAAAGGTGCAATGGAAATGCACCGTCAGCATCGGAATGTCGTCGACGGCCAAGGAAGGCTACGACAGCGAACGATTAGTTAAAGCCGCGGACGAAGCGCTCTACGATGCGAAACGCCGCGGACGAAACCAGGTGCGATCGGCTGCCTAGCCGAACATGGACGTTTGTCGCCGCAACGAGCGGGCACCTGGTCCACTTTTCTAACCGGAATCCGGAAACGGATTCCATGGATGGCCAAGGAGGTCCATCCGGCCTCGCCCAAACCCTGAGTCGGTAAGTCACTCCTCTCTCAAACACCGACACACCAACACACACCTCATCGACGAAGGGCGCGGGGAGAAAAGAAAGGTCCGGCGGGTTTATCCCGCCGGACCTTTCCGCTTTCAAATGTGCGCTTTTCGCGGTTACTTCCGCGCGCAGCTTGAGACGACTTCCTTGCAGACGCCGTCCGCGGCGGGCGAACCGTAGCAAGTGGTCGTCGACGCGACGTCGACTTCCGCGACGGACGAGTATCCCTGCATCGGCTTCAGCCCCTTGCCGAAATAGATCTTCGTTTCCGCTTTCGTGATGGCCGGGAAATCCTCCGCCTTCGGCGCGACGAGGACGTTTTCCTCGGCGCCGATCAGCGCGTAACCGTCCTTCTTCAGGAGGGAAGGGAGGTCGCCGCATTCGAGCAGGCGATTACCGAGGACGATCGCGGACGAATCGAATTCGCCGGCGAGAGCGGGCACGGTCGAAAGGGCAAGCAGGGCGAGGGAGGCGAGCATCGGCTTTTTCATGGAGATCTCCTTGAGGGCGGGTGGTTTCGGTCAGTGGTTGATGAGGGTCGTGTAGGCCGTTTTCGTGAGCAGTTCGTTCAGGATCGACTCGAGGCCGGCGCGGACGCCCGTCGCGGCCGTCGCCGCCGCTTTGCGCGCGTTTTCGGGGCCGCCTTGATCGCAGAAATCGAGGAGCTTATGCGTTCCCGGGATCGCCGCCGCGCGGTCGCCCGCGTTGTTCGGCAGGAGCGGCGTCATCGTCCGGTCGAAATCGGAGAGGAGCTTTTGGGCCATGTTCACGGCGCCGATCGACCGGCAGAGCGCGGCGGAAGAGGCTCCGTTCCGGAATCCTTCCTCGAGGTCGCCCGCCTCGACGATCGCCGAGATCAGGTGTTTCTGGAAGGAGTAGAACTCCGGCGCGCGTTTGTAGATGCCGAGAAGGAAATTCTGGAAGTACTGGGCGTCGGCTTCGCCGTATCCGGCTTGGTGCGCCAGTTCGTGTCCCATGAGCGGAGGAACCTGTTCATTCAGGGAAAGCGGCGGGATCCGGCGGACCTCTTCGACGCTCAGGCAGAACTTTTCGGACGCTTTCCCGACTTTCGCGGAAGCCGTCGTTTTCCGGGCGGCCGCGCGGCAGCTTCCGCGCCGGACGAGGTAATAGGGATGATCCTGATCGTCGAGCCCGTAGGACGAGCGGTAATGGGTATCCCGAGCGATTCGCAGAACGATTTCACGCGCGCGAGCGTCGGGAACCAGCGATGGTTTCGCGGCCCAGGTCGCGAGGACGTTCCCGAAGAAGTATCCGGAGAAGCGGATCGAATCGAGGGCTTCGTTTTCGGTGCTCAGTTCCGTGTTTCCGCCGTGGGAGCCGTTTCCGCCTTCTTTCGCGAAGGCCGGCGAAAGCGCGGAGAAGCAGAGGGCGAGAACGAAAATGCGGTTCGGGTTTTTCATGACGACGATTTCCTTTCGGAAGTGGACGGGGAGTGGAGAGAAAAGAGTCCGAGATGAAGCTCGTACACTTCCTTCGCTCCGTTCGATTCGAGGAACGTGGAAAGCTCCTGGAGGAAATTCGCGATGCGTTTTTTCGCTTCGGGAATCAGGGCCGGATCGATCGCCACCGTCATCGCGCTATGGTTACGGGTCGCGATCGGAGCGGTCTCGAGCGCCAGGACCGATTTCTCGAGGATTTCCTTCTGACGGCGCCGATGCGCCGAAGAGGTGAGGTGCGGATCGGCGGTATAGAAGCTGCCGGCGGTTTTCCGGAGGACGCCTTCGGCGCGTTCGAGCATCTGGAGCTCGAGCAGCCGGTCGACGGCGAAGGCCGCTTCGGATTCGCCGATGCCGAGCGCGCGCGCGATCCACTTCGGAGAGTCCTCGAAGTCCGGGAGTTTCGTCAGTTCGAGGATGGCGTAGTAATACCAGCGCGCGATCGCGCGGAAGGCGTCGACGCTGAGGTCGCGTCGCGTGTGCGCCTTCGCGGGCGAAGCGGCGGACGCGAGTTTCCGCAGCTTCGGATTCACGCGCTTCAACCCCTGCCGCAGTTTCGTTTGCCCGAGGGATCGGAGAAACGCTTCCTGTTCGCGGAGGTCGAGACCGAGTTTTTCCATCACTCGTTTCGCGACGGCCGTGGCGGGTACGCGCTTGCCGGAAAGGATCTGCGAGCAGGCGCTCGAGTCTAGCTCGAGGCTCGATGCGAACGCCCGGAGGCTATAACGGGGATTCCGTTCGATTCGCAGCTCGAGGGCCTCGCGGAGGACCTTACGGTAGTGGGGAATGGGACTCATGCGGCGCAATATAAACACTACACGGCGAGTCAGCAACATTGTTTGCACACAAGTGCGTCAAATAGAGCTTATTCGCCAGAGCCCCTAGCTAAGGTTAACGATATGAAATTATGGAATAAAATAGCCCTGGACCGCCGTTCGATCGAACGGCGCGGGGATTCATTCGTTTTCGTCGCGGTCATCGTCGACGGATTTGACGACGCCTTTCGATTCGAGACCGGCTTCGGAATAAAAGTACTTCGCCCGGGTCACGCGGAAAGGAAGACGTTCGATTTGCTTGCGGCCGTGCGGGCGCAGGTGGGTGAAGTCGCGTTCGTACTCGAGCTCGAGCCGATCGCGCGCGGCCGCGATGCACGCTTCGAGCGTTTCGGCCGGGAAGGTATTTTCCTCGACCCGAGTCGTCGACCAGAGGGTCTTTCCGTTCCATTGGATCTCGTGGGCGATGTCCCGGACCTTGCACGACGGGGGTCCGGCGGTCGCGGAGACCGAGAGGGCGGCGAGGACGGAGGCGAAAAACAGGGGAGGAATACGCATACCCGGTCCTCAGTAATTGCAGCCGACTTGCACGCGGCGTCCGGCGGAGTCGGAAGCGGTGAGGTTCAGCGCGGACGCGCTCGCGACCATTCCGTCGGCGTCGAACGTGCGCACCGAAGTGCCGACCGGAACCGACTGGCCGCTCGAATTGAGCGAGCTATCGATTTCGTCGATCCAAAGCTCGGACGGGGCTCCGGAGAAGTTCCGGAGGAAAAGCTTCGCGTGGTAGCCGTTCGGAAGAACGGAATTCGACTGGCCGTAGAAGGCGTAGCGTCCTTCGTCGTTCCCCGACACGATCGACGTGAGCGTCGCGGTCGCGAAGGACGGAGTCGTGGTCGAGTCGGCGCCGTTCGTCTCGCGGATCCAAACGTTACAGTTCACGTCGGTGAGGCGCTTCGAGCGCAGGTGCGCGGTATCGGCGACGGTGCCGCCCGCCCGCTTCATCGTGAACGAAAGGGTCACGCAGTCGGCGTCTTCGCATTTCGCGTCGCTGACCGGGATATAGAGATGGGTCTGGTCGGCGACCGCTTCGAGGCCGCTCGATTTGATACGGAAGGTCGCGTATTCCGGGAACTCGATCGGATCGACGCCGGTCGCGCGCGTGTTCGGCAGTTTCGGATCGACGCGGGAAATCTTCAGCGTGACGAGATCGCCGGAAACGGTGAGGCTCGTGAAACGGATCGTGTCTTCGAGCGACGCTTGCTGCGCGAGGCGAATGCGTTCGGGTTGGATACAACCCGTCGCGAGGACGGTCAGCGCGGCGAAAGGGAGCAGGTGGGAAATCTTCATAACTCTCGTCTCCATACGCCCTTCCAGGGCGAATGCGGGGGCAGGGACTGGGTATGTCATTTATAACCCACCCCCCGGGGGGATTTCAATAGTTGATTTAAAAAGTAAGGTATTTTCTTGATCCATTGTAACTTATTGAAATATATGGACTTTAGCGGAGCGAATCCTAGCCATCGCGGCCACAATCTCAACCGTTGGCAAGGGAATGCCGTCTTGTCGTCTCCGGACCGGCGGCCGTAAACTGAAGGTTCCCATGCCCATTCTCCTCGCGATCAATAAAAAGGAAGTCCGCGAGATGCTCGCCTTCGCCGTCGAAAGCCGCGCGGAGGAGAAAGTCTACGAAGCATCGACCGCGAAAGAGGCGATCGACGCGCTCGCCGACCACGGTGCGATCCGCACGGTGATCTGCGAATACCCGGGCATCAGCGACGTGCTCTTCCGTCACCTCGTTTCGCTCAATCGAGCGCGTCCGGAGAGGGACCAAATCCGCACCATCGTCTGCAGCGCCCGGAAGCCCGAAGGCGACGAGACGGTGAAGCGCATGAACGTCCTCGGTTACGCGTCGTGGGGGAACCTCATCGACTCGACGCTCGCGCTTCTCGGCGGAGCGGTGCCGGAGAACGTCGAAACGCCCGAGTCCGACAAGGCACTCACCGACGCGGACACCTGCCGGATCCGTACCGCCCTTCTCATTCGCGTCGGCCTCCTGCAGGCCGGCGTCTACGTGCGGCTTTCCCCGACGAAATACGTGAAGCTTTTCCAGGAAGGCGACGAATTCGAAAAAGACGATTACACGCGCATCCTGAACGAAAAACGCCTCGATTACCTTTACCTGCGGAGGGACGAGTGCTCGGAGTTTCTGCTGAAGTTCAAGCAGGACCTTCTCGCGCTCCTCCAGGACGATATGGCGGTCGCAGCCGCCGTCCCGAAACTGCTCGAAGAAGTGCACGAGACCGCGCAGGAACTCCTGAACAAGCTCGGCGCCACCGCCGAAGTCCAAGCCGTCGTGAAGGCGAACGTCCAGATCGCGGTGAAGGCCATGGGAAAAGCCCCGAAACTCGCCGACATCCTCAAACGCTTCGAGATCGACCGCGAGAAGTACATCGCTTCGCACAGCATGCTCATCCCGCAGATCGCGGGCGCGCTCGCGATGACGATGGATTGGAAATCCGAAACGACCCTCCAGAAACTCGCGCTCGCGTCGTTCCTTCACGACGTCCCGCTCACGAACCAGGCGCTCGCCGCGGTGACGAGCTTGACCGAATTCGCGCGGAAAAAGGACGAGTTCTCGGAAGAGGAAGCGAAGGCGTACAAGTTTCACCCCGTGAAAGCCTCGGAACTCGCGAAACAGTTCCAGGAAATCCCGCCCGACGTAGACACGATCATCCTCCAGCACCACGAGCGCCCCGACGGTTCGGGATTCCCGCGCGGGATGACCCAGCACCAGATCAGCCCGCTCGCCGCCGTCTTCATCGTCGCGCACGACCTCGTTTCCGCGATGTTCGATCCGGCGACTCCGTTCGTCCTCGCTCAGTTCGTCGAGGCGACGAAGGAAAAGTACGCCTCCGGTAATTTCCGGAAGCTCCACGCGCAACTCGCCACGCTAAAACTCTGAGAACGGGGTCCGTGCGCTCAAGCGAGGAACGAGTGGGCGCGCGCGGTATCGAAGGATTTCTGGATCGCGTCGTCCGAGAGACCCATTCGGTCGCGGGCGATGCGGATTTCGTCGGCGAGCGTATTCCCGAAGATGCTCGGATCGTCCGTGTTCAGGCAAACCGGGACCCCCGCCTCGAAGCAGCGGCGGAAAGGATGGGTCGAGTAGTCCGGCCAGGCGCTCGTGATCCGATTCGACGTCGGGCACATCTCGAGGAGGATCCGCTTCTCGCAGAGGTATTCCATCAGCTTCGGGTCCTCGATCGAGCGGATGCCGTGCCCGATGCGGATCGCGCCGAGGTCTTCGATCGCGGCCCAAACCGAATCCGGTCCGGCGGCTTCGCCGGCGTGGATCGTGATCTTCGCGCCGCTCGCGATCACCGGCTTGATCGCTTGGCGATAGAGGTGGTTCGGATAGGCCGCTTCGTCGCCCGCGAGGTCGAAACCGACGAAACGGTCGCGTTCACGGAGGAAGAACTCGATCGTCTTCTCGATCGATCCCATCCCGAAGTCGCGCGAACCGATGCAGATCAGCCCGGCCTTCAAGTCCGGGTAAACCGTCATCGCGCGTTTCAGTCCGTCGTGAAATCCGTCGAGCGCCTCGAGCCACGGCATCTTCGAAAGCTCGCAAACGAAACCCGGGGAGAAACGGAACTCGATCACGCGGATGCCTTCGCGGTAGGCGTCTTCCGCCGCCTCGAACGCCGCGCGCTCGACGACTTCGTAGCGGTCGAGTACCTGCTGGTAGAGCGTGAACTTCGCGAGCACGGACCCGAGGTCGCTCATCGGCTCGCGCAAGATGAAGTCGGCGCGGAATCCCTCGAGCGAGGTCGACTGCGGGACGAGGCCGCGCGCTTGGGCGAGCTCGAGGAGCGTCGAAAGACGCACGGAAACGTCGAGGTGGCGATGCAGTTCGGTCAATCCGGCGAGATTCACTTCCACTTCCGCCTTAGATCCCCATCATGTGGGCGCCGCTGTCGATCATCATCGTCGTTCCGGTGATGTGCCGGCCGCCGGGTCCGCAGAGAAACGCGGCCATCGCGCCGACGTCGGATTGATCGATGTTCTCGCGCATCGGCGTCTTTTCTTCCGACTTAGCGAGCATGTCGCGGAAGTTCCGGATGCCGGCCGCGGCGAGCGTCTTCACCGGCCCGGCGGAGATCGCGTTCACGCGGATCTTCTTCGGACCGAGGTCGTTCGCGAGGTAGCGCACGGTCGCTTCGAGGGCGGCTTTCGCGACGCCCATGACGTTATAGTTCTGAACGACGCGGGTCGCGCCGATGTAGGAAAGGGTGATGATCGAACCGCCGGTTCCCGTCGAACCGTCGGCGGGCGCCATGAGCGCCTCCGCGCGCTTCGCCATCGCGACGAGCGAGTAGGCCGAGACGTCCATCGCGAGGAGGTAACCCGCGCGAGACGTATCGACGAAGCGGCCCTCGAGGTCCTCGCGGTTCGCGAACGCGACGGAGTGGATGAGGATGTCGAGCCCGCCCCAGGTCTCCTTCACCTTCGCGAAAGCGGCGTCCATCTCCGCGTCGCTCTGGGCGTTCATCGGCAGGATCAGTTTCGCGCCGACGCTCTCGGCGAGGGGGCGCACGCGCCGTTCGAGCGCTTCGCCGAGGTAGGTGAACGCGAGTTCGCAGCCAGCGGCGTGGAGGTGTTCGGCGATCGACCAGGCGAGCGAGCGATCGTTCGCGACGCCGACGATCAGCGCGCGTTTACCTTTCAGGGAATCGGAGGAGAGAGTGGGCTGGACCATTTGCCATTCTCTGCCATAGCCGGTCCTAGAACGGAAGCAAAGACGACGCCGTGATCGAAGCGAAGAGCTCGCCTTGACCGTATGCATCCTTGTTGAAACCGTAGTGATAATCGACGCCTAAGGTGAGCGGGATGAAGAGGAGCGCGTCGACTCCGAAGCGCAGTCCCGCCCCGGCCGACGGCAGGTGCTGGAAGCGCGGTGCGGCGTTGGGACGATAAGTGTCCTCGGCGAAAATCTGCATCGAGATCTGGTTCAGGAAGATCGGATTCGTGCCCCACCCCCGGAAGACCTGGGCGAGCGGGAATTTCAAATCCGTCGAGAGCGTGATCGCTTCGTCCGAATAAACCGTCACGTCGGGGTAACCGCGGATTCCGAACTCGTCGAAGCTGTCGGAATAGAGCGGTTCGAAGACGCGGTTCCGTTTCCCGCGGTTCAGCGCCGCCGCATCGAGATAGGTGTTGTCGCGACGGCTGACCTTCATCGCCCGGAGCGACGGGAAGAGCACGGTGTGCTTTCCGAGGTCGATGTATTGGGTGTGACGGAAGATGCCCTTGTAGATATCGCGGGCGCCGAGGTCGTAGCGGCGGGCGCCGAGCTGGGTCGTGCTTCCACGCTCGGCCGTGACGGCGAGCTTCGAGGCGCGGACCGCGGTGTAGTCGAGGAGCACGTCCTCGCGCGGAACGCGGCGTTCCCGGTAAAGGAGGCGCTTTCCGCCGTTCGGCATGTCGTAGAACGCCTGTTGGTCGAGCGAGGCGCCGATCGAAGGCGTGAAAACCGAGGTGATCTGCTGGAACGGGAAGCTGATCGCGCCGCCGAATTGGGTTTCGCGCGTGAACGTCGCCGGGCCGCCGCTGTTCGATTCGGAACTCCGGACGTCGCTCGTCGTTTTCGAGCCGTAGAGAAGGATCGACGGTCCGAGCATGCGGTTTTCGTACTGGCCCATGTAATCGACCGATTTCGAGGTCGAGTCGTAGGCGCCGAGCCCGAAGTATTGGTGCCGGAACGTGTCGTCGAATCCGGCGACCTCCGCGCCGGCGTAGGTCGAATTGTCGTCCGCGAGGAGGAGCGGAGCCCACTGGCGCGGCAGCAGCGTTCCGAGCGTCGAATAGTCCTCGACCTTGAAATTCTTCGTCGCCGTCGCGGGCGCGACGGGAGCGGATTGGGAAACGTTCACGTTCATCGTGCGGACGTTCCCGGAACCGGTCGCGGAAGGCGCGTCGTCGCCGACCGACACGGTCACCTTCGCGGGATCGACGCCGGCCGGGAAAAGTTCGACCTTCGCGAGCGAGAAGCCGTCTTTCGAAAGCACGGAGGCGAACGCTTCGGGTCCGCGGAACGCCGGGAGCCAGAGCGCGCCGGTGACGTTCGTCACGAGCGTCTCCTTCCCTCCCTCGTGGCGGTAGAGGTTATCGACGCCGGTGCGGTCGGAAACGAAATAGAGCGTCCCGCGCGGATCGAATGCCGGAAACCGGTTTCGGTGGCCGTCGGCGACGATCGGCGCCGGCTTCTCGCCCGCGAGCGGCACGGCGTAGAGGTCTTCGGACGCTTTCCCGTCGACCTTCCAAGCGAAGACGACACTCTTCCCGTCGGGCGAGAATTTCGGAGAAGCCACGCGGTCGTAGGGAGCGGCATCGAAGATTTTCTTCGCCCCCGCGAGCGTGAGTTTCCCGTCTTGGTAGGCGAGACGGCCGAGCATGAGATCGGTCCCCGATTGGGAAGCGACCGTATAGGTCACCCAGTTCCCGTCCTTCGAGACGTCCGGATCGCGCGCGCGCGCGTCGTCGGTCAACCAGTAGGATTTTCCGGACTCGAGATCGTGTACGCGAAGGTCGCTCCAAAGATAGTAGTTCGAGCTCTTGTGGAGCGAAGAGTAGACGACGCGTTTCGAGTCCGGGGTGAATGCGAGGGCGGACCCGAGGAACTTGTCCTCGACGTCGCACGGCTTCGCACCCGGTTTCCATTCGCGGACCTTCAGCGTTTGCCAGTGTTCGTCGGAGGCGCTCGAGTACGCGACCCACCGATTATCGGGCGAGAACGCGATGCCGAAGGAATTATCCTCCGTGCCGTCGACGACTTCGAGTTTAGAGACCGGAGCGCTCCGGATCTTCGCGAGCTGCTCGTCCATCTGCTTGTTCGTCGCGCGTTTCCACGCGTCCCAGTGGTCGTACCAATCGCGGCCGGTGATGTTCTTCACGTTCCCGTTGATGAAGTAGGGGAAGCGTCGGCTCCCTCGGAACGTCATCTCGCCGAGCGCGTCCTTGCGCGAGCGCTCCGCGGTGTTCATGAGGTTATACCCGAAGAGGTACGCGATTTCGCCGCCGGGAAAGTGCGGATGGCCGCCGTTCACGCTGTCGAGCGCGATGTAGTCCGTGTCGTCGAGCGATTTCGATTCGACGATCGTGCGGAGGATGCCCTCCCAGTAAGGCGAGCGGCCGCGGCCGGTTTTCGTGTATTTCGTTTCATTGAAGACGGCGTAGCCTTCGAGCATCCAGGACGGCCAAGTGGAGTTCGGCAGGAGCGTGTCGCCGAAGAGGTAACGGGTGGCCGCCCAGAACCCGCGGGTCGCGTCCATGTTCAGGAAGTGCGTGTACTCGTGATAAACGAGCAGCCGGAGCCAGTCGTCATAGGCGTCGGTCGAGAAGAACGGATCGGGCGGGGTCAAGTAAAGCAACATCCCGAAGCGGAGGGCCGGCGACGTCATCCCGTTCGCGGCGTCGGCGTTGTCGACGAGGACGACGTTCACGAGCGCACGCGGTTCCCAGCGGAGGTCCTTTCCGAGGTCGGTTTGGGCTTGTTCGTAGAGATCGGCGACCCGGCGCGCTTGGGCGGTGAGCGTCGCCGGAAAGACGATACGGAAATGCGTGGTCTCGATTTGCTTCCAATCCCAGAACGGCGAGAGGCCGAGGGAGTCGCCGGCACCGGCGCGGGCCGCGGGCGCGGTGACCAAGGCGGAGAGCGCGATCAGGCCGACGAGTCCGAGGGTTCGCATCGACGTCCGAGTCCATTGATTCATTCGTTCATTCATAATCCGCGATTCTTTCGATGGTGAGGTCGATGGCGGCCGCTCCGGGAGCGGGCGCGAGTTTCAAGACTTTGCCCTCGGTCGCGGCGTTCTTCCGCAGGAGAGCGAGCGCGGAGAACCCTTCGTCTTCGCGCGGGACCGCGCTCGTGACGGTGCCCGCATCGGCGCCGTCTTCGGTCGCGAGGCGAGCGCCGGCCTCGGGCCTCGGGCCGACGCCGGTGAGCAGCGCGAGTCGCTTCGCGGGCGAGCCGAGCGAAACGATCTTTTCGATCACTTCCTGGCCGGGGTAGCAGCCTTTGTTGTCGGCGATGGCGGAGCGGAGCCCGATTTCGAGCGGATTCGCCTCCGGTACGAGTTCCCGGTCGACGCGCGGGAAGAGCGAGTCGACCCTCATCCGTTCGAATTCGCTCTCCGAGAGCCAGAGGCAGCCCTCGGCCGCGAGGTAGCGATCGACCGTCGCGCGCGATCCCCACACGCTCGTCCAGTGGGTGCCGAACGCCGACTTCGGACCGTGGAGCTTCAGGAGCAACTCGGTTCCGTGCGTGTGTTCGTCGAAGCGGTTCTCTCCGGCGGTCGTGAGACCGAAAATCCATGCGTTCTTCAGTCCGCTCATTTCGCGGAGTTCGTATTTCTCGGCGAACGTGAACTGATCCATGACGCCAAGAAGCGCGGTCTTCCACGCGTCGTCCGCTCCGCCCTCGACTTCGAGGTAGAAGGAGTCGGGCGCTCGACAGGCCACCCGGAACGCGGCGCGGACCTTCCCCTGCGGACTCAGAAAAAATCCGGCGCGGAAGTCGCCCGGCTCGAGATCGCGGACGTTCGTCGTCGTCAGGCGATGTAGAAAGTCGCGCGCGTCTTTCCCTTTCATCTCGAAAAGGTGCGTCGAAGTCGGGAAGTACGCGCTGTTCGTCATTCGGGATTGGAGATTAAAGAGGGAAGCTAAGCGAGTAAACCGGAAAGGGAGAAATGCACTTGAATCGGACTAGAGCGGTGCGTAGTCTCGGGCCACCTATGTTCGTGACGAAGTCGCAGTTCGTTCGGGATTTGAAGGATAAAGAGCCGGTTTCTTCGCCCTTTCTGGTGAAATTCTCGGCGGTCGGTTCGGACAAGAACGGGAAGTCGTTCATGAACGTCGTCCTGCTCGACCGAAGCGGCGAAATCGAGGCTCGGATCTGGGAAGACGTTCCGCGTTACGCCTCCACGGTCGTGCGTGATAACTACGTCCACGTCGAGGGGCGGGTGCAGACCTACCAAGGCCGCCGCCAAATCATCATCAACCGCGTCCAGCCGCTTCGCGAGGACGAGGTCGAGCCGAAGGACTTCATCGCCGAAGGAACGCTCGACGCTGAATCGCTTTACGGGGAGCTCCTCGGCTACGTCGCCTCGATGCAGGATCCGTATTACCGCGCCCTCTGCGAATCCGTCCTTCGCGACGACGCCGAGATCGTCGACCGCGTGAAACGCGCGCCCGCCGCGAAGTCCGTCCACCACGCCTATCGCGGCGGACTCCTCGAGCACGTCGTCTCGATTACGAAGATCCTCGACTCGCTCTCGAAGCATTACGGTAAGCTCGTCGACCGCGACCTCCTTTTCCTCGGCGGCTTCTTCCACGACATCGGAAAAGTCTGGGAACTCTCGTTCGACCGCACGACCGACTACACGACGGAGGGGAAACTCATCGGGCACCTCGTGATGGGCGTCGAGTTGATCGAAAGGAAGATCGCCGAACTCGAAGCGAAGCCGGGCCGCTTGACCGGGAAATTTCCGACCGACAAACGGCTCCTCGCGAAGCACGTCGTGCTCGCCCACCATGGCGAATACGAATACGGTTCGCCGAAGCGGCCGAAGTGCCTCGAGGCCCTGATCGTCCACTACGTCGACGACCTCGACTCGAAGGTGAACGCCATCGCGAAGTTCATCGAGGCCGATCCCTCTCCGGGCGAGTTCACGCAGATGAACAAGCTCTACGGGCGTTTCTTCTTCAAGCCGGACTGGGCGCGGAAGGAAACGGGTCCGAATTGAGCGAAAGGCGGAGCGGGCGATGAGGCAGGAATCCGCCGTCGCGATCTTCGCCGTCCTCGTCGGAGGAGTCCTGCTCTACACCGCGCTTTCGAGTCGCGAGTCGCTCGACGAATTCCGGCGCGGCGACCGGGAGTCTCTCCGGCTCAAACGGACGCCCTCGCCGCGGCCGGGCCTCCTGAGCCTGGCTCCTTCGGTGCGTCCTTCGGCCGCGTCGGGCGCGACACCGATCGGGTATCCGCCCCGCACGGCCGATGACGAGAAACCGGTGAGTTACGCACCGGACTCGCTCTGCGGTTTTTACGGCGGGCTTTGGCGGGGTTCCGAGCGCGATTACGACCGCGCGCTCGGCGAACAGTTGACCGCGAACGGTCCGCGCGACGATTCGACGGAACTTTTCCTCGCGATGGAGAGCGGCGACTGGGACGCGGTCGCGGATTTCGGGCGCTCGGAGCGGGTACCCGGGGCCGACGAGATCGCGTTCCTCGCGCGCACGGGCTTGATCGATCGGCTGAGCGCGCCGGGCTCCGGCAAGGAAGCCGCGATTTCCCTCGATCCCCGCGACCTCGACGCGATCGACGAGTTCCGGCGCCGGGATCCGCGGAATTCGTTTTGGCCGCTCGCGGAGGCTTATCTGAAGCAGAAGGAGAACGTGCCGAACGACCGCGAAACCTTGATCGCCGAGGCGGCGTCGCTCCCGGACTACCGGAACCCGGTGACGGCGTTTTACGGCGGCGTCCGCCGCCGGATCCTCTCCGAGGGCGACGACCGCGCGTTCCTCGCGTACGTGAATCTCGAGACGCGGATGCCGATGCTCGACGGGAGTTTTTACCGCTCGCTCGGGAAAGACGTCGGCCGGAACCCCGAGAACGACGAAATGATCGGATGGATCGGGAAAACGATGGTCGGCGCGCCGTTTTTCGAAACCGAGAATCCGGGACCGGAGGCGTTCATGGACGCTTTTTCCGGCGGGGTCCTCATGAACGCGGCGGATAAAGGGAAGTCGCTCACGACGGATGAACGCCGCGCGGTCTACGACCAGTTCTCGAAGCGCTTCGAGGTGAACGGAGACGAAGGGTTGATCGAATCCACGTTGAAGTCAGGATGCGTCGACGAAAACCTCGCCGATCGGATCCAAGCGCTGCGCCGCCGGGCGACGCCCGGGGAGAGTCAGCGGACGGGAGAACCGGCGGGAACGCGCGGCCGGTAAGCTTCCCCGTCGAGTTGGTAGCAATTTTTCGGATCTTTATTTTCGAAGTCCACCGAGCAGGAGACCGGCGAGTTTTCGGTGATTCGAACGATCGTCGCCCCGAGCTTCGCCGCTTTGTTTCTCAGTTCGTTCCGCGCGGAATCCATCGTGAGCATCATGAGCGCGTTCACTTTGCCGACGAAGACGTAATTCTTCGCGTCGGCGGCGGTCATCGCGTCGACGATGAAAACCTTTTCTCCCTCGGGATTCAGTTCCGAGGTGGTCGCGCATCCGGCGCAAAGAGAGAGGGAGAAGGCGGCGAGGAGAATCGATTGAAATCGCATGGAAAACCTTCCTTCATATCCGGAAAAGGCGCTTCGAGTTCTCGGTCGTGATCCGCGCGACTTCCGCGAGGGGCAGCCCCTTCACTTCGGCGAGCTTCATCGCGGTCTGCACGACCATCGACGGTTCGCCCTTCTTTCCGCGGAACGGGATCGGCGCGAGGAACGGCGAATCGGTTTCGACGAGGATCCGGTCGAGCGGATAGGCTTTCGCGGATTCGCGGAGCGGTTCGGCGTTCTTGAAGGTGAGGATGCCCGAGAAGGAGATGAAGAACCCGAGGTCGAGGCACTTTTTCCCGAAGTCTTGGGTCCCGGTGAAGCAGTGGATGACGCCGACTTGGGCTCCCTTCTTCACGCGCCTCGCGTACCGCTCGAGTTCGGGCAGGAGGTCGGCTTCGGCGTCGCGCGAGTGCACGACGATCGGTTGCTCGACTTCGAGCGCGAGGTCGAGCTGAGCGCGGAGCGCGGCGAGTTGGAGCTCGTGCGCGGAGTGGTCGTAGTAATAGTCGAGTCCGAGCTCGCCGATCCCGCGGCATTTCGGGTGGCGAGCGGCCTTCCTCAGATAGTCCGCGTCCTCCGGTTTCCAGCGCGAGCCCTCGTGGGGGTGGAGTCCGACGGTATGATAGACGTTCGGGAATCTTTCGGAGATCGCGACGACCTCGGGATGGGTGTCGAAATCGACCGAGATCGCGACGAGGGTTCCGACGCCGGCCGCCCCCGCCTCGCGCACGAGATCGTCGACGGTCTTTCCGTCGTACTCGTAGTTCAGGTGGCAGTGGGAATCGATGAGTTCCACGGTCGGCGGCGCCTTTCGCGGGAGGCTAGTTCGGACCTATTTGGAGACTCCGGCGATGACTTGGTCCCAAGCCTCGAGCGGAAGCACCCCTTCGACGCGTTTTCCGTTCACGAAGAACGTCGGGGTCGATTCGACTTTCAGGCGAATGCCCTCGTCGATCGAGTCGCCGACCGCCTTTTTCGCGAAATCGGAATCCGCGCACGATTTGAGCGCGGTTTGGTCGACTCCGGCGGTGGCCGGGATTTTCTCGGCCGAGTCGGCGGTCAGGAGATCCTGGTCCTCGAAGATCTTCTCGTAGACGGAGCGGAACTTTCCCTGACTTCCCGAGCAGTACGCGGCGCGGGCGAGCGCGCACGAATACGGGTGCATCGGTCGGGTGATCAGGCGATTGCACGCGTTGTCGAGCGGGAAGGGCATGAAGACGATCTTCACCTTGCCTTCGTGGCGGGCGAGGACTTGATTCATCATCACGGCGCCGCGTTTGCAGAACGGGCATTGGAAGTCGGAGAACTCGTGGATCGTCACCGGCGCGTTCGGATCGCCGATCACCTGGGCGGTCGGCGGGGTTTTGACCTCGACCGGCGCGTGTTCGAGGATTTGGTTCACTTGGTATTGGAGTTCGGACTGCGAGGCCTGGTTCGCCTGGTTCTCGGCCGAAGGGCGGAGAACGACGACCATCACGAAAACGGCGCCGAGGACCACGAGCGCGTTCGATTGGATCTTCGGCCAGCGCGCGCCGCCGAAGATCGACGTTCCGCCGTTTTTCACGAGGGTGAGGCAGGTCGCGAAGAGCGCGAAGTTCATCGCGTCGATCACGAGGCAGAAGAGACAGAATTTGTGGAGGATCCCCGCCATCACCGCGAGGAGCGCGACGGAATAAAGGGAGGCGAAGCCCGTCATCAACGTCGTGACGAGAACCGCCTCGCGGCGCCAGTCGTCGACGCGGGCCATGAGGGAAAGGATGAGGATCGCGACGAACCAACCCGCGACGAAGCTCGCGAGCGGAAGTCCGGGCATGATCTCCGCGAAGCGGGAGGAGGTGACGGCGTCGCAATTCATCGCCTCGCCGATATTGCAAAGGGACTTGAACCCGGCGGTGCCGGCGCGGAGATCGTAATAGTGTTTCGCGAGATAGACCGCGGAGCTCGCTCCGATCACGGAGAAGAGGGGAAGGAGGGCGAGGCGAAGATTCGGCTTCGCTCCGGAGGATACGAGGCGTTCGGAGCCGCCGTCGGTCAGGGTTTTGGCCATAGGCCCCATCATCGTCGAAGGGGGCCGGTCTTTCAAGCGAGGGGTTCGGCGGCGAGATCCTTGAAACGCCGATTTACCCCCGGTACGGTTAAGGAATGATTCATCGCTTCCTCGTCCCCTTCCTCGTGCTCGCCCTTTCGGGCTGCACCCGGGGGAGCGACGAAAACCGCGGATTCTTTTCGCTCCATCTGAACAGCGAACCGGTCACCCTCGATCCGAGCCGGGTCGAGGACGGACTCGGGATCCGGGTGCTCGTGAACCTGATGGACGGGTTAATGGGTTTTAACAGCCGGGGCGAACTCGTGAAGCGGCTCGCCTCGACGATCGAGATCTCGCCCGATTTGAAGCTCTATAAGTGCGTGATTCGCGACGATGCGGTCTGGTCCGACGGAAAGCCCGTCGAGGCCGACCAGATCCAGCTCGCGATCGAGCGCGCGCTCAAACCCGAGACCGGAGCAAAGCTCGCGGGACTCTTGAAGTGGATCGAGGGCGCCGAAACCTTCGCCGCCGGGAAGGCCGGGGCGGTGACCGGCATCCACGCGAGCGGGAAGACGATCGAGTTCCACCTCACGAAGCCGATCTCTTTCTTCGACCAGATCCTCGCGCTTCCGATCACGTATCCGCTCCGGAAGGACGTGCTCGCCGCGAACGAAGGGAAGTGGGATCCGCTGCGCGGTAAGAACGTGCCGACGAACGGCGCATACCGCATCCGTTCCTCAGTGCCCGACCAGGAAATCCTCCTCGAAGCGGCCCGGCCGTTGCCCTCGGCCGCGCCGACGAAGGTGCTCCTGCGCGTGATCACGGACGAATCGACGGCCTCGACGCTCTTCGATCAGGGCAAGCTCGACGTCCTCACCCGGATCCCGGCGTTCGACCAGAAACGCTACGAAGAAAAGAAGGTCGTCCGATCGGTCCCGTTCCAAGCGACGTATTTCCTCGGATTCAACCTGAAGAAAAAACCCTTCGACCGCGTCGAGTTCCGCCGCGCGCTCGCGGGCGCGGTGAAGAAGGGCGAGCTCGTGCGGATGCTCGGTACCGGCGAAGAACCGGCGGCGTCCTGGATCCCGAAAGGGTACGAGGGATTCTATCCGTTCAAGGCCGATTCCGAGGGACGCGACGTCGAGTTCGCGGGCTCGAAGGTCGCTTCGCGCGAGGAAATCCGCATCGCCTTCGACTCCGGCACGCGGAACGCGATCGCGATGGAGAAGGTCCAGGCCGATTTGAAGGAAGGCCTCGGGTGGAAGGTCCGCCTGAAGAACATGGATTGGAAGACGCTCGTCTATTCGATCGGGCACGACCCGGAGATGGTCTACCGTTACGGATGGTCGTCCTCGATGAAGGACCCGGCGGGATTCCTGCTCGCGTTCGTGACGAAGGACCCGTTCAACTTCTCCGGATTTTCGAACGCCCGCTACGACGCGCTCGTCGAGGAGATCGCGGGGATGAAGCCTTCGCCCGAACGCGAGAAGAAGATTTTCGAGGCGGAGAAGATCCTGCTGAACGAGCAGGCGGTCGTCGTTCCGCTCTACCACTACGTGACGACGTTCGCCGTCGGGCCGCGCGTGAAACGTTACGACGTGAGCCCGCTCGTCGGCGTGACGCTTTTCGAGGAAGTCGAACTCAAATAAGGCTCAAGCCTTACGCGCGATGATCGACCACTGCCGCGTCCCCGAACCTTCGCGGCGGTACGAGTGGAAATGCGCGCCCTTCGACTTGTCCATCGAGCAGTACGTGCACTCGGGGATCCAGTCGACCTGCCCGAAGCCGAGGCGTTCGAGTTCGAACTGGTTGATCGCCGAAAGATCGAGCTTCCGGTGCGTGGGCGAGATCATGTCGGGCTCGATCTCGGGAAAGGTCTTCACGAAGTCCTCGATCAGGTCCTCGCCGACTTCGTAGCAGCAGGCGCCGATCGCGGGACCGATCGCGGCGACCCATTGCGAGAGGTCTTCCCCCTGTGCGAGCAGGGTTTTCGCGAGCTTCTCGGTGATCTTCGCCTTCGTCCCGCGCCATCCGGCGTGGAGCGCGGCGACCATTCCGCCGTCCTTCCGTGCGAGGAGGATCGGCACGCAGTCCGCGGCGCGGACGCCGATCGGGTTCGTCGTTTTCGTGAAGAAGCCGTCGACGTCGCCGCACGCTTGGTTACGGCGGACGACGTTCGCGATCTCCGTGCCGGCGACTTGGTTCCACTCCGGACGCAGCTCGACCCAGTTCTTCAGCACCGGCGTCGGCACCGGATCGGATCGCGTGCCGAATCCGTGCACGATGTTCGGGATGTTCCGGAGGAACGTGCTTTCGAAATGCATCCTTCGATTTTAGGCGTACTTCTTCAGGCTGTCGAGGAGGCGCGCGAAAGCTTCCGGATAAGGCGCCTCGAAGCGCATTTCCCGACCGGTAGTCGGATGACGGAAGCCGAGGACCCGCGCGTGGAGCGCCTGGCCGGGGAGATTCTTCACCAAATCTTGGACCTCGGCGGGGAGCGCTTTCCACTTCGGCTGATTCGCGCTCGGGGCGCCGTAAAGCGGATCGCCGAGCAACGAGTGATTCAGCGCGGTCAAGTGCACGCGCACTTGGTGGGTGCGCCCGGTTTCGAGACGCGCTTCGACGTGCGCGGCGAACGGCGCTCGTTCGGCGTGCCCGAACTTCTCGAGGCATCGAAGGCGCGTGACCGCGCGGCGGCCCGTTTTCACCTCGGTCGTCATCCGCATCCGGTCGTTCGGGCTTCGAGCGATGAGCGACTCCATCCGATACTCGTCGTTCGGCGTCGCGCTCCACGCCGGCGAACCGTAGACGAGCGCCGAGTATGCGCGCTCGATCTCGTGTTTCGCGAAAACGGCGGCGAGCGCGAGGTGCGCCTCGTTCGTCTTCGTCACGACGAGCGCGCCCGAGGTGTCCTTGTCGATCCGGTGGACGATGCCCGGACGGAGCGTCCCGCCGATCCCGGAAAGATCCTTCACGTGATAGAGGAGCGCGTGCACGAGGGTCCCCGTGCGCTGGGTTTCCGAGGGGTGAACGGTGAGGCCCGGCGGCTTGTTCACGACGATCAAGTCGGAGTCCTCGTAAAGCACGTCGAGCGGGATGTTCTCCGGGACGAGGTCGAGGGGAACCGGTTCGGGCAAGCGGAGCTGGATCGAAGTGCCGGGAGCGAGCTTCGCGGAACGAAGCAGAGGTTTCCCGTCGCCGAGGACACGCCCGTCTTCCATGAGTTTTTGGAGGCGGCTCCGCGAGACCGGGACCGCGTCGCCGTCCCACTCGCCGTCTTCGCGTTCGAGCGCTTCGGCGATGCCTTTATCGGCGCGCACGCCCGCCGCGGCGTCGTCCACGACCCACGTCCAAAGCGCTTCCACGCTCACGCTCCCGGCCGCTTCGATAGTCGCGCGAGGTAGGCGGCCGCGACCGGTTCGGGCGGGATCTTCAGCGTGCGGGCGATCTGGAGGATGAACCCGCGCACGAACACCGGCGCGGGGAGTTTCGCGAACGCTTCTTCCTCGATCGCGAGCAGGTGATTCTTCGAGATCTTCGTGAGGCTCGCGATATCGTCGAGCGAGTAGCGCCGGAGTTCGCGGATTCGCCGGAGGGTCGGGCCGCGCCATTCGGTCTCGCCCATGACCTCGGCCGCGACCGGATCGACCTGCGGATTCGCGAGCGTCGGTGGCGCCCGGTCGGCTTCGCGCCGGCCGAAGGCGTTCGTACGGCGATCGACGAGACCGGGACTCGACATCGCCACCGGTGTCGACGGGGAAGCGGGCGGCTCGGCTTTCGGAAGCGTGTCGAGGAACGAACCCGGCTCTCGGGGGGCCTGGGTCGGGAGAGAAAACGCGGAAATCCCGGTTTGGGTCGTCTCGCCGCGCGTGCTCATGCCTTCGAAGTCGGTCGCGGGCGCGACGAGCATGTCGTCGCCGCCGCCGTCCATCGGAGGAGCGGAAGAAACCGGCGGCGCGCGGTCGATCGCGAAGATTTTCCGCTCGATGCGGTCGGCGAATCCGTTCCGCTCGTCGAAATCGCGGCGAGCGTCCGGATCGGACAGGATTTGGAACGCTTCCTCGATCTTCGAGATCATGTCCTCGGCTTCGCCCGGATCGAGCATCGAGTAGAGCGCGGGATTGTCCTTACGGAAGGAGGCTTTCAGCCGGAGGTAGGCGTTCCGCACGTCCTGGGCCGACGCGTCCGGGCGGATTTCGAGGATCTCGTAATAGTTCGTCTCGCCTTGAAACATCATCCACCGGCTTTCATAGGATGCTGCTGCGCTGGTCGGCGTGTTTCTTCAGGAGATAATCGACGAGGCGGTCGATCGAGGTGACGAGTTTCGAATTCGGGAACTCGAGCATCACCGGGCGTTTCCGGCGGATCGCTTGCCAGACCGCCGAGTCGTAGTCGAGGTAACCGAGATAATCCATGTCGATCCCGAAGTATTTCTTGCAGACCGTCTTCACGGAAAAACCGATCTCGATGTCGGAGTGCGTGCGGACCTGGTTCAGGATCAGCTTCGGGCGGAAGCGTTCGATTTCGGCCTTCATCACGGCGGCGAGGTCGGGATTGTCCCGCGTGGCGGCGCGGAAGAGGTCGGAAGGCGAGCGGATACCTTCGTTGTTCTTCGCGTCCATCGCGATCTCGATCCACTGGCGCGCGCCGTGGAGCCGCGGATTCAGCCAAAGTCGGCGGAAATAGGCGCTCTTCAGGAACCGGTAGCCGTTCTCGATCGACGTCGGCTCGGGAAGGAGCGTGACGAGGTTGATGTCGGAGGCGAGGAAGAAATCGAGCGTGTGCGAGGCCGTGCCCGCGCCGAGGTCGAAGATCACGTAGTCGGCGTCGACTTCGCGGATCGCGTTCATGAACCGGGCCTTCTGCGCCTCGGGCACGTTCGCGATCGAGACGGAGTCCTGGGCGCCGCTGATGAACTCGAGGTTCGGGATGCTCGTCGGCGAGACGCAGGCCGAGATCTGGCTCACGCGTTCCGAGAAATAGTCGTTCAAGGTCTGGCGCGGAAGATCCACGCCGAGCGTGGTGTGCAGGTTCGCGCCGCCGAGGTCGAGGTCGACCGCGAGCACTTTATGGCCGGTGCGAGAGAGGGAGATCGCGAGCGAAGAAGAGAGCAGGCTCTTTCCGACGCCGCCTTTGCCGCCGCCGATGGCCCAGATCTGCCGCACGCGGCGAGTGGTGGGGTGTCGAGTCTCTCCGAGGAGAGAAGGGTGCCCGTCCATGGTGATCGAATCGTCCTCTCAACGCCTAGAGTAAGCGAGAGTAGGCGGGATAATCGAAGTAAATCTTCGCCTTACGCCACTTCCAAGACTCGAAAACGGCACAGTGCATCAGAATCGCGCATCGCATATAGCGACGG
>JAFEAP010000018.1 GCA_018266355.1 Bdellovibrionales bacterium
GAACTCGCGCTTCAAAAGCAGCTTCTCCAAAACCGGCTCTCCGAAACGAAACGCCTCCTCCGCGAGCGCGACGACGCCCTCCAATCCCGCGACGAGTTCCTTTCGATCGCATCGCACGAGCTGAAAACTCCCCTCACGAGTCTCCACCTCCAGCTCCAAACGATGAGCCGGGCTCTGAAAAAGCCCGAAATGAGCGACGAAGCAAAAATCGCGCGCCTCGGAAAGGGCCTCGCGGTGTGCGAGAAGCAAAGCGGAAAACTCGCCGCGCTCCTCGACGAACTGCTCGACCTCACGCGCATCCGACTCGGCAAGCTGACGCTGAACAAGGAACGCACCGATCTCACGGCGATCAGCCGCGACGTCACCGAGCGATTCCGCGAGGAGGCGAAACGGAGCGGTTCCGAGCTCCGACACGTCGAAGGAGACGAACCGGTCGTCGGCAACTGGGACCCGACGCGTCTCGATCAGGTCGTCACGAACCTCGTCTCGAACGCGATCAAATACGGGAACGGAAGGCCCGCGGAGATCCGCATCTCGAAACCCGGCGGAAACGCCGCGCGAATCGAGATCCGGGACGAGGGCATGGGAATTCCGCCCGACATGCTCGACAAGATCTTCCAGCGGTTCGAACGCGCAGTCGAAGGCGATTCGATCTCGGGCCTCGGACTCGGACTCTACATCACCCGCCAGATCGTCGAGGCCCACGGGGGCGCGATCACCGTCGAAAGCCGGGTGAACGGCGGATCGATCTTCCGAGTGGATCTTCCGATCGGTGAAGCCGGCTAAGTCCTCGCCCCTTCGCGGGTAACCGCGGATTCGAGGGCCCGGTAGAGCTCGTCGAGTTCCATCGGCTTCTGGATGCGCTCGACTGGATACGGAATGGCGATGTTCTGCACGGGTATGCCCATCGCCGTCGCGATGATCACGGGAATCCGCGCGAACGGGCGGTAATCCTCGTGCAGCCTTCGGAGGAACTCTTTCCCGTCCATCTCCGGCATCATCAAGTCGAGCACGATGCAAGAAATCTCGCCCGGGCTCTTCGTCCCGAGAAGATCAAGCGCAAGCTTTCCGTTCGAGGCGGTCAGAACGGAGTAATTTTCCGCTTCGAGCGCCATCGCGATGGTTTCGCGGAGATCGAAATCGTCATCGATGACGAGGATGGTCTTCTTGTCCATAACGGCCTCCATTTTCGCAGAACTCAGGGAAAGGAGAAGTTATGATTTGCCGACGTTCGAATGGACCGTGTCGAGGAAGTCCGAGAGATCCGGCGGCTTCTTCACGAAAACCGCGCCACGCAGCCGTTCCTGCTTTTCCTTGCTCTGTTGCGCACCGTCGGCCGACATGATGATCACGGGAATATCGGCCCATTTCGGATTCGTGGTTTGGGCCTCGCGAAACTCGAAGCCGTTCATCACCGGCATCATCAGGTCGAGGAGGATCAGTTGCGGAACCGGGTTCGCCTCGAGGTAATTGAGCGCTTCGCGGCCGTTCACCGCGACCGCCACCGCGAATCCCTCGCTCTCCAGCACTTCGCAAAGGACGGTACGGATGTCGTAGTCGTCGTCGACGAGGAGAATGGTTTTAGGCTTTTCTGGCATCGTCCACCCCGATCGGGCCAAACCGCGACCCGTTTCCTTCACCATAGAAAAAATAGACGGAGTCCGCAACCCTCAGCCCTCCTTTCCGGGCAAGGCCTTTCGCGCCGGGCGGTTCTTCTCCCAAATCGCGCCCAAAATAAGCAAAAAAGCCGACAGACGGATGAGATAGACCACCGGCTCGCGGTCCTCGATTTTCGGATCGATGAAGATCAAACAAGCCCGCTCGACGGACATGGTCCAAAATGCGAGCCCGAAAAGCAGGAAGAACCGGTCGGCCGTCCTCCGCCAAAATCGCATGAAAAGGAGGCCGCAAACCCAGGCCGCCATCATCGTCGCGCCGGAAAAGAAATGGTAGAAGTTCGTTTCGAGAAGCGTGCTCTGCACAGGGTTCATGGTTCCTCCCGAATCAATCCGTAGATGAGAGCCCCGAATCCGAGTACGGTCGGGACCACGCGATAAACGGCCAAACTCATCTCGGCGACGAAAAACCGGTCGAGGATGAGCACGAGGTTACTCAAAAACAAACCACCGAAGCAGCACGAGACCCACATCAGCAATCGACCGCGACGCCGACGGTACTCGCCCCAAAGGAAACCGAAACACGCTGCACTGGTGATCGCACAAAGGGTATAAACGACGACGACCACTAGTCCTCCTTCCTGAACCGGAACGCGTCCGCGATCGATTGGATCGCGTTCGTCCGTTTCGAAAAAATCATCTCGACGACCCGATAGGGCGCGAGTTTGTAATAGGCCAGAGCCTCGATGACCACCGATTCCGGCGCGTTCGCGCCGGCACGGTATTCGACCTTGCCGTCTTTCAGCGCGTCCGCGGCGAGTAATTTCCGCTCGACGAGCGTGCGCACACGCATGTTCACGGACGACTCGGAGCTGCGCAGTTCTCGGCTGATCGCCGCCGTGGGCCAGCTTTCGCCCTTCCGGTCGACGAGGAACATCAACACGTGGAGAAGCTCCACCGAATCGATGTGGGTCTCGATGAATCGTAATACGTCTGCAGAAGGATCGAGCGCCATTTACGCGCTCACTCCGCCGCTTCCGCATCGCGGAACTCCGGCGATCCGCCGTCCGCGGAACCCGCCTTCCCGGACCCTCTCGGCCTCAGCCAGAGGTGGATCACCGAAAGCAGCGTCTCCGGATCTACCGGTTTCGTGATGTAGTCGGACGCGCCGGCCTCGAGGGCCTTCTCGCGGTCTCCTTTCATCGCCTTCGCGGTAAGGGAAATAATCGGGAGACGCGCGAACTCCGGGTGCTTCCGGATTTCGGCCGTCGCCGAAAGACCGTCCATCTCGGGCATCATCGTGTCCATCAGGATCAAGTCGATGTCCGGGTTCTCCGCGAGGAGCCTCAGCCCAACCTTCCCGTTCTCCGCGTGGATGACCTTCATCTGGCGCGCTTCGAGCACCGAGTTGATCGCGAAGATGTTCCGTACGTCGTCGTCCATCACCAGGACCTTTCGGCCGGTGAAATCCGCGTCGATCGGGAGCGCCGGCACCGCGGCGTTCGCGGCCGCCGCCGATGAGGGCTCGTCGGAAAGCGACGTCCGCATCGACTCGGGACCCGCGTAGTTCTGCGGAATAAAGAGGGTGAAAGTACTCCCGGAACCCGGCGTGCTCTCCACCTCGATCCGTCCGCCGAGGAGGCGGGCGATTTCGCGCGAGATCGTGAGGCCGAGGCCCGTACCGCCGTACTTCCGCGAAGTCGTTCCGTCGGCCTGCTGGAAGGCCTCGAAGATGAGCCCCTGCTTGTCGCGCGGGATCCCGATTCCGGTGTCCTTAACCGAGAACGCGAGGAGGGTTCCCTT
Organism: Bdellovibrionales bacterium; assembly: GCA_018266355.1. Taxonomy (GTDB): domain Bacteria; phylum Bdellovibrionota; class UBA1018; order UBA1018; family UBA1018; genus JACMQW01. The sequence continues at coordinate 3,420 of JAFEAP010000018.1, forward strand.
CGCGAGGTCGGTTTCGGCTCGGATCCGGAACGTGACTTTCCCGGCCTCGGTGAACTTGAACGCGTTCGAGAGGAGGTTCTTCAGGATCTGGTTCAACCGATTCGCGTCCGTGAAGAGCGTCTCCGGGACGTCCTCCTCGGCCGCGATTTCGAAGGCGACGCTCTTCTGATCGGCGAGATGCCGGAACGTCTGCTCGAAATAGTCCTGGACCTCGGCGAGCTTGATCTCCTTCGGATCGATCGTCATCTTTCCGGCCTCCACCTTCGAGAGGTCGAGGATCTCGTTGATGAGACCGAGGAGGTCGTTCCCCGAGGCGAAGACGGTCTTCGCGAACTTCACCTGCTCTTCCGTCAGGTTACCGCCTTTGTTTTCGGCGAGCATCTTCGAAAGGATCAGGAGGGAATTCAGCGGCGTCCGCAGTTCGTGCGACATGTTCGCGAGGAACTCGGATTTGTATTTCGAGATGAGTTGGAGCTGCTCGGCCTTCTCCTCGACCGATCGGGAAGCGAGCTCGACTTCCTGGTTCTTCACTTCGAGGAGTTTCGCCTTCTCATTCAGCTCGCCGGCTTGGGCCTCGAGTTCCGCGTTCGACCGCTTCAGCTCTTGGAGGAGCTCTTCCGTACGCATCGAGGAAGAGATCATGTTCAGGATGACGCCGATCGAGTCCATCAACTGGCCAAGGAAAGAGAGCTGGTTCTGGGAGAAGGACTTGAACGAGGCGAGCTCGATCACGGCCTTGATCTCGCCTTCGAACGTGACCGGCAGAACGACGATGTTCCGCGGCGGCGCTTCGCCGAGCCCCGTCTGGATATGGATGAAGCCTTCCGGAACGTCGGAGATCAGGATACGTTTCTTCTCGAACGCGCACTGGCCGATGATGCTTTCCTTCATGCGGTAGGAATTCGAGAGGTTCCGGCGCGAGGTGAAACCGTAGCTCGCGATCAGATTCAAGACCTGCTCGTGCTTGTCCTTCTCGGACGTCTCGAGCATGAAGAACCCGCCGTGGTGGGCGTCGACCAGCGGAGTGAGCTCGGACATGATCAGCTGGGCGACGGAGACGATGTTCCGCTGACCCTGCATCATGCCGGAGAACTTCGCGAGGTTCGTCTTCAGCCAGTCCTGCTCCTGGTTCTTGTTCGTCGTATCCTTCAGGTTCGCGATCATCTGGTTGATGTTGTCCTTCAGCTGAAGGACCTCGCCTTGGGCTTCGACGTTGATCGACCGGGTCAGGTCGCCTTTCGTGACGGCCGTGGAAACGTCGGCGATCGCGCGGACCTGGGAAGTGAGGTTGCCGGCGAGCTGGTTCACGTTATCCGTAAGTTCCCGCCACGTGCCGGCGGCGCCCGGAACCTTGGCTTGGCCGCCGAGTTTCCCTTCGATCCCGACCTCGCGGGCGACCGACGTGACCTGGTCGGAGAACGTCCGGAGCGTGTCGGTCATCGAGTTGATCGTTTCGGCGAGGGCGGCGACCTCCCCTTTCGCTTCGAGGACGAACTTCTGGTTCAAGTCCCCGCCGGCGACCGCGGTGATCACTTTCACGATGCCCCGGACTTGGGTCGTGAGGTTCGACGCCATGAAGTTCACGTTATCGGTGAGGTCCTTCCACGTTCCGGCGACACCGGGGACGCGGGCCTGGGCGCCGAGCTTCCCTTCGATGCCGACCTCACGGGCGACCGTCGTGACCTGGTCGGCGAAGATGCGGAGGGTGTCCGTCATGTTGTTGATCGTTTCGGCGAGGGCCGCGACTTCCCCTTTCGCTTCGAGGACGAACTTCTGGTTCAAGTCCCCGTTCGCGACCGCCGTGACGACTTTCACGATGCCCCGGACTTGGGTCGTGAGGTTCGACGCCATGAAGTTCACGTTATCGGTGAGGTCTTTCCACGTACCCGACACGCCCTTCACCTCGGCTTGGCCGCCGAGTTTCCCTTCCGTACCGACCTCTTTCGCGACCCGCGTGACCTCCGCGGCGAAGGAGTTCAGCTGGTCGACCATGGTGTTGATCGTATTCTTCAGTTCCGCGATCTCGCCCTTCGCGTCGACGGTGATCTTTTGGGACAAGTCGCCCTTGGCGACGGCCGTGGTGACTTTCGCGATGTTCCGCACCTGGTTCGTCAGGTTACCGGCGAGCTGATTCACGTTATCGGTGAGGTCTTTCCAAGTACCCGACACGCCCTTCACCTCGGCTTGGCCGCCGAGTTTCCCTTCGGTACCGACTTCTTTCGCGACCCGCGTGACTTCCGCGGCGAAGGAGTTCAGCTGGTCGACCATGGTGTTGATCGTATTCTTCAGTTCCGCGATCTCGCCCTTCGCATCGACCGAGATCTTCTGCGAAAGGTCGCCTTTCGCGACGGCGGTGGTGACTTTCGCGATGTTCCGGACCTGGGTCGTGAGGTTCGCCGCGAGGACGTTCACGTTATCGGTGAGGTCTTTCCACGTGCCCGAAACCCCGCGGACGTCGGCCTGCGAGCCGAGTTTCCCTTCCGTGCCGACTTCTTTCGCGACCCGCGTGACTTCCGCGGCGAACGACCGGAGCTGATCGACCATGACGTTGATCGTCGACTTCAACTCGAGGACTTCGCCCTTCGCTTCGACGGTGATCTTGCGGGTCAAGTCCCCGTTCGCGACGGCCGTCGTGACGTTCGCGATGTTCCGCACCTGGTTCGTGAGGTTCGAAGCGAGGCCGTTCACGTTATCCGTGAGATCTTTCCAAGTACCGGAAACGCCTTTCACCTCGGCTTGGCCGCCGAGCTTCCCTTCCGTACCGACCTCCTTCGCGACCCGCGTGACTTCCGCGGCGAAGGAGTTCAGCTGATCGACCATGATGTTGATCGTGTTCTTGAGCGCGAGGATCTCGCCCTCGGCGTCGACGGTGATTTTCTGCGAAAGGTCGCCCTTCGCGACGGCGGTCGTCACTTTCGCGATGTTCCGGACCTGGTTCGTGAGGTTCGATGCGAGGCCGTTCACGTTATCGGTGAGGTCCTTCCACGTGCCGCTGACGCCTTTGACGTCGGCCTGACCGCCGAGTTTCCCTTCGTTACCGACTTCCTTCGCGACCCGCGTGACTTCCGCGGCAAACGAGCGAAGCGTGTCGACCATGGTGTTGATCGTGTTCTTCAGTTCGTAGATCTCGCCCTTCGCGTCGACGGTGATTTTCTGGGACAAGTCGCCGTTCGCGACCGCCGTCGTCACTTTCGCGATGTTCCGGACCTGGTCGGTGAGGTTTCCGGCGAGGACGTTCACGTTGTCGGTGAGGTCCTTCCACGTGCCGCTGACGCCTTTCACGTTCGCTTGGCCGCCGAGCTTCCCTTCCGTACCGACTTCCTTCGCGACCCGCGTGACTTCCGAGGAGAAGGAGTTCAGCTGGTCGACCATCTTATTGATGACGTCCTTGATCTGGAGGATCTCGCCTTTGACGTCGACCGTGATCTTCTGCGTAAGGTCGCCGGAAGCGATCGCGCTCGAGACCTTCGAAACGTCGCGAAGCTGGACGGTGAGGTTCGACGCCATCGTGTTCACGTTATCCGTGAGGTCTTTCCACGTGCCCGTGACGCCCTTCACGTCGGCCTGGCCGCCGAGCTTCCCTTCCGTACCGACTTCCTTCGCGACCCGCGTGACTTCCGCGGCGAACGAACGGAGAGTGTCGACCATGGTGTTGATTGTGTTCTTCAGTTCGTAGACTTCGCCCCGCGCGTCGACCGTGATTTTCTGAGACAAGTCGCCGTTCGCGACCGCCGTCGTCACTTTCGCGATGTTCCGCACCTGGCCGGTGAGGTTCGCCGCGAGGACGTTCACGTTATCGGTGAGGTCTTTCCACGTACCGGACACGCCCCTCACCTCGGCCTGACCGCCGAGTTTCCCTTCGTTACCGACTTCTTTCGCGACCCGAGTCACTTCGGCGGCGAACGAGGAGAGCTGATCGACCATGGTATTGATCGTGTTCTTCAGTTCGGCGATCTCGCCTTTCGCGTCGACGGTGATCTTCTGCGAAAGATCGCCTTCGGCGACGGCCGTCGTCACTTTCGCGATGTTCCGCACCTGGTTCGTGAGGTTCGATGCGAGACCGTTCACGTTGTCGGTGAGGTCCTTCCACGTGCCGCTGACGCCCTTCACCTCGGCCTGACCGCCGAGCTTCCCTTCGTTACCGACTTCCTTCGCGACCCGCGTGACTTCCGCGGCGAACGAGTTCAGCTGGTCCACCATCGAGTTCACCGTCGTCCCGATCCGAAGGAACTCGCCTCGAACCGGGCGGCCTTCGATTTCGAGGAACATCTTCTGGGAAAGGTCGCCCTTCGCGACCGCCGTGATCACGCGCGCCGCCTCGAGGGTCGGCGCGACGAGGTCGCCGATGAGCTGGTTCACCGCGTTCACCGAATTCGCCCACGACCCGCGAGCCGGACCGACGGAAGCCCTTTCGGTCATCCGTCCTTCCTGGCCGACGATCTTGCCGACGCGGAGGAATTCCTGCGCCATGTGCTCGTTCAGTCCGAGGATGTCGTTCAAGAGTTCGCCCGCGCGGGAAAGCACGCCGCCCTTCTGATACGGGAGGCGGACCGAGAAGTCGCCTTCCTTCATCGCCTTCAGGACTTCGACGAGCTGTTCGATCTCGTCGCGGTTCGAACGCGAGAGATCGCCTTCCCCTTCGAAGGGTTTCGAGGAAAGCATGATCGCCTTCGACCGCTCGGACTTCCCGCGTTTCGGGAGTTTCCCGTTCTCCGTTTTCGGGAGCCCCGACGGGAGATCGGACTTCGAGCGATGCGGGGTCGAAACGGGAGCGGACTTCATAGGGTTACCTCAATCAATTCCATTTTGATTGCGACTGGAGAGTTTAAATTTTTTCCAAACGGTCTGGAGACGTTCCGAGTGCTTCGCGGAGGCGTTTTTTTCCGGGACTAGCATCCGAAAAATTTCGACTCAAGTTTCGTCGGGATGTTCTTTGCTAAATCTTTTATTCCGAGTTGCATCCGTCTCGCGAACCTCTTCATAGTCGTCATCGTTACGCTTCATCGTCCGTAAAACCTTCAGCCGTGTCTCGCGGAGTACCGGGATGTCCCGAGTGATATTTGTGATCGAAGACGAAAAAGATATTCGCGAGTCCCTCGCCGAGGCCATCGAGAGTGAGGGGTATTCCACGCTCACGGCCCCGAACGGAATGGATGCAATTCTCATGTTCGAGGATGAGGCCCGAATTCCGGAAAAAATGCCCGATCTGATCCTTCTCGACCTCCTGATGCCGAGAATGAACGGGGCAACTTTCCTGGAGCGCGCCCGTCGAAATAAACGTTTGGCAAAGATTCCGGTCGTATTGATGACTACGGACCGCGAAGCGGCCCAAAAAGCCACGAAGTACGGCGCAGCAGGGCATTTGCATAAGCCACTAGGACTCGACGAACTCTATTCGACGATCGAGAAGTACTGTCTGCATTGACCCAGCCTTATGAGCAAACCCGCCGCCCCACCTCCAGACCGGATCGACATCCTGCTCGTGGATGATCGTCCAGAGAATTTGCTCGCGCTCGAGGCCGTACTCGCGGCGCCGGGATACCATTTGATCAAGGCGAATTCGGGAGACGAGGCGCTTCGCTACCTCCTCGACCACGATCCAGCGCTGATCCTGATGGACGTGCAGATGCCGGAACTCGACGGTTACGAAACCGCGTCGCTCATCAAGAACAGCCGCCGCACCCGCGAAATCCCGATTATCTTCGTCACCGCGCTGAACCTCGACGAGCAATACGTCCACAAAGCCTACGATCACGGTGCCGTCGATTACGTCTATAAGCCGTTCGACGCCCATATCCTGCGCTCGAAAGTCGCGGTTTTCGCCGACCTCGCGCGGAAGACGAAACGGCTCGTTCAAACGGAAATCCTCCTTCGGGACGCCGAACGGAAGGAGCGCGAACGTCAGATCGCCGAGCTCGAGCTGAAGAACCTGAAGCGCGAGCGCGCCGAGCAGAGGAAGTACCGTGACCTCGTCGAAGGCATCGATCACGGCGTCGTCTGGTCGATCGGCGCGGAAACCCAGATCACGACTTTCGTCGGTCCGAACTCGGAAAAGATCCTCGGATTCCCGCGCGAGGCGTGGAACGCGGAAGCGAATTTTTTCCTGAATCACCTCCACCCGGACGACCGGGAAACTTTTCGAGCGGGTCTCGAGCGGACGGCGGTGAATCGCCGGGGGATGGAATTCGACCACCGCTTCCTCCTCGCGAACGGAGGGACCCTCTGGCTCCACACGGCGATCCGACGCGCGAAGGCGGTCGAGAGCGATCGACCGGAAATCCGGGCGCTCTCCGTCGACATCACCCAACTCAAGCTCGCCGAAGCGGCCCTCATCCGGAACAAGGCGCGATCGGACTTCCTCGCCGCCGCGAGCGCACTCCTCGCCGAGTCGCTCGACACGGAGAAGACGCTCGCGCACTTCAGCCGGCTCGCGATCGGCCGCGTCGCCGACTTCCAAAGCGTCGACGTCCTCGAGGACGGCGCGACCGTGCGGACGGTTTCCCTCGACGCGAGCGACGAGGGACTCGCGCGTGAACTCCGCGGGACCGGATTCCGCTTTCCCGTCTCGGACGTTCTCCGTACGGGGCGCTCGCGATTCGTGCCGGCCGTGACCGAGGCGATGCTCGACGAATGGTTCGTCGACGGCGGAGCGCGGCGCCAGGTCGGAGAACTGCATCCGCTCTCCCTCATCGTTACGCCGATCCCGGTCCGCGGTCGATTCGTCGGCACGCTCACCTTCGTCGCGACTTCCGTGCCCTACGAAGAGGCGGACCTCACGATGGCCGAAGACCTCGGGCGCCGCGCGGGCACCGCGCTCGAGAACGCCGCCCTTTACGTCCAGACCCAGGAAGCCGTCCGCGCGCGCGACGAGTTCCTCTCCATCGCCTCGCACGAGCTGAAAACGCCGCTCACTCCGCTCAAACTCCAGACGCAGAGTCTGCGCCGCGCCTTGAACCTCGGCGCGATCGAAACCCCGGGCGGCGAAAAGATCATCCGCATGCTCGACAGCTCCGATCGCCAGATCGCGCGCATCTCGCGTTTGATCGACGATCTCCTCGACATATCCCGCATCAACTCGGGAAAGATGCAGCTCACCTTCGAGGAGTTCCTCCTCTCCGACCTCCTCCGGGACACCGTCGATCGATTCGCCGAGGAGATCAAGATCGCCCGCTGCACGGTCACCCTCGAATGCGATTCCGACATCCGCGTCCAATGGGACCGGTTCCGGATCGAACAGGTCGTCGTGAACCTGCTCACGAACGCGATCAAGTACGGCGCCGGTTCCGGAATCGAGATCCGCGCGCAGGAGTCCGAGGGAGTCGTGATCTTCTCCGTGCGCGATCACGGGATCGGCATCGCGGAGGCCGACCAAGCGCGCGTCTTCGGCCGCTTCGAGCGGGCGGTGTCCGGCAGCCATTTCGGGGGCCTCGGCCTCGGTCTCTATATCGTCACCCAGATCCTCGAGGCGCACGGCGGATCGATCTCGCTCAAGAGCCGGACCGGGATGGGGTCGACGTTCACCGTCCGTCTCGCGACCCGTTTTTCGAGCGAGGACCGCACGGGTTCGGCGTACGCGAGTCCGCTCGCGAATCGGAAACCGACGACGAGCGCCGTCGCGACGGATGCGCCGCTCGCGGCGGCGGGAAAACACTAGCCGGTCCGGTCCCGCGTCAGACGACGTCCCAACTCCCCGGCCCCGCCTGGCTCCATGCGCGCGAGTAAGCTTCCGGCGGATCCGTCAGCAGTTCGCCCGGCGCGAGGAAATCGAAGAGCTCGCCGTAATGCCTCACCTCGGTCGTCGTGATCCGGCGCTGGACGTGCCAGGGCCGGATATCCCGCGGATGCGCGAGTCCGGCGGCGGCGAGCACCTCGAGGAAACTGTGCACGGTCGCGTGATGGAAATGCGCGACGCGCGCGGATTTGTCGCCGACGTCGAGTCCCTTGTAGAGCGCGGGATCTTGGGTCGCGACGCCCGTCGGACAGGTGTTGTTGTTGCAGCGGAGGGCTTGGATGCACCCGAGGGCGAACATCATCCCGCGCGCCGAATTGCAGAGGTCCGCGCCGAGCGCCATCTTCGTAAGTAACGCGAAGCCGGTGGTGACGTGGCCGGAGGCGATGATCCGGATCTCCTCGCGCACGCCCGCGCCGACGAGGGCGTTATGCACGAAGACGAGTCCTTCGCTGAGCGGCGTCCCGACGGAGTTCGAGAACTCGAGCGGCGCCGCGCCGGTGCCGCCCTCCCCGCCGTCGACGGTGATGAAGTCCGGGCGAATACCGGTCGAGAGCATCGCCTTCACGATCGCGAAAAACTCCCGGCGCTTCCCGACGCAGAGCTTGAAACCGACGGGTTTTCCTCCGGAAAGGTCGCGTAGGCGTTTCACGAAACGCAGGAGTCCTTCCGGCGAATCGAACGCCGTGTGGCCCGGCGGCGAGAGGACGTCCTCGCCCATCGGCACGCCGCGGATCTCGGCGATCTCCTTCGTCACCTTCGACGCGGGAAGGATCCCGCCGTGGCCGGGCTTCGCGCCCTGCGAGAGCTTGATCTCGATCATCTTCACCTGCGGATAAACCGCGCGCTTCTTGAATTCCTCTTCGCTGAACTTCCCGTCCGGCCCGCGCGCGCTGAAATACCCCGTCCCGATCTGCCAGACGATGTCGCCGCCGGGTTCGAGGTGATAGGGGCTGAGCCCCCCCTCGCCGGTATTGTGATAGAAGCCGCCGATTTTCGCGCCTTTGTTCAGCGCGAGGACGGCCGTGCGGGAAAGCGAGCCGTAACTCATCGCCGAAACGTTGAAGATCGAAGCCTCGTAGGGTTGTTTGCAGTCCTTCCCGCCGATTCGCACCCGCGGCTCTTCCTTCAGGATCGCCTTCGGCGCGAGCGAGTGGTTCACCCACTCGTAGTTCGCGGCGTAGACGTCCTGCTGGGTACCGAACGGGACGGTGTCGGTCACGCCTTTCGAGCGCTGATAAATGAGGGACCGGCGTTCGCGCGAGAAGGGTTTCCCGTCGATGTTCGATTCGACGAAGTACTGGTTGATCTCGGGGCGGATGAGTTCGAAGAGGTAGCGGAAATTTCCGATGACCGGAAAGTTCCTTCGGATCGTCTGCTTTTTCTGGAAGAGGTCCGCGTATCCGATGGCGACCAGCGGAAAAGCGACCCAAAGGCAGATCCGGTACAAGTGAAAGTAGACGAGGAGGGCGGGAACCAGCAGCGAAAGCACGACGAAGATCCGTCGGGCCTGGTGACGATGGGCGCTCATATCCCTAAGGGTAGCACGCGGAGGCGATGCGAGGAGGAAGACCGAGGGGCGCCAACGCCTTGACGACGCGTTCGCCCCATTCCGATTGGCACGCGATCTGAAACGGATTTAACCACTATGTCGCGATTCGCCCGTCTCGCCCTCCTCGCCGCGTTCTTCCTCCTCGATACCGGATGCCAACCCACGGTGGCCGCCGACGGCGCCCCGCGCTCCGCCGCGCGAGTGACCGCCGACGAAGTCGCGACCGAGTTCGGTCTTCCCTCCGATCCGGGTCCGCGCGAAGTTTCGCCGGCGGAACTCCCGGACTACCCGCTCTCGGTCGACGTCTTCCGAACGAGCGAGTCGAACCCGGCGTTCGGCGCTTTCCGCTCGGCTTACGTTTCGGCGCTCGTTCCCAAATCCTCGCTTCCCGAGGACGCCCGCGAGCGAATCGCCGCCCGCCGCTTCTCCGAACTCTCCCGCTACGAATTCGCGGTGTGGAGCCGCGACGGAAAACCGTTCCGCGTCGTCCTCGTCTCGACGGGCTCCTCGCTTCCCGACGCGAACTACCGCCTCGACGTGATTCGCCGGACGACTCGCCTTCAAGCCGAAGACGGACCGAGCGTGCCGGTCTCGATCCCCTTCCCGTGGCTCGTCTCCGAAACACGACCGGACGATCCGATGACGTGGGGGCTTTGGATCTTCGGCGGCTATTTTCTCCAGTCGACTCCGTTCTACGCCGACCTCGGGCTGCCCGCGGTCGACGGCGGGGTCCACCAGTCGCTGCCCGACGCGATGGAGCTCTACCGGCTCGCCCAGGAAACGCCGACCGTCCTCCGGCTACACGCCGCGGGATCTGCGGAAGCCGCCGCGCGCCTGCGCGAGCTCGCGCCGATCGAGTGGACGCTCGAGCGCCTCGACGAAAGCCGCGTCCAGATCGCCGAAGTGATCAACCTCCTCGGCCCGGAAATTCGGACGGCGGGCCACGGATGGGTCGATCCGACTACGGGCGATTTCACCGCGCCCGACTGGCCGAAGTGCGACGTCTTCGACTGCTTCAAGTCCTGGGACGTGGCGAAGCCCGAGGCGACCGGTGACTAAGAGCTTCGCGCGGATCCACGTGCCCGAACCGGTCGCGCACGTTTTCCGCACGCTCCGGAAGTGCCTCGGCGCCTGGAGCGACGACCAAGCGACGACCCAATCGGGAGCGCTCGCCTACTACACCCTCTTTTCGATCGCCCCGCTCCTGCTCATCGCCGTCTCCGTCGCGGGAATCTTCTTCGGTCACGAGGGAATCCACGGGCGGATGCTCGCCGCGATCCAAGACCTCTTCGGGCCCGAAGGCGCGAATACGATCGAGCGCATGCTCGAAGCGACGACCATCGAAGGAGGAAACCCGCTCAAGGTCGGAATCGGCGTCGCGGTTCTCCTCATCGGCGCGACGACCGTCTTCGGACAGCTCCAAGATTCGCTCAACATCATCTGGAAGGTACGCCCGAAGGCCGGCGGGTGGCGGACGCTCCTCCGCCAGCGGATGGTCTCGTTCTCGATGATCTTGGTCATCGGCGCGATCCTGCTCGCGTCGGTGCTCACTAGCACTTGGTTGACGACTCTCGGAACGGCCGCGATTTGGCAGCGCGTGGGCGATCTCGTGACGTTCGGACTCGTGACCGTCCTTTTCGGCGCCCTCTATAAGATCCTGCCCGACGTGAAACTCGCGTGGAAAGACGTCCGATTCGGCGCATGTTTGAGCGCGGTCCTTTTCATGGGCGGGAAGCTCGCGATCGGGTGGTACCTCCGGAACAGCGCGATCGCCTCGACTTCCGGCGCGGCGGGGGCGACGGTCATTATCCTCGTTTGGGCGTACTATTCGGCCGCGATCCTCCTCTTCGGGGCGGAGTACACCCGCCACCATGCGATCGGGCGAGGACGGCACCCGCGACCGAAGCCGGGGGCCGAATCGATCCTCCCAACTTCGGAGAATCTCACCGGAAAGACCCTTCCTCAGCCCATCCGCTTCCGAAGACCCGACGAAAGCACTCGGTTAAAATCCCCCTCCGGCCCCGCCTGAAGCGGATCCCCGGACGCCCCCTTCATAATTCTGGTACTCCCCGCCAATCTCTTATGCTAGCGTCTGAGTCGTTCAGTCATCTGCTTCTTCTTTCGAGTCTGCGGGCGTAGTGCCCATGTTCTCTTGAAGTGGCTCCCAGCCTTTAGGAGGTTTCATGGGTAATAAACTGTACGTTGGCAATCTTCCGTTCTCCGCGACCGAAGCGGAACTCACCGAAGCGTTCTCGCAATGCGGGACCGTCACCTCGGCGAAAATCATCACGGACCGCGAAACCGGCCGCTCGAAGGGCTTCGGCTTCGTCGAGATGTCGTCCGACGCGGAAGCGAACGACGCGATCACGAAGTTCAACGGCGCTGACTACGCCGGCCGTCCGATGACGGTCAACGAAGCGAAGCCGATGGTTCCGCGCGAAGGCGGCCGTGGTTTCGGCGGCGGCGGCGGTGGCCGCGGCGGACGCTACTAAGATTTTTCCAGGGGCCCGCTCGGGTACTACTCGAGCGGGCCTTTCTTTTAGGTGCTGATTCGTTCAGCCCGATGACCGATCGCAATTCGCTTCGGTCTTTTTCTCGCACTCCGAATTTTTCTCTCCTGACTTTCCGGACCCCGTCCGAAAACCCTCACGCGATTTTCTATTCGATCCTAGTGCGAGCCCCCGGTGAAACGTTCTCTTTCCGAATGAGTCGGAATCGAACCCCCGGGTCTTCTCTCGCCCATCGCCGCAGTGGTCTCCGACCTCTGCCGTAGATAGGTGGATTTCTCGAAAGGAAATCATGTCTATTACTCTATTTTCCGAATTGAAGCTTCCTGCGAACGTCGACCGCGCGATCCAAGCGCTCGGCTTCGTGAAACCGACTCCGATCCAAGCCGCGGCGATCCCGGTCGGCCTCTCCCGCAAAGACCTCGTCGGCGTCGCCCAGACGGGCACCGGCAAGACCTGCGCGTTCTCGATCCCGATCCTCGTCACCCTCTCCCAAATGCCGGGCAAGACGGCGCTCGTTCTCGCGCCGACGCGCGAGCTCGCGCTCCAGATCGAGGAGTTCTGGCGCGGACTCACGAAATTTTCGCCGGGCATGCACTCGGTGATCCTGATCGGCGGCGTCGGCATGAACCCGCAGATCAAGGGTCTCCAGCGCAAACCGCGCCTCGTCGTCGCGACGCCGGGTCGGCTCTGCGACCACATCCAACGCCGCACGATCGATCTCCGCACGACGGAGATCCTCGTCCTCGACGAGGCCGACCGGATGCTCGACATGGGCTTCGCGCCGCAGTTGAACCAGATCGTCCGCCACCTCCCGACCGCGCGCCAGACGCTCTTCTTCACGGCGACGTGGGCGAAGGAAATGGACGAGCTCGCGAAGAAGTACCTGCGCAATCCGGAACGCGTGACCGTCGGTCAGGTCTCCTCGGCCGCGCCGAAAGTCGACCAAGCGATCATCAAGTGCTCCGTTCCGGAGAAGAACGAGGCGCTCCTCGACGAACTGAACGCGCGCGAAGGATCGGTCCTCGTCTTCGCCCGCACGCAGTCGCGTACCGACCGCGTGGCGAAGTACCTCGGCTCCTACGGCATGGAAGTCGGCCGGATCCACGGCGGACGCTCCCAAGCCCAGCGCGTGGCCGCGCTCGGCGCGTTCAAGAAGGGCGCGATCCGGGTCCTCGTCGCGACGGATATCGCCGCCCGCGGCATCGACGTGACCGACATCGGTCACGTGATCAATTACGACCTTCCGCAAGTACCGGAAGACTACATCCACCGCATCGGCCGCACCGGCCGCGCGGGCGCGACGGGCAAGGCCGTCTCGTTCGTCACGCCGGAAGACCGGAAGCAGTGGGAAGAAATCTACCGGCTCCTCAAGCGCGGCGGCACCCAGGTCGCCGTCCAACCGATGACCTCCACTCCGGACACGCGCCCCGAGCGCGTGGCTCCGGCTCCGCGCCCGGCCGATCACGGCCAGCCTCACGGCGGCCGCCGGGATCGCGGCCACGGTCGCCCGAACGGCGGCGGCGGCAACGGCGGTCGCGGCTTCGCCCGTCGAGGCGGCGGTCGTCGCGATGACCGCGGTCAAGGCGGCGGGAATCGCCAGTCCGAGCGCGCTTCCGGCGGCGGGGTCGTGATCTTGAACGATCCGTTCCGCGTGCGGAGTTGACCGATAGGATTCGGAGCGAGCTTCGAATCGGAAACCTTGGATTTCGTGGAGTGGATCCGGCGACTCGAAGCCCCCTCAGGTCAGCGCGCGTAGTTTTCTTTGCACACTGAACATACGGGGAGGGTCGAAACTGACCCATTGTCAGACGGAATGGGCCGTCTAACATGAAAATATGTATAGAATTCTTCCCATTCTCCTGGGATTTCTTGCCGTATTTCAGTGGGCGCGAGGCGGAGTGTCGGGGCTTTCGCCGGTGATCGGCTTTGGCGGTAACGGTTCCTACCGAGACGAAAATCGGAGTCTCATCGAAGATCCATCCCCCACGCCAAGCCCCGCTTTAAGCGACTTTTTTTCGAGCCAGCATTTTAAATTCTATCGGTTTCCTGGGGGCACCGAATCGAGGACTTACCTCTACGACGCTCCGGACCTCATCAAGTCGGCGACGGACCAGTACAACGCCTTTCTCGTCGGGCTGAATGACGGCGAATCTCACAATACTTTAAATTACCCGGGTAAGAATGTCCGCTCCTATGATCAGTTTCTGGCCGAGGCTCAGCGGGACCAGCTCACTCCGATTTTCGTTTTGAATGACTGGTTTTACCATGATGCGACCACGGTCTATCCGCTCTTCGATTTGAATTTTAAGATCGCCGGAACCGATCCGGCGGCGACTTGGACGGCGATGCTGAATGGAATCGCAAAGCAGGTTTGGCACACTCATCAGATCTTAGGCCCGAATGCCGTTCTCTATTGGGAAATCGGAAACGAGGATCACCATGTTCTCCCGGCATCGCTCTATGGAACGATCGTCCAAAAATTCACCGACCAAATCCGAAAGGTCTTCCCTCAGGATAAAATCATTTTCGCGATCGCCGGAGCGGACGAAACGAGCAGTGTCCCCGCGGGATGGAATACCGATTTGTTTAACACCCTGAAAGCCTCGCACACCTTACAGTACCTGTCCTTCGCCTCGCCTCATATTTACCTGCATTACGACGAAGAAATCACGACGACGGATGCGGATGCCGTCACTAAGTTTTTCAGAATCTCGAACGTCTACTCGAGAATGAAAGACGAGAACGCGCTATTGGGTTCGTATCCGAACATCAGTTTATTCCCGACCGAGTTCGGAATATTTCGGGGCGTCCGTAATCGAAATTACAACACCCAGTTCGAAGGTCTGCTGATGTTCTATTATCTCATGCAATTAAATGCCGCGCCTAATTTAACGAATGCGATCCGGCACGCGATGTACACGGAAAACGTCGGGCTCTTCTATACCGGACCGGCCTATGAGGACTTGGTGGAGAATAATCCAGGAATTTACCTCAGTTCCTACGCCAATCCGAAACGGTTCTTCACATATTTGCCGCCTTCCGCGACGGCCGCGCGTAAGTTTTTGGAAAGAAACGCGTACAAGGCTTCGTCCTTCACCTTGAACGACACTTGGGCCTATACCCAGACGATCCTCGACGCGGAAGTGCAGATCAACTTGGTCAATTTCGGACTCTCGCCTCTGAAAATCAAGTTTACGGATCTTGCCGGCGACCTTTGCAAAGCCCCCGCGACGCCGACGGTGTATCAGTACGGCTTCGATAGCTTGGATTTGCATGATTGGGCGGGCGGGAGCGCGGTCTCGAAACCCACCACGGGCAGTATCATCATCAGTCCTTCGACCTATTCGTTCATGAGCCTTCCGCGTTGTCCGCCCTAAGCGAAATGGGGCCCGTCATCGGCGCGGCCGGCGCGGTCTCGGCGGCGCGGCTTCGGGATCCGCGCGCAGTCCTCGGTGACGGAGGCGCGCGCCGGAGTCCTCCCGCCGCCCCTCGCCCCGCCGGAAACCCGGGCGCTTCGCGCGCATCCGGCGCACGGGCCGTTTCAGGAACCGCGCGAGTCCGCCGTGCTCCTTCGCGAGTCGCGCTCCGAATTCCTCCGAACGAAACGCTTCCGCCTTTCCGAACGGGGTTCCCGCGCGGGCGCGGATCCGCTCGAGACGGTGCACGGGCACGCCGTGCCCAGCCCGCAAGATCGAGAGGTCGGGCGCGGTATCGACCGTGCCTTCGAGCGTGTTCACCGCGGTCTCTCCGTTCGCGCCCGACTCGACGACGAACTCGGTCCCGCGCACGCCCATCACCACGGAACGGGATTTGAGCGTGAACCGGTATACGGACGGAGTGCCCGCCGCCGGTACGACTTCGGTCACCGGTTTTTTTTCGATCTTGCCCCAGACCGTCCCGCGCTCGAGTTCGAGCACGCGGCCGGGTTCGGTTTGGAGCTGCACTTCGGTGTTCGTCGAAAGCGCCACCGCGGACCCGTCGTTATAGACGAGCCGCGCGCTGCCGTCGGCGGTTCGCACGGACTCTCCGGGCATCACCGTCGCGCCTTCGGCCGCCGCCGTCCAATTCCCTCCGCGGAGAATCTCGACCGGCGCGTTCCCGTCGACCGCCTCGAGAACGAGCGCTCCTTCGGGCGCCTCGCCCGATTCCGTCTCATCGGCGCGGACCGTCCCGCCGGCCATCGTCGCGAGCAAGGCCGAAAGGACCCAAACCGAAGACCGCCCGCGCTTAAACACAGTTCACCTCCGAGACTTGGGTGTTCAGCGTCCAGTAATCGTAGAGCACCCCGAGGCCGAAGAGCCCGCCGGTGAGGAGCCAAACGACTCCGCTCGCCCACTTTCCGAGGTAGAAGCGATGCACGCCGAGGAACCCGAGAAAAGTGAGCAGGATCCAAGCCGCGTTGAAGTCGTAGCGACCGGCGGTGAATCGCTTGTCGGCGGCTTCGTCCATTCCCGGGATCAGGAAAAGATCGACGAGCCACCCCACTCCGAGCAAGCCGAGGGAGAAGAACCAGAGCGTCCCCGTCTTCGGCTTTCCGTAATAGAAACGATGCGAGCCCATGAAACCGAAGATCCAAAGGATGTACCCCATCGTTTTCGAATGGGTATCGCGGAGTGCCGTCATGGCCATAGGCTAGCACGGGTCCTTCGAAGCGCAAGGCGTCGGTTCCCGAGAAGCGCGAGGATCGGCTTCACTCGAAGCGAAGCGCGTCGATCGGATGGAGCCGCGAGGCTTTCCGCGCCGGATAAACTCCGAACAAGACGCCGATGAACGCCGAACAGAAAAATGCGAGAAAGACCGATTCGGGAGTGACCGAGGTCGACCATCCGGTCGCCATCGAGATCCCGACGGTGATCGCCCACCCGAGCACGACGCCCGCGACGCCTCCCGAAAAACTCACGACGACCGACTCGGCGAGGAACTGGAAGAGGATGTCCGCGCGCCGCGCGCCGATCGCCTTCCGTAGACCGATCTCCTTCGTCCGCTCGGTGACCGAGACGAGCATGATGTTCATGATCCCGATCCCGCCGACGAGCAGGGAAATCGCCGCGATCGCCGCGAGCAACGTCGACATCGTCCGGCTCGAGGAGCTCAGCGCCTCCTGGACGTCGGCCATGTTCCGCACCTCGAAGGCGTCGTCCTGCTGCGAGACGGGAACGCGTTTTCGTTTCGACATGAGCGCGAGCGCGGCGTCCTGGGCGGCGGCGACGTCGCCCGCCGAGCGCGCTTCGAGTTCGATCGAATCGAGATAAAGCTTCCCGAGGAGACGGTACATCGCGGTCGCGACGGGAATGATCACGATATCGTCCTGATCGCGCCATCCGGTCGCCCCTTTTTCGGGCAGAATGCCGATGACCTGGAACGGGATCTTGTTCAGCTTGATCATTTCGCCGATCGGGTTCGTCCCGCCGAAAACCTCGCGAACGACCGTCGCGCCGACGACGGCGACGCGCGCGCGGCTCCGGTTCTCGTCGTCGGTGAAGAATCTTCCGATCGTCGGCAGGAGCGCGTGCATCCGGGCGTAAGTCGAAGCGCCGCCGAGGACTTGGGTGTTCCAGTTTCTGTCGGCGTAAGTCA
>JAFEAP010000019.1 GCA_018266355.1 Bdellovibrionales bacterium
CGGAGGTCGGTGCGGGGAACGGCCGATGATCCCGCTTCAGTGATGCCGCTCGTGTTCGCGCGCTTGCTGGCGATCGCCGATGCTCGAAAGATCCTCGAGCGCGCGCGCGAGGAGACGGATCGCCCGACGCGCGGTCACGACGCCGACGATGCGGTCCCCTTTTCCCCCGCAGACGGGCAGTCGCGCGATCCCGTGCTTGCGCATCAGTTCGATCATCGCGAAGACGTCGTCGGTCTCCCGCGCGCAGACGACGCCGCCGCTCATGACGTCGCGGACGCGGAGGTCGGACGGGGCTCCGCCCCCGAGGCCGCGGATCGTGAGATCCCGGTCCGTGACGATGCCGAGGGGAAACTCGGTTCCTTCGCGCGTGACGATCAGGTCGCCGAGGTGCTTCCGCCGCATCAACTCGGCCGCTTCGCCGAGGGTCGCGTCCGGTCGGATCGTGACGAGTTTTTCGGGCTCGAGCTTGAAGGCGTTGAAACAGACCCGAGGGCGGGCGTTCGAGGACACGGTTTCGCGGGCGATCGCCATGGGGGATCCTCCTTGTTCGCTTGGATAAACAGCAATCACCGGGCCGGGACGACCGGGGCTTTTAGCCGCTACCGAAGAGGATCAGACTGAATCCGACCGCCGGAGTACGGCCCGGATTGGCATATCCGTGACGCTGATCGCCCCGGAAGACGAGGACGTCGCCGGGTTTGAGCGTCCAGGACTCCCCGGAAGCCGAAAGTTCGATCGTCCCCGACTCGCAGAAGAGGTACTCCCGCGTTCCCGGACGATGGGGAACGCCCCCCATCCGACCGCCGGGAGCGAGCTCCATGCGGTCGAGTTCGAGGCTCTGGATCGATTCGGGGATCACCCGGCGGATCACGGCCCCTCCGCGCCTTTTCGTTTCCGCCTCGGCGGCCGGGAAAAACCGGCCCTCGGCGCGCGGCGGACCGATGAGTTCCTCGAGCGGGACTTGGAGCGCGCCGGCGACTTTCGCGAGCACGGACACCGTCGGGTTCGCGGAGCCGGATTCGAGGCTCGCCCAAGTCGGACGCGGGATCTCGGCGAGTTTCGCCGCTTGGTGCTGGGAAAGACCGCGGCCTTCGCGGAGGAGTTTCAGGTTCGCGGCGATGTTCCGGGCGATCATGACGATAGGATAACCGACCGCTATTATACCGTCCATATGGATGTTTTAGAATCAAGCCTCGGCGATCCTGATCCCGGAGGAAACGCCTATGGACTGGAAATCGGAAGTCGCACTCATCACCGGCGCGAGCCATGGACTCGGACGCGCCCTCGCGCGGGAGCTCGCCCGGCGCGGAGCCCGGGTCGTCCTCACGGCCCGGACGCGCGCCCCCCTCGACGCCGTCGTCGAGGAAATCCGGGTGGAGGGAGGATGGGCGACCGCGATCGCGGGCGACGCGGCGGATATCCGCTCCGTCCACCCGACGCTCGGCCAGGCGGCCGCGCTCGCCGGACCGGTGACCCTACTCGTGAACAACGCGAGCACGCTCGGGGCGGTTCCGCTTCGTCCCCTGCTCGAAACGGAATGCGAGGACCTCGGCGCGGTCCTCGAGACGAACCTCGTCGGACCGTTCCGATTCGCGAAGGCCGTCCTCGGATCGATGCTCGTCCACGGGAGGGGCACGATCGTGAACGTCTCGTCGGACGCGGCGACGGAGGCCTACCCGAACTGGGGAGCGTACTCCGTGAGCAAGGCGGGGCTCGTGCACCTCACTCGCATCTGGGCGGCCGAACTCGCCGACTCTCCCGTCCGCTTCGTTTCCTTCGATCCCGGCGAGATGGATACCCGCATGCACGCCGACGCGATCCCGGACGCCGACCGCGCCGCGCTCGCGAAACCGGAGGACGTCGCCCTTCGTCTCGTCGCCCTCCTCGAAAGAAAGGAATCCGCCGATGCTTAAGCCGGCCACCGTCCGGAGCGACTCCGCGTCGCTCCTCGTGCTCTCTCCTACCGAAATGGAAATCGCTCCGTTCACGGACCTCGCGCGCTTCGCGCGGGCGGGCGACGTCTGGGTCGTGAACGACGCCGCCACCTTTCCCGCCTCCCTCGCCGGACGGACCGACCGCGGCGAAGCGATCGAACTCCGGCTCCTTCCCCGCCGGCCCGGAACGACGGGACCGTGGGAAGCCGTCGCGTTCGGCGCGGGCGACTGGCGCATGAGAACCGAGGATCGACCGGCTCCGACGCTCGCGCTCGGAGATCGTTTACGCTTTTCGGGGAATGTGTCCGGAATCGTCGCGACCCGCTCGCCGCTTTCCGATCGGCTTATCGCTTGCGACTTCGGTCTTTCCGAAGCGGAAACGTGGGCGATGATTTATCGGATAGGAAACCCCGTCCAATACTCCTATTTGCCCGAAGCGCTCGCGATCTGGTCCGTCCAAACGCCGTTCGCCGCGCGCCCGTGGGCGACGGAGATGCCCTCGGCCGGTCGCCCGCTCGAGTGGAGCCGCCTCCGCGAGCTTCGCGCCGCGGGAGCGGAATTGCATTTCCTCACTCACGCGACGGGTCTTTCTTCCACGGGCGATTCGACCCTCGACTCCGCTTTGCCTCTGCCGGAATTCTTCGACATCCCGGAGCCGACGGTTAGCGCGATTCGGCGCGCGAAAACGCGCGGTTCCCGCGTGATCGCCGTCGGAACCTCGGTCACGCGAGCGCTCGAAGGCTCCACACTCGCGCATGGGACACTTCGTCCCGGACTCGGTGAGACGGCCCTAAAGATCGACGCGAGTTATCCCCACCGAGTCGTGAACGGCATCCTCACGGGTTTGCATTCCCCAGGCGAATCGCACTTCGAGCTCCTCCGGAGTTTCCTCCCGCGCGAACGTTTTGCAAAAGCTGAATCACTTGCGGAAAAATACGCGCTTCGCACGCACGAATTCGGGGATGCTAGTCTCGTTCTCTCCGCCTGAACCGGCGCGATCGAAACGCTCAATCGTTTCCGTGTCTCAATCGCGTCCGGTTTTTACTCACGCCGCAAAATTCCTTTGAAAAAATAACCGCGACAATCAATGCGCGATCGACTTAGGCGGAATACAATGATGAGAAATGAACCTCCCTCACCTCACCGAAGTCACCGCCGTCGCACGCCAGCAACTCGTCGACGTGCTCATGAACGTTCCGCTTCCGCTGATGGTGCTCCACGGTCCCTCGCACCTCATCGTGCTGTCGAACCGCTCGGAGCTCGCGAAGACGCTCGACCGCGTGCCCGTCGGTCGGACCTTCGCTTCGGTATTTCCGGAACTCGCCGAGCGCGTGGTGCCGATCCTCGACCGCGTCTATCGCGACGGAGTGAACGTCGAGGAAAAAGAGATCGCGCTCGAAAATCGCTACCTGAACATCACGTACTTCCCGCTTCGCGGCGAAGCGGGATTTATCGAGGGCGTGATCGTATCGACCCTCGACGTCACCGCCGATGTCGTCGTGAGGCGCGCGGCGGAGAACCAGCAGAAGTGGCTCGAGCACGTCCTCGACTTGATCCCGGTTCCGACGATCCTCGTGGAGCCCGAGACCGCGCGGATCCTCCTCGTGAACGTCGCCGGCCAGCGCCAGCTCGCCGGCTTTCCTCACGATCCGAACACGACCGACTCGATCGCCGACTACTACTTCAGCGATCTCCAGGGCCGGCGCCTGCCGATCCGCGAATGGCCGCGGTTCCGCGCCGCGCGCGGCGAAGAACTCTTCGGACTCCAGCTCGTCTGGCACACGCCGGAGAAGTCCATCCCCATCGTCGTCGAATCGCGGACGCTGCCCCAGGCCTACGGTCATCCCGCGGTCGTCGCGCTCCACTACCACGACGTCTCCGATCTGAAGGAGGCGGAGTTCGCACTCCGTGAAAGCATCACCGATCTCCAGCGCGAGCGGGAGTTGCGCGAGCGATTCGTCACCACGCTCACGCACGATCTTCGGAGTCCCCTGACCGCGGCGAAGCTCACCGCGGAAATGATCGCGAAGGAGCCGCCGAGTCCGGGCGTGCTCATGGCGCTCGCGAATCGGATTTCGGGGAACATCTCGCGCGCCGACCGGATGGTGCGCGATCTCCTCGACGCGAACCGGCTCAAGGCCGGCGAGAGCCTTCCGTTGCGCCTCGCGAATCACTGCTTGAACGACATCGTTCAGAGCGCCGTGGACAGCCTCCGCGTCCTTCACGGCGAACGTTTCCAGATCCACGCCGAGGTCACCGTGCGCGGACGTTGGTGCCGTTCGAGCTTGAAACGCATCCTCGATAACCTCTGCGGAAACGCCGCGAAGTACGGCGCGCCCGGAACCCCGATCACCATCGGAATCGAACTCGAAGGATCGGATTCGGTCGTGCTCAGCGTGCACAATTTCGGATGGCCGATCCCGCGCGAGGAACAAGCGGGACTTTTCAGACCTTACCATCGCACGAAGACCGCCGAGTGCGGGGGCGAGCGAGGATGGGGCCTCGGTCTTGCGCTCGTCCGCGGACTCGCCGAGGCGCACTCCGGCGGGGTCGCCCTTGCCTATTCCGACGAGCGCGGAACGCGCTTCGACGTCCGGCTCCCGCTCCAGGCTCCTCAGAATCCCTGAGTCGCCATCCGATAAACCGCCGAGCCGAGAATCCACGCCGCGATCCCGACGAGCAGGGCGAACGTCGCCACGGCGGCGACGACCACAGCCGCGGATACGATCACGACCGCGAGCGAACGCCGGCGCGTCGTTTCCGGATCGGCGAGGTGCTTCCGGAGGAGGTCGGTGTTTTTCACGTTCGATTTCCAAACGAAATCGCCGATCCACCCGACGAGCGGGACGACCGCGATCACGTCGTCGATCACGACGTTCAGCCCCATCCGAAGCAGCACCGGCGTGGAGGCCCCGAGCCACGCCGCACGCACGATGAGGTAACCCGAGATGAGCGTCGTCACGATCTCGCCCACGACCGGGACGAGTCCGAGGATCCCGTCCCAGCCCACGCGAATACCGAACGGCGTCTCGTATTTCGTGTCGAGCCAAACCGCCAGTCGTTCGAGCCGCGCGAGTTCCCGCGCTTCTTCCGGGGTGAGTGCCATGCTCCCACGATGGCCGAAACGGCTCCGGAACGCCAGGGGCGAAACGCCGCGCTTGCCAGACGTCCGACGATTGCATGAAATAACCGGGTCACCCGAAGGAGTCCCGATGTTTTCGACCGCGTTTTTTTCCGTCCTCGCTACGAGTATCGCCTCCGTCTTCGCCGCGGTCGCCCTCGCGGGAACGCCGAAGCCCGAAGCGCTTCGAATCGCCCCCGGCTACGCGATTTCGACCTTCCAAAAGGACGTCGACGGAGCCCGTTCGCTCGCCTACGCTCCGGGCGGCACGCTCTTCGTCGGCACGCGCGGAAAAAAAGTCTACGCGATCAAGAACGGCAAGCTCGAGGTCCTTGCGAAGGACCTCGATACCCCGAACGGGATCGCGTTCAAGGACGGGGATCTCTACGTCGGCGAACCGAAGCGCATTCTGAGGTACGAAAAGATCGAGGCCGCCCTCGCGAAGAATCCGAAGGAGATGCCGAAACCGACGGTCGTTTTTTCCGGCTTACCCGAGGACGGCGGCCACGACTGGCGCTATATGCGCTTCGGTCCGGACGGCGCGCTCTACGTCGGAATCGGAGCGCCTTGTAACATCTGCAATCGCGAAAAGGACGAGCCTCGTTTCTCGACGATCCTCCGCTTCGCGAAACTCGACGGGTCGGCGCCCGAGATCTACGCGCGCGGGATCCGGAACACCGTCGGTTTCGATTGGCAACCGAAGACGGGTCTTCTCTTCTTCACCGACAACGGACGGGACTGGCTCGGCGACGACTCGCCGGACGACGAGCTGAACGTCGCGACGAAGGCGGGCGAGCATTTCGGTTATCCTTACTGCCACGCGGGCGACGTACCGGACCCGAAGCTCACCGGAAACCGCGCTTGCGGCGAATTCGTCCCGCCGAAGGCGAAGCTCGGCGCCCACGTCGCCGCGCTCGGAATGCGCTTTCTCGACGCTTCGACGGCGCTCATCGCCGAACACGGCTCTTGGAATCGCTCGGCGCCTTCCGGATACCGGGTCGTAAAGGTGACTCTCGGGTCCGGAAAGCCCGTCGTCGAACCGTTCATCGAGAATTTCCGGACGCCCGACGGAAAGGTCCTCGGCCGGCCGGTCGATCTCGAAGTCCTGCCCGACGGGTCGATCCTGCTCAGCGACGACCAAGCGGACGCGATCTACCGGATCGCCCGGATGGGCAAGAAATAGAGGCTCGGCCGTCACGCACCGCTTCTTTATCGTCTCCGGCTTGACTCGCCCCGCCTCATTGGGGAACCTCGCCCTCAACCATGCGCACCGCCGCCGTCCTCTATCTTAATGGCCGCCGGGTCGTCGTCCCGCCGGAACAGTCCGGGATGATGCTTTCCGATTTCCTGCGTTACGAGCGCTCTCTCGTCGGCACGAAGGTGGTCTGCGCCGAGGGCGACTGCGGCGCTTGTTCGGTCCTCCGCTACGTCCCGAGCGCGAAAAAGGAGGTACGCTACCTCCCGATCAACTCCTGCATCATCACCGTCGGCCAGTGCGACGGCACGAGCCTCGTCACCGTCGACGCGCTCGCGAAGGACGAGGCGCTTTCGCCGGTCCAATCCGCGATGGTGAACGCGCACGGGAGCCAGTGCGGCTTCTGCACGCCGGGTTTCGTCGTCGCCCTCACCGGACTCGTCGAAAAGAAACTCTGCGCAGGAGTGCGTTCCGGCGCGTGCTCGGCGCGCGAGGCGAAAAACGCGACGACGGGTAACCTATGCCGCTGCACCGGCTACCAACCGATCATCGACGCCGCGACCGCGATCGACCTCGCGAAATGCGAATCGGTCGCCGCCCGCTATTTCTCGAAGCCCCAAGCCGCCGACCTCCGGAAGATCCGCGCGGAAGCGCTCCGGATCGAGACCGACGCGATTTCCTTCTTCGCGCCCCGTAAGATCGCCGACGCCGCGAAAGCGCTCGCGAAGGATCCCGAGTGGCGCCTCCTCGGCGCCGCGACCGACCTCGGCGTGGCGGTGAACAAGGGCAAGACCCGACTGCCGAAGATCCTTAGCCTTCACCTCGTCGACGAGCTCTACGCCGTGAAGGCGACCGCGAAGCGCGTGACGGTCGGCGCGCGGGTGACCCTTTCCGAGCTCCGTCACGCGGTGATGGACCGAGTTCCCGAGTTCGCGCGATTCCTCGACCTCTTCGCCTCTCCCCAAATCAAGAATTCCGCCACCCTCGTCGGCAACGTCGCGAACGCTTCGCCGATCGGCGATACGCCGCCCTTTCTTCTCGTCGCGGGCGCCGTCCTGCACGTCGTCGGGCCGCGCGCGAAGCGGAAGATCCCGCTCGAAAAGTTCTATCTCGGGTACCGGAGGACGGCGCTCAAACGCGGCGAACTGATCGCGGCGATCGAGTTCGACGTTCCGGCGGCGACCGAGAGCCTCGCGCTCTTCAAGACCTCGCAGCGGAAGGACCTCGACATCTCGGCGGTGAACGCCGCGTTCCGCATCGAATGGGCGAACCGCGAACGCACGAAGATCAAGTCCGCGCGCATCGCGTTCGGCGGCGTCGCGGCCACCCCGATCCGAGGATTCGCCGCCGAAAAGGCGCTCGCCGGAAAGACTCCGACGCCCGAGACGCTCGAATCGGCACTCGGCGCCCTCCACGGCGCGATCACGCCGATGACCGACCTGCGCGGGACGTCCGCGTTCCGGCGCGTGCTCGTCGAAAACCTCTTCGCGAAATTCTTCCGCGAACACTCTCCGTCCAGCGCCGTCGGCAACGGCGCATCCGCGCCGAGATGAGCCGCTTACCGCTCGATACCGCACATACCCACGTCGCCGGAGCGAGCGAGTACATCGACGACCGGCCGCGGGTGAAAGGCGAGGTCGACGTCGACGTGCTTCCTTCGCCGCACGCGCACGCGCGGATCAAGGCGATCCGTACGGCGAAGGCGCTCGCAGTTCCCGGCGTCCTCGCGATCTACACCGCGAAGGACTTCCACACGAACCACTGGGGCACGATCTTCAAGGACCAACCGCTCCTCGCCGACGACAAGGTCCAGTACGTCGGAGAAATCGTCGCCGTGATCGCGGCGGAGAACCGCCAAGCCGCGCGCGACGCCCGCGCGCTCATCGAGGTCGACTACGAAGTCCTGCCCGCGATCCTCTCCGTGTCCGAGGCGATCCGCCAGAAATCCTTCATCGCTTCGAAGCGCCACATCACGCGCGGGGACGTCGAACGCGCTCTGCACACGGCGCCGCTCAAGCTCGAAGGGAAGATCGTCATCCGAGGCCAAGACCATTTCTACCTCGAGAGCCAGGCCTCCATCGTCTATCCGAAGGAAGACGGCCAACTCGAAGTCCACACCTCCGCCCAGCACCCGACCGAGGTCCAACACGTCGTCGCGCACGGACTCGGCCTCCCGGCGAGCGACGTCGTGACGATCGTGAAGCGGATGGGAGGCGGCTTCGGCGGCAAGGAGTCCCAGGCCGCGCCGTTCGCCGCCTACGCGGCGCTCGCGGCCACCCGGTTGAAGCGCCCCGCCCGCATCGTCCTATCGAAAGACGACGACATGGTCATGACCGGGAAGCGGAACCCGTTCGAGAACCGCTACCGCGTCGGCTTCGACGCCGAGGGGAACCTCCTCGCGCTCGACGTCGAACTCTACTCGGACGCGGGCGCCTACGCCGATCTTTCGACCTCGATCATGGAACGGGCGATGCTCCACTCCGACAACGCGTACTATATCCCGAACTTCCGCGTGACCGGCCAGGTCTGCAAGACGAACCACCACTCGCACACCGCCTTCCGCGGTTTCGGCGGACCGAAGGGCGTGGCGACCGTCGAAAAAGTGATCGAAGCGGTCGCGCACCGGTTGAAGAAGGACCCCCTCGAGGTCCGCATGCGGAACGTCTACTCGGCCGACCGCGATTCCCCGCTCGGCGGGACCTGCGACGTCACGCCGTACGGCCAAAAGGTCGAGAACAATTGTCTCCCCCGCCTCTTTCACGACCTCTCGCGGAGCTCCGCCTATTCCGAGGCCCGCGCGCGCGTCGAACGCGAGAACCGCGCGACGCTCGCCCGCGGGCCGGGCGGAAAACTCCTCGGTCTTTCCCTCACTCCGGTGAAATTCGGCATTTCGTTCACGACGCGCTTCCTGAACCAAGCGAACGCGCTCGTAATCATCCATCGGGACGGAACGCTCCAAGTCTCGACCGGCGCGACGGAGATGGGCCAGGGCGTGAACGCCCGGATCGCCGAAACCGTCGCGTCCGAGCTCGGACTCGAGCGCGCGCGCGTGCGCATGATGCCGACCTCGACCGAGAAGAACGCGAACACGTCGCCGACGGCCGCGTCGAGCGGCACCGACCTGAACGCGGCCGCGGCTCTGCTTGCGACCCGGAAAATCAAGGCCCGCCTCTCGCAACTCGCCGTGCAGCTTCTCGAGCTCCCGGAAGCGCGCTGGGCGAAGAATACGGCGGGACTCGGCACCGAAGCCGAACTCCTCGCGCCGGGTCTCGGAAGGGAAACGAACGATCCGAACGAGGGCGCCGATTGGCCGACGGGCATCGCGGAGTACGCGGGAGTCGTCTTCGAGGACGGCTTCGTCTACGCGCGCGGAAAACCGGAGAAGAGACTCTCCTTCGCGGACGTCGTGAACGAGGCGTATCTGAACCGCCTTTCGCTTTCCGATTACGCCCATTACCGCATCCCGAACCTTTCCTTCGACAAACTCAAGGGCCAAGGCGACGCCTTCATGTACTTCACCCAAGGCACGCAGGTCTCCGAGGTCGCCCTCGATCGCGACACGGGCGAAGTGAAGGTGATGCGCTCGGAGATCCTGATGGACCTCGGCCGCCCGATCAATGCGGCCCTCGACGAGGGCCAGGTCTCGGGCGCGTTCGTCCAAGGCATGGGGTGGGTCACGACCGAGAAGCTCTATTATAACGAGCGCGGCGCCCTCCTCTCGCACTCGCCGTCGACCTACAAGATCCCGTCCGTCCAGGACACGCCCCGAGAGTTCAAGATCACGCTCCTCTCGAACGACGAGAACTACGCGAACGTCCGCGGGACGAAAGCCGTCGGCGAGCCGCCGCTCCTGCTTGCGGTCGGCGTTTGGACCGCGATCGCGGACGCGCTCCGGCAGCTCCCGCATTACCGCGACGCCTATCCGGAGATCGAGCTTCCGGCGACCCAGGAAGTCGTTCTCGAAGCGATGGAACCCGCCCGCTTCGCGAAGTGGCGCGAGGCTTCCGCGAGGAAGCCGAAGCGATGAACGCCGTCAATTTCTGGCAGGCCGCCGCGGAACTCGAGAGCGCCGGCACGCCTTTCGTCGTCGTCACGATGGCCGGCACCCGCGGACACGCGCCCCAGGACCCGGGCGCGAAGATCCTCGTCACGTCGGACGGCCTCCACTTCGGCACCGTCGGCGGGGGCAAGGTCGAGGCGAAGTGCATCGAGGAAGCGAAACGCATCCTCGCGCTCCCGCCGGGCGACTCGCCGACCCTGCTTTACACGTGGAACCTCCAGCGCGACGTCGGCATGACCTGCGGCGGAGAGGTGACTTACCTCTTCGAGCGGCGCGAGGCCGCGAGCTGGCCGATCGTGGTTTTCGGCGCCGGGCACGTCGCCCAGGCGCTCGCCCGGATCCTCGAGACGCTCGCCTGCCGGGCGACCTTCGTCGATTCGCGCTCGGAATGGATCGAGCGCACGCCGCTCGGGAGCGGGAAACTCCGCACGGCGGCGGTGGCCGAACCGGTCGATTACGTGAAGCACTTGAAGGGCGACGAGTTCGTCGTCGTCACGACCCGCGGGCACGCGACCGACCTCCCCGTCTTGAAGGCGCTCTATGCCCGCGAACGCGAAGAGGGCCTCCGGTTCCCGTACATCGGCGGGATCGGAAGCGACGTAAAAGCGCTCAAACTGCGTAAGGAACTCGGCGAGTTCGGCGTGCCCGCCGAACGGATCCGCGAATTCCACTGTCCGATCGGCCTTCCCCTCGGCGGCAACGACCCGGCCGAGATCGCGATTTCGATCGCGGCGGAGCTGATCCAATGCCGGGATTCAAGTCGATGAACCGCGTATCCCTTCTCGCGGCTTTCGTGCTTCTCCCGTTTACCGCCTCCGCGGGTCGCCCGGTCGTCCACGATCTGACTCGCGCCGAACTGACCGCGGAGAGCGCGCTCGTCTTCGAAGGGCGACCGGCGCCCCAGAAAAAACCGGAGGGCGGCTGTCCTCGCGAGATCGGACGCTGGTGGGTCCACCGCGTCCTGAAGGGCGACCGCGCGCTCCAGGGCAAGATCCTCTCGATCGCCGACCCGAGTGATGCGTCTCGGAAATCCGCGAACCGTTTCGGCACGGGTGCGCTCGATGCTTCGCCGAAGAGCTCCTTCCTTTTCGTGAATCCGAGGAAAGACGGATGCTACGAGCTCTCCGCGGCCGGAGCCCAGGTCCCGGGCGATTTCGTGCTCGAAATGCTCGGGCTTTTCTCCGAGCCGTCGGATTGCTTCGCGGCGATGCGCGGATTCGAGTCCCGCGCGGCCCGAATGCCGAAGGACTGCGCCGCGGACGCGGACTGTAAACCCTTCTTCGTCCATCCGAATTCCTGCGGGAAGGCGTACGCGTGGAACAAATCCGCCGAGGCGATGCTCGACGCCGACTTCCAGGCGATCCAAGCGAAGGCCCGCGCGAATTGCGCCGCGTCCTGGAAGGGTCAACCCGCGTGCGCTCCCGACGGTACTCCCGCGCGCTGCGTGGACCGGAAGTGCGAACTCTCCTACGCTCCGGGAGCGCTGACGGCGAAATTCAATCGCGCGACGCTCACCCCGAGCTGCGCCCCCCACGACGCCTCTTCCGTGATGATCGCCGTCCAGGACGGCCAAGCCGAATACCCGATCTTCACCGTGAACTGGTGGGGCGCCGGAAAACCGCGGATCTCCGAAGGCGGAACGTTCTCGCTCTCCGGCGACGGGGGCACGATGGAATCGGGTTACCAATCCTCGTTCTGCGCGGTTCGCGGCGGATGCGAACCGCCGAAGGCGATCCGTCTGAAAATCGACTGGCCGAAAGGCGCCGCGCGCGGAACCCTCGAATTCGAGGTCACGCCGAATTCCGGCGCCGCCGTTTCCGGAAAGCTTCCGCTCGAAGCGCCTCCTCAGAAGCAGCCGGTTTTCTGCGGATGACGACGCGACGGATCAATTCCGTCCATAGAAAACCCCAATTATTTTGAACGCTTTTTTGTAGAAAAAAGGGTTAGGAACGCGGGGGCAATTTGGCCTTCCTCGGGAGAGGCGGCCTCGGGATAGTGCCCGGAACTTTTATCCCCCTGCTTAATTATGCGCTCTCCTTCGCATTCAGATTCGACATTCGAGGTTTTCGCCCACGAAACGCTCACCGGCCTCCTCTGCGCGTTCATCGATGATAAAAAGGCCGCGCGCACGGGGGGCTGGAGCCTCGGAAGCTGGTCCAGGCGTTTGGGGCTCGCGAGCGCTTCCTCGCTTTCGAACGTCTTGAAGGGGCGCGCCGTGCCCTCGGACAACCTCACCACGAAAATCGCCGAAACGATGGATCTCGCGCCGGTCGAGCGCGAGTACCTCTCAGTCCTCGTCGAAATCGCCCGCGAACGTTCGCCGAGCTCCAACCGCCGCGTCGAGCTTCGACGCCGGAGCGCGGCCCTGCGCGCCTCCGCCCGCACGGAGCGGATCGGAACCACCGAGGCGGAGTTCATGACTTCCGCGCCGTGGCCTTTCATCATCCGGGAACTCGCGAACCTCCGGGACTTTCGCGAAGATCCCGAGTGGATGGCGAACCGGCTGAAGTTCCCCGTAGATCGCGAAGCCATCGCCGAATCCCTCAGCGTCCTGCTCCGATTCGGATTGCTCGCTCGGACGAAGGACGGGGAGCTGAAGCTCTCGGCTCCGATCCGAGAGACGGAGCCCGATCGCGAGTCGGAGTCGACCCGCGCCTATCACGAAATGTCCGCGAAACTCGCCGAAGAGGCGATCCGCACCACGCCCGTCGAGGCGAGGGATTTCTCGTCCCTGGTCCTGAACGTCCGTCATGAATCGATGCCCGAGATGAAACGCGCGATCGAGCGTTTCCGCCAGGAGTTCTGCGGCGAATTCGATCAAACCGACGGAACGGGCGAGGACGTCTACCAGCTGAATCTCCAATTTTTTCCCGTCACCCGGAGCATCCCGTGAACCCCATTCTCGTCGCCCTGATTTCCGCCTTCATCGCCGCGCCCGTCGGGTTCGCCCGCGAGGGCGGCGGAGTCCGGAACGGAGGAACGTCGATCGCCTGCCACCGAGGCCTCCGATCCCAGGAGGTCATCGACGGCTACGGGATTATCTGGACGAAACGGACGTTGCCCGTCGACCGGCGCGCGTTCGCGCGAATCGCCTATTCCGTGCTCGCGGACACCGACCCCGTCCTCGCCCGTGAATGGCGGATGGAATGGCGCCGGATCGGGCCGTCGGAGAAGTGGGAAAACGAGGACGAAAAGGCCCTCGCCTCCTTCGACGAGTACCTCCCGGACGAACTTCGATACGCGGGATGCCGCGTGCATCAGGTCGCTTCGTTCAATTCCGACGAGTGGATCCCGCGAAAAGTCGAAGCGCTTTACCTCGACCTCCATTCCGAGATCGAACGTCGCATCCTCGAACTCCACGAGTCCCTCTTCATCCTCGGCGTGAAAAAATACGACCACCAGAACCCGGTTCGAACTCGCTACCTCGCCTCGAAGCTCCTGACCGCGATGGGGGCGCGAATCGCGAACGAAAAGTTTCCTTCGTTCGAGCGGGCGATTTGGGAGTTCCGACATTCCCCGCCCGACGTGGTCGCGGGCGGATACGCCCTCGACGCCGAACGGAGCGATCCCGGACCGATCTGCCCGCGCACGATTTATGTCGAGCCGATCCTGACCGACGAATTCCAGTTTCTTTCGGTGTTCGATCGGCCGGAGATTTCCTTTTCGCCTGATGCGATGCCGATGCTCCTTCAACTCGAGGTCAGTCGTTTGCTCGGACTCACCCGCGGCGTGCTCGAAGGTCGGGCCGTTCGACACCATGAGGTCTCCGGCGACTCCGTGCTTTTCGGACAGATCACCGATGATCAGCCGGCGATTCACGTCGCGCTCGACGTCGCCTTGAAGGTGGAAGATAAGCGACGGCTCCGCGGCCGATTCACGATCGACACGTTTTCGAAGCAGGACTCCGGCCACGCCTCGACTTGCGTGTTTCAGCCCACTGGAGACGGAACTGAGGCGGCTCGCAAGGCGATCCGAGACCATTCCCGGATTCCACGCTGATTCCACGTTCGAAAAGAGACCGCCCGCCTCAGGGCCTTTTTTGCTAAAAAACGAGTTTTCAAGCGTGTCCTTACGGACACGTCTATTCGCGCCGGTTCGCCCGAATATAGGCTAAATATTGAGATCAAATAAGAACCGCCGAGATTCCTCTCGGGTGTGAGGCTGGACGTTTGTGAACGGTTTTTGGAACTCAATTCAGGCGCGTCGTCGCGCCCGAACGGCGGAAGTCGTGCGGGCGCTCGGGCTGCCGCTCGTCCTCGCGGCGGCCAGCGCCGGCTGTTCGACGAAGATCAATTCTCTGAAGGATTCGCTCCGCTCGAACCAAGGCCTTTCTTCGATGCGCGCCGATCCGAGCTACGCGAGTTTCGGCGACATCTTCGTGCACGCGACCTCGCCGATCCGCCATTTCTCCTTCTTGAACGAAATCGTCGGCGGAGTCGGCGTCGACGCCGTCGCGTGCGACGCTCCGGTATTGAGCGATCCTTTGAACTTCCAAATCGTCTCGGGCAGTTGCCCGGACCTGCCGAAGGGCGGTTCCTGCACGTTCGACGTCGACGCGACTCCGAGCGCGCGCGGGCCGTTCACCGCCGACCTCTCCCTGACCTGCCGGGACGCGAGCGGCCGATCCGCGACGATGACCACCCACCTCGAAGTGAACGGCGTCGAGATCGTCTTGACGCTCGCGCCGACCTTGCACGATTTCGGAAACGTGAACGTCGGATCGAATTCGACGGCGACCGACTTCTACTTCGGAAACACGGGGAACACCGCCGCGACCGGATGCTCGGCGCCGGTCCTCGATAACACGACGGACTTCTCGATCATCGCCGGGACCTGCGGGACGAACGACATGCTCCCGCTCGGGACCTGCATCGCGTCCGTTCGCGCCAACCCGGCGGCGACCGGCGCGAAGGTCGCGACCCTTTCGCGGACCTGCACCCTCGGCGGAACCGTTTCGACCCAAACGAACCTGATCACCGTGACCGGGATCGCGCCTTCCCTCGCTTGGAACCCGCTCACCCACGACTTCGGAACGGTATCCGTCGGCGGAACCTCGGCGAACCAGGATTTCGTCCTCTCGAACACCGGAGCGGCTGCCGCGACCGGGTGCGGTCTCGCGACCCTTTCCGATTCGACGAACTTCACCATCGTCGGAGACACCTGCGCGGTGGCGAACCTCGGCGCGTCGGCGAGCTGTACCGTCACCGTCCGCGCGAACCCGGGATCGGCGGGCGCGAAGGCGACCACGCTTTCCCGGACCTGCACATTCGGCGGCACCCCGACCACCACCGCGAACCAGATCATCGTGACTGGCGGCACGCCGTCCCTCGCTTGGGCCCCGCTCACAAAGGATTTCGGGAACGTGAACGTCGGATCGAACTCCGGCACCCAAGTCTTCACCCTCTCGAACACCGGATCCGTTCCGGCCACCGGTTGCTCCGCTCCCTCGATTTCCGACGCGACGAATTTCTCGATCACGGCGGATACCTGCGCGACGAACGACGTCACCGCGAGCGGAAGCTGCACCGTCACGGTGCGCGCGAACCCGGGATCCGTCGGCTCGAAGGTCACGACCCTCTCCCGGACTTGCACCTTCGGCGGAACGCCGACCACGACTCCGAACCAGATCGTCGTGAACGGCATCGCGGCGTCGCTCGCTTGGTCCCCCCTCACGAAAGATTTCGGCAGCGTGAACGTCGGATCCA
>JAFEAP010000001.1 GCA_018266355.1 Bdellovibrionales bacterium
GGGAGGGACATTAAAAACAATGTTGTGGAGCCGCCCAGCGAGGCTGTGGCACTGAAACTCCGTGGTGCGCTGCTAAGAGACGTCGCTTGCACTGCTTGCCGTTCAACCTTGTGCTCCATGCAGAGGCGAAAACGTACTTCAACCAGAAGGCCGCAAACATTGCGTACAGGCGGGCACAAGCTCGCCGTGAGAGTCGTGGCAAGGGATATACAGTTGCTGCTGCTGCTGCTGCCACCGAGACTGCAAGAGCAAGACCAAGACGGGCGAGGAAAGCTGCTGCGAAGCTATCGCAAGGTGTGAATCCGCTGACGTTGATGACATGACTGCAGTGAACAAATTCTTCATGCAGACGTAACCATAATCGCCCCAAAGCCAAAAAGCCGCAAGCGACGCGGGCGAAGCAGCACCAAACGGAGAGCATCGGCGGCCGAATCGAAACCTGCAAGAGCGGCGCCATCAACTCCGGCGACTGCCTCTGAAAAACGGGTGGTGCAGCGTCCTGCAAACTTCCTCAACTTCCTGATGGACGACGAATTCGACGATGTAATTGCTGGAAAGAGCAGCT
This sequence comes from Bdellovibrionales bacterium, assembly GCA_018266355.1. Lineage (GTDB taxonomy): Bacteria > Bdellovibrionota > UBA1018 > UBA1018 > UBA1018 > JACMQW01. Next base: position 566 of record JAFEAP010000001.1, read on the forward strand.
CTGACGACGAGGATGATGAGCCAGACGAGGCGGAGCATAATGAGGGAGGAGCAACCACCAAGCGACGCAAAAACTCGCTCTCCAAGCGACGTAGGAAGGCCTCCACGGCACCTAAAGGTGCATCAAGCGTCTTGCAGCTTAAACATGACTGTGTGATCGTTTTGTGTGTGCCAGACACGTCCGTGGCTTCCAAGCATCGTGGTCAACTCCTCGGGTACGTTACAAAGCGAATCATGAAGAGACTTGATCGACTGTACAACGTTGCACGTGGAAAGGCAATAGGGAACCTTCGCACAACTGGGCTCAGTGAGAGCATGAACCACTGCATGAAGAGCCAGCAGACGTGAGCACATCTTCTCGCGTGGTTTTCGCCTTTTGACTAGAGGATGTGAGCCTCGCAGGGTTGCTGACAAGCGCTGCAGGCACCTGCTTATCCGCTGTCACACACTGATATCAATCCTGATGTTCATCCAGAAGCAGCGACGCAGTGCGTCAGCTGACAGCCTTCGCTCTCTGCGTGTGATGCAGGCAAAGTACGCATCTGCTGAGCGGGAACTGACAGTGCAGCACTGGAACCGGGTGGCAGTGTTGGACATCATTGAGAAGCTGGGATTGCGTCGCCGTGTACTCCGATCTGCTCTACGACAGCTCGTTGTTATTGATGTACGAGGGGCCACCCCCGGGGAAACTGCGGTGAGAGTCCAACGGCCGAAATCGCCAGAGACGGCGGAGCAACGGTTCAGTGGTGAGTGACCCTCAAGAACGGTTGACTCTAGAGACGAATAATTGGTCATTGATGCCAGTGCCGTGTCATACTTTGCAGGCATGTACACAGTGTGGCTACAGCAGACAGGAGTTCGACGTACTCTTGAATACATCGTGTGGGTGATCAACGGGAGAATGCACTGCAGCTGCAAGCTTTTCAGAACATTCGGACAGCTGTGCTGGCATCAATTTGCCGTGATGCTAGAGATCACAAAGCAGTTGGCAGGGAAGGCAGGGCCAAGACTGCTATCCGAAACGATGAACGACTGCATTGCACAAGTCATTGAGATGTGCTTGCGTGAGAAGTCGTTGTTGCTGCTTGGAACGCTTCCATCAGCCGAGGAGGCGGGCGAGGACGGGGAAGACTCAGTATTCGACACCAGCGACGTCGACACCACAGCCGCAGAGACATTGCAGCGATTTGCTGGGATTGACGGGAGTGAAACTGATTCAGATGACGAGGGAGAAGACAGAAGGCTAATCACAGGCAGCGAGGCCGCAGCGCGAAAGAAATTGGGCGGTTTGCTGCAGGTACTAGGGGATGAGATGCAAGACTCGTCCTTCCAGTCGGTAAGCAGTCTCCGACAACTCAGTCTGGATCCACAGATGGTGCGAATTTTGGCGAGCGTATTCGACGAACGCACATGGAACGAGCTCCAGCGCCACAACCCACGACAGACAGTCGCAGGTACGATTTCTGTGCAACAGAATGCACACAGCATTACGTGGAAACCTTGTGCAGACCCTGCAACAGATGATGGCGCCCATGACAGTGAAGAAGACGAGGAAGTGACCAGAAGTGAAGCGGATGGTGATGGAGAGACTCCAGGCGATGCTGGTAGCAATGGGTTCGGAGACATTACTGCAACGACAGCCGACCACCAATCACCCACAGAAGCCAGGTACAGAGATGATAGCGGGATATCAGACACAGAAGACTCGCGGATGCCAGTGCCAAGCGCAAGAAACAGAAGAGGGCGGGGTCTACCAGTGCAGTGGCACTCAGTCTCAGCACCAGCAGCAGTGACGAGAGCATCGCCAAAAGACAGCTCGGCAGTGATGGCTTTGATGTCGATTGCTACTGGAAAATGAACGCAACCGGGACTGACTTGAGCTAGTCAAATACAAAAAAGGCAACTCTGCCGATGCAACGACTGCAGATCAAGAGTAATCCAACAACTTCAAAAGAGCTGACAAAGCGTTCCAGCTGTGCAGCTTCAAGCGAAATCCCAGCCAGATGTAACGGCCAACACTGAAGCATCAAGCCACACACGCAAGCGGCTGGCATGAGTCTTAATGCGCAATGCACACACTGCACTGTGCGACACAGCGTCCGCCACGCCCTCCAACACACACTACAACCGACCACACACTCACACACTCGCTGCTGACACTGTCACACTCGCGCCACACACGCCTGACGCGTCGCCAAGTCGCGCCACACATGCCAGCCGCGCACATGCATCCCTCAGCACACTGCACACACTGCACTGTGCGACACAGCGTCCGCCACGCCCTCCAACACACACCACAACCGACTACACACTCACACACTCGCTGCTGACACTGTCA
>JAFEAP010000020.1 GCA_018266355.1 Bdellovibrionales bacterium
GACCCGTTATTCGGCCGAGGACGCGTGGGTTTCGCTGAACCTCTGGAAGGCGATGAAGCCCGAGCTCCAATCGGGGGGCCTCATGCGGGTCTTCGCCGAGGTCGACCTTCCGCTCGTCCAGATCCTGAGCAAGATGGAACGCGCGGGCGTCTCGATCGACGTCGATTGGCTCAAACAGCTCGCCGCCGAATTCACGAAGGACATCGCGGCGGTCGACAAGAAAATCGAGAAATTCACGAACGGCCCGATCAATTTGAACAGCCCGAAGCAGCTCGGTACGCTCCTCTTCGAACAGCTGAAGCTCCCGCCCCAAGGAAAAACCAAGACGGGGTACTCGACCGACGCCTCCGTGCTCGAGACGCTCGCGCCCATGCACGAAGTGCCCCGACTCATCCTCCAGCACCGCGAGATCGCGAAACTGATGGGGACGTACGTCGAGCCGCTGCCGACGATGCGGGACGCGAAGGACGGGAAGATCCACGCGGGTTTCCATCAAACGGTCGCGGCGACGGGCCGCCTTTCGAGCGCGGATCCGAACCTCCAGAACATCCCCGTCCGCACCGAGCGCGGCCAAAAGATCCGCCGCGCGTTCGTGCCCTCGAAAGGGAACGTCTTCGTCTCGGCCGACTACTCCCAGATCGAGCTCCGGATCCTCGCCCAGATGTCGGGGGATAAGGACCTGATCGCCTCGTTCCAGAAAGACGAAGACGTCCACCGCCGGACGGCCTCCGAGATCTTCGACGTGAAACCGGAAGCGGTGACCGATTCCCAGCGCGCGGCCGCGAAGGCGATCAATTTCGGCCTCATGTACGGGAAGAGCGCGTTCGCGTTGGCCGCGGAACTCGAGATTTCACGGACGGAGGCGAAGGACATCATCACGAAGTATTTCGCGCGCTATGCCGGGGTGAAAAACTTCCTCGACGGCCTGATCGTCGAGGCGAAGGAAAAGGGCGAGACGGCGACGTTGCTCGGCCGTCGGCGCATCCTTCGCGACATCAACGCGAAAAATCCGGCCCTGCGCGCCTCCGCCGAACGGATGGCGATGAATACCCCGATCCAGGGCACCGCGGCCGATTTGATGAAGCTCGCGATGATCCGAATCGACGAGGCGCTCACGAAGGGCGGACTCGCCGCGAAGTTCATCATCCAAGTGCACGACGAAGTCGTGATCGATACGCCGAAGAGCGAGGTCGAGCAAGTGAAGAAGCTCGTCGCGGATTGCATGGAGCGCGCGTTCGAAGGCGTGGTGAAGATCGATATTCCGCTGCGGGTAAACGTCGCGACCGGGGCGACCTGGGCGGATCTTTAACCCCCTTACTTCGGCGAAGGATGGGTCTTTCGGGACCCATCTTTCGTGGGCGCCAAATCGCGGTAATCTATATAGAGTCGTTACGAAATCTCGAATCGAGGTACGTTTCTGGGAGAGATTCGTTTTACGCGTTTGGTGGCGTGCGCGCTCGCGCTCGCGGCCGCCGGATGCGGAACCCAAATCAATACGCTGAGGAATGCCGCCACCCTGCGCACCGGGGCGAGCGGGGTGCCCCCGTCTTTGACGTCGTTCGCGCTGACGGACGCTTCCCCGACGAATCATGCGTCGCTCGGCGTGAGCTGGGGCGTACCGGTCGGCGGCGCGAGCGAATACTGCCTCCTCGAGAATTCGAGCGACGTGCTCGCGTGCGTGTGGCATAGCGGGACCTTACCCACTTCTTACGTCGATTCGTCGGCCGACGGCGGCTTCGCGCTCACGGCTTACCTGAAGAACGACTATGGCGTCTCGGACGCGTACGTCTCGAACACGATCACGATCGATCGGACCGCGCCGGTGCTCGCGTGGGCGACGGTCGGGAACGCCGATCCGACGAACGACCCGGTCTTCGCGATCTCCTACGGAGCCGTCACGTTCGCGCCGTACGTCGAGTACTGCATGCAGGAGAACAACACCTCGTCGGCGAGCTGCTCCTGGACGGCGGGAGCGTTGCCGTCGACCTTCAATGTGAATCCGACGAACGGATCGAAGGCGATCTCGATCTGGCTGCGCGACGCCGCGGGCAACGTCTCGGGCCGCGTGACGACGGCGCCGATCCTTTTCGACGGGAGCACGCCGACCGTGGCGTTCACGTCCCCGGCGGCCGGTAGCTACGCGAACATCGGGAACGCGAGCGCCTTCGCGATTTCGGGCACCTGTTCCGAAAACGGCCGGAACGTCGTGATTTCGGGCGCCGCCTCGGCGACCGTGGCGTGCAGCGGCGGGACTTGGAATACGACGGTCGATGTATCGGGCGTCGGTTCGGGTCCGTTCACGCTCAAGGCCGACCATTCGAACGCGGCGGGAACCTCCGCGGTCCAGGCGACTCGAGGGTTCAACGCCGATTCGAACGCGCCGACCGTCGCGATCGTCTTGCCGACGGCGGGCAGCTACGCGAATAACGCGAACAAGACCGCGTTCGCGATCTCGGGAACGTGCTCGGAGAACGGTCAGAACGTCGTGATCTCGGGCGCGGGCAGCGCGACCGTCGCGTGTGCCGGCGGGACGTGGTCGACGACGGTCGACGTTTCGGGCGCGGCCGACGGTTCCATCACGCTGCGCGCGGACCATTCGGACGTCGCCGGAAATCCGGCGGCCCAAGATTCCCGCGTTTTCACGAAAGACACCGGTAACCCGGCGCTCGCGATCACCGCGCCGGCGGCGGCCAGCTACGTTTCGTCGGCGAACGTGACGGCGTTCGCCGTGAGCGGGACATGCTCGGAAAACGGTCGCACGATCTCCATTTCGGGAACGGTTACCGGTTCGACGGTCTGCGCAGCCGGTGCGTGGTCGATCAACCTCGATTTTTCCGCGGCGTCCGAGGGCGCCGTGACCGTCCAAGCCGACCTCTCGGACGCCGCCGGAAACTCCGCGGCCCAAGCCTCGATCGGATTCGTGAAGGACACCGTCGCCCCGTCGCTCGCTTCCGCCGCGATCACGAATTCGAGCCCGACGAACTCGACGACCTACGCGCTCAGTTACGGCGCGGTGACTGGGAGCTACGCCGATTATTGTATCCTCGAGAATTCGACGGCGGTCGGCGGATGTTCCTGGACGACGGCGGCTTTGCCGGCGAATTTCACGGTTTCGTCGACTGAGAACGCGAAGATTCTTTCCGTATGGTTAAGGGACGCGGCTGGGAACGTTTCCTCCCGCGTCGACACGAATTCCGTGACGCTCCTCACGACGGCTCCGACCCTCGCTTCGGTGACGGTCACGAACGCGAATCCTACGAACTCGACGACCTACGCGCTCGCTTTCGGCGCGACGACCGGCTCGCCGAGCCAGTACTGCATCCTCGAGAACAGCACGACGGTCGGGAGCTGCGCATGGACGGCTTATCCGCTTCCGGCGAGCTTCGCGGTAAGCGCGACCGAAAACGCGAAAGTCCTGTCCGTCTGGCTGAAGGACGGGGCGGGGAACGTCTCGAACCGCGTCGACTCGAATTCGGTGACTTACGATATCACGCCGCCGACGCTCGCGGGGGTTTCGATCCTGAACACTTCGCCGACGCCGAGCCGCGGTTATCTGCTTTCGTACACCGGTCTTTCGGAGGCTATCAGCGCGTACTGCATCCTGCAGAACGACGCGACCGTGACGAATTGCGCGTGGACGAGCGCGACGGCGCTTCCGGATAGTTTCACGGTGAGCGCGACCCAAGGAGCGAACGTCCTGACCGTATGGGTCCGCGACGCGGCCGGGAACCAGCAGGCCGCCGGGCGAAATTCGAATTCGGTGACTTATCAAAACGTTCTCGCGATCAGCCCGGCCTCCTCGACGATCAGCGCCGCCTTTTCGACGGACTCCTACGAGGGTTCGCGGTCGGGGCACGTCGCGACGATGCTCGCGAATGGGAAGGTCCTTTTCGCCGGAGGCTGTAACCTGACGAGCGGCGGTCCGAACATCTACTACTCGGTCGCGAAGCTCTACGATCCGACGACGGACTCGTGGAGTTTCGCGGGTCATCTCTCCGTTCCGCGGTGTTACGCCGCATGGGCGAAGCTCGCCGACGGCCGAGTCTTCGTCGCCGGCGGCCAGACCGCCGACAACACCTCTTCGAACACGGTGGACATCTACGATCCGGCGACGAATACCTGGTCGGCGACCTACCCGATGACGACCGCGCGCGCTTATGCGAACGCCACCGTCCTCGCGAGCGGGAAGGTCCTCGTCTCGGGCGGTTTCACGAATACGAACGGGACAGTACGGAACACGACCGAAATTTACGATCCCTCGACCCAGGTTTGGATCGCCGGTCCGACGATGGGGGCATCGCGCTTCCATCATCGCGCGATCCTGCGCGGGAACGGGACGGTCCTGATCATCGGCGGATTGATCAGCTCGTCGAACTCGACGGCGACCACCGACGTCTTCACTCCGAGCGGGCACCAAGGGACGATCGCCGCCGGGCCTTCGATGGCCCAGAAACGCGGCGACTTCGGGGCTATCCTGCTCTCGGCCTCCGAGTCTCCGACCGGATCGGAAGCGGTTCTCGCGATCGCGGGTTTCGACGGGAACGCGACCTATCGGAATTCGGTCGAGCTCTACGACGGGACGAGCTGGACGACGAAGACCGCGATCACGGGCACGCGTCGCGGGGCGAGCTACGTGAAGTTCGCGGACGGCACCGTTTTCGTCACCGGCGGGACGGTCGGTTCCGGTCCGATCGGGACTTCCGGGCTCTACGATCCGAAAGCTTCGTCGGGAGCGGGCACTTGGACGTCGAAGGCGACGAGTGGCGTGAACGGTTCGTGGGGGATCTGTCAATACAACACGGTCCCAATCCTGCTCGCGAACGGGAAGGTGATGCTCGTCTTCGGGGATTCGAGTACCGGCGGCGGCCATCCGAACCTCTACGATCCGGTCGCGGACAGCTGGAACACCGGCGGCACCGCGCATCCGAGTTATCCCTCGTTCGGACAAGTCCAAGGTCCGATGATTCAGCTGACTTCTACGGGGAAAGTGCTCACTTGCGGTTGGCGATCGAACATCACCTGGGAGAGTCCGCATTGCCTGCTCCTCGATCCGCAGAAGGGCGTCGTACTTCCCACCGGCGATCAGACGACCGGCCATCAGCGCGAGTTCGGCAACCTCATCGAACTCAGCGACGGAAGGGTATTGACGCTCGGCGGGGCTTGGAACGGGATCAGCCAGGCGCATAACAGCTCGGAGATCTACGATCCGGCCACCGACGTTTGGACGCTGAAGGCGAACTTGCCGAGTTACGTGTTCGGGCAGAAATCGGCGTTGCTCTCCGGGAATCGGGTGCTCGCCGTCGGCGGTTACGCGGGGACGGCGGCGAATAACGCTTCGTTGACGAACAAGACGTTCATTTACGACGTCGCCGCGAATACCTGGACTTCGCCCGCGTCCGCGAACCTGCCGAATAACCTGAACCACCACTCGATCGTGAGGACGCCGACCGGCCGCGTGTTCATCTACGGCGGAACGAACGGGACGAATCCGGTGAAAACGCTTTACGAGTGGAACGACGGGACGTCCTCGTGGACGGCGAAGACGAGTTCCTCGACCGCGCGGCAGGGAGCGCTCGCGGTTTACATTCCGGGAGGTGTGGCCGGGAAGATCATCGCCATCGGCGGCTACACGGCCCAAGACTCTTCCGCGACCGGCACTTCGGAGATTTACGACATCAACTCGGACTCGTGGACCGCTGGACCCTCGCTGCCGAGTTCGATCACCCAAGCGCACCTCTGCGGCCAATACCTCGCCTCGCAGAATAAGGTCTATTTCGTAGGAAACTGGACGGGCTCGGCATATTTCGCCGGACTTTTTAAGTACGACGTGGCCGGGAATACGATTACCGCCGGGGCGTCGGGCCAGGTGAGCGGCCCGTCTAGTTCGGACTATCAGCTCGGCCTTTCGTGCGGCGTCTTGAACGACGGAAGATTCTGGAACGCAGGCGGGGAGTATTCGCTGGTCCACGTCGTGAACGATGCGACTCCGGTGAGGTACACCGCGAGCCAAGGCGACGGAAACTATGCGTTCAGTCTGACCTCGGGCACGGGTACGCTCGACGACCGGCACGTCTTCATCCCGGCCGCTCCGCTCGCTTCCGGTTCGAGCACCGTTCGCGTCGACGACGGCAGCGGCCAAAACGCGTCGGCCACGGCCACCGTCCCCTAAGCGTTCAGACCGCGCCGAGCGGCCGGCGGCCCATTTTTTTCAGCGCCTCGGTTCGGAAGCGGATCCACGGCACTTGGGCGGCCTTGTAAGCGGCGGCGGCCACCGAGGGCGCGATTTCGAGGCGTTTCACCCAGGCCTCGGCGTTCGCGCACGCCTCGTCGATGAGGGCGGTTCCGATCTCGCCGCCGCCCGGCGCGAGACGCGCGTTCAGGTCGATCGCGCTTTCGATGAAGGCGCGGTAGTGAGGATAGGCCCAAAGGTGAAATTCGAGGATCTCGGGCAGTCCGAGTTCGCGAACCGTGCCTTCGAGTTCGGCGTAGGCGTTCGCGTTCGAATGCGGGCCCGGGGTCTCGATCCACATCCCCGGCGCGAGCGAGGCGCCCGTCGGCGTTTTCGGTTCGAGGCCCGCGAGTCTTCGGTCGTCGTAGGATTCTCCGGCGTCTTCGAGCATGTCGACGAGGTTCTCCTCGCCGAAGAAGGCGCCGAGACGCTTCAGCGTTTCCGCTTGGGCTCCGAGCAGCAGCACGAGGAAGTCGACGAGTCTCATCGCGTCTTCCTCATAGGATTTTCAGCACCTTCGCCGCCGCTTTCACGCCCGGGGCGGCCGCGAATCCGATCGGGTCGCCGGCCGTATCGCCGCGGAACGTGAAGTAGAATATCGCGTCCCAAGCACCGTCCGCGAGCGCGTGCACTCCGTTGCTCTCGAAGAAAAGCGGGGCGCCGTCGCGTTCGAGCGCCGTCTCGATCCAGGCGTGCAAGGCGTTCACCGATTCGACCTCGATGGTGAGGGGGAGCCGGTAAAAGGAAAACCCCTCCCGCAGCGCCTGGGCGGCCAGCGCGCGTTCCCAGTCGCGTCCGAATTCGTTCAGTTTAGCGCGGAAGACCTGCGGGAAGAACTTCAAGTCGAGATCGCCGACGGAATCGACCCCGGCTTCCCGGAAAACACGGTCCGCGTTTTCTCGGTCCTGCCGCTCGTGATAGGTGCGCCACTCGCGGCGGAGCGCGACGAGCGTCCGGAAGTCGGGGCGATCGAGGCGGGCGGGAGCGGCGGAACTCATCGGCTCGGCGGTTTCGGTTTCAGGATGGTCTGGACGGGACGAGAGGCCCGGTGCGGACCGGAAGGCGACTTCGGCACGACGTTCTCGACGACCGGGATGTCGACCGGGGCAAAACGCTCGCCGGGAGTCGCGGAAGAGTCGGTCCGCACGATCGTTCTCGCTCCGAGCTTCGGTCCGCGGAGACGGTGGTATTCGAGAAGCGCTTCCATCAGGCGGTCGTCCGATGTGGACGCGGACTTCGGCGCGGCCGCTTTCGCGGGCGGAGCGGTGTCGGGAGTTTTCGGTGCCGACGCGGCGGGCGCGGCGGCCGGAGGAAGCGTGGCCGACGATGCGGCGGCGAGAAAGGATTCCGTTTCGGAGATCGAGGCGGCGGCGATATCGCCGAGTTCCTTCAGGAGTTCGAGCGATTCGATCGGAGGCGAGGTGAAAAGTGCGGACGCCGACTCGAGTCCTTCGGCAGGACTCAGCGCGGGAGCGTGGAGGAGATCGAGAGGTTCGCCCGTCGGTTTCATTCGGTTACCCAGAGTTCCGCCCGGCCCTTCGGGAAATGACGTTTCGCTTCGGATGCGGACCATCCGAAATCGGAGGCCGAAAAACCGATGCTCTTCAAGCCGAGCCCGTCGACGTTCTTCGCGAGTTTCGCCATTTCTTGGGTGGAGACGTTCCGGCGATCGTTCACGCCGAGCGTGAGGATGCGGAAGGTTTCGCGGCCGGAATCGGAAACGGGACGCGTGCAGGGGATCAGCGAGACTTCGCCGGACTCGCGGGAGATCGCGCCGGCTTGAAGCGCGCGCGCGATCGCGCCGCGGAATCTCCAGTCGAGGTGAAGGAAAGTCGCGTCGGGTTCGCGATCGGATTCCGGGAGACAAAGTATCCAAGCGTCTACGCGCCGAGTCGCCATGAGCGACTCGAGAGAGTGGCTAGCCGCGGATTTCGGGGAATCGGTTTCGTTCCGGACCACGGTTCTAGTTTACCGAAAAGGCGGGAAAAGGAGCAAGCGTCACGCGTTTGACGCGTGAGCGCTGGCGGTCGCTTCCAGCGAGCCTGCGGTCTTTATCCCGCGAGGGACGTTTTGCGATAGGAATCGAGGATCGCGTTCACGAATCCCGAGGTGTCGGCCGTGCCGAACTGTTTCGCGAGCTCCACGGCTTCGTCGATCGTGATCGCGGCGGGGATATCCTTAAAGCGGCTCATCTCGAAGAGGGCCATGCGGAGGAGGTTCCGGTCGATGAGCGCCATCCGCGAGATCTTCCAGTTGTTCGCGTACTTCTCGATCTCGAGGTCGAGTTCCGGGATGTTCTTCAGCGTGCCGGCGACGAGCTCGGCCGCGAATTCACGGACGCCTTCGGTGACCTGGAAATGTTCGAAGTGCTTCTTCAGATCGTCCGCGAGCGCGAGTCCGGTCGGCACCGGCACGGCGGCTTCGCCCTTCGCGGCTGAGGCGTTCAGGTCGTACCGGTAAAGGATCTGGAGGGCGATTTCGCGGGCGTGGTGGCGGGAATGGTTCATGACGATTTCTCGGGACCGTTTTCCGGAAGGTGGGCGAAGGAGAAGAGCGGCGCGGCCGGATCGGTTTCCGGCGCCGGCGGTTCCTGGAGTTCGGCCACGAATTCGTCGACGTCGTTGAAGTCGCGGTAAACGGAGGCGAAGCGGACGTAGGCGACCTTGTCGAGCTTGTGGAGTTCGGCCATCACCATCTCGCCGACCGTTTTCGAGGGGACTTCCTTCAGGCCGTAGGATTGGAGGCGTTTCTCGATGCCCGTGACGAGCGCGTCGACGCGTTCGGCGGGGACGGCGAGTTTCTGGCAGGATTTCTCGATGCCCTGCCAGAGCTTCTCGCGCGCGTACGGTTCGCGGCGGCCGTCTTTCTTGATCACGAGAGGCATCACTTCTTCGATGCGCTCGTAGGTCGTGAAGCGGCCTTCGCAGCGCGGGCAGACCCGGCGGCGGCGCGTGCTATCGCCGGTTTGATTCAACCGGGAATCGATGACTTTCGTTTCCGAAAAAGTGCAGTACGGGCAGCGCATGCGTGGGGGGTTTAATACCTTTTTCGACCCTCCGCTTCAATCCTGAAAAAGCCCATAAATATCGAGGGGATACCTAGGCACTCTTTGCCCACTCAGTTTCGCCGTCAGACGCCGATCGGGGGAATACGGAGGAATTTCCCATGACCGGCTCGGCTTCGCGCAACTCGATTTGGATCGGTGGTCTCGTCGCTTTCGCTCTCGTGATGTTCCCCGCGTCGCTTTTCGCCGCGACCGAGGTGGTTTTCTCGGATGCGGATCTCGGAGCCTTCGTGCAGCTCGTGAAGCCCGAGCTGACTTCGCTTCGGCTCGACGGTCGCCAGGGTTCGTTCCGTCCGGGCCCGGCCCTCCGATTCGCCGGACTCGAGAACCAGGATTTCGACATCGATCTGAATCTCGGCGCGAACCTCGTCGACCTCCGTTTCAACGACCTGCGCGCGAAGGCGCCGGCCCTCGCGTTCGAAGCCGACCGCGTGCGGATCGAGATCGCGTTCGACGACCAGGCGAAAGCGATCAAGAGCGCCCTCGGCGCGATCGGATTGAAAGGCGTCGTCCTCGCCGCGTGGGCGAAGTTCGACGCGAACGGACGCCTCGTCTACGATTCCGCCTCGCTCGCGGGAGAGTTGAAGGGAACCGGACTGCTCAAGCCGAAATGGGTGATCGACGCCGTCCGCTCGCTCGCGATGAAGGCGATGAAGTCGGAAATCGAACGGCAGCTCGGTCGTGAAGGGGTCCAAGCCTCGATCGCGGCGGGGCTCTTGAACTGGGCGAAGTTTTCGTCCGACCCGCGCTTCACGCGCGTCGTCCCGGATTCGGTGAAGGTCACCCCGACGGCGCTGCGTTTCGAAGCCGAATGACTCCGGGCCCTCGGGGCCCGTTTCGACTTACGACGAGTAGACGGGATATCTCCCGCAGAGCACCTTCACGTCCTCGCCGATGCGGGCGAGCTTCGTCTCGTCGCCCTTCGTCTGGAGCGCTTGGCCGATCCACTTCGCGATCTGCTTCATCTCCGATTCGCCGAAGCCGCGGGTCGTCGCCGCCGGCGTTCCGATGCGGATGCCGCTCGTGACGAACGGGCTACGGGTGTCGCCGGGGATCGCGTTCTTGTTCACGGTGATGTGAGCGCGGTCGAGCCAGGCTTCGGCGTCTTTTCCGGTGACGGAGCCGTCGCCGAAGCGGGTGAGGTCGGCGAGCATGAGGTGGTTATCGGTGCCGCCGGAGACGAGCCGGAGGCCCTCCGCCGAAAGCGATTCGGCGAGGATCTTCGCGTTCGCGACGACGTTCCGCTGGTATTCCTTGAATTCCGGCTTCAGCGCTTCGCCGAACGCGACGGCCTTCGCCGCGATGACGTGTTCGAGCGGACCGCCCTGGATGCCCGGGAAGATGAGCGAGTTCGCCGCTTTCATCTTCTCGGCCGAGCCGAGGATCAGTCCGCCGCGCGGGCCGCGCAGCGTTTTATGGGTCGTGGACGTCGTGTACGTCGCGTGCGGGATCGGCGAGGGGTGCAGCCCGGCCGCGACGAGGCCCGCGATGTGGGCCATGTCGACGAAGAAGACGCAGTCGTTCTCCTTCGCGATCGCGCCCATCGTCTCGAAGTCGATCGTCCGCGGATAGGCGCTCGCGCCCGCGATGAGCATCTTCGGCTTCTCGCGCTTCACGAGGTCGCGGACTTGGTCGTAATCGATCCGCTCGGTTTTCGGGTCGAGTCCGTAGGCGACGATTTGGTAGAGTTTGCCCGAAAAGTTCACGGGCGAACCGTGGGTCAGGTGCCCGCCCTGCGCGAGAGACATCCCGACGACCTTGTCGCCGGGCTTCAAGCAAGCCATGTACACGGCCATGTTCGCTTGGGAGCCGGAGTGCGGTTGGACGTTCGCCGCGAGATCCGGCGCGCCTTCGCCGAAGAGTTTTAAGCACCGGTCGATCGCGAGTCTCTCCGCGACGTCGACGAACTCGCAGCCGCCGTAGTAGCGTTTCCCGGGATAGCCTTCGGCGTACTTGTTCGTGAGGACGGAGCCTTGGGCTTCCATCACCGCGCGTGAAGCGTAGTTCTCGGAAGCGATGAGCTCGATGCCGTCCTGCTGCCGGGTGAATTCCTTTCCGATCGCCGAGAAGACTTCGGGGTCGGAGGATTTCAGGGGCGCGTCCATGCCGGCGTTGTGCTTCATCGTCATTTCCCTTTCAGGCCTAATTTCGCGGCGGCATCGGTAACGATGCGTGCTTCGAGCGCGGCGATTTTTTCGACCCGGCCGCAGTGCCGGGGTTGGTTCGAGAATTCGGTGGTGAGCCAGACGCGCACCATCTCGATCGCCCGTTCGGCGGGCACGAGCCGGGCGCCGAGGCAGAGGATGTTCGCGTCGTTGTGCTCGCGGGAGAGGCGCGCGGCTTCGACGCTTTCGCAGAGCGCGGCGCGGACGCCCGGGAACTTGTTCGCGGCGATCGACATCCCGATCCCGCTGCCGCAGATCAGGATTCCCCGCGGGGCCTTTCCGCTCGAGACGAGCGAGGCGACTTTTTCGGCGTAGTCGGGGTAGTCGACGCTCTCGGTGGAGTTCGGTCCGAGGTCGGAGAACTCGTATTCCTTCAGCGCGGCGATCAGTTTCGATTTCAACTCGGGAGCGGCGTGGTCGCCGGCGATCGGAATACGATTCGGCATGCGCCGAAAGTAACCCGCTCGGGAAGTTCCCACAACTTTGACGGGCGCCGCCATTCGGTCAGGGTTTGATCAGGGCCAAGGGGTTGCAATAGAGTATTTTAAAGTATTGCAAAATACGTTTAGATACTCTAAGTTCAATCCCATGAACGACGCGATTTTGCCGAACTCCCCGAACTTCCAGGCCCTTCCTCCGGCGCTCCGTCTTTTCACTTCGGCCGAGGTCGCCGAAGTGCTGCGGCTTCACCCGCAAGTCGTCGCGCGGAAGCTCCAAGCCGGCGAAATCCCGGGGTACAAGCTCGGGAAGGATTGGCGCGTTTCGGAAACCCAACTCGCGCAGTATCTCGAACGCCACGCGAACCAGAAGGAGTCCGGTCCGCGCAACCTCTTGCCGACCGAGGCGAAGAAGGACGCGAAGGTCGTCCGCACGTTCATCGTCGACGGGAAGCTCCGGTCGATCCCGACCGCGCGCGGAAAGCGGCTCGCGGTGCTGAAGTACCTCGTGTCGAAGCTCGAACCGCGCCGGATTTACCCGGAGGAGGAGCTGAACCGCTTCCTCGAGACGTTCCACTCGGACGTGTGCACGCTTCGCCGCGAGTTCATCATGAACGGGTTGATGGTGCGGAAAGACGGGAAGTACAAGGTCGTCGCTCCGGTCGCCGAGCGCGTACTTTGACCCGAAACCGTTTGGGTCCGATCTCGCGCGGTGACTTGCTCACGCAAGTCATTTGCTCACGCAAGTCATTTGCTCGCGCAAGTCATTTGCTCGCGCAAGTCATTTGCTCGCGCAAGTCATTTGCTCGCGCAAGTCATTTGCTCGCGCAAGTCACTTACACTTGAATCGGCTGCCGTCGAGCTCGGTCTTCGGCTTGGCCGAGCAGAGGCCGGGGCTGAGTTTCGAGGCGACGCTTAAGCCCTGACCTTCGATCTGCGAGGCGAGCTGGAGGAAAATCGGCGTGAGGTTCGTTTCGACGGCCTTCGAGACGTTCGCGGGCCGGGTCGTATCGCCGAAACCGTAGCCGTGCGCGCACATTTCGCTCACGAACGCTTTTTCGGCGCTCCACCCCGCGGTGACCATGCGGAGGAGCCCGGCGAGCATCCCGGTGCGGTCCTGGCCGGCGGAGCAGTGGAAATAACCCACGCGTCCGGGAGTCGCCGCGACGGCGAGCATCGCGTTCACCGCCTGGACGGTCTTCTGGCACGGATCCTTGATGTCTTCGATGTCCTTCCAGGGCATGTCGATCGAAGTGATGCGTTCCTCGGGAATACCGAGGGCCTTGAGGTCTTTGATCTCCTGCTCGACTTCGCGTTTGACCGGATGCTTGAAGATCACGACGTCGGTCACGCCGATGTCGACGAGTTCCTTCGCGTCCTTTCCGGGCTCGTGACCGCGAAGGAGTTTGCCTTCACCTTCGTAGACTTCGTGCGTGTTGCCGAGGGTGAGGCCGGGGACCTCGTCTTGGAGATTCAGCTTTTCGAGCTTGAGCAGGCATTTCGGAGGCGCCGCCTTTCCGGCGAGCGCCGCCGCGGGAAAGAAGGCAAGGGCGAGGCCGAGACGGGCTAAGGGGCGCATGGAGGGTCCTCGTGGGGGGCGGCCGCTCGGGGGGACTCGTCCGCGCGGTTCGCGGTCAGGTGGTTAAAGATGAGCGCGGAAACTTCCGCGCGAAGATCGGCGGGCGAAAAATCGGTCGCGCCGAAGTGCACCCCGAACTGGATTCCCTTGAGAGCATAGAGGACGACGAAGATCGTGCGGTCCCAGTCCGCGATACGGAGCTCCGTCGAGTACGGTCCGAATTTGCGCTTGAGTGCGTCCGCGATCTTCGCGTCGTTCTTCAGCATGAATTTCAGGTGTTCGACCGAGACGACCGAGAGGAGGAACTGGCGGAAGACGCTCTTTTTCTGCGCATGCCGCGCGAAGAATTGTTCGGTGAGGCGATCGATCGCGCCCCGCAGGTCGGTCCCCTCGAGGTCGAGCGATTCGAGGGTCGCGAGCATCTCGTCGGCCATCCCGTTGAAGAGGCGTTCGACGAGGTGGTGGACGATCGATTCCTTGTTCGGAAAATACTGGTAGAGGGTGCCGATGCTGATGCCCGCGCGTTCGACGATCTTGTTCGTCGAGAGCGCCTTGACGCCGACGTCCTCGAGAACCTGAGTAGCGGCTTCGACGATGACGTTGATCGTGTCTTTCGCCCGCGCTTGGACCGCGTTTTTACGGGGATTTATCTCGGTTCGCGACATACCGCCCTCCTCACCGAATGCGAGTTTCGCTCCTCCCAGTATACGTCGAAAATAGGGATAGGAAGAATGCTTTAGAGAAGGAAGAGGACGAACCTATGGGATTTCCAGGCTTACCGGTCGATCACGTTTGGCATTTTCTAGGACAGTGGGGGTGGGCGAACGTCGACTGGTGCGAGGAAACCGTCGCCGGGTACGTCACGGAACCGGCGACCGCCTGGTCGAACGTCGCGTTCCTCGTCTCGGGAGCGGCGATTTACGCGACTTCGGGCGTCCGTAAGGGCCATCCGCTCCTGCGGATCCTGCCGGCGGCCACCGTCGCGCTCGGCCTCTTGTCAGGATTCTATCACGCGACGAACGCGTGGGTGACCCAGCTCGGGGACTTCCTCGGGATGTACCTCGTCGCCGGGATCCCGCTCCTGATCGGTCTCGAGCGATTCGGCTTCCGGCGCGCGGGCACGTTCGGCGCTTACGCGATCCTGAACGCGGTCGCGATGGCGGCGACGATCGTCGGCCACCGGGCGGGCTTTCCGATCCAAGCGATCTTCGCGGTTTTCCTCTTCGGGACGATCGCGCTCGAACTCGCGCTGCGAGCGCGCGACCGCCTGCCGTCCTACCGCGACTTCGCCTATTCGCTCGCTTCGTTCGGGATCGCCGGCGCGTGCAGCGCCGCCGACGTGACCCGGACGGTTTGCGATCCGACGAATCACATCGTCCAGGGCCACGCGCTCTGGCACGTGGGCTGCGCGATCGGGATCTATTTCATGGCCCGCCACGTGCGCCAGGTCGGAACGATGGCGGAAATCCCGCGCGGAAGTTCTCCGTCGATCGAAGAAGCGGTTTCGGCCTAAGGCGGGCTCAAGCCGGAGAGTGGCAGCAAGCTTCCATTCCGTTTCCGTCGGGATCGAGCACGAAGCCGCCGTAATAGTTCGCGTGATAGATCGGTCGGAGGCCCGGCGCGCCGTTATCGCGGCCGCCGGCCCTGAGCGCCGCCGCGTGGAAGGCGTCGACTTCGGCCCGCGTCTTCGCCGAGAAGCAGAGGTGGACGTCGTCGTCCCCGTTCGTGGGAGCGCCCTCGGCGACCCAAAACTTCGGGCGCTCGCCCTCCCGTCCGTATCCGGCCACGGCGTACTCTTCCATGAACACGAGGCGCTTCACGCCGAGCGCGGCGAGCGCGGCATCGTAGAAGGCCATGCTTTTCTTCAGGTCGCGAACGTCGAAACCGGCGTGATCGAACATGGGTGTCCTCCCGGACGAATGGGCGAGCCGATTCGCTCGCTCAGATCTTTGCGAAGATCAGACTCGCGTTCGAGCCGCCGAATCCGAACGAGTTCGACATCGCGTATTTCACCGGTTTCGTCACCGAGCGGCCGAGGGTGAAATCGAGGCCGAGGGCGGCGCAAGCCGGATCGAGCTTCTCGACGTTGATCGTCGGGGGGATCTTGCCCTCTTTGCAAGCCATGATCGAGAAGACCGCTTCGATCGCGCCCGCGGCGCCGAGCAAGTGACCCGTCATCGACTTCGTCGAGGAGACGTGCGCCTTTTTCGCGTCCACGCGCTTCGAGATCGCGCGCGCTTCTTCGGCGTCACCCGCCGGGGTGGAGGTTCCGTGCGCATTCACGTAATCGATGTCCTTGCCGGTGATCCCGGCGTCTTTCAGGGCCGCATCCATCGCGCGTCCGCCGCCTTCGCCTTCCGGGGAGGGAGTGGTGATGTGGAACGCGTCCGCGGAAAGACCGTAACCGAGGACTTCGCCGTAGATCTTAGCGCCGCGCTTCTTCGCGTGCTCGTACTCCTCGAGGACGAGCACCGCCGCGCCTTCGCCCATCACGAATCCGTCGCGGCCCTCGTCGTACGGTCGCGACGCCGTCTCCGGCGAGTCGTTCCGAGTGGAGAGCGCGCGCATCGAGGCGAAGCCGCCGATCCCGAGCTTGCACACGACGGCTTCCGAACCGCCGGCGAGCATCACGTCCGCGTCTCCGCGGCGGATCTGCCACATCGATTCGCCGATCGAATGCGCGCTCGAAGTGCAGGCGGTGGTATTGCAGAGGTTCGGACCGCGGAGGTCGAGTTGGATCGAGACCATCCCGGACGCGAGGTTCGGGATCGACTGCGTGATGAAGAACGGCGTGATCCGGCGATAACCTTTCGCGAGGAAGTCGTTATGCACGTCCTCGATTTCGGGAAGGCCGCCCATTCCGACGCCGATATTCACTCCCATGCGAGTGGCGTCGACCGACGGCACGGAGGCGCCATCGGCGCCGGACGGACCGCGATGTTTATCGAGCCCGCTGTCCGCGTAAGCTTCGATCGCGGCGACCATCGCGAAGTGCGAGAAGCGGCCGATCTTCCGCGCGTCCTTCGGATTCGCGGCGACCGTGACCGGTTCCTCGGACGGGCGCGGACGAACCGGCGTCGGCAAGGGTTTCGTCACGTCGAAGCCCTTCACTTCGCCGGCGATCTGCACGGGGCAATCCACGGTATCGAAAAGGGTGATCTTTCCGATGCCCGGACGACCTTCGAGCGCGTTCTTCCAGGACTCGGGCGCGGTGAGGCCCAAGGGACTGACGGCGCCGATTCCGGTGACGACGACCCGACGACGGTTTTCCATGGGAAATGGAGTCGGGACTTAGTTGTTCGCCTTCGACGTGATGTACTTCACCACGTCGCCGACCGTCTTCATCTTCTCGGCGTCTTCGTCCGGGATATCGAGGTCGAACTCTTCTTCCATCGTCATCACGAGCTCGACGATATCGAGGCTGTCCGCGCCGAGGTCGTCGATGAACGACGCCGTCTGCGAAACTTTCGTGGAGTCGACGGCGAGTTGGTCGACGATGATGGAACGGACTCTTTCTTCAATGGAAGCGGTCATGAGCGATGCTTTTCCTTATCTATGGACTTAAAACTCAAAACGGACTGAAAACCGAAACTGCACTGAAACTCAAACTGCAACGGATTCTGCCATCTGATCAAATATACATTCCGCCATTGACCCCGATTACCTGGCCCGTCACGTAACGGGCTCGGGGAGACGCGAGAAACGAGACCATTTCTGCGACGTCGTCCGGGGATCCAAGACTGCCCAGCGGAATGGACCGGAGAATGGCGTCTTTTTGGGCCTCCGTCAAGGCTCCCGTCATGTCGGTTTGGATGTAACCGGGGGTAACGATGTTGCAGCGAATCGAGCGCGAAGCTAGCTCTTTTGCTAGGGATTTTCCGAATCCGATGAGGCCGGCCTTCGCGGCGGCGTAGGCGGTTTGGCCGGCGTTGCCCATCTCGCCGACGACCGACGAAATGAGGATCACGGAGCCTGCGCGTGCCTTCATCATGCCGCGCGACGCAGCGCGTACGCAGTAGATCGCGCCTTTCAGATCGACGTCGAGGGTGCGGTCGAGGTCCTCGTCCTTGAGGCGCATGAGCAGCGAATCGATCGTGATGCCGGCGTTCGCGACGAGGCACGCGACCGGTCCGTGCGCGGCGGTGAGCGACTCGATCGCGGCGTCGACCGCCGCCGAATCGGCGACGTCGAACTTCGCGAGCACCGCGGATCCGCCCGCGCCTTCGATCTTCGCTTTCAGTTCGGCGGCCTTCGCTTCGTTCGAGGCGAAGTTCAGCGCGACCGTGAATCCGGAAGCGGCGAGTTTCTCGGCGATCGCGGCTCCGAGTCCGCGGGAGGCGCCGGTGACCAGGGCGAGGGGCTTCGTCGACATCGGATTGCTCCTTTCAAAAAGTCGTCTTAAACGTAGGCGGCAAGTTCGTTCAGGGTCTTCACGTCGGAAACGCCGGTGCAAACGAACGCCTGGGCGGCGGCGCTCGAAATGCGCTTCGCGAGTCCGGCGAGGACTTTGCCCGGGCCGAACTCGACGGCCGACTTGTATCCGCGCTCGATCAGCATCGCGCCGGTCTGGCGCCAAAGCACCGGATGGTCGACCTGCTCGACCAGCAGTTCGAACACGACCGAGGCTTCGTTCGTGAGTTTCGCCGTTCGATTCGGCACGTACGGATAGCGCAGGGTCTTCGGTTTCTCGGCATCCTTCGCGTTCTTGAAGAGTTCGGCCATCCGCGCGCGCGCCGGAGCCATAAGCCGGCAGTGGAAGGGCGCCGAAACCGCGAGGGGGATCGCCTTACCGGAAAACTCGCCGCCGGCTTTCAGCAGCGCGACCGCCTCATTGACGGCATCCGCCGCGCCGGCGATCACCGTTTGTCCGGGGGCATTGAAGTTCGCCGGCGAAAGGACGCAGTCGACGGTGATTTCCTTCGCACCGCTCAGGCGCTTGGCCTCCGCGGAACGAACGGCGGCCAAGCAGAGTTTTTCGATCACGTCGTCCTCGACGGAGAGGATCGCGGCCATTCCGCCTTGGCCGGCGGGAACCGCGGTCTGCATCGCGCGCCCGCGTTCGCGCACCCAGGCCGCGGCCGAGGCGAGGGGAAAGGCGCCGGCGGCGACGAGCGCGGAGTATTCGCCGAGGCTATGTCCGGCCACGGCCGAGGGTTTGAACCCTTTTTCGATTTCGGCCACGCGGAACGCGGCGATCGAGGCGGTGAGGAGCGCGGGCTGGGTGTTTTCCGTCAGCTGCAAATCGCTCTCCGGTCCGTCGAAGCAGAGCTTCTTCAAGTCGACTCTCGTCGCGTCGCTCGCTTCTTCGAACGTCTCGCGCGCGATTTTGAAATTTTCGTAGAGTTCTTTCGCCATGCCCACGTGTTGGGAACCTTGGCCGGGGAAAAACGCGAGGGGCATTCGAGGGTCGCTCATTTCTCTCTCCTAATAGGTGACGATCGCGGCCCCCGCCGTGAGTCCGGCCCCGAAGACGGGCACGAGCAGGCGATCGCCGCGTTTGATTTTCCCGGAGCGGACGGCTTCGTCGAGGGCCGTCGGCACGGTCGCGCCCGAAGTGTTCCCGCGCGTGGTGATGTTCATCGCGAATCGGTCGAGCGGAATCTTCATCTGCTTCGCCACGCGTTCGAGGATCCGGAGGTTCGCCTGGTGGGGAACGACGTGGTGGATGTCCGCGGTCGTCAGCCCCGCGTCGGCGAGGATCTTCTCGGAAAGGTCGACCATCGTCCGGACGGAGGCCTTGAAAATCTCGTGTCCCTTCATCGCCATGCCGGAAGCGCCCGCGGGGATCCGGAGCATCTCGGCGCCTTCGCCGTCGGCGGTGAGCCGGAAACGCGAGGGCGGGACGTTTTCCGCGCGCGAAAGGACCATCGCGCCGGCTCCGTCGCCGAAGAGGATGCAGGATTTCCGGTCGGTATAATCGGTGATTTTCGTCAGCACGTCCGCGCCGACGACGAGGAGGTGATTCGCCTGGCCGGAGGCGAGGAACGCGTGCGCGGTGGCCCAAGCGTGGTGGAACCCGCTGCAAGCCGCGTTCAAGTCGTAGGCGAAGGCGTTCCTCGCGCCGAGTTTCGCCTGCACGAGCGCCGCCGCGGCGGGCATCGGCGTATCAGGGGTGCAGGTCGCGACGAGGATTCCGTCGAGGGCCGAGGCGTCGAGGGAAGCCGCTTCGAGCGCGCGGCGGGCGGCTGCCGTCGCGAGTTCGGAAGTCGTTTCGTCCGAGCCGGAGAAATGGCGCGTCTCGATGCCGGTCACTTGCCGAATCCACTCGGGCGAAAAGCCCTCGACCGACTCGCCGGGTTTCCCCTCGAGTTCGCGGCAGAGTTCGGCGTTCGTCACCACGCGTTTCGGGAACGCGGACCCGGTGCCGGCGATGCGCGAGCCGGCGACGGTCACGGTTGGACCCCGGGGTTCGCTCCGGCGGGAGCGACGGCTTTTTCGAGGCGCTCGACGATCTTCGCGTCGAGGGCTTCCTGCGCGCGGATGAGCGAGTTCCGGACGGCGAGTTTGTCGCTGCGGCCATGGGCGATGAAGACGTAGCCTTGGACGCCGAGTAGGGGGGCTGCGCCCGTTTCGCGGAAATCGACCTTTTTCTTGAACGAGCGGATCGCCCCCCACGCGAGACCGAAGCCGATCAGGTTCAGCGGATTGCGCTTCGCTTCGCCTTTCATGATCTTCAACAAGAACGAGGCGAGCGCCTCGGAATTCTTCAGGATCAGGTTCCCGATCAACCCGTCCATGACGACGACGTCGACCGAGCCCTTGAACATTTCCTTCGCTTCGCAGTAGCCGGTGAATTCGGCGACGGCTCCGCGATCTTTCCCGCCCGAAAAGAGGGGATGACCTTCGAGGAGCGCCGAGGCCGCGCGCGTGAGGTCGTTTCCTTTCGTGCGTTCTTCGCCGTTCGCGAGGACGCCGACTTTCGGCAGGGTGAGGCCCGCGCCGCCGGCCGACGCGAAGAACGAACCCATGATCGCGAAGTCGCGGAGGTGCTCGGGTTTGCAGTCGACGTTCGCGCCGACGTCGAGACAAACGACGCCTTTGCCGTTCAAGGTCGGGAGCCGGGTCGCGATCGCCGGACGCTCGATTCCCTTCAACCGCCCGAGGGTGAGGAGAGCGGACGCCATCACGGCGCCCGAGTGGCCCGCGGAAACGAACGCGTCCGGTCCCGAGCCGGAGCCTTCCTGCATCGCCTTCCAGGATTCGGCGACCATCCGGGTGCCGACGTTGATCGGCGCGTTCGGTTTCGAACGGATCGCCTTGATCTTGTCCTCCATCTCGATGTTCTCGGGTGCGTGGACGACGGACACTTTCGCGCCCGGACCGTCGACGGCGAGTTTGCCGATCGCGTGTTTGCGGATCTTCTTTTCGTCGCCGATGAGCACGAGCGGATGATGGAGATCCTTCAGGGCGGCAAGCGCGCCGTCGAGAATCGCTTTGGGGGCGTAATCGCCGCCCATGACGTCGAGTAGGAGTCGGGACATGGAGCTAAAGTCCTACGGCCAAACCGGCGGAAAGGAAAAGGGAATCGGCGGCGCGCGGCGCGGCAGCAGGCTCAGTGTTTCGGTTTACCCGGGGCGGTTTTGAACCCCTTCAGCGCCGCGAACGGACTTTCCTTGACGATCTTCGCGCACGCGCAGCGTCCGACGTTCAAGTCGGCGCCGCAGTTCGCGCAGATTCCCTTGCAGTCTTCCTTGCAGAGCGGCTGAAAGGGAATGCGAAGTTGGATCTGCTCGGCGAGGACGACCGGTAGATCGAGGTATTCCTCGGCGATGTACGTGATTTCGAGATCGTCCGCGGCTTCGTTGCCGTCGGCTCCGCCCTCGTCGTGAGCGTGGCGCGCGTATCCCTTGTTTTGGCCGCGCGGGTTCGCGTTCTTATCGAGGTACGCGATGCCGGCCATTTCCTTGTCCTTGCAATAGAGCGCGGTGAAGTGCTCGTTGATCGGGAGGAGGAACGGAGCCGCGCAGCGGGAACAGAGGAGTTGGACGGTCGTGTCCACGTCGCCCGAAACGACGATCACGTCGTCGACGCGACGGAGATTGAAACGCACGAAAGTCGGGCGCACGACCGGCTTCGTCTTGAGTCCCGCCGGGCGCAGGGCTTCCGGCGATCCCGGAACCGAAGCGGTCGATTCGTCGAGCGAGGTCACCGTGTCGGCGACCCATTTCTCGGATTCGTTCGCGACGACTTCGCGGTCGGTTTCTTTGATTTCGTGGAGGTAAATCTTCATGGAGGTTCGGAGGCGCGTAGCGGTCACGGCGCGCCGGTTTAACGAGAAGTACCACAAACGACGCCAATTATGGAGCGAAGTTACGATCGGGTCGATTTCGCGGGCTTTTTCGGGAGTTTCCGCAGGGAACGGACCGCGAGGACGGCGGGCCCGCCCCGTGTCCCGGGGACGATTTCCCACCGGACGGGGAAGCGTTTCAGGAGGCGCGCGATCTCGGCCGGCTTCCGGAAAAGCGCTTCGAGCGGGACACGGTTCGTTCGGGCGAGGTGGCTCTTCAGGATTTTCTCGGGCGACGCCTTCTTCCGAAGCGCTTCGGCGGCGACCCACTGGCCGAAAGACTCGGGAAGCAGGAATCCGCCGCCGGCGAGCCGGCCGTCGGGGAGGCGACTCGCGCGGTCTTGGAACCGGCATTCGAGGTCTCCGAATCGATGGAAATGGCTGCCGTCGGTACAAGCCGCGGGAGCCGCGTCGCTGACGAAAAACGTCCCTCTCGGGTGCATGGCGAGCGTCCAATCGATGAAGCTCGGGTGAACATGGATTTCATCGGGGATCAATTCGACGTAGGTCGACTTCCGTCCGAACGCGGCACCCAGTACTCCGGGTTCTCGGTGGTGATAACTCAGCGCGTTCCAAGCATGGGTTACTCCCGAAAAGCCATCCGTGAAGGCCCGCTCGGCTTGGGCGATCGTGCAACGCGTATGGCCGATCGCCAGGCGCACTCGGCGCTTTTTCGCCCAGGACCCTAGGGTTTTTCGGGTCTCGTCGTCGAGGGTTTCCGGCGCGACGGTCAGGATTTGGAGCGTCTCTTTCGAGCGTTCCCAGAGGTCCTCGAGTTCCTCGATCCGGAGTTTGCGAAGGATTCCGGGAGGGTGCGCGCCGGCGGCTTCCGGATTGAGGAACGGCCCTTCGAGGTGGATCCCGAGCGGAACTGCCCCGGGTGCGGAATCGGATCGGATCCATGCGCCGAGTCGAGAAACGGCGGCGCCCAAATCCTTCTCGGACGCCGAGAGCGTCGTCGCCGAAAAGCCCGCGACGCCGTGATCGGCGAGCGAGGCAGAAAGGGCGTCGAGTTCGGCGGGATTCGCCGACATCAAATCGATTCCGAAGGCTCCGTGGAAGTGGAGGTCGATCGCGCCGAAGCTCTTGACGCGTTTAGTAGGGCGTGGCACACCGCTAAGTTATCAGCTAACTCTCGAATCCCGCAAGGCTTTGGCCGAAGGCACGAACTCGATGGCTAAGAAGGCAGCTCCGAAGAAGACGAAGATGGCGGCGAAGCCGACGAAGAAAACGGCGCCCAAAAAAGTCGCTCCCGCGAAAAAGACGGCGACCGCGGCTAAAGCATCCGCTTCGAAAGCATCGCTCAAGTCGGGCGCGAAAAAAGACGTTAAGCTCTCTGCCGGCAAGAAGGCGGGAGCACCGACGATGAGTAAAGCGGAAGCGGCGAAGGCGACGAAAAAAGACACGGTTAAAGGTGCAGTCGAGTTGAAAGTGAAAGCAACGGCGGCTCCCGCGCCGGCTACCCCCGCGCCGACGGGCAAAGCGGCGAAGGCGCCGAAAGGCGCGAAAAAAGCGGCGACGCCGAAGAACTACGAAGACATGTGCCGCGAGATTGCGTGCGAGAGTCATTCGTCGACGGCCGGTTACTGCCGCCTGCACTACATCAAGAATTGGAAGAAGATCAAACGCAAGGAACTCATCCTCCGCGAGAAGAAACTGAACCAGTACATCGAGGAACTCGTCTCGAAGTATCCGGATAAGTACATCGAAGCGATCAAGCAAGACCTCGCCGACGAAACCGCGTTCTCGAAGGTCATCTACGACCTCGAACTCGACGAAGGCGTGGACGATATCCCGACGGACGACGAGTCGGACGAACAGGTGATCGACAGCATCAAGCGCGAGTTCGACGACGGGGACACCGAGTTTTAACGCCGTAAGTAGGCTCGGCCCGGATGGACGGGCTTTGCCCGGCCGTAGGGTCGAGCTGTTCTAGATCTAGTTCCGTATCACTGACGGAAAAATGAAAACGGCGCCGCGGAGAGATCCTCGGCGCCGTTTTTAGTTTCGGAGTTCCGGTTATTTCGCGCCGGTCGTCTTTTGAATGTACGGTATGCCGTCGTTCCCGAAATTGATGATCGCGTTCGGGTGTTCCTTGAGGAGTTTATCGAGGCTTTGGTCGACTTTTTCGCCGTAGGGGCTCGCGTTCTCGACGGCGAGGCGTCGGCCCTCGACTTGGATCGACTTGAATTTTTGCGTGACCTTATCGACGGATTCCGCGTAAGTCGTCGCGTCCGTCGACGACATCAACTTCTTCTTGCTGCCGATGGCGTTTCGCTGGGTGTCCGCGATCTTGTCGCCCCACACCGCGAGCGTGCCGGAAACGGCGCTCATGTATTGGATATGCGGATCCTGGAAGCTCAGGATGTTACAACCGCCGCCCGCGTAACGGTCGTGCATGCGCGCGGCACGGAAGTCGTACTGGGGTATCGCGCCCTTAAGACCTTGCTCGGTGTAGGGCAGGAAGTAGATCGAACCGTTCTTCGATTTGTTGAAGACCTTCACTTCCTTGTATTTCTGGAGCTTCTCGAGCTGCGCTTTCGTGAGTTCCATGTGCTCGCCCGCGGGATACGGGATGCGCATGACCTCCGACTCGCCGTCCTTCTTCGAGGGGAGGACGACGTAGAGCATGGAGGGATTCCCGTCGTTCGCGTACATCTGGTCGATCTTTTTCTCGAGCGCTTGGCGGGCCTTTTCTTTTTCGGTGTAAGGCACGCCGGCATTCGGATTCGTCGCCGCCTCGTAAGCGGATACCGGTTTCGGATCGCCGCAGCCGCGTGCGAGGGCGTCTCGGGCCGAGACGGCGCCGGTAAGCGCGAGAACGAGGACGGAAGCTGCGAGCAGACGAGGAGAACGGTCGAGCATGGAAGCTCCTTTATCTTCTTCTAGTGTAGCGATAGGCCCGCCTGGGAATCGAGCGCGAAAAAATTGACGAAGGGTGGCCGATTCGCGCGGATTTGCTCCTAGAGTTCTCGGGACTTCCTGGTCTCTTAAAAATACGTTCCCTCCGCGAGCGCCGCGGCCCAGGATGGGCAAAATCGCGCCCGGACAGGATGTCCGGACGAGCCGGAGGGAACGCATTTTTAAGAGACCAGGAAATCCGGCGAAACCTAGAACCGGTCCGCCCGAAACGGCTTCGGATCGACGATCGGTTTCCGTCCGAGGACGAGGTCGGCGGCGAGTTTCCCGGTGCCCGACCCCGACTGCAGTCCGAGCATCTGGTGGCCGGTGACGACGTGGAGGTTCGCGTACTTCTTCGGGGCGCCGATGATCGGCACGCCGTCCGGCGTGCAGGGACGGAGCCCGCGCCAGAGTTCGGTGTACTGGAAATCCTGCGGGACGTTCATGAACGCGCGCGCGCCCTTCACGATCGAGTCGATCCGGCGCGGGGTGATCGAGTAGTCGTTGTTCACGAGCTCGAGGGTGCCCGCGAGGCGGAGCGTCCCGTTCCGAGGCGTGACGGCGACTTTCTTCTCGACGAGCATCATCGGGACTTTCGGGTTCGGATCGAGCGGTTTCGTGATGAACGCGTAGCCCTTGCCGCCCATGATCGGGATGTTCAAGCCGAGCGCCCGGCCGACGCCCGTCGACCACGATCCGGTCGCGAGCACGTATTGATCGGCGGTGATCACGCCTTTCGTGGTGCGGACGCCGGTGATGCGTTTCGCTCCGCCTTGGTCCGAGACCTGACAGTCGATGAGTTCGTGGCCCGAAAGGATCTTCGCGCCGTGTTTCACCGCGCCCGCGGTGAGCGCGCGCACGACTTCGAGCGGTTCCGCATGGGCTTCCGACGGGAAGTAAACGCCGCCGACGAGTTCGCCGGTGAGCGCCGGTTCGAGGGCCCGGGTTTCTTCCGCGTTCATCGAACGGCCCGCGACGCCGTGTTCGGCGACGAGGTTCATCTCGGTCTTCGCGTAATCGAATCCCTCGCGGGTGTTCGCGGCCATGAGCAGGCCCTTCTGCTCGAAACGGATGTCGTGACCGGTTTCGGCGGAAAGCTTCGAATAGAGATCGAGCGAGATCTTCGAGATTTCGGTGAGCGCGGTGACCGAGCGGACCATTTGCTTTTGGTTCATCGCGAAGAGGAAGCGCGTGAGCCACGAGACGAGGAGCCACGAGGGACGCGGCTGGATATAGAGCGGGCTCTCGGGATTCGTCATCCACTTGATCGACTTCAGGAGCATGCCCGGCATCGGCAACGGCATCGAGAAACACGGAGTGAGCCATCCGGCGTTCCCGTACGAACATCCGAATCCCGGCTCTCCCTTATCGATCACGGTCACCTTCGCGCCGCTTTTCGCGAGCTCGAAAGCCGTGGCCATGCCGATGACCCCGCCGCCGACGACGAGAATGTCCGTGTCTTTTGCCATGGGGGCTATTCTATGCCGGAGTTTTCCGGACGAAAGGAAAAACCTCAGGCATAGCCCGAATAGGGGAGCCCTGAAGGGTGCGTCAGTTCATGCGGGAGAGCGTCACCCAGACGAGTTCGACGCCCGCGCCGAAGCCGAGGCCGAATCCGTGGGCGTTGATCTCCGTGCCGGTCTTCGAACTGTGCAGACCGTAGGCTTCGAAGCCGATGATGAAGTGGCCCGAAGCCCGCTCGCCTCCGATCGTGAGGCTATCCGGGAAGGCGGTATTCGAGACGAGCTTCAGCCGACCGGTATGCACTTCGGCGCCGACGCCGATTCCGAGGGCGCTGAACGCGTATTTGCGCCCGGCACTCTTACAAACGCCGGTCTGGCCGCTGATGACCGCGGAAAAGCCCGAGACCCAGCACCGCATCTTTTCCGGGTGCTTCCGGAACGCGTCGTTCTTTTCGGCTTTCGCGAGAAGGGTATTCTCCGGGTGGGCGGCGAGCTCCTTCAACCACTCCGCGTGGAGTGCCTCGGCCTTCGCGGCATTTTCGACCGTGTCGGCGCCCGAGGTTTCGACGATCCGAACTTCTTCGACGATCGGCGCATCGTCCGCGTCCGCGCGGGCCACGACCGGAAGGAGAGCGTTCAAACCGAACAGGATCACCAGGGACGACGACGCGAAATGTTTCATGGCGGGGTTTTACCCGGGATGCCGCAGTCGGTCAATCCTCGCCCCTTTACGGAAATGGCGATAACCGTCAGTCCGCTAAAGCCTCGGATTAATGGAAGGATCCGCTTCCCCGGCCCGCTTTCGGCTTTCCGGTCACGAAAAGGTCCTTCGTGTCTTCCTCGTATTCGTCTTCCTCGAGGTCCGCGTCGGGGTCGTTCTCGGCGAGCCATTTGTCCGTCATTTCGTCGAGCGTCGGATTCGATTTATCGACGAGGAGCCACACGCGGCGACCGTCGAACTCGACCTTCGTCCACTCGAAAGGAATTT
The DNA here is from genome assembly GCA_018266355.1 of Bdellovibrionales bacterium. Classification (GTDB taxonomy): domain Bacteria; phylum Bdellovibrionota; class UBA1018; order UBA1018; family UBA1018; genus JACMQW01. Next base: position 27,114 of record JAFEAP010000020.1, read on the forward strand.
CCTCGAGCGCGGAGAGCGAACCTTGGGCGACCTGGGCGATGCGGTCGGGTTTCGAGGGATCGAGGAGGGTCCCGTAGAGCGAGCCGATCGCGTCGACGCAGATGTTCAACAGGTCTTGGGCCGTCGGCGAGGAGGCCGTCGGATCGAAATCGACGGAGCAGTAGATCGTCGTCGCGGCCATCACGCCGTCGGTGACGAGCGAAACGCCCATCACGATCTCGTTCGCGAAGATCGCGCCGCGGACTTCGAAGAAGCTCTTCGCGCCTTGGAGCTTCGTGAGCTGTTTCATCCCTTCGGCGAAATTCGTCGTGTAGACCTCGCGCACGATCCGCGTGAAGTCGGCCGGCAAGTCGGCCGCGCGGGAAAGACGGGAAGAGGACTTTACGGAGTTCTTTCGACTTTCCATCTAGATGATCCCTTGGGGCAGGCGGCTGAGTTTCGGAAGCTCGGCGAGCTTCACCTTGAGTTCGAGCGTCTTGCCCTTGCGGAGGACCTTCACGGGGACGACGTCGGTGGGTTTTTTCTTGTAGAGTTCGCGTTCGACGTCGGAGTTTTCGCGGACGTCGACGCCGTTTACGGAGAGGAGGATGTCGCCGATGTGCAGGCCTGCCGCCGCGGACGGTCCGCCGTTCACGAGGTTCGCGAGGATCACGCCGTGGTCGACGGAGAGTCCGTAGTAGGACTGGATCGCCTCGTTCACCGGCTGGCCGAGGATGCCGAGCCACGGGCGGGGGACGCGGCCGAACTTTTTCAGGTCTTCGAGCGTGTCCTTGACGGCGTTGATCGGGATCGCGAAGCCGAGGCCCGCGCTTTGGCCGGAACGGGAAAAGATCACGGTATTGATGCCGATAACCTCGCCTTTGAAATTGAAGAGCGGTCCGCCGGAGTTTCCCGGATTGATCGCGGCGTCGGTCTGGAGGAAATTATCGAGCGGGCCGACGCCGATCGTGCGGTTCTTCGCCGAGATGATGCCGGTCGTGACGGTATGGCCGAGACCGAACGGATTTCCGACGGCGAAAACGGGTTCGGCGATCCGGACTTTCGCGGCGTCGCTCATCGGGAGCGCGACGAGATCGGCGGGGACCGAACCGTCCTTGTCGCGGATGCGGAGGAGGGCGACGTCGAGTTTGTCGTCCCGGCCGATGATCCGGGCTTTGTAGCTCTTGCGATTGAAGAGGATCACGTTCACTTCGTCGGCGTCGTCGACGACGTGATTGTTCGTGATCACGTATCCGTCCTTCGAAAGGATAAAACCCGAACCCATCGACGTCTGCGGGTGTTCCTTCGGTACGCCCCAAAGTCGGAAGTACTCGTCCATCCCGTAGGCCATCGTCTTCTCGATCTTGATCGAGGAGATGTTCGCGACGCCCGGGAGGACCTTTTCCACCAGATCCGGCAACTCGGTCGCGCCGACGACCGATGCGCGGGCGGAAGTGAACCAAGCGAGGGCGAAGATGCCGAAGAGCAGGGCGAGCCAGAGGGTGCGGGCGCCGCGGTTTTCGCGTTCTCTCGAGGGCGAGGAATTCATCCGGATCTCTTACCAGTCGTGCGTCGATTCGAGCAAGGCGCATGCGTCGCGTCATAGCTGAGCTTTGCGACCCATTTTCCTCTGGAATCTCGGTACTTCCGATGTAACCTTCAAGGCCGAATTGGAGACATCTATGAAGACCGAAATCGTCATCGCATCCATCGCTCGCACCCCCCAAGGTTCCTTCCAAGGTTCGCTCGCTTCGCTCAGCGCCCCGAAGCTCGGCGCGATCGCGATCAAGGCCGCGCTCTCCCGCGCCGGTATCGACGGCTCGAAGGTCGACGAAGTCTATATGGGTAACGTGATGCAGGCCGGAATCGGCCAAGCCCCGGCCCGCCAAGCCGCCGTTTACGCGGGCATCCCGCACTCGGTTCCGGCGACGACCGTGAACAAGGTCTGCGGCTCGGGCATGAAGGCGATCATGGACGGCGTGCAGACGCTCCTCGCGGGCGACGCCGAAGTCGTCGTGGCGGGGGGGATGGAATCCATGACGAACGTTCCGTACTACCTCGCGAACGCGCGCGGCGGTCTCCGCATGGGCAACGCGCCCTTCATCGACGGCATGATCCACGACGGACTCTGGGATCCGTACAATAACCAACACATGGGCAACTGCGGCGAGCTCTGCGCGAAAGAAAAGGGTTTCACGCGCGAGATGCAGGACCAGTTCGCCATCGAATCCTTCCGTCGCGCGAACGCCGCGATCAAGGAAGGCAAGTTCAAGAACGAGATCACGCCGGTCGAGATCGAAGGCAAGAAGGGCGACAAGGTCGTCATCGAGCACGACGAAGGTCCGGCGAAAGTGAACTACGATAAGATCCCGACGCTGAAGCCCGTCTTCGACAAGACCGGCACGGTGACGGCGGCGAACGCCTCGTCGATCAACGACGGCGCGGCCGCGATCGTCCTCATGACCGCCGACAAGGCGAAGGCCCTCGGCGTGAAGCCGCTCGCGCGGATCGTCTCTTACGCGAGCTTCGCGCAGGATCCGGTGTGGTTCACGACCGCTCCGGCCGAGGCGATGAAGCGTGCGATGAAGAAGGCCGGATGGGAAACGAAGGACGTCGATCTTTTCGAAGTTTCGGAAGCTTTCGCCGTCGTTCCGCTCGCGGCCCAGAAGGACCTCGGAGTTTCGGGCGATAAGATGAACATCTACGGCGGCGGCATTTCCGTCGGCCACCCGCTCGGCGCGACGGGGACTCGTCTCGTCACGACGCTCGTGAACGCGCTCCGGAATACCGGGAAGAAGAAGGGCGTCGCGGGCGTCTGCATCGGCGGCGGCGAAGCCACCGCGATCGCGGTCGAAATTCTGTAAGGAGTCGAAATGGCGCTGAAGTGGGACTGGAAAGTCGTGAAGGACGCCGACGAGGCCGTGAAGGACCTCTTCGACGGCGCGAAGATTTCGATGGGCGGCTTCGGCCTCTGCGGGATTCCCGAGAACTGCGTTTCGGCGATCAAGCGGAAGGGCACGAAGGGCCTCACGATCTATTCGAACAACGCCGGCGTCGACGGGTTCGGGATCGGGATCCTGCTCGAGACGAAGCAGGTGAAGAAGATGGTCTCGTCGTACGTCGGCGAGAACAAACTCTTCGAACAGCAGCTCCTCTCGGGCGAACTCGAAGTCGAACTCACCCCGCAAGGCACCCTCGCCGAACGGATGCGCGCGGGAGGCGCCGGGATCCCGGCGTTCTTCACCGCCGCGGGCGCGGGCACGCTCATCGCGAAGGGGAAGGAAGTCCGCGAGTATAACGGCCGGAAGTACATCCTCGAGGAAGCGATCGTCTCGGATTTCGCGATCGTGAAGGCCTGGAAGGGCGACACGATGGGGAATCTGATTTTCCGGAAGACCGCGCGGAACTTCAATCCGCTCGCCGCGATGTCCGGAAAGATCACCATCGCCGAAGTCGAAGAACTCGTTCCGGTCGGTGCGCTCGATCCGGACCAAGTCCACCTCCCGGGCATTTTCGTGAAGCGGATTTTCCAAGGGAAGGGCTACGAGAAGCGCATCGAGAAACGCACCACGGCGAAGCCGTCGCCGGCACCCGGCGCAAGTGAGAAGGGAGCGAAATGATGCTGACCCGTGAACAAATCGCCCAGCGGATCGCGAAAGAACTGAAAGACGGATACTACGTGAATCTCGGCATCGGGATCCCGACGCTCGTCGCGAACTACGTCCCGTCCGACATGCGCGTCGTGCTCCAGTCCGAGAACGGAATCCTCGGAACCGGCCCGTATCCGACGGAGGACCAAGTCGACGCCGACCTCATCAACGCCGGCAAGGAAACCGTGACGGTCCTTCCGGGTGCTTCGTACTTTTCCTCGGCCGATTCCTTCGCGATGATCCGCGCGGGCAAGGTCGACCTCGCGGTCCTCGGCGCGATGGAAGTGACCGACAAGGGCGACATCGCGAACTGGATGATCCCCGGGAAGATGGTGAAGGGGATGGGCGGCGCGATGGATCTCGTCGCCGGCTCGCCGAACGTGATCGTGGCCATGCAGCACGTGGCGAAGGACGGCTCTTCGAAGATCCTCGAGAAGTGCACGCTGCCGCTCACCGCCGAACGGGTCGTGAAGAAGATCGTGACCGAGCTCGCGGTGATCGACGTCACGAAGGACGGACTCGTGCTCCGGGAGCGCGCTCCGGGCGTGACGAACGAGCAGATCGTGAAGGCGACCGCCGCGAAACTCCACGTGCCGAACGACGTGAAGGAAATGGTTTTCTAGTCGATGGCCTCGACGGGTCCCGCGGGAAGGAGCGCCGACGCCGAGATCGAGGCGATCCGGAAGCTCTTCGTCGCCATCAATCGCGGCGCCGTCGAGGACGCGCGGGGTCTCCTGCATTCCGACGTCGAACGGATCGAACCGGAGGGCTATGCGACCGCGGGCGTGCATCGCGGCGCCGATTCGGTTCTCGCGCAAATCGCGAAGGGGCGATCGACCTGGGCGGAAGGGTCGTGCGATCCCGAACGCTTCGTCGTCGCGGGCGAGAAGATCGTCGCCTGTCTCCATGCGCGGGTTCGGCTGAAAGACAAGACGGATTGGATCGACGGACGTTTCGCAGACGGGTTCGTTTTCCGGGACGGGAAGATCGCGTTCATGCGCACGTTTTGGGAGACGCGGGAAGCCCTCGAATGGGCGGAAGTCTCGGAATGAGATCTATGAACGGAAAGGGCCGGGCGCCCGAACGCCGCGCGCTTGCGCTGGCGCTCGAGGCCCGGCCTTTCTATTTCCGGGAAAGCGAACCGCTTAGGAGCGGTTGTCGACTTGCTCTTCGTTCGATTCCGGGGCGACCTCGAGGGTCATCGGTTCGTCGGAGATCTTCTTGAGCTTGATCTTGTCGCCGAAGAAGTCGGACGACTTCACTTCGTACGTCGCTTGGGTGTTCAGCGGCTTCATCGTGAAGTCGGCGTTCGACGAGCCTACGGCGCGTTGATCGCCGGAGAGGAGGAACGTCTCTTGTTCCGAACCCGAGAGCTTCTTCGCCTTGCGGAAGACGAGCTTCACTTTTTTCGTCTCGAAATGCGTGGCGGTGCCGTAGCGGACGCAGTAGTTCACCGGGTATTCGCACGCGCGCATCACGCTGACCGGATAGCTCTCGAGGCGGCGCTGCCAAGCGACGCAGCGGGTGCCGCCGCGCGGAGTGCGCTCGTAACGGACGCAGTAGTTCCGCCACACGGTGCGGAGGACGGTGTCGTAGCCGCAAACCGGGTTACGGCCGAAGACCATGCGGGTGCCGGTTTCTTCGCAGACGCGGTTCCCCATCGGAACCTGCATATAGACTTTCACGGTCTTCGGCGTGTCGGCCGTACGGACGACGGTGGCCGTCGAGGCCGGGATGCTGACGGACTTTCCGTTCAGGATCACGTCGCCGCCGTCGCCGTTCGTGGCGGCGAACGCCGACAAGGAAGCGAGGAGGGCGGACGTGAGAACGAGGAACGCGGTCGAAAATCGATTCATGGTGGAACCCCCTGAGGTTTTTGGATGGTCCCTGCGTAAACGCTGCGGCGCGGCTCTGTCAAGGCGGCCTGCTTCGCTTCGCTCTATAGAGGAGAAGGCGAGGATTTAATTTGTTAAAAACCGGTAAAGTCGAAGACCTCGAAATTAACCGGTTTTCGAAACCGCGAATCGTTTCAATCCCCGGGTCACGGGTGACCCTCGCAATAAATTGACAATTTCGCTGTAAATTCAAGCGACTGCGCCAAAAATCCGAACCGTTGGTTGGTCGGTAAAGAGGGCGCGTTTCCCTCCCACCGGGAGAATGATTCTTCCGGACGGCCGAGGTGAATCCATGGCTAAAACACTGCTTTTCGCGGCGGCGATTTCGATCGTCGCGGCGACGACGACGGCATTCGGCGACGAAGTTCCCGGACAGTTCTCCGACGAGCATGCCGCGATCGGCAAGCGCAACGGCGTGAGCTACCGGATCGGTCCGATCGATCCGGACTCCGTCACCGTGAGCGCGCCCGCTCCGAGTCCGCTGCCGAGTGTATCGCCGAGCCCGGTCGCTTCGAGCGGCGGCACTTCCGGCACCGTTGGTTCGGGCACGCAGCCGGACCTCGCCGGTCTTTCCGCCGCGCTGAGCGCGATGATCTTCGGCAAGGACCGCTCCATCATGGAGGCCCAGGCCGGGATGACCGACCTGCTCGAAGGCGAGAGCGATTTCTACTGGGGCGGCTTCAAGGTTTGGAACTCGAAACCGGAATGGAAGGACGGCGCGTTCCAGATCGCCGCCGGTCTGCCGACCGTCACGATGCGCGCTCCGCTCGTCCGTCTGCCCGTCGGTCCGGTGACCCTCGCGGTCGACGCGGGCGTCGCCGCCGAGGCGAACGTCACCGCGAAGCTCGCTCCGCTCATCTCGCTGCCGATCCAATTCACGTCCGTGAAGGCCACCCTCGAACCGGACGTTTCGGCGTCGGGCTTCATCGAGGGATACGCGCAGTGGCTTATCATCCGCGCCGGCATCGGCGGGGAACTCGAGCTCATCCGCGCCGACGCGAAAGTCTCGGGCCTCGTGAGTTTCGGCGCCTATCCGCCGACATTCGCCTTCGAGGGGTTCTTGAACCTGCTCGCGGGTAAGATCTACGGCTTCGTCGACTACTTCAATCTCTTCGGATGGAAGTGGAAGCGGGCGCTCCAGCCCGTCTTCGCGAATTGGAAAGGAAAGTGCATCGCGCTTTCCAAAACGACGGGAGGAGCGGATCCGTGCGCGGCCTCTACGCCTTAATCGTTTTCTCGGCGATCTTCGTCGCGGGTTTGGTCCGCCAGGGCGAGCTCGACTCGCGCGGGACGGCCGACCGTACTCCCGCGTCCGAAGCGCCCCGTAACGCGAAGGAAAGCGCGCTCGAGCGCGAGCCGGCCGCCGCGGCGAACGCGACCGTGAACGTTCCGGGCGACGAGCGGTGGCCGTCGACGGGCGAACGGTGGATCTATCGTTTCGAACGGAAGGCTTCCGCCGAGTTCGCGGGCAAGCCTTGGCTCCGTCTTTCCGTCGGCGGTCGCGTCGCGGTCGAGCCCACCGAGTCGGCGGGCTCGACGACGAACGGCGACAGCCGCTACTACCTCCTTTCTTTCCAAGTCGACCGCCTCGAGATGCAGGGCCAATCGAGATACGAGACGATCGCGTTTCCGGGAGTGCGCATCGAACTCGACGGCGCGGATCATCCGCGCGAGCTCCGCTTCGTCGCGAGCCGTGAAGGCAAGACGGCGGTCGTCTCCGATGAGGAAGCGGATTTCGTTCGCGACCTCGCAGCCCAATGGCTCTTCTTCGAAAAACGTACGCGGATCGGAGAAGGCGAAGTCGAGTGGTCGAGCGCGAGCGGGGGCAAACTCGTGACGAAACGGATACTCCGCTATCCGGCGCGGCCCGAGATCACCAAACTCGATTCGAACCACGAATGGGCGCTCGGCGGCGACGCGAGCGGCAAGCACGTCGAGCGGATCGAAGGCGTCGAGAATTTCCGGCTCGCGGCGAACGGCGGCGACTTCGTCCAGGCGACTTCCTATCGGTGGGTTTGGACGGCGACCGAAAGGCTCGAAAATAAGCCGAAACTGGCGCTCGGAAACGCATTCGCCGTGGACGGGGTCTCCGCGACCGCCGGCGAGGGACTCCGCGCGAAACCGGACCCGGCGCGCGTCGCCCGAGATTGGCCGAAGCTGAAGGACCTCGCTCCGCACGCGCGGCTGAAGCTTTTCCGCGACGCGAAGCGGGCGCTCGACGCCGGAGCGAACGAGCTCGTCTCGCTCATCCTGAAGGACCTCCGCGGTCGCGCTTCGACGAGCGTCGAGTGGCGCACGGGCGTCGGCGCGCTCGCATCGACGTCGAACCCGCAGGCCGCGGCCGCGCTCCTCGCGCTTTACCGCGAACCGGGTCGCACGACCGACGAGAAACTCTCGATCCTTTCCGGCGTCGCCGCGGGCGAAGGCGCGCCGGCGCCCGAGTGGAAACCGGCGTTCGAGGCGGCGCTCGATTCCGCGCCGGCGAATCCGGCGACGTCGCCGGCGGAAACCGCGGAAGCGCGGGCGAACGGTTTCGATCCCCAAAACGACCCCGAAGCCGCCCTTCGCGAAGCCTCGCTTTACGCGCTCGGCAGCTCGATCCGGAAAGAGACCGATGCCGATCGCCGAACCGCGCTCGAAGGCGTGCTCTGGAACGAAGTGAAGGAAGCGCGCACCGAAAAAGCGCAGACCGCGGTGCTCGAAGCGATCGGGAACTCCGGGAGCGGCGAATACCTCTCTTACGTGAAGGAATCGCTCGCGACGGGAACGCCGCGCGTGCGCGCGAAAGCCGTCGGCGCCGTTCGCTTCCTCGCTTCCGACCTCGCGCAACCGGTGATCGAGAAAGCGAAAGCCGATCCCGCGCCGGTCGTGCGGAAAGCCGCGGAGTGGAGCGCGAAGTTCCAAGCCGCCGCCGCTCCGGATCCCGACGAATAACTCGAACGGCTCGAACCTTCGGTCGGACGAAGCGAGTTCCCTCATGACGTGAGTGTCGATTCACTCATCACGTTTCGTCGCGCGCACGCGACTCAAGAGTGAAAAAACGAGAACACTGTAAACGTCTCTTCAAGAGTGATCAGCAGACTCTACATTTCTGAAGGCGTTTTATTTTTTCGCGCGAAGCGTCGATGCGTTCAGTGAAGCCACGATGGCGAAGCAGGTTCATGGAGAACCCTCATTACGAGCACGCATCGTGGCGGCCATCACCATCAGGAGGATGACGGCATGTCCACGCAAAATCAAGAACGGCTGAATGGGATTTTCGCTCGCATCATCGCGGTGTCCGCGCTCGGTCTAGCGCTGACGCTCACCGGGTGCGGTGCCGGTTCGAAAGTCGTGACGAACGTGACCTTTAGCGACGAGGTCCAAAACGGCGACCTCTACGCGGGCATCGACGCCACGCTCGCGGCGGGCAGCATCGTGCTGCCGGCGGCGACGCTTCCGCTCTACAATCCGAAGAACCCGTCCCAAGTCCTCGGTCAGATCGAGACGAACGGACTGCACGTGATCGCGCGGGTGAACGCGAGCCAGGCGCTCAATCTCCCGGATCTCGCCGACGGGACGAAGCTCCCGAGCGGCGCGCCGATCCCGCTCGTGCTTCCGGCCGGGCTGAAGCCGATCGGCATCCCGGCGTTCAACTCGAACTCCCTCGTCTACGTCGCCATCAACGGGAATCAGATTCTCGTCGGCGTAGCCGTCTCGATCCTGAAGGAAGACCGTCTGAACCTGCCGGTGAACCTCTTCCTTCCGTTCAACATCTCGAACCAGATCTCCGGTACGGCCGGGTTCTTCCTCGGCGAGAAGCAAGGCGTGGCCGTCTTCGCGCTCAAGGATTCGACGGCGGTTCCGGTCGCGACGACCGGCGTGACGCTCGCGGGCGCGGCTTCGGGGGCGAAAACGCTCGCCGCGGCTTCCGCTTCGCGCGCGATGCCGGAGATGATCGGCCGGATCGAAGTGAGGAACGACGCGATCACTTCCTCGACGCTGAACAAATTCGAGAAGGCGAAGAAGAAGATGCGGAATATTCGCCTGGATTAGTCCTCGGCTCCTGGCATCGGTTCCCGCACCGGTGATTCGGCGGGGCCCGAAATACGAAAAGGCCGAACCTCGGGAGAGGGGTTCGGCCTTTTCTTCTTATCCGATCGAGCCGTAACGAGGGCTGGATTTGGGTGATTGGGAGAGGGAAGTGTTTCCGTCCCGATCGGATAAACTCGGATGAAAATCTAGAACATCGACAAAGCGGGAGAGAGGAGCGGGGCCTCCTGATAAAGGTCTTTCAGTACGCCGAAGCCGTCGTGGTCGACGTGGGGCAGTTCCTTCACGCGCCAAACGAATTCCGGGCGGCGTTCGCTGAGCCACCGACCTCCGGTGATCTCGTGGGACTTGTCGGTTTCGAGTACGTACTTGTAGGTCTCGTTCTCGGAATCGAGGTTGAAGAATCCGTAGGGCTTCGCCGATGGGAGCCGGCGCTTCGCGTAGCGCACGGTCGTGGTGACCGCGTATCCCGAACCGTCGTCCTCCGCGCGCACGGCGGTCGTGTAACCGACGATCGGACGGTAGTCGATCGCGGCCGACGGGTCGATGTCGGCGACGAAGGATTTCCCGGAACGTTTGATCATGTTCGTGAGCAGGACGTGGAAACTCGCCGGATCGATGCCGTGGCAGCTGAAGTCGTTCGCGCCGTGGCAGCGCGAGCCGACTTTCGCGATCTTCACGAGGTTCGGGACCTTCACGCCGTAGTAATATGCGGCGAGGCCCTTCACGTCGGCGGAGCCGATCGAGAGCGTCGCTTCGGTGCCTTCCGGGAAACGAATCTTGTAGTTCGTACGGAGCGCCGGCTCTTCCATCGAGGTCGCGGCGGCCGCCCATCCGAAGCTCATCTTCTCGTCGAGTTCGGCGAGATCGCGCGCGGATTTCGCTTTCGCCATCAGGCGGCGGATCTCGTTCGTAAGCGGATAGGTCGCGGTGTATCCGCGGACGAGATCGAAGATCTCCGACGGGGCGTGCTTCGAGAGTTCTTCCGTGCGGCTGGCCGGCGAAAGCGCCTTGATCTCGTCGAGTCGGAGGCCGCGGCGGGTGAAGCGATCCTCCTTCGGGAGGTCTTCGCGCTGGTAGCGATTCGCGATCGAGCCTTCCGCGAACGGGAACCGGGCGTCGGCCCAGGGGAAGTTCTTCTCGTCGAGCGTGCCTTCCTCCGGGAGACGGTCGAGGTTACGCTCGAGGCTCATTCCCCAGGCCTTCGCCAGGGGATCCGGCGCGGGCTTGAACTTGGCGTAACCGCCGACGCTGAGGGTGATCAGCGCGCCGACGAACAGCCATTTCGATGGGGAAGACTTCCGGGAACGCATAAACCTAAACTCTCTCTCAGGGAAAACCGCTCATCCGGAGCGGGGTTCAAGGGCCGGGGACGAGGAACTTTGCGGGACGTTCGATTCGAAGATCAGTTCGAAGGAGTGACGCCGTACGGGAGGTACGTGACCGAGGCGGTCTCGTCACCGGTGAGCTTGTAAGCGTCGCCGATGAGCTGGATCATGTAACCCGTGCGGTAGTCCATCGCGATCGGTTCGGAGACCATCGGCGCGGTGGTTTCGCCGAGGTAGACCCAACCGGCCGAGCCGTTCACCGACTTCGGAACCGAGATGTCGACGCCGTTCGAGCCGTGCTTTACGATCGAGATCGTGTCTTCGTTCGGACGGGAGGCGATCTGGATGTAGCGCTTCACGTAGCTCAGCTTGATCGCCGAGACCTGGGACTGGATTTGCGCGAAGACCGCGTTCATCGAGTTCGTGCAGATGTCGATCGGGGTGTGGCCGCCGATTTGTTGGCCGGCGCTCACGTAGCGGGTCGCGGCCCAGGCCGTGCCGCCGCCGAGCGCGGTGCAAGAGCGGCTACCGCTCGGGGAAACGACCGGGATCAGGTGGACCGAGCTCGCGAGCGCGGAGCCCTTGGCGTTCTTGATGCCGTTCAGGGTGCCGGACGCGATCGTCGGGTAAGGAAGGTACGGATAGGCCGAGTAGTCGACGCCGTCCGAGGAATCTTCGCCGTTCGAAAGGACGACGACCGCGAGGATCGCTTCCGGACGGATGAAGTATTGCTGGGCGGCCGAAGAGGCGAGCGCGGTACCGATGTTCTTCAGGCCCGGCTCGTAGCCGTCGGTGCCGGTCGAGTTCACGGAGACTTGGTAGTTCTCCGGAGCGACGTACATCGAGTGCGGGATCGTCGACGTGTGCGGGGCTCCCGGATACGGAGCGACCCAGTTCGCGGAGTTCGCGTCGTACTTCGAAGCCGAGATCTGGGTGATCGACGGCGTGCCGGTGAGCGGGATCGCGGTGACGCGGAAGTCCCAGTCTTGGGCGTTCAACGTGGCGAGGAAGCTCTTGATCGAAGCGTTCAGCTTCGCTTGGACCGAGTAGGTCGAGCCCGTGTTATCGACCGCAAGGAGCAGGTCGACTTTCGGTGCGATCGAAGATCCGCCGGCGGAGCCGCTGTCTTGTTGGGATTGGACGACGCCGTAGGATTGCTGGCCGCAGCTCGAAAGCGCGACGAAGGCAGTCAGGGTAGCCGCCAGGATGGAAGAATGCCGAATCCATTGTTTCATAAGCACCTCAAAACTCTTCTCTCTCAGGATGAGATAGAGCAAGGCAGGTGCCAGAGAAGGGGTCGAGCGGAGGCTCTTAAAAACCAATAAAAACGAATAGTTATATCGATATCCGAAGGCGGACTGTCAAGCGATGTGACTGTGTCCCGTGCGCATGTCGAAAGATTCGACAGGAAATCCCCCCGCAAATGCGGGCAAAAACCGAGCGGAATTCGGCTTGGAAATCGAGTTTTCGTCGCGGCCCTTTGTGCAGCGGGCGTGCCGGCCGAGAGCGGCTTTAGAGGGGAGCGAAGCGAGCCCGGCGACCAAAGCTTGGGCACGCGTCGATTTTCGGGCGAAAAAAAACCCGGAGGGAAGCGACTCCTCCGGGCCGAATCCTTGGGGGATCCCGTTTAAAACACCTTCATTTGGGAACCATCAAAATGCCCGCCACCATAATGGTGGCCAAAAGCACGAGGGCGACTCCGATGGGGTATAGCTTCGATTTCATGACTTGCTCCAGTGGGGGAACCTTTCATTAAGGAAGATGAGCAAGCCCTAGACCAGGGCTAAACGCCGTGGGATCGCATATAAGCGAGTTGGGGGCGGAATCCGGGGTCGGGGAATCACCACCGGATCGAAATGCACCGCCATCCTCTACCCATTTGCGCCCTTGGTTTTCGACGAATAGAATCTAACCTATGGAAAACCGGACACCTTTTGGCGGCCAGACCCAGGCGGAGTGGTTCATTGCGATCGGAGACCAGTCGGTCGGTCCCATGAGTGCGGCGGAAGTCTACGACCGCGTTATGGCGGGCGAGCTGACGTGGGTTTCCTACGTGTGGAAAGAAGGCATGGGCGAGTGGTCGCGCATCGCCGACGTCCCGACGTTCAAAGCCGCGGTTCCGCCTCCGCCCGCCGCGAAGCCGAAGGCCCAACCGCCCGCGCCTCCGCCCGCCGCGAAGAAACTCCAGGCCCGCGAGTGGTTCCTCTACTACAACGATTCGCAGTACGGCCCTTTCACCGAGGAAGAAGTGCAGGGGCTCGCCGGCGTCGGCAAGATCACGCCGGAGTCCTTCGTTTGGAAAGACGGGATGAGCGACTGGGAGAAGATCGGATCCGTCGCGCACTTCCGCTCGACGTTCAAGAACGTCGCCCAAATCGCAATGAGCGAAAAGACCGTCGAGATCGACAAGACCGGCGCGAGCCAGAAGCGCGCGGCCGATCGCAAACCGATCCTCGCGAAAGTCATCATCGCCGAAGGGGAGAAAATTCTCGTCGGCATGGGCCGGGACATCTCGATCGGCGGGATGCAAGTTCTCTCGGAGTTTCTCCCCTCGAAAGTTGGTTCGCGGCTGAAGCTGAACGTATCGCCTCCGGAACCCACGAGTTCGGCGTTCATGCCGTTCGTCGCCGAAGGCGTCGTCGTTCGCGTGCTCGAGGATCGTCGCGGATTCAGTTTCCGCTTCGACGAGCTTTCGCCGAACGCCCGCGGGATCATCGAACGGATCGTCGCGGGATAAGGACGCCCACGTGACGACCGCCGCGGGATTCGAACGCAACTATTACGGAGTGAAGCAGCCGCAGGGATTCCCCGGCATGCCCGAGGGTTGGTTCACGGAGTGGGAGACGCGCGTCGCCTCCGACGACGCGACGAAACTCTTCGCGCTCGTGCACCGGAAACGCGACGTCGCGGTCAAACGCGTTCTCGTCCTCGTGCACGGGTTCGGCGAGCACGCCGGCCGTTACCTCCACTTTCCGCACTACCTCGATGCGTGCGGCTCGGGGGTCGACGCGGTCTTCGCGTACGATCAGCGCGGCCACGGTCGGAGCGAAGGGCTACGCGGCGACGTCGATCGCTTCGACTCGCTCGCGGACGACCTCGAGGGCATGCTTCGGCACGTCGAAACGAAATTCCCGGGCGCGGAAATCCACCTCCTCGGACATTCGCTCGGCGGGCACGTCGCGCTTCGCTTCGGATTCCTGCACCCGGGGCTGCCGCTGAAGTCTTTCCAGGTCTCGGCGCCGTATCTCGCGCTTCACAAAGAGCCGCCGCTCCCGTTACGCGGCGTCGCCGCCGTGCTCTCGAAGACGTGGAAGACGCTTTCGCTCTCGACCGACGTCGACGCTTCGGTGCTCAGCCGGGACGACCGCGTCGTCGAGAACTACTCGTCGGATCGACTGAATCACGGTCGCATGACGCCGCGATTTTACGCGTCGATGACCGCGGCCCAAAAAGACACGCTCGCTCGCCGCGAGGGGTTCGGGTATCCGGGACTCGCCGTGCACGTTCCGCTTGCCGATCGGCTCGTGAACACGCCGGTGACCCTCGCGTTCTTCGAACGCCTCGACCTTCCCGGGAAACGCCTCTTCGAATATCCGGACTTCCGCCACGAACCGATGAACGAAATCGGGAAAGAGGCGTTTTTCGAGAATCTGTCCGCCGTCGTTTCGGGGGCAGCTCCCGGAGGTCGGTCGTGATTCCGTCGACGAAGCGGGACGGCGAACCGATCCAGCACGTTTCGGACACCTCGTTTTGGATCGCCGCGTACCGGGCGATGGAGTCCGAGCGTCCCGACGCGCTCTTTCGCGATCCGCTCGCGAAAGTGCTTTCCGACGGCCGCGGCGAAGCGATCGCGCGCGAAATGGGCGGCGGGAACCGCATGTCCTGGGTCGTCGCGCTCCGCACGGTCGTGATCGACGATTTCATCCGCGACGGAATCCGCAAGGGGGTGGACACGGTGTTGAATCTCGGCGCCGGTCTCGACACGCGTCCGTATCGCCTCGATCTTCCGGAATCCCTCCGGTGGATCGAAGTCGATTTCCCGCACGTGATTTCCTACAAGACGCTCCGGCTCGGCGGCGAACCTCCGAAGTGCGATCTCGAGCGGATTTCGCTCGACCTCGCGGACGCGGACGCCCGCGAACGCCTCCTCGCGAACATCGGCGCGAAATCGGCGCGCGTGCTCGTGCTCACCGAGGGCGTCGTGCCTTATCTCCCGAACGAAGCGGTCGCGGATCTCGCGACCGATCTCTACGCCCAGCGGAGTTTCAAATACTGGGTCACCGACTATTTTTCTAAGACGGTGATGAAATACCGCAAGCGCCAGAAGATGTTCCGCAAACTCGACGCCCACGCGCCGTTTCGGTTCTCGCCCGGCGACTGGGAAAAGTTCTTCGCCGACGCGGGATGGGGGGTCTCCGAGATGCGCTATATCTTCGAAGAAGGCGTGCGCCGCGGCCGTCCGCCGCCGGCCCCCGCTTGGCCCTTCCGGCTGCTATACCAGCTGATGCCGGCGGAAAAGCGCGCCGAAATCGCCCGGATGATGGGCTACGCGCTCCTTGAACGGCGGATAGCGGCGGGTTAGAACGAGGGCATGACGATGCCTCGGTTCGACGCCCCGATCGATTTCGTGAACGAATCCTCCGCGCTGCTTCGACTCGTGCGGGAACGGAGCTACCGCGAAGGGGATTTCACCCTCGCGTCCGGAAAGAAGAGCAAGTTTTACATCGACATGAAGGCGACGACGCTTTCGGGCGCGGGCGCGCACCTCATCGGACGGCTCGCGTTCGACGTGATCCGGAGATTCGCCGAGAAGCGCTTCGCCTCGGGCGGTCCGTCGAGCGGCGCGAACGCGATCCGCGGCGTGGGGGGGCTCACGCTAGGCGCCGATCCGATCGCGACCGCGGTCAGTCTCGCGGCGTTCGCCCAAGGCGCCGACTGGCCGGCGTACATCGTGCGGAAAGAGGCGAAGGATCACGGAACGGGCCGTTACGTCGAAGGACGCGAGAACCTCGCGCCGGGTGCGAAGCTCATCGTGCTCGAGGACGTGGTCACGACCGGCGGTTCGAGCATCAAGGCGATCGAACGACTGCGCGCCGAGGGTTACGATCCGGTCGCGGTGCTGACCGTCGTCGACCGCGAAGAGGGCGGGGAAGCGGCCCTACGGGCGACCGGTCTCGAGTTCCTGCGGCTCCTTTCGATCAGCGAACTGCGCACTCAGTCCTAGGCGCCGGTCGATGAAGCGCGCGAAGAAGATCTCGCTCGGGCTCCTCGCGGCGTTCTTCGTCTTCGCGGGCGTGATGCATTTTCGGCGTCCGGAGTACTATCTCACGTTCATGCCGCCCTATCTTCCGCAGCCGCTCTTCCTCGTCTACTTGAGCGGCGCCGTGGAGATCGGTCTCGGGCTCGCGGTCCTCGCGAGGCGGTTTCGCCGGCGCGCGGCTTGGGGTTTGATCGCGCTCCTCATCGCGGTTTTTCCGGCGAACCTCTATATGTATACGCACACCCTCGAGGTGGGGGAGCCTGTCTACGGCGTCGATCCGAAGGTGCTTTACGCGCGTTTGTGGCTCCAGCTCGTCTTTATCGCATGGGCGTACTGGCACACCCGCCGGGACGGGGCCGGGGCCTACCCGACGGAGGCTTGAAAAGAATTGACGCGAAGCGTTAGTCGTGAGAAAAGCCTCCCGCCCAAAACACCTTCGGAGGTTTCTTATGTTTCGTTCCCTCGTTTCGACGTTCATGCTCGCGATCGTGGCGCTGACCGCCGTCGCTCCGACCGCCCACGCCGGCGACGGCCGTCGCGGCTATCGCTATCGCACGACCTATCGCCAGTGGGACGGCGGTTTCCACCGCTACTACGGCTATTCGGAAAGCTGCACGACCACGTACCATCCGGGTTGGACGTCCTCGACGTGCTATAACGTCGCGCCGACCGACTACGTGTACGTCCAGGAACAAATCCTCGACGACGGCCGCTCCCGCGTGACCGTTTACGCGGACGACAACTACGACAAGTCTCCGTTCGTCGAATACTACGTCCAGCACAACGAAGTCGTGTACCGCCGGTACTACGACGGCTGGGGCTACCCGCACGACGTCTACTACTCGCGCTCCTACGTGACGACCGAGTGGGCGATCAACTGGGATAGCGGCTGGGGCAAGATCCTCGGCGGCCTCGAAGTCGCGGCCATCGGCGCTTCCATCGCGTCGAACGGCGACAAGGCTTCCCAGTACGTCGGCGCCGGCATCGCCCTCTCCGGCTCGATCTCGATGTCCTTCGGCTCCGCGCAGCTGAAAAAGGAATCGGATCTCGAAAAGGCCATCAAGGCCCAAGCCGAGCAAAAGAACGAAGCCACCGACGTTCTCAACTAAGTCAGTCCGAGAAGGGCCCGCGACGAAAGTCGCGGGCCCATTTTTTCGACCTAGTCTCCACCCGCTTTAACCTTCCCCGCCCCAGGAGAGTCCTATGAACGCGTCCCGTTTCCTTACCGCCCTCGTCCTCGCCCTGACCTCCCTTCCTTCGGCTTTCGCCATGAACGCCGCCGAGGAAGCCGCCTTCTACGCGAGCAAGAATTACGAAGCGCTTTATACCAACGATGACGGTCGTGTGACCATCGGTGGCCCGAAGTTCGGTTCCGCCGACGGTACCGTCCGGTGGATTAGTACTTCCTCGAATCTGAACGGCGTATGCGAGCTTTTCGGCTACGGCGCCGCCGTTGCAAGCTCGCTCACCTGGGATGGGGACTTCGATCGTACGATCGTCATCGATTCCGACGCCCGATTCTCGGCTTTCCGTTCGCGCGGCTATAATTACAACAACTCTCGTATCGCGACCATCATGTGCGAAACCGGCGTGCAGGCTGGACCGAGCACTCGCCTCGAGAAGCCAGTGATCGTGAACGACGACGGCACCGTCACGCTCGTGGGACCCGCCTTCGGCGCCGCCGACGGTACCGTCCGATGGATGAGCACGTCGTCGAATTTGAACGGCGTTTGCAAATCTTTCGGGTTCCAATCTGCGATCCCGGCCTCGCTCACCTGGGACGGAGACTTCGACCGTACGATTATTCTAGGCGGCGATGCCAAATTCAGCGCATATCGCTCTCGCGGATACAATTACAACAATTCGCGCATCAAGACCCTGATGTGCAATCCGTGATCTAGTCATTCAGGATTCGGTTATCTCGCGCGGGCTCCGGTTTCGACCGGGGCCCGTTCGCGTTCCGGAATCTGGCATCCCGCGTGCTCTCTAGAGAGGAAACGTCCCCAGACCGCGCCTCGGGCGCGTTCGGAGAGCATCGCCCATGCAGATGTCGAACTTCTATACAGCTTTCGCGGCCGCAATCCTGAGTTTCTCGGGGGGCGCGCTCGCGACTGGCCCTCGGGCGCCCCGGGCCCCGGCTTCCGTGGCCGACGAGATTCCCGCGGTCATCGAGGGGAAGCGCGGAGGCCCGGTCACCGACCTCGGCTCCTTGAAAGGCATCGGCATCGAGACGCTCGGCACCTGCCTCGAGAACTACTCGCCCGACGTGGTCACCCCGTCCGGAACCCGAATCAAGATGCTCGGCGCGGCCTTCGTCTACATGGGGCCCGCGAACGGGACCTCCGTCCTCGGGCACTCCGGCGAACGCTTCGTCTACTGCCGGAACGACGAACTTTTCGATGCCGTCTACGAATACGAAAAACCGGAAGAGGGGATGATCGGTCCGTCCTTCGAAAAGCAGTACGGCATCCGGCTCGCGGACTATTCCGACGCGGAGAAGAAGAACCTCGCGAACGCGCTCTATCTCGAAGTCAGCCTCGACCCGGCCGAGTACTATGCCTTCGAGCAAACCCAGATCATGCGCACGATCTACGAGACTTGGTTCGAACTCGACGGCGCGAAGATGTACGAGATGCTCGCCGCGAATGCGAAGCGCTACGCGGAGCAAACCCGAAAGATCAAAGCGCATGAGCCACTCGACGGGTATTCGCTCTTCAAGAACAACTGCGCGACGCCGGTCTCCCAGGACATGGCGATCATCAACCCGGAGTTCCTCCATCACCACGGTCCGCTCCCGATCATGCCGGCCGAGATCTACCGCGGCGTGAACAAGGACCCGGCGAAGGTCCGCCAGATCATCGTTTATCCCTCGCAGCGCCTCTTCCGGCAGCTCCGCTTGAAGCAGCAGGGGAAGTCGCGACTCTTCGAGGGATTCGTGCCGCTGTCGAAATCGCTCCGGGGAACGTTCCGCGGGTCTTGGGTACTCCTCTACGACGACGGTTCGACCGAGTGGCGAAAGATGCTCCTGCGCCCGATCTACGGCGCGGTCAACCTCGGCGCCGGCGTCGCCGAGACCCTCCTCGGCGTGATCACCACGCCGCTGACTTTCTTCGAGAAGATCACCGGCATCGAGAAGCACCGCCGGAAAAAGCTCGCCGCGCGCGCGGCCGCGCGGAAGGCCGAACTCGAGGCCGAAGGGCTCGACGCTTCGGCGATCTCGCTCACGCCGCGGACGATCTCCGATAAGCTCGGACCGGCCCGCGTGGTGAAAGGGCTTCGCGACATGTTCTCCTCGCTCGGCGAAGTCTTCACGCTCGAACTCCGGCATCCGCGGGTGACCGCATGGTCGGAAGAAGAAAAGACGTTCTTCCGGGACCTCGAACAGAACTCCGCGCTCCTCGAATACATGAAGGCGGAGTGGGAGAAGGCGCCGCTCATCATCCAAGGCGAGGGAAAAGACGACCTCACCGAAGCGGACGTGCGCGAGATCGACGCCGAACCGGCGGACGAGCGTTAACGGATCCCGACCACGTACGCGAGCCAGACGTCGGCGTCGTCGCCGTGCTCGACTTCGACGTACTCGCTCATCGTTTCGTCGGTCGGCCAGAGCACGCGGGTGTCGCGGAATCCCGCCTCGAGCAGGATCTCGCGCACTTCCCGGATTTCCCAAAGCCGCCAGTGATAGGTGAACGCGTCGTTCAGCCAGCGCCCGTTCGGAAGGCGGAAGTGGATCGAGTAATCCGAGACCTTCGTCACCGGGTCGTAAGGGTGCTGTTCCCAGACGTACTTCACCTTGCCGACCTCGGGCACGACGACGGTCTGCGAATTCGACTCGGTTTCGACGAAGCCCTGGCCGCCGGCCATTTCGAGGAAGAAGGTGCCGTCCTTTTTCAGCGAGCGGAGGGCGGCCTTCGCGTAGGCGAGCAGGTCGCGGCGCTCGTGGAAGACGAAAAACGAGAAATTATGGGCGCCGATGACGTCGAACTTCTCGCGCGTCGGGAAGAGGACGTTCTGGAGCGCGAAGCTCACTTGCTCGCGTTCCGCGGAGGGGAGCGCGGCGCGATTCACGCGGTCCGCGTACTCGAGGGTGACGGCGTCGAGGTCGAGGCCGAGCGCGCGGTGATGGGGGGATTTCTTCACCCAGTCGCACGCGATCCGGCCGGTGCCGCAGAAATCCTCGCGCATCGAGGTCGCGGGCTTTCCGGTGAAGCGCCGGTGAAAGAGGGGAAGGTAGCGCATCTGCCAAGCCGAGCTTTGGACGGCCGCTTCGTAAAGTTTGAATTTCAAGTCCGTCTCGGGAATCGAGGGCGATCGGGACGGTTTCTTCGGGCGAGCGCCGCGACGTCCGGCGTTTTTTCGCGGACGGCTCATCGCGAGGTCCTCCTTGCGGCGGACTTCGTATGCTTCGACGAAACTTTCCGGATCGTTTTCAGCTCGGTTTTTCTACGCTCTTTCAGCTCGACTTTTCTGCTCGCTTTCAGCTCGACTTTCGTCGCCGGCGGAAGTTTCTCGGTCGCGGCCTGCCACGCGGGCGCGGCGATCCGGCCGATCCGCTTCCGGAGCCAAGCCACCGTCTCCCGCGGGTAGACGTTATAAGTTTCGCGGATCGCCCAGCCGACGCCCTTCTGGACGTAGTAGTGGGGATCGTCGAGGTGGCGTTCGATGAACGCGCGCAGCTTCGCGAACGGGAGGATGCGTTTCGGGTCGCGCCCGCGCGAGTAATAGAGGAGCGAGACGAGCGACTGACGCCGCTTCCACGGATTAGGGGATTCCGCCCACTTCGCGAGCAGCGGCAGCCACTGCGCGCGGTCGTGCTCGAGTAGGCGCGCGTAGAACGAGCTCAGCCCGTCGGAAGTCGCCCAGTTATCCGAGCGTTCGACCCACGCCACGAGCCGGTGCCCGTGCGGAGCGAGGTCGACGGCCTTGAATCGGTCGGCGAACGCGAAGGCGGCCGTCACGACTTCGAACGTCGGGGAATTCCGGAAAACGAAGTCCCAGATCGGCCACTGCTCGGAGACCGGAAGCGCGGTGAAGGAAAACCCCTTCCTTAGCCGGGCATCGAGCGTCGGGACGGTGAGATCGAGGAACTCGAACTTCGATTCGCCGGCGCCGACGTAGTTCTTCGCCATCCACATCTCGGGGCGCTTCGCCCGCGGGAGCGCGCGGATGGCGCGTTCGACTTCGGCGAGTTCCTTCGCGTATTTTTTCACAAGACCGTGTCCCGTTTGAAAAAGGCGTCGTCCCGCGCGGGGTAGTCGACGGTGTAGTGGAGGCCGCGGCTCTCTTTCCGAAGGAGAGCCGAGGCGACGATCAGGTCGGCGACGTCGACGAGGTTCCGAAGCTCGACGAGGTCGCGCGTGAGGAGGTGGGACCAGTAATAGTCGTTGATCTCCTCTTTCAGGATCTCGAGCCGGCGGCGCGCGCGCAGGAGGCGATGGTTCGAGCGCACGATGCCGACGTAGTTCCACAGGATCGTGCGGATTTCGGTCCAAGTCGCGGCGATGTCGATCTGCTCCTCGAGCTCGACGGCGTGACCGACCGACCATTCCGGGAGGCCGTTCGGGAGGATCCGTGCCCGCTGCGGATTCGCGCGGCGGTTCTCGAGTTCGCGGCCGCCGTCGATCCATGCGCGGTGGGCGAAGACGACCGCTTCGAGCAGCGAGTTCGAGGCGAGCCGGTTCGCCCCGTGGAGTCCGGTGCACGAGGCTTCTCCGATCGCGTAAAGACCGGGGATCGTCGTGCGCGCGTGCTCGTCGACGAGCACGCCGCCGCACGTATAATGCGCGGCCGGCACGACCGGGATCCGCTGCTTCGTGATGTCGACGCCGTACTTCAGGCAGGTCTCGTAAATGTTCGGGAAGTGGGTGCGGAGTTTCTCGGCCGGGATCGCCGAGCAGTCGAGCAGCACGTGACGGTCGCCCGTACGCTTCATCTCGAGGTCGATGCCGCGCGCGACGATGTCCCGCGGCGCGAGCGATCCGAGTTCGTGCGCGCGATCCATGAACGGTTCACCCGCGAGGTTACGGAGGATCGCGCCTTCGCCCCGGAGCGCTTCGGTGATGAGGAAGGTGCGGGCACTCGGATGATAGAGGCAGGTCGGATGGAACTGGATGAACTCGAGGTTCGCGACTTTCGCGCCGGCCCGATAGGCCATCGCGATGCCGTCGCCGGTCGCGGTGTCGGGATTCGAGGTATAGAGATAGACTTTACCGGCGCCGCCGGTGGCGAGGATCGTGAGATCCGCGGACAGCGTCTCGACTCGGCCGCTCCGGGTATTGAGCACGTACGCGCCCAAGCAGCGTCCCGGGCTGCCCGTGGTTTTTCCCGTCGAGCGGTCGAGCTTCCCTTCGGTGATGAGGTCGATCGCGCAATGTTCTTCGAGGAGGGTGATCCGCGGATGGTCCTTGATCTGGGCGAGGAGCGCCTTTTCGATCGCCCATCCGGTGAGGTCGTCCGCGTGGAGGATCCGGCGTCGGCCGTGGCCGCCTTCGCGGTGAAGGTCGAACGCTTCCGCCGGATCGATGGGCGCCTTCGAGGGAGGGCCCGAGGGATCGGCCTTCGTGAATTCGACGCCGAGTTCGATGAGTTCCCGCACGCGTTCGGGGCCCTCGCGCACGCAGAGGTCGACGATCGATTCGCGGCAGAGGTCGGCGCCGGCGACGAGCGTGTCGCGAACGTGTTCCTCGAAGCTGTCTTGTTTCGACCAGACGGCGGCGATGCCGCCCTGGGCCCACCGGGTCGCGCCTTCCGCGGCGTCGGCCTTCGCGAGCAGCGTCACCCGAATGTCGGAGGAAGCGCCGTTTTTCGTCCCCGCGAACTTCAGGGCCGCCGAAAGTCCGGCGATTCCCGAACCCAAAATTAAAACATGGGGGGGGGGCAGCGGGATTTCCGGGTCTTTCGCACTGGTGGAGGATCGAGTCATGCTACCCTTTAAGGAGGAGGGTATACCGCCTTGGGCGCTCCGCGACAAGACCGGACTCGATCGCTGAATATCCGCTATCTGCTCCTCGCCGGGGTGACGTTCTCCCTCGTGGCGGGGATGGCGTATATCGAGTCGCGTCGCAGCCATGCCCTCGCGCGCGCTCACCGAGCCGCCGAGTCTCGGGAGCTCGACGACCGGTTCGGTCGTGAATTCGACCGCCTCGAGATGCGGCTCCAGGAACTGAAGACCCAGGCCATCCGGGCGATTCCGTTCGCCGATCGCCGTCGCTATCCCTCCGGCGTGGTTTCCGCTTCGGTCTGGACGAAGGCGCCGAGCGGAGTGGTGCGCTCGCTCGGATTCGAAGCCGAAGGTGTTTGGGAACAAGCCCTCTACCGCGTTCTGCCCGCCGAGATCGCGAAGCGAACCGGCGCGGCCGTGCTGCCGCTCGTCGGTCCCGAGCTCGCGAACGATCCGAGCGGGGAGACGCTTCGTCTCGGTCTCTTTCCGGACGCCGACGGCGTGCACGTCGCGGCGATCGCGTTTCGGCCGCACGCGCTTTTCGCCGCCGGGATTCCCTCGGGCGGAGTGAAGACCTACCTGATCGAGGACAGCGGACTCATCCTCGCGCACACGAACGCGGCCGAAGTGGGCACGCGGACGAGCGCGCTCGCCGATCTTTACCGGAGGAGCTCCCACCGGATTTCGTCGAAGTCGTGGGAGGGTTTCCCGACGACGATCCGCTTCGAGCGCGTGCCGGGTTGGAACGCGTTCCTCGTGATGGAAAAGGTCCACGCGCCGGTTCGTGCGTCGACGAACCCGCTCTTGATCCTGATTTTCATCTCGGGCTCGCTCCTCGGGATCCTCTTCCTCGGCCTCGCGATCATCCGCCCGCGAAAACCGCCGGTGGCCGGACTCGCGCCGATCGTGCCGGAGGTGGCCCTCGAGACGGCGCCGATCCCGGTTCGCACCTTCGTGCCGCGCTCCGCGCCGGTCACCGTCGCCGCGCCTACTCCGGAACCGCGCCGCGGGCTTCGCGAGTTGCGCGAGAATCCGCCGCGATTCATCCCGCGGGCTCCCGCGGTCGAAGCACCGTCGCTCGCCGCCCCGGTTCCGACGAACGCTGCGCAGACTGCGAGCGACCCCGCCGTGCCGAATTCGGAACTCGCGCGCTTCCTCACCGCGCGAAAGGCGCGCAGCGAAACCGCGGAACAAAACCGGCTCCGTCGCGAAAAGATCCTGCTCGAGGAGTTCGAGACCGAAGCGCGTCGCGCGAAGGGAAGAGAACGCCTCGAGACGAAGATCGTCGAATCGGTCTCTTCCGCGACGAAGAGCCCGGCGCTTTTCTTCCGCTACGACCCGCTCCAGGGCATCGCGCGCCTTTCCGCCGAAGCCGGCTATCCGGCGTCGCGTTCGATCCTCGGCGCGGGCGGGATGAGTTTCGCGCTCGAGACCGGGCTCGTGACGGAGATCCACGCCGAAGTCGCGCGCGGTCGGGCGCTGAACCTCTGGGAATACCCGCCGCTCGTGCGCGTGATGCTCACCCGGCTCGGGATCGCGAATTTCGAGGCTTGGCCGATGACCGAGGCGCGAAATCCTCACGCCGGACCGCCGCGTCTTCTCGGCGTCCTAGTCGTCGCCGAATCGGGCGTCGACAGCGTGCTTCACCGCGAATTCATGGGCGCGCTCCTCGAGCGGGCTTCGCGCCATTATGCTCGTCAGGACGCCTAAACGCCGGTAATCTAAGGCCATGGATTCCGAGTCGAAAAAAAAGAACTGGGCGAAGCTGCGCCGCAGTTTCGATGACCGCGCGGAGGCGGGCCGCGGAAGCGATCCGCTCGACGAAGCCGGCGCCTTCGACGACGACTCCTACTCGAATTCGAACGCTCCGCTGACCGCGCGTTTCGATCGCGCGGAGGCGATCGTCTCGGGCAAGGCGCTCCGCGAGAATTTCCGGGCGATCCAGGACCAAGTCGGCGACCAGGCGATCCTGCCGATGATCAAGGCGGACGCCTACGGGCACGGCGCCGCGTTCGCGACGAAGGCGCTGGCCCAGGCGAGGAACCTCTACGGCTTCGGCGTCGCTTCGCTCGACGAAGCGCGGGAAATCCGCGAGACGCTCGGTGCGAAGGGACGGCGGACGCGCGTGATGGCGCTCTCGGGCGCGACGAACTGGAGCGACGAGAAGGGCCAGTACTGCGAGCGTTTCGGCATCACGCCGACGATCGCGTCGGACGAGGACTGGCGCCGGTTCCTCAAGGGAAAATGGCCGGAACGGCTGAAATACCACCTGAAGTTCAACACCGGGATGAATCGCCTCGGGATCTCGGCCGGGCTCGTTCAGCAGATCCTTTCGCAGCTGAAAGACAAACCGCTCGAATGGCGGCCGGAAGGCGTCGCGACCCATATGGCGGTCGCGGAGGACGACGGGCATTCGCTCACGAAGAAGCAGCTTGAGACGTTCCGCGGGATCACGTCGGCGGTGAAGTCGACTTGGACGGACACGCTTTTCCATCTCGCGAACAGCGGATCGATCTGGCACGCGAAGGAGTTCGGGCTCGACGGGTGGACGGATCTCGTGCGCCCGGGGATCTCGCTCTACGGCGTGCCGCCCTGGCCGGGGGCGCCCGCACGCGGTCTCGTACCGGCGATGGAACTTCGGTATCAGGTCGCGGCTCGCCGCCAGGTGAAGCCGGGCGAGAGCGTCGGGTACGGAGCGCACTTCAAAGTGAAGGGAAGCGAATCGCCGGTCGAGATCGCGATTCTCGCCGCGGGCTACGCGGACGGACTGCACCGGATGAATTCCGGGATCGGCGAAGGAGGCGGACGTGCGTGGCTCGATGGCCGGCTGCGGCGCTTTCTCGGCGTGGTCAGTATGGATCTGAGCGCGATCGAATGCGACGCGTCGACCGAAGTCGGGGCCTGGGCGCGGATCTTCGGGGAGGGGCTAGACCCATGGACTCAAGCGAAGGCGGCTGGCACAATTCCCTATGAAGTTTTGACGTCGGTATCGCGGCGGGTTCGCCGCGTTTTCAAGGACTAAATGGAAAACAAGAATCCCTTAGGCACCGTGAAGCTCGTGAACGTCCGGAAGGCGTTCCGGAACGGCCGCGATCAAATCCTGAAGGGCGTGTCGATCGAATTCCCCACGGGCGAACTCACGTACATCCTCGGCAGCTCGGGCGCCGGGAAGTCGGTGACCTTGAAGCATATCCTCGGTCTCCTGCGCCCCGATTCCGGCGAAGTTTGGGTCGGCGGGAAGGACATGGCGAAGATCAAGGGCCGCGAGCTGATGGAGCATCGGAAGCTTTTCGGCATGCTCTTCCAAAACTCCGCGCTCTTCGACGACTTCACGGTTTTCGAGAACGTCGCGTTCCCGCTTCGCGAGCACACCGACCTTTCGGAGTCGGAAATCACGGAGAAGGTGGTTCGAGCGCTCGATTTGCTCGGGATGAACCGCGCCTCGCACGATAAACTCCCGAACGAGATCTCGGGCGGGATGAAGAAACGCGTCGCGCTCGCCCGCGCGATCATCCGCGAACCCTCGATCCTGCTCTACGACGAGCCGACGACCGGTCTCGATCCGGTCACTCGCACGACGGTCGACGACCTCATCGATCAGCTCAAGCGCGAGCTGCACCTCACGTCGATCGTCATCTCGCACGACATTCCCTCCGCGCTCCTGCTCGCCGACCAAATCGCGTTCCTCCACCAGGGCGAGATCGTGTTCTGGGGAAAACCCGCCGAATTCCGGAAGGCGCACCACCCGGCGATCAAGAGTTTTCTCGAGGCCGAAGGCCGCACGGTGACCGCGCTCACGTCATGAACTACCTCATCCGGACGAAGGAAAATCGAATTTCCGGTCCGTTCCCGAAGGAAACCATCGTCGCTCGGATGCAGTCGGGGGAACTCCGCGAGATGGACGAGGTTTGTCCGGCGACGGGGTATTGGATCTATCTCCACGAGCGCGACGAATCGATCAAGATGCTCGGCGTGGCGCTCGCGCGATCCGACGAGTTCCACGAGGAGTCGACCGAGACGGACACCGAAACGGTGACCGCGACCGCGCCGGTGACCGCGCCTTACGCGGCCGCGAACGCGAAGGAAATGATCCACGCCGCGCGCGAGAGCGTCGCCGCAAGTACGACCCACCTTCCCGAAGCCTCGAAACAGTCCGCGACGGTCGTGCCCGCCGTCTCATCCTCGAACCGTCCCGAGCGCATGCGGGCGTTGAAGCTCCTGCTCTGGGCGTTCGTCGGACTGATCATCTTCATCGTGATCCAGATTTTCCAACTCGCGAACCGGATGTAGGGGGCGTCTGAAGCCGAATCTATATCTGAATCTGTTTTGTCTTCAGTGGCGATGGCGGCGCGACCGCGAATGAACGGCGGTCGAACTCGAAATACCGCTGACCGCTTCAGGCACCGAAAACAAAACAGATTCAGATACCGATTCGGTTTCGGCCTCGCGGAAAACCGGATTACCGCCGACGCTTCGAATCCCCGCTGCGCTTCGGCTCGATGAGAAAGAGGTCGGTGAGCTTCGTTTTCCCGCAGGCTTGGTTCAACCGCTCGAGGATCTGGCGTTTGCGGTGGTGGAGTTCGGTCCGCCAGACCGAATGGTCGACCTCGACCCAGAGCACGCCGTCGTCCACCTTCAGCGCGCGCGCGTGATTCGCGATCTGCGGGCCGACGGTTTTCTCCCAGGCTTCCACGGCGATGGCCTCCTCGAGCCGGTTCTGGAGCGCGGGGTTTTTCGCGCGGATCTTCGCGAGGATGTCCTTGATGGAGTCAATTCCCATAGGGTACGACCGGAAATACATGATCGGGCGCTTCCTTTCGATTCGCAGAGCGTTATTTTCCCGCATCGCGGTCGGGACCGCGGTGGCCGGGGCGCTCCTCGGCCTTTCGGCTTGCGGCTACGCGCTCCAGAACGCGAAGACGAACAGCCTGCGCGAGATCGGCGTGAATTCGGTCTACGTCGCGCCCGTGAAGAACCTTTCGTACAAGCCGGGGGTCGAGAACATCTTCTATAACGAGATGATCGAGTCGCTGCTCTCGGGGCGACGGGTGAAGGTCGTCGACCGGCCCGAACTCGCCGACGCGATCCTCGAGTCGAGCGTCGAGAAGGCGAGTTACGCCTGGTCGGCGAAGACGAGCGCCGGATCGATTTTTCCGACGACGGTTTCGGTGATCGATATCGAAGTCGCGACGGAGTACCAAGCCGACGTGACCTGCTCCTTCCACCTGCGGCGGCAGAAGCACGGCCAACCCGAAGAAGTGCTTTGGGAGTCGGGATTTTCCCGTTCGCGCCGGTTCGCGGCGAACAACCAGAAAGTCGAATACGGAACGACCTCGGGCCTCATCAACGAATCCGAATTCGATCGGACCCTGAAGGAAATCGCGCACGGGATGATGCAGGACGTGCACGAAGCGATGGTGGCGCGGTTCTGATGCCGAAGCTCGAACCGAAGGCCATCCAAAAAGAACTCGAAGCCGGGAAAGTGCGCCCGGTGTACTGGATTTACGGCGGCGAAGCGATGAAGTCCCGCGAGTTGCTGAAGCGGATCCGTTCCGCCGTGTTCGGCGACTCGTCCGAAGCTCCCGGGAGCGCCTCGGGGTTCGGGTTCGCCTCGGCCTTTCGCGAGGCGATTCTCGACGGTGCGGAGTGCGAGGTGTTCGAAGTCCTCGACGCCGCCCAGTCGCTCTCTCTCGGGGGGGGCGGGAAGCTCGTCCTGGTCAAACAAGCCCACAGTCTGAAGGATCCTGAACCGCTCCTCGATTTATGCGGGTCGGAGTTCGTGAAGGTCGCCGAAGGCGGTTCGGTCGTGGTCTTCCTTTCGAAGGACCTCGACCAACGGAAAAAGTTCTCGAAAGGACTTATCGAGAAGGCGGCCTGCGTCCCGTGCGAGGAAATCGCCGAGGAAGACCGCGAGGCATGGGTCGGGTACCTCGCGAAACGGAAAGGGTTGATGCTGAATCCGACCGAGGTGAATTCCCTGCGTGCGCTCGATCCGTGGTCGCTCGACGGGGTCGAGCGCGAACTCGAGAAGATGGAAACCGCCGGATCTCCGGCCGACCGCGAGGGCGTGCTCCTCGGCGGAGGGGAGGGCCAGCATGCGTCCGAGGTTTTCGTCGAGGCGTTCTTCCGGCGCGACCGCGCGCGGGCGCTTCCCGAGGTCCGGCACTTCGCCGATTCCCCCGAGGCGGCTTTGCCTTTGCTCGGCCTCCTTTCTTGGAACGTGAAAATGCTCGTCGGCCTCCTCAAGGATAGGGAGGCGGGCACCCGCGAGACGAAGCTCGGTTCGTTTCTCCAGGATCGTTTCACGGCTTATCTCCGCGAATGGACCCTCGCGGACGCCATCTCGCTTCAGTCGGCTTTGGCGAAGGTCGACTTCTCGACCAAGCAGACGCCCCGGGATCCGCTCGGAACCTGGAGTTCGCTTGTGCTCGACTTCTGTCGATAGCCGACCCGGCCCTTTCAGGAGTTCTGGTCCCGTTTATGCGAAGCGTTAAGTCCATCGCCCCTAACCCGAAATTTAAATCCGGGCACGGTTAGGATTTCATGACTCGGCGTCCCGATTTGGATTCGCCTTAGAATCCAAAGAGATAGCGCATTGCATTTAATGCATAGCGCATTATTTCGGTTAAGTATTGTAACCATTTGGAATTAAAAGGATTTAGTAAAAAGACGCATCGCGTCAAATTTACCCTTTCCCTTTGAATCCCAAAGGCGTAAAAGCGTGACCGGGTTACGACACATTACGTCAAAGAGAGAGTCCGAGGAGGCGCTATGTCCTTCACGTTTGGAAAAATCGAAAAGAGAAATGAAATGCAACGCGTCGCGTCGATCGTGCTCGCGCTCGTTGCCGGCGCGGGTTGTACCCAAGCCTCGCACAACGAATTCAAAATGCTGCCGGCGCAGGAATCCGCGGCCGCCGCGTTCGAAGTCGGTGAGACCGTCGTCGAGAAGCACGGCGCTCCGGTCGACATCCTCTGGGTGATCGACAACTCGGCCTCGATGCTCACGTCCCAAACGAAGCTCAAGAACGGCCTCGCTTCCTTCGCCCGCGACTACCTCACGAAGTCGGGCACGGACATCCAGCTCGCCGTCATCACGACCGACGCCTTCGTCGCGAACGAAGCGTGGGAAAAATACCTGAACACGGAAAATCCGGACACGAAGAAGACCCCGCTCCAAGTGCATGCCTCTAAGGCGGGTGGCCAGAAGCAATGGGGCCCGGACTACGCGAAACTTTCCTCCGGCGCGCTCATGAAAACGAAGAACGGAGCCTCCGGTCTCGTTTCGAACTTCCAATCGCGCGTCCTCGTCGGCACCCAAGGCATCTACGAAGAGCACGGACTCGATTCCGTCACCGAGTTCCTCGCCGACAACGAAAAGGGTTCCGGACTGAACAAACTCTTCCGCAAGGGCTCGCAGCGGATCATCATCTTCCTCTCCGACGAGGACGATCAGTCGGTCGGCGACCACGTCGGCCCGGAACCGCGCAAGCTCCTCTACAGCGGCTCGTACTACACCGGTAAGGACGCGGCGACGGCGGCGAAGATCCTTCCCTCGCAGTTCTCGATCAACTGCCCGGGCACGCCGAACGAAGCGAAGACTCCGATCACGGCTCAGACGGCGATGACCCTTTGCGTGGACGCGAGCTCGCTCCAGCCGGTCGGCGAGTTCAAGTCGAAACTCGACGCGTTTTTCCGCGACCTCGACGGTTCGCCCGCCGCGAACCCGAACTACTTCGTGACGGCGATCGTCGCGAAGGACGATTCGACGATCGAGACGCTCCGCCGGAACACGAAGGAAAAGAATTCGGAGACCGGTCTCACGGTCATCACGAACGAAAAGGGTAGTCGGTATCTCGACCTCGTCGGCCAAGTCGCGAACGGCTCGTTCGCGATGGACATCGGCGCGGACGATTACTCGCCGATCTTGAAGAAGATCGGTCTCGAGATCGAGAAGCGCTCGGTCGTGAAGAAGACGTCGCCCCAAACGACGTTCACCCTCGAGCGCGCGCCGGATACTCGCGAACGCCTCGTCGTCACGGTGGAAACCGCGGACGGCCGTTCGGTCGAGCTCTCGGCGAACCAATTCCACGTCGCGGCGAACAAGCTCGTGATCACGGATAAAAACCTCATCGCCGTTCTCCAGCCGGGAGACCGGGTCAGAGTTCAGTACCAGCCGTCCACGGTACTTCCGGCAGCTAAATAAAAGCGTAGTTCAGTAACAGAGGAGTCTAGTTTTATGGGTTTCCTTGAATTTCTTAAGAACAACTTCATGCACGTCATGCCGATCTTCGTCGCGGGCATCATCGCCGTCGCGATCGCCGTCGAGCGCGTCGTCGCGCTCTTCCAGAAGTATCCGATCCGCAACCTCGACGCGTTCTTCGCGCGGATCTCCGACCTCGTGATGGCCGATCGAGTGTCCGAAGCGGTCATCCTCTGCGACCAAATGCCGAACAAGCCGTCGGCCCAAGTCGTGAAGCTCGCCCTGATGCGCGCGCACCAGCCGGAAGAGCTGATCGAGAACGGTCTCGGGATCTCCGTGAACAAGGCGGCCCAAGCGATCCAAAAGCGCACCCAATTCCTCGCGACGATCGCGAACGTGGCGACCCTCCTCGGTCTCCTCGGCACGATCGCCGGCCTCATCGCTTCCTTCCAAGCGGTCGGCGCGGCGGACGCCTCGCAAAAGTCGACGCTCCTCGCGAACGGGATCTCCACCGCGATGAACGCGACCATGCTCGGCCTCGGAGTCGCGATTCCCTGTATGGTGATGTTCTCCTTCCTCATGAACCGCACGAACCGCCTCATCGCGGAAGTCGATCAGTCGGCCATGCAGGCGATGGATATCCTCAAGCAGAAGTTCTACGCGGCCCAAGAAAAGACGCTCAAGATCGCGAAGTGAATCTAGGTAAGCAGGGGAGCGAGCGGTGCTCGCTCCCCGTAACTGGAAAGAAAACGAAACGCATAAGGAACCTGACGCCTTAGCTAGAAATTAAGATCGTCGGAGTATTTATGAAGAAAAAGGGATTCTTAAAACACGGAGAGTTCGAGCAAGACTTCGAACTCAACATCGCCTCGATCATCGACTGTTTCGTCGTCTTGATCGCGTTCGTGCTCGTGTCGACGTCCTTCTTCTCGATCGGCATCATCGACGCCGAAGTCGCCGGAGCCTCGGACGACGCCCCGGCCGCCGTGGACACCGCGCCGGTCGTGATCGAGTTGAAGGCCGACCATTCTTTCGTCCTCAAGACCGGCTCGTTCGGTCAACACGTCACGAAGATCGCCGCTCGGAACGCGGCTTGGAACTTCGACCGCCTCGCCGGTTCGCTCGACTCGCTCAAAGAAGAAGCGAAGTCGGCGATCGTCGTCGCGGACAACTCGGTCAGCTACCGCGACGTCATGGCTTCCATGGAAGTCGCGAAAGGGAAGATCGCCCAGGTCAACCTGGGTGGTTTTTAAGGGTATCGATATGTTGAAGAAATCGTTCTTACCGCACGCCCCGAAAAGCGAGCAAATGGCGCTGCAGATCACCTCGATGGCCGATATTTTCGTGATCATCCTCGTGTTCCTGCTCAAGTCCTACTCGGTCGAAGGCCTTCCGTACCAACCGACCGTTCCGCTCACGCCGCCGGTCGCGAAAGGCCGCGTCGAGAAAGCCGACGCCCTCAAAGTCGAGATCGCGAAGGACGCCGTCGCCCTCGGCGGCAAGAACGTCTCCGCGATGAGCACGTTCAAGTTCGCCAAACAAGACATCGACGGGGAAGGGGCCTCGTCCTCCCTCCGTCGCGCGCTCTCCGCTTCCCGCGGCTCGGCGCTCTCCGGACCGAAAGGCCCGAAGCTGATCGTGGTCGCCGACGAAGGCGCCCCGTACGAAACCATCAAAGCCGTCCTCGCCTCCGCGGCGAGCGAGGGCTACCTCGATATCCAACTGGCGGTGGCCCATGCTGAATAAACAGTCGAGTAGCTCGATCTTTCTCCGTCAGTTCGTTCTCGCTCTTTTGATCGCGAGCCCGACCGCCTTCGCGGCCGACAAGGCCGAAGAGACGACCGACCGCGTGGTCGACCAGGCCGCCGTCGACATGCAGGACGAAGCCGACCGGGACCTCGCCCTCCTCGTGAAACGGTACCAAGGGACGAAGCGCGAACCGGAGATGCTCCTTCGCCTCGCCGAACTCCGCCTCGAGATCGCCGACGGGATGTTCCGCGTCGCTTACGGCCCGGGTGAAACCGGCTTGAAGAAGGCGTACCGCGCGAAGCTCGCCGCGGGTATTCTCCCGCTCTCCCGGATCCTTTCCGCTTACGGTCGCTCCGAGCAGGCCCCTCGCGCCCTCTACCTCCGCGGTAAGGCGGAAAAGGAACTCGGCCAATCGAAAGCGGCCGTGAAGGATCTCGAAAAGTTCCTCGCCGCGAACCCGAAGCGCGACGAAGCTCCGGTCGCCGCGATGGCCATCGCCGACCTTTCGATCGATTCCCGGAACTACGCGCGCGCCGTCTCCGTACTGAACGGTCTCGCCGCGAATCCGAAGCATTCCCTCTATCCGAACGCGCTCTCGAAGCGCGCGTGGGCGCTCCAAGCCGACGGTCGCCACGAATCCGCCGCCGCCGAGATGGCCCGCCTCGCCGCGGTCTTCAAGGCGCGCGCCGGCGCGAAGACGCTTTCCGCCGCGGACGCCGCCCTCCGCGAAGCGGTCCAGAACGACGTTCCGGGGATCGCCTATATGGCGCACCAGGCGAACGCGAAGAAATTCAACCTCCTCGCCGTGAACGCGCTCTTCCGGTCTTTCGACACCGGCGAAGGTTACCAAGCCATGGCGATCAAGTTCGCCGACCACCTCCGCACCGCCGACCTGAACGCCGACCTTCGCGCATGGAAGGCGATCGTGCTCAAGAGCGATCCGTCGCGGAAGAGCCTCGAGATGCTGATCGGCATCCTCGAATACGACCTCGAACGCGCCGCCTACCTCGACGTCGTGAAGGATTCCTCCGACGTGGCCGACATCATCGCCGCGAATCCGGAGCACCCGGAAGCCGAACACGCGCGCAAGCTCGTCGTGAAGGCCGCCGACAAACTCACGAAGCGGATCACCGACTATAAGAAGACGACCGCTTCGACGGAAGCCGAACGGAACCTCGGCCAACTCCTCGTTTCCTTCGACCGTATGACGTCCGCGAACGACGCCCGCCGCTTCGGACTCCGCTGGAACCTCGCCGAGACGCATTTCGCCCTCGAGCAGTACGCGCAGGCCTCGAACGCTTACCGCTGGATCGCCGCGAACTGGGTGAACGGCGTGAACGCCCCGGCCACGATCTCTCCGAAAGCCGCCCGCGCCCAAGCGATCGAAGCCCGTTTCCAATCCCTCCGCGCCTCCGGCGTGATTCCGGAAGACCTCGAAGTCGGCGCGAAAGCAGGCAAGGGCTTGAGCGCCGCGAACCTCGCTTCCCTCCGCGAATTCGTCGCGTGGACGGTCGAATCCGAGAAGCTCGACGGCGTGGCCCTCGAGCACTACGATTTCGAAGCCACCCGCGCGCTCTACGCGGCCGGCTTCCAGGACGAAGCACTCGGCCGGGCGAAAGCGCTCGCCCTCGGGAATCCGCGCGGCCAGTTCTCGGTCGGCGCGGCCTCGCTCGTCGTCGACACCTGGATCGCCCGCAAGCGGTGGGACGCCGTCGAAGCCGAAGCCCGCGCTTTCGCGGCCGCTTCCGGCTGGGCCACGAAGGATTTCGGGCACAAGATGCTCGTCCAGGCCGCCGCCGCGAAGTTCAAGCGCGCCGAAATCGCTTTCGCCGCGAAGGACTATCCGACGGCGGGCGTTCAAGCCCGCGAGTTCCGCTCGACCTACCCGAACAGCAACCTGAGCCTCGACGCGATGGGAATCGCCTGTAACTCCGATCTGAACCAAGGCGCGCTCGACGCTGCCGTCTCCTGCTTCTCCGACCTCGCTTCGGAATTTCCGAAGGCGAAGGCGGCGGTCCAAGCCCTCCGCACGGTCGCCCGCATCGAGGACGATCGCCTCCATTTCTCGGCCGCGGCCGCCGCTTACGCGAAGGTGCTGAGAGCGTCTCGCTCGTCGATGTCGGCCTCCGAATCGATGGCCGTCCGGAAGCGGATCCTCCTCCTCGCTCGCGCCGAAGGCGACGCCGGGAAAATGGAAGCGGTTTCGAGCGGTAAGCAGTTCTGCGCTCCGAAGCTCGAAAAGGTTTGCGACATGAACCTCGCCCTCGCCGCGCTCATCCGCGACGATTCCTCCGCGGGTGCGGTCTCGAGAGCTTACTCCCGGATGGAACGCGCTTCTGCGGAACTGCGATCGATTTGGGCAACGCTCGCGCTCGACCACGCGAACTACGCGGATCCGCGCGCGGTCGATCGCGCGCTGAAGGTGCTCGCTTCGACGTGGAAGGCGACCGATCCGTCCGTCCAGTACTTCTTGATCGCCCGCTTGACGAAGTCGGTCCCGGCGCTCCTCGAACGCGACCGGAAGGCCGTCCAGTCGATCGAAGTGCTCGCGAACGAGGCGACGATCACCCGCCGCATGCGGGCGCTCACCGCGTTCGAGAACCGCACGAACCTCGCGGTCGCCGTTCCGGTGAACGCGGTCCGCGCGGTCTCCCAGAACGAGCTCTTCCTCGCTTACTCGGATTTGATCTCCGATCTCCGCGCGATCCCGGCGCCGAAAGGCCCGACGAAGCAGGCGACGGCGGCGATGACCGCCGAGCAGAATCGCCTGATCGCCGGATTCGTCCAGCCGTTCGTGCTCAAGTCGCGGAAGATCCGCGACGCCTCGCTCGCCTTCGAGATGAAGGAGAAACGGGGCCTCGATCCGGATACCGTCGACGGACTTTGGGATCGTCCGATCGCCGGCGGCGTGAATCAAGCCGCGCTCCGCACGGAGTGGGCGAAAGCGATCCGCGACGGAAACTGGTCGCGGGTGGCGTTCCTCTCGAACGAGGCCGCCGAAATGAAGGGCGTGCCGTCCGGTTGGTCGAAGGCCGCCCGCGCGATCACGCTCGCGACGGCCGGTGCGGCCGCCGAAGCGAAAACGGTTTTCACGGACGCTTGCCGGGACACCGGCGGGTCGTCCTCGCTCCGCGACGCCTGCCGCGTCTCGGTGCGCGGGAAAGGAAGAGGGTAATCGGTCATGAAATATCTCGCGAAACTCACGATCACGCTCGTGCTTTCGATCTTGGTCGGTGCGTTGATCGACGGCGCTCGCGCCGCGCCTTCTGCGAAGCATCCCGCGAAGAAGTCGCATCAAGTCCGCAAAGGCAAGGGCGCCAAGAAGAAGGCCCTTCGCCACGCGTCCTACGGCGGGGAAGCCCTTAAGCCGAAGACGTCGCTCAAATTCGACGGTCGCAGCGTGGAAGCGCTGCGCGCCGGAAAGTATGACTCCCTGTCCATCGGCGACGAAGGAGCCAAAGGGGCCAAGCGCCTTTACGAACTTCCCGCGAACTTCCAAGCTCGCGCCGCCGATTCCGAATCCGAAATGAGGTACCGCCAATGAGCGCCCAAAAGAAGATGATCCAATCGAAGCAAGTCTTTACCTACCTGGTGAAGGTCGTCGCCGGCCCGGGTGAATCCACTCGCGTCTGGAACACCAAGCAACCCATGGTCGTCGGTCACCCGATGCGCTGGGAGATGGTCCAAACCGACGAAGGCGTGAAGATCTCCGCTCTCTGGACGGAGAAAGAGCACCTCGTGAAGGATGCCGACATCGCGAAGGGCAAGGGCTCGGTGAAGCTCGTCTGCGGGACCGCGAAGGATGCCGGTACGCTCCAAGTCGAGATCCAGCCGGTCGCGAAACTCGCCGCCGCCTTCCGCCAGGAACCGACCGTCGGTTCGAGCTTGAAGGTCTTCCACGTCATCGGCGAATGGGCGGTCGAATCCGTCGCGCTCGGGTCGAGCTACGTCGGCAAGGCCGGCGCCGCCAAAGTCTTCAAACTGAAGGGGAATGCCGAGGGCGTGTACACGTCCGACGCGTTCATCGAGATCGTGTCTTACGCGGACGGGCTCCAGCTCGCGAGCGGGAAGACGGAACTGAAACTCGCCAAAGGGGAAACGCGGCGGGTGAAGTTCTCGGATATCTCGGGGGTCATACTCCGTCACGGGAACGCCGAGTGGCGTCTCGCGACGTTTATGCGGGACGAAGATCCGACGTTCCTCGCCGCGCCTTTGATGGCGGACGAGGACGCGGTTCTTTTCAAGCGTACGGCGATCGGCGCGATCGCGGCCACGCTCCTGCTCGGGCTCATCTCGTTCTTGATGCCGACGCCGCCTCCGGTGGCGAAGGTCGAGACCGTGAAGATCCTGCTCAAGAAGAAGCACGTCGTGGCCGGTCACGCGACCGCCGCCCCGACGGGCGATCCGAGCGCGCGCGACCTCTCGATCGGGAAGTCGGGTAGCGCGAAGAACGCCGGCCGCAAGGGCGCGCTCGCGCAGTCGAAGAAGGTCGCTCCGGCGGGCAAACCCCAAGCGCGCGTCGCCGCCCACAAGGCCGCGCCGAAAATGCATTCTTCCGCTCCGAAAGCCGTCGCGAAAGCGGCTCCGAAGAAATCCGCTCCTAAGCATGCGGTCGCTAAGGCGGCTTCTCCTAAGAAGTCGCACTCGACGGCCGTCGCGCACGCGCCGAATAAGGGAGGCCTGAAGCGAGTCGCCACCGTGGCTTCGCGTCCGGCGCCGATCCCGCACTCGGCTCTTTTCAAGGCGTTCTCGTCCGGTTCGATCCAGCGCACGGCGAAGGGCCTTTCCTCCGGGGGAAGTGTTTCGGCCGCGGCTTACGCGAACAGCGGCGACGCGAGCCGGTACGGCTCCGCGGGCGGCACCGGTCGGGGCGATCTCGGCGGCGCCGGCGGCGTCGACACCCGCTCGGCCTCGATCTCCGGTTTCGGCGGCGGCGGTAACGCCGACGGTGAAGGCGGACCGGGTTCGAAGGGCGCCGGCTACGGCCGTGGCTCGAACTCGAAAGTTTCCGGCCAAGGCCGGTCCTTCGTGTCGATGGACACGGGCGCTTCGGACGTCGAAGAAGGTCTTACGAGCGACCAGGTCGCCCGCGTGATCAACTCCCACATGAACGAAGTCCGGTACTGCTACGAATCGGCCACGCTTCGCAACGACTCGATCGGCGGCCGGCTCATGACGAAGTTCGCGGTCGGGGCCTCCGGCTCCGTCGCGAGCGCCGGCGTGGGCAGCTCGACGGTCGGCGATCGCCGGCTGCACGACTGCATCGTGAGCCACCTGCGCGGCTGGAAGTTCCCGAAACCGCGCGGCGGCAAGACGGTCGCCGTCTTGTTCCCGTTCGATTTCAAAACGCTCACGAGGTAATCCGTCATGAACCCGCATAACGCTACCAAACACCTCGGACTCCTTCTGACCGCAGCCGCCGTCACGGCGGCCTCGGCCCAGGCGGCGCCCGCGAAAAAAGGGCCGACCCCGCGCGACGTCGAAGTCGACAACGTGAAGGAAGCCTACTGGAACCGTACCTCCGACGGCGACATCGAGGTCGTCCAGAACCGCCAGTACTCGAAGAAGCACCGCCTCTCGATCGCGGCGAACTTCGGCACGGTTTCCGCCGACCCGTTCCTGAGCGTGAAATCCACCTCGGGCGCGCTCAGCTTCCACTTCACGGAATCGCTCGCGGTGACCGGCGTGCTGAAGAAGTTCATCGTCTCCGACTCGAGCTATAACGACGAACTCAAGAGCGGCCTCGTGACGGGTACGCCGTCGATCGCGAACACGAACCGTCCGGACATCTACTACGGCGGCGAAATCGCGTGGAGCCCGCTCTACGGGAAGATCAGCCTCTCCGGAGCGAGCATCGTGCACTACGACGCCCACCTCCTCGCGAGCGCGGGTATCACGAAGACCGAATCCGGGAACTATTTCACCCCGGGCGTCGGCTTCGGTCCGCAGTTCTACCTCTCGAATTCGCTCGCGCTCCGGCTCGATTACCGGCTCGCGATGTACAAGGAAACGATCCCGGAACGCGTGCTGACCACCCGGCCCGACGCCGGCAGCCGCACGAACTGGTCCCATCAAGTCGCCCTGGGCGTCGAGGTGTTCTTATGATCCGCATGAAGTCCGCGTTCGTCCTCGCTTCGCTCGTCGCCGGTGCCTCCGGTCACGCCTTCGCCGCGGAGACGGTGGTTTGTCCGGATGTCGCCGGAGCTTCGGCCGCCTACGGTACGGGTAAAGCCGCCGCGGCTTCCGGGTACCTGAATCTCGCTTTCTTCTCCCTCGACCGCGCGGTCCGCGCTTCGGCGGCGAAGGCGGATTCGAACGAGTTCGTCTCCGCACTCGCGTGCGTCGACCAAGTCCAATCCAAGGACGCGCTCGTCGACCTCCCGAACTACGACGCCGAGATGGCGACGGCTTCGGCGAAGACGAAGTCCGCCGAAGGGAAGGAAGCGATCGCGCATTACGCGTTCCGTTCCGCCCTCCAGCGCATCGCGGGCGGTTTCACGGCGGCGGCGAAGTCCCCATCCGCGCTCGACGGACTGAAGAAGCTCGCGAAGGATCCGGCGGCGAAGAACGCCGCCCTTTACGACGCCGCGCTGACCGGTCTCGCGGCTTCCGCGAACGCCGACTACGCGACCGCGAAGCCGGCCCTCCGGAAGGCCTTCGCCCTCGCGGACGGCGAGAAGGCGACCTTCCGCGCCGAGCTGAAACTCGCTCTCGCCCGCGCGCTCTACGCCACCGGCGAGGACGCGGCGGCGATCGCCGAGTACGAATCCCTCTACAAGATCGGCGCGCCGATGCAAGACGCGCTCATCGAGAGCGGATGGGCGCACCTGCGTTCGAAGAACTACGTGAAGTCGATCGGCCTCTCGTACGAACTCTCGACCGGTAAGCTCGCCCAGTTCTTCGCTCCGGAAGCGAACTCGATCCGCGCGATCGGTCTCTTCGAGAACTGCCGTTACGCCGCTTCCCGGAACGCGATCTCGCGTTTCTCGTCCGAATACGGTCTCGTCGCCGAGTGGTTAAAGCTCGCGGCGAAGGGCGAACACTCGCTCTACGAGACGGCGGTCGCCCGGTCGGAAGGCGCCATCGGCGCCGAAACGGTGCCGGAGAAGGTCTGGTCGATGTGGTCGAGCTCGGACGTGTTCGTTTCTCTCCAGTCGGGCATCCGTAACGCGTTCGCGGAAGAACGGGACGCGGCCGAATGGATCGCCGAACAAGAGAGCCCGAAGACGAAGGCCGCCCTCGCGGCCGACTTGAAGCTCGTCTCGAAGCTACGCGCCCGCGCCGCCTCGCGGATCGAGAGCCACCTCGCGAAGCTCGACGCCTCGATGGCGAAGCGGATCGCGCGTGAAAGCGAACGCCTCCGTTTCGTCCGGATCGAAGCGAGCCAGGGAGCCGGCCGGGACCTCGTGTTCCGGAACGCGAACCCGGGCCTCGCCGAAGTCGAGAAGCAGGTCGCGAAAGAAGACCGCAAGGCCAAGTCTTACCGCGGGAAACTCGCCTGGGGTAAAGTGAACGCCGAAGATCCTTCCGCCGAGATGTGGATCGACGAGATCGGAAGCTACGAAGCCGCGACGCTCGACCGTTGCAAGGCGAAGGTGGAGTACAAAAAACTACAGGCGAACCGGGAATGATGGTTTCGCCCGCCTTCACGGCATTCGTCGTCACCCTCGCGATCGGAATCGCGGTTCCGCGGTCGGCCCACGCCGTCGCGACGAGCGCCTTCTACGCGGGGAACGTCTCGTTCTCCTCGCCGGACGGCGCGAACGCGCTCGGGGGGACGACTTCGCTCGTGAAACGGGTGACGAACCGGGCGAAGCGCGAGATCGTCGAGACCGTCTATCAGCCGCCGAAACACGAAGGCGGGAGCATGACGGCGATCGTGACTCACTTGAAACGAAAAGGATCGTCGAACGTCTTCGAGGCCTCCGACGAAGGAAAGACCTTTCGCGGGACGGTCACTTTCGAGGGTCCGGAGTGGAAGTGGACCCGTTGGACCTACGCGATCGACATGCTCGCCGCCGGCGAACCGAACGGCATGACGGTCTCCGGAGAGGGAGAGATCTCTCCGTACGCGATCAAGACGTCGAAAACGCTTTCCGATGCGAACGGGGACGCGACTCTGCTCGTTCGCGAGGAACTCGGTCGGGTGACGCCGGCGGAATTCGAAAAACTGAAGGGTGAGATGGGGGTCCGGTAAGGACATCCTCGGCGGGCGCCAAGGGGTTGGCGCCCGCCTTCAACGTTTTTCCACGAATTCCGATAAGTCAGGGAATGAGATTTCCGCGGATCTTCGGGAAAATAGGGATTCGGGCTTTCGGCTTCGCGGCGATCTTCGTCGTCGCGACGGCGGGCCTTTCCGCGCGCGCGGGAGACCTCCGTGCCCAGGCGACCGAACTTCGGGGCGCCCTCGCCGAGCTCATCGAAGGAGGCGAGGTCTATAACCACCTTCCTTTCAACGCCGTCGAAAAAGCCGCCCTGCTCGAGGAATACTTCGGCGACGCCGACTTCTTCGATCGGGGTTTGAAGTCCGGGAACTCGAGCCCGAAGCTGAAAGCTCTCCTCGCGAAATACCGGATAAAGGACGAGACCGCTCTCCGTGGCTACCTGCTCGAGAAGCGGGCGGAGGCCTTCCGGACCTTCCTCGGAAAACACCTGAAGCTCCTCGGAGAACTGAGCGCCGCCGGGAAACTCGAGGCCGTGCTCGCGGCGGCCGGGCTCGAGGACCTCGGGGGATCGAAAGCGACTACCGATCAGGACCTGAACCGTAAGCTCGCCGAGATGCTGCGGAAACAGATCGAGCGCTACCCGGAGGCGATCGCCCAGGCGGCGAAAGCCGGTTTACCGATTCCCCAGGGCGGTTTCACGGACGCCGCGCTCGAGAAGGCGACGGCGAAGGGGATGCAGGACTTCGGACCGGCGGTGGCGAAGATGACCCCCGCGCAGGTCGAGTCGCTCGCGAAGATGTGCCCGGAAACCCTCGCGATCCAAGCCCAAGACGAAGTCTCGAAGGTGCTCGACGCCTTTCGCCTGAACGAGGTGCCGACGGTGAAGCGGCTCCTTTCGACGAAGATGAACATCCCGAACGAGGCCATGCGCAGGGTCGGGCTCACGCTCTTCGAGTCGTATTTCGACCAGACCTTCCCCCTGCTGTGGAAGAAGAATATCTTCATCGAGGTGCTGCGTACGCCGGTCGAACGCCAGGCCTCGGAGATCTTCGGGATCGTCGTTCGCAACTCGGGCGTCGTATTCCAGAAGGCGCTCCAGTTCCTGGCCGATCGCACGGATAGCGTCGAGTTCAAGAAGATCGCAAACATGACGAAGTCGGGGCTGAAGAAGCTCGCGCCCGAGGATTTCAAACAGCTGCTCGGGGAGGTAGGACTCCCGGCCGATCTTTACGAGCGGGTAGCCGACGCGAAGCAAGTCGCTGCGGCGACGACGGGACTCGGTGCGATCGCGAAGAGCGAGCGCGGACCGCTCTTCGTGAAGATGCTCCGTCCTTCCCTCGGTCCCGATCTCGCGCTGGACGAGCGGCGGATCCTGGCTGCGGTGAAGGATCCGGCCGCCCGCCAAGTGATCGAGGCGGTCGTCCGCGGAATCAAG
Source organism: Bdellovibrionales bacterium (assembly GCA_018266355.1). Taxonomy (GTDB): domain Bacteria; phylum Bdellovibrionota; class UBA1018; order UBA1018; family UBA1018; genus JACMQW01. Next base: position 69,749 of record JAFEAP010000020.1, read on the forward strand.
GAAGAGGTGAAGCTGCGGATCGAGGCGTTTCGCTTCGAAGTCGCCCGCGTCCTCTTCGAAGGGAATTCGAACATCAAGATCCCCCGGATCCACTACGTCGCGGAAAAAAACGGCGTCAGCGTCATGATCATGGACGTCGCCGAAGGATCGGATCTCTCGACGATCGACCTCGCGAAGCTGAAAGACTCGGAACTCGAAGCGCTCGCCGACGGGTATCGAAAATCCTTCTCGAAGTGGATCGAGGGCGCGTTCGGGTTTTACACGATGAAGGACGAGAAGCGGATGAAGGATCTCTTCCCGAAGCTCCGCGAGATCGCGAACCGTTACCAGATGGGGATGTCGGACGACGACGTGAAGGGGCTCTTCTATCTCTTTCACGGCGACCTTCACGGCGGGAACGTCTTCTTCGATTTCGCCACCCGAAACGTGACCTGGATCGACTGGGGGAACGCGCATCGGCTCGACGTCGCCCAGATCCGCGGTCAGCTCCGCGCGTTCATGGGGACGATCGTCGGGGAACCGAAGTATTTCGTCGAGGGCGTGACCGCGATGTTTCCGATGGACGCGGAACTCGAGCGTAAGATCGGCGAGAAAGTTCTCCAAAAATTCGCCGACGCGGCTTTCCGGGCCCGGTCCCCGGCGAGCCAGTTTGCCCAGCTGAATACGCTGCTCCTCCAGAACGGCGTGGAACTTCCGGAGGCGGTCGTGAACCTCGGCCGAGGACAGGGGATGCTCACGAACCAGTTCGACGCCGTCCGCGCCGAGATGATTCGCCGGGGCTTCGCCGAGAAAGACCTTCCCGTCCCGTCGACCCAGCTCCTCGTCGAGGAAATGAAGACTTACCTAAAACGAAACCTCCCGGAACAAATCGTCAGTCGGGCCGCCCGGGATTCCGGAGTGATCCCGCTGAAGACGGTTTTCGAAATGGGCAAGGCGTGGATTTCGAACAAGGTCTCCTCCCTCTGCAAGGGATTGTTCAGCCGCCGTCCCAATCGCATTTGACCGGGAATCGATTCCCGAAAAGAGAAAGGCCCGGGCGCGAGCCCGGGCCTTTGCGTATTGCTGAGGACTCGGTGCTTACTTCGAAGCGACGATTTCGGCCTTCGTCTTCTTCGCGAGCAGCGTGAGGCGGCTGATCTTGCGGGCCGCGCGGCCTTTCGGAATCGCGCCTTTGGACGCGGCCTTCGAGAGGGCGCGGATGGCTTCTTTGTAAGCTTCTTGAGCGGTCTTCACGTCGCCCTTGGCGATCGCCGACACGGCTCCGCGAACGGCCGATTTCGTGGCCGAGCGGTTCGCTTGGTTGAGGAGAGTGCGCTTCTTTTCGACGCGAGCGCGTTTCGTGGATTGACGGGTATTTGCCATGATTGGCCTTTCATCACCGGGTCGGACCGAGAAAGACGGTCCTGAGAACGATCGGTTCGTCGACGGGGATACCGAAAAGGACGCTCCGGATCAAGCCCGGAATGCGCGAAAAACCCCCAGCTCCTCGATTTAGCAGGCTTTTTCCGGTTAGCGGCCCGATTTCAAGCGTTCGACGTAGGCCGCGACCCCGTTTTCGAGCGAGGTGAACGGTTTCGTGAACCCCTGGTTCCGGAGGCGGTCCATCTTCGCTTCGGTGAAGTACTGATACCGTTCGCGGAGGGATTCCGGCGTCGGAACGAACTCGATCCGCTCGGGTTTGCCCATCGCGTGGAAAGTCGCGCGGACGAGGTCGAGGAAGGTCCGCGCCTTTCCGCTGCCGAGGTTATAGACCCCGCGCCGGATCGGTTTTTCGAGGGCGAAGAAGAGGACGTCGACCACGTCCTCGACGAAGACGAAATCGCGGCTTTGTTCGCCGTCCTTGATTCCTTCTTTATGGCTCTGGAAGAGTTTCGCGCCTCCGGTGGCCAGGATCTGGCGGTAGGCGTGCAGGATCACGCTCGCCATCTTGCCTTTGTGGTCTTCGCCGTAGCCGTAGACGTTGAAGAACTTGAACCCGGCCCAGCTCGGAGGGACTGCGTCGGCTTCGCCGGCTCGGTCCCTTTCTTCCTGGGCGAACGCCCATTCGTCGAACGCACGCTTCGACTCGCCGTAGGGATTCAGCGGTTTCAGTTTCGGCGTGAGCGTGTCGTCGTCGTCGTATCCGAATTCGCCCGCGCCGTAGGTCGCGGCCGAGGAGGCGTAGACGAAGGGGACTTTCCGCTTCGCGCAATACGCCCAAAGCCGCTTCGTATAATCGAGGTTCATCTTCGCGAGGTATTCCTCGTCGAGCTCCATCGTGTCCGTGCAGGCGCCGAGGTGGACGATCGCCGTGACGGGGGGGCGCTCGAGCCGTGCCGTCTCGGCCTCGAGCCAGTCGAAAAGTTTCTCGCGGTCCACGATCGTGCCGAAATCGAGTCCCGAGAGTTCCTTCCGCGCGGTGAAATAGGAGGGATCGTCGACGGAGACGAGCGGAATCTTCCGCGCGTTCGCCCGCTCGACGAAGCGCGCGCCGACGAAACCGCCGGCGCCGGTGACGAGGAGGGGACCCGTGAGTGCAGGAAGAAGAGTCATGGTGTTCGCCTTAGGTCTTGATGTTGAACGGACTGAAGTCGGTGTCGCGATCGAAGAAATCCTCGTGCTCGGACTTCTTCAGGAAGGCGACGATCTTGTAGGTGAACGGGGTCATGACGACTTCCCAGCCGACCTTGAGGAAGTAGTTCCCGACCAGGACCTTCAGGACGAGCGGCGTTTCCCAGATGCCGAGGAACGCGATCGGATAGAAGATCACCGAGTCGACCGCTTCGCCGACGATCGTCGATCCGATCGTGCGCATCCAGAGGTGCTTCCCCTCGGTCTTCACCTTCATCTTCGCCATCACGTACGAGTTCATGAACTCGCCGCAAAAATACGCGGTCAACGACGCGACGACGATTCGCCACGTCGAGCCGAACATCGTTTCGAGCGCGGCCTGGTTCGGCCAGATCGGCGAGGGTGGCATGCGGATAATGATCTCGGCCATGAAGCTCGCGTAGATCATCGCCGCGAATCCGGCCCAGACGATCTTTCGCGCCCGAGCGTATCCGTAAACTTCCGTCATGACGTCGCCGAAGACGTAGGAAAGAGGGAAGAAAAAAATGCCCGCTCCGAAAGTGAAGCCATGCCATTCGCAAACCTTCGCGGCGCCGATCAGGTTCGACGTGAGGAGGATCACGACGAAGGCGACCATCACGAAGTCGTAGTATTTGTAGGTGCGTTTCGTCTCGGTCGCGTTCATGCGGTGCCTTTCGCGAAGAAGTCGTGGGCGGCCGTCCAAACCGATGTCAGCTCCTCCGGTCCGAGCGCCGGGACCCGCGCCGCGTTTTCGGCGGACCGGGCGGCGGTGATCGAACGGACGTAATTCGGGGATCTCATTCCCACGAGAACATAATCGAGTCCCGGGATCGAGCGGTAAATCCGGAGCGCGAGGAGACCGGGGTCGCGGTCTTCGGGCCGACGGTGACGGGCGAGCGTCGGGGCAGCTTCGACGAGTTTCGCGCGAAGGCGTTCACCGCGTTCGGCGGCCGCCTTCTCGCACCAGAGCTTCACCGAAAGCGTGAGAGCCGCCATCGCGTCGAAGTAACGGACGGTCGGAGGAGTCGGCGAAGCGGCGAGCTCGCGCAGATCCGGGTCGATCCGGCGGCGGAGGATCTCGCGCCACTGCTCGGGGTCGGTCACGTGTTTCAGCTGATCGCGCAGGCGATGCGCCCAGAGCGGAGCGAGCGTCTCGGAGGCCGCACCCGAACGGGAACGTTCGTGATTCGCGCGGACGAGGGTTTCGCTTTCTTCCGCGATCGCGACTTCGAGGGACCGGCGCACGGCCTCGTCGAGGTCGACGCGGTGATGGTCGGGGTAGGCGGCGAGCCGCCGGAGTCCGTCGGCCGTGATCGCGTCGAACGGTCGACGCGCGACGGTGGTCAGCCCGAACGCGCGTGCGGCGCGGAGGCACGTCGTCGTTTCGGTGCCGACCGACTGGGCGTTTTCCCACGCGGCCCCGGATTCGACGAGGTTGAAGGGGAACTCGATCCATCGGAACCGTCGGCGGTTCGCCGGACGGCGCGCCGGCGGTGCGTCCGGAAGTTCGAGCGAGGGATCGTCCGACCGACCCTGGAAGAGCGGCGCGATCGCGAGCGCGTCCGGACTCTCCTTCGCGTAGGTGAAGGCCGCCGAAGCGACGCCGTAACCGGCGAGCACGCCGCGCGCGGCGAGCTCCTCGAGCGTGTCGAGCTCGCGGTGAAGGAGCGTGTAGAGACGGGCGTGGTCCCACTCGAGGTCGCGGAGCGCGAACTCGGGGTCGGCGACGAGGTAGTGCCACTCGATGCGGGGGTCGCGCGCGGTCGCGCCCGGGACGAGGTCTTGGAAACGGCCGCCGAAGCGCTCGGCGCTCCCGAGCGACCCGCGAACGAGGACCTTTACCGGGACGGCCGCGTATTCGGCGACGAGCGCGCCGATCAGTCGCGCCTTTTCGGAGAATCCCGCCGAAGACGAAACGCCGGCCCGCGCCTCGAAATCGCCGAGGTCGAAAAGGTCCACGCCGGCGACGAGCGCGTCACGGAGGGCTTCGCGGTGTTCCGCGCGCTCCGGATCGAGGCGGAGCATGCCGAATCCGAGGCCTTGGCGGGAGGAAAGGGGTGCGTCGACCATGCTTTTCCGGCTATACCAAGCTCATGTCGCCGCGACAAACGAAGACCGCGTCTTTTGACCGCCCGGCGCTCGCTCCGGAGCAGATCGAGAACCTGCGGAGGGGAGCGGAGCATTTCAACGCGGGTCGTTTTTTCGAGGCCCATGAGGATTGGGAGATCCGGTGGCGCCACCTGCCGCCCGTCGAGCGGCCCCAAGTCCAGGCGGCGATTCTCGTTTGCGGCGTGTTCGTCCTGCTTGAAAAACGGAGGCTCGACCCGGCGATGCGTCTCGCGAAACTCGCCGTCGAGCGGTTCGCCGAGGCGGCCGCCCAGTCCGCGCTCCACGATTCGAAGGCCACGCTCCGGCTGCCCGACGCCGAGGACCGGATGCTTCGGGTCCTCGCGCGGATTCGGCTCGGTGAATCGGACGCGGATCGGTTACGCTCGGAGGCGATCGGCTTGCGCGCGAATCTCGCGGACCGGGGGAAGGACTGAGAAGATGGCCTCTCTGAGGTATTCCGAAACGAACTGCGACATCGAGGAAAAGATCGAGGAGAAGGAAGCGACGGCTGCGGGCGGGTTCCGTGCGGTGACCGTTTCGATCGGCCTTTCCGCGGGCGCCTGGCAGGAGCTCGCGCGCGCGCTCGGGGAAATCGCGAATCGCGAAGGCAGCGAACTCCGCACGGATTTCCCGAAGGGTTGGACGATATTTTGGAAGATCCGCGACGGCGATTCCCGGTTCTTCGTCGCGCACCCGGAAAAGGACCAGTGGGTGGCGACCCTCGCGGTCTCCGAATCCCATCTCGCGCGGATCCGCGAGGCGCTCGCTTCCGGATTCGAGGGCTCGCTCGCGGCGTTCGAAGCGGTGAGCCGGATGTCGAACGTCGAGGTCCTTACCCGGCTCCGGGAAGCGGCGGCTTGATGCCGGAAGGGGGCTCGGCGGGGCGGGCGGGCGGTTCTGAAATAATCCTATGAGCAAATCCGAGAAACCCCTGATTTTGATCCTCGAGGACGTCCCGGAACTCCGGGAGTGGTTGCGCTCCCTGATCGCCGCGAGCTACCCCGAGTGGCGGATTCGGACGGCGGGGTCGGCGACCGAGTTTCACCAGGCGATCGAGCGGGAACGGCCGAAACTCGCGATCATGGACGAGGTGCTCGGGCCCGGGGAGGATTTGGCGAGCCTCCTGAAGGTCGCCGAAGGGGAGCTGATCCCGGTGGCCCTCATGACCGGAATGGACCCGGCCCACCGAAACCCGACTCGATTACCGGCGGGTGTGCTGCGGCGCATGATTAAGCCGGATTGGGAATCCGGCAAGGGAACCGAGGGGTTTCTCAAACAAGTCGGTGAGGTAATCGCCTTGACGACCCGGGGCCCCATTGGATAATGATTCACACACTTTAAAGTCTGTTCGAAAGGAACCTTCCCAAATGTCCGTTAAGATTCGTCTTTCCCGCCACGGGGCCAAGAAAACCCCGATCTATTTCGTCGTCGCCACCGACTCCAGCTCCTGCCGCGACGGGGACTTCCTCGAGAAGCTCGGACAGTACCAGCCGAAAGCCGCGAAGCCGGCCGACAAGCTGAAAGTGAACCGCGAAGCGGTCGCCGCCTGGATCGCCAAGGGCGCCCAACCTACGAGAACGGTTGGACAACTCCTCAAAATTAAGTGAAAATTTTAGGTGAGTCGAAAGGCTCCTGAGGGTCGCACGTTCAAGCGTGCCTCTCAGTAAGGCACCCGTGTGTCTTAACGTCTGAGCAGTGCAGAGCAGTGGATACGTGCAGTGAAGCAGTAGCTAGTTGAAGCAGCACCCGTGGAGCAGACACGTTATGACCTCACCGACCAGCGAACTCGCCAAGCTCATCGATATGATCGCGCGCGCCCTCGTGGATAAACCCGACGAAGTCAGCGTGAACGAAGTCGTCGGCGAAAACACGACGGTTCTCGAATTGAAAGTCGCGAAGGACGATCTCGGTAAAATCATCGGGAAGCAGGGGCGCACGGCCCGCTCGATCCGCACCGTCCTGAACGGCGCCTCGACGAAGTTGAAGAAGCGCACCGTCCTCGAAATCATCGAATAAGGTGCCGGCTCGTCCGACTCTCGGTTCGTTCGCGGGGTTCGAGCTGTTCTGGCGCGCCTTGCTTTTCTAGCCGTCCCCGGCGAAACATGCGCCGTGACGTTCCACTTCCTCACCCTCTTTCCGTCCGCCTTCGGTTCGGTGCTTTCGGCTTCTTTGCTCGGGAAAGCCGCGGAAAAGGGACTCGTGCGCTATAACGTCCACGACATCCGCGCCCACGCGAAGGACAAGCACCGCACGGCCGACGAAACGCCTTACGGCGGCGGAGAAGGCATGCTGATCAAAGCCGACGTGCTTTACGCGGCTTGGAAGACGGTCCTTCCCGTGCCCGGTCCGCGCGCGCGCACGATCCTGCTTTCTCCCCAAGGACCGCGTTTCGACGCTGCGAAGGCGAAGGAACTCGCGAAGTACGACGAGATCGTTTTCGTGTGCGGTCACTACGAGGGCGTCGACGAGCGATTCATCGAACACTGCGTGGACGAGGAGCTCTCGATCGGCGATTACGTCCTCACGGGCGGCGAACTGCCGGCGATGGTGGTCGCCGACGCGGTCGCGCGATGGGTTCCCGGCGTGGTCGGAAAAGAAGGATCGGTCGCGAAGGACAGCCTTGAGGGCGGACTCTTGAAGTATCCCCAGTACACGCGCCCCGCGGAATTCGAAGGACGGAAAGTGCCCGACGTGCTCACGAGCGGAAATCACGGCGAGATCGAGAAGTGGCGCCGGAACCAGTCGATCGAGCGCACGAAGCGGAAGCGCCCGGACCTTTACGCCGAATGGACGAAGGCGAACGAGACGAAAAAGCGCGGAGGCCGCGATGGATAAGCGGATCGGGCTCGTCCTCGGCTTCGGTCTCGTGATTCTTTCCGCGTGTTCCCACGCGCCGAAGAGCGGGCGGGCGTCGACGCCTTCGACGGAGAAAACGGATTCGAAGCTCGAATCGGCCGCGGACAAAGCGGTCGAAAAAACGGAGGAAGACGAGAAACGCGCCCCGGCGATCCAGCGCGAGATGAACGCTCTCTTTTTCCGCGGAAAAGAGGAAAATCCCGGAGGGCTCGACGCGTTTTCCGCCGAGCGGATCCAGGAACTCGAAATCGCCCTCTCGCAGTCGGATCGGCCGGCGATCCGGTATTTCCTCGAGAATCGCGAATTCTTTGACCGCGTCGAAGACTCGGGCGGCGGATTCCGCGTGGTCGCGAACGCGAAGCGGCTCGTCCCGTTCCGTTGGACGAAGGCCGGTCGCCGGAAACTTTTCGCGATGGATACCCAGCGTGTGAAGGAGATGATCGCCCATCCCTGCTTTTCGGCCCTCGAGGACTGCGGCGAACTCTCGAGCGACGGGGAGGAGAACACCGTACTCCTCGACGAGTGGGTAAAGAAATACTCCGAAAAAGAGTTCGAATCCGCGCGCGAGAAGATCTTGCGGAACTACCTCGCCGTGCTCGCGAAATACAAGAAACGGGTCTCGAAGGGCCTGCCCCTGAAGGCCGCCGAGAAGGCCTCGGGCAAGGCGGTCACGAACCGGGAAAAACGGGCGATCGCCGCGGCCCAGCTCGTCGAAAGCCATATCCGTGGCGTGGAATCCCTTTTAAAGGATTGAGCCGAAAATAACGCATTGCGTCTAATCTTCGCCTGGTTCCGGTCGTCGGTCGCGATGCTTGAGTTTGGCTCTCTGCTTTGCTAAACCCTGATCCTCTGTGAATGCACCGGTCTATGTCGCTCTCTTGCACTATCCCATGCGGAATCGCACGGGGGAGCAGGTGGCGACGGCGGTGACGAACCTCGATATCCACGATATCTCGCGTTCGTGTCGGACCTACGGGGTGAAGCGATATTTCATCGTGACTCCCGTAACCGAGCAGCACCGGGTGGTCGGTCGGATTCTCACTCACTGGAGCAGCGAGAAGAGTCGCGAGTGGCACCCGGATCGTTTCGAAGCCTTGGCGCGCGTTCAGCTCGTCCTCGATTTCGAAGCGGTGAAAGCGGAGATCTTCTCGAAGCACGGCGAGCAGCCTGAAGTGGTGCTCACCGAAGCGAGACCGATGCCGAATACGGTCGCTTACGCCGATTACCGACGTGAGCTCGAGAGCCCCGAACGAACGAAGCCGGTCTTGATCGTCTTCGGAACCGGGTGGGGATATTCGGACGTCTTTTTTCCCGAGGTGCACCGGATCCTGGCCCCGGTGCACGGGCCGAAAGACGATCCCGACGGAGAGTATAACCACCTTTCCGTTCGGGCCGCGGCGGCGATCGTTTTGGACCGGCTTTTCGGTCGTTAAAGATCGCCTCTCGGGTAACCGGCTCTCGTCCAGCGCGTTCGCGCATCCGACGGAGAGTGGCAAGCGCGCCGGAGTAAAAAACAGACCGAGTCGTCCTTACGGACGGGGTCGGTCTCGAAAAGAAAGCAGTCTTTCATGTCGAAAATCGTCATCAAGAAAAAATCCAATAACCGCGGCTTCTACAAGCGCCAGGCCGGCGTCGTGAACAAGGTCGAGCTCGTCGAAAAGAGCACGATGACCACCAAGTTCCCGCAATTCACCGCGGGCGACACCGTCAAGGTGCACGTGAAGATCAAGGAAGGCGACAAAGAGCGGACGCAGGCCTACGAAGGTCTCGTGATCGCCCTTTCGGGCAAGGGCGCTTCGCGCTCCTTCACCGTCCGCAAGATGTCCCACGGCGTGGGCGTCGAGCGGATCTTCCTCTTCTCGTCCCCGAAGGTCGCGAAGATCGACGTCCAGCAGGTCGGTAAAGTCCGCCGCGCGAAACTCTACTACATCCGCGCCCTCGAAGGTCGCGCCGCGAAGATCGAACGCGAAGTAGAAACCCAAGCCCAAGTCGCGGCTTCCGAAGCGGCGAAGGCGAAGAAGTAAGTCGAGTGAGTAGGTTCGCCCGGCTCGGGCGAATCGTTCTATGAAGAACACGCGTAAGCCCGCGTCTTTTTCGGAATCCACGGCCCGTAAACGCGGTCCGCTATCGGCGTCGCCGACTCTGGAATTCGAACGAGGCGCGGGCTTTCCGCTTTCCGGAGTCATCGGCGTCGACGAAGTCGGCCGCGGGTGCCTCGCCGGTCCGGTCGTGGCGGCGGCAGTGCGGCTCAAGCCCGAGTGGGACCTCCCGCTCGCGGAGCTCGTGAAGCTCCACCCGGCGATCGCCGCGATCACCGATTCGAAAGCCGTCACGCCGAAGAAGCGAGCGGAACTCGCACCGTGGATCCGCGCGAACGTCGCCGCGTTCGGGATCGGACACGCGACGGTCGAGGAGATCGACCGGATGAACATCTTCCACGCCTCGCACCTCGCGATGAAACGCGCGGCGGACGCGGCCGGCGAATACGCGCACGTGCTCGTCGACGGAAACGTCGTCCCCGTTCATTTCCGGGGGGGTGCGGCCACCGCGATCGTGAAGGGCGACCTGCGTTCGCTTTCGATCGCCTGCGCCTCGATCGTCGCGAAAGTCCATCGCGACGACTGGATGGCACGCCTCGCACTCGATCATCCGGGCTACGGACTCGAAGTCCACAAAGGTTACGCGACTCCGGTGCACCGGCGCGCGCTCAATTCGCTCGGCGCGGCCGAGATCCATCGCCGATCGTTCGCGCCCGTGCGCGAAGCGCTCGGACTCCCGCCGCTCGAGGCGGGATGGGCCAAGCTGGAACGGGAGTTGAATCCTCCGTTCCCGGATGAGCCCTTCTAAGCGCCTCGCGTCCGCCTCGTCTTCCCGTTATTTTCCGAGTCGTGTCCAGATCGGTGCGCGCACCGAGCGGGCGGCGCTCGAATTCCTGCACGCGAACGGGTGCCGGTTGGTCGCGCGAAACGTTCGATTCCGGGTCGGCGAAATCGACCTCGTCGTACGCGACGGCCGCGAGCTCGTCTTCGTCGAGGTGCGCGGACGCGGCGAAGGTTCTCTCGAAACCCCGGAAGCAGCGTTGCCGTTCGCGAAACGAATGAAGCTCTGGCGTGCGATCGAGCTCTATCTCCTCCGGCAGGACGCCGCCGAGCGGGCCGGCGTGGCCGGAATCCGGGTCGACTTCCTCGCCACCGACGGCGCGAAGTGGACGTGGTTCAAGAACGTCGAACTGCGCTCGGGTGGTTAGTCCGGGTCGTCGGGCCAAAAATCTCGGCTCGAGGGTTGTCGCTCCGGAAAGCGCCCCTTATGATGGATGCATGCGGATTTTTCCGGCTCTCCGGGTCCGACGTTTCGCCGTTTGCTCGCTCCTGATCGTCGCCGTGCTCGGGCTGCGGCCCGCTCCGGCTTACGCGCTTCGCGACCGGACGATCGTCCTGCGCGCGGCGGGAAGCGGCGCCGTGCTCGGCCTCGGAATCGGGCTCGTGACGTCGGTCGTCTCGAAGGGATCGAACGCGGCCGTCTACGGGCTCGTCGCGGGCGCGATCGCGGGAACGATCTACGGATTCGTCCTCGTGAAAAAGCGCGAACAGCTGAATGCCGGGATGACTTACGCGTCCGCGGACGGGCCGCTCGACCTCATCGAGATCCGGAACGCCGAGCGTGACGCGATTCTCGCGCGCAGCCGTCCCCCGCGCGTCGAGTTCGCGTTGCCGATTCCCGTGTACCGGTTCTAGCGGACGAAGTCGCGGAAGTGGTCGCCGAAATCCTCGGCGGCGTGAAAGAGCGTCCGGCAGGAACGGTTCACCGAGCGGCGGACGGTGCCGATCACGCGATCGATCGGATCGAAGATCGCGTCGAGCGCGACGGCGACCTTGTCGGGGGCGCGGGTGAGGGCTTGGTAGACGCCGAAGTAGGTCCCGAGGATCCCGAACGTGGTCGCGCGGACCTTGTAGACGGTGAGGTCGAGCAGGACCGGGAAAGTCCCGGCCGAGTCGAGCATCTGCCAGGGCGTGAGCAGGAAGAAGTTCGCGAGGTAGAGGCGAGCGAAGTGGATCGGGTCGTTCAGGAACGCGCGATCGCGCGCGCCCATGACGAGGGCGTCGAGCCCGCTGATCGCGAGCGAGAAGGAGACGATCTGCGCTTGGCCGGCCCAGGAATCGATCGGGTCGAAGCCGGGCGGCGTGCCGGACATCAACCTTACGATCTCGCCGATCAGGATCCCGTAGATTTGGCGGCGGACGAAGAGCGTGCCTCTCCCGATCGGGGCGCCGGGTTTCCGCAGGTTCAAGCTGAAGACGTTCGTGATCCCGCGCGCGAACGCGGCGTGGAACGTCGAGAGCGCGGTTTGGAACGAGGCGAGCCCGGTGGCGAGGAGAGGATTGATCCCCGGCGTGGAGAACCAGGTCGAGAAGGAGGTGATCCCGCGATACGCGCCGACGATCACGCCGGTTCGGATGTCGTGGGTCGAGGGGCGCACGAGCGCGCGGCGGAAGGCCTCGCCGAGGCCGGTCGTCTTCTCGGCGGCGTCGATCTTCACCCGGGAACGCGCGATCCTTTTCACGAGCGTTTCGGGAGCGCTCGCCTTCGGCGGCACCGGCACGACGGCGAACTCGAGGCGCGCGGGCGAGTTCCCGTTCACCGGCCCGAGTTTCGTCGCGATCGCGCGGAGGCGCTTCGCGAGCCGGCGGCCTTTCGCGATTCCTTCCGGCGTGTCTTCGGCGAAGACGTCGACCGGGTGGGCGGACTCGCCGGCGGGCAGGGAGCCGAGGATTCCCCTCAGCGCCTCGGTCGGACCGGATTTTTCGTCGATCGCGCCGTACCCGTATTGGAATCGGACGGGCTCGGGTTTCGCGCCGGGTTCGGCCGTGGTGCCGACGACGAGCTCTCCCGCCGAGGGCGCGAAAACGTCTTCGGCCCCGTCTTCCGCGACCGCCGAAGCGGAGAGGAAGACGAGGCCGAAAAGAAAGGAAAAGGCGATTCGATGCGGGGAGAGGGCCAAGGGCCGGTTCGCCTGGTCGCCGGGCCTATTGTTCGATGAGCGGTTTCACCGGCGCGATGGCCGATTCCGCGTCGGCGAATTCGAAGGTCTGCTCGTCGTCGTAGGCGCGCATGACTTTCTTGAACTCGCTCGAAGCTTTCAGGATCCGCGCCTTTTGGTCGGTGCGGACGCCGAAGTCCTTCAGCGTTTGGATGAACTGGGTGATGCCGCTCGATCCGACGAACTCGAGGTTCTCCATGTCGAAGATCACCTTCGTGGGGGTGGAGTCCGTCTTCGAGGCGGTCGCGATCTTCTTCAGGTTCTCCTTGAAGGGCTCCTGGGTTTCGTAATCGAGTTTTCCGTCGACCGCGACGACGATGGTGTCGCCGACTTTCTTGATTTGCGCTTTCATGGATCTTTTTCTCCCTCGTTCAATGGGCCTAAAAAGATTATGCTTCGGGGAGATGGCCAGCCAAAAGAGGCAAGAATTGCCGAAAAAAACCGGGAAAGCCGGCGGCGTGCTTTACGTCGTCGCGACCCCGATCGGGAACCTCGAGGACCTGACGCCGCGAGCGCGAAGGGTGCTCGGTCAGGTCGACGGGGTGCTCTGCGAGGACACGCGCATGACGGCGAAGCTCCTGAACGCGGCCGGAGTCGAGCGGGAGGACGGCGGGAGTTTCGAGGGCCGGCTCGGACGGTTCGATCAACACGCTTCGGAAGGCCGACTCGACGGGGTGGTCGAGCGACTCGCGAGCGGCGAGAATTTGGCGCTCGTTTCGGACGCGGGAACGCCCGCGATCAGCGATCCGGGGGCGGAACTCGTCGCCCGGGTCCGAGAGGCCGGGTTCACGGTGGTCCCGATTCCCGGAGCCTCGGCGCTGACCGCGTTTCTCGCGGGCGCGGGGTTCGTCGAAGGGACCCCGGTCTTCCGCGGATTCTACCCGCGGAAGGCGAGCGAGCGCGCGGCCGAGATCGCGGCGCTCGAGCGACTGCCGTTCGGCGCGGTCGCGGTTTGGTTCGAGTCGCCGGAACGGATCCGCGAAGCGGTGGAGTCGCTCGCCGAGCGCCTGCCGGAGGCCCGGGCGACGGCGGCGAAGGAACTCACGAAGCTCCACGAGCGTTTCTATAGCGACTATTTAAAGAACTTAGTTTCGCATATCCATCGCGCCGACGCCGACGGTGAAATTCGCGGCGAGTGGGTGATCGGCGTCGCTTTCCCGGCTCGTCCCGAGTCGACCGAAGAGGACGGGGGAGTTTGGGAAAAGGCGCTGATTTGCCTGATAAATTCGGGGATTTCCGCTTCCCGGGCCGCTCGGGAAGTCAGTCAGGTTTTTGGCATTTCGCGGAATGCGGTCTACGCGCGCGCCGTCGCCCTCGCGAATACGCGCGATTAGGGGCCGCCGGACGGCAGTCAAAAATGCGTCTAAAAATTATTTTAGCCGACCGTTGACCCGGCTCCCGAAAATTCCCTACACTAAGAGTGTGGTTGTGGATGAATCCAAGGATGGATTCGGGGAGAAAAATTAAAAACTCTCGCGGGCCTCAGTGACGTCAGGATGACTATCACTGAGGCTGTTTTTTTTAGGCGGAACGGCAAGGAAGCCGGATCTCCTCCACGAAGGAAAGTCGCAAATGGATGTGCGTAAACCGAGTCCCCTAGGGGGCGCCACCGTCGAAAATTCCGCCGAAACTACGGCGGCGAACGAAACGACCGTCGTCGCGGCGGATTCCGCGGCGATCGCCGCCGTCGCGAACGCGCTCGGCTTGCTCGGCTCGTTCGCCTCCGATCTTCTCGGACTCTCCGAGCGCGAGGCGATCCGCGCGCTCGTCGGCCGCACCGTGAAGCGTTTACTCGCGGTCGAGACCGCCCATGTTTTCTTTTCGGCGGCGGAGTCGTCGGAAGATTCCGTCCACCTCGTCTTCGCCACCGGCGCCGCGCGGGTGCGGAATCGCGTCGAAGGCGACGCCGAATGCCTCGTCGCCGTCCGCGGGGCGAGCGGCGTGATCGCGGTACTCCGCGCCGCCGACCGGTCGGATTGGACCCCGTTTACGGCGGCCGACATTTCGGTTCTCGAATCGCTCGGCATGCAGCTCGGTCTGCGTCTCGAGAACCTGCGCCTCGAAGGGGAACTCGCGCGCCACCAAGCGAGCTCCGTGCAGGCGCTCGCCGCCGCGATCGAAGTGAAGGACCGTTATACTTCCGGCCACACGAAGCGGGTCGGCGCGTACGCGGACGCGATCGTCGGATACCTCCCGATCATCGACACCGAAAAAGAGAAGATCCGGCTCGCGGGCGTCCTTCACGACATCGGTAAGATCGGGGTGCCCGATCGGATCCTCCTGAAGCCCGATCGGCTCACCGACGCCGAATGGGACGAGATGCGGCTCCACACCGAGGCGGGCTTCGACATCGTCTCGCGCGTCGCGGGTCTCGAGGAGATCGCCGAGATCCTCCGCCATCATCACGAGCGGTGGGACGGTAGCGGATATCCTCGCGGACTGCGGCGAGAGGAAATTCCGTTCGCTTCCCGCGTGATCGCGGTCGCCGACACGTTCGACGCCATCGTCACCGATCGCCCGTACCGGCCGGCGATGCATCCCCTCGAGGCTCGCCGGATCATCCTCGGGCACTCGGGGACGCATTTCGATCCCGTCGTCGTCGCGGCATTCGAAGCGGCCTTCGTCGAATTAGAGGCTGCCGCTCTCACTCCGCTGGAAATATAAGCCGTCCGGTCGGAATTAATGCTGCGTTTCATCGAATGGAGCGGGGTAGCTTCAGAGCCATCCTATGGCATGGTTCGACGATCTGAAGACGCCGCGCATTAAGTCGCAAGTTTCCGAACGCACATCGAAAGTTCCGGAAGGGCTCTGGGTGAAGTGCGCGTCCTGCGGCGAAATCCTGCAGACGAAGCAGCTGCGCGAAATGCTCCAAGTCTGCTCCGAGTGCGGACACCACTTCCGCATGACGGCCGCCGACCGCATCGCCATGCTCACCGACGAAGGCACGTTCGACGAGTACGCGGAAGACCTCGTCTCGACCGACCCGCTCGAGTTCGACGATTTGAAACCGTATAAGTCCCGGCTTCACGCCGCCGCCGTTTCGACCGGCGTGAAAGACGCGTGCGTGGTCGGCAAGGCGAAGCTCGGAGGGATCCCGTTCCACCTCGGCGTCTTCGAGTTCAAATTCATGGGCGGGTCGATGGGCGTCGTCGTCGGCGAGAAAATCACGCGCCTCTTCGAACAGGCCCTCGAGGAAAAGCTGCCGGCGGTGACGATCTCCGCTTCGGGCGGCGCCCGGATGCAGGAGGGGATCCTCTCGCTCATGCAGATGGCGAAGACCTCCTCGATCGTCGAGAAAATGCGCGAAGAGGGAATTCCGTTCCTCTCGATCGTGACCGACCCGACGACCGGCGGGGTGGCGGCGAGTTTCTCGATGCTCGGCGACCTCGTGATCGCCGAACCGAACGCGCTCGTCGGCTTCGCCGGCCCGCGCGTGATCCAGCAGACCATCCGCCAGGCGCTCCCTCCGGGGTGCCAGCGCAGCGAGTTTCTCGTGAAGCACGGTTTCGTCGACCGGATCGTCCACCGGAAGGACCTCGCGCACGAAGTCCGCGAGTGGATGTGGCGTCTCGGTTACCGGACGTGCCGGTTCCCGGAAATGAAGAGCGTGACGAGGAAGTCTTGAGACCCGGTTTCGCCACCCGCTTCGCGACGTACTTCCTGATCGCGGCGGTGTTCGCGCTCCCGGACGTCCGCGCGGCCCGGGCCGCCGAAGGCGGGGGGGCGATCCACTGGTCGGGGGATAAGACCCTTTACGACACGCGAAATAACCGCATGGACCTGATCGGCCACGCGGCGATCCACCAGAACGGCGAATCGCTCTTCGCCGACAAGATTTCCTTCGAGCGCGACACGAAGCTCGTCCACGCCGTCGGAAACGCCGTGTACGTCGGGAAGACCGCGCTCCTTCAGGGCAGCGAGATGCATTTCAACCTCGAGACCCGCACCGGTACGATCATCGGCGGCCGCGTCTCGACCGACGAGTTCACCCTATCCGGCGAGCGGATCAACAAACTCGGCGCCGGTCGATTTCAGGCCCACCGCGCGGAATACTCGACGTGTAAGGACTGTCCGCAGAGCTGGACGCTTTCCGCGGGCGACGTCGACCTCGAGCTGGAGGGTTACGCCTACCTCTCGAACGTGACCGCGAAGGTCATGGACGCGCCCGGGTTCTGGATTCCGTACCTCATCGTTCCGATCAAGACGAAGCGCCAGTCGGGCTTGCTCATGCCCCAGTTTGGATTTACCGGAGAAGGATTCCGATACGTGCAGCCGTTCTTCTGGGCGATTTCGCGCAGCCTCGACGCGACGATCGGTTACGGGAATTACGGCGGCCGAGGAAGACGGCTCGAGCTGCAAAGCCGCTACGCCCTCGCGCACGGAGGCGGGGAGGCCGACTTTTTCCATCTCGACGACCGGAAATTCCGCGATTACCTCCTGAACCAGAATTTCACGAACAACCCGGAAAGCTACTCGACTTCGCGGTGGGCGCTCCACGTCGAGCAAACCCAGGAACTTCCCTGGGACATCCAGGAAAAGCTCCGGATCGTCGACGTCGGCGATTCGCTCTACCTCACGAAGGTCGGCCAGGACGTCCCGGGCAACGGCGAGGCCTATTTGTTCAGCGACCTCTCGCTCTCGCACGCGACCGACAAGGTCTCGGCCTTCGTCTTCGCGCGACGCTACCGGAACATCCTCACGCCCCTCACCGAGGACCCGCGCTCCTTCGACCCGAAGACCGTCCAGGTCCTTCCCCAAGCGGAGATCACCTCGAACGACAAGGTCTTCTTCGACGGCAAGATCGTCGGCGGTCTCTCGCTCGGGGCGACGAACTTCGTCCGATCGGCCGGATTCTTCGACCGCGACCCCATCGGAGCGGCTCCGACGCCGCCGACGTCGGGTTCGGATTTCCGTCCCGGGTTCGACCCGATCCGCGAGGCGGTGCGCGCGGAGATGAATCCTTCGCTCTATACGACGATCCGCGCGGCCGACGGCGTCTCGATCGTTCCGCACCTGAATTACTACCAGTACTACTACGACTTCGACGGCCGGGTCCGCTCCCTTTCCCGCGGATACATGCGCTTCGACACCGATATCTCGATGCAGTTCGAACGCATCTACGACCGTTCGAGCCCGGACGTTCCCCGCATCAAGCACCTTTTCCGACCGATCTTGAACTACTCGGTGATTCCCTTCCGGAATTCGCCCGATCACCCCTTCACGAATCAGATCGCCTACGCCCAGGGTCACGGCATCACCGGATATAACTTCGACAACAGCGACATCATCCCGATGGACTCGACCCTGAACAACGCGAACTATTTCGCGCCTCAGGGCAACGCGCTCTCTTACGGATTCAAGACCCAAGTCGTGCGGAAGCGGAAGGCGCCCGGAGGGAAGGGCGCGGCGACGGCCTATTTCTACGACACGCCGATCGAGTGGTCCGCCGGTCAGAGCTTCAACTTCCGCGAACTTCGCGATCGGGGTCCGTCCGTTCGGAACAAGCCCCTTTCGCGTTTTTACAGCCTCATGACGGCGAACTTCGACCGGGCCTCTGCCTATGTCGACTATTACTACATTCCCTACCAGGAGATCGACCAGAGCACGAGCCGGCACGTCCTCTCGACGGGCGGCGCGTGGACGTTCGAAAAGGGTACGAGCCGCGTGCTCGCCTACGAGCGGAGCGTCGGCGCCTACTACGTCTTCAATCGTTCCGCCGGCCAGACGCCCGTCCAGAACGTGCTGCTGAAGGCGACCTATTCCCTGAACGACTTCATCATGCCGAGCGTGTCGCTCTACTACAACATCCTCGGCAGCCGCTGGCAGGAGGCGAACAGCGCGCTCACGTTCCAAAGCCCGTCGGAGTGCTGGAAGCTCGACCTCGCGTTCAACCAGTATTCTTGCCAGCCGGAACGTCCCGAAGATTCCCACTGGTGCCACGAATTCAAGTTCAACCTTTCTTTGAACCTCACCGGATCCGGATTCGGATCGGTGAGCGACCCGAAGGCCCTCGCGGGCTCGGGTAACCCGCAGTAAGGAGTCCGCATGAGTCCGAACGAAATCTCCGTCCGCAGCTATTCCGAGACCGCGCTTCCGCACCTCGCGAAGATCGTCGAGGCGAACGCGGAGGGGATGGAGGAGATCGCGGAGCGACTCGTCGCGGACGTGAAGGCGGGGAAATCGCTCTTCGCTTTCGGCAGCGGTCACGCGGCGATCTTCACGATGGAACTCTACCACCGCGCGGGTGGATGCTCGTTTCTCATCCCGGTTTTCGCGGATTATCTTCTGCCGACCGCCGGTCCGCCCGTCGTTCGCGTCCTCGAGCGCACGGCCGCGACGGCGAACATGATGCTCGCGCGCGCGGAGCCGCGGGCGGGCGAGATGATCTGGATCTCCTCGCAGTCGGGGATCAACACCGCGGTCGTCGATTTCGCGCTCGAGGCGAAGCGACTCGGGCTCTTCACCGTCGCTTTCACGAGCGTGACCCACAGCTCGGCGGTCGCCTCGCGGCATCCCTCCGGGAAACGCCTCTTCGAGGTCTGCGACCGCGTGATGGACACCGGCGGTTTCCGCGGGGACGCGTGCCTCGATCTCGCCCCGGACGTCCGCGGCGGACCGCTTTCCACCCTCGGCTCCGTATTGCTCGGCCATTCGATCCTCACCACGGCATGCGCCCGTCTCGAAGCGGGCGGCATCCGCTGCACTTACACGAGCGTGAACACGCCGGAAGGCGAGGCGAGGAACAAAGAGATCGAGAAAAAGGCGATGCAGCGGGACGCGCTTCTCCGGGGATAGCTTTCGGTCTTAGAAGGCGACCACGCCTTTCATCCAGCCGACGCAGCGGCGGTATTCCGCGAGAAGGAAATCGCCGAAGTTGCCGCTGAGATCGGCGTCCCGGCGGGCGGCGAGCACGCGTTTTTCGAGTTTGAGTCGCCAGCTGATCGGGAGTTTTCCCATGGCCGAGAAGAGCGTCGCGTCCCGGACCTCGCGCGCGAATTTCACCGTCGAACTCAAGTCGGCGATGAGCCAGCCGCGGCTCGTGTAGAGGATCTGATCGGAACGCATGTCGGCGACGAAGCGCAGCTGCCAAGTCGCCGGGGCGAAATCGTCGAGGAGTTCGGCGGTCATCTTCTCGGCCAGCTTTTTCCCCTTTACGCGTCCCTTCACGAGGTCTTCGAGCGAGTAGAGGGTGTCGACGCCCTTCGGCGGCGAGAGTTTCTCGACGATCAAGTAGCGCTCCTTCGCGCTTTCGCGCGAATAGACTTTCACGATCGGAGCTTCCGTCTCGGAGACGTGCTCGGCGCCTTCGGCGAACCAATAGATGTAGGCCGAATACGCCGGGCCGAGCGGACTGAGGCCGTCGCCGCGCGGGAGGCGGATCGCACGGCCGTCGCCGATATCGTAAATCACGCTCGTGTTCCCGTTCCCGAGGAACTTTCCGATGGTGACCGTGCGCGGATTCTCGCCGCCGCGGAGGAGGAGCTCGGTCCCGGGCTTCATTCGGGTCACGATCGCGCCGTAACCCTCGACCGTCTCGCCGGCCGAGTTCCAAAGCCGGATCGGGCCGCCGGCACGCGCGGAGCCGATCGTCGCGAGCGCGAGCAAGAGGACGAGGGAGGAGGGAATGAGACGTAGTCGGCGAAGGATCGAAGTCACTCCTTCACCTTTCGGCCCGGTCGACCGGAGCCTTGAAGCGGACCGGGAGATTCCGGGAATTCGCACCTCGGGCGTCAAGAAACGGACGGCAATTCCTGCCCATTTCTGGAGCGTTCCGCTTCCCTTAGACTTGAACGTCTATGCGGATCCTTCTTTGTAACGACGACAGCGTGCACGCCCGGGGGATCCACGTCCTTTACGAACACCTCCGGAAGATCGCCGACGTCACCGTCGTCGCGCCCCTCGAGGAAAAAAGCACGACCGGACATTCGCTCACGATCCACAAACCGCTCCGAATGATCAAGATCAAGGAAGATTTCTACGGCGTGAGCGGCGGCCCCGCGGACTGCGTCCACGTCGGCATCTCCCAGCACTTCGGGAAGAAGAAACCCGACCTCGTCGTTTCCGGCGTGAACCGCGGAGCGAACCTCGGGCAAGACGTGTTCTATTCCGGTACCGTTTCGGCCGCGCGCGAAGGCTGCATCATGGGAATTCCCGCGCTCGCGGTGAGCCTTTCCGTCGACTTCTACCGGCCGCGGCCCGAGGAAAAACTGAATTACGCCACGGCATCGGCGCTCGCGGTGAAGGTCATCCGGCGCTTCACCCGGAACGGGAAGCAGAAAATGACCCTGCCGCCGGGAACCCTCCTGAACTTGAACGCGCCCGACGTGCCGCTCAAGCGCGTGAAAGGGATCTGCCTCGCCCGTCAGGGGTTCCGCCACTATTCGGCGACGATCCTGAAGCGCCGCGATCACCGCGGGAAAGACTACTTCTGGGTCGGCGGCGGATACCACGGCTTCATGAAGGAAAAGGGAACCGACTGCCAGGCGGTCGAGGACGGTTTCGCCTCGCTCTCGCCGCTTCGGCTCGACACCACGGACCACGAACACATCCTCGAACTCATGGAAGGTTTCGGGAACTCCGTCCTCATGAAATGAGGGAAGGGAAAGGGAACGCGATGCGCGCGACGGGATCGATCTTCTCCGCCTTTCATTGCCTGGTCTTCGTCCTCGGTCTGCTGACCGCGGGCTGCGCGACCGGTCACGGCCGCCGCGTCGTCTCCTCGCGCGAAGACCGGATCCCGGCGAAACAGAGTTCCTACCGTATTCGCGGCACCGACGAGACGGGCGTGCTGACCGTCGTCCAGAAGAAGAAGCTCCAAGCTCGCACTCGCGCCTGGCGCTGGCCGACGAACGAAGTCGTCGTGACCTCGCGCTTCGGTTCGCGCGGGAAGGAACACCACGACGGCATCGACCTTCGCGCCCTATCGGGCACGCCGGTCTCGGCCGCGGCGGACGGCAAAGTGATCTACGCCGGCGCGCGCATCCGCGGCTACGGTCGGATGGTCGTCATCCGCCACGATTCCCGACTCTCGACGATCTACGCGCACAATTCGAGGCTGCTCGTGAGCACCGGCCAACGGGTCCGCCGCGGCCAGCGGATCGCGCTTTCCGGGAGCACCGGGCATTCGACCGGCCCGCACGTCCACTTCGAGGTCCGCGAAGGCGTGACCGCGATCGATCCGCTCTTGTTGCTGCCTTCGCCGGCCGTCGCGAACGAGGCGAATCGGCGGATGGCCCGCGCCACCGCGCGTCCGGTCCGCCGTCCGGCCGCGCGATACTCCCAGTCGAGTTCCCGTCACATGGCGGCCCGGCTGGCCGAAGACGACGGATTCCGCCCGCGCTCCCCGCGCGCGGCGCGTCCGAATTGAAAGCGATCGTTACGGCTCTCTAGTCCGCCCAAAGGTCGACTTCGAGGAGCGTGATCTCGGAAAGGGTGCCGAGTCGCACGGGCGGGCCCCAAAACCCCGTGCCGCGGTTCACGTAGATCGACGTTTTTCCCTCGCGGTAGAGTCCGGCCGCGAATCGGTGGATTTTCCGGATGAAGAGGTTCCATGGCAGGAACTGGCCCTGGTGGGTGTGGCCGGAGAGTTGGAGCCGGACGCCCGCCGCGATCGCCGCCTCAGCGTGGTGGGGTTGGTGGGCGAGAAAAATCGAATAACGGTAGGGTCGTACCGTCGCGAGCGTGCGCGCGACGTCGGCCTGCGGATCCGAGATTCCGTGGATCGAGATCGGTCCCGCGGGCGAAGCGACCTCGGCGGTTTCGTTCTCGAGGACGCGGAAGCCGAGCTCGCGGATTCGCGCGTTCCACTCCGCTTCGTTCCAGTACCCTTCGTGGTTTCCGCTGACGGAGAACTTTCCGATTCGCGTCTCGATCCCGGCGAGCGGCGCGAGGTCCTCGACGTGTCCTTTCGGATCGCCGTCTCCGATGTCTCCCGTGAGGAAGAGGAAGTCGATCGGTCCGAGCGCCCGGATCTTCCTGACGACGTCCTCGACGTAACGTCGACCGATCCACGTGCCGACGTGCAGGTCGCTGATCTGGACGATCCTCAGCGGCGCGGCGCCCGCGCCGATCTCGACCCGAACGACGCGCGGTCCGCGCAGCGCGATCCCGATGCCGACGGCGAGCGCGAGGGCGGTCGCGCCGAGCAAGCCCGCGCTCGCGACCGGACCGGTGAGGCCGTCGGAGCGGCCGAAAGGCAGAAGGAGGAGGACCGCGAGATCGCGCGCGAGGGTGAAGAGGAGCAGGAAGCTCAACGCGCCCAACGCGAGGTAAGCACCCCGCTCGAGCGTCCGTTCGAGCGCGCTGGTTTCCGGATCCTCCGAGGTCCAGAAGTGAAGCGGCATCCAAAGCACGTTCGCGAGTCCGAGGCCGAAAGCGGCCGTCACGGGCCAGAAAAATTCGGGATACGGATAGAGAGGACCCGCGATCCGGAAACCGAGGTAGACGAAAGCGGCGACTAACACGCTGATGATCACGATGAACATTCGACGTCGCATCCGGAGAATCTAGCATCGCTCGCAAACGGCGGCTTGGCGGAACGCGTTATCCGCGGGCGATTTGGGAAGGCATTTGAGTCGGGCGGTGGTACGCCCTAGAGTGAGGAAATTCGGTCGATGTTTCGTTTGGGCCACCACTGGAGGAACCTTTCGATTGCTCGGCGGCTTTACGTCGTCGTCGGCATCATGGCGACACTCATCGCGGCGGAACTGGTCACGCTGCGTTTCGCGATGCATACGCTGTCCGCAGTGCGCGCATTCGTCGTCGGCGAGGGCCTTTGGTCGAAGGCCCAAAAGAACGCGATTTTCCGCCTCGAGCGCTTCGCCCGCAGCCGCTCGGACGTCGACTATCAGGCCTTCCTCGAATACCTGAAGATTCCGGAAGGCGACCGCCGGGCACGCATCGAACTTTCGAAACCGAATCCCGATCTCGCCGTCGTGCGCGCCGGCTTCATCCAGGGGCGCATCCATCCCGACGACGTCGATCCGATGATCGATTTGCTCCGGCGCTTTTCGTGGGTGAGCTACCTCTCGCACGCGATCGGCGTCTGGACGGAGGGCGATCACCTCGTGACCGAGTTCCAGGAGGTCGGCGAGACCTACCGGCAGCTCTTGCTCGCGCCGAAGCCGGATCGCGAACGCATCTCCGCGATCGAGGACCGGATCGAGACGCTGAATCGGCAACTTACCGCCGTCGAAAGCGAATTTTCCGACACGCTCGGGGAGGGATCCCGCTGGCTCGAGAGCGTAGTCATTTCCATCCTTTTCCTCGCGGTCCTGCTCGTCGAGACGATCGGTCTGACGATCACGATCCGTACGGGGCGCCAGATCTCGCGCGAACTCGCGGAAATTTCGGACGTCGCCGAGGCGATCGGTCGCGGGGAGCACGGGCGCCGGGTGCCGGTCCATTCGCGCGACGAGATCGGAAAGCTCGCCGACTCGGTGAATTTCATGGGCGGGATGATCGGGGCCTCCCACCGCGACCTCGAGGAACGGGTCCAGGAGCGGACGATCGAGCTCGAAAAGGCCGTGCGCGCCCGGGACGAGTTCATGTCGATCGTCTCCCACGAACTGAATACCCCGCTCGCGGCGCTCCGGCTCCAGATCCAGCTCCGGAAAAAACTCCTGGCGCGCGACGGGGCGGAGGGCCTCGGCGAGGAGAAGCTGAGCCTGATGCTCGAGTCCGACGACCGTCAGGTCGAGCGGGTCGTCCGGCTCGTGAAGGAGATGCTCGACGTCTCCCGCTTGAACACCGGGCGGTTCGTGCTCTCGAAGGAGAAGGTCGATCTTTCCGATTTGATTCGCGACACGCTCCAGCGGTTCGCGGGGAATTTTTCGGCGTCCGGAAACCGCGTGATCGCGGAGATCGCCGACGGAGTCGAAGGGGAATGGGACCCGTTCCGAATCGAGCAGGTCGTGACGAATCTACTCACGAACGCGATGAAGTACGGGCTGGGCCGTCCGATCACCGTCCGACTCGCGCGGGAAGCCGACCGCGCGGTTCTCCGCGTCCGCGACGAGGGAATGGGGATCGCCGGAGCGGACCAGACCCGGATTTTCCGCCAGTTCGAGCGGGCGATCTCGGCGAACCAGATCAGCGGCCTCGGACTCGGTCTCTATATCGCGAAGGAGCTCGTCGAGGCCCACGGGGGCGCGATCTCGGTGCAGAGCGAGCCCGGGCAGGGAGCGGAATTCACCGTCGAGTTTCCGTTCGCGCCTCCGATCGCCGGCCTGCGCGCGGGGGACGAAGGGGCCGAGGGCGTTCCCGGGAAATCGAAAGGGCGAACGACCTGACCTAAGCACCGAAAGCGAAACGCCGCCCGCGGGAAGCCCGCGGACGGCGTCGTCGATCAAATCAGTGCGGCTATGGATTAATGGTGGTGACCGCCGCCGTTGTTGCCCCGAACCGGGCCGTTGTTGTTCCGGCCCGGACCTTGGTTTCCGCGGCCGTTATTGTTCCCGTGCGGGTTCACCACGATCACCGGCTTGTTCACGATGACCGGCCGATTGACGATCACCGGACGCGGGTTCGGGTAGCGATCCCATCCACGGCCCGTGTGGCGGTCGACTGGGATCACCACGCGAACCGGAAGACGGTCGCGGCCGTAGCGGAAATGCACCGGATGGAGTCCGGCCGGGCGATAGCCGAGCTTGGTGGCGCGGTCGATGTTGTCGCCTTGGTTGCCGTAGACGTTCACGATCGTGAGCGTGTTGTAACCGAAGCGTTCAACGCGGAAAATATCTCCACGGTACATGAACTGGTCGCCCGTGATGTAGACCGGCTGTGGGCCTTGGGAATAGCTGTAGCCGTACGACCCCCATGGATCCATGTCCGCGTAGAGTTCGCCGCCGTACATCGTGAATTCGACGTAGCAGGTGGCGCAGTTATCCGCTTTCCAAGTGCCGACGAGTTCGCCCGGATAGACCGGAGCTTCGGCATGGGCGACGGCGTTAAAGCGGGGATGACGCGACGCTTATATTCGGTGCATTGCGAAGCGTCAAAGGAACAAGTGTGGAACGGGGGCTATGAGTGTAACCCATTGAAAAGAGAGGGTTAGTATTCAAAAAGCCCGAGAGATTCGCCCTAGGCGTCGGGGAATAGAGCGATGAGGGCGTCTTCCGGCGTGAGGGCTCCGTCGCGAACGGCATTCAAGAGGGTGAGGCGGGCCTCGCGGACGTCCGTCACCGGGGCCTCCGTTTTCGGCGCGGTCGTTTCGACGGCCTTTCCCGTCGTCGGAATCACCGCGTCCGCGGGCAGCGGCCCGGCGGAAAGCATGATCTTCGCGAGCTTCGCCCGGAAGTCCGGCGGCAGTCCCGCTTCGAACGCTTGCACGTCCTTCATGATGTCGAACCCGGCCATCGAGTTATGCATCATCGTCTGCATCTGCATGAGCTTCTCCGGCGGGAGCGTGCGCATGAGCTCGGAGAGTTCTTGGATGACTTTCGGGTCGAGTTTGGAAGGGTCGAATCCGGGAAACATGGGCCGACCGTACCCGAAAACCTATTCGAAAACGAGCGTTCGTTGGCCGCGGACGATCACGCGGTCCTCGAGGAGGAGACGAAGTGCCCGCGATAGGACGATCTTTTCGACGTCGCGCCCGGCGCGCGCGAGAGTGGCGGCGTCCTGGTTATGCGTCACCGGAATCACCGACTGGGTGATGATCGGTCCCTCGTCGAGCGCCTCGTTCACGAAGTGCGCCGTCGCGCCGATGATCTTCACGCCGCGGGCGTAGGCCTGGGCGTACGGATTTTTCCCCACGAACGCGGGAAGGAAGGAGTGGTGGATGTTCAAGATCCGGTTCCGGTATTTCCCGACGAAACCCGGCGTCAGCACCCGCATGTATTTCGCGAGCACGAGGTACTCGGGTGCGTAAGGAACGATGACCTTCTCGAGTTCCGCTTCGTGCGCTTCGCGCTCGAGCCCTTCCGCCGGAACGTGGTGGAACGGGATTTCGAAGCGCTTCACGAGAGGCGCGAGTTCGGCGTACTGGCTCACGACGGCGGGGATCGTCGCCGCAAGCTCGCCGGCGGCATGGCGAAGCAGGAGGTCTCCGAGGCAGTGCGATTCCTTCGTCGCGAGGACGACCACGCGTTTCGGCGTCTGGGCGTGAAGGGAAACCTCGGCGCCCTTCGGCAGCTCGCGCCGGAGTTCCTCGGCCACCGTCGCGATCGGAGCGTCGCCGTCGACCTCGGTGCGCATCGTGAACGTGCCGCTCTCCTTTTCGACGTATTCGTGGTTCTCGACGATGTTCAGCCCGTGCCGGAAGAGAACGCCGGTGATCCGGTGGATCAGCCCGGGACCGTCGGCGCAGGCGACGAGGAGGACGTGACGGGCGGGGGACTTCCCGCGGGCGGTGCCGCTCATGGGTGGAGGAGCGTCTGGCAGCCGAAGTTCGGCGGCGTCCGCATGCCGCGCGCGGCGAGCATCGAATTCAGCCGTCCCGGGTCGTCGGTGATGATGCCGTCGACCTTCCAGTCGATCATCTTTTCGACCATTTTCGGATCGAACGCTTGGCCGAGCTTCTCCGGCCAGCTCCACACGACGACTTTCAAGCCGAGGTCGTGGGCTTCCTTGAGCGTTTTCTGGGTCAACTCGAAATCTTCCGGTTCCCACGCGAACCCGCCCATTGCCTTCACCATCTTCGGGATCGAGCCGTCGAAGTCCTTGAGGGATTTTCCGCCGGTCCAGGCGGTCGCGATTTTCTTGTCCGAATGGAGGAAGTCGTCCACGCCGCCGATCTCGTTATCGCGGGAGGTGAGGTAGGCGGTCTTGAACTTCTTGTCGATCTTGTTCAGCGCGTAGAGGCAGGCGAAATCGAACGCCTGGATCTCGGCCTTGTCGACGACGTTTTCCGACTTGAGGATCTTCGCGAGCGCTTCGGCGAACTTTTCCGGGTCCGCGCTGAATTCGGGGTGGGTCGGATCGGTCTTCATCTCGATCTGGAATCCCATCTTCCCGCCCGAGGCCTTCTTCACGTACTGGATCACTTCTTTGAGCGTCGGCATGTGGATGCCGTCGCGGCCGACTTGCTCGGGAAAGAATTTCGCATAGGCGCTCTCCGGGTTCAGTCGGCCGACGTCGAATTTCCGCAGCTCGGCAAGCGTGAGGTTCTTCATCGAGTACTTCTGGATGTAGGCCGCCATCTCCTCTTTCGGGCCGTTCATCACCGTTTCCTTGTTCTTCGCCAGGAAGTGTCCGTTCGCGTCGCGGACGATGTCGGGGTTCAAGACCGGATCGTGCGAGACGAGGACTTCGCCGTCCTTCGTGAAGACGACGTCCATGTCGGCCCAATCGGCCCCGACCCGCATCATCGCCTCGTAAGCCGGCATCGTGTTCTCCGGCGCGAAAGAGCGGAACCCGCGGTGAGCGTAAACCTGCACGCCTTTCTCCGCGGGCTTTTTCGGCGTCGCCGCACGGACGTATCGGATCAAACCGAAGGTTCCACAGACGAGGACGACGAAGACGAGGAGCTTGGACATGGATTTCTCCGAAGGACGGTTAGCGAAAACTTCGCGAGAAAACCCCGAAGTTCTCGGCCTGAAATTGCGCTTGGAGTGAGCATAAGGAAGATCGTTTTCTCATTCTAGTGAGATCGTAAGGAGACTGACTCATTGCGATGAAAAAGGGTTTCCGTCACGAAACCGTCAAATAAAATTTGTTTCACGGAAAATTTCGTGAATTAATCCCTTCATACAACGGTGAAACGGAATTTCATCGCACACCATTTTCCAAGGGGGGAAAGCAAATGACTTTCATTTTGAACGCGTTCCATGAGGGTGGAGTTTTCATGTACTTCATCCTTCTCTTCGGCGTGATGTCCTTCGGCCTGATGGCTGAGCGTATCCGCACGCTTTATTTCAACTACACGGAGACGCCGGCGGATTTCCGCACGAATCTCCTGAACTACCTGCACCGGAACGACATGACCGGCGCGGAAACCTACGCGCAAACGGTCGGCGCCGGATCCATCGCGGCGAAAGTCGCGGCGGTCGGGATCAAAATCCGGACCGAAGGCGGTTCCGAAGAAGAGCTCCAAGCCCGCATGGACGAGAAGCTCACGATCGAAACGAACAAAGTCGACAAGCTCACGGGCTTCCTCGCCATGTTCGGAAACGTTTCGACCCTCCTCGGACTCCTCGGAACGATCACCGGGATGATTCGCTCCTTCGCCGGCGTGGCGAGCGCGAACCCGGCCGACCGCGCGACGATGCTCTCGAAAGGGATTTCGGAAGCGATGAACTGTACCGCTTTCGGTCTCATCGTGGCGATCCCGGCCCTCGTGGCCTACGCGTTCCTGCAGAACCGCACGGACAAGATCGTGGCTTCGATCACTTCCGCGACGACGGAGATCTTCAACGACCTCCTGTTCCTCGTCGACGGTCGCACCTCGAACAACGCGATCGCGTCGAAGTCGGATGCCCGCACGGCCGCTTCCTCGATGACGGTGTAAGATGGCTTCGATTCAGCCTACTGGGAAATCCACGGGGCGGAAGCGGAGTCTGGACGCGGAATTGAACCTCGTCCCGTTCATCGATTTGTTGTCGATGTGCATTTGCTTCCTCCTCATGACGGCCGTCTGGATCCAGGTGGGATCGCTTCAGGTGAAGCAATCCCACGGGACCGACGCCGCGGCGACGACGAAGGACAGCCTCGAGATGAACGTCCGGATGACGGAGGCGAACGCCGCCGAAGTCGTCCTGAAGAAGTCGACGGGCGCCGTCCAGAAGAAAGTCGCGGTCACGGGCGCGAGCGAATCCGAGTTTCACACTCGGCTCGCGGACGCGGTGACGGCGATGGTGAAGCCGGTGAATGCGGCCGCGGCGCTTTCCATCGCGAGCGCGATGGTGAAGACGCATCCGGCGGTTCCGTACAGCGAGATGGTCGCGGTTCTCGACGTGCTTCGTAAGAACCAGATCGTGAACATCGGGGTCGACCCCGAGGGGAGCGGAAAATGAGTTTAGTCGGCGGAGTCCTCGGACCCAAAACGTTCTCGCAGCATCTCGTTCGTCGCGGTCAGAACAAACGCTCGCGCAAGCGGGTGATCGTCGCCTCTCTGGCGCTGACCTCGATGGTCGACATGTTCAGCCTTCTCGTCATCTTCCTCCTGCAGTCGTTCTCGACTTCGCCGGAGCTGTTGGTGGTGAGCAAGGGCGTGACGCTTCCGAACGCCATGACCGGAGTCGAGATCAAGGACGCCCCCGTCCTTTCCCTCGCTTCGGACGGCATCTACCTCGACCAGAAGAAGGTCGGGGAGACGGACGAGGTCCTGAAGAATCCGAACGAACTCATGGAGCGTCTCGGAGTGCTTCGCGACCGCTGGTTGAAGGCGCACCCGAACGAGAAGTTCCCGGGTGAGGTGAACCTGCAAGCGGACAAGGCCGTACCGAGCACGCTCGTCGCCCGCTTGATGGCGTTCCTTCCGAGCCAACACTACTCCTCGATTCAGCTGATCGTCATGGGAGGCCAGTCGTGATCCGTCGTTCGGTCTTCTTCTCCGCACTTGTCCTCGGTATGGCGTCGTCCCTGACGGCGCACGCCGAGAATCCGCTCATCACCGATATCCGGAACCTCCGGAACTCGCTTCCGATCACGGACGCGAGCCGCCCGCCGCTCACGTTGCGCCTGGCGGATACCCTCGTGAACGAGGCGTTGAAGAGTCGGATCGCCCTCGAGTCCAATTCTTCAGGAAAGGGAGCCCCGGTCTCGGCCGGCGAACTCCGTCGGATGGAGCAGGAAGCGCTCTCGCTTTACGAGATCGCCCTGCGCGGGGAAGAGGGAGCGAAGAAGAAGCCGAGCGGCGAGGACGCCCTGAAAATTTCGTTTCAGCGCGCCCGTCTCATGCAGGAACTCGGTCAAGTGAACGAGTCCCTCGCGATCTATCGCGAGGTCGGCGCCCAGAGCGAGATCACGTCGCTCAAGCGCGAGTCCTACCTCCGCATCGCCGAGATCCAGGAACAAAAGGACCCGACGGGTAAGGAAGTCGAATCGGCTTACCGGAAAACCCTCGAGTTTTGCCAAGGCACGGATACCTGCGCCTATGCGCATTACCGGCTGGCCTGGTACTATCGGAACCAAGGCAACGAGCACCTCGCGCCGGCGATCGCCGAAGTGAAGCAGGGGCTCTTCGATTCGAAGGGCGCGCTTCGCGAAGAAGCCCTTCGCGATTGGATCTCGTTCGTCGCCGTGAACGGCGGCGACGGGGTCGCGACCTTGAACGAATTCGAAGAATTCTCCCGTAAAGTCGGGAAACCGGAAATCCTCGGCCAGCTCGGCGCCGCGTATTTCGTCGCCGGGAACCGCGTCGCGGGCATCCGGGTGCTCGAACTCGTGCACAGCCGGAATCCGAAACTCATTTCCGCGCTGAAGCTTCTCGAAGAAGTCCACGGCCAGCGCGACTGGGCCGCGGTCGAACGCCTCACGGCGCAGGCCGGGACGCTCACCGCCCAGGCGGCGACGTTCACCGATGCCGAGCGCGCGGACGCGGGCAATATCCTGAAACGCGTCTCCGTCCAGCTCGATCAGGACAAGAGCCAAGATCCGAAGATCAAATCCGCGTTCCAAGAGGTCGTCGACCTTGATCTCGCCCTTTTCCCGAAGGGTCCGGATCACGCGAAGATGATGGAAGGCTGGCTCGCTTCCGAAACCGATTACGCGACGAAGGCGAAGAAGACGGAAAGCTGGATCGCCTCGCCGGCGATGGCGCTCACGAACGCCGAGCAGACCCACCTCCGCGAGATGCTCCTTTTCTCCGCGCAGAAGGCGAAGGCCTACCCGGACGTGGTGGCCCAGTCCGAGGCGCTCGAGAACCTCGCCGTGGCCGCGGGCAATATGCCGAAGGCTCGCGAGTATCGGTACCTCCGCGCGCACGCGCATTACGACGCGAAAGAAAACGCCGTGGCCCTTCCGATCTTCCAGGCGCTTGCCGCGGTGAAGAGCGCGAAGGAAGCCGACGAGTTCGCGGTGAAGTCCCAAAACCTCGCCCTCGATATCCTGAACCAGGAAAAGCGGTACTCCGAACTCACGGCCCAGGCCGCGGTTTGGACCGGGAATTCGGCGCTCAAGTCGGACTCGAAGATCGGCGCGGAAGTCGCCGAAATGGCGAAGGTTTCCGAACAAGCCGCGTTCCAGACCTACACCGCGAAAGGCGCTTCGCCCGACGCGCTCGCGTTCTTCCTGAAATCCTGCCAGGACGGGAAGTATAAGCCCCAGTCCTGCGAGAACGCGAAAGTCCTTTCCGTCCAGCTGAAGGACCAAGCCTCCCTCATCGCCACCCTCCGCGTGGTCGGTACGCCGGAAGAACTCGCTTCGGAACTCGAAGCGGCCGGCTTCTTTGCGGAGTCCGCGAGGATCCGCGAGAAGGCCGCCTCGGGAGACCTGAAGGCGAACCTCCGCGTGGCGCTCTTTTACGAACTCGCCGGCGACGAAGCTTCTCGCGACCGCGTGCTCGCTTCGATCCTGAAATCCCCGGCGGTGAAGAAGCCGTTCCCGGAGCAGGAAGACGCGCTGCTCGTGATGATCCGCGAGACGCGCCTTTTCGAACCGAGCGTCCTTTCGCTCGCTTGGAGCCCGAAGGTGAAGGCCCAAATCGCCGATCGTTTCGAAGTCCTCGGACGCTCGACGCCGGCGACGAAGAAAATCCTGGCCGCCTCGACGGAGAACACCGGCGAAGGATGGGCGAAGATCCGCGTCGCCGAGTTCCGGGTCGCTTACGAAAAGCAACGCGCGATCGGTTTCTACGGGCGCGACGGCCAGCGGAAGCTTTCCCAGCGCCTCGACCTCCTGAAGAAGCTTAGCGCTTCCACCGAGAAGGTGCTGAACCAGTCGGACCTCCGGCTTCGGTTCGTTCTCCTCGACGGCTTGAAGCGCGCTTACGAAGAGCTCACGGCGTCGATCCAGAACTCGCCGATCCCCGCGGGGCTCGACGAGAACCAGCTCGCCGCGCTGAAGAACTCGCTCGCCGAGCTCTCCGCGCCGTTCGTCGAACGGTCGAAGGGCTACGCCGATCTTTTCGCGTCCGAACTCGCGAAGGCGAAGGAGCCTTCGGATACCGACTACGCGAACGCGATCGCGGCGGCGAAAGAACCGACGTTCGACTACGTCTCGGCATCCGAAGCGAAGAAAACCTCGATCGCGGACGCCGCCTTCGACGGAGCCTCGGCCAAGGAAGCCCTCGCGAGCCTGAGCCGCACGCCGGACGACGCCGGAACGCTCGGGAAGCTCGAGAACATCTATACGTCCGCGGGTAAACCGCGGTTGGCCGCTTATTATCGGGGGCGGATCCTCGCCCTGCAAAAGGAAGGGAAATGACCATGAAGGTTCTTTCGGTTCTGATTCCAGGAGTGATCGCGCTCGTCGGCCTGTCGGCCCTCGCCGCCGATCCCACGGCCGAGGAGGCCGCGGCTTCCGGCGCGAAGGTGAAGTACAAGGCCGGTAAAGACGTGAACTTCGAAGAGCTCCTCATCAAAGGCGAGCTCAACCGGCCGGAAATCACGGTCGTCACCGGACAGGTCGACAAGGGTACCGACGGGCTCCTCAAGCTCCGGGAAAACTTCCTCGATCGCGTCGCCTCCGACCAAGGGGAGGAAGCCCCGTGATCTCGATCACCTCCGAATCCGGCTCCCTCCTGAAAGTCCTGAACGACGTCGACGGCGAAGAGACTTACGGCTGCCATTCCGTTTACGGATGGACGAACGAGTCTCGCGCCCACCAGCGGATGAAGGCGCGGAAACGTCACGGTCTGCGCGTCGCCGAGCTGAACGAAGGTTGGAAGTTCAATTTCCGGATCAAGCCCTCGACGAAGAGCGCCTTCGAAGTGGTGGCCGGTCCGGGCTGTAAAGCCGAAGCGACCGCCGACAGGCGCTGGAAGCTCGCGACTCCCGCCGGCGTCTACTTCCTCTCGGAAGCGGCCGTCGAACCGACGATCGTCGCCGAACCGATCTCGAAAGAGACGTTCTGGCGGAACGCCACGCTCGCCGCTCTCCTCGTCGCGGCCGCGGTCGTTTTCATCCCGATGCCGACTCCGGACGAAGCGCCGGTCGCGGTGCTCGAGCCCCAAGTCGTGAACATCAAGATGCCGGAGAAGCAGCACACGGTCCGCGTCGCGGAACCGAGCCTGCAGGCGATCCCGAAGGAGCTCCAGAACGCGAAGCCGGAAATGAAGCGCGCGATCCAGCAGAACCTCGGCTTCATGGGCCTCCTCGGACGGAAGGATCTCAAGAAGGCGCTCGGCGGAATGCCGATCGCGCTCAAGGAAACCTCCGCGGGCGCGGGCGCCGGCGGAACCCAAGGCTCGGGCGGCGAAACGCTGGTGGGTCTCGGGGAAGGCGTGAAGCGCACGACGGTCGGTAACACCGGCGTCGCGGGTCTCGGCGGCATCGGCACGAAAGGCCGGGGCGGCGGAGCCGGCGGCTACGGCGACATGATGGTCGGATCCGGCGAAGGGAAGGGGCTCACGTCCCTCGCTCTCTCGCAGGACGTGACCCTCGAGGGCGGCCTCGATCGTTCGGTGATCCAAGCCACGATCGCGAAATACCTCAGTCAGGTCCGGGCTTGTTACGAAGCCGGTCTCCGGAAGAACGCGGGCCTCATGGGCCAAGTCGCGATGGCTTTCGAGATCAACGGCGGCGGAAACCTGAACTATTCGAAGGTCGCGCGCTCCTCGCTCGGTAGCCCCGAAGTCGAAACGTGCATCTCCGAGAAGATGATGGGCTGGAAGTTCCCGAAACCGACCGGCGGCGTGAACGTGAAGGTGGCTTATCCCTTCATGCTCCGTCCTTCGGCAGGCTGATAGAGGATCGACATGAAACGCTCGACGACGATCGTAAAATGCCTGGTTCTCGCGGGAGCGGCCCTCGGGCTCGCGGCTTGCGGCCAGAATCCGTTCCCGACCGACGGGAAGATCACCCAAGGTCAGATCGACCAGCCGGAATACGCGATGGACGCGCCGACCTCGGTCGCTTGCGTGGCCGGTAAGTCCTGCGAGTTCGACGTGAAGGCGTCGGTGCTCGCGGACATGGGCTATCCGAACATCGTCCTGACCGACATGCCGGTCGGCGCGAAGTTCAACTCGCATAGCGGACACTTCGAGTGGACGCCGACGCTGATGGACCGGGAGCCGGGCAAGACGGTGACCGTCTACGCGCTTCTTTCCACTTCGGAAGCGCCGAAGGATTTCGGCATGACGAAGGCGATCGAGATCACGGTGGCGCCGGGAGGGTTCACGCCATGAAGAAGCACCTCGTTTTGATCGCGGCGCTCGCGGCTGTTTCGTCCGCCGGCGCGGACGACCGCCCCTTGGAGAACATGCTCGGCGACCTGAACACGCCCGCGAACCAAGCGCCGGCGAGCGTCGACAGCGAGAAGCTCTACTCGGTCCAGACGCGCTACTCGAGCCTGAAGAACCGTTCGGAAGTCGGCGTCGGCGGCGGATATAACTTCGCCGGCAGCGGATACCTCTCGATGAGCCAGGTCCAAGCGACCTACCGGTTCCATTTCAACGACCGGTGGTCTCTCGGTCTCTTCGGCAGCTATAACTTCAACAAGCTGAACGAATCCGGGAAGAACCTGCTCGAGCAGAACCAACTCCTTCCGGACGTCGCGTACGAACGGTACCGGGCGAGCCTGCTCCTCGGGTTCAACACCTTCTACGGCAAGATCCGCTTCGCCATGGACTCGGTCACTTACTTCGATCAGTACATCGCGATCGGGCCGGGCCTCGTCGCGATGAACACCGGCAACTCGGCGGCGGGAGTCGTCGACGTCGGTTTCGTATTCTGGCTCGGTCGGAGCGGCAGCGTCCGTTTCGGCGTCCAAAACGAATTCTTTTCCGAGAAACGCACGCAGTCGACGGTGTTCCGAAACGACGCGGTCGCGCACCTCGATCTCGGCCTCGTCTTCGGCGGGTCGAACACGACGATTGAATAAGGAATAGCAGAATGATGAAAAACTACGCATCGGTTCTCCTCGCACTCACTCTTTCGGGTTCGGCTTACGCCTCGGGCGGCGCGGACGCCCTTCTCCAGTCGGTCGGCGCCTCCACGGACGTCGCTCCCGCCGCGCAGGTCAAGACGAACGACAACTCCGCCTCGCTCCAGATGCTCCAGGACGTGAAGGCGCTCAAGCTCGACGATCCGTTCGTCCTTCAGATGTATTCGGACTTCATGATGAACGCGGAGACGCCGTTCGAAGTGAAGCTCTGGATGCAGAAGATCGGGAAGCAGGATTACGAAGGCGCCGCGCACCTCTGGTCGGCGCTCAAGTCGAAGTTCCCGGAGAAGCTCGCGAACCACGCGGCCGCCGTGCAAGCGTATCTCCTCTATAAGATGAACCTTCCGCAGACGTTCGCGGATTTCTGGATCTCGAACCTCGAGCGTTCGTCTTATCGCGACTCGCCGGTTTCGACCCACCTCGAGAACACCCTCGCGACGTTCGGTTTCGATAAATGGTTTTCGGACTCGAAGATCCAGCTGAACGAGGCCCAGATCGCGGTCGTCGCGAACCTGAACGCCGCGCGCAGCACCCCGGTCCTCACGCTGAAGGCCTACGCGGCCCAGCGGAACGGACCGAAGGCGAAGGAAATGCTGACCCAGCTTCCGAAGACGCACGACATGCTCGTGCCGCTCGCGAAGACGGTGGCGCTCATGGCGGCGAAGGCGGGGGATCTCGCCACCGCCGGCCGGACGCTCAAGACTTACGTCGAGCCGTACCTCCAGTCGAAAAACGACGCCGTGATGTGGTCGCAGTACAACCTCCAAATCGCCCGGCTCCTTTACCAAGCCGGGTCGATGGAAGGCGCGGCGCAGTTCTACCAGAAGATTCCGCGTGGATCGCCCGACTACTTGATCGCGCAGGAAGAACTCGGATGGGTTTGGCTCCGGACGGGCACCACGGATCGCCTCCGCGGCTCGCTCCAGACGCTTTCGAGCGAAGTCTTCGCGGATCGCTTTCAGCCCGAAGTTTACCTCGTGCGCGCGATCTCGAACCTGAAGTTCTGCTACTACGCGGACGTCGAGAAGGACTTC
Source organism: Bdellovibrionales bacterium (assembly GCA_018266355.1). Lineage (GTDB taxonomy): Bacteria > Bdellovibrionota > UBA1018 > UBA1018 > UBA1018 > JACMQW01. Next base: position 106,340 of record JAFEAP010000020.1, read on the forward strand.
GCGAATTTCTTGAAGCGGAACCAGTCCTTCGCGAAGGAAATCGACGGCGCGCTCGCTTCGAACGAACCGCCGGTTCCGCACCGGGTTTCGACCTACGCGGCGTGGGCGAAGGAAGCTCTCGCCATGCGCCAAAAGGAGTCCGCGCGGATCGCCGAGCTCTCTCAGCGTTCGATCTCGGCCGTCTTGCCGGCGGTCGGCGTGCAAAGTCACTGGATGGAAGCGGGTAAGGCGCTCGAACGCGCCACCGACCAGACGAAGAAGATGCTCGCCACCGAGTATCGGAACGCCTGGAACGCGGATCGCGTCGCGCTCCGCGAAGCCATCCGGAAGATGCAGTTCGTCCGCGTCGAACTCCTGAGCCAGCTCGCGCTGGCCGCGAACGGCGACCAGCTCGGTTCCTCGCAATCCTCCGCTTCCCGCGAAGGCGCGGCGGCGAACGCGCCGAAACTCGTCGCGGACGCGAAGGACCAAGTCTACCCGTTCGAAGGCGTCGTGTGGTCGGACGAGATGTTCAGGCTCCGTTCGCTCGCCCGCGGAAAGTGCCTCGGCCAATAACTTGGAAGGGAAGCCGTACATGTCGAAGCTCATCCGGATCGTCCTCTTCGGCCTCGCGAGCTCGCTCGCGCTCGCCGGGTGCCAGGACAAGGACTTCCTGAACTACAACGTCGAGAAGGTGCGGAACCCGCTCCTGAACTGCCGTTGTCCGACGGGCTTCACGATGAATCCGGCCGCCGACGGGTGCACGAAGGAAACGAAAGTCGATCCGAACTCCGGTCAGGGAGCCCTGATCGAGATCGGCGATACCGACGCTTCCTATAACAGCGGTCCGGACTACTTCGCCGACCTCACCGGCACGAACGCGCAGTGGCCGATCAGCTTCGCTTCCTACAAGAGCGCGGTGGACGCGAACGGGAATCCCGTTCCGGAAACTTCGGTCGGACTCCTGCCGTATTGGCAGAACCGGGTGCTCGCGCCGAACCGCATTTCGATCGCCTCGACGGCGTACGTCTGGCACACGAAATCCGTTTGCGTCGATATCCCGGATGCGACCGTCTACACGATGCTCGCCGGCGGCGATAACCGCTGGACGGTGAAGGTCGACGGCGTTCCGTTCGGCGGTTGTGCCGACACGCTTTGCTTCCGGAACGCGCGGTTCTTCGCTCAGAAATTCGCGTCGGGAAAGCACATCGTCGAGATGTCCTATTATAACGACGGCGGTCCGGGCGCGCTCTGGTTCGAAGTCTATCGTAATACGCTCGCTTCGCTGCAAAAAGCGTCGGCCGATAGCGACCTCGACATCCTTTTCTCGACGAAGGACCTCGTGGGGAAAAACTGGGATTACGACGGCGACGCCTGTCCGCCGGGCTACTCCTACGACGCCTGCGCGAAAGACGGAAAATGCACGAAACTCGAAAAGAGCGCGTGCCTGTGAGCGCGGGGGAAATGAAGATGAAGAGCATCCACCGTTTCGCATTCGCCGGTCTCCTCGTCGCTTTCGGGGCGGCGCTCACCCCGAAAGCCACCGCGGCGCCGCCGTCTTTCGTGCGGATTCCCGCGGGGACGTTCCAGATGGGCAGCCCCGTCGGCGAGATCGGCCGCGACATCACCGAGACCCAGCACTCGGTGACGCTCACCCGGGATTTCGAGATGCAGAACCTTCCGGTCACCCAGCAGCAGTGGGTCGACGTGATGGGGACGAACCCGTCGGCGTTTCAGTCGCCGCGGAGTTGTACGGATTACCGGGTCGTGAACGGCGTTTCGCTTTGTCCGAACCATCCCGTCGAGCAGGTTTCCTGGAACGACGTCGCCGCTTTCGTGAAGAAGGTGAACGCGACGGCGAACGATGGATATACCTATCGACTGCCGACCGAAGCCGAGTGGGAGTACGCCGCGCGCGCGGGAACGCAGACCGCCTATTCGTTCGGGAACGACGAGAGTCAGCTCGGTCAGTACGCCTGGTGGGGCGCGAACACTTACGTGCTCGAGACCCACGACGTCGGCGGAAAAGCGCCGAATCCGTACGGACTCTACGACATGCACGGGAACATCTGGCAGTGGGTCGGGGACTGGTACGGCGCTTACGGCAGCGCCGGCGCGGTCGATCCCCAGGGCCCGAACCGCGGTTGGGCGCGCGTGTTCCGCGGTGGATTCTGGTTCGCGGACGGCCCGCACTGTCGCGCGGCCGGTCGCTACAGCGTGGACGCCGCCTATAAAGGTCCGTCGCTCGGCTTCCGCCTCGTTCGCACGAAGTAAAAACGCCCGATCCGCGTCATTTTTCCCCGGAACGGCGATTGCAGTTCCTATCCTTTATGGCGAAAACCGTCGAGGAAAACGGGACGATGAGAGCACTCGTTTTCGAACCCGGTCGGGCGGATTCGGGGCGTTTGGCGTCGATACCGGTCCCGACCGCCGAACCCGACCGCCTTCGCGTGAAAATGCGGGCGATCGGCGTTTGTGGAACCGATTTCGAACTGCTCTCGGGTGAGTACGGATGGGCACCGTCCGGACGAAAGGAAATGGTGCTCGGTCACGAATCGCTCGGCGAGGTCGTCGCCGCTCCCGCCGATTCCGGATTCGAGGCGGGCGACCTCGTCGTCGGGATCGTTCGTCACCCGGATCCCGAACCGTGCGCGAACTGCGCGGCCGGGGAGTGGGACATGTGCCGGAACGGCCGATACACCGAGCACGGGATCAAGGAGCGCGACGGATTTTGCAGCGAGGTTTACACGCTTGCGCACGATTTCGCGGTGAAGGTGGATCGCGGACTGGGCGAGCTCGGCGTGTTGCTCGAGCCGGCGAGCGTCGTCGCGAAGGCGTGGGAGCACGTCGAACGGATCGGAGCTCGCGCGGTCTTCCGTCCACGCGTCGTCGTCGTCACCGGCGCCGGGCCGGTGGGACTACTCGCGGCTTGCATGGGAGTTCAGCGCGGCCTCGAGGTCCACGTCCTCGATCGCGTCGCCGAAGGGCCGAAGCCGGAGGCGGTCCGCGCGCTCGGGGCCGTTTACCATTCGGCGCCGAACGGACTGAACGACCTTCGCGGAGCGATCGACGTCGTCGTCGAATGCACCGGGTCCGACAAGGTGGTCCTCGAAATGATCGAGTTCGCCGGACCGAACAGCGTCGTTTGCCTGGCGGGCGTTTCGTCGGGAGGCCGCGCGATCACGATCGATCTCGGAATTTTGAATCGGAACATGGTCCTCGAAAACGAAGTCGTCTTCGGGTCCGTGAACGCGAATCGACGTCATTACCGGTCTGCGGCCGAGGCGCTCGCGAAGGCCCCGAGAGACTGGCTTGCCCGGCTCGTGACCCGCCGGGTTCCCCTCGAGCGGTGGCGAGAAGCGTTCACGCCTTCGCCGAATCAAATCAAGACGATCTTGGTTCCTTAGCTAACCCTTAACCCCGGAGGAGGATTCGAGTGTCCAAACCGATCGAGGATTACGCCCTGTTGAGCGACGGCGAGCGCGCGGCGCTCGTCTCGCGCGACGGATCGATCGACTGGCTTTGCCTGCCGCGATTCGATTCTCCGGCCTGCTTCGCGGCGCTCGTCGGCGAATCGGATCATGGATACTGGCGGATCCGTCCGGAGGGGGAATTCCGCGCGAGTCGGCGGTACGTTCCCGATACTCTCGTGCTCGAAACGACGTTCGAGACGAAGGGAGGACGCGCGCGTCTCGTCGATTCGCTCGTGATCGGTGAGGACGCGCCGCTGCTGCTTCGGAAGGTCGAAGGGGTCGCGGGCGAAGTCGCGCTCGAATTCGATTTCGTCGTGCGGTTCGACTACGGATCGATCGTCCCTTGGGTGCGGAAGACGGAGTACGGCTTGCGCGCGATCGCGGGTCCGGACGAGATCCACCTCGAGACCGACGTGAGTCTCCATCGCCGGCAGGGCATGCGGCACGGAGCGGAGTTTTCCGTGCGCGAGGGAGAGACCCTTTGGTTCGCACTCCGGTGGAACGCCCATTTCCGGGGTGACGGTGCATCTCCCGATCGCGCGAACCACGGTGAGCGCCTCGATCGTACGGTGAAATATTGGCGGGAATACGCCGATCGAGCGACTTACCGGGGACCGTACGTGGAGGCCGTGAAGCGCTCGATTCTGACCTTGAAAGCGCTCATCTACGATCCGACCGGCGCGATCGTAGCGGCGCCGACGACGTCGTTGCCGGAACGGATCGGCGGCGAGCGGAACTGGGATTACCGGTACTGCTGGATCCGCGATTCGACGTTCTCACTCTATGCGCTTCTGACGGCCGGATATCGCGACGAGGCCCGGCGGTGGCGCGAGTGGTTGATCCGGGCGGTGGCCGGCACGCCTTCCCAGGTGAACATCATGTACGGGATCGCGGGCGAAAGGCGATTGCCCGAGCTCGAGCTCGAATGGCTGGGCGGGTACGAGGGATCGAAACCCGTCCGGACCGGGAACGCGGCCTACCGTCAGCTGCAGCTCGACGTCTTCGGGGAGGCGATCGAGACTCTCCATCTCGCGATGAAAAACGGCATCCCCGCGGACGAAGACAGCTGGCGGGTCCAGTCCGCGTTCATCGACTTCCTCGAGAAGAACTGGGACCAGCCCGACGAAGGCATCTGGGAAGTTCGGGGACCGCGCCAGCATTACGCGCACTCGAAGATCATGGCGTGGGTCGCGGTCGATCGCGCGATTCGTTCGGCCGAGATGAGCGGGCTCGAAGCGCCGCTCGATCGGTGGCGCGACTTACGAGAGCGGATCCATGCCGACGTTTGTCGGAAAGGATTCAATGAGAAGCGGGGAGCCTTCACCCAGTACTACGGCTCGAACGTCCTCGATGCGAGTTTACTGATGGCGATCGGAGTGGGCTTTCTTCCTCCGGAAGACCCGCGGATCGTCGGCACCGTGAAAGCGATCGAGGAGGAGCTTTTCCAGGACGGGTTCGTCCTTCGCTACAAGACCGAAGAAGTGAAGGACGTCCTTCACGGGCGCGAAGGGTGCTTCCTTCCTTGCTCGTTTTGGCTCGTCGACGCGTGGATTCTCATGGATCGCCGGGAGGAGGCCGAGGCGCTTTTTCGCCGGCTCGTCGGCCTCGCGAACGATCTCGGTTTGCTTTCCGAAGAGTACGATCCGGTTCGCAAACGGCTCGTCGGGAATTTCCCCCAGGCGCTTTCGCACATCGCGCTGATCAACAGCGCGTATAACCTCGAGCTCCGGCACGGACCGGCGCGGGATCGCAGCCAAAAGGGATAAGCGCGCTCCCGATGGGGGCTTCGCGTTATAATCGTGAGGGCTTCGGGTGGGGTGGAAAATCGGGAATCTGACCGCTATGGTGGTGGAGCGGTCACCGTTCGGTCCCATAGTTAAATGGATATAACGGCCCTTTCCTAAAGGGCTGTTCCAGGTTCGATTCCTGGTGGGACCACCATTTTCCGCCGCGACCTGAGATCGACACCATGATCCACTACAAATCCGAAGAAGACCTCGTTCTCTACCGAAAAACCGGGCAGATCGCCGGTGAAGTCCTCACCCGGCTGATCCCGGAAGTGAAGGAGGGCGTTTCCACGTACCACCTCGCGAAGCTTGCGGAAAAATGGATCGTCGAGGATTACGACGCCGTTCCTTCGAGCATCGGCCAGTACGATTTCCAGTTCGCGCTTTGCGCCTCGGTGAACGAAGTCGTCTGTCACGGCGTCCCGTCGCCGAAAGAAATCCTGAAGCCGGGAGACATCATCAACCTCGACGTGACGGTGAAAAAGCACGGCTTCATCGCGGACACGTCGCGCATGTACGTCGTCGGCGGGGCTTCCGACGAAGCCGAGCGCCTCTGCCGGATCACTCGCGGGTGCCTCTTCAAAGGGATCGAAGAAGTGAAGCCCGGCAACACCACCGGCGACATCGGCTACGCGGTCCATAAGCACGCGACCCGGAACGGTTACTCCATCGTGCGGGAATACTGCGGCCACGGGATCGGGAAGCTCATGCACGAGGATCCCGAAGTCGCCCACTTCGGTCGCAAAGGGAAAGGAACCCGACTCCGGGAGGGAATGGTCTTCACGATCGAGCCGATGGTGAATCAGGGGAGACCGACGATCAAACACCTCTCCGATGACTGGACCGCGGTGACCCTAGACGGAAGCCTCTCGGCGCAGTGGGAACACACCGTCGCGGTCACTCGCGACGGCTTCGAAATACTCACGCTTCGCGAAGAGGAAAAGGCGCTTATTTAGCAAAAAACAGGGTGTCGATTTCGACTCGTGCCTGCGCGGCCTCCAAACCGACCCGAGTCGGTCCCGCGAAATAGCGTTCCGAATCCGCTTCTACCGGGTCGGATAGCGCAGGATATTCGTCGTCGCGAAATCTTCGTTGTCGGACGCGAAGTGGCCGTCGTTCAGATAAGCCGCCCGTTCGCGCACTTCGTGGGTATCGAATGCGCTTCCGCTTCGGCAACCGACGGAGATCTGCATCTGGAGGACGTGGTCGAGCTCGTGCCGGATCACGCGCGGGAGGTCGTCGCTCCGGAGGTCTTGGTCGACGGTGATCGTCAACTTGTCATGTTCGGTGACGGCGCCCGCGTCCCCGCCGAGCTTCCCGACTAAGAATTCGTATCCGAACGTCTGAAGGCCGAGCGCGCGGACGACTTGGTCGATCGAGGCCTTGGAGAGATGCGACGGCAAATCGCGTTCGAGGGAAACGACCCGATCGAGTTGGGCGGCGCTGAGGACCGCCGGGGAAAGGTTCGCTTTCGAGGGAGGAGTCGCGGGCGGGGAAGATTGCGAGCGCGCGCTCGAGCCCGGCCATACCGACCCGCTCGATTTGCGCGGATGCGAGAGCCCGAGGATTTTCGGATCGAGCGGGGTAGCCGTCGGAACGCCGTCCGCGAGGTAGGAGAGGGCGGAAACGTTCGCGGAAGAGAAGTCGCAACGCTCGAAATCCTGGAGAACCGTCGCGATGGATTTGGCGGTGTAGATGTGGAGGCGCCCGTCGCCGCCGAGCGTGTAGGTCGTCGTCGCACAGCCTTGATAGGCGATACAGTCGTAAAGGGGGGCGGCGTCGAATGAAGAGTTCCCGCCCTGGGCGACGAGATGCAGGTCGGCTAGGATCGCGGTCGAGCTGAGCAAAGCGATCGCAAGGAGTTGGCCGAGTCGACGGGGTTGCATCCGGGATCTCCCTCTTTTCCCGGTCGCGGAATGCGCCGGGGAAAAGATCGATACCGTAAGTAATGCGCTGCGTCAAATTTCAAGGTCCCGCCCCAAGTCGACTGTATTCGATTTGAAGCCGATTTTATCCCGGTTCCCGCGAATTGTGACGAGCCTCATTTCCCTGCCGAATCGCGCCGATAGGTCCTTGTATGTCTATTTCTTTAGCCCAGCTTCTTCAGACGATGGTCCAGAACGGCGGCTCCGACTTGCACGTGGCGTCGAATTCGCCCCCGATGATCCGCGTGCGCGGCGACATGGTGAAATTGAACGTCGCGCCGCTCATCCCGGCCCAGGTCGAGCAGATGATCTTCGCGACGATGACCGAACCGCAGCGGAAAGAAATCGTCACGAACCTGAACCTCGACTATTCGTTCAAGGCTCCGGGCATCGGCATTTTCCGGGTGAACGTCTTCTACCAGCGCCACGGCCTTTCGTTCGTCATGCGGGTCCTCACCGAGGCGCCGCCGGAACTCGAAAAACTGAACCTTCCCGCGATCTGCAAAACCGCGTGCTCCTACGCGAACGGCCTCGTGCTCGTCTGCGGTCCGACCGGTTCCGGTAAGTCGACGACGCTCGCGGCGATGTTGAACTACATCAACCAAACCACGAAGGGCCACATTCTGACCCTCGAAGACCCGATCGAGTTCCAGCACGACTCGAAAATGGGGATGGTAAACCAGCGCGCGCTCGGCGCGCATTTCCCGACCTTCGCTTCGGCGATGAAGGCCGCGCTGCGGGAAGACCCGGACGTGATCCTCATCGGCGAAATGCGGGACGCGGAAACCGTCGCCCTCGCGCTGAAAGCGGCCGAAACGGGCCACCTCGTTTTCTCGACCCTCCACACGAACTCGGCCGCGAAAACGGTCGATCGGATCATCAACACCTTCCCCGCGGAAGAGCAGCCGCAAATCCGCACCGTGCTTTCCGAGACGCTCAAGGTCGTCATCTCCCAGCGCCTGATTCCGTCCGCGGACAAGAAGCGCCGGATCGGCCTGCACGACATCCTCGTGAACACGTCGGCCGTCGCGAACCTCATCCGCGAGGGCAAGACGTTCCAACTCACGAGCCTCATGCAGACCGGACGCAAGGAAGGGATGCAGGTCTTCGAACAAGTCCTGATGGAAGCCGTGAAGAAGGGCGACATCGCGGGCGAAGACGCGTGGGAACACGCGGGAGACAAGGGCCCGTTCGCGCAATGGGCGCCGAAAGAATCGAAGCCGGAAATCCCGGCGACCGGTCAGACGCTCACGCAGTTCCAAGTGAATCGTACGCCGGCCGTCACCCTCGATCCGCCGTCGCCGTTCAATCACACGGGAATCCAGTCGCCGGCGCCGAATGGCGTGAACAAAAAGGCGAGTTAGTTCGTCGCGGGAACCGGAATCTGATTCACCGGAAGTTCGAGCGCCTTCTTCGCGCGCGATTCCTTCACGGCGGTGAAAACCGCGCCTCCGAAGCTCACCACGATACCCACGACACAAACGACGACGATGGTTTGGAGACGATTCAGTTCCTGCATAAGGATCTTCGTCTTCTCTGAATAATTACGGAGTTTCAAGCATTTAGGTTCGGGAGCGAACGGAATCCTAAAGGTTTCCTGACAGAAGAACCCTACCCTGACGCGACGCACAGGGTTATGGTCAGGCTGTTATGCGCTTCGTTCTCCCTCTCATCCTCTTCGCCCTCTCCGGTTCGGCTTCGGCCGACGTCGTTTCCATTAACGGCGCGGGGGCGACCTTTCCGTATCCGCTCTATTCGAAGTGGTTCTCCGAGTACCGGAAGGTCGACCCGGGCGTGGAGATCAATTACCAGTCGATCGGTTCGGGCGGCGGCGTCCGTCAGCTCCTCGAAAAGACGATCGACTTCGGCGCGAGCGACGCGCCGATGAAGGACGAGCAGCTCGCGAAGGCCGCGACGCCGATCTATCACTTTCCGACGGTGCTCGGTGCGGTCACCCTCGCGTTCAACCTCCCGGGATTCACCGGGGAGCTGAAGCTCACGCCGGAACTCGTCGCCGACCTCTTCCTCGGAAAAATATACTACTGGAACGACGCGAAGATCGCCGCCGTGAACCCCGGCGTCGCCCTTCCCGACGTGCCGGTGATGATCATCCACCGCTCCGACGGAAGCGGCACGACCGCCGTGTTCACGGACTACCTCTCGAAAGTCTCGCCGGAGTGGAAGACGAAAGTCGGTTCGGGGACTGCCGTGAAGTGGCCGATCGGGATCGGCGGGAAGGGGAACGAGGGCGTGACCGGGTTCCTGAAGAACTCCCCGGGCGCGATCGGCTTCGTCGAACTCCTTTACGCGGAAACGAACCACCTTCAGGTGGCCTCGCTCAAGAACGCGGCCGGAAATTTCGTGAGGCCGTCGGTCGCCGCGGTGACGGAAGCCGCCGCAGGAGCGCTGAAGGACATCCCGAAGGATTTCCGCGTTTCGATCACGAACTCCTCCGGAAAGAGCGCGTATCCGATCGCGTCCTTCACGTACCTTCTCCTCTATAAGAAGTCCGCGCCGGCGAAGTCCGCGAAGCTGAAGGCGTTCCTCGGTTGGGCGCTCGGCGACGGTCAGAAACTCGCGGAGTCGCTCTTCTACGCTCCGCTGCCGGCGGAACTCGCCGCGCGGGCCCGAGCCCAAATCAAGGAAATCGAGTGAGCCGATGGGAATCCGTTCGGAGTCCGCTCCGATGAGTACCGCTAGCCCGATCACTTCGCCTTCGCCCTCGCGTCGGCCGAGCACGCGCCCGATCAATCCGGGCGACCGCCTCTTCCGGCGCGTGCTGATGGGGCTCTCGGGCGTCGTCGTCGCCGTGCTCGCGCTCATCGCCATCTACCTCGCGAAGCTTTCCTGGCCGGCGATCCACGAGTTCGGCCTCGGCTTTTTCTGGACGACCGATTGGGATCCGGTGAAGGAGCACTTCGGTGCCGGCGCCTTCATCTTCGGCACCCTCGTTTCTTCTTTCTTCGCGCTCGCGCTCGCGGTGCCGCTCTCGATCGCGGTCGGACTTTTCCTCACGGAACTCGCGCCCCCGCGGGCCGCCGCGGTGGTCGGGTTCATGGTCGAGATGCTCGCCGCGATCCCTTCCGTCGTTTACGGACTTTGGGGGATCTTCTTCCTCGCGCCGCTGCTTCGCCTTTACGTCCAACCGTTCCTCGGCCGCCACTTCGGCTGGCTCTTCCTTTTCCAGGGCCCTCCTTACGGCATCGGCATGCTCGCCGCGGGACTCATCCTCGCGATCATGGTCACTCCGACGATCACCGCGATCTGCCGCGAGGTCTTCCGCGCGGTCCCGAACACGCAGCGGGAAGCGGCGCTCGGTCTCGGGGCTACGAAATGGGAGATGATCCGCCTCGCCGTCGTGAAGAGCTCGTGGTCGGGCGTTTTCGGTGCCGGGATCCTCGGACTCGGCCGCGCGCTCGGCGAGACGATGGCCGTGACGATGCTCATCGGGAACCGGAACGAAATCTCGACCTCGCTCTTTTCGCCGGGCCAAACGATGGCCTCCGTGATCGCGAACGAATACGCCGAAGCCGGATCGAACATCCACGTCGCCGCCCTCGCGTACGTCGGCCTCGCGCTCTTCGTCGTTTCGTTCGCCGTGAATCACCTCGCGCGGCGGATCGTGAAGCGACTTGAGATGGGAGGCACGCGATGACGTTCCAGGACGTTTACGCGAAACTCGACGCGCGCCGGACGATCGTGAACCGACTCATGCTCGGGCTCCTCGGGCTCGCGTCGCTCGTCGCGATCCTGCCCCTCGTTTTCGTGCTCTATTACGTCGTTCACCGCGGGATCCAGGGCTTGAACCTGAGCTTCTTTACCCAGCTTCCGAAGCCGGTCGGCGAGACGGGCGGGGGACTCGGGAACGCCGTGCTCGGCACGCTCGTCCTCGTCGGCCTCGGTTCGGCGGTCGGCGTACCGATCGGGATCGCGTCGGGAGTTTTCCTCTCCGAATTCAAACGCTCCCGCTTCGCGCCCTGGCTCCGTTCGGCGGTCGAGCTGCTCGCCGGCGTGCCCTCGATCATCCTCGGCATTTTCGCTTACGCCGTTCTCGTGGTTCCGCTCCACGGATTCTCGGCCGCGGCCGGCGCGCTCGCGCTCGCGATCATCCTCATCCCGACCGTCGCGAAGACGACCGAGGAAGTGCTGAAACTCGTTCCGGACCACATCCGCGAGGCGGGGCTCGGCCTCGGGTTGCCGCGGTGGAAGGTGATCCTCCGGATCGTCGTCTACGGCTCGCGCTCCGGGATCCTCACCGGCGTGATGCTCGGCGTGGCCCGGATCAGCGGCGAATCGGCGCCGCTCCTTTTCACCGCCCTGAATTCCCAGTATTGGCCCCGCGGACTGCTCGCGCCGATTTCGAGCTTGCCCGTGCAAATTTACACTTACGCGATCTCCCCGTTCGACGATTGGACGCAGCTTGCATGGACCGGTTCGATGGTCCTCGTGCTCTTCGTCCTCGTCGCGAACCTTCTGATGCGGGCGATCCTCGGAGGAAAGAAAGCATGACTCCCGCCACGAACGCCGCGAAGCCTCCGATCCCCGAGCCGATCCTCTCCGCGAAGGACGTGAACGCGTACTTCAACGCCTTCCACGCCGTCCGCGGCGTCTCGCTCGACGTCGAACCGAACTCGGTGACCGCGCTCATCGGTCCGTCCGGGTGCGGGAAATCGACCTTTCTCCGCACGTTGAACCGACTTCACGAGGAAATTCCGGGCGCGCGCTTCGAGGGCGAGGTCACCCTCGAGGGCGAGAACATCTACGGCCGCGGCATGGACCCGGTCCAAGTCCGCCGGAAGATCGGCATGGTCTTCCAGAAACCGAATCCGTTTCCGTCGCTTTCGATCTACGAGAACGTCGTCGTCGGCCTCACGCTCGCCGGCGTGAAGGATCGTCGCCTCCTCGACGAGACCGCCGAGCGGGCGTTGAAGCACTCCGCGCTCTGGGACGAAGTGAAGGACAAGCTCCGCGCGCCGGGGACCTCGCTATCCGGAGGACAGCAGCAGCGCCTTTGCATCGCCCGCGCGCTCGCGGTGAAACCGCCGGTCATCCTCATGGACGAACCGACCTCGGCGCTCGACCCGATCTCGACCGCGCGGATCGAGGAACTCCTCGGCGAGCTGAAGAAAGAGGTCACCGTCGTGATCGTGACCCATAACATGCAGCAGGCCGCCCGGTGCTCCGACCGCACGGCGTTCTTTTTCATGGGCGAGCTCGTCGAATACGACCGGTCGACCCGGCTCTTCACGAACCCGCAGGATAAGCGCACGGAACAATACATCACCGGTCGCTTCGGCTGAGGTTTTCGGTTACTTTTAGGGTGAGGGGTACGGAAGCGCATGGATCGTTCGATTGACTCGGGAATGGCGAAACTGAAGGACAAGCTGCTGCTCATGGGCGGCTACGTCGAAAAGGCCATCGAAGAATCGACCCAAGGACTCGTCGAAGGGAAGCAGGACGGCTTCACCCGGGTGCACGAATTCGAGAAGACGATCAACCAACTCCACAAGGAAGTCGACGAAGACTGCCTGAACCTGCTCGCGACCCAGTCCCCGATGGCGCGCGACCTCCGCACGATCCTCGCCGTCGTGAAGATCAACACCGACCTCGAGCGGATGGGCGACCAAGCCGTGAATATCGCGCTGAACGCGGTGGAATACCTTCGCGCGCCGCCGATCAAACCGCTCATCGATATCCCGCGCATGGCCGATATTTCTCGCGTGATGGCGCGCGAAGCCCTCGACGCCTTCGTGCGCACCGACCTGCCCCTCGCCGAGAAAGTGCTCGAGCGCGACGACGAGGTCGATAACTTGAAGAACCAGATCTTCCGCGAATTGATCACCTACATGATCTCGGACCCGAAGAAGATCGAGCAGGCGATCAGCTTGATCCTCATCGCGCGTAACCTCGAGCGGGTCGGCGATCACGCGACGAACATCGCCGAGGACGTAATCTTCATCGGGACGGGGAAAGACGTCCGTCACGGCGGAAGTCCCTAAGTCGATCGCGGCGTCATTTAACGCGTCGCGCGGTGTTCGAAGTCAGGTTAGGCTGGTCGGAGATGAATCCGAACTACCCGCTGAATCCCCAGGACTGGTCGAATACCCACCTCCTTCTTTATTTCGGAATCAAAGCGATCCTCGCCGTGGCGTGCGGGGGGATCGTCGGACTCGAGCGGGAGCTGAAGAGCAAGCCCGCGGGTTTGAAGACGAACATCCTCATCTGTCTCGGCTCGGCGATGTTCACGACCTGCTCGGTGCTGATCTCGAACGCGAACGGACCCGGCGGCTTCGCGGGCGATCCGTCGCGGGTCGCCGCCCAGATCGTTTCCGGGATCGGTTTCCTCGGCGGCGGCGTCATCATCCAGGCCCGCGGCGGCGTCGTCGGCCTCACGACGGCGGCCACCATCTGGATGGTCTCCGCGCTCGGCGTAATCATCGGTCTCGGCTTCCATAACATCGCGCTCTTCGTCGCCGCGATCGTGATCCTGATCCTCGTCTCCGTGTCTTGGTTCGAAGACCGCGTCCTCGGCCGTTCGCTCACGTTCCACACCGAGATCGTCGCCGCCGATCCGGAAGGGGAAACCCGCGCGACGATCAACGCGCTCCTCGCCGAGAACGACCTCGTCCTCGAGAGCTTCGACATCGAAGAGCGCTCGGGCGGAGTCGGCGTGATGCAGATCCGCTACACCGGACACCGCGAGGACCAGAAAAAGTTCAACCTCTCGCTCTGGTCGACCTCCGGGGTGAAGGAGATTCGGCAGCATTAGTCCGCGCCAGCGGACTAGGTAGCCGACATATCTCTATGGAGCTTGAACCGAATCCCTCCCAAAAAGCCGATTACCAGGCGTTTCGCTTGAAGGCGACCCACGTCGCCGAGCGGCTGAAACTCGCCGAACTCAAGGAGAAGGTGACCCACCCGATCCGCGACTTCTCGAACTATGAGATGGTGGTCGAGTTCGCCGAAAATTCCTACGCCTTCGTCTACAACTACGGGTCGATCGTGTTCTTCAACGTCCCGGACGTCGACCAGGAAAAATATCACGCGATCGTACGGAACTGGATCAAAGAGGCGAAGCAGCAGGGCGGGAACGCGCAGTTCACCGCGACGAACGACGTCTTTCTCGTCGAGACCCGGCAGGGGCTCGAGCCGTCGGTGAACCAGGTTTTCTTCGACCGGATCGCGACGGGAAAGCTGACCTACACGAAGATCAAAATCATCTGCATGCTCGTCGCCGAGTCGACCGCGCTCGACTACTACGACATCCTGATCGAGAACCTCCTCGAACAAGCGACGGTCTACACGAAGCGGCTCGAACTCGAGGGGAAGTTCGTCGACTCGAAGGAAGACCTGCTCAAGTTCGTCGGAATGTGCCTCTCCGCGAAGCAGGACATCATTTCGAACCTATACATCGTCGACTCGCCCGACGAGACGTGGGACTCGCCCGAACTCGACAAGGTCTTCCACGAACTCAAGCAGATGCTCGAGATCGACATCCGTTACCGCGCGGTCGAATACAAATCGAAGATCATCCAGGAATCGATCGAAGTGATCACCGACCTCGTGAAGACGAAACGGGAAGTGATGCTCGAAATGGTCGTCATCCTGCTGATCGCCTTCGAGGTCGTCACGGGGCTCTTCCGGCATTAATCGGGCTTTGGCGGGATGACGCGACGCACTCTTTTGGGCGGGTCGGCCTAAAGACCTGAAAAGATTTGCAAAACCCCTAGGTCGTCTTTAGCCTTAAAGAAAGCTCACTTGAAAGGAAGAGACGAGGAATGACCAAGGCAGACCTCATTAATATCGTCGCCGAGAAGGCCCACCTTCAGCACCGGCAGGCGGAGATCGTCGTGAATATGGTTTTCGACATGATGTCGGACGCGCTCAAGCGCGACGATCGCATCGAAATCCGCGGCTTCGGCTCTTTCGTGAATCGCAGCTACGGCTCTTACCAGGGCCGAAACCCGAAGACGGGTCAGGTCGTCCAAGTTCCTCCGAAGCGCGTGCCGTTCTTCAAGGTCGGCAAGGAGCTTAAGGAAATGGTCGACTACGGCAGCGACAAGAAAAAATAAGTTTTCGCACGCAATCTCCTCCGAGAATGAGTCCGATGGCCGCCCGGGTTCGCGCCCGGGCGGCATTTTTTTAGCGCCGGTTAGAAGCCGCAGGAGAGTGGGGATCTCGCTTGCGCCGGGCGGGAGGCGGGGAGAAAATTTTCGGGGTGTTCACGCGTGCCTAAGGAGAGGGCTTCTATGAAAAAGTTTCGGCTGGGTGGGATTTCCGCGATCGCGATTCTGACGGGCTCGACGCTGGCCTTCGCCGCGACGAAGAAGACGGACACCGCCGCGGCGGACAAGGCGGCCGAGGACGCGGTGATCGCGAGCATCCAGGAAGCGCAGATGAACTACGGCGGGATTACCGCCGAGAGCTACGCCGCCTTCCAGAAGCAACCCGATTCGAAGTTCGACCGGAAGATCGCTTCGTCGGGAGCGAACTACGAAAAGGAAATGAGCGACGACTACAAGGCGATGGGCGACCGTATCCGGATGCTCAAGGACGCGGACGCGCTCGCCGCGCTCGTCGCCGAGATGGACCGGGATTACGATAAGTACCAGGACGCGGATTTGAAGCTCCTCGCGCTCGAGATGGCCCAGCTGAAACCGATGCGCGGCCTCATCTTCCGACTCATTCCGCTCGCGGAGCGCGCGAAAGTCACCCACAGCGTGCTCCTCACCCGGCTGATGAAGATCGCGACCCGGATGGGGATGTACTCGCCGACGAACCAGGCGAAGGTCGTCCTTTCCTACCTCTCGGAACCGTATAACGGGATGGTGCGTTTCCGTACTCCGCGCGACTTCCAGAATTTCGTCGGCACGGAAGTCTATTCCGCGACCTGGAAATCGGCGCTGCGCTTGCGCGACCTCGACCTCACCCAGCGGAAGGACAAGTCGAAGAAAAAACTCCTGATCGACAGCTCGATTTTTTACTCCGGGATCGGCGGTTTCTACGACGATAACGCCCGGTTTAATTTCTTCCAGGAAGGCGAACGCCAACTCCTGATGGCGATGAAGAACCGGACGATGAAGGATCAGCTCGCTTTCATCTCCTTCAACGTCGAGAAGCTGATGGACCTTTCGATGGCGCTCGGTAAGCTTTACGGCATCGAGACGTTCCGCGAGAACATCGAGGGCGTCTCGACGAAAGCGATCCACGACGTCATCATGCAGGACCAGTTCAAGGACCTCTTCGTGATGAAGGAACGCATCGGCGCGGGCGTCGGATGCATCACGAACACCACGGTCACCGACGGGTCGGTGAAACCGGACGAGCGCTGCAAGCAAGACCCCGGGCACGCCGGCGCGATGGCCATGGTCGCGTTCCACACGCGCCAGATGGTCTGGCACCTCGGCCAGGCTTGGAAAGCGCTCCGCGACGACCGCATGAAGATCGACCATTCGGGAATCATCAATCCGGCGGTCGCGAACGCGTTCAACGACCGGATCGAAGACGTGCTTCCGGTTTGGGAAAAGCTGATCGCCGGACCCCAGCCGCTCGTCTCGAAGATGACTTCCGAGATGACCACGGTCGACGTCCCGGGCTACTACGAATCGTTCAAGAAGACCTCCGGACTCACGTCGGCCGACCAGGCGGCGCGGGACTTGAAGAATTTCCTGCCGACCCAGTTCCACATCACTCCGCCGAATTCGAACTGTAAGGAAGGCAATCGCATCCACGTCGGCATCGTCAGCGCGCCCGGCCTCGGCACGCACGATCGCGTCGGCATGCTCTCGAAGAAGGTGACGTACACGAACGCCGAAGGAAAGCAGGTCACGGAAGAAGTGTGCTACCGCGATTACTTCTACGGCGCGCCGACCGGATGGAACCCGCTCCCGTACAGCATCCTTTACCCGGGGCTGACCGACGGGAAAAAGGTGGGCGAGAACCAGCGGATCCTGAAGCAATCGAACGGCGGTCGCCTCGTCGCGAACCTGATCGACTGGGTGATCGACTAAGCGCCCGGCCGCCCGCGTGCTGGCGTTCTTCGCTCGTTCGATCGCGCGGTTTTATTGGGGCTCGCTGAGACGACCGGCGTGGACGGTCGCGCTCGTGGTCGCGCTCGTCGGCGCGCTCGCGGGGGGGCTGCCCCGGCTGAAGAGCGTGATCGCGGCCCGGGATCTCTTCGACGATTCGACCGCGTCGGCCCGGAATTACGACGCCGTGATGAAGGATTTCTCGAACGGAAACTCGATACTGCTCCTCCTTCGGCCGATCGCCGGGAAATGGAACCAACCCGACCTCTGCGCGCTCCACCACTGGATGACCGACGCGGAGACGAACGATCCGGAGATCACCGGCATCGGGTCCGCGTTCTCGCTCCGCGAGGCGGTCGTCACCGAGAATACTTACCGCTACCGCCGGATCTTCGATCCTTGCCACGACGACGTGCGCCCGTTCAAAGCCCAGCTCGAGCGCCTGCGCGAGACCCCCGTCGTCGGGACGATCGTCGGTCCGGATCTCGGGGACCTCGGTTTCGAGATTTCGTTTCGGGACACGCCCGGGGGGAGCCGCCGCGGGCGTTTCGATCCCGCGCCGATCGCGGAGTTTCGCCGGGCGTTCGAACGCGAATTCGGAAACCGGTTCGCGCCGATCTGGGCGGGCGGGGCGATGTACGACCATTACGTCGCGGAGGGGATGAAGCGCTTCCCCCTGATGAACCTCGGCGTGCTCCTGCTTTTCCTCGTGCTTTACCGGTGGTTCACCGGGGATTGGAAGAGCGGTTTTCTCCTCATCGGCACGCTCGCGCTCACCGGCCTCGCGATTTTCGGAGGAATGGGGTGGGCGGGGCATCCCGTCGACGTGCTCGCGAGCACGATTTTCCTCATGGTCACGATCGCCGCGCACCAGGACTTCAGTTTCGTGAGCTCCGCGCAGATGGCGCGGCCCGAGGATTTTCGGCGGACGTTCCGCCGATTCCTCGTCCCGAGTTTCTTCACGTCGATGACGACGATGATCGGGTTTTTCTCGCTCTGTCTCTCCGACCTCGCGATCATCCGGAGGTTCGGGTTTTGGGCCGGCGTCGGCGCGGGGCTCGAGTGGGTCATGATCATGCTCTTCCTTCCGTCGCTGCTCGCGCTCCGGCCCGCGTGGCGGCGATGGACGCGCGGCCCGAACGCGTTCCTCTCGCGGTTCCGGGGCGTGCGAGGGGAGCGGTGGCTGCCGAACCGGGCGGTCGCCCGCGTCCTCCTCGGTCTCCTCGTCGTCACGCCGTGGGCGATCCAGGGACTGAACATCTCGGATGATCCCGTCGGTCTTTTTCCGAAGGACCATCCGTTCCGCGCGTCGATCGATTACCTTCGCGCGACGCGCGGGTGGGAAAACACCCTCGACCTCATGATCGAAGCGGGCGTCTCGAAGGCGGAGCGCGCGCGGATCCTCGGCGAGGTCGCGAAACTCCCGCTCGTCGCGCGGGTCGAGAGCGGGGACCAGATCACGGAGTTCCTCGCGCGCGGTCAGGATCCGAAAGCGGCGTCGATCATCGAGGCGATCGTCGACACGGAGGGGCTCGGCCGCCGGTACCGGACGAAGGACGGACGGCAGCGGGCGATCCTCTACATCCGTTCGTCGGAGCTGCCCGAATACCGCGAATTCCGAGCCGGCCTCGCGAAGATTTGCGGCGATGACGTCTGCCGCGTTTCCGGTTTGGTCGACCTTTACCTCGAGTACACCTACGCGATCTCACGCACGCTCTCGGAGAGCCTCCTCGTCAGCCTCGCGCTCGTCACCGCGCTGCTCGTCTTTCTCGTCCGGGCGCTCCGGACTCCGCGCGGGGGGCTGCTCGTCTTGACGTCGTACTGGGGGCCGCTCGCGATGCTGATCCTGCTCGCCGCCTTCCGGATCCCGCTGAACGTCTATACTTGCAACTGCGCCGCCGTCCTCGTCGGTTTGACCGGCGATAACGCGATCCAATTCATGTTCGCGAGTCGGCGGGGGCGCCTCGGCGAAGGGCTCGGCGAACGAAGAGACGGCGCGATCTTCACTTCGGTGGCGATGGCGCTCGGTTGCCTCGTCTTTCTCGCGGCCGCGTTCACGCCTCCGCGGACGCTCGGCGTGCTGCTCTTCTTCGGTTTCCTGCTCTGCCTCGTCGGGGACTACTGGCTGCTCAAGGGGCTCTTGCGCGATCAGCCGCCGGAGGAATGCCGGTAGAAGTGGAATCCGAGGACGGCCGCGGCGAGGAGCGCGCGGTAAATCGCGTAGCGCGTGAGCGAGACGGTCTTGAGTTGGTTCAGGAAGACGTTGATCGCGACGACGCCCGCGAGCGTCGAAACGACGACGACCGAGTAATAATAGAGCGACGGGAATTCGGAAACCGAGAGGACCGAGCCCGGACCGCGGAGGTGGTACCACGCGGAAATCCCCGCGATCGGCGTCGCGACGTACAAGATGAATTTCCCGGCGCCTTCCCGGCTATAGTTCCGGAGCGCGGAGAACGTGAAGGCTCCCGCCGTGCGGCCGATCTCGGGCACGGCAAGCGCGGCGCTGCCGAGTCCGACGAGGGCGGCGTCGAGCGCGTTCCAATCGTAGATCGACTTGTTCTTCTTCGTGTAGCCGTCGAGGAACGCCATCGGGATCCCGGAAAGACCGAGGAGCCCGGCGAAGAGATAAGGATTTTCCGCGGGCAAGACCGGGAGCCGGCGGAAGAAAAAGAACGCGACGACCGGGAGCACGATCGCGACGAGGACGAAGATCGGCATGCGCTCGTCCATCGCCATCGGCTTCTTCCGGTAGAGGATCACTTGGAGGAAGGAGCTGAAGTGGCTCAGCATATCGTGGCGGAGCGAGAAGGCGAGGGCGAGGAAAAGACCGAGATCGGTCGCGCCGATCAGCTTCGCGTTCGAGACGTCCCACCCGAAAAAGTATTCGAGCAGGCTCCGATGCGCACCGGACGCGACGGGGAAGATTTCCGAGAAAACGCCCACGACCGCGGTCACGATGGCTTGGAAAAGGGTCATACGGCCTAGTCTAGGCGAACGAAAATCCGCTCGCAAGCGCCGCGGCGGGTCGGTAGGCTGAATTCATGAAGCGTCTCGGTGAGGGAATTCGCGGACTGGTGAACGCGTCGGGCGGCGTCGGTTACCACCTGGCCGCGCTGCGATTCGCATCCCGCTTATGGGAACCGTTCCGCGAAGAGCTCGCGCGCGAACTCGCGCGGCGATTCCCTTCGCCCGAGTCGACCGACCTCGTGGTCGTCGGGCCGAGCGGAGGGTACTGCCTCGACCCGGCTTTTTTCCGCCGGTTTCGCCGCATCGTCGCCGTCGATATGGACCCGCTCGCCGGCGCGATCCTTCGGAGTCGTCTCGCCCCGGACGCCGATCGATTCCGGTTCGTGCGGCAGGATTTTCTTCGGCGGCTCGGCGAAGAGGGGTGGGACCTCGGCGCGTGGACCCGGGGTTTAGGCGGGGAAGCGGTGCTTTTCTCGAACCTTCTCGGTCAGCTCGGCTTCCTCCACGGTGAGGCGCGCATGCGGGAAATCGGCGCGGGACTCGCGCGGGCGCTCGGCGGCGAAACGCCGTGGGTGAGTTTCCACGACCGATTCTCCGTCGGGATCGGAGCGCCGCGGGTTTCCCTCGAGTTCGCTTCCCGGCCGGGAAGCCGGGAGCTCGCGGACGCCTGGACCGCGAAATGGGACGCCTCCGCGCGCGGGATCGTCGGCGAGATCGAAGAACACGAGATCGGCGAGTGGGTGAACGGGGCACGCGGGCCTTTCCGTTATCTTTCCTGGCGTTTGGAAGCCCGACGAACCCAGCTAATCGAGGTCTGCGGAAAGACTTAGGTTTTACAGGGTTGACGCAGCGGGTCGATTTGGATAGGGTCCGGCTCGCTCTAAAGGGGGCCAACCAATGAAAAAACTCCTGATCGTCCTCGCCGGACTCTCCATGGTGCCGGCTTTTGCTCAAGACATCGACCAGCAGATCGAAGCGAACGCCGCGCGTTTGAACGAGATCATCAACCAACAACAAATGCATCGCTACATGCAGCCGAACGCGAAGGCGAACCTCCTCGCTCAGCTCAAGGGCGCGATCCGCATCGTGACCGGTAACCAAGTGCCGCCGTCGCCGCCGCGTCCGGTGCCGCCGCAACCGTCGCCGCAGCTCTCGGCCGCGCAATGCGCGTGGTTCGACGGCCAGTCGAACGGCATCGCCACCCGCGGGTGGCACGCGTTTCGGCTCGTGAACGGAGTCTATTACAGCCTCCAGTATTACGATAACAACTCGACCGCCTCGGCTCAGGCTTGCCAACAAGACCTGATCTTCAAGCACGACGCCCCCGCTTACCGCGGCGAAGTCGCGCGGGCGAAGCGTTCGGCCTGCGCGTGCGCGTGGTACCCGGGCGACGTGCTCGGCCAACCTTCCCAGCGCGGCTGGCACATGGCCTATACGATGAACCTCCTCGACGGTTCCGCGGTGACGCTCTCGAGCGGTTACTACGACAACAACTCGACCGCTTCGCAGGAAACGTGCAATCGCGCGCTCGTTTCGAACGGTTTCGTTTGTCGCTAAGCCGTATCGTTTTCCGACAAGAAGGCCGCCCGGAGCTCCGCTCCGGGCGGCCTTCTTCGTTTGACATTTCGGCGGTTCTCGACAAACCTGACGGCGTTTAAACACCCAGGAGAACTTCCGATGATCCGTTCCCGCCGCCTCGTTTTCGCGTCCTTCGTCCTCGCGTTCGTGACCGCCGCCCCGGCGCTCGCCGCCGATTGTAAGGCGCTACCGTCTTGGAAGGAGCTCAAGGAAGCGCTGACGAAAGCGCGCAAGATGGACAACGGCGGGCTGAACCTCGACATGTGGGCGACCCTCGTGAATCGCGACGGCGAAGTCTGCGCCGTGACCTTCACGGGCGAGGATCGCGGCTCGCAGTGGCCGGGCTCGCGCGTGATTTCCGCCCAGAAGGCGAACACCGCGAACGCGTTCTCGCTTCCGAAGCTCGCGCTCTCGACGGCGAACCTCTTTTCGGCGGTCCAGCCGGGCGGCTCGCTCTTCGGCCTCCAGGAATCGAATCCGGTCGACGTCCGCGCCGCGTACGACGGCGATCCGAAACGCTTCGGCCAGACGAACGACCCGATGGTCGGGAAGAAAATCGGCGGCGTGAACGTCTTCGGCGGCGGCCTCGCGCTTTACACGAAGAAGGGCGTTCTCGTCGGCGCGCTCGGTGTGAGCGGCGATTCGTCGTGCGCGGATCACAATATCGCGTGGCAGACCCGGAAACTCCTCGCGCTCGACCACGTGCCGGCCGGCGTGAGCCTCACGAAGGACGACGACGTCGTCTACCTCGCCGGCAAGGAAGCGCCGAACGGGTTCAAACACCCGACCTGCGGCGGAAAAGAAAACACGATCGTCCTTCCGTCCGTTTCGAAGATCGAGTGAACGGCGAACCGGCCACGCTTTCGGTCGTTCAGCTGAACGCATGGCTGCTCGCGTTTCCGGGTTTCGCTTACTCGAGGGACTACGCGAAACGGCGGGCGATCCTCGCGCGCGAGCTCGCGGCGACGGGGGCCGACGTGCTCGCGCTCCAGGAGGTTTGGCGGAACGGCGACAAGCGGCGGCTCGAGGCCGAGCTGCGCGAACTCGGGTACTCGCACTTTCTCTACACCGAACACCGTTTCGGTCTCGGTGACGGACTCTTTCTCGCCTCGAAGTTCCCGATCCGACGGATCGAGCGGGGGAAGGTGTTCCGCACGGTCACCCGATTCGTCGAGTTCTTTCCGGCGAAGCGCGCGGTCGCGGCGACCCTCGTTCACCCGGCGGGGGAGATCGATTTCTACCAAACCCACCTCGGTTCGCTCCTCTTCGACGAGCGCGAGCACGCCTACGACTCCCGCGCGCGGCGGAAACTCCTCGGCCAGCTCCTCGAAGTCGCGGAATTCGTCCGCGGTCATCGGCGCTCCGACTTCGCGGTCCTCGTCGGCGATTTGAATTTCCACTATCAGGAGCACGTGCCGGGGCAGGGATACCGGGAGCGCTACGCCGACGAGTACACCCGGTTCCTCGAAGCCCTGGCCGCGACCGGATTACGTTTCACGAACAGCTTCCTCGCCGCGAACGGGATGGACGCGACCCACCCGATCGCGCCGACCTACTCGCAGGCGAATCCGTACGCGAGCCTCGAGTTTTCGACGAAGCCGGAGGAGACGATCGACTACGTCCTCCACGGAGAGGCTCACGATTTCCGCGCGCGCGAGTCGACGGTGATCTTTCGCGGTCCGGTCTCGCCGGAGATCCCCGCGCTTTCGGATCACTTCGGGATCCGCACGGTCTTTAGTTGGCCGGGGAAACGATAAGGACCGGCTCTTTTTTCGAGCTACCGAGCTTCGTCGAGATGTGAACGAAGAAGCCGCGGACCTTGCGTTTCGCGCCTTCGGCGATTCCCATGCCCGCGGGCTGGCGGTATTTGCCGTACTGGTAGTCGTGCACGATCACGGTCTCGCCGGAAGCCGTGCGGAGCCGATACTCCCAGTAGCGCTTCTTCTTCCGGTCCTTGCCGTTTTTGAGCCCGCTGATCTTTCCCGAATAGGTGACGACCTTGCGGTTTTTCTTCACGGCGGCGCTCGCCTTGGCGTGAGCGTCGGTCGCCGGGAAGGCGCCGAGGCAGACGAGAGCGGTAAAGGTGAGGAAGAGGTTTCGAAGTCTCACACCTGCTCTTCGGCCGCACGAGGGGAAAACCTTAAGGACGATTCGAAAAGAAGCGTCGGAAATTTGACGGCGAAAGGTCAAGCCGCCGTACTTTCGTTCTCGGCGGTCGCGAGCGCCCGTAAGCGCTCGCGGAGGTCGTCGACGCCCCGCGGACGAAGCAGGTAGTCCGTCGCGCCGCCGAGGCCCGCGGCGACGGCGAAGCTCGGGTGGTTCTCCGCGGTGAGGATGACGAAAGGGATCTCGCGCCCGCGCGGGTCCGCGCGCAGCGTGCGCAGCAGCTCGATCCCGTCGAGGTTTCCCGGGAGCCGGATCTCCGAAATCACGAGCGCGTAGGCGCCCGGATCCCGCACGAGAAGCGTCCATGCTTCCGTGCCGGATTCCACCTCGTCCACCGACGCAAGCCCTAGCGCCGTGCAGATCGAGCGGATGTGGGTTCGGAGGGAGGTCGTCGGATCGACGACCAAGATTCGTTTCATGCCGCGGCTCGGCCCTGGATCAGGTCGCGGAGCACCGCCGGACCGATCGGCTTCACGCAGTCGACCTCGGCGTCCTGGCTCGCGCTGACGATGGCGCATCCGATGCCGAGCGCGTCGGTGAGTGCGCGTACGGCTTGGCCGACGCGGTCCGCTCCGATTCGATTGTCGCAGATCACGAAGTCGATGATCCGCGAATAGCGGCGGATCATCCGTGAGGCTTGGAGGTGCCCCGTCGCGACCATCGGAATGAATCCGAGCTCGAGGATCAGGGCCGAAAAAATCTCGACTTGAACGGGGTCGTCTTCGACGACGACCACTACGGGGCTCGGCATATCGCGATGGGTAATCATGGAATGCTCCTTACTCAATGGACGTTTCGACCCGGGGAATTAACGATCGATTGACGGCGGGTTTGGTTTTCCAAATAGCGGTTTTTCGTTTTTTCGAACGGTTTCGGGATGTTACCCCTTTAGAAGGAAACCTATGCGGAAGATCGTCCTTCTTCGTCTTTATAAAGTCGCCCTTTTGGGGGCGCCGCTCTTAATCGGGCTCGGCGCGCACTTTTTGATCGCGGTTCCCGATCAGAAAGCCGCCATGGTGCGGAAGACGATGGATCACCTGCAGACCGCCACGCGGCTGAAGAACGATCGCCTTGCCGATTGGTTTCGGGAGCGCGAAGGAAACTCCCAGTCGATTTCCCGGAATTCCTATTTTTTGGATTTCGCGCGCCGGAGCGCGAGGGGAGAAGCCCCGAGTAATCGATCCGCGGTCGAGGCGAACGTCGATGCGATCATCGAGGTCCATGGCTACGAGGCGATCGATATCGTCGGACCGGACGGCGAACTTCGATTGAGTCGGCGTAAATCGGGGGACGAGAAAACGGAGCGATTGCTCGCCCGCCGCGTGCGCGATCTTTTCGATCAGACGGATAGCAGTCAAGTCTTCCTCCTCTCGCCGAATGCGGAAACCTCGGAAGCGAAACGGGTTTCGATCGTCCAAGCGGTTTCGCTGACCTCGCCGCCCCTCAAGCGGGGCGGGCCGCTATTGATCCTGCGGTCGGACCTCCAAAACGCGTTCTTGCCGATCCTGAAGGAGTGGCCCTACGGAGGACGGCCGGCTCGGAGTTGTTTCCGCGGCCCGGATCCGGCGGCGGACATCTGCGTCGACGGCGACCGGGTTTTGATCGGGGCTTCGGTGGGGGAACCGGGCGTCCCCGCGAAAGATCTCCTGATCGTCGACGAACCGACCCCCATCGAGGGATGGAGGATTTCCACGAGCCTCTCCAAGCAGGAAGCTTGGGAAGGGTACGGATCGACGGCGATACGACGATCCCTGCCGTGGATGCTCGTCGCCTTTCTCGCGTTCATCTGGCTTTTCCGGGAACGGGCTCGGGCGACGTCCCGCCTCGAACGAACCGAAAACCAATATCAAAACCTCGTCGAATCGGTCGATCAGATGTACGTCCGCCTGTCGGTCGACGGCGAAGTCGTGAAAGTGAACCATGCCGCCGTCCGAATCCTCGGCTACTTGAACGCCGACGAGCTGATGAACCGATCCCGGTCGGTCGGAATCATCGCCGACCAGGACGAGCGCCGCCGGATCGTCGAACGGTTGAGGTCGGAGGACCTCGTCCGCATTCCGCGTCTCGAGATGCGCCGAAAAGACGGTTCGATCGCCGTGATCCAGGCCGGCGTGCGTCTCGTGCGCGACGAATTCGGGATCCCGTCGTTCCTCGAGGGTTTCGGAAACGACGTGACGGCGCGGGAATCCTACGAGCGCGCGCTGGTCGCGGAACGGAATATCGTTCGGACCTATCTCGACACCGTCGGCGTCGCCGTCATCGTGCTCGATCCGATGGGAAAGATCCAACTCGTGAATCCTTCCGGCTGCCGGATCTTCGGATACGAACTCGAGGAGATCATCGGCGAAAACTATTTCGAGCGGCTCGTGCCCGAGGATACCAGGAGCGACCGGCTCCTCCGGTTTCGGCAGGTCATCCGCGACGAGCAACCGATTCAGCCGGTCCTCGAGTATCCGATGATCCGCAAGGACGGTAGCGAGCGGTTGATTCGATGGCATAACGCGATCGTGAGGGACGCGAGCGGGCGGGGGATCAGCATGCTCCTCGGGGGCGAGGACGTCACCGATCAGCGGGCGCTCGAGGGGGCGCTTCGCGAAGCGATCGAAGGGGCGAAACGCGCGACGGCCGCGAAAAGCGAATTCCTCGCGAACATGAGCCACGAAATCCGGACGCCCTTGAACGCGGTCGGCGGGCTCGCCTACTTGCTTTCGCTGAGCGGGCTCGATCCGAAGCAGCGCGAGTACGTGAAGAAACTCGCGGCGTCGGCGGAAATCCTCCGGCACGTCGTCGACGACGTCCTCGACTTCTCGAAGATCGAGTCCGGAAAAGTGGAGATCGATCGTACGACGTTCAGCGTCTTCGATCTCTACGGACGCGTGCACGGGATCTTCGGCGAGCGAATGGCGGAAAAGGGCCTCGAGATGCGCTTCCTCATGGACGAAGGCGTCGGCCGGATGCTGACCGGAGACCCTCACCGGATCATGCAGGTGCTCACGAATCTCGTCGGAAACGCGATCAAGTTCACGGAGCGCGGTTCGATCGTGCTTTCGAGCTCGCTCGCGACCGAGAACGGAAAGGAAATCCTGCGTTTCTCGGTTCGCGATACCGGGATCGGAATGACCCCCGAGCAGGTCGGCCGCGTCTTCGCGACCTTCGCCCAAGCGGACGCCTCGATCACGCGGAGATTCGGCGGGACCGGTCTCGGACTCGCGATCAGCAAGGGCCTCGTCGAAGCGATGGGAGGCTCGATCGAGCTTTCGAGCGTCGCCGGGAAGGGAACCGAGTTCCGGTTCAGCGTCGTCGTCGAATCGGCTCCGGCGACGGCGACCGCGACGCCCTGGGATACGAGTCGGCGCATGCGCGCGCTCATCGTCGGAGGGATCGAAGAGGAGCGGAAGGCGCTCGGGGCGATCTTGCGCGACCTCGTTTTCGAAGCGGTCTTCGTCGATTCCGCGATGGACGCGATCCTGCAAGTCGATCCGAGCGGCGCGAGCGGAGCGGCGGGTTTCGCGATCGTCTTCGTCTTCGAACCGTACGTCGGCGACGGCGCCGAACGGCTGGCGGCCGCGCTCCGGGCGATGCTCGGCCGCGCGAAACGGAACGCCCGGATCGTCGTCGTGCTCCCGCCCGGCGCGCCCGTGACCGGAGAGAACCACGGGCGGAACGCCGCCGATCGATTGCTCGTCGGCCCGCTTTCGCGTGGCGAAGTTTTCAATCAGCTCCTCCTCAGCGTCACGACGGAAACGAAGGTCGAACCGCTCTCCGGCCATGTGCTCGAAGGCGTGAGGATCCTCGTCGTCGAGGACAACGAAATCAATCAAATGGTGGCCGAGGAAATCTTGACGCTCGCGGGGGCCCAGATTTCCATCGCCAAGAGCGGGGCCGAAGCGCTCGAGAGACTCGCCGCGGATCCCGACGGATTCGAGATCGTCTTGATGGATCTCCAGATGCCCGGGATGGACGGATACCGGACGGCGAGGCTTATTCGGGAAAACTTTTCGGCCGAGCGGCTGCCGATCGTGGCTCTCACCGCCCAAGCGTTGGCGAGCGAGTCGCGACGGAGCGCGGACGCGGGGATGAATGCGTTTTTGACGAAGCCGATCGATCCGGTCGCGCTGATCGAGGCGATCAATCTCGTTCGTGGACAGCGCGGCGCGGGGAAGTCGACGG
Organism: Bdellovibrionales bacterium; assembly: GCA_018266355.1. Taxonomy (GTDB): domain Bacteria; phylum Bdellovibrionota; class UBA1018; order UBA1018; family UBA1018; genus JACMQW01. Next base: position 134,416 of record JAFEAP010000020.1, read on the forward strand.
CGTCGTCGTCGGATCCTCCTCCCGTCGACGTCTGATACGCTTCGTCGTACAAAAATGCCGGGTGAACCGGTTCCGCTTTATTCGTATCCTGATTTTCCCGATAAGGGTTACGGGTCGTCGAAGCGATCTCGTCATGGAGGTAGGATGCAGCGGATTTTGGTCGTCGAGGATTCTCCGGAAGATCAACTGATCGCGGCCGAGGCGCTCGGTTTCGGCTATCGGATCGTGAACGCCACCTCTGTCGACGAAGCGGCGAAGCTGCTTTCGACCGAGGAATTCGACCTCGTCCTGCTCGACCTCACGCTGCCGAACCGCGAGGGCTACGAACTCATCGCGCGCGCGCACGCCGACCCGAAAACCGCGGAAATCCCGATGATTTGCGTGACCGGACGAACGTCCGTCATGGACAAGGTCGCCGCGTTCAGCCTCGGCGCCGACGACTACGTCGTGAAACCCTACAATCTCATCGAGCTGAAAGCGCGGATCGAAGCGCGCCTCAAGAAAGCCAAGCGCCGGTCTGAACGCGACGCGCTCATCGTCGAAGGCCCGATCCAAATCTCCCGCGATACCCATCAGGTCCTGATCTCCGGCGAAACCGGACGCCGCGAACTCGACCTCACCCCGATCGAATTCAAGCTCCTCGTCCACCTCGTGAAGAGTCCGGGACGCGTCTATACGCGCGAGCAGCTTCTCATCGCGGGAAGGGGGTCCGATTCCGTAGTATTCGAGCGCGCCGTCGACGTGCACGTCTGCTCCCTGCGCAAGAAACTCGGCGCCGAAGCCGCGTTGATCGCGGCCGTGCCGGGCGTGGGTTATAAGTTCACGACGGGGAAGCGCGCGACTCGCGCCGCGACCGTCTAAAGTCCGGAAGAACGCCTCGATCGTCCTCAGGCCTTGGGAGAGAGGAAGCGATCCGCTTCCGCGATCGCCCGTTCGAGCTCCTGCTCGAGCCGAGTCATGCGGTCGCGGACGAATTCGGAATCGGGCGCCTCGAATTCCGCGAGGTGCTCTTCGAGCGCCTCGGCTTCCGCGTGGACGCGGGAAGCGGCGATGTTTCCCGCGGCGCCCTTCATCGAATGGATGAAAATGCGGGCCTGTTCGCGTCCGGTCGTCGACGAGAGGGTTTCGGGCGTCGGCAGGTTCGTGCGGTAACGGTCGCGGAAGACTCCGAGGAGCTTTCGATAAAGCGTGAGGTTGCCGTTCAATCGGATCAGCGCGGTCGGAACGTCGAGCGCGGCGGCGTCATTCATCGGTCGGTGGGAATCGGCTTCGGAGGCCATGGTATTATTCTCGGCGCATCTCGCGAGTTAGTCGATTTAGAATTATATGCGGACGCGGAATTCTAACTCGTTCTTGCGGCGGCGCCGTGTCTCAAGCGCGGCGATTAAGGTTCAAGCGGATTTTCGGACGGTCGAAAGCCACGACGCGATCGTCTCCGGTATCTCCGGCAATGGAACGACGGCCTCGGCTCCGCCGCGAGCGATCGCTTCCCGCGGCATCCCGAAGACGACGGAGGTCGCTTCGTCTTGGGCGATCGTACGAGCGCCCGCGCGGCGCATTTCTACGAGGCCGTCGGCGCCGTCGGCTCCCATCCCGGTAAGGATGATGCCGACCGCTTCCGCGCCGAGCTCCTTCGCGGCCGAGCGGTAAAGGACGTCGACCGAGGGTTTGTGTCGGTTTACTGGCGGCGAGTCTTCGATGCGAACCTTCAGCGCGCCGCCCGCGCGCACGAGGCTCATCTGCAAACCGCCCGGCGCGATGAGGACGCGCCCCGCGCGGACGAGGTCGCCGTCTTCGGCTTCTTTGACCTCGAACGGACAAAGCTGGTCGAGGCGCTTCGCGAAGGCGAGCGAGAAGACCGCGGGGATGTGCTGCACGCAAACGATCGGCGGGATTTTTTCGGGGAGGCGGACGAGGATCGAGGCGAGGGCCTCGGTGCCGCCGGTCGAGGATCCGAAGACGAGCGTTCGATCAGTCCGGATCGTCCCCACGCGAAGGGAGGGATCGACGGACAGAACCTGCTTTCGACGCTGGACGCGGGCTCGGGCGGCGGTCTTCACGCGTTCGACGAGCATCGGCGCGGTCGCGGCAAGTTTCTCGAACGTCGGTTTTTGGACGTAGTCGACGGCGCCCGCCTCGAGAGCGGCGAGCACGAGCGGTCCTTCCTCCATGCTGATCGAACTGATGATCACCGTCGGAACGGGGTGCGCGGGAAGGTAGCGCTTCAAACACTGCACGCCGTCCATCTCCGGCATGTGCAGGTCGAGCGTGATCACGTCGGGCTTCCGCTCCCGGATAAGCGCTTCGACTTGGGACGGACGTTCGGCTTCGCCGACGATTTCGAGGTCGGGGTCCGCGCCGAGGATCTTCACGAGGAGTTTACGCACGGTCGAGGAATCGTCTACGACGAGGACGCGGATTTTCCCGACGTTCGCGGAGGCGGTTTTCGGGGCGGCCTCGCAGGCGGCCACCCGAAGGCGGCCGTCGGCCGGGTAGAAGAACGCCTCGAGCGCCAAGCCCGAGCGGCGGGATACGGCTTTCGGCTTGGTCCCGAGTTCGGCCATCGCCTTTTCGGCGATTCGGAGGGGCGCATCCGCGCCCAAGAGTTTGAACTCGATCTCGGACATCGGGCATCCGAAAGACGCGCGAGTCTTCTCGGCCCACTCCCGGACCGCTCGGGTGTCCGTACCTTCGGCTCCGAAGCGGAGCGCGGCCCCTCGGCCGCTTCGGGCGTGATGCGCGGTAAGCAAACCTTCGTTCGCGGCCAGCGCGTAGCGGGTCGTTTCGAGCTTAGCCATTTTTCCGACCCAGGAAGTCGCTCGACATGTAGGCGAAGCTCGTCACGGGCACCCGGTCGGAAGCGGCGACCGTCGGCGTTCCCGGACCGGTATCTTCGACGAGAATTTGGGCGTCCTTCCAGCGGCCGAGGCGATCGGTCACCGGGGCGGTCGGCCGTCCGAAAACGAGGATCGAGGCGCGGCGGGAACCGAACGTGTTCCTTGCGCTCTCGTAGAGGGCTTGGAACTCGCCGACGATCACCCGTCCGATCGGCGCGTCTTCGGCGCGAAAAAGACTGGCGTGATGGCGTACCGTCGCGCCGCCCATTCGGCCTTCGAGGCTTTGAGCCACCGAGGCGAGGGCGCTGCCGCCGCCGTCGACGAGGATGAGCGTCGGGGTGCGGGAGGCGGGCATCGATCCGAGGAATTCGGCCGTACGTTTCCAGTCGGCAAGCGTCGTGACGGCGATCCGGAGAGTCGCCGCCGGATCGATCGCCGAGCCGGAGTTCGCGAAGGCCCTTTCGAGGGAAAGGTCTTTCGGTGCCGAGGCCGCTCGGGAGCGGTAGGCGGAACCGAGTTTCGCTCGCAGCTCCTCGCCGCGCTCGGCGAGGTTCGCGAAGGCCGGCTTTTCCACGTAGTCGCTCGCGCCGGCGGTGATGCATTGGAGCGCGAGGTCGGCGTCGTCGCGGGAAACCGAGGTCACCATGATCACGGGCGGGTGACCGGGGCCGTGATTCTTTTTCAAGTAGGTGAGACCGTCCATCTCCGGCATGTGAATATCGAGCGTCATCACGTCGGGGCGGAGCTGTTCGCGCAGCTTGGCCGCCTCGACGCCGTTTTTCGCGGTGCCGACGACTTCGTAACCGAATTCGGTTTTCAATACTTGCTTCAGGAGGGTGAGCACGGACGGCGAGTCGTCCACGCAAAGCACGCGGAGGGGCCGCGGAGGAGCCAACGGGGCGACCGGCGCGAGCGTCGGAGTTTTCGCCGGGGATTTCGCGGCCGCGACGGGCAAGGCGGCGGGCAAATGCCCGTAGATCGACGGCCCGTGCGAGCGGAGGCGTACGTCCGCGGCGCGGAGCGATTCCGATATTCCGAGGAAGAGCCTTCCTGCGGGGGCGAGGCGCTCGACGAGAGCGCGGGTGATGCGCATCACTTGGTCGGCGTCGAAATAGATGAAGACGTTCCGGCAAAAGATGAGGTCGTAGGCTTCGCCTTTCGCCTGGGCGGGGAGTTCGAGGAGATTTCCGACTTCGAAGCGGCACGGCTGGCGTATCTCCGTTTTTGCCTTCACGAATTCCGAGATTTCCCCGGTGCCGCGGACCCACGCGCCGTTCATGTATTGGAGCGGGATGTCCTTGATTTCCTTCCGCGCGTAGACGCCGTTCCGGGCGATCCCGATGCTGCGCGGATCGACGTCGGTTCCGAAAATCTCGTAACCGAAGTCCGGCGCGACTTTCGCCAGATGGTATCGGAGGAACATCGAAAGCGAATAGGCTTCTTGCCCGGTGCTCGCCGCCGCCGACCAGACCCGAAGCGTTTTCCGTCCGTCCGCTCGCGCCGCCGCCACGATCTCCGCGAGCCCGCCCGTCTCGAGGTACTCGAAGTGAGAGAACTCGCGGAAGAAGTAGGTGTGGTGCGTGGTCAGGAGCCCGACGAGCGCCTGGAGTTCGCTTTCACGGTTTCGGTCGAGGTGTTCGTCGTAGGCGTCGTCGTCGAGCCCGAGGTCCGAGATGCGTTTCCGCAGTCGGCCTTCGACCATCCCGCGTTGCCGCTCGCCCAGCTGCACCCCGGTGATTTCCGAGACGCTTCGCGAAACCTTCGCGAGCAGTTCGGGCTTCAGGGGCGTCAGATGAGATACGACGATCGGCTTCCGGATGGCGGTCATGATTCGGCCCTCAGTGGCGGTGGTTCGGTGCGAAGACCGAGATTAGACGTCCTCGAAACGCGGATCGTCTTCGTGCGGGACTCCGTCCCCGACGGCCTTCTTGAGGGGCGCCGCCGCCTTCGCGACCGGTTTCGTCTTCTTCTTGAGCGGGA
>JAFEAP010000021.1 GCA_018266355.1 Bdellovibrionales bacterium
CTGATCTACGGCGAGTTCCCGACGAAGGCCGAACTCGACGCCTTCAATAACGACCTCGTCGCGAACCAAAACGTCGACGAAAACTTCGCGAAGATCTTCGACTCCTTCCCGAAGGACGCGCACCCGATGGCGATGCTCACCGCCGCCACCGTCGGCCTCTCGACCGTTTATTCGAAGGAAGTCGATCCGGCGAACAAGGACCACGTGAAGAAATCCCTCCTGCGCTTGATCGCGCAGTTCCCCGTCCTGACCGCCTACGCCTATCGCCACGGCAAGGGCGAGAAGCGCGTCGGCCCGAAGAAGGGCCTCGATTACTGTTCGAACTTCATGCACATGATGTACGCGAAGGACGACTCTTACCAAGTCCCGAAAGAGATCGTTTCCGCGCTGAACCTCCTCCTCATCCTCCACGCCGACCACGAGCAGAACTGCTCGACGTCGACCGTTCGCCTCGTCGGTTCGTCCGCGGCGAACCTCTACGCCTCGATCGCGGCCGGAATCACGGCGCTCTGGGGTCCGCTCCACGGCGGCGCGAACCAGGCGGTCATGGAAATGCTCCAAGCCATCCAGAAAGACGGCGGCGACGTGAACAAGGCGGTCGCCTCGGCGAAAGACAAAAACTCGAGCTTCAAGCTGATGGGCTTCGGTCACCGCGTGTACAAGAACTTCGACCCGCGCGCGAAGATCATCAAGAAGGCCTGCGATCAGGTCCTCACCACGATGAAGATCCAGAACCCGCTCCTCGACATCGCGAAGCGCCTCGAGGAAGCCGCCCTGAACGATTCCTACTTCAAGGAGAAGAAGCTCTACCCGAACGTCGACTTCTACTCGGGCATCATCTACTCGGCGCTGAACATCCCGACGGAGATGTTCACCCCGATGTTCGCCCTCGGCCGCATGCCGGGGTGGATCGCCCAGTGGAAGGAAATGGTCGACGGCGGAACGACGAAGATCGGCCGCCCCCGGCAGATCTACACGGGCTATACCAAACGCGATCTGAAACGCTGATCCGGCTCCGGAAGACGCCCGCGTGTTCTTCGACGCCAAGATCCTCTACATCGCGATCGTCGCGCTCTGGGTTTCCGTATTCGTCATCGAGCGCCTCGCCGAACTCCTGCAGTACGGCGTCGCCTCCCGTCCGTATCCGGAGAGCCTGTCCGAGATCCAATCCCCGGCCGATCACGAGAAAGCGCTCGCCTACCTCGGGGAGCGGAATCGCCTCGGATGGATGCACGAATCGGTGAACCTCGTCGTCTTCCTCTCCGCGCTCTCGCTCGGATTTTTCGGGAACATCGCCGACTTCGCCGAACGATTGACGTCGATGCCTTGGCTCCGGGCGACCCTGTTCGTCGCCTTCCTCTCCGGACTGAAGGGACTCCTCGACCTGCCGTTCGCGTGGATCTCGACCTTCCGGATCGAGGCGCGCTACGGATTCAACCGCACGACGCCGCGAACCTTCTTCCTCGACCGCGTGAAGGGCGCGATTCTCGGCCTGCTCCTCCTCGCGCCGATCCTCGCCTTCGCGATCTGGGTGCTCGAGACGTCGGGCGACCGCGCATGGCTCACGATTTGGGCCGGCTACACCGCCTTCCAGTTTTTCCTCCTCTTCATCGCGCCGATCGCGATTCTCCCGCTCTTCCTGAAGCTCACGCCGCTTCCGGACGGCGAGCTGAAATCCGCGATCGAAGCCTACGTCGCGAAGCAGACGTTCAAGCTTAACGGTGTCTGGGTCTGCGACGCCTCGAAGCGCTCGACGAAGACGAACGCGTTTTTCACCGGCTTCGGCCGCTTCCGCCGGCTCGTGCTCTTCGACACGATGATCGCGAAGCTGGACGACCCGGCGACGACGCCGGAACGCCGGAAAGAAATCATCGCCGAGATCGTCGCGATCACCGCGCACGAGGCCGGCCATTTCCGCCTCGGACACATCTGGAAAGGTTCGCTCGTCTCGGCGGTCATCACGGCGGGCGTGCTTTTCCTCGCCCAGCGCCTGCTCGAGAGCCCCGAGCTCTACCTCGCGTTCGGCCTTTTCCCGCCCCAACCCGCGTATGGTCTGCCGCTCGCGGTGATGCTGCTCGGGAAACTCGGTTTCTTCGGTTCCTTCGCGGCGAATACCTTCTCGCGCCGGAACGAGTACGCGGCCGACCGATTTTCCGTCGAAACCTACGGAGACCGCGAGGCGCTCATCCGCGGGCTCCAGGTGCTTTACCGCGAGAATCTCGCGATCCTCGTCCAGCATCCTTTCTTCACCGCGCTCTTCGCCTCCCATCCGCCGCTGCTCCCGCGCACGGACGCGATTCGTTCGTCAAAAACCTGACGAAATCTCCGTCATTCGCGCGCGAGGCGTCGATTCTATAGACCGAACGCTCCTCGCCCGATGAGAAAGGGATGAGTTCGGTTTCCCCTGCTACGCCCGTGCCGCCGCTGGATCCTTCCGCCGGCCGCCTTGCCCGCCTGAAGCACGCGATCAAACACGATCCGCGCGCGCCGGTCGCGTTCTTCCTCGCGGGTTTTATCTTCGACGCGCTCGTCACCGAGCGCCCCGACACGACCCTCCAGATCGTGCACCAGTCGGTCTACCTCGTCTTGATCACGCTGCTCCTCTCCGCGGCGCTGCTCGAGAGCTACGGTCTTTTCACGCCGCCCGCCCGACTGAAGAAAGCCTGGAACTATCACGAACACGTGACCCAGTTCCTCATCGGGACGCTCTTGAACGTCTACATGTTCTTTTACTTCAAGAGCGGGAGTCTCCTCTCCTCGATCGTCTTCATCCTCTTCATCGCGGGCCTCCTCGTCGCGAACGAGTTCGTGCATTTGAAGAGTCGGCAGGTCGTGTTGAAGCTCGCCCTTTACTTCCTCTGCGTGACGTCGTTCTGGCTCTACGTCGTGCCGATGATCCTCGGTTTCGTCGGCTTGGCCGCGTTCGCGATCACGATCCTGGTCGCGAACGGGTTCGTCTGGGCGACCTACGCCTTCATCGAACGCGGCATCCGCAAACACCCCGAATCGGCCGTCGTCCGCAAAGAGATCCAAAAAAAGGTCCTCGGCACCGGCTACGGCGTGCTCGGCGTCTTCGTCGTCTTCTACCTCCTCCAGATCATCCCGCCCGTTCCGCTCTCGCTGAATTACATCGGCGTCTTCCGCTCGGTAAAAAAGGAAGCGGGCGATTACGTCCTGACCTACACCCGCTCGAAATGGCTCTTCTGGCAGCACGGCGACCAGTCGTTCTACGCGCGGCCCGGAGACCAGATCGTGACCTTCGCGCGGGTCTTCGCGCCGAACGGCTTCCGCGACCAGCTCCAGGTGCGCTGGCTGCTGAAAGGGCGCGACGGCTGGCAGAAAGTCGACCTCATCCCGATCACCGTGAGCGGCGGACGCGAGCACGGGTTCCGCGGTTACACCGTGAAATCGAACTACCAGCCGGGCGACTACCGGGTCCAAATCGAAACTTCCGACGGTCGAGAAATCGGCCGGATCTCCCTCACCGTCGAAAGCGACGGCGGTTCGGACGAGCGCGAGATCAAGGAGCTTCGTCAATGACGGCGAAACGCGGAAACCTCGCTCCGTTCACCCTCGGCATCGCGCTCGCGAACGCGGCGCTCTTCGTCGCCGTCGGTTGCGCGACGAAGGCCGTCCGCTCCGGGTCCGATGCGATCCGCGCTCCGGCGTCCGGGGGCGGCGAACTGCTCCTCCGCGGCGGTCACGTCGTGACCCTCGATCCCCGCGCGGAAGCTCGCGCGGATCCGCGCGCCTACGGTCCGCCCATCCCGCCGCCGACCGCCGTCGCCGTGCGAGACGGAAAGATCCTCTACGTCGGGTCCGACGCCGAGGCCGCGGCCCGGCTCTCGCGGCGGGCGGAGACGATCGACCTCGCGGGCGCGACCGTACTCCCGTCCTTCATCGACGCGCACATCCATCCGATCGACAGCGGCGTCGAGTTCGCCGAATGCTACCTCTACACCGTCGACACCGTCGACGAACTCGTCGCGAAAGTGCGGGACTGCGTGAACACGTCGACGACGGGATGGCTCCGCGGCAGCGGTTGGGCCCAAACCCTCTTCAACGGTCAGCCTCCCGAGGAAAATCCGCTCGACGCGATCGAGACGACCGGACCGATCGCCCTCATGTCCTCGGACGGACACTCTTACTGGGTGAACCACGTCGCGCTCCGGATCGCCGGCGTGACCGCGTCGACGCCCGATCCGCGCGACGGCGTGATCGGACGCAAACCGGGCTCGCTCGAACCGAACGGGTTCCTCTTCGAGGGCGCGATGGGATTCATCGACCGGCTCCTTCCGAAACGGACGTACGCGGAACAACGCCGAGGGCTCCTGAAGGCCCTTTCGATCATGCGGGAAAACGGGATCACCGCTTTTCACGACGCCTACGTGACCGAGGACCACCTCCGCGTCTACTCCGGCATGATCGAGCGCGGGGAATTTCCCGGCCTCGTCGCGACCGCGATGTACGCCGATTCGAACCTGCCGGTCGAATCCCAAATGGAGAAATTCCGCCGCCTCCGCCGCACCTACGAGAACGACCGGCTGCGCGTCGGCACGATCAAGATCTTCCTCGACGGCACGCTCGAGGATCACACCGCCGCCCTCCTGCGTCCCTACCTCGGCGTCCGCGGCCGGCGCGGCCAACCAATCTCGGGCGCGCTCCAGTGGCCGATCGACAAGCTGAATCGGATGGTCGAGCTCGCCGACCGCGACGGATTCGCCGTCCACTTCCACGCGATCGGGGACCGCGCCGTCCGCTCGGCGCTCGACGCGATCGAATTCGCCCAGCGGACGAACCGCACCGGCGGACGACGCCACCAGATCGCGCACCTCCAGCTGATCGACCCCGCCGATATCCCGCGTTTCGCGCGGCTCGGCGTGATCGCGAACTTCCAGCCGCTTTGGGCCGAGCGGGACGACTTCATCGCGAAGCTCGCCGAACCGGTCCTGGGCCCGGCGCGTTCCCGGTGGATCTATCCCATCGGCTCCGTCGTCCGCACCGGCGCGCATGTCGCCTTCGGCAGCGACTGGGCGGTGACCTCGCTCGATCCTCGCGCCGGAATGGAAACCGCCGTCCGCCGAGCCGAGGCCGGGGATCCGGTCGACGATCGCTGGACGCCGGAGCAGCGGATCGACGTCCGCGCGGCGATGAACGGTTACACGACGGGCTCCGCGTACGCGAATTTCTGGGAAAACCGCACGGGCATGCTCCGTCCGGGAATGCGCGCGGATTTCGTGATCCTCGACCGCGACCCGTCGGCCGTCGTCCCGTCCGAGATCTCGAAGATCAAGATCCGCGCGACGTACTCCGAAGGCGTGCGGGTCTACCCGAGCCCGTAGTTCGGTCGAACGGTTTTCAGCCGCGCGCGGCGACGTAAAACTCGCGAAGCTCGCGTTTGCGTTCCTCGACCTTGTCGAGGAGGTGCGCGAGGGGCGCGAGGTCGCCGGAAACGAATTCGCCGCGGGCGAGGAGCTTCTGCTCGAATGCCATCTCGATCTCGGTCATCTCCCACTCCATCAGGCATTCGGTAAGCGCGTCGCCCGTGCCGAACTTGAAACGGAAGTGAAACCGGTCGCCGACTTCGGCGTTCGGCGGTTCGATGAGGATCGTCGCGGCGGTCTTCGACACGTGATAGACGGTCGGCGACTTGATGTCCGCGTCGCCGAGTTCGCCGTTCTTGCGGACGACGTCGACGCCGAGGCTCATCTTCGAGAAGGATTGCTTACCCGCGGTCACGCCCGGATTCGCGACCGCGCCGAGACCGAGGTGCACGCCCACTTCGGTGCGCGGTACGAGCGGCCCGGTCGCCGTCGGATCGGAAGTCTTATCCGAGGATTCGCCCGTGATGAGGTTCGTCGGCGTGACGTCCGTCGCCACGATCGGCGGAAGCTCGAAATCGTCGTAGGCGTCCGCGAGCACGGAAACCGCGTCGACTTCGGTCGGCCGCGCGGGTCCGCTCGGGACTTGGGCGAAAGTGGCCTGGATCGCGGGCAGGAGCGTTTTACCCGTCGCCGAATTCTCGGAGGCGAGGAAGCCGTCTTCCGTCCGGAACTCGAAGCGGGTGTACTTCGCCTTCGCGGTGCCGTTCGGGAAATAGGCCAGACGCGGGAATTTCCCCATGAAGCACCAGGCGTTCTTCACGCCGGAGAATTCGGGCGCCTGCTTCCCGAAGAAGATCCACCGGCCTTCGCGCGTCTGGAAGACCTCGTCGGCGAGCCACCGGCTCCGCCACGCCCAGGCCCGCTCGCCTTCCTCGCCGAACATCCCCGCGACCGGCTCCCAGGTCCCGGCGGCCGGACTCGGACCGATCAGGTCGACGAGCCACACGCCGACGACGAGTCGGATGCTCTTTCCATCGGGGATCCACCAGAAATCGCAGTCGAACTCGGTCGGCGGCTGCCAGAGCACGTTCGTGCCGCTGACGTTCGGCTTCGTGCGCAGCGAAGTCTTCGCCTCCGCGCCGACGACGATCGACGTGTCGACGACGTCGGCCACCTTCAGGTAGTTCTGGTGCGCGGACATCAGCGCGTTCTTGAGCTTGTATTGGAGCGCCTTGACGGTGACGGGGAGGTCGACGACCTCGACGCCCACGCGCGCGCGGACGATCTCGCGCAGCTTCGGATGGCGCGCGGTATTCAGCAGCATCACCTTCACGGTGCCTTCGGAGATGCGGTTCTCGAAGGCGGCCAGCGCCGGATAGATCTCGGCGATGTCCTCCTTCGTCGCGCAGTTCACGAGCAGCGCGACGCGCGTGGAACGCAGGACGATCTCCTTCGATTCCTCGAGCGACGTCGTCTGACGATAGAGATAATCGGCCCCGCCCGACTTCAGCGCGAGGTGGAGCGACTCGACCAGCGATGGTTCGGTCACGGACTTCGAGAAAAAGATGAGGCGCGGTTGGGGTAATGCGGGGCCTGCCATATTCATATTTTCCCAACCTTTCGAGCCGAGCACAAACGAAAATCCGGCCGACAAAATCCGTCGCCGCCAAGCGAGTGACGCCGTCCTCGCGCCTAACCGCGTGCCGCGGAGTAGAAGTCCTTCAATTCCTTTTTCCGGGCGTCCAGCCGGTCGAGCATGAGGAAGAGCGGGTCGAAATCCCCGTCCCGAAACGTTCCGGTGAGCAGCATCCCGTCCTCGAGCGCGAGGTCGATGCTGGTCACTTCCCATTCCATCGAGCACTCCATCTTGAAATCGCCGGTATCGAGGGCGAAGCGAAGGACGAACCGGTCTCCGAGGCGCGAGCCGAGGTCGTGGATCAGGAGAATCGAACCCGATTCGTTCACCTCGTAGAGCAGGATCTCGGGTGACTTCGCGAGGGGAGCGTCGTTCTTCCGGAGCGCGACGACGGCGACGTGCAATCTCTCGAACGCTTCGCCCCCGCTCGTGACGCCCGGATTTTCGACGGGACCGAGCCCGAGGTTCCCGGCGACGCTCGCGTCCGGCGTCAGCGCGTTTCGCATCGGTTTCGGCGTCTTCGGCGCCGTCGCGACACGGAGGTCCTTCGCGCGGAAGTCCGCGCCGCGGGCGCCGGTATGGTCCTTCCAATCCGCGCTCCCTTCCTCCTCGCCGACGGGTTCGAAATGCGTCGTCCCCGAGCCGCCGGTTTCCGGCTTGAAATCCCATCCGTCGAAATTCCCGCCGACGTCCGCGTCGTCGGTCGATTCGGGCGCGTTCGTGCGCGCGCCGAGACGGCTTTCGAACGTGGCCTGGATGCGGACGAGGAGGGCTTTCGTGACGTTCGAGTTCTCGAGGAAGAGCAGTCCCTCTTCCGGGCGGTACTCGATCCGAACGTACTCGGGCGCGCTCTCTCCGTCGGTATAGAACGCGAACATCGGCTGCTTCGAGACGAACGACCAAAGGTTTTTTTGCCAGGAAAATTCGGGCTGTTTCCCGAAGAAAATCCACCTTCCCGACGGCGTTTGGAAGATATCCTCGGCGATCGCGCGCGGACGCCAGACCCACCCCTTCTCCCCCGACCGTTCGACTCCCGGGAGTTCTTCCCACGTGCCCACGACCGGACCGGGCCCGAGCAGGTCGATCAACCAGACGCCGACGACGTTCCGGATGTTTTTCCGGCTCGGGATCCACCAGTAGTCGCGATCGAACTCGATCGGCGATTGCCAAAGCACTTCCTGGCCGCTCGCCTTCGCCTTCGCGCGCGCGGTCCGGGATTTCGTGCCGAGCGCCGGATCGACGCCCGAGTCGAACTCGGTCTGGGCGCGCGCGGCGGCGGCCCGTTGGTAAGCTTGGTGAACGGCGGTGAGCGCGTTCTTGAGTTTGTACTGGAGGGCCTTCAGGGACGTCGACGTCTCGACGATCTCGATCGTCGAAGCCCGCGACCGCAGCAGCGACCCGAGCCGGGGATGGCGGATGCTGTTCAGGACGAGGACCTTCAGCGTGCCGTCCTCGGTGCGCGAAGTGAACTGCGGGAGCACGTTATAGAGGTCGGCGATGTCCTCTTTCATGAGGCAGTTCGCGAAGAGCACGACCCGCGCGGAAGCCGCGACGAGCGGAACGAGTTCCTCGGCGCGAGAGATCAGCCGGTAATCGAGGTCCGGCGAAACGTTCAGTCCGCGGTGCAAAGGCTCGATGAGCGCGGGTTGGTTACTCGACCGTGAGAAGAGGAAGACGCTCGGTTTTTGGGAGGACGGTGCGCCCATCCCCCTATTTTCAGCGGGTAAACGCCTAACGGCAAAGGATTTCCGCGTTCCCGAACGGACCGCGGTTAGGCGAGGACCGCCCGAACGGCGGTGAGTAAAAACTCGAGCTCGTTTTCTCCGATCACGAGCGGCGGAGCGAGTCGGATGACCTGGGCGCGCGTATCCTTGGCGAGGACCCCGCGCTCGACGAGTTTGAGGCAGTAAGCCCGCGCCGGGCCGGCCGATTCGTGCAATTCGATTCCCGCCCAGAGACCCCGCACGCGGATCTCCTTCACGAGCGACGAAGAAATGGCGCCGAGCCCTTCGGCGAGCTTCCGGCCGAGACGGGCCGAATTCCCGACGAGGTCCTCGTCGACGAGGACTCCGAGCGCCGCCTGCGCGACGGCCGACGCGAGCGGGTTCCCGCCGTACGTCGAACCGTGATCGCCCGGCCGAAACACGCCGAGGACTTCGGCGCGGCCGACGACCGCGGAAACCGGATACACGCCGCCGGAGAGCGCCTTGCCGAGCACGAGGAGATCGGGCTTCGCCCCCTCGCCGTCGTGCTCGTACGCGAAGAGCTTCCCGGTGCGCCCGAGCCCGGACTGGATCTCGTCCCAGATCGTCACGACGCCGGCCGCGCGACAGAGCGCGGCGGCCTCCGCGAGGTAGCCCGCGGGCGGGATCATCACGCCGGCCTCGCCTTGGATCGGTTCGGCGAGGAACGCGACCGTCCGCGGTCCGATCGCCGCGCGCAGGGCCGCGAGGTCGCCGAACGGGACCGTGCGGAATCCCGGCGTGAAGGGACCGAAACCGCGGCGATACTGGTCCTCGGTGGAAAAACTCACGATCGAGATCGTGCGGCCGTGGAAGTTTTCGGCGACGGTGACGATCTCCGCCTCGTCGGGCGGGATCCCGCGCTTTTCGTAACCCCATTTGCGGGCGGCCTTGAGCGCGGTCTCGACGGCCTCGGCGCCCGAATTCATCGGCAACGCCATCTCGGCGCCCGCGATCCGACAGAGGTCGGCGAGGAATCCACCCATCCGGTCGTTATGGAACGCGCGCGACGTGAGGGTGATCCGATCGGCCTGGGCCTTAAGCGCCGCGACGATCTTCGGATGGCGGTGCCCTTGGTTCACCGCCGAATACGCGCTCAAGCAATCGAGGTAACGCCGTCCCTCGACGTCGGTGACCCAAGCGCCCTCGCCGCTTTCGATCACGATCGGCAGCGGGTGGTAATTATGGGCCCCGTAGCGCTCGGCTTCGTCGATGAACGTCTCGGTCTTCGATTTCGTCACGGTCCGGCCTCCTTCGCGTTCTTTTTCGCCTCGGCGGCGACGGCGCGGAATTCGGGATGCTTGCAAACCCACGCGCGGTTCGCGCGCGCGCACGCCGCGATCCGTTCGGGCCGCTCCGCCTCGGGCGTTTTCGCGATCGCGTGCTCCTCCGCCTTCACTAGCATGCGGCGGAAGGCCCGGAGACCGCGATCCTCTTCCTTCTCTCCGATCCACTGCGCGTAGATCCCGCAGCGGCACCGGGCCTCGCAGCTACGGATCAATCCCGGGTTGATCGTCTTTTTCTTTTCCTCGGTCGAGAGCGCGTCGAGTTTTTCGCGGATGCGCGCTTCGAGGAGCTGGGGCATCGCCGCGAGCGCGGTTCCGGAGAAATCCTTCAGCTCGTTCTCGCAGATCCGGCTTCCTTCGATCTCGGCGCGGACGACGGTTTGCATCGCCGCGAGCTGGTCGAGGGTCGTCGCGAGCGCGGGGCGAGCCGCCGTCGCGGCACCGAGCGCGAGACCCGTGCATGCGAGGAAGAGGACCGTCCTCATTTCGAAGGCGCTCCTTTCCAGAGTTCCCGGAGCGGCAGCGGATGCCGGGCCTCGTCGTTCAGCACGGCCGAGACGCGGGCGCCGTCCGGACCTTCCTCGGCGTAGAGCAACTCGAAAGCCGCGCCGGCCAGCCATTCGCGCCGGAGGGGATGCCGGAGCGGATCGATCGCTTCGCCGCGGATGACGCCCTTCACGTTGATGCCGTCGACCTCGACGTGGAACTCGGAGAAGAGCATTCCGCGTTCGCGCGTTTCGTAGAGGAGCGTGTTGATCCAATCCGAGAAGAGCCAGTCGGAATCCGAACTCTCGCAGAAGATCGTGACCTCGCTCGACGGCCGCACCTGCGCGACGTCGGTGATCAGTCCGTAAAACCCGACGGCCGCGCGCCGGAACGCTTCGGTCAAGGAATTGCCGCGGGCCTCGAGGCGCGGGAACGCGCGTCCCGTGCGATCGGTCCATTCTGTGATTTGCACGGCCATGAGGGAATTGTAGACTCGCTTCATATGCTGATCGAGCGAAATGAGCTCCAATTCGACTTCGGCGACGCGCGTTTCGACACGCGTCAGGAACGCGACCGCGCGTTCCTCGGTTGGGTCTTCGATCAGTTCCTCTACGGCGAAGTCACCGGCATCCAATGCGGCCACTGGCTCTACCGCGCGCCGACGCTCGCCGCGGCGAGCTTCCTCGCGCGCCAAGCCGCCGAGGAGCTCTCGCACGTGAAGCGGATCCGGAAGATCCAGGAACTCCTCGACGTGAAACCGGCGGACGCCCATCGCGCCGTGAAGTTCCTCTCCACCGGGATGATGGGCGGCACCTGGGGAGAGCACGTCTGCCTCGAGATGGCGCTCGGCGAGGGCCTCGTGCTCACGATCTTCTACGCGCTCGCGACGACGATCGACGACGAGGGCATCCGGAAGATCGTCGAGAGCGCCTGCCTCGACGAGGAACGCCACGTGACGTTCGGCGAGGCGGAGACCGCCGCATGGCTCGCGCGCTTTCCGGGCGACCGCGCGGTCTTCCTCGGCCAAGCCCTGCTGCAGTGGATGGCGATGCGACGGCTGAAGAATTTCGCGCTGAAAAAGCTACCGCCCGGCCATCCGGTGCTCGGGAAGTTCTCGGCTTTCTACGACCACACCCTCGAAAAGTTCGACCTGCGCGCGCGCAAGCTCGGACTCGCCGATCGCCCGCTTCGCGAGATCCCGCTCGTGGCCCGAGCCGTGCTGCTTCTCTCGCTTCCCTTCCGCACCTTCCTCATGCGGAGACGCCGCCCGAAGCGGCTCCTCACCGAGACTTACCTCAGCGACGAGTGGATTCGTTCCCCCGATAAGGCCTGACCGGCTGGGGCGGCCGCATCCGGCGGACCTTGTCCTCGATGAGTTCGATCGGAATCCCGCGATCGGGCGCGAATTCGCTCAAGGTCTTCTCGAAAACGGGCGGTTTCTTTCGCTCCTCGAGGTCCGAGATTCGACTCTGGATCCGCAGCACGCCGACCGCGATCATGAGGGCTCCGGCGGCCGCGAGGAGGAAAATGAGAGCGCGCCCGCGCAGGCGCGCGGCCGCGGAAACCGCGATCGGGATCCACTCGACTTTCTTCTTCGTCGGCGCCTTCGGACGGCCTTCGCCGTCGTAGTACGTCTCGAGCGTGGGCTCGCGCTCGATCCCGATGCGCGTCTCGGCTTCGCTCGAAGGCGCGGCGGCTTGCGGCTTCAGGAAAAACCGCGCGAGGAAGTTTCCGAAAAACCCGCCGCCCGCGTCCTCGGTCGGTTCGAAATCGGGCGCGTCGCGGGTCATCCGCTCGAACGGAGCCTTGTCGACGCTCCCTCCGAAGTCCGGTGCTTCGCCGGATTCGACGCGTCCATCGTAGGTACCGAACTGGGCCGATCGAGCGGCGAGTCTCGTCGCGTCTTCCTCGAAGCGGGGCTTTTTCGAAGGCGTGGGATCGGCCTCTTCGGTCGGGAACGGTTCTTCCGGTGGATCGACGTCGTCGCGACGGAGGATCCGCGCGATCGAGGCCATCAGCCGTTCCGCGAGCGTCGGACGCGGAGCGAGGTCGGCGTCATTCGCGAAATACGGATCGACTTCCTCGCCGTTCGCGAGCATAGCCGCGCGATCGTCGAGGCTGCGATCGCGCTTCGCGTGCGGAACGTCCGCGAGTTCGACTTTCTCTTCCTCGACGTAATTCGGGGTCGGGGTCGGGGTCGGGGTCGAGGAGAGCGAAGCCGGGCGCGGCGGGATCACCGTCTTCGCGCCGTCTTTCGGTTTCGCCTTCGGTTCGCGAAGTTCGACCTTCTCGTCGGGAATCAATCCGGGAAGCGGGCCGGGGTTCGCGACCGAAGCCGGCCGCGGCGGCACGACTCCTTTACGGAAGGACTTGCTCTGGAGCTCGACTTTTTCCTCGGGGATCATCCCCGGCATCGGGCCCGCGAGCGCCTCGGCCTCGCGCTTGCGAAGTTTCGCCGCCGCTTCTTCGGCTTCTTTCTTTCGCTTCGCGACGGCCGCGGCGGCCGCCGCCGAACGCGAGATGTTCAACGAAGGTTCCTGGATCTCGATCGAGAGGTCGCGCTCCTCGAAGACCGGCGCGGCGTCCGCCGAAGGGAGCGGGAGCGTGGCGGGACCCGTGGAGCGGAAGGAAAGCTTCAAGGCCGCCGCGGGCGAAGCCGGGGCGTCGGCGGCGGCCGAAGTGGGCGCGGGCATGGAAAGGGATTCGGTGCCGACCGGGCGCGCGGCGACGGGCGGCGAAGTCGAGGCCCGGACCGGAGTCGGCGGGTCGAGCGCGCCGGGCATCGGCGGCAAGGGGCGTTCGTCGGGCTTCGCGGGAACCTTTCCGGCCGCGAGCGCGTCGAGTTCGCTTTGGAGATCGAGCGACCGCCCGGCGGGCTTCGGCGATTCGCGCGAACCCGTCGCGGACATCGTGAGGGTCGGCCCTTCCTCGGGGTCCACGCGCGGAATTTCCCCGCCCGCGAGCACGAGGCTCGGCCCGCCTCCCGCGGCGCGCGCGCGGGTTTTCGGCGGAGCGAGCGCGATCTCGATGACGAGGGTTTCGCCGATCTTTACCTTGTCCCCGGTGGTGAGGATCGCCTCGCGGGACGAAGCGCCGTTCACTTCCGAACGCCGGTCGGCATCCGCCATCCGGAACGCGAGCGAGCCTTCGGAGATCGAGAAGACGCAGACGGTCTTCGGCGTCGCTTCTTGGAAAGGAAGTTTCAAGAGCTGGTCGGTGACGTGAAACTCCTCATAGTCGAAGAGTCCGACGGCCCACTTCTCCGACCAGCGCGGCTCCGGAAGCCCGCCGGCGGAAACGCCGTCGAGCGCGGAAACCCGAAATTTCAGCCGTGTTTTTTCTTGTGCCACCGTCTCTTTATTCTAAGAGAGCTTCCAGACGCGCCGCAAGCCGAACCCCTTCGTCGATCGCCCGCTTCGCGTCGAGTTCGCCCGCGAGTTTGGCCCCCCCGATGAGGAAAGTCTTCACGCCGGAGGTTTCGAGCTCGGAGAAGAGACGGTTTTCTGACTCCTGCCCCGCGCAAACGACGACTTGGTCCACGTCCAGGCGTTCTTTCCGGAGCGCTCCGTCGACCGTGCGCTCGATCCAAAGCCCCTCGCCGTCGAGCTCGCCGTATTTCACCCCGGGCATCATCCGGACCCCCTGGTCGAGCAGCTGCTTTCGGTGGGCCCACCCCGTGGTTTTCCCGAGGCGCGCTCCCACCCGTTCGTCTTTCCGTTGGAGGAGGTAAATCGTCCGTCCGCTCGAGAGCGGGTTCGGCTTCACACCGGTCACCCCGCCGCGCGCGGCGTAATCGATCCCCCACTCCTGGAAAAAATTTTTCGGATCGAGCGAGATCGAGCGGTCGCGCGGAGCCGCGAGGAACGCCGCGACGTCGAAGCCAATGCCGCCCGCGCCGATGATCGCCACGCGCTCGCCCGGCTTTGCCCGGCCCGCGAGCAGGTCGTCGTACGCGATCACGCGGGGATCCTTCGCCGCGCGCGCCTTTTCGAGGAGCGGGATCACCCGCGGCCGCACGCCGGTCGCGACGACGATCCCGTCGTATCCGCCCGCGCCGAGAACGTCGGCTCGCGCCTCGGTGCCGAGGAGGAGCTCGACGCCGTATTTCCCGATCATCGTGCGGTAATACCGGATCGTCTCGTTGAATTCCTCTTTGCCGGGGATTTTCCGCGCGAGATCGAACTGCCCGCCGAACTCGGATCTCCGTTCGAAGACGGTCACGCGGTGCCCGCGTCTCGCCGCTTCGACCGCGCAAGCGAGTCCCGCCGGTCCGGCGCCGACGACGGCCACGCGCTTCGGCTTTTCCGCGCGCTTTTCGTCGAGTTCCGTTTCGTTGCACGCCCGGGGGTTCACGAGGCAGCTCGCGATTTTCCGCTCGAAGATGTGGTCGAGGCAAGCCTGGTTGCACGCGATGCACGTATTGATCTCGTCCCGCCGTCCGGTCCACGACTTCCGCGTCCATTCCGGGTCTGCGAGCATCGGACGCGCGAGCGAGACGAGATCCGCCTCGCCGC
Source organism: Bdellovibrionales bacterium (assembly GCA_018266355.1). Taxonomy (GTDB): domain Bacteria; phylum Bdellovibrionota; class UBA1018; order UBA1018; family UBA1018; genus JACMQW01. Next base: position 14,989 of record JAFEAP010000021.1, read on the forward strand.
GCGCGAGGATTCCTTCGGCGATCTCCGGCATGTTGATCCGGTTCACGGCCACGACGGGAACCTTCACGAGCGGCCGGAGCCGCTCCGTCGCGTGCGCGAACGCCGCGCGCGGAACGGCGGTCATGATCGTCGGGATCCGCGCCTCGTGCCAGCCGATGCCGGTATTGAGTACGTGGACGCCGGCCTTTTCGAGCGCGCGGGCGAACTGGACGGTTTCTTCCCACTCCATCCCGCCTTCGACGAGGTCGAGGAGCGAGATGCGGTAGATGATCAGGAAATCCGGGCCGCAGAGGAGTCGGATCCGCTTCACGATCTCGAGCGGCATCCGGATGCGGTTCACGAAGGATCCGCCGTAGTCGTCGGTGCGCTTATTCGTGCGGGGCGCGACGAATTGGTGAAGGAGGTAGCCTTCGCTTCCCATGATCTCGACGCCGTCGAATCCGGCCGCGCGCGCGAGGCGGGCGCAATTCCCGAAATCGCGGATCGTCTTCCGCACGCCGAACCGGCCGAGGGCCCACGGTTTGAACGGGCTGATCGGCGATTTGATCCGCGAGGGCGCGACGCAAAACGGGTTGTATCCGTAACGGCCGGCGTGGAGGATTTGCATGACGATTCGGCCGCCGTAGGCGTGAACGGCTTCGGGAATCTTCGCGTACTTCTTGATTTGCCAAGGCCAAGAGAGCTGCGACGCGAGCGGAGAGACGCGTCCCGCGAAGTTCGGGGCGATCCCGCCGGTGACGATGAGCCCGACCCCGCCCTTCGCGCGCTCGCCGTAGAACTTCGCTTGTTTCTCGAAACCGTCTTTCGCCTCCTCGAGCCCGGTATGCATCGATCCCATGATCACCCGGTTCGGAAGTTCGAACGGGCCGACGTCGAGGGGTTTGAAGAGGTGCGGATAAAGCTGGTGGGACATCCCCTCCGATTCTCGCGCGAACCCGCGCGAAAGGAAAGGACGCCCCGCAAGGGTCGAACGCCCGATACCGACTTACAGATTCAAGGCGTTTTTATGAATTTGAGGGCTTCCGCGTAGTCCGCCTTCGCCTTCGCGACGAAATCGCCGGCCCAGACCGCGCTCAAGCGATTGTCCTTCACAAACCAGCGGTCCCACCACTCGCCTTCGTGACGGTCTTCGAGCGCTTCGTCCTCGGTCAGGCGAAGGTTCCACGCGGCGTGCGCGACGCGCTCGGCGGCTTCCCGGTAGGCGATTTCCTTCGGCGTGCATCCGTAATCCGCGATCGACGGACAGGCGAGCTGGCGCAGTCGCGCCTCTTCCGACGCGAGCGCCGCCTTCGCCTCCGCGACGGGCAGGACGAGCGAGTCGAGCGCGCGCGTGCAGGTATTCCCGAGGCGGCGCCAAAGCACGAATTGATTCAAGCACCGCTGGACGAGCGGCGCCTCCACGGCCGTGGTGAGCGCGGCGAGTTTAGCGTCCACTTCCGAGGGTTCCGCCCGAACGGAAGGCGCCGCGCCCGCGAGCGCGAGCGTAAGAACGGCGAGAGAAATCGAGCGAGCGAAACGCGGCATCGCCCCGCACGAAGCACCACGCATGCCAAAGCCCCGCCCCTCGCGGGCGCCCCGAAACGGGCGCCCGCGCCGATCCCACCGTCAAAACTTTCGTCAGGTGTCTCGCGAGGCATCGACTTTCGCGGGCGGAACTGGCTACTGGAAGGATCCCCCCGTAAACTGAACGCACCGATGGACTTCTTCCGAGCGAATCCTCACCTCTACTTCGATGCGGCCGGAATCGGGCTTTTCCTGCTCGCCCTCGTCCTCGAGGCCGTCGCCGCGGCCGTCTTCCGCCGCCCGACCCATTCCGCCTCCGATACCGCGACGAATCTCGTGGTCTATCTCGGGAGCGTCGCGATCCAGTACCTCTGGCTTCCCGTCGTCTTCGCGATTTACGTTCGCGTGTACGCCCACTCGATCTGGAAAATCGGGGATCAGTGGTGGCTCTTCCAGGGACGGACCCCGCTATGGGTCTGGCCGCTCGCGATCCTCGCCGACGACTTCACTTTTTACTGGTTCCACCGCGCGAGCCACCGGTTCAGCGTGCTCTGGGCGGCTCACGAAACCCACCACTCGTCGCGTTTCTTCAATCTTTCGACCGCGGCCCGCCAGACCTGGTTTCCGTTCACGGCCTTCCTCTTCTGGTTGCCGCTCGTGGCGATCGGTTTCGAACCCTTCCTCGTCCTCTCCTGCCAACTCGGCAGCCTCTTTCTCCAGGCTTTCCTCCACACGCCGTTCGTCGGTCGCCTCGGACCGCTCGACCGGATCTTCAATACCCCCTCGAATCATCGCGTTCATCACGGACGGAATCCCGAGTACCTCGACCGCAATTTCGGCGGGCTGCTCATCGTTTGGGATCGCCTCTTCGGGACTTACGTGCCCGAGGGCGCCCCGGTCGTATACGGAACGCACGAGACCTACCCGAAATTCAATCCGCTTGTCGTCGCGTTTCGCGAGACACTCCGGCTTTTTCGAAAACCCGCGAGAGCGGCCGTGCTCGCCGGCCTCGCCGCCGCGATCCTGCTCTCGGGTTGCGACGGGACGTTTCGCCGGATGGGGCGCGACCGTACGGTCTCGCGCCTCGAACGCGTGAAGAAATACCACGGGACGTTCCGGGAAAGCGGAATTCTCTCGAGCGGTGAAGACCTCGTGACCGAAATCGAATTCACCGCTCCGACGAGTTACCGGATGAAAGTCCTCGCCCCGAAGGCGCTGAAAGGAATGCGGATCGAATTCGAAGGAGGCCGCTCGACGACGATCTTTCCCGCCGGCGGATGGGGAATCCGAATGCGCGGGCTCCCCGAGGTTCCGCCCGAGCGGCTGCGCGCGGGGCTCGAGAAGATCCTCGACGACACGATGGTGAACTACACTTACGGCGTCGACGCGTTTCGGATGAAGAAGCTCGCGCCGGTCGCGGGTTATCCGGTGACCGAACTCACCTTCTCCGCGCGGAACTCGGGAGCGGCGATTCCCGAAGGGCGCTCCGAGGTCCTCGACGAACTCGCGTTTCCGCTGGCCGGCGAACTCCGGTTCGCGGGCGGAAAGATCTACCGCTACCGATTCGACTCGATCCGATTCAACGAAGAGTCCGACCCGATGGCCGAGCCGACCCGGGCGGAACTCGCCGCCGAGAAAGGACTGCTCTTTTCCGAGTGGGACTTCTCGGCTCCTCCCCTCACCGAGACCGCCGCGAAAGCCGCGGCGAACTTCCGATGGACGACGCCGAAGGACCCGCCGCGCGGCTTGAAACGCGTCGGTATTTTTCGACAGAAGGGAATCGTTCCGGCGTTCGCGATCGTCTACGCGAACGAGCCGTACTTCGCGACGGTCTTCGTCTCGCGCGACTACCACCTCCGTCCGTTCGCCGACGCGCGCGGCATCCCGCTCGGCCCGCGCGGCGACCGATACGTCCCGAACCCGCACTTGAGCAGCTACGAGATCCGCGCGCACGAAACGATCACGACGATCCTCTCGAACCTTCCGGCGGAGGACTTGATCGCCTACGGCGCTTCGCTGCCCTGACGGCGGCGCCCTAGACTTTCCAGTCGCGCCGGAACCGGATCGACTCCATCCCGACGAACGCGAGGATGAGGACGATCGGGATGAAAAAGAGGTAGCCCATCGCCATCGTGATGAAGACGGAACTCCGTTCGATGCCTTCCCAGTCGGCCGGGTGGACGCCCATATCGTGGCGCACCCAGATTCCCTTCAGGACGACCTGGTCGATGAAACCCACGAGCAGGACGGTCGACAGCACCTGGAATCGATTACGCTTCGCGTTTTTCGCGAGCGCCCGCGCGAGCCAGACGAGCGCCGCGATCCGGATGAGGATGTAACCGAATTGCGCACTGCGCGGTCCGATCAGATCGATGAGGACGGGTTGAAGCGCGAAGAGATTCAAAGCGAAAATCAAGATCGCGATGCCCGAAAACACGAAGACCGCTTGGAGTTTTTTCGTTTCGGAAGGTTTCGTTTCGGCAGAGTCGATGCGGTCGGTCATGCTTTTCTTTTCAACGAGTTGAAGCCGGTTCTGGAACTCTTGGAACCTAGCTTTTCCCTAGGCGCTCGTCAATTTCTCCATTAAGCTCCCCCTATCCACATCTAATTTTAGTTCTCGTTCTCGAGTGAGGAACTCTACGCGCATGGCACACGCAGCGACCGAAAATCTTCTCGTCACCGGCGGCAAAAACATGGGGGACATCTCCGATGACGTCTCCCGCCCGACCGAAAGTTTCCCGACGAAACGCTGGTGGGTCTGCTTCGCGGCCGCGGGCGTCGCGCTCCTCATCTGGCTCTGGTCGGTCGGAAACTTCGTTTACTACGGCCAAGGCGTTCTCGGTCTGAACCAACCGTCCGGCTGGGGCACCGACATCACGAACTTCGTCTTCTGGGTCGGTATCGGTCACGCCGGCACGCTGATCTCCGCCATTCTCTTCCTCTTCCGCCAAAAGTGGCGGACGGGCATCAACCGCTCGGCCGAAGCGATGACGATCTTCGCGGTCATCACCGCGCTCACCTTCCCGCTCCTGCACACGGGTCGTCCGTGGTACGCGGCGTTCTGGCTGCTCCCGTATCCGAACCAGCGTCAGCTGTGGGTGAACTTCCGTTCCCCGCTCCTCTGGGACGTGTTCGCCGTCTCGACGTACTTCACGATCTCGCTCGTGTTCTGGTACGTCGGCCTGATTCCCGACTTGGCGACGATCCGCGACCGCGCGAAGAACAAGATCCGCCGCCTCGCCTACACGATCCTCTCGATGGGATGGCGCGGCTCGAACAAGAACTGGAACCACTACGAAATGGCGTACATGATCCTCGCGGGTCTCTCCACGCCGCTCGTTCTCTCCGTTCACACGATCGTTTCGTTCGACTTCGCCGTCGGCCAACTCCCCGGCTGGCACACGACGATCTTCCCGCCTTACTTCGTCGCCGGCGCGATTTTCTCCGGTTTCGCGATGGTCGTGACCCTGCTCGTGATCATGCGCGAGATGTTCGGACTGAAGAACTACGTCACGATGGATCACCTCGAGAAGATGAACAAGGTCATCATGTGTACCGGCATGATCGTCGGTTACGCCTACGCGATGGAATTCTTCATCGCCTGGTACTCGGGCTCCCCGTTCGAAAAGTACGTCTTCGTGAACCGCGCGTTCGGCCCCTACTGGTGGGCCTACTGGACGATGGCGACGTGTAACGTGTTCGTCCCGCAGATCTTCTGGTGGCGGAAAGCGCGCCGGAACATCGCGATCATGTTCGCCGTCTCCCTCTACGTGAACATCGGGATGTGGTTCGAGCGGTACGTGATCGTCGTCACATCCCTCCACCGCGACTTCCTCCCGTCCTCGTGGGCGATGTACTTCCCGACCTGGTACGACTGGGGTTGGACGTTCGGCTCGTTCGGCGTGTTCTTCTCGCTGTTCCTGCTCTTCGTCCGTTTCCTCCCGTCGATCGCCATGGCGGAAGTGAAGTCGGTATTGCCGGGCGCGAGCCCGCACTAGGAGCGGTCGAGTGCCAGCCCAAGCGCCGATCGCGAACTCCTGGCTCTTCGTCGCCGCGTTCGCCCTCGGAACGCTCGCCTTCGCGTGCGCCTCGCCCGACAAGTACGTCACGACGACCGAGGACGGCGTGAGCCATGTCGCCATCCGGTCGACCGAGCGCGACGCCGCCGAATCGAAGGCGATCAAGATCGCGCGCAAGTATTGCGACAAGCGGGACAAGGAAGCGATCTTCCTCACCCCGAACGCGAAGGTCGAATACACGGGGTCGATGGACGAGAACACTCGGAACACGATCCGCCAGGCCTCGAAAGTCGGATACGTGCTCGGAAACGGCCGGTACGAAGTCGGCAATCCCGATCCCGCGGTCGGCGTCGGCACCGCCGGCGTGATCGGGATGGGCATGACGAACGGCGAAGACTACCGAAGCACGCTCGACTTCCGCTGTAAATGACTTGCCGACAGGCAAGTCAAACCCGACAGGCAAGTCAAGGCCGACAGGCGAGCCAAACCCGACCGACTCCCGCCTAGACGGCGTCTTCGCCGTGTTTCACGGCGGGGCTCGAGTGGCCGCTTCCCGCCGTATCGGGCGCCGACTTCGATTTCGGCGCGATCCACGCGCGGCAGAGCGCGCGCTTCGCCTCGTAATATTTCTTCGTCACTGCGACGTAGGTCGAGTCCTGGCCGTTCCCGATCGCCTCGCGGAAATCCGGATCCTCCGCCGCGATCTTCGCCAGGAACGGTTCGGCCGCCTTCCGCGTTTCCGGCGCCTTCGCGCTCTCCGGGAGCGCGAGCACCGGCGCGCAGGTCTTCGCGGTCAGCCGCATTCCCGCCGCCGAAGGACCGAGGTCCATCGGGTCGGTTCGCAATTCGGCGACGCCGCAGTTCGCGTCGATCCGGAACGAGGTCGAGATCCCGCCCTTCCCGCCCGAGCGAGCGCCTTGGATCGAAATCCGCGTCGCCTTCCCGTCCCGCGCGAAGAGGATCACGCGTCGCTCGGCGGCCGCGGGCAGAGGCGGGCGCTGGTAGGCGCGCATTTCGTTCGTACCGACCGGCGGTTCGGGATCGAACCATGCGAACTCGGGGTGCGCGGCCAAGGCGTTTCTCTCCACGACCTCGCCTCCGAGCTCATTCATCTTCAAGTAGTCGACGATCGACGCGGAGGTGCCGTCGGCCGAGACGGTCACGCCGGAGGATTTCTTCGATCGAGCCCAAGCGCCCGCCTTCGCGCGATAGGCCGCGACGGCGGCGGCTTCCGTCTTCGGGTCCGGTTTCGCCGGAAAATGGAGAGCCGCGAGGTAATTCGAAAGCGCGGGATCCTTATAGAGCGATCCGAAAAACTCGCGCCGGTAAACGAGCTGCCGATGCTGATCTTCGACGAGGGTAAAAGCCGCCCCGGCGCGGTCGGGCGCGGCGAGAGTTCGCGCGGCGGGACCGATTCCCTGGGAAGCGAGCACACGATCGACGAGCGCCTCGCAGCCGCCCTTCGCGAACGCGGGCTGGGCGCCGAGGCTGAGCATCACGACCGCGAATCCGGCGAAAGACGGGATCCTCATTCGCCCCCGCACGGCCCGAATTTCGGGAGGCGCGCCGAAAGCGTCCCGGCGCGACGAAGTTTCTGCCAATAGCTCTTCGGGTCCATCAGGCGCCCCGATCGCTTGAGTTGGTCGGCGAGCATCGCCATCGCGCACCGGGCGCCGGCCTTCGGGCCGGCCACGGCCGAGGGCGCGAGCGCGCCCGACTTCGCGCCGGTTTCGCCGGGATAGGTGATTTCCTCGAGGAGGGACTGATCCCACCCGATCCGCGTGTCGCGACAAAAATCGGGACGCCCTTTACGGTCGGTGTCGCGCCAGGGAAGCGCGTAAGTGCTGTCGGCGGGCACCGCCGAGGCGAGCTTCGTGCCCTTGTACTTCCCGTAATAGTCGCGCACGGCTTGGACGACGCTCGGTTCCCCGCACCCGCCCTCTTCGTACGCGATCGACATGAACGTCCAGATCCAGAACCGTTCGCGGGTTTCTTCGTCGAGCCGCGCGTACTTCGGGCAATAGGTCAGTACGTCGCCCGGCGGATCCTTCACGAAAGTCGAAAGACCGGTCGGCGCGAAGTAACCGCGCATCGCCTCCCCGAGTTCACCCGTGCGACAATCGGGCGCGATGAACTGGGCGCAATACGAGAATCCGGGATCCTTCGCGTGCAGGCGGGGATCGCCCTTGTTCGCCGGAACCGGGCATCCGGCGCCGACCGTTTCCGAACCGGGCTCGCGATTCGGGGCGTGGGCGCAAGAAAGCATCTGGGTCACGGCGAACGTGACCGCGACGAGGACGCCGGCGCGTCCGCGGGACGAATTCGGGTTCGTCATCGGTTCGAATTCGCCCGGTTAGGCGAACTTCGCGCGACGACGGTCGCGGATCTCGGCGCCTTCGACGCTGAGACGGGTCCACGGAAGCGCGAGCAGCCGCTCTTCTTCGATCGGCTCTTCGGTTTCTTCGCAGACTCCGTATTCGTTATCCTCGATCCGCTGGAGAGCGGCGTCGATTTCCTTCAGCTGCTTCAGCGAAGACTCCCGCATCGCGAGAGCGGCTGCCTTTTGCTGAAAATCCGCGGCTTGGTCCGCTTCGTCTCCGCCGTTCATCACTTCGATGTCTTCGCGGGAAGACGAGAGACCGTTTAGGATATCTTGCTTGGTCTTTAAAAGACGCTTCCGGCATTCGGCGAGAAGCGCTGCACGTGTACGAGCCATTCCCGGTACTCCCTTCCTTGAGGTACTGTTCTTCGGGTCAATCCATGACCCGCGAGATCCCTAAAATTCTGCCATGACGGCGGAAGCGAACGCAAATCGGCGCCGAGGCTTTTCGTCGTTTCCCGACGATTCCATCATTCGTCAAAAAATTTTCATCGCCTTCCCTTTTTTACCGGGGAGGTCTTGAAAATTATCATTTCATTTCGATGCGTTACAGCGTCGAGGCTTTCCTATGAAATAAATTTGACACTACGCTTCAAAAGAGAATATACACACTGCGTCACGTCACTGCTTTTCGAAGCGCGGCGTGAGGGCTTCACGGGGAAGCTCTTCGTCTCAATGCCTTGAAGGGGTACTAAAATGAACTCGGGTTTGATCCGGTCTTTGACCGTTCTCTCGTCTGTTTTTTCGTTGGCCGGCGCCGTGGGGACGGCGAACGCCATCGATTTCGGTGCGGCTCCGCCGAGCCTCGATTATCCGACTGCCAAGTCTTCCGAACTGTCCGATGCGGAAATCCGGAAGGCGGCCCTGCTGGACCAAAAAAAAAACTGGTACCGGGAGGAACTCTCGCTTCTCAGCTCGAGCGATCCGTTTCCGTCCAAAACCGTCGCGGCGGTAGAGCCGTTCACGGGAAAAAAGGTCGATCGCACGCTCGTCGGGCCGGCTTTTAAGTCCCGCGCCTACGCGGACGGGTACGACTACTATCGATACGTGACCTTCTATAATATCGATTATCGGAAGGAACAGATCTTCGCGCTCCCCGTGCTGCGGGCCGAGTGCTACGACAAATCGGACCTCTGGTCGAGCTACAGCTACAGCACGACCTACACCGCCTCGGTCACGGCGAGCGCGAGCTTCGAAGGCCTCGGCCTCAGCGCGACCTTCTCGAAGTCGCGGACCTTCTCGACCGGTCGGCAGATCTCCGCCACCGGCGGAATCGTCGCCGACTACACGCCATACGCGATGAAGCAGGACTGGGAAGGCCTCACCTACATCCAGCTCCTCGACTCGAAGACCGGCAAAACGAAGTTCCTCGAGAAGCTGACGAAGAGCACGCCGTGGTGGACGTACATCGTCTTCCCGATGCTCGCGCCGACTTGGGGCACTTCTCCGAAGTACCCGATGCCGTTCAAGGCGAAAGACGCCGCGTGGACCTTCTCGGTCGAACGGACCATCCTCTCCCGTTGCTCGGCGATCGATTTCGGCGCGTAACGAACCCGGACGCCTGAATCGTCCGTTAAGACCGACCCACCTCTCTTTCACAGGGAGGCGGGTCGTCTCAAGTTCAGAGGTCGTTCATCGGAATCGACAGGAACTCGTAGTTCTGCGGATTCCGGACGATATCGGCGGATATCTTGTCGTTTTCCTTGCCGGTAGCGTCGATGATCAGGTGGGCGGCGCCCTCTTTGATCGCACGCGTGATCGTCACGGCTCGCGGGTTCAGGATCTTATAGTCCTCGGCTACGTACTTCAGCTGCGAGAAGATCTCTTTGAAGAACTTCACGGTGACCTTGCCGGTGGGATCCGCCTCCGAGTAGCCGGTCACGATGCTGACGGCCTGGCCCGTGGGATCTTTCCCGAGATCTTGGATAACCGCCTCCCCGTAGCCCGTAGGACGCCGTACGGCGTCCAATATGAGCTTCTCGTGCATTTCCCAGTCGGAAAGCGTAAGCCGGCGGAGATGCTCGAGCACCTGCGCGTCGGTCAAGTCGTCCGTCGCGTTCAGTAGATTCGCGAACTTTCGGAGATAGGCAGCTTTGACCGCCTGGTCTTCGAGCTTCGCGACCTCCACCGCGAGACGGACTTCGTCCGCGTTCGCGACGGTCATCACGAGTTTTCCGGCGGCAGCCGCCTCGCTATAGTCCTTCGCGACGATCATGCTGAAGTATTTCTCGTTTTCGCCGGCCTTCTTCCGGATGATCGTGCGGAGGTAGGAACGAACGTCGGACCATCGGCTCGTTTGCTTCAGGGCCGCGATCTTCGCCTGGCGGTCGGCGATGAACGATTCGTACTTTTTGATCACCTTCGCCGAGCGTGCCCGGGTCAACTTGTCTTTGAGCTTGGTGATCTCGTTCGTAAGCCGATTCACTTCGTCGAGGTTCTTCTCGCCGTAGATCTTCTTCTTCAGGAGATCGATGGTCTCTTGGGTTTTACCCATCTCGTCCTCGGTCGCCTTCAGGATGCCGACTGAAACCATCTTCCGCCTTCCGGCCTCACCCGGAGCGACCGGATTCCCCCTCAAGTCGACGACCTGTTCTTCGAATCCGTAGATCTGGTTCAAGATCCGTTTATCCTTCATGTGCGGCGCCGCGCGCTGGACCATGATTTCGGCGACGTCTTCCGCGTTCGCCGCCTCGTTCACGACGGAAACTCGCTTCACGGTCTTCGCCGCGAGCATCAGCTTCTCGGAGTAGAGCGCCAGGCCTTTCTTCAAACCGTGTTCCTTGATGAGACTCGGCAAGGTATCGCCCTTCACCTTCGCGACGACCGCGGCATCGACGCCTTCGGTCAGCTTCCCGAATTTCGAAACGCCCTTCATGCCGAGGGTCTTCCAGACTCCCGGCGCCGTGAACGCGCTGAACTGGAACACTTCCATCACGACGCCGAACCGGGCCCACGCCCGATTCGTGAGGAGTTCCTCGCGTTGCTCGTGAAGCTTCTCTCGGTTCGCGATATAGACTTGGTCGACGCGGATCTGCGAGTTCGCGACCTGGAACGCGTAATCCGTTTGGGGCGGGAGCTGGAAGCAGTAAACGCTCGCCATCAGGATACTTTGGGTCGTGAAAAGGATCGCAATCGGCGAAAGGTTCCCGATGAAAAGGGTCATCACCAGGCTTCCGAACGTACCGAAAATGCTGGTCGTAGCCGCGAATATGCCGCCGACGAAGGTGCCCGGCCCGACGGCCACTCCGAGAAGGGGCAAGATCACCGGCAGGAACTGCCACGCCATGATCAGGATGATCCCGAACATGAGGACCATCGAGATCGGATCGATGAAGTCCTCGAGAAAGGCCTGCGACGGCGAACGGATGTCCTTCGAGATCTCGTCGTCCCATTTCTTCGCGTCGCCTTGGCTCGCGAACGCTTCGCGGAGACCCGTGATCGACTTGAACATCAGCTTGAACTTCTCGTCCTTCTCGTAATTCCGGAGGTTGGCTTCGCAGAAGTCTTCGACCTTTCCGCGATCATTCGAAAGCGCGGTGTACATGTGCTTGTAGAACGCGCCGCGCGTCTCGTTGATTTTGAATCCGCTCGTTTCCTTTAGGTCTTTGTTGAAATACGGCGAAATGACCCGGAGAAGCGAAGGTACGAAATTCGTCCCGAGGAAGAACCGGCGGAGCCGGCCCTTCGGATTCTTGTCCGACACCGCCTCGGTCGAATTCTGCAGGACGAGAATCGGGGAACGCGCGTAAGCCTCGTTTTCGACGATTCCCGCGAGGATCTGCTGGTCGATGAGCGAGGCGGCTGCGATTTCGAGCCGCGAGGCGTTCGACGGCATCTGCATGCGCAAAATGCGTTCGATTCCGAGGAGGTTCTGGACGTCGGCGTATTTGTATTCCGTGACCGTGTTCGTTTCACCGCTGTACTCGGAAGCTCGGAAGTGGATGGACTTACCCGTTTTAGTGGCGAAGCCGCTGTACCAGTTCGCGCCGAGGACCTCGTTCGCGAGTCCGATGAGGGAAAACGCCTCGAGAAGGCGCCCCTTCGCCATGATTTGGTCCACGGGCTTAGCGAGGTAGAACGACTCTTCCGTCTCCACTTTCTTTTTCTTCGCCAATCCGAAAAAACGCGTGCCCGCACTTCCGTCCACCGGCCGACCGGCCCACGGACCGGGCGACTGCGGCATGAAGGCGTTCATCATCGAAAACGACTGAAATCGCTGCTGGGAGGTCGCAGGCACCGTCCAAGGGAATAGGAACGGATTGCTATCCGGATCCACGGGTTGGACTTTAGCCGGGGTGGAAACCGCTTTCATGAAATCCGCGAGCGTCTTCTTCGCGGCCGCTTCGAGAAGGCCGCCGAGCGGAGTGTTCGTCTCGTCGATCTCGATCTCGCCGGCGGGCGCCGGCTGACTTTCTTCGTTCTTCGCGTTCGTCGGTGCGCGCCGCTTCTGCTTCGTCTTCATGTTCCCGCACCCGAGAGTCTTCGAGCAAGCGTCGGAAGTTCCTTCGTTCGCGGGAGGATTCGCTTTCAGGTTCTGGACGGCTTGTTGATACTGCGCCGAGACTTCGGCGAAGAAAACGTCCATATACTTCATGACCGCCGGATCTTTCACAATCCGCTCGATCTGAGCGCGTTCCATCTTCGGCCCTTCCGGATCCGTGAGCAGTTCGATCTTCTTATGGAAGAGGCGGGAAAGGTGGTCGGGCGTGATCGGGATCATCCGATCCTTCAATTTCACCGCGGTATAGGCGATACGGCTGGGGACGAGGCCGTTCCGGAACGCACCCAAGACGCTTCCGTCTTTCTCGCGAAAGAAGTAGTCGGCTTTCGTACGATCGGACGAATTGCCGAGTTTGTTGTCCTTCTCGAGTTTCTTGATGGCGTCGGCAATTTCCTGTTCGTGCTGGACGGCGCGCGCGCCCGGAGCGGCGATCTCGAGCGCTTTCTTCTCGAACTCGAGGTAACGTTTTTGGTTCTGGTCCGAGGTGAACATATCGGTCCAGTTTTTCTTCAGCACGTCGGAAACGGCCGTCAGCTGGGCGTTCTGCCACTGGGCCTGTTTATCCTTCATGTACGCGTCGATGACCTTGTCGACGGCCTCCATCGCCTTCCCCGGAGCCGGCAGCGTCAGACTCGCTTCGGCCGCGAGGCGAAGAACGAGGTCGGCGACCTTGTTCTTACGGTTATCGTAGGCCTTCCAAGCAGTACGTTCCGCGATCGCGAAGATCGAGAGGTCGTCGCCCGGAAGGTTGAAGTCGACGAGAAGCTCCGCCGCGACTTTCGCGAACTCCGACTCCTCTTCGGCCTTCATGCTTTCCACCACTCTGCTCTTCAGGAACGCGATGAACTGCTGGTCGGATCCTCCGAATTTACCCGCCAAGAACTGCGGGAAATTCGGAAGAGACGTGAAAAAGGTCAGGATGACATCGACGTATCCGTCATCGCTCAAGAGCGGGTGCCCGAGAAGGGCCGGAATCAATTTCGGGTGGAGTTCCTTCAGATCCTTGAACCGGTCGTCCGCCCACAGCGAAGAATAGTTCTCCATGTCGTCGACGCGCATCGGCTTGGCCAAGCGGTAGGAAACGAGATCGGTCGCGCAGGCTTTCACCGTCCGATCGACACCGCCGAGTTTCAGTTGAAGCATTCGCTTCAAGGCCCATCGGTTCGTCATGCGTTCCCGCAGCGCGGTCGCTTGAAGCAGCTTCAGGTACTGGTGCTTCGTTTTCGGCGCCATCAGGATGGAATATTCGATCAGTCGGCGCTCCTCCGCGTTCAGGAAGAGTTCAAGCCTCTGGAAGCCGTTATTCTCGTCGCGGACGTGGCGCAAGTTGTAGGGCTTCGCCATGCGCTGACCCTGCCAGTTCGAGAGCGCTTCCTGCGAGTAGAAGGGTAGCGCCGTTTTCGCGTCGAGGCGCAGGTTCAGCGAGCTCATTGCGAGCGGGTCGTAGCGATGCGCTCCCCGATTCATGTCGATTTTTCTCGCCTCTTCTTCGTTCCCCATCGGCATGCCGACGATCGAAACGCCCGCCGGCGTCGGGGCGCTCGACTGGATCTCGAGATTTGTCTTGCGGGTATTTTCGATGCGGTCGAGACGGTCCTGCACGACCGCGTCGTCTTCCGCGTGGGCGTTCCGGAGGTAGTTCGCGTAGAATTCGGCCTGGGTCTGGAAATAGATGTCCGCGGCCTCGAGGACCGCCATCTGGCGCTTATCCCCGACTTCGTACATCGAGCGCTCGTCGCTCGCTTTTTCGATCTTCCCCTTCAGGGCGACCATGTCGCGGTAAAGCTGCTTGTAATTCGCGTCGTCGAGCGGAACCACCCGCTTCAGTCCGGCATTCTCGGCCAAGTCGCCGTCCGGCACCTCTATTTGGGCCTCGATCGAGTTCACCTTCCCCATTTGCAGGCTTTTTTCGAGCACGCTTCGGATCTGGACGAAGATTTCGGCGGCTTTTTTCGGAAGTCCCGCGATCGGCGCGATATCCCGGTAAGGGGGCACCCATTTCCGGTTCTCGGAACGCAGGATGACGAGATTCTTCGGATCGGATGCGCGCCACTCGATGCCGACGATCGGAGCGACCTTCGGAACCGGATTATCGGAAGCTTTCGGCTTGGGCTTCTCTTCGGCGGTCTTCGTCGTAAACGGATTCCAACCGCCGATGGAGAAGAACGACTTCGAAGGATCGGGGCTCGCCGTCACGGGCGCGCGCACGTATTTGAATGGGTCTTCCGGGGAGCCCGGCTTCACGTCCTTCGAGACCGAGGCCTTCGGATTGATCGCTTCGAGGGATTTCTTCCGTTTCTCGGCTTGTTCCGTGTAGGCCGCCACGCGCGCGGCTTCGATCGCGTCGGAAAAGGCATTGAACGGATCGAGGGGGAACATCTTCAGGGGATCTTTCGCGGCGTCGTCTTGGCCGAGCAAGACGAGCGAACGGCGCCCGGAGTCCGTGTCGACTTCGAGGTGCGGGCCCGCGATGTAATTCTGGTCGAAGAGCTTCGTCGCGCGGTCCTTCATGATGAGCGCGTCGATGATGAGCGGATCGAGTCGATTCGCGCCGATGGTGATCGACAGAACGCCAAGAACTAGGAATGCGCTCCAAAAGTACTTCGCGCGGAATCGTACAGGGATTCGAAATTTCACGGATTTCTCCTTCTGTAACGATCGGTAAACTCGCCTTTCGACTTAAGAATCTTAAAATTAAACTTAAATCAGTTTACTTCGAGAGCAAAAAAAACGGGGCCGGCGAGAGCCGACCCCGTTCCGAATGAGGGTACTTCAGATCACTTACACTTTTCCGGGACTTTCGGAACTTCGCCGTGCGAAGTCGAGGCGAGCTTGCGGCTGGCGGCCGCTTCGAGTTCGCCCTTCGGTCCGCAAAGCTTACACGGTCCGCAGGTTTCTTCGGCGGCCGTCCAGGCAGCGATGCCCATGCGGCCGAGCTCTTGCTGGAAATTCGCCGTGATGACCGCGGCGGCTTCCGGACAAAGCCGGTAAACCATGATCGGCTCGCCCTTTTCGTTTTTCATGACCACGCCGTCCTTCTTCAGCTCTTCGAGCTTGCCGTAGGTCTTCGCGGCGGCGTTCTTTTCCTCGATCAGGTCGGTGACCTTGTTCAAGGCTTCGGTATCGCCGAGGAGGCAAGCGTCGATGTTACCGACGGCTTCCCCTTGGATGATATGCCCCTCTTTGAGAGTTTTATAATAGCGGTCGACGGCGGCTTCATAGGCCTTGCCGTTCGGACCCTCGAGGATCGCCTTGATCGCCGGATCCTTGAGGGAAGCCTCGCGCATCTCGACCAGGTATTTCTTGTTGTAGATCGAGTAGAGGCGATCATAGACCGCTTCCGAGTGAACGCCGGCCATACCCTTGCCGGTCGCGCCGGTGCCGGTTTTCGAAACGCCGTAAGTCGGAGTCTTCGCGTTTTTGCCTTGGCTCACGTCGCCGAAGACGCCTTTGAAGGCGTTCTTGTCAGCGCCGCGGCTGTCGAGCGCGCCCTTCGCGCCGATTTTCAAGTCCGACGCGACGGAAGACTTGAGGGCCATGAGGTCCTTCTTAGCCGCTTCGGAAGCCTTCATGAGGTCCGCGACGCCCTTGGTGTTCAGGAACTTCTCGACGAAACGCTTCTGGACGCTCTCTTCGAGCTCGTTGGCGTTTTCTTTCGTGATCTTCCCACCGTGGGTTTTCTTGAACTCGAGGATTTCCTTGTCTTGGGATTTATCGAGTTGCTTCACGAATTTCGCGAAAGCTTCGTCGCCCCTCGCCGCCTTCGAGAGACCGCGCTCGAGTTCGTTGATGAAATCGCCGGGGCCGCTCGCGAGGTCGCGATAGGCGCCGTCGTTCATGACGTAAGCGTCCGGAATCAGAAGGTCGGCATCCGCCACCGGACCGGAATTCTTAGTCTGCGCGGTTTGGCAGCCGACGAACATCGTCGCCGCGAGCGCGAAACTCACTGCAGTGTATTTTTTGTTCAGTAACATCTCTCTCTCCCCATTCGTTTCGTTACCCAAACGAGCCCCATCGTCGGAACTCGGGCCGATAAAACTATCGTACCTGTGTATCGGAAAAGAGGAAGAGAGGATTAAGGAGTTTCCCGTTAGAGTTTCGTGGAAACCGGCGAAAAAGCGTTGAAAAACTGACTCTCCTTCGCGAGACTGACGGTCCGATGGAAGTCGCGATCCTCGCCGCCGGTTGCTTCTGGGGCGTCGAAAACATCCTCCGCTCTTTGCCCGGCGTGGTTTCGACCACCGTCGGCTACACGGGCGGCGACCTGAAAAACCCGAAATATTCGCACGTGAAAACCGGCGAGACCGGTCACGCCGAGGCCGTGCGGATCGAGTTCGACCCCGCGAAACTGACCTACGAAAACCTCCTCGACCTTTTCTTTCGGCTGCACGATCCGACACAGCTGAACCGTCAAATGAATGACGTCGGCACCCAGTATCGCTCGGCCATTTTTTATCTTTCGGAGACCCAGAAAGAGATCGCCGAGAAAAAACGCGGCGAGGTCGAAGCCTCCGGAAAATGGAAAAAGCCGATCGCGACCCTGATCGTTCCCGCCGTTCCGTTCTGGCCGGCCGAAGACGAGCACCAAGACTACCTCCAGAAAAACCCGAACGGATACAACTGCCACTGGGTTCGGGACTGACGGCGTAAAGGAGGCTCGGTCTAGGACCGGACTGAATGCGCCCGATTTTATTAGAGCCAGTTCGCACCGGTGCAAGCCTGGAATCTTCCACGCCTTTACTGCGCCGAGTCTAGTTAGCGAAATCCTTCAAAATAATAGATGACTCTTTTTGTCGGTCATGATAAAAGCCGTGGCCGAAGTCTTGCTCAATGCGATCCCCGTGGAATCTTTTTCAGATTCCGAACGAGTTTTGTACGGAGCTTTAAACGGACGCTCCCGCTTAAGCGCCCGAATCCCGAAACAGTCCCCTACCTTTTGGAGATCGTCTCATGAAAGTCCCAGCCCAAATGAAAATCCAGAAAGCCATCGCCACGGCGCTGCTCCTCACGACCAGCACCACGTTCGCGGCGCCTCCGGTCGACTACGCCGCCGCCGGCCGCAACCAAGGTTCGATGGACGCGACCCAACAAGCGAAGCAGATGGGCCGCCAGAACGGCCTCGAAGACGGTAAGAACCGCGGTTACAAAGACGGTTACGACGACTGCGCAGATCAAATGCGTCGCCAAGCGCAGCAGAACGGCGACCGCCAAGGCGATCGCGACGCCACCGTGCGCGCGAGCACCGACGGTTCCGATCGCGGCACCGTGGACGGCCAGCAAAAAGGCTCGATCGACGGGAACGCCGACGGCGATGCCCGCTCGAACCAAGACGCGATGAGAGACGCCACCCCGAAAGGCACCGCCGACGGGATTGCCGAAGCGAATCGCACCGACGCCGCCGCGCGCGGAACCGCCGACGGTAAAGTCGCCGGCGACGCCGCCGCGAAGTCGGACGCGAACGCCCGCGAATACCAACCGGCGCGCGACCAGTACAAGAAGGAACGCTACGCCGAATCGATCAAGTCCGAATCGACGATCGACCTCGGCGCTCCGGCCCCGGTCACGATGAACTCGGCTCCGGCGCCGAAGCCGGCTACGGTCTCCACGAAGCGCGGTTTCGCCGACACGAAATCCGCTTCGAGCGCGGCGCTCCTCCAAGCCCGCCTCGACGCCCTCACCCTCGTCCAATCCGCGAAAGTCGCGGCCGGCAACGGCCCGGGCGACCCGACGATTCCGGACGTGAAACCGACCCAAGCCGCGGACAAGGCGCTCACCTACTGTAAGGCGAACGCTCCGACGGTCGCCGTCACTCAATCGGTGATGAGCCTCGCCTCGATGATGGCGGACTCCCCGCGGGTGATCCCGTCGGGCCGTCCTTCGGGCCGTCCGAACATGCCGGGCAACCCGGGCGGAAATCAAGGCGGCGGTCACCCGGGCGGCGGCAATCCGAACCCGGCTCCGAGCCGCACCCCGGTACCGCACCCGACTCCGGTGCCGTCGACGACTCCTCCTCCGACGCCTCCGACCCAATCCGAATTCGAGAAGTGCATCGACACCTACAAGCCGGCTTACGAGCAGGCGTTCGTGACGACCTTCAAGACGGAATACGTCGCGGCTTACAAGCCGGCGTTCGACCAAATGTACCCGCAGTATAAGAACTCGGGCTGCCAAGCGGCGAGAAAAGCCGACTACCGTCGCGATTACGACCAAGCCTACCGCCGGTCGTACGACGAAACCTACCGTCTCGTGTTCGATCGCGTGTACCGGAACATTTACCAAAAGGTGTACGGTCAAGTGTTCGCGCAAGCTTCGGCGGATTCGTACAACGCGAACTACCAAGGCCACTACCAAACCCACTACGCGAACGCGAAAGCGAAGGCCTTCGCCGACCGTCAGGACCAGCTCTACACGGGCGCTTACAACTCCGCGAAGGATTCGACCTACGCGGCGAAGTATCCCGGCTACAAGCAGGAAGTCGTGACCCGCGGTCGCGCGGACGAAGCGGCCGAATTCACCCGCATCCCGGTCCGCTTGATCGGCCTCGCGGCGATGGAATCGGTGAAGGACGGAATCCAGGAACCGGGTGAAAAGATCACCGTGGACATGGACCTCCGGAACTTCTCGGACTCGGTCATCAACTCGGCGGACCTCGACATCCGTGCGGTCGCGAAGACCTCCGGCGTCGCGCTCCCGGGCTCGGTGACGATCCTCCCGCGTAACCTCTCGGCGAAGAGCCTGACCCACATCAAGGGCGCGCTCGATATCCGGATGGACGAATCGGCGCTCGGCCAAACGTCCCAGGTCGAGATCCAAATCTCCGTGAAGGGCAACCGCCTCGCCACGGAGACGATCAACCTGAACGCTCGGAACCTCACGACGGTCTCCCTCATCGAAACCCCGGTCGCCCGCCTCGGCTACCCGGGCGACGTGAAGGTCCGCGTGACGAACCAGTCCCAGCTGGTCCTTCCGGAAGATGCCACCCTCGGTTTGACGACGAACATGCAAGGCGTGACGTTCTCGAAGACGAGCGAAGCGATCAACGGCCTCGCGGCCGGCGAATCGCGGGACATCTCCTTCCCGTTCACGAACGAAAGCTACGACGGTCAGACCGTGAACTTCGTCGCCTCGCTGAACCTCGCCTCGGGCCGCCGCGTCGGCGTCCTGAACGAGTCCCGCCAGGTGCCGTCGCTCCAGGACTACCAGTTCAAGATGTCGAACGGGATCCTCCTCGGCGACATCTCGGATCTGAAGAAGGACGGTAAGCACCGCCTGAAGGTCTACATCACGAACATCAGCTCCCGCGTCGCGACCGGTCAGCTTACGCTGACGGCCTCGATCATCGGACCGAACGCTTCGAACTTCTCCTTCACGAAGGGTCAGCAAGACTCCTTCAGCCCGATCAAACCGGGTCAGGAAGTCTCGAGCGACAAGATGGTCGTGAAGGCCGCGCACGACAACTCGGGCGGCACCTTCGTGCTCGAAGTCCGCGAGGGCGGCAAGCTCCTCGGCCGCTTCAAGCAGAACTTCTAAGTTCGGCCCGAAAACCCGAATTCGAAAGGGCTCGGTGGAAATTCCACCGGGCCCTGTTCAATTTCGATCTCGGAAGGCGGGCTTCACCCCTCCGAGTCGAGCTTCCCCATCTCGCCGGCCTGGTACCGCGCGATCGCTTCCTCGATCTCGCTTTGCTTCGTCATCACGAATCCGCCGTGCGTGATCGCGGGTTCGCGGAGACTTTTTCCGGAGAGGAAAATGAAATGGGACTCCTCGATGGACTCGACGAGGAGTTCGGTGTCCTTCTCGCCGCTCGCGAATCCGACGGCGTGCATCGCCTCGAGCGGGACGACGGCGTCGCCGGAAGAGAGTCGAAGTTTTCCCTTGAGGAGGTAGACGAGTCCTCCGCTCTCGGAGAGCACCCGCGGCGTCGCGCTCATTTTCGGGCGGAGGTGGAATTCGAAAAAAGAGAAGGGCGACGGAAGCGCGGCCTTCGATTCGGCGCCGGCGAGTTTTCCGAGGTAGACGCGTCCCCGGAGCGCCGGATTCGGTTTCCATTCCTTCACGTCGTTCGGCGCGAGAAAAAAGCTGCGCGGCGGTTCGCGTTTATCCTTCGCGGAAAGATTGATGGAGACGTGGATCCCCTCGCAGGGCTGGCCGGAGGGTACCGGCTTTTCCTCGGCGACCATCCCTTTCCCGGAGACGAGCCCGTAGAACCCCCCCGGACCGATTTCGGCGCGGAAGCCGAGGTGATCGCGGCCGATGAAACCGGCGGGCGACGATTCGAGCACGGCGGTGACGGCGGCGAACCCCGCGAAAGGACGCGGAGGGAACGGCCGCTCGCTCATCCGGAAATGATCGAGGTTCAGGATCGGATCGACGAGTCCGCCGAAGGCGTCCGCGGTCAGGCTGAAATACGAAAAGCCGTCCGAGTGGACCTTCTTGCGAGCGGGAACGCTGGAAGAAAACGAAAGCGACATCGTCCTCCATGGTGCCGGATTTCGTCCCCTCGTAAAAGTCCCGCGAGTTTAAAGTCGACACGCACCGCTCCCGCTGCGCCGCGCGCCCTGTCCGCGGCGCTTCGCGAGGCGCCCGGCCGCGCCAAAACGCCGACGCTTGAATCGTCGGCTCCCCGCCCTTACCGTCTGGGGAGTCCCACAGAACGGCACGTTTCACCCCTAGGAGATCCCACCATGACGAACACCCTGAAATTCACCGGCTCCGTCCCCGCGAAAGGCTACGCCGCCCAAAGCGCGAAGACTCCGCTCGCTCCCTTCGAGTTCACCCGCCGCGAACCGCACGACACCGACGTGCAGATCGAAGTCCTCTACTGCGGCGTCTGCCACTCCGACATCCACCAAGCCCGCGACGAATGGGGCGGCTCGACCTTTCCGATGGTTCCGGGCCACGAGGTCGTCGGGAAAGTCACGCGCGTCGGCGCGAAAGTGAAAGGCTTCAAACCGGGCGATCTCGCCGGCGTCGGCTGCATGGTCGATTCCTGCCGCGACTGCAAAGCGTGCGGCGAAGGACTCGAACAGTACTGCGAGAACGGCGCGAACTTCACCTACAACTCGAAGGAAAAGGACGGCGTCACGCCGACCCAGGGCGGCTACTCGACGGTCATCGTCACCGACGAGAAGTTCGTGCTCCGCATGCCGAAGGAACTCGACCTCGCCGCTTCGGCCCCTCTTCTCTGCGCGGGCATCACGACCTATTCCCCCCTTCGCCATTGGAAAGTCGGAAAAGGCACGAAGGTCGCCGTCGTCGGCCTCGGCGGTCTCGGCCACATGGGCGTGAAACTCGCGCGCGCGATGGGCGCCGAAGTCACCGCGATCACGACGTCGACCTCGAAGAAGGAGGACGCGATCCGCCTCGGCGCGCACCACGTCGTCGTCTCGAAAAACCCCGCCGAGATGGAAGCCGCCGCCGGCCGTTTCGACTTCATCCTGAACACGGTCTCGGCCCCGACCGACATCAACGCCTACGTGAACCTCCTCGCGCGCGAAGGCACGATGTGCCTCGTCGGCGTGCCCGACAAGGCGCCCGAGCTCCAAGCCTTCCCGCTCATCTCCGGACGCCGCTCGGTCGCGGGTTCGCTGATCGGCGGAATCAAGGAAACCCAGGAGATGCTCGACTTCTGCGCGAAGCACGGAATCACCTCGGACATCGAGAAGATCCCGATGGCGAAGATCAACGACGCCTACACCCGGATGATCAAGGGCGACGTGAAGTACCGCTTCGTCATCGACTGCAAGACGATCTGACCGCGGTTCGCCGCGACCGGAAAAATGCGCTGGCCCGACCCGGGGATGCCCCCTAGACTCTAGTCATGGCGAATCCTGCTGATTTCCTCATGACGGACGGGTGTCCTTGGGTCGACTTGCGTAAGTGGAGCGGAGTTCCGAACGTCCGCTGGTGCGAGGACCAAATCTGCTCGTGGATCGCGACGCCCGCGAACACTTGGTCGAATCTCGGCTACATCGCCGTCGGCTTTTTCTTCTTCTGGTTCACCCGGAAAGAGAAGTCGGAGAACATCCGCTTCTACGGCGTCGCCGCCCAGTGGGTCGGATGGACTTCGTTCATCTACCACGCGTCGCTCACCTTCGCGACGCAAGTCTTCGATTTCCTCGGGATGTTCGTCTTCTTCTACCTCATCCTGATCCAGAACTTCGCGCGAATCGGGATCGGCGCCTGCGACCGCGTGAAGCGGAACGTTTGGATCTGGACGGCGGCGACCACCGTCGTCTCGTCGACCGTCGACAAACTCGGATTCCCGATCCAAGGCCTCGTCGTGCTCCTGATCGTCGGCATCCTCGTCACCGAAGCGGTCGCCTCGATGCGCGCGAAGACGAAGGTCGGTCATCGCTATTTCTTCCTCTCGCTCTTCTTCCTCGGCATCGGCGCCGCCTTCTCCGCGAGCGACGTCACGCGGAAGTTCTGCGACCCGAACGACCACTGGATCCAAGGCCATGCGCTCTGGCACTATTTCGGATCGCTCGCGCTCCTCTGCTCGATCTTCCATTACCGTCAGTTCTACTCGCGCGAGACCGGCCGACTCTCCGTTTGAGACGAATCGTCTAAAGATTGGACACTTTCCGCGCCGCCCGGACTTTTTTCCGGGCGGCGCGGAACTTTTTCCCCTCCGGCCCGTTCGTTCGGGAAGGGGTGTCTTCCATGAAGTCTATTTTCGGGGTTCTCGTCTTCGGCTCGATCGCGTCGCTTTCCTTCGTCGGGTGCAACGACACCGGCTTCGGGATTTCGAACCAAGCCCAAACCGAAGGCGTTCCCGACGAAGGCAGCCTGCTCGTCGAGGAATTCAAGGTGCCGACGGTAGACCAGGCCACGAAAATCGACGTCCTTTTCATGATCGATAATTCCCAGTCGATGTCCCCGGAACAAACGATCATCGGCCAATCGTTCACGGATTTCATCGCCGAGTTCCAAAAGAAGAACGTCGATTTTCATCTCGGCGTGATCACGACCGACGTCGACAGCGCACCGAAGAAGTTCGCGACCGCGCTTACGGGATACGTGAATCCGACGGGTCCGGGCGCCCTCCTCACCCGTTACGCGGGGGAGCCTTACTTCACGCCCCAAACGACCGACCTGCTCACGAAGTTCCCGGAAAACGCGAAGGTCGGCGTCGACGGGAGCTCGCATGAACAAGGGCTGAAATCCGTCATCTCCTTCCTCGATCCCTCGCGGCTCGCGGCGGGCGGCGCGAATGCCGGCTTCATCCGCGAGGACGCCCTGCTTTCGGTGATCTTCGTCTCCGACGAAGACGAGAACGAAGCGGTCGCGAGCGGCGACACCATCGACGGACGCATCGGAGCCCTCGTCGATCGCGTGAAGGCGCTGAAAGGCCCGCTTTCCCGCGGCTACCGCTTCGATTTCATCATCAACGAAAACGCGAAAAAACCGAAGGTGCTCCCCCTCGGTTCCGATCCGATCCCGCTCGGCGGCGGAACGAACGGATCGAACAATCCGTATCCGTCGGTCTACCTCCGCGCGGCCGATCTCACCGGCTCGCAGACGCTCGACGTCCAGACGAACTTCGCCTCCGGCCTCGCCGACATCGGCGCGAATGTGGTGAAGCAAGGCCAGAGCGAATTCAAGCTTTCGGCGCGCCCGAACGCGGCCAGCCTGCGCGTCGCGCTCGACGGCGTCGCCGTTCCGGCGGATCCGACGGACGGTTACGTGCTCCACGACGACCGGAACACGATCGAATTACGGGGCTCGGCCCTCGCCGGCTCGCCGGGAAAATCGCTCGTCGTGAAGTACGCGATCGACGCGATCTAGGGTGAACAAGAAATGTCCGCCTGTCGAAAGGAACGACGATTTTAGTCACGTCGTCGAAAAGTTCGACGGCGACCGCGTCTGAAAATCCTTTCATTTCAACTTTTCGTAAGCGGACCCGTTCTTGCTTCCTCTAGCCGTAAGGTTTAGTCGCGAACGTCCGGGGGTTTGTGTGGCGCGCGCGACACAGTCGGTAAAACGACGGGGGAAACATGGGCACGTATTACGGTAAGCAGATCCTCTTCGCGGTCGCGGGCGGTTTCGCACTCACCGCCTTCACGGGTTGTAACGACACCGGCTTCACGAACGCTCCGGCGGGCACGCTGATCGGTCAGGTCGACGCGACCGGCGGCCTCGGCACTCCGTCGAATCCGGGCGGCGTCGGGAACACGAACCCGCCGGGCTGCACGATCGGCACTTCGAAGAAGCCGATCCGCGTGATGTTCATGGTCGACAACTCGGGCTCGACGAATACGACCGACCCGAACAAGGTCTACCGCTTGAAATCTCTCCAGAAGTTCCAGATGGACTACGGTTCGAACACGAACCTCTCCTACACCTTCTCGTATTTCGCGGGCACCTCGTCGAACAACTACGACGTCCCGAACAACAAATTCGTCACGAGCATCCCGGCGAGTCCGGTGGCGAATTCCTCCCAGCTCGCTTCCGCCCTCTCGAAGTACGACGGCGTGGGCGCGAGCGGGAACACGCCGTACAAGGCGGCGTTCACCGCGCTCGGCAACCTCGTGAACGCGGACGCCGGCGCGCAGGACTACGCGGTCGCGTTCCTCTCCGACGGTCAACCGACGGACATCTCCGGCGAAGCGAACCTCCGGGGCCTCGTATCGGCGTTGAAGTCGGTCGCCGCGGGCAAGGGCCGCGCCCTCACCGTGAACACGATCTACTTCGGCGATCCGAACGACAAGGCGTCGTTCTCGAACCTCGACGCCATGGCGAAAGAAGGCAACGGCCAGTTCGTCGACACGAACCTGATCGGCGCCGGCGGCTCGCTCGTCATCAACGACGTGATCAACGTCCCGGGCGCGAACTGCCAGTAGCCTCGGACTTTCAGAGGTTTTTCCGGTACCGGAAGTCGGTCCAGAACTTCCCGTTCCACCACGTGAGTTCCGAAACCGAGCCGAACCGCTCGTATCCGAGCTTTTCGTAAAGGCGCCGCGCCCGAGTGTTGAACTCGAATACGCCGAGTTCCGCCCGCGTCGCCCCGATCCGTCGCGCTTCGTCCTCGAGGAGCGCGAAGAACGCGCGACCTAAACCCCTGCCGCGCGCGGACGCTTCGCCGAGGAGGATCCCGAACCAAGCGACGTCCGGCTCTTTCCAGAGCCGATGCGGAACGCCCAATTGCAGACTGCACTCCCCGACCGGAACGCCGTCGGCGAGGCACATCCAGCTCCACTTCCGACGATCCTCTTTCCCGTCGCCGGGACGAGGCCGCCAACCGGAAACTTCCTCCGGGGTGACGAACTTCGCGTAGTCGGCATCGGAGGCGTTCACCCGCGCGAGGTGTCGCAACTCCGGATCGTTCGACCACTTCGCCATGAGCCCGCAATCCTCCGCCGAGTCGAAATCGAAGGGACGGAGCTCGAACTTCACGCGCCTCTCCTCAGTTTTTCGCGGTCTGGAATTTATAGGCTTCGAGGTAACTCGCGAGCGAGCGGATCGATTTCTTGTCGAAGATCGGTTTGAAGTCGTGCGCTCCCTCGACGTCGGGATGCTGACCGCTCGCGACCTTCTCGACCTTTTCCGCCGACGCGAGCGAGGTCATCACCGCGGCCGGTTGGGAATGGCAACCGACGCAGTTTTGGACGAAAAGCTTTTCCCCGCGCATGGCCGCGGGATCCGTGCGCCGCTTGAGAATGAACGCGCCGAAACGTTTCTCGTACGAGGTCAGCGTGATCTCCGAGAGCTCGCTCACGAAAAGGGGGTCGAGCAGGATCCCCTCGCTCCGGATCTTCGAATTCGACGTCGCCGGGAGCACGACCCGCGGCGATTCGGGACCGAGCGGCTGGCCGTTTTTCTTCAACGCGAGTTGGATCGACGGATATTTCACGAGGAAGGCCTTCGGCATGGGGACTTCTTTTCCGGATCGCGTCTTGAGCACGACGAGGTCGGTCGTCGAACGATCGGCGGCGGTCAGTCCCTTCGTCGATTCCCCGACGAGCGCCGAGAGAGACGGACCGGTGAACTTCGCGGATTCCTTTCCCGCCTTCGCGGTCGGATCGACCTCGGTCAGGGTCTCGGTTTTCTTCTTGTCGAGCTCCTCGGGCGTGTAGGTCTTCAGGACCTGGGGTGCCGTCCCCGTAGGAGATTCCCAGGCGATTTGGAGCGCCGCATTAGCGCCGGAAGCCGTTCCGAGAAGGGCGAACGCCGCCAGGGGGAGGCTTCGGGAGAGGGCATTCCGCCCGGTAAAACCGCCTAAAACCCGATTTAAGTCGAGGAAGTGACGCATGGATGAAGACATTTTTTAGGTCTTTCCGGCTCCTGTCAAGCGGGGGTCCCGAGGTGCGAAAGCTCCCTCTAGAGTGTCCCCTCTCCTTATGATACACCCGGACCCACATTTAGGTTCACTGAAAGGCGAGCCACGCGGTTCGCCTTTTTTTTTCGCATGACGACGATTCAAACGACACTCATCGACAAGCTTTCCCCGATCCTCGAAGGATTGGGCTATGAACTCGTGCATTTGGAGATGCAGACGCATCAGGGGAAAACCCTCCGAGTCTATATCGATCACGCGAGTCCCCGGGAGATCGCCCCGGCGAAGCTCGACCCGATCGGCGTCGAAGACTGCGCGAAGGTTTCGCGAGCGCTCGACGAGCCGCTCGAGGCGATGCCGGAACTCGACAAGGCCTTCGGCGGTGCCTACGAACTCGAGATTTCCTCGCCGGGCGTCGATCGTCCGCTGCGCAAGGTCCGCGACTTCGAGAAATTCTCCGGCCGCGACGCTCGGATCCACACCTTCCGTCCTCTCACCGCGGACGAACTCGGAAACGCCGACTATCAGAAGCGGAATCCGAAGCAGAAGAATTTCCTCGGCCGGTTGAGCGGGGTGATCGTGCGCGACGCCGCCGGGATGAAAAGCGACGAAAACGTCGCCGTGCGGTTGACCGTGCTCGCGAGCATGGGTTCCACGACGAAAAAGAAGGGCGCGAAGCCCGGCAAAAACAAAGAACCCGAACGCGCCGACGAGATCCTGCTGCCGATGTCGCTGATCTCGAAAGCCAATATCGAACCGAATTACGATTTTAGCTGAACCAGGAGAAACGAAAATGAACGCCACCGAACTTTCCCGAGTCATCGAGTCCGTATCGAAAGACCGCTCGATCAAGCGCGAGATCATCATTTCCGCGCTCGAGCAAGCGATGCTCATGGCCGCGCAGAAGAAGTACGGCCAGCACGCCGTCCTCGAAGCCCACTACAACACCGACACCGGTGAGATCGACCTCTTCCTCTTCAAGCGCGTCGTCGAATCGGAACCGGAAATGTTGGAAGAGTCCGAGGAAATCGACATCAACGACGCCCGCCAACTCGACCCCGAGTGCCAGCTCGACGACGAAATCGGCGTGCGTGTGGAAACGCCGGACTTCGGCCGCATCGACGCCCAGACGGCGAAGCAAGTCATCTTCCAGAAGGTCCGCGACGCCGAGCGCGAAATCATCTTCTCCGAATACATCCACCGGAAGGGCGAGATCATCACCGGCATCGCCCGTCGCGTGGAACGCGGAAACCTGATCATCGACCTCGGACGGACGGACGCCGTCCTTCCGCGCGGTGAGATCATCCCGGGAGAAATTTTCAAGCCGGGCGACCGCGTCCAGGCTTTCCTCGAAGACGTAGTGACGTCGACGAAGGGCCCGCAACTCTACCTCACGCGCACGAGCCCGCGCTACCTGATGAAACTCTTCGAAATCGAAGTCCCGGAAATCCGCGACGGCATCGTCGAGATCAAGCACTGCGCGCGCGAACCGGGCGCCCGCTCGAAGATCGCGGTCGTCTCGAAGGATCGCGACGTCGATCCGGTCGGCGCGTGCGTCGGCATGAAGGGCGTTCGCGTCCAAGCCGTCATCCAGGAACTCAAGGGCGAGAAGATCGACATCATCCCGTGGTCGGATAACCCGGTGATGTTCGTCCGCTCGGCGCTCGCGCCGGCGGAAATCTCCTCCGTGCGCATGGACGAGCGGAACCGGATGATGGAGATCATGGTCGAAGACGACCAACTCTCGCTCGCGATCGGTAAGCGCGGCCAGAACGTCCGCCTCGCCGCCCAGCTCACCGGGTGGAAGCTCGATATCATCTCGCGCACGAAGCTCTCGAAGCGCACGACCGACGTCCTCGCCGCCCTTCAGCAGATCGAAGGCGTGTCCGAGACGTTCGCCCAGGCGATCTATCAAGCGGGCTTCGGCTCGCTGAAGTCCATCGCCGACGCGACGGTCGAGGCGCTCCAGAAGATCCCGGGCTATGAAGACGCCGAAGCCGCGGCGGGCCTGAAGGCTCGCGGCGCCGAAGCGCATAAGAAGCACGGCGACCTCATCCCGGCCGGCGCGTCGCTCACCCCGACGGGCGTCGTGACGAACGGGAAGACGGAAAACTCCGGCGCGAAGGCCGCGGCCGAGGAACGCCTCCGCGAAATGATGAAGCAAGCCGCTTCGGAAGAAGCGAAGAAAACCACGGATACGACGACTGAAAAGCAGGACGGATAAGGCCACAGAAAGCGAAACCGGAAACCGCACGCGATCTCTGACCTTAACTTTTCTGACAGGAGCTAACCCTTAGTGGAACAAATGACCGAAGGCACGACGATGAAAGTCTACGAACTCGCGAAAGAACTCGGAGTCGACTCGATTTCGCTGGTCGATAAGCTGAGCGGAATGAACATCAAAGTGAAGAACCACATGAGCGACCTGGCCGAAGCCGACGTAGCGGCGGCCAAGGCAGCGTTCACGGCGGCGGCCGCGGCGAAGGCCGACACGGGCAAGAAGTCGGGCGCGAAAACCGTCACCCGGCGGAAAAAGACCGACGACGCGACGGAAAGCGCCGCTCCGGCTAAAGCCGCGGCCAAGGCGAAGGCCGCCGCGCTCGGCGAACCGGCGAAAGCCCCCGCGAAGAAAAAAACGGCGTCGAAGACCGCGAAAGCGACGACCGATACGGGCGCGGAAACGACCGCGAAGAGCGAAGCCGCGAGTCCGATCATCCGCCGCCGTTCGAAGGACGGCGACGCAGGCGACTCCACTTCCCAAACCGTCGTCATGAAGCGCACGGGAGCGACCGACGCCGAAGCGAAACCGGTTTCCACTCCGGCCGCGAAGGCGGCCGCGCTCGCCCACTCGGTCGGAGCCGAACCGGATCCGGTCCCGAGCGCCGAGGAACTCGCCGCCGAAGCGGCTGCCCAGGCCGAAGCCGAAGCCGCCGCCGAAGCGTCGTCCGAATCGACGGAATCCGGCTCGCCGGAAACGCCGGCGGGACGCATCACCATCGGCGGACGCCCGGTCGCCGCACCGCGGAAGAGCTTCTTGACCACCGCGGAAGTCTCCGCGCCGACGAACAAACTCCGCATCATCGCCGCCGCTCCGCCGGCGCCGAAAACCTCGAACGCTCCGAAGCCGATCGGCGCGGGCGGGCCGAAGATCGGCGGCACCGACGCCGGCGGGTTCCGCATCATCCGGATGACGAAAGAAAACCTCGACCAAATGGCCGAGGAGGAAAACGCGAAGAAAAAGGGCGGCGGCGGGATCCGCGAAGGCGAAATCAAGCCGGAAGACGTCCGTTTCGCCGATTACCGGAAGAAGGAAGTCGTCTTCCTCCCGAAGCGCAAACGCGTCCCGGTCGGCAAGGAACTGAAACGCACCCAGAAAACCGTCGCGGCCGCGCACAAACGCGTCGTCGAGATGGGCGATTTCATCACCGTCGCCGATTTCGCGAACCAGATGAACGTGAAGGGCACCGAAGTGGTGCGTAAGCTCATGGGCATGGGCACGATGGCCTCCTTGAACCAGTCGATCGACTTCGAGACCGCGCAGCTCGTGGCGCACGAGTTCCAGTACGAAGTGAAGAACGTCGCCTTTAAGGAAGAGCAAGTCCTCGACGGCGCGGAAGACGTCGCGGAAGACCTCCAGCCTCGTCCTCCGGTCGTCACGATCATGGGTCACGTCGACCACGGGAAAACCTCCCTCCTCGACGCCATCCGCTCGGCGAAGGTCGCCGCGGGCGAAGCCGGCGGGATCACCCAGCACATCGGCGCCTACACCGTCGAGAAGAACGGGAAACTGATCTCCTTCATCGATACCCCGGGCCACGAAGCCTTCACGGCCATGCGTGCGCGCGGCGCGAACGTCACGGACATCGTGATCCTCGTCGTCGCCGCGGACGACGGCGTGATGCCGCAGACGCGCGAAGCGCTTTCGCACGCGAAAGCGGCGGGCGTTCCGATCATCGTCGCGATGAACAAGATGGATAAGCCGGGCGCGAACCCGGAGAAGATCAAGCAACAGCTCGCCGAGCTCGACCTCCTCGCCGAAGACTGGGGCGGGCAGTCTCAGTTCGTTCCGGTTTCGGCCGCGAAGAAGACCGGGATCGAAGAATTGCTCGAAGCGATCCTCCTGAACGCCGAAGTCCTCGACTTGAAGGCGAATCCCGACGCTCCCGCGACGGGCACCGTGCTCGAAGCCCGGCTCGAAAAGGGCCGCGGACCGGTCGCGAGCGTCCTCGTGAAACGCGGCACGCTCCATGTCGGCGACATCGTCGTCTCCGGGATGTTCTCCGGCCGCGTGAAGTCGCTCATGAACGACAAGGGCGGCACGCAGAAGGAATGCACTCCGGGCATGCCGGTCGAGATCCTCGGCTTCGAGGGCCTCCCCGCCGCG
Organism: Bdellovibrionales bacterium; assembly: GCA_018266355.1. GTDB lineage: Bacteria > Bdellovibrionota > UBA1018 > UBA1018 > UBA1018 > JACMQW01. Next base: position 46,054 of record JAFEAP010000021.1, read on the forward strand.
GGCGAGAAATTCGACGTCGTGAAGGACGATTCCGCCGCGCGCGAACTCATCGCCCACCGGAAGGAAAAGGCCCTGGCCGAGAAGTCGGCCACGACGAAGGTTTCGCTCGAAGACTTCTTCGCGAAGACCCAAGCCGGCGCGATCAAGGAGCTGAACATCATCCTGAAAGCCGACGTGTCGGGTTCCGTGGAAGCCATCCGCGACTCCCTTTCGAAGCTCGGCACCGAGCAGGTAAAGGTGAAAGTGATTCTGGCCGCGCCGGGCGGAATCACCGAATCCGACGTCATGCTCGCGAACGCGTCGAAGGCGATCATCGTCGGCTTCAACGTGCGTCCGGAAACGACGGCCCGTCGCCTCGCCGAGGCCGAGCACGTCGAGATCAAGACGTACCAGATCATCTACGAACTCCTCGACGACGTTAAGCTCGCGATGGCCGGTACCCTCGACAAGAAAAAGGTCGAGAAGTATCTCGGCCGCGCCGAAGTCCGCCAGACGTTCAACGTGCCGAAGCTCGGCACGGTGGCCGGTTGCGCGGTCGTCGACGGCAAGATCCTCCGCGGCGCGAACGTACGCCTCCTACGCGATTCCCGCGTGATCTTCGACGGTAAGCTCGCGACGCTTCGCCGCTTCAAGGACGACGCGAAGGAAGTCGCCGAAGGCTACGAGTGCGGGATGGGCATCGAGAAGTTCAACGACATCAAGGTCGGCGACCTCATCGAAGCCTATCAGATCGATCTCGTGACCCCAGAACTGACTGGATAAGGACCAGAACAGTCCGGCCCTACGGCCGGGCGGAGCCCGTCCATCCGGGCCGGACCTACTCATTATGCAAGAAACCCGTAAGCAGCGGCTCGCGTCCGTCATCCAGCAGGAACTCTCGGTCGCCGTCCGCTCGATCAAGGATCCGCGCGTTCCGTCGGTGACCTTCACGCAGGTGGAAGTCACCGACGACGGCTCCCAAGCCACCGTCTACGTCACCATCCTCGGCGGCGACGGTTCGCTCGGCGATCACGCCGACCGCGCGGCCATTCGGGATTGTCTCGAGGGGCTGAAAAGCGCGGCGGGTTACCTCCGCCGCCACCTCGCGAAGATCCTCACCATCCGGCATATCCCTTCGCTCATCTTCAAGGAAGACCGCGGACTCGCGAACGTTTCGCGCGTGCACGAACTCCTCAAGCAGGTGAACGCCGGACCTTCGTCCGCGACGCCCGCCGATTCGTCGGACGACGAGGAAACCTGATCGGGGGTCTCGTGACGGACCTCGATTGGCTCGATCGCTTTCACGGCTTCCTCCTCGTCGACAAACCGGAAGGCATCACTTCCCAGGACGCGATCACGCGTCTCCAGCACGCCCTCGTCGAAAGATCCGGCGGACGGCTGAAGAAACGCGACCTCCCCTCGATGGGGCACGGCGGAACGCTCGATCCGTTCGCGACGGGGCTTCTCGTCGTCGCGGTCGGCGACGGCGTGAAACTCACCCGCTATCTCCTCGGCTCGGACAAGTCCTACGCGGCCGAGATCGCTTTCGGCGCGCGAACCGCTTCGGGCGACCGGACGAACGAGGTCGTCGAGCGCACGGACCGCCTGCCGCGCGACGGGGAAGCCCTCGTCCGCGCTGCGGCCGGATTCCTCGCCGCGCCTTACCTCCAGACCCCGCCGATGTACTCCGCGAAGAAGATCGAGGGCGTCCCCCTTTACGAACTCGCCCGAAAAGGACTGACCGTCGAGCGCGCGGCGATCCCCTGCACGGTCCGCGAATTCGCGATCGAGAGCACCGGGGAATCGCCGACCGGCGGCATCGCTTCCGCCCGCGCGCGGGCGACGGTGAGTTCCGGAACCTTCATCCGCACGCTCGCGGAAGATCTCGCGGTTCGCGCGGAAAGCCTCGCGCACTTGACCTCTCTCCGGCGACTCGCTTCGGGCAGACTCTCCCTCGATCGCGCGCTGCCGCTCTCCGCGTTCGCCGAGGCCCTCGGCGAGAACCGCGCCTGGTCGGACCTTCCGTGCTTCATCCCGTTTCACCGCGCGATGGACGGGATCCTTCCGCGCCTCGAAATCACCACCCAAACCGCGGCCCGGATCTTCAGCGGCGAAGTCCGCACCCTCGGCGAGCTTCCGCTCCGGGAGACCGGCTCCACCGCGCTCTATTCGACGGGCCGGCTGGTCGCGATCGTGCGCGAACGCGGCGACGGGGAAGGCGGCGGCCGCTCGATCGAGCGCGGATTTCCCCTCCGCTTCGGCGACGCGGTCTAGGCGGAGGTTCGGTCGCGGATCCTAGCGGGTGTTGAGCGCGAGCTGGGCGGCGAAGGCCCGTTGATAGGCCGGCCGCGCCTCGGCGCGAGCGACGTAGGCCGCGAAAGGACGATTCACCTCCTCGAGCGCCCAGCGCACGCGCGTGTCGCGGGCCAGTCCTTTCCCGCCGTCCGGGGATCGATCGAATACGGTGATCGTGATGGCCATCTGAAAACCCGTCTTTCCTAGCGTGCCGGATACCGGTCGCTGATCATGCTCCGAAGCGGATCTTTCACCGCGGGATCGATCTTACCGCCCATCGCGCGGGCGATCGCGGCGGTCGCCGCGGGCGCGCCGGCTCCCGTCGTGACGAGGTAGGCTTGCATGCTCGCGACGGCGAGGTCGAAGCGGTCGTCAGCCTTCACCGACGAGTCGACGCCGTAGATCTCGCCGAGGCTCGAAAGCGCGCTTCGGCTGATTTCCGCGTTCTCCGCGGGCGGAAAGGCCGCGACGAGCGCGAGAAGGTCGTTCCGGTTCTCGCGGACCTCGGGATCGCCCTCGAGTCCGGTGAGCGCACGTCCGAGCGCGGGGATCACTTCCTCGGCGTTCTGCACGAGCGAATCGTTCAGGTAGCCTTCGAGTTGGCGGACTTCCTCGGGCGAGAAGCTCGCTTTCATGCGCTTCAAACGGAGATAGAGGCCGAGGTCCTTCGCCGCTCTTCCGGTCCCGGCGCCGCGAAGCGCGCTCTCGGTCTTCGGGTCGAGGGTGAGCGTCCCGAGGTGCTTCAGGAGCGCCTCGAGCGAAGCGTCGACGGAACGCGCGACGGGGGCGACGGGCTTCGTCGTCGGCGCGGCGACCGCGGGTTTCGCCTCTCCGAGGAGCGATCCTCCGGAATCGACGGGAGGAATCGTCGCCGCTTCCTTGCCGACGGGGGTCGGCGCTGCTGCCGGCGCGGGAGGCTTTCCGCGCAAGGCGAAGGCGACCGCGACGAGCGCGACCGCGGCGAGGCCGATTTTCGTTCCGCGTGTCATCGGTTTCGAGTTTACCCTCAGGTGCGGTATTTATCGAGCCCGAGTTTCTTCGCCCACTGCTCTTCCATCCGCACGCGCATGAAGGTGCCCTTCTCGAGGTGCTTCACGCGATCGACCGAACCGTGCTTGTGCACGAGCGCCTCGAGCTTCGACTCGGAATAAGGAACGACGATCTCGTAAGCCTCGAGCTTCGACTTGAAGTGCTCGAGGATCACCTCGCGAAGGCGCCCGACCTCCTCGAGATTCAACGCCGAGAGCGAGAACGCCCCCGGAGCGACGATCCGCGCGAGATTTCGCCGCGCGAGCGACTGGGCGAGCGCGCCCGCCCCGCCCGCGGTATCCGCGCGGAGGAGGTCCATCTTGTTCAAGACGGTGATCCGGGGCGTGTTCTCGACCTCGAGTTCCTTCATGACCTGGACGGTGACTTCGAGTTCCTCGCGCGCGGTCGGACTCGATCCGTCGACGACGTGGACGAGGAGATCCGCCTCGTGAAGTTCTTCGAGCGTCGAGCGGAACGAGGCGACGAGTTCGGGCGGGAGCCGGGAGACGAAACCGACGGTATCGACGGCGACCACCGGCGGATGGGAATCCGGAGTGAGCATGCGCACGGACGCGTCGAGCGTCGCGAAGAGTTTATCCTCGGCGAGCACCTTCGAACGCGTGAGCGCGTTCAGGAGAGTCGACTTTCCGGCGTTCGTGTAGCCGACGAGCGCGACCTTGAGCACTTCCTTGCGCTTCGCGCGTTGGATCGTCCGTTCCTTCTCGACTTCCTTCAGCCGCTCGCGGAGCACCGACATCCGTTTCTTCACGAGACGGCGGTCGACTTCGATCTGCTTTTCGCCCATCCCGCGCTGACCGGCGCCGCCGCCCCCCGAGCCCCCCCGTTGGCGCTCGAAGTGGGACCAGAGGTGCGCGAGCCGCGGGAGGATGTACTCGAGGCGGGCGAGTTCGACTTGGGTCTTCGATTCCTTCGTGCGCGCGTGGTTCGAGAAAATCTCGATGATGACTCCGGGACGATCGATCACGGGCTTGCCGAGAAAGGCTTCCGCGTTCCGGAGCTGGTTCGGCGACAGCTCGACGTCGACGACGACGCCGTCGGCTCCCGTCGATTCGAGGAGCGCCTTCGCGCTCTCGAGTTTGCCCTGCGTGATGTAGGTCGCCGGGCTGATCTTGCGCGTGGAGGCGATGACGCTTCCGGCCACGTTCGTTCCGAGCGTGTCGAGGAGCCGGATCAACTCGTCGAGCGGATGGTCTTCCGTCCCGACGCAGATCACGTTCAGCCGCGCGACGCGCCCGTCGGGACCTTTCTTCGTGGATTTCGGGAGCAGGGATTCGTTCGCTTCCAGCATGCCTAGGAATGGAGTACCATCATTTCGTGCAGAATCCAGCCAGTCCCGAGGCGATTAAGGCGGTCTTCGAAAAGATCGCGGTGAACGTGAACGGCGCGCTCCTTCGCGATCCGCTCGCGGCCTGCGTGCCCGCGTTCGACCGGAGCTACCTCTACGGGGACAGCCTCTACGAGGTCATTCGCACGTACCGCGGGAACTTCCTCTACATGGAGGAGCACCTCATGCGGATGGCGAAGTCGGCCGAACTCTGCCGGATGAACCTTTCCCAGTCGCTCTCGAAGTACCGCGAGGAATGCGAGAAGACCCTGCGCGCGTACCAATCCCTTCCCGGCTGCCGGGACGTCGAGGCGTACTGCCGGATCGTCGTTTCGAGGGGAACCGGAAAGATCGGCTTCGGCCAAGAGAACCTTTTCACGCCGACGACATTCGTGATCATCGTCCAACCGCTGAATCCCCCGACCGACGCGCAATGGGAGCGCGGCTTCCGCTACCGGATCGTCGACCGTCTCCGAAACGACAAACGCGCGCAGGATCCGGCGGCGAAGACGGGAAATTACATGAACTCCCTCCTCGCCTACCTCGAGGGCACCGCGGAGGGATTCGACGACGCCCTC
>JAFEAP010000022.1 GCA_018266355.1 Bdellovibrionales bacterium
ACACTATGTTACGACTTACTTTAAATTAAAGCTGACGGGCGATATGTACTTTTAATAAATAATTCGATAACTTTCTATCTACTAATAGATTCATCTTCATTTAACTCATTTATACTTATCATGCAACTCATAAAACTTAAAAAATAATTTATGTGTATCTGAATAAACAAAGATTATAAATTTTCATCGAACATACAAAATTAAAAAATTTTAATACTACATTTAATGCGGTATTTATTTAATTCACAAGTTTCTCTATTATATTTAAACCGCCAATAAAAAAATTTTTTTTTTACTCATTTACTTATTTACTGGGGTATCTAATCCCATTGAATTTCTATATTAAAATATTCTTTAAAAAAAATTTAACTTTAAATTCATCTATTTTAATTTATCTTTCTAATATATTAACTTTATTCGTATAACCGCAATTGCTGGCACGCTATTAATCAAAATAAAATAAACCTATTTTTATTTAATTTTTAATTCATTTTATTTTATCTAAAACTATAAAAAAATATTAGGAGTATGAATCCCACAGCTTAATTAGCTTAACTTTACAGAATAATCTTAGATTTTGAAAATCTACAGTAAATATCCTTATCTAAACCTTATTAACGAAAATAACATATGCAATACACCTCAAAAAAATTATAATTGTATCCTTAGTTTCTTCAAAACCACACTCAAAGAGCTTTTACTATTTTAAAATAAAATAATAAATAAAACTATCACTCACCAATTTATTAACAAAAATAATTTAACATTATTTAAGTATGACACTTTTTCTAAAATTCTAAACACATTTCAATAAATATAACTATCAACATTATAAATTTTTATTGTTCAAATCTCTTTAAAATTCTTCATTTTATCATATACTTTAATTTTATAATTTCAATTAGTCATAATACTTAAAAATAAAAATGCTAATACTAAAAAATAAATAAATAATTTAAAAGAAATTAACTCCAAACTTAAACTAAAAACTAAACTTAAAAAAATATTAATTAATACAACTATTACACTTAGTATAAGTAAAATTCTTGATATTCCTAAATATCTTTTCTCTACTAATGAATAACTAAATAAAACATTAGTTAATCGTAATAATTTTATCCTATAATAAATTCTAACTCTTAAAAATCCTAATAATAAAAAAACAAATCTTCTTTCCAAAGAAATTTCTATTATTTTTTCAATAATTAAATCTTTTGAAAAAAAACCCCTTAAAAAAGGAAGCCCCGCTAAACATAAACAAGAAAAATAATAAACTATCTTAATAATAGGATTTAAATTTATTAAAGTCACTAAACGTTTATCCTGTGCATGATACGAAGATAATATTACAAAGCCAAAACATATAAACATTAATGATTTAAATATAGCATGAATATTTAAATGAAAATAAACTACTTTAAATAACTTAAACCTTAATATATATATTATTATAGATACATGTCTTAAAGTAGAATAAGCAATAAGCTTTTTTATATCAAATTCATTTAATAACCCAAATCTTCTTAACACTAATCTTATTACTCTAATATATTTTAAAATACTTAAAACATCAAAAAGACAATACCTATATTGTAATAAAATATAAACTCCTGCAACTACCAAAGTAGAAGAATGAACCAAAGAAGAAATAGGTGTTGGAGCTCTTATCGCAGCTAATAATCAAGAATTAAAAGGAAATTGAGCCCTTTTTACACAAGCCCCTAAAATTAAAAAAACTATCCCTCACTTTAACATGATTCTTCTTCATATTGATAAATCAATTACTCCTAAAATGAAAATAACAAAAAATAAGTCACCAATACGATTTTGAAATAAAGTAAATAAACCATTATTAATACTTTCTCTATTTATATAAAAAACAATTAATAAAAAAGAAACCACTCCTAAACCATCTCAACCAAATATCATTCAATAAAAATTATTATTTAAAATTAATCAAATTATTCTAACAATAAATCTTACATATAAAAATACAAAATTTCTAACTCTGTATCCTCTTATATAAGAAAAAGAAAAAATTATTACTCTTCTTCTAATCAATAAAACTATAATTAAAAATAAAAATCTTCATAAAGAAATAATTAGTTCAAGATCACTAAAAAATCTTACATTAACTAATTTGATTCTAAAAATTATTACAGGAAAATTTCTTATAAATAATATTATTAACATTCTAATTAAAATAAATAAATAAATACAAGTAATAAATATAACCACTATTAAATATTCTACGTAACCACAATACGTCGTAAATTCTACTTTGTTAATAAAAATTAATAAAAACAACAAAAATTAAAAACATAAATAAATCAAAATTATACAAATTCATTTTATAAACTCTTCCTAAAAATCCATTAAAACATCAAAATAAATAAACATTATAATAACATCTAAATAAAATTGCTATAATTATTACCCCCAATACTCAATAATTTAAAACTAAAACTTTTAATATTAAAATTTCCCTTATAAAACCTATAAATGGTGGGAATCTTATATTCATAATAAATAATAAAAATAATACTAGTAAAAATCTATAAGAAAATGAAATTATCTTTACTACTATTAAAGAACGAGTTTTCCATCAAGCTAATATTCCTACTACTCAAAATATTAAAGGAGAAATAAATCCATGATAAAATATTATATAAATTGAACCCTTTTTTCCTACCCTATATCCTAATATTAAAATATAAAACATTATACTTATATGAGCTACTGAAGAATAAGCAATTATAATCTTTAAATCTCTTAAACTTAAAATTATTAATATTACAAGTGTTACACTCAAAGCTAACCAATGAAACTTTACTATAAATTTTATATACATAATAATATATAATAATCCAATTGATCCTAATTTTAATAGTACTCCTGCTAATAATATCGACCCTACCGTTGAAGCCTCTACATGAGCTACTGGTAATCAATAATGAAAACCAAAAATAGGAAATTTTACCATAAAAGAACCAATAAAAAAATATCTTATTATAATTCTAAAACTCAATCACTCTTTTATCAAAAAAACATTATCAAATAATAAAATTATTATTAACACAGGTCTAGAAAAAACAAAAGAATAAAATATTATTATAAATCTTGCTATTAAACGCTCATACCTATAGCCCAATATAATAATAGAAAATATAATTAAAGTAAAAACCATTTCATATAATAAAAAAAAATGAACTAATCTTCTTAATCTTATAATAAAAAAAAGTCTAATTAATAAAAAATTTATTCTTATTTTATAACTAAACTCAACTATATTTATTATTAAAAATAAAACTAAAACTAAAACTATCATTCATAAATTAACATCTGAATTTTTAAATAACCATCTATACTCCTCCTCTCTAAATAAATTATCTTTTAATACATACCCTAATAATAAAATTCCAAAAATTTCTATATTTATTAATAAAATTAATCTTAAAATTGAACTAATGATAATTTCTTAACCACTTCATTCTCTATAGAGATATAAAAAATAAATAATAAAAATCCTATTCTAGATTCACAAACTAAAAAAATTAAACATCTAAAAAAATAATTTACTGAAAATAGATCTAATTTTAATCCAAACATAATTAAAGAAATAAATATTACTCTCAAGATTTCTAAAAAAATCAAAATTTTTATATAATCCCCTCATAAATAAAAAAATATTCTAACTAAACCTAAAAATAACAAACCAAAGAACATAAATTAATAAAAAATATTATTTTCAAAATAATAAATATTAATTATAAAAAAAATAAAATGAAATATATTACTCTTATTAAACCTCCAATTCTTCTATAAGGTCATTCTACTACACACCCACCCAATCATGTTAACATAAAAAATACTACATAATGAAAAACAACAATAAAAGAACTAAATAAATCATTAAATTTTATGTACCTTTTAGTTATTAAAGGCAATAATATCAAAATTACAATTCTTATAACTAATCCAATTACTCCTCCTAATTTATTTGGTACTCTTCGTAAAATACAATAAGCAAATAAAAAATATCATTCAGGTTTAATATGCTCAGGTGTTTTTATAATATCAACAAATAAAAAATTCTCAGAATCTATAAATACAAAAGGTATTAACAATAATATCAAAGAAAAAAACAATATTAAAATTAAAAAAGAAACTAAATCTTTCAATAAATAAAATCAATGAAACTCAACTTTGTCATTAATTGATGTCACTCCTAATGAATTTCTTCTTCCATTAGTATGTAAAAAAATTAAATGAATCAAACTCAATACTAAAATTACAAAAGGAAAAATATAATGTAAAATAAAAAATCGAGATAATGTTGGTGCCCCAACTCTAAAACCACCTCAAACTCATTCTAAAATTGAACCACCTACATAAGGAATTACATATAATAAATTAGTAATAACTGTAGCTGCTCAAAATGATATCTGACCCCAAGGTAATACATAACCTAAAAATGAAACCATTATTAAAATTAAAAAAATAATAGAACCTGATTCTCACACTTCTATTATATAATAAGATTTATATCAAATTCCACGTCCAATATGAATAAAAATTAAAAAAAATAATAATCTAGCACCACTTGAATGAATAAAACGAAATTCATAACCATTTTCTACTTCCAATATTAAATAATTAACAGAATAAAATGCATACGCAACCGAATCATTATAATATAAAGATAATAAAAACCCTCTCAATACTTGTATTACTATTGAAATTCCTAGTATAAAACCAAAATTTCAAAATCACAATAAATTTCTTGGTCTCGCAAGATCAACTAAAAAAGAATTAAACATATGACTTAACGTATTTTTCTTTAAAACTCACATTAAAAAAACTTAAATATTAAAAACCTTAATACTATAAAAATAAATTTTCAACAATTAGATATTAAAATATCGTATCGTCTTCGAGGAATAAACCCACGAACAACAATTAAAAAAATTAATATTATTCAAAAATTATAAAATCCTAAAAACATTACTCTAGTAACTCAGCTAAAAAAAACCAAAACCCCATATTCAGCAATAAATATGTAAGCAAATAAAACACCTATATATTCAATATTATAACCCGAAACTAACTCTCTTTCTCCCTCTGCAAAATCATAAGGTCTTCGATTAGTTTCTACTAATAAAATTAGAAGTCAAATTACAAATAAATCTAAAATATATCAAACTGAAAATCTAAAATTATTTAAGTTTCACCTTGAATAAAAAATTACTACTAAAATTATTAAAAAAAACATAATAATTTCATATGCAATTATTTGAGAAGATCTTCGTAACCCACCTAACACCCCATAAACATTTTCTCTTCTTCAACCTAAAATAAATAAAATATATACTACTAAAGATCTCACTATTAAAATATAAATAATTCTATTATTTAAAACTACACTTACTCTAAAAAATCATATCCTTAAACTTAATAATCTCATTACAACAATAGAAAAAAAAGGAATAAAAAAATAATAAATCTTCTCGATTAACAATCTCTTTAAAATTAATTTTCCCCCATCAATTACTGGTTGTAATAAACCTATTAATAACACTTTATTTGGTCCTTTACGATTCTGTACATAACCTAAAATCTTACGCTCTAATAAAGTTAAAAAACATACTGACAAAAATATTATTACCACTACAACTAATAATTCAATAATCAAACGAATTAAAAATTACTCCTGAAGTACCCAAAACTTCCATTACTAAAAACTTAATTCTCAGTAAAATAATCGAGACTTAAATTCGACACATAATTCTGCCACACTAAAATCTCAATAATTGCGACATCAATGTAACCCAATTTCTGGCATAATAAACTAAAAAACCTATTTAATGTAAATAAATCGCTCAATTAAGCTAATTAGAAAACTTAAGCTTACAAAGCTAACATTATTTTTTAACTATCTGATTAAATTTCTATCTCTATAATATAAATATAAATTAAACTTCAAAATACATAAGCTTGAATAGCACATACTAAAAACTCAATAAAATATAAGCCAAATAATAATATTCTAATAGAAATAACTAAATAATTTGCTACATTAAAAGCAAAAAATCTAAATATTAATAAAACCACATGCCCACATCTAATATTAGTTGCTAATCGAATAGCTAAAGTTATCGGACGAATTCTTACACCAATTAATTCTAATACAGGAATAAATAATTTTAACAAACCCTCAATCCCTGAAGGTAAAAAATGTCTTAATATTCTAAAAACCCCATTAATTACTCATACAATTCATAATAATAATACTATTCTTATAGCATAAATAGCTACATAACCATAATTTATAGTTAATCCTACTCTATAGTAAATATAACTATTATAATTTAAAAATAAAAATACTACTACGGCTAACATAACTTTAATTAAAAAATAACTAACAGTCTTAATTTCTATAAAAATTTTTATTACAAACAAATAATTAATTTTATTAGCATTTATTCTAAAATTTATAAATACTAATATTAATACAATTAATCTAAAAAATAAAATCTTTTACCTCTCTTTTTACTTCTCTTTGAACTCAATTTAATCATAATAATATAACAATTATCAATAAAATACATACCATCAAGGATTGCTCTTCGATACGACAAACCGACACAATATATGCTTTATCCTTATTAAAAAAATCTCGATCACCAAAAGATCGAATAATTCTACTCTATTAACCATATTTTCTATAAGGATCGTAACCTTAAATTCATGATTTAAAAACTAATGACTGCAAACCATTAAGAATTATCTTTATAAACCTAAAATCGTAAAGATCCTGAAACTTTAAATAATCTTAAAGAATACCCTATAACTAAACTATTAAATAAAAACCTAAAAAATAAAAACATTCATAAATTTTCACCTACATCAGAAAACTTAGAAAAATTCCCTAAATCAAATAAATATACTATTACTAATCTAAATATTAAAAACCAAAATGAAAATTTTCCTCTAAAATTTCAACACATACAAGAAATATATAAAATAAATACTACTACTCCTCTTAAATATACTAACACAACAAGATATTTAAAAAATATTACTGATGAAAAAAATACTAGCATTATTATCATAATTAGAAAAACTAGAAATAAAACACTAAATAAGTAAGAAAAATTAAACATAACAAAAGAAATTCAAAATAACACTAATACAATAAATGAATTCTAAATTCATCTCATTATTCTGACATTTTACTATTATTAATATAAAAATTATTCCTTTCGTACTACATCTTTAATTATACAGATAAAATCTAACCTAATTTACATCGGTCTAAACTCAGATCACGTAAAATTTGATAGTCTAACAGACTAAAATTAATAAATACTACTTTATTATTATAATGATCCAACATCGAGGTAGTAAACAATAAAATTAATAAGATCTTAATTTTATTATTACCCTGTTAACCCTAGAGTAACTTTAATAAATAATTTTATAAAAATTTAATTTACCCCAAATAAAATTCAATTTAAGATTCATAGGGTCTTATCGTCTACTAATATCATAAAAGTATTTTCACTTTAACTAAAACTTTAAAAAATTATTAAAAATTCAATAATCCTTACATTCCTTCATTCCAGTTTCTTATTAAGAAACTAATGATTATGCTACCTTAGTACAGTCAGATTACTGCAGCTATTTAAATTCATTGAGCAGAAACCACCTATAAATTTATAAGCTATGTTTTTAATAAACAGTAAAATTAACACCCAATTATTTTAATAATTATACAAAACTTAAATTTTAATTATTTTAATAATATAAAAATTTACTTAAAAAATTAAATCAATTCTTTAACTAAAATCAAAATTAATTTTCAGATATAACAAAATCTAATTTATCATTAATAGTTAATTTTCTTATTTCTATATTTTTCATAAAAACCTTTATCAAAAAAAAAAATTAACTAACTCTTTTGTTTTCAAATTTTATCCCTTATACAAAAAGTAACAAATAAACTTAATTAATAAAAACCCTCACAATTTGCAATTGTGCACTCAAAAGCTTACATATTTAATTTGAATAATAATTGAATGGAAATCAAACGTAATAATACTTTCAAATTATAAAAATACTTTTCCTGTCTCATTAGAAGCATGATGTCTTAAAGGATATTCATATCTTCACTCAATATCTCAATAACCAATTAAAACTGAAACTACAGAACGTTTTACTACTAAAGCCTCCCAAATAATAAATAAAATTATAACTCTTCCAAAAAAAGAAATAAAAGCACCTATAGATGAAATTACATTTCAAAATAACATCCTATCTGCATAATCAGAATAACGACGAGGCATACCAGCTAATCCTAAAAAATGCTGAGGAAAGAAAGTCATATTTACACCCACAAACAAAACTAAAAATTGAACTAATAATAGCTTTGAATTCATACAAACACCCGAAAATAAAGGAAATCAATAAAAAAATCCTGCTAGTAATCTAAAAACAGCCCCTATCCTTAAAGCATAATGAAAATGAGCAACTACATAATAAGTATCATGTAATACAATATCTAACCTAGAATTAGACAAAATAATTCCTGTTAACCCCCCTATTGTAAATAAAAAAATAAATCCTAGTACTCACAATAATAAATAATCAAAAGAATAAACTCCTCCAAATAAAGTTCCAATTCATCTAAAAATCTTAATACCAGTAGGAACAGCAATCGCTATTGTAGCTGCAGTAAAATAAGCACGAGTATCTACATCTATCCCCACAGTAAATATATGATGAGCTCACACAATAAAACCTAATAACCCAATAGAAATTATAGCATAAACTATACCCAAATATCCAAAAATTTCCCCTTTCTTAGAAATTCTAATGACAATTTGAGAAATTATCCCAAAACCAGGAATAATTAAAATATAAACTTCAGGATGACCAAAAAATCAAAATAAATGCTGATATAAAATTGGATTTCCTCCTCCTCTAGGATCAAAAAAAGAAGAACCAAAATTACGATCTAATAATAACATAGTAATTCCTCCTGCTAATACTGGTAATCTTAAAACCAATAAAAATCTTGTTACTACTATAGCTCATACAAATAAAGTTAAAAATTCTAATCTTAAAACATATCTAATTTTCCCCTTTAAACAAGTAGTAATAAAATTAATTCCACCTAAAATTGAAGAAACACCAGCTACATGAAGACTAAAAATAGCTAAATCAATTGAACCACCAAAATGATATACAGAATTTGATAAAGGTGGGTAAACAGTTCAACCTGTCCCAGGTCCTAAACCTACTAATAACCTTAAACTTATAAACAATAAAGCTACAGGTACTAATCAAAACCTCAAATTATTTAAACGAGGGAATGCTATATCTATCGCATTTATCATTAAAGGAAGTAATCAATTACCAAACCCCCCTACAGCTACTGGTATAACAAAAAAAAAAATTATTAAAAAAGCATGTGCTGTTACTATAGAATTATAAATTTGATCATCTATAATAATTCTACCAACTATCCCTAATTCTGTACGAATAATTAATCTTATTCTAGCACCTAAAAACCCTGATCAAACACCAATAATAAAATATAAAGTTCCAATATCTTTATGATTAGTTGAAAACAATCATCGTAACACAATTTCTTATTAACAATATCAAAACTAATAACATTAAATTTATTATATAAATTATTACACCTCCATCAAATAAAATAAACTTTATAAAAATTAACCTAAAATAATATAATAAAACTAATACATCAAAAAAAGCTACAAAAAATCCTAATTTTAAAAAAAAATCTATCCTTAAAATTACGTAAAATTTTATAAAAAATAATATAAAAGGAGGAACAACTAAAAATATAAAAGTTACAATTAATATTTCATTATAAGACGATATCTTCCCAACTAATATAATCATAACAATCACTACTCTTAAATACAAAATTAATCTATAAAAATAATTTGATCCAAGAGATCTCAATACTAACATTCCAGTATTAGCAATAGAAGAATAAACTAAAACTAATCAAAAATCCCTAATCATTAATAAACTCAAAATAACAAAAAAAATACTTAAATACACTATAAAATACATCAACCCTACTCTTACTTTTAATCCTAATCATAATATTCAAAAAACCCTTACTTTCTGTAACCCTAATACAAAAATATTACCAAAAATCCCTACCTTTATTCTTACTACAACCATTCAATAATAAAAAGGAAACATCCCTAATTTCCCAAGTATCAATAAAAATATACATTTATCTATAAAAAAAAAAATTCTCATAAATAATAATAATGATATTACTCTTTGAAAAAAGAAATAAATTACCAAACCTACATTTTTTCTTTCTTTCACAACAACCAATAATAAAAAAAATAAAAAAATTAATTCTATTATCAATCAAACAACATACATATTACTTAAACTTAATGAACAAAACAACATCCTGATATATAATACAAACACTTAGAAACAAAATTATTGAGTAACAATCAATATTATCTATTCTAAAAAGAAATAAAACTCTGATTAGAAATCAGAAAAAATTCTTTCTCTTTCACCCTTTAATTCATTTACATTATTAATACTATTACTTCAAATTTAAAAATTAAATTTAAAAATAAATCTTAATTTTCAAATCAGAATTTCAAATCACAATTCATTTCCAATTTTTTTCTCCCAAAATTCATATTTTTTATCCAAACTTTACATAAAAATTTTTATTCAATTATAATCATTACCAATTATACTATATTAATTCTAAAAGTAATTTTATCTCCTTTTTAATTTTGAATAGTCCCCCCCAGAACAAAGTTTGTATCAAATTATTAACTATTCTAAAATTAATATTTAATACAAAAAATTAATATATAGTCTTAGTTCAATAATTTAATTTAAAAAATATAAAATAAATCGAATTTTTATTTTAAATATAAAATTAACAGTAAAATTTAATTCTAAGAAAAAATTAACAATTTATTTTAATTATTGAAAAATTTTATAAAAATAATTTGATTTAACAATCAAACTAATTATATATACTCTTAAAAAACTTTTAAAAAATCTAATTTTAAATCTTTGAAAAAAAAATTTTCTATATTTTACTTTTTAAAAAAAAATAAAATAAAATCAATTATTATATTAAAATAATAAAAACTTAGAAAATAATGTTTTCATCATTGAATTAAAAATTTCAATTTTTTAAAAACTAATTCTTTAAAAAAATTAGAATACACTGCATCTTCATACAATTTAATAATTATATAAATATTATCTCAAGTAAAACTCATTATCAACTACCCAATCGAAACAATTAAGTATAATGACAGCTAGGTCAGTGAGATATGCAATTGGAATCTTTTTTTTTTTTTAGCCAAGGAAGACTAAGTCAGTACCCCCTATGTGATCTTACTAGCTAGGCAACCTCTAAGATGACCACACTTGATTAAATTAGAACACATTAAGTTAAAATAGCAGACCGTCTCCATTTAAATAAATTGAACACATCAGCTCCAACACGATGATTATTGAGTTTAATGCATACTTGAATTCTAATAAGATAAACTTAGTTATTAATTAAAACTAATAACTAAAAACTTTAGGATAAAAAAACCTAAAAAATTTATCTAAATAGGATTTAGTATAAAAGTAAAATGAAAATAAAAACTTCAATGAATGAGACTTGAACTATAAATAAAATTTGAATCTAATTTAAATAAAAATTCTATAGAATAAGAAACTCATTGTTAAAAATATAAATAACAAAAGAAATTTTATAGAAAATAAATAAAAAAAAGATTAAAATATAAGATTTTATTCATGTTTATTAAAAATATTAACAAAGTTCCAAAACAAAAAAAAATAATTTTACTGTGATTAACAAATCATTTAAAAATAAATAAAGAAAATATTAATTTTCATTCTCGTTTTTAAGTAAGTTTGTGGAATCATTATAAATTTCTTCAATGATTTCAATTTGTTTTTTCAAAAGATTTGTTTTGAATTTATTTTTTATTTTCATTTTATTTTCTTTTTCTATTAAACTTTATCAGATGGGTCCCCCTATATATATATATATATATATAGGTCAAAAAAAAAATTAAAACATCATTTTAAATCATCCTCAATTGTCAACTTTTTACCCTATTGAGGTAGGGTTAAACTTATTCAAGGTAAAAAAAGCATTATAATTATTTCATATAATGAACTTATTCAGGGGGTGTAACATTCAACTTATACAATAGAAATATAAATTCTATTAAACTGGGGTGAAACGACAAAGCTTTCGCTTTGTCTCCGAAAGAGTATTTCAAAATAAGAATCTTGGGGCGTTTTCACCCCAGTTTATTCTACTCATCTTAATCTTCCATATATTCATTCAAATAATATTCTTACAGTAACTAACAATAAAAATACAACTATATTTACGATAAACCCTCTAGATCAAATAACTAAAGGGACAATAGATATAATAATCAACTCTAAGTCTAAAATTAAAAAAATGATGCAAAAAATAAAAAATCGTAAGGATACAGGGAATACTCTTACATTAAAAGAATCAAACCCACACTCAAACCCTTCTGATCTTATAATTTTTGATCTAACTAATAAACTTCCTACCCCTATTACTAAAGGTATTACTAAAGAAATCAATAAATAAATAAATAAAATTCACATTAATAACCTCATCAATAAATAAAGACAAATAAAAATAATCATACTACATCTACAGAATGTCAATATCAAGCAGAAAATTCAAAGTTATAATGAGATAAAGCATCACAATTTAGACATACTATACGAATTAACCTTCCTAAAATTAAAGCACAACCTAAAAACACATGAAATCCGTGAAAACCAGTAGCCAAAAAAAAAATTCTCCCATAACCCCTTCTTATAAACGTATAAGTAGCATCTACATATTCTTGATATTGAATGAATAAAAAGTAAATTCCTAATACTAACGTAAAAAATAACGTAACTACAGAATAATATCAATCATTATTTAAAATTGAAAAATGCCTTCATGTAATTAAAACACCAGACGATAATAAAATTAGTGTATTTAATAAAGGAATTCTAAATGGATTGATTCTTTGAATTCCTTTAGGAGGTCAAACTCCTCCTAACTCAAAATCCACAACTAAAACAAAATCAAAATAACATCAAAAAAAAGATACAAAAAATATCACTTCTGAAGAAATAAATAAAATTATTCCTATTTTAAAAAAAATATTATTCAAAAACCTATGTTCTATTAATAAATCTCTTTCACGACTTACATCTTTAAATCAATTCAAAATTACTAAAACTACAATTAATATTAATAAATTAAACCCTACTTTTATTGATAAGTATAACCTAATAAATCTAATCAAAACAGCAGAACTTATTACTAAAGGTCATAACGACAAACTTAATACATGAAAAACACTAACCATTATTAAAACTTCTTTAGCTTGAAAAGCTAAAACTTAAATTAAGCTTTCTTAACATAATATATCATTTAAATTTACAGCTTCTAAAACAATTGGTATAAAAGAATGATTTACACCACAAATTTCTCTACATTGCCCATGGATTACAGAATTTACTATAACCATAAAAACAAACTGATTTAAACGACCAGGAATAGCATCTATTTTTACACCTAAAGCTGGTAAAGCTCAAGAATGTAGAACATCTCTAGAAGTAATTAAAGCACGAATATTCTCTTGAACTGGAATTACAATTCGATTATCCACATCTATTAATCGTACAGCTCTATCCCTATCTATATAAGAATCAATATCTAACCTAAACAATCCATCTATTTTATAACTTCAATATCATTGATGACCAATAACTTTTAGAGTACATAAAAACTCCACCCTCCTCTCATCAATTAAATATAATAAATAAATTGAAGGATAAACTAAAAAAATTAAAACAACAATAGGAAGAATCGTTCAAACTCTCTCTACCAAATGATCTGCTACTACTCTTGAAGAATAAATATTAGTAAACAAAACAAATCCTAAAAAATAACCAACTACACACAAAATAATAGTTATTACTAAAATAATATAATCATGAAAATACACAATTTGCTCCATAGTTATACTTAAAGCATCTTGTAATGAATAAGCTCCTCAAAATATCATTATGTTTATTTTCCAATAAACACACTATGTTACGACTTACTTTAAATTAAAGCTGACGGGCGATATGTACTTTTAATAAATAATTCGATAACTTTCTATCTACTAATAGATTCATCTTCATTTAACTCATTTATACTTATCATGCA
>JAFEAP010000023.1 GCA_018266355.1 Bdellovibrionales bacterium
CCGACTTCCTGCGAGGCGCTCTCCATGAACGCTTCGACTTCGTCCGGGGTGCGCGATTGCTTTCTCATGAGGAGATCGATCTCCCCCCGCAGGATCGCAAGCGGCGTCTTGAGCTGGTGGGAGGCGTCGGCGACGAACGCTTCCTGGGAGACGAAGGCCTTTTGGAGTCGGTCGAGCAGTCCGTTCAAGGTCGTCGCGAGATCGTAGATTTCGTCCTTCACGCGCGGGACGGGAAGGCGCTGGTCGATGCGGTTCGCGGTGATGTCCTTCGCCTTCCGGATGATGTCGACGATCGGGCGGGTCGCACGCGAAGAAAGGGTGAAGGAGAGGACGGCCGCGATGCCGAGAGTGGCCGGGATCGAGAGGAGGAAGAACGCGAACAACCCTCGGCGCTCGCGTTCGAGGAGGATCATCGGGCTCGCGACTTGGAGGATGAAATCGTTCGGGCCGGGTTGGTCGATGAAGACGTTCGCGATCCGGTAACGAGTGCCGCGGATGCCCCTGATCTGGAGGGTTTGGGTGTCGAAGGAAGCGCGGTTCCGAAGGACTTCGTCCCGCTCCTCGTCGTTCATCGGCAGTTCGGCTTCGCCGAGATCGCGCGATTTCGCGACGACGATCCCGCGCATCGTGCGGAGCTGGATCACCGTGCGTTCGAGCGCGAACGGAAAGATCTTTTCGTCGGCCTTTTTGATGTCTTCCGAGAGGAAAACCTGGCCGAGGATGTTCACGTTCAGCGACTTCGCGATGTCGATCGAGTAGTTATAAAGCGCGGTATCGAACTCGGTTTCGTGGACCTTGAGGAAGTTCCGATAAAGGACGACCGAGTACGCGACGAGCGTCGTGCCGAGCACGAAGACGAGCAGCGAGACGAGTTGGGCCCGGAAACCGAGCTTACGGAAAAGGAGGAAGGGATTCAGTCGGCCGACGGCCGGTCGTTCAATGCGGCTCGCGCTTGAGGACATATCCCACGCCGACGACGGTATGAATCAGCTTCGTCGGGAAGGGTTGGTCCACTTTCTTCCGAAGCATGTTGATGTAGACGTCGATGACGTTCGAATCGCTGTCGAAGCGGGCGTCCCATACATGTTCGGCGATGGAAGTGCGGGTGAGCGGGCGGTCGGGGTTCCGCAGGAAATACTCGAGGAGCGCGAACTCTTTTTGAGTCAGCGTGAGTTCCTGGTTCGCGCGGCGGGCCTTCCGTTTCACGAGGTCCATCTCGATGTCTTCGAAACGAAGCACCGAACCGACTCCGCCGGTCGTCTGGCGGCGGAGAAGAGCGCGTACTCGGGCGAGGAGTTCGTCGAACTCGAACGGTTTCGAAAGATAATCGTCGGCGCCCGAATCGAGGCCGGCGACTTTATCTTTCGTACCCGAAAGAGCGGTGAGCATGAGGATCGGCTTTTCGAAGCCGTCATTCCGGAGGTGGCGGGCGGTGTCGAGCCCGTTTTGGTCCGGCAGCATCACGTCGAGGATGACGAGATCGTATTCGTTCTCGGCGGCCATCAGTTCGGCCGAGCTACCGGTTTCGGCGAGATCGACGGAGTAACCCGCTTCGCCTAAGCCTTGCTGGATGAACCGAGCCATCTTTCTTTGGTCTTCGACCACGAGGACGCGCATGTACGGCATCTTATCGGGGAGCGGACCGCTACGCCAGGGCTCGATTCGTTCTGCTCGACCCCCGGCGTCGCGTTCGTTTTGCGAGTGGAGTGGGAGAGAGGAAGGAACTCGCATCGGATTAACCTTTTAGACCTTTCTGGAGATGACTAAGCGGTTCGTAAAAAAAACGTCTCAACCTGGAATCGAACCGCTTCACGCGGGGTTCGCCGGGGAGGCGAAACGACGCGGGTGTCGACGCGCTTACCCGCGTGAAGGGTTCTCGAAGGGGCCTTCCCGAAAGGGCTGAACTTCCGGACAAATGAAGGGCCCCTAAAACTAAACCGACGGTCCAGATCATCAGGGAGAACATCGAGATGCGATCCGAACCGCGGTCCATATTCAGACCTTAGCCGAGGGGTTTCAGGCTCGAATGAAACGGAGATTAAAATCGGTTAACTTTCCGATTTTAAAGCGAAAATCTGACACCGAAGCTTCCGAAGGCGCTCGCGAAGGGCGTAAACCTCGGTCGCGGAAAAGTTCGTCTTTCCGAGTTCGCGATCGATTTCTTCGCGCGAAAAGAGTCGGCCTTTCCGGCGGAGCGGCTCGACCCGCGGCTCTTCACGTTCGCGTCGAGCGGTGATCGCGCGCGCGATTTCGTCGGCGAATTCGGATCCCGACCCGTCTTCGCGGGCGAGATCGAGATCATGTTCGGTGTGGCCCCGGACGGGCCGAATGCGGGAAATCGTCATGGGTACCTCCGGTCGGGGATAAAGAGTGCAACCCGGAGGCCAGGCCAATTTCGGGACGGAAGGATTTGCCCGGCGAAAAAACGGAAGAAGGTCACCGATCGCGGCGCGCGTCCGGCCAAATCGAATATCGCGCGGGGGCGGGGTACATCGCTTGGAGCGTGTTTCGATCGTCCCGACTGAGAGTGGGGGACCATCGATACTTTCCTTCCGAAATCGTTTTCAGAACGAATTCATCGAATCGACCGTCCAAGGCCTCTCGGTCCGTTTCCGTAAGGGTAAATTCGTCGGAATGCTGCTCGTACATCCAATCGCCCAAGCAGTAACTCATGATCGAAAACGGATCGTAAGGCCCGACTGAAGCCGTATGCGGCCAGCTCTTCTCGGTATTGTGAGGAGGATGCGAGGAATGCCGGCAAAACGGATCTCCCGCGAAGCGAGGAGAGAGGTGTTCATGGCGCAAGCCGAGTACGTGGCCGAACTCGTGCAGAACGGTAAAATCGAAATCGTTTTGGACGTAACCGGGCTCGGATTCGAATTCACCGAGATCGAGAAAAACAAACGGGCGCAAACTCGAATTTTCTAAAGCGGTGCCTTCCCAGTTACTCAGGCCGACGCTCGCCCGTCCCGAGGGAAAAGAGTAATCGAAGCGTTTGGAGATTTCTTTCGAAACCGGAAATCCGAGCAGAATCACGTCGACGTCCGAAGTCTCAAAAGGGGTTGGACAGTTCTGCCAGCCCACGAAACGAATATGGGTGGTCGAGGTTCTATAGGCGCTCTCGACGACTCGACGAATATGGTTCCGGACGGTCTTGGGAAAAGGTTCGAGTAGGTCCAAAGCCCTTTCCGGGAATCCCGTAGAAAGTATTTGGGTATGGGCCGCCTCTTCGCGCGAGCCGAAACACACGCGCAATTCAGACTTCTTCCATAAGAAGTCGGGCTCGTAAAACGCATCCATCGAAGCGCGCGAAGTTTGGGAGAAAAGCGCCGAAGCGGCGAACCCAAAAATCAAAATGGACGCAATTCTCAACATAAAAGACCGGACCCCGGGGGCCCGTACATCGAGCCCGAGATTCAGGCCCGATGTACGGGAGAAAATGGATAAATCAGTGCGCGTTCGCCTTCGCCGAGCGGACGGCTTTCCGATTCGCGCGTTCGACCATCATGTCGTTGATGATCGCGAGCGCTTCGAGGCGAAGGTCGTTCTCGTAGATGAAGCGGTAGAAGTTTTCCATGTCCGGGTGGTGGCGGAAGTTCTTGAACGAGGCCGACATTTCGGTCGAGCTCGAAGTCGCCGCGGCGAGGGCAGCCGCGTTTCCGCCGCTGGATCCGCCGGTCGAAGCGGATTCTTCCTCGTCTTCGGCGTCTTCGCCTTCACCGGCGCCGGCCGCGGCGAGTAGCGCGTTCGCCGCTTCTTCGAGGGCTTCCTGCTTCATCTGCTTCGCCGTTTTCTTCACTTCGGCCTTCGGGGCCTTTTCGGCTTTCGCGGCGGTTTTGGCGGCTTTCGCGGCTTTCGGGGCGGCTTTTTTGGCTTTCGTGGACATCGTCGTCTCCTTGGTTGGATGGGTTCGAGGTTTTACGGTTCTTCGGAATCGTCATTCGGTCGGTGCGGAGTCCCCGCCGTACCGATGAAGTTTGTTGTAAAGGGTCTTGATCGTGATGCCGAGCGAGTGCGCGGTCTTCGTCTTGTTCCCGTGGTTGAACGCGAGGGTGCGGAGGATGTGTCCTTTTTCGACTTCGTCGAGCGGGGTGCCGACGGCGAACTCGGCCGCTTGCGAGGCCTCGCGTGGGAGGCGGATCGCGACCGGCACGTCCTCGAGGCTGATCGTCGAACCTTCCGCGAGGATCTTCAGACGTTCGATCGTGTTTTGGAGCTCGCGGATGTTCCCCGGCCAGGAGTAGTTCTGGAAGACCTCGATTACGCGCGGGTCGATTCGCTTCACCGACGTCGTGCCGCCGAAGCGGGAATGCCGGAGGAAGTGCTCGCAGAGCGCCGGGATGTCTTCCTTGCGCGCGCGGAGCGGGGGCATCTTCATCGAAATCGTGTTCAGCCGGTAAAAGAGGTCTTCGCGGAAACGGCCGGCCTTCACTTCTTTGGCGAGGTCGCGGTTCGTCGCGCTGATGATCCGGACGTTCACCTTGATCGGCTTCTTCCCGCCGATGCGGTAGAACTCGCCTTCCTGGAGGAAGCGGAGCATTTTCGTTTGGATCGCGAGGCTCATCTCGCCGATCTCGTCGAGGAAGAGGGTGCCGCCATCGGCCGCTTCGCAGAGCCCGATCTTCGTCCCGACCGCGCCCGTGAACGAGCCCTTTTCGTGGCCGAAGAGTTCGCTTTCAAGCAGGGATTCCTGGAGGGCGGCGCAGTTCACCGTCACGTAGGGCGCGTTCGCGCGCGCGCTCTTCTGGTGGATCCTTTTCGCGACGAGTTCCTTGCCGGTGCCGGATTCGCCGAGGATGAGCACGGTCGCCATCGTCGGCGCGACCTTATCGATCATCGCGAGCACTTCGCGCGTCGCCGGGCTTTCGCCGACGAATTCCTGGCCGCGCGATTCCGCTTCGACGAGGGTCTTGAGCGCTTTGTTCTCTTTCTGGAGGTCCTTCTGCTGGTCGAGGATCCGCTCGTGCGCGCGGCGGAGTTCGATCGTCTTTTCCTGGACCGCGGTTTGGAGCTTTTTATTGAAGGCTTTCGCGTCGAGGAGGAGGTCGCGGCTCTTCGCGACGGTCGCCGTCTGGGCGGCGAGCGCTTCGAAGAAATGGACGTCGTTCTCGGAGAAACCTTTTTCTTTCGCGGATTCGACGACGAGGATGCCGAGGAGTTCCGAGCCGCGAAGGACCGGCACCGCGAGCAGCGAGCGCGTGCGTTCGGACACGATCGGGCTCGAGGCTTTCACTTCGTGCGGGATCGTTTCGAGAAGGAGGCTCTCCTTCTTTTCGAAGACGTAGGCGAGGACGGAGTCGCGCGGCGAGAGCGCTTGGCCGAGCTCGACGAGCCCTTCCTCGCGGCCGACGACGGCGTCGAGACGCGCGTCCGCGGAAACGCCCGAGGGGAGGCTCCAGAACTGGATGCCTTCGTAGGAGAGTTCGGATTTTAGGAGATTTAGGATCGACTGGTGGAAATTCTCGGAATCGAGAAGACCCTGAAGGCGAATCGAGAGTTCGTTCAGCAGCTTCAGGGATGCGGTGGAGGTGGAAGGGGCCATGGGTGTCGTACTGCCTCGTATGACGACCGAACCTTCGCGACCAAACGACGTCCGGTAAAAGCTCCCCTGGGGTATGTCATTTTTACCTCAGGGGCAACCGGAGATTATATTTTTTACCGGCTCGGGTCAACTTTAAATGACGCATATAGCCAAATTAAAAATAAGCCTTTAATATCAGGTCGTTAAAACATCGAAATTCAGCCCGGATTAAACTCGATCGGGCGGAAACCCCTTCGCGGCCAGGATTTCGCTGAGATGATTCAGGTCCTGGGCCACGTCCTTGAACTCGTCGTTCTTCCGTAAATGAGTGCGGTGTTCGAATTCGCCGCGGGTGATCGCCGCGAGGTGCTTTCGGATGGCGTAGGCCGGGCCGTAAATCCGGTGGGAGATCACGACGGTCGTGATCGTGACGATGATCGTGAACATCACCATGCCCACTCCGAAAATGATCCAATTCCAACGGATCGATTCCGCCATCATTTGCTCGACGTTCGATCCCGGCGGCACGAGGGGAACGAGGCTCGCGATCAAGGTCGAGAACATCCAAATTTGGAACGCGAAAAAGCTGAAAAAGAAGAGCAGACCGAGACCGACGGTCAGCAACGCCACTCGAATCTGGCGGTCGGGCGCGATGAAAAAATTCGAAATTTTGCGATCGTCTGCGGATGGGGATCGACGAGTCTCGGATGACATGTGTCAAGGGTAACTCGACTCGATCCGGGAATCTACTGGTACCCATTCCATTCGTTTGCCCAATCCGAATCGAGTGGTACCCTAAGATAAGGGCTCTAAATCGCTATGAATCGTGCGGGGTTTACCACAGTCGAAGTTTTGATCGCTTCGGTGTTGATCATCGCGCTCGTCGCGGCCGGCGCCGCCGGTATCCGGCAAATGAATATCCTTTCGCAGGTCGCGAGCACGCGTACGGCCCATACCGAGATCCGTACGCGCGTGCTCGGAGCCCTTAACGATTCGGGGGTATGCGCCGCGAATCTCGGGAATCTGACGATTACGAATCGATTCTCCCCGACTACCGTGCCCGTCATCAGGGATGGCGGAAGTATTCTCTTGGAGGACGGAAAGGCCGCGCCGAAGGAGTTCGGATTCTCCGGATTGAAGTTTCATCTCAGCCTGATCTTTCCCACGCCCGGCTCCGCCGACCCGTTTCACTCGGGACTCGGGAGAACGACGCCCCAAGATCGATATTCCGCGCGCCTCGAAATTCGTGCCGAGCGCGATAACTTAAAGCAGCAAACCAAATCGGAGATCGCGGATCTCGTCGGCCAAATCCCGCTTTCCGTCGAGATCGATGCGGCGGACCGTTTGGTTTCATGCACCGTGCACGCCGGAGATATGGACGAACTTCTGTTCGGCGGGACACATACCGTGCGCGAGTGCATGTTGAACGGCGGATTTCCGATTTTGGCCGACGTCGGTTTGATTTGCCGAATTCCCGTTCCGTATATCACCCAGAAGACCAATAATTACCCGAATTATACGGATTCCTTCGTTTTGGCGGGAAACCGCATCGGCATCCCGAAGTGCGATACCCTCGCGACGCTCGGAGGCGGCGGAGCGTGGTCGAACGTAACGGATGCGAGCGGAATGCCCTACAACTCCACGCTCCCTTACAGTCAGAACAACCTTCCCGTGTGCAAAGGGGATAATTTCGTGAACACGGGATGGCACTCGATGGGGCCATTCGCGGTCGAGTCCACTCCCATGGATAAATACAAAAAGAACGCCGCGAACACCGTTTCGACCCTGCTCGGAGGGGCGGCGTTGGCGGCGACCGTCGGCGACGCGATTTTTCCCGGATTGGGGCTCGCCATCGCGTCCACTTTGGCGACGATTGCCTTCATCGTCTCTCTCTTTCATAAATGTAAAACGAAGACCGTCACGTTCTACGCGCAGGTAAATGCGGTGGGGTGTCGGTAAAATGATCTTAAGACGTCGCGGAAATCATCGTCATGACCGCGAAGAAGAGGGGTTCGTCCTCTTGCAGGTCGTCGCGGGCGGCCTCGTGATGCTCGCGCTTCTTTTGACCGGATTCCAAACCGTGCGGAACACGATTCGGCTTACGAACACGGTGGCGACTTCGAGCGAATTCAAGGATTACGTAATGGCCGTTCAGCAGGAGCTCGCGATGAGCCAGACCTGCCTGGATCGGCTTTTTTTCCCGCCGGGAACCAATCCTCTCCTGACGGCCGTGAACTTACCGGCTGGATATACGGTGTCGGTGCGCGATCGATCGAACGTTCCCATGGCGTGGGAGGAAGGAGCCGGCGGCCTCGTAGTTCCACCGCTCGGTCGAAGGAATCCCGTCGGTTTCAAAGTGACCGAACTCCGGCTGCGGGATTTTCAGGTCCAGGGTTGGTCGAAGGCGCCGAACACCGTGCCGGGCAAAGGCGGCTACGCGGGTACAGAAGAACTCGAGCGATGGACGGCGAATCTATCGATCGTCGCGGTGAGACGGTCCGATCTCTCCCCGATCCCGGGCGTGAAGGCGCCCGAAATGCGTGCGAACATTCCTCTGCTTTTCGGAGTGAGGATCGTGCCGGCGGGAGTGAGTTTCACCCGGCGGCTCGCGAACTGCTCGAGTCGAGACATTTATCAGGTGCCGCTGGGTCCTCCAGGGACGCTCGTCGGCGTAACCCGCAAGTCCGGCATCGAGTGCATCGATCGCGGCGGAATGCCGATCGTTTGGCCGGGTTCGACCTACTACGTTTGTAAAATTCCGGTTTCTTCCTGGGCGCTCTGCAAGACGGCCGGCGTAGCGAACGCGCCGAACGACTATAGTCACAACCTGCCGGGATGGTTTTGTCTCCAAGCTTCCGACGCCGCGGAGGGATTCACTTATGTCTATTAAGGGGATCGTCGTCCGATCCCGATCGGGCTTCACTCTCGTGGAGACGGTCATCGCGCTCATGTTGAGCGCATTGGGGGGGCTAGCGCTAATCGCGACCCACGATTACTTCACGCGCGCGCGCCTGAACATCGAAAGCCGATCGGCTCAGACGAATCTCCGGAATCTCATCACGCAGACCCTTTCGCGAAAAGGAATGGTTTGCAGCTCCGGTACTCCCCCGGTTTGCGTACCGGACTCGTGCTTGTCGCACTTGAAGCTCGCGGACGGGACGAGTCCAGTCCAACTGACCGCGGCGAAGGCGAATTCTACCGATCCCGTGCACAATCCGATCACCGAAAGCGACGGGATCAAACTCGCGATCGTCGCGGCAAGACCGAACGGCACGACTTATCCGATCGCCGTCGGTAGCGATCCGAATCTTCCGATGAATTCGATCGAACAACGCGATCACCAGCGATACACGATTTCGCTCACGGGCTCCTTCGTCCAAGACAGCGCTTCCGAGCGCGAATTCTCCGGCAGCATCTTGATCGTCGGGAAACGGGTCGGGCTCGGAAACGAAATGCCCGACTTGAGTGCGACCGTTCCCATTCGTTTCAAAGTGAACAAGAATTCTCCGTACGACATTTCCCAATGCGAAGTTCGGACGGAAGAGCGCCCGATCGCGAGCGGCAGTAACTCCGTCGGCGATTGCCAAGCGGCCGGAGGAATCCCCGTCCCGACCGAGATCGGCATGCTCTGCCGGTTCCGGAGTAAGCTGCAGATGAAGCCTTTGTCCGCGATTTGTCCGGCGGGATTCAAGGGAGATCCGCTCACGGGATGTTCGGTGGATCCCGACGCCGACGCGGATCAGTCCTACGGAATTCCCGACTGTCCGCCGCTGACTGCCGGAAAGACCGTTCTTCCCGCCGGAGCGTACACTTTTTCTCCTCCCGTAAACGGGGTGCCTGATCCCGCGGCTGGCCGTGGAAAGAAGTACTGCAAATACGACATCACATCGCTCGGTCTAGGCACGAACGTGACGGTGGGGGATTGTCCCGTCAGCACGAATACGGACCCGGACGTCCAAGAAGGCTGGCTGGACCGTTCGACCTTGCCCGCGGGCGACGTCGATCACGTCGCCGCTTCTCCGACCGTGCTTCAGTGCCGATACTATAACCGGGCCTCCGACCACGCTTTCGTTTGCGAAACGACTTCGACGACGAACTGCACTCTTCTGAACGAGCCTAACCCGCCGGGCGACGGCATTACTCCCTACTGTCAGTGCCCCATTACCCAGTGCCCGAATCGCGATTTGGACGGAAACCTCATGTCTCCGGCCCCCTGGATCCAAATATCCGCTTATCCGAATTTGCAGTGTAAACGGAACCCCTACTATAACGCGTCGACGACGGTCACTCCGGTTCCCGCCCAATGCGGACCTGGTTTTTCTCAGGTGCCCGGCTCTATTCTTTCGTCGGTCCCGTCTTCGGCGTTTTGGAATACGAGCGTGAACACGGGCACGGCGTGGGGGACCGAGGGCGCGACTTTCGTCCTTTGCCGCTAAAAATCCGCTCTTAACCCAACCCCGCCAGCCAAGCCTTGATCGGCTCCTTCGTCTTCGTCATGCCCTTATAGACGAGCGACTCCGGCGACATCGAATCGATCGCGCGCGAGAACGCGTCGCGCTCCTCGGAGGAAAGGTCCTTCGAGCAGTCGAGGAAGTACGTGCGGATCGTGAAGAGCGACGCGCCGACGTCGGGAAACGGCGTGAGCGTCTGGCGTTCGATTCTGAGGTAAAGCTCCGGATTCGCGGCGTCGAACATGCGGCCCTGGAACTCGTTCTGCGGGTGGTGGTTCAGCTCGGTATCGGTCGCGACGCCCCAAGCGAAGCGCGTGAACGGCCCTTTCGCGGTCATCATCTCGACGAGTCCGGGCGCCGCTTTCGCGAGTTTTCCGAACCCGGCGACCGGCGCGTGCACGCGATTGAACGCGCGGCCGATCTTCTCCTCGGCGCCCCAATGATTCGCGTAGCAGAGATGGATCGCGCCCATCCACTCCTTCGGCGCGTTCTCGACGCCCGCGATCGGATCCGGCGCCGCTTCGCTCGTCGAGCGCATCCATACCGAAAGGTCTTCTTGGAGCTGGGAGGCGAGGGCGTCGAAGAGGTCGCGGTAGGGAGGCTGGCCGCCCGAAGCGGAAACGAGGTTCATCTCCCCGTCGAAGACGATCCGCTCGGCGGTGAGCGCGCACTCGAGGATCGACCGGCCGCCGTCGGTGGAGACGAAGAAATAGTCCGGCCATTCCTTCACGAGCGAATCGACGAGGAAACGGGTGACCGCGCGATAGGCCGGGAGGGCGAAGTCGACGGAAAGCGGGTAGTACTTCTCGAGCCGCTCGGCGCGCGCGAGCTCCTTCGTCTTCCGGTACTTCGGGTATTCCGAGTCGAGGAGGAAACACTTCGCGTCCATCGCGCCGTTTCCGGTATCCGTTCCGAGCGGACGAAGTCCGGCCGCGACTTCGTATTTCCCGTGCGCGAGCGGGTAGAAACGGGCGGGTTTCGGAAGGCGTTCGAGCATGGGTCCGTTTCATCACGAAACGGGGCCCAAAGCTAGTTCGTCGGGTCCGGAAGCGGTTTCGGCGATCCCCGGAGAGGGTGATTCCGGACGTCCACCGGATTGACGACGTCGTGGAAAGCGAGGAGGGTGGCGTCGCATCCGAGCGAGCATTCGCTCGCCGTCTCGAAATCGATATCGACGTACGCTCCCTTCAGCTTCGGATCGAGGGGTTTACCGTGGAGGCGGACGGGGGCGGCGGCGCTGCTTCGCGGTTTGAGGACGATCTCGGAATAGGTCCCCGTCGAGTCGGTCTTCGGCCCCTTGAAATAGACGACGGCTCGGTAGGCGCGTTTCTTCGCCTCGGGTGCGGCTCCGGCTACGGAAATCGCGGCGCCGATCGCGATCAGAGCGGCAATGACTCGCATTGGAGCATCCTTCGGTATTGGTTCATTTCGGCTTCCGTGACTTTCCCTTTCGCATAAGCGTCGGTGAAAGTCTTAAGCTCCGCGAAGCGATCCACGTATTCCTTTTCGCGAAAGTATTTCGCGAGGATCGGCGCGTTCTGGTTCCGCCATTTCAGGTATTCGTCGAACGTCTTGCGCTGGTCGCCCTTCGCTTTCGTGAGGTCGGCTTGGCGGGTCTCCTCGAACTTCCCCATCGCCCAATCCGTGAAAGTGCCGAACGAATCGGTATAGTCTCGGGAAGCGGCGGCCTTTTCGTCCGATTTCAAGTCGCCCCACTGATCGCGAAGCCTCTCGATGCGGAGTTTCATGTCGCCCGCGAGCTGTCGATAATTCGCCTCGTTCTGCTGGAGGTCCTTAAGCGCTTGGCGGTAGGTATCGAGGATCGGCGAGGAGTTTTCGGGGAGGAGGGTGTTGATGACTTTTTCCGCGTCGGTGAAAACTTGGGGGCTCGTCACTTTCGGGAGGATGTAATATTCGGAAGGGCAGCTCGGCGTCTCTTCGGCGGTCGTCCGTTTCTTGCCCTTCTTCATGATGTCGCCGGTGAGGGTGCTGAAATTGTTCCAGGTCGACCAGTCGAGCGAAGTCCACTGACCCAGATCTTCCGTTTGGATGCCTCTTTTTTGAAGCACGTCCTTCACGAATTGGGTCGATCCGAGCGCTCCGCCGACCGAATCCTCGCGGTCCTTCGCGCTCCACCCGGCGTAGAATCCCTCGAAGAGCGTGGGCGTTCGACCGGCTTTCTTTTCGGCGCCGACGTAACGCCACATCGAACCCGCCTCGTCGTCGGAGATCCAGTTCACGTTCTTATTATCCGTGAACGCCGCCGTGCAGACGTTCGGGAACTGCTGGGAGATCCAGTGGACGCCACCGCCGTAGCAGTGCTCGGCGACGATCCGAACGGGCGGCGCCTTCGGACCGGTCAAACCGGCCTTCGTGAGGAGCTCCGCGAATTCGCCGTGCGTGAGGATCAGCTCCGGAATCCCCTCTTCGAAAGGATTCGACTGCATCTTCACAGCCATCCCCGATTTCTCGGGCGGCAAGGTTCCGTCCCCGTTCAAGCCGCCGTTCCACCCGTGATCGGAGATGTGGATCGTGATCGGCTTGGTCTTGTCGAGTTTCATCAGCTGGGCGAGGATGTTCCGCTTCGCGGCTTCCTTCGGCGATTCCCTTTCCTTCCGGTCGGCGAGTTGGTCGAGGAAAACCGTGCGTTCGTACCCGGTTCCGTAAACTTTCACTCCCGCCTTTTTCGCGCGATCGAGCTGCTCTTCGTTATAGGATTCGTAGTTTCCGATGCCTACGGCGCGGTTCCCGTTCGCCGCTTGGAAGCTCAAGTAATTTTCGACGTACGCGCCCGTGTTCAATCCCATCATGTCGTTGCAGTACATGCAAAGATAGAGGGCGTTCGGACCGGGGTCCGGGTTCGTGGTGCCGAGCAGTAGGGCGGCGAGCGGAAGCAAGAGTGAGCGAATGGAAATAGAAGATAACGGACGCACCGGCCCCTCCTTCTCTAGAGTAAACGAAAACGAGGACGGCGACCAACGCGGTTCCGCGGAGGTCGCCGTCAATATTTCGACTCGGACTTCTTCGGCGAAGCCTTAAATCGCTTCCATCACGAGGACTTCGCCGAGTCCACCCGCCGCGCAGATCGAGATCAGGGCGAGTTTCTTGTTCAGCTTCTGGAGCTCGAGCGCCGTCTGCATGACGAGGCGGGTGCCGGTCGCGCCGAACGGGTGACCGAGGGGGATCGAGCCGCCGTGCGGATTCACCTTCGACGTGTCGATCGTGCCGATCTTCGCACCGAGTCCGAGTTTTTCCTTCGCGTACGCGTCCGATTCGATCGCGCGGAAGGTCGCCAGCACTTGGCCCGCGAACGCTTCGTGGATCTCGATCAGGTCGAGATCGTTCCAGGAAATACCCGCCATCTTCAGCGCGTGGGGGATCGCCTTCACCGGTCCGATGAGCAGCGGTTCCTTCTGGATGTCGACGCCCGCGGCGGCGATCGAACGGATCGCGGCGATCGGCTTGAGTCCGAGTTCCTTCGCCTTCGATTCCTTCATGAGGAGCACCGCGGAGGCGCCGTCGGTGAGCGGGGAGGCGTTCCCGGCGGTGATCGTGCCGTCCTTATAGAAGACCGGACGGAGGCCGGCGAGCTTCTCGACCGAGGTGTCCGCGCGGATGTCGGTGTCGCGCTCGACGAGCGTTCCGTCCTTCGTCGGCACGCCGACGACGAGTTCCTTGAAGAAGCCGGTCTCCCAGCCCTTCGCCGCTTTCTTGTGCGACTCGACGGCGTAAGCGTCCTGCTCAGCGCGGCCGACGCCGAACTGGCGGGCCATCAGGTCCGCGCTCTGACCCATCGACTTGCCGGTCGTCGGTTCGACGATGCCCGGAGCCATCGGCGCGAGATAGGCCGGTTTGAACTTAGCGAGATGCGCGAGTTTTTGGCCGGTCGTTTTCATCTTCGCGATGTCGGAAAAGAAGTTCGTCGCTTCGTTCGAAAAGAGCGCGCGGATCGAGGAGATCGATTCCACGCCACCCGCGATGCCGATCTCGATCTGGCCCGCGGTGATCTTCGCGGCGATGCCGGCGACGGCTTCGGCGGAAGAAGCGCAGTAGCGGTTGATCGTCGTGCAAGGGATCGCCGCCGGGAGCCCGGAATCGAAGAGCGCTTCGCGCGAAACGTTCGAACCTTCGGCCGGCGCGCTGACGATGCCGTAATAGATTTCGTCGATCAGCTTCGGATCGATTCCCGCTCGCGCGACGGTTTCGCGAAGGGTGATTCCGCCGAGAGCGGCGGGGCTCATCTTACCGAAAACGGTACGAGCGCGAGCGAATGGAGTACGGGCACCGGAGACGACGACGATACGATCGGAGTTGCTCATGATCCTGGTATATTCGCACGAAAGGGGTAAATTCAAAACCGAGCATGATCGGGAAAACCACCCTCTGGCGCCATCCGGGCCACCTCGTTTGGATTCTTGCCGCGTACGTTCCGCTCCTCGGGCGCATGATGGTCCCGTTCACGGGGGACCAGAAAACCTACATCGCGATCGCGATGGAGATGCGGGAACGCGGGGAGTGGCTCCAGCCGCTGCTCTTCGGGGAACCGAATTACCTGAAGCCTCCGTTTCAGTATTGGATGACGCTCCTCAGCTGGAAGGTTTTCGGTTTTAACGTCTTCGCCACGTTTTTGCCGGGCGTCTTGGCGCTCGTCGGCACGGCTTGGCTACTCAACGAGATCGCGTCGCTCCTCGGCGAACGGCGCTGGTACGTCAATTCCGGACTTTGGTTCGCCGCGACGCTCGGCGGGATGACCTACGCGCTTTCCGCGCAGATGGACATCTACGTTTGCCTCTTCTACGCGGGGGCTTGGTGGGCGGGCCTGAAATTCCTCGCCGAGCCGGAGGACGACGAGCGACGGGTCGCGTGGCTCTACGCCGCGTTCGCGATCGCCGGGCTTTCGTCGCTCCTGAAGAGCCCGCTCTACGCCGCGTTTTGGGTCGTGGGCTACCTCATCTATATCCTCACCTCGGGAGAGTGGCTGCTCCTGAAGAACCGCCACCTCTATTTCGCATGGCTCGGCGGGATCGCGATCGGACTGCTCTGGTTCATCGCGCTCTTCGTCCGGGACGGCAACACGTTTTGGGACCAATACATCCTCCACGAACAGTTCCAAAAGGGCGCGAACGGCGGCACGCTCGGCGATCTTTGGATCCCGCTGCTGCATATGACGTTTCCGTTCACCCTCCTTCTCTTCACGGCCTTGCGAAGCGCCTGGATGGGGCGGCGAACGGCCGGCATTCTCCGGTTCGCTCTCGCGTGGTCGATCCCGCCGGCGCTTTTCTTCTCGGTTTTTCCGTACCGCACGGGACTCTATCTCTTCATCCTCGTGCCGGCGCTTTCGATCCTCGTCGATTGGAGTTGCTTCCGCGCGAACCGCACGCGGACGTTCACGTGGCTTGCGCGGGCGACCGGTTTCGCGATGGCGTTCGGTCTCGCCGCCGCGGGTTTCGCGCTCTATCGATTCGAGTTGGTCCCCGCCTGGCTCTTCCTCGCCTTCGTCTTCACGGGCGTCGCGGCGGCGTTCGTGCTCTGGTTCGGTTATGTGCGCGTATTCACGATCACCGCGCTCGCCGCGGTCCTTTTTTTCCGGATCGCCTCGACCGAGGTCGCGAAGATCGACCACGGTCCGCTCGTCGACCTCGTGGGCGAACCGGCGCCGTACACGGCGGCGATGCTCGACGAGAATCGGGATATCTGGCACGAGATCGGGATGCTTTCGATCAGCCTCGGATCGCCGATGCGGCGGCTCTTCGGCTACGACGACGTCGTCGAACACCTCCAGCGGAACGGCGTGCTCATCCTCTCCGACGAGCAGACGGATAAGTACCGGATCACCCTCGATCATGCGTTCGCCGAGAAAGGGGAGCACCTCGACTGGCGGACTTGGAAGCGGTTCAAGCGTCGCAGCCGGCTGCCGATCCGCGAGATCCTGCTCGCCGGCCGCGGGTCCGTGCCCGAGACGTCGTTCACCCGCGAATTTTCGATCGTCCGGCTAGCGGGGACCGACGCCCGCTAAGCCGAGGTCTTCGGCGACCTTTTCGGGAGTGGACGGGAAGTTCTTCAGCGTCGCGCCCGCGCTCAGCGCGAGGAACGGGAAGATCAGGTTCGGCGCGTGGGCTTTGTTCGCGAGTACGAAGCCGAGGAGGCAGACCGCTTCGAACATGGCGAGGCGGACGATGAACGGCGCGAAGAGGAGCGGAGGAACGACGTCGCGGGGGCGGGACTCGTCCCGGAGCGCGGCGTGGATCTTCGCGCCCATCCCGCGAGCGATCAGCGAAGGAACGACGAAGCCGGTGAGGAACGTGACCGCGGCGGCGATGCCGAGGCTCATCTCGAAGGGATCTCCGAAGTTCGGGAGCCACCGGGGATCCGGCGATTCCCACCCTCTCGCGAGGACGCCGCGCAGGATGAAGGCGTACATGAACTGGGCGCCGAGGAGCCCGACCCAAAGGATCTGGAAGATTTTCGCGGCGGGAGTCGGGGCGGAATCTTTTTTCGGTTGGTCCATGCCTTAGGAGGCTAGACGAAAAAACGTGGGGTGCGAAGCGCTAAGGCGTCGTCTGCGTCGCGGACGGTATTCGCATCCTTTGACCGGGGGCGGGTTGACTCGCGCCGATCGCGAACTAGAGTGAAAGGCATGAAGATGCGACGGATCGCGGCTCGATTAGGGATTCTGGGGGTACTTTTCCACTTCGGAGCGTTCGCGCTCGCCGGCGACGTGCCCTCGGTTCACGACGAGGCGAAAGCGACCGTCGCGAAGCTCGCTTCGCCCGAGTTTTGGGGCCGCGGTTACACGAAGGACGGCATGGCGAAAGCGGCTGCCTATCTCGAAGGCGAGATCGCGAAAATCGGGTTGAAGCCGCTCGCGGGCGCCTCGTACCGGCAGCCCTTCGAATTTCCCGTCCAGACGTTCCCCGGGGAAATGGAAGTCAAGGTAAACGGCCGGCTCCTCGTTCCGGGACTGGACTACATCGTTTCGCCGGGTGCTCGTGGCGGAAAGCATAAGTTCGACCTCGTCGCGAAGGGCGCCGACGAATTCGTCGGCGGAAAGAATGAAGCGGTTTCCGTCGTCCTGAAGGACAAGCTCACGTGGTCGGTCGCCCGAAAAGTGAACGCGAACACGCAGATCTTCCTCGATCGTGCCCGCATGCCCGATCGGCCGACGCGCGTCGCGTATCGCATCGAAACGAAGTTCCTCCCGAACTTCGCGGCGGCGAACATCGCAGGCTACGTCCCGGGCACGGTCAATCCCGAGCGCCTTTTCCTTTTTACCGCCCACTACGACCACCTCGGCGGCATGGGCGACCGGACCTTTTTCCCGGGCGCGAACGATAACGCGAGCGGCGTATCGCTCATCCTCGAACTCGCGAAGTATTACGCCGCCCATCCCCAGCCGTACTCGATCGGCTTCGTCTTCTTCGCGGGCGAAGAGGCGGGGCTCATCGGTTCGAAATATTTCGTCGAGCATCCATTGGTCCCGCTCGATCGGATCCGATTCGTGATGAACTTCGACCTCGAAGGCACCGGCGAGGAAGGCGCGACCGTCGTGAACGCGACCGAGTTCCCGAAGGAGTTCGGGATCCTCACCCAGCTGAATAACGAAGGTCACTACCTCGTCCAGATCGGCTCGCGCGGGAAGGCCGCGAACAGCGACCATTACTGGTTCACCGAGCACGGCGTGCCGGCGTTCTTCATGTACACGATGGGCGGGATCAAGGCCTACCACGACATCTTCGACAAAGCCGAGACGCTCCCCATGACGAAAATCGACGACGTTTTCGCGCTGACCTTGAAGTTCGGCCAGATGGTTTCCGAAGAAGCGGCCTTGCACTGAAGTTCGGCGACTGACGAAGTTTTAGACACCGAGGCGCCGCCGCGGACGCCTTGCGGAGGGGCGCGACCCGGTTTCCCTGGCGCGGCGTTTGCTCTTAGCCCCGACTGTGAAACCGCGTCTTTCGATCCTCATCGTCGCGATTCTCGCCGCCTCCGCCGCCCTGATCGGGTGCGGGGGACATCCTCGGAACGGGGACAAGGCCCCCGAAAAACCGGCGCCGGTGACCGCCGACTTCGCGAAGAACCTCGACACGATCTATTCGAGTCCGTACGTCACGAACTGCGAGACCTCGCGGAAGGACGCGATCTACGCCGCCGCCCGCGCGCTCGACGCGTTCCAAAACGCGGTTCGCAGCCAAGCCGAACCTCCGCTCCTCGTCGAGACGAAGTCCTACCGCTCCGTCCGGCACGGCGACTTCGTCGTACGAGAGTTGAAGTTCACTCCCGGAACGGACCCCTCCGCCGTGAATTACCGGTCGTGGGACGACTTCCTCGACGATTTCCGCGAATACGGCCATTCCGGCGATCGCGCCGAGATGGAGCGCCTTGGTCGAAATCTCGGCGGGATGCTTTCCGACGATCTTTTCCGGACCGCGAGGGGCCTCGGTTACGGGGTGACTCCGACGAACCTCGACTTCATTTCCGCGATGGCCGTGAAAGCGCGCAAGTGCGCCGACCTGAGCATCTGCGCGATACCCGATTTCACCGCCGAGGAAACCGCGTGGCTTCGGAATCAGCCGCGCTACCGCGAACTCCTCGACCGACTCGCGCCGAATTCCGCGATCGACGTCGAAACGCGCAAGAAAGACCGCGACTCCTTGGCCCAGGAAATCGGCTGGGCGACGCGCGGCGATTTCGAGAAACATCGGGGAATCCGTTTCGAAGGCTCGAAACTCGTCCTTCAGCTCGATCCGGGCGATTTCGGGTTCATGCGTGAAGCGCTCGAGAAGTACATCCTTCCGATTTGGGCCGGACCCGGTTTCGAGCTCGCGATCGAATGGGTGACCGATCCGACCGACGACCTTTTCCGGCTCGTCCGCGACCCGGGTTCGCTCGGTCGTTCGTTCGTGCGTTACCGTACGCGCGAAGTGCACCTCTTTTCGCAGGTCCGCGATCGCGCCATCGCGCACGAGATCGGCCACGTCCTCGGCTTCGACGATCGCTATTACGACGAGTGGGAACCGAAGAACTGCCGTTACGTGAGCCGGTGGGACGCGACCGACCTGATGGCCGACGACACCACAGGGTTCGTCAAACCGGACGAATTCTCGACCTTGCGGGCTCAGTACGGGAAATAGCGGTCCGTTTCGAGGCTAGCCCTTCGCGCTGACGACTTTCGGTCCGACGACTCGATCCGCGAACTCGTACCTTTTCAGCGTTTCGGTCGCCGCTCGGAAACCGGAGCGAACGAGATCGGCGAGCTTCTTCGGCGAGAGCGAGAAGTGCTCGCCGAAGAACATCTGGGCGTCGGCCGGATTCGGATGGATGTAGATCGTGTCGACGTCCTTCCGGTGGTGAAGCTCGGCCTCGAGGATGCCGAGGATCCGCTTGAGGTGCTCTTCGGGGAGGCCGACCTGCTGGCAGTACTTCTCGACGGCGAGGATCGCCGAGCGCTGGCTTTCCTTCTGGTAGATGTACTGGTTCACCTTCTGCTCGATCACGAGGTAGATCGATTGGATCAGGATCGCGGGCAGCCCGTGCTTCGTGAGCGAGCCGATCTCCTTCTGCCAGTGGTAAGGCTGGTGGGTATAGGACGCGAAAACGAGGTCACAACCGGCGTCCATCGCGACGTGGGTCGAGAGCGTGTCGCGGATCTCGCCGTCGACGTAGTGGGTTTCGTCCTCGGAACCGCCGTGTTGGATCGAGTAAGGCGTGTAGATGAACGGGAGCGAGCTCGAGGCCGCGCACGCTTCCGAGATCGAAACGTCGTTATTGTACTGGCAGTTCAGGTCGTGGGCCGGCGGCGAGTACGAATATTTTCCGAAGACGACCTTCCGCGAGTGATTCAGCTGGGTCGCGATGACGAAAAGGTCGGAAGCGTAGTCGGCGAAGCGGTTCGAGGGCAGTACCTCTTCGCGGAGGAACTGTTCGACGCCTGCGGTGGTGAAGAGGCCGGTCGCCTTGATCCAGCGAAGCTGGAGGATCGCTTCGAAGTTGCCCTTGATGATGCCGGCCGCGATCGTTTTCAGGAGTCCGAGCTGTGCGAGCTGTTCGCGAGCGAGGCCGGGACGCATCTTGAGCATGGTCGGGTATGTGAGCTTCGGCAGGATCTTCGGGATCGCGTCGCGCGGATCGGTGGGTTTACGGCCGATGAAACTATTGAAGATGTTCTCGAGGGAGTACCCGGCGGCGAGGTAGGCGCTGATGACGCTCCCGGCGCTCGAGCCGACAAACGTCGAGATTTCCATGGGTTCGCTCGGTCGCGGCGGAACGCCCGGGGTTTGAAGCCCGCCGGCGAACCGAAAGCCGCGCTCCTGCAAGCCAAGAGCGACGCCGAGGTGGAAGGCCCCCGCTTTTGTCGCACCCCCGCTACAAACGAAGGCGATCTTCTTTTTGGGGGCGATTTTTATGCGCTCGTCCATAAATTCGCGGGCTTCCGGAGAATCGGCGCCACCCTATGAGATTAGTTGAAGTTTCAAGCCCTGGAAATACAATGTTTCCCATGTCGACCACACCCGTCGAAAACGGTTTTTGGATTCCTTTGATGGACTACGCCATGAAAAACGGCGTCAGTCTTTCGACGCTTCGTCGCCACATCAAGGCGGGGAAGATCCCGTACAAATCCGAGAACGGGAAGTACTACATCTTCTCGACGACGGAAGCGCCGCGCACGGCGGAAGCCGAGTGGATGCGTCCTTCGGCGGACACGCTGCCGCTGGAACCCCGGGTCGCCAAACTCGAAGTCGATCTCAAGCGCGCCCAGGAAGAAATCTCCGAATTGAAAATGCTGGTGGCGATCTATGAAGAACGACTCTTCCAAAACTTGCCGTCGCAGCTCTAGTCGTTCGATCGCGCGCGCCTTGCGTTCCGGCGCGCTCGCGACGGCGCTTGCCCTCGGTTCGATCCTCGCGGCTCCGCGTGCCCACGCGAGTCCCGAACTCGATCGCCAGTACGCGCTCGCGTCGATCGGCATCCTGCGCGCGTGGGATAACGTCGACGGCCTTTTCGGCGACATCGTCACGAAGACCTATACCGATTACCTCTCGAACCAGTCGCGCTTCGTCGTCCAAGACCTCGGGAAGGCGAACGACTTGATGACGGGATCGAAACTCCCGTACGCGAAGGTGATCGAAGATCCCGCGATCCTCACCCAGCTCGCGAAGACGTTTCGACTCGACACCTTCCTTCGTACCCGCGCGGTGAAGGAAGGCCCGACCTACCGATTCACGATCGAGTGGGTCCACGCCGCGAAACTCCAGACGCTCGCGACGGAAAAAATCGAGATCGAGCAGCCGTTCCGCGGCGAAGGAAAACTCGGTTCCGAGGAATTCCGAAAAGCGCTTTCGGACGCGCTCGATCGGCTGATCGCGAAAGTCCCGTTCAAGGGCACCGTCACCGGTCGCGACCAGACGGCGGTAACCGTGAATCTCGGCGCGAGCTCGGGACTGAAGAAGGGCGATACCCTCGTGTTCGCGACCCTCGACGACGTGAAGTACCACCCGCTGCTGAAGACGATCGTCGACTGGCGGCTCACCCCGACCGGTCGCGCGGTGGTCGACGAAGTCGACGACGGGCTCGCGTTCGCGAAGATCGAGACCGAGGAATACGGCCGCCAGATCGCGCGCTTCCAGAAAGTCGTCCAAATCATTCCCGGCGTCGAATCGGTTCCGATCGAACGCCGTTCGCTCGACCTCGAGAAGATGGACCAGCGCGCGAAGGATCCTCCGCGCATCGGTTACGTCGCGCCGGGGCTCCTGCTCGGTTCGACCTCGCGCGATTCGACCGACGGGTCGGGGAGCTCCTTCCTCTACGGGGTGAAGGGCGAGATCCAAGCCTGGTTCACGAGCGACTTCTTCGGCGAGCTGAAGCTCGCCTACGGCGCCGCGAGCTACACCCAGCGCGATCGCCTCGGTGCGGTCACCCTCGACGGCGGTTCGCTTTCGATGAGCCAGTTCCGCCTCGCCGCGGGGTACTTCTACCACGTGACGAATAATTTCTTCGGTCCGAAGGGCTGGTTGAAACTCGGCTTCCAGAAGACTTCCTACGGCCTACCGCAGGACGCGACCGCGAAGACGGGGAACGTCTCGACGGGCGGCCTTTTCCTCGGACTCGGGGGGGATCTCCCGGTGCGCCAGGACTACGGCGTGATCGTCGACGTCGATTTCGGCATCTTCGGAAGCGGCACCGAAGACGCGGGCTATTACGGGACGTCGACCGGCGCGACCTCGATCTCGTTCTCGGCCGGGGGCTACGCTTGGATCGATCCGAAGCTCCGGTTCCAGCTCGGGATCGACTTCAAATCGAACTCGATGGACTTCGTGAACGGCGGCTCGATTTCGAACAAGTCGATCGCCCTCGCACCGTCCCTGCAGTTCTTCTTTTGAGGCGGCCGCGGGCTGTATTAAAACGATCCCGATGAAAGCCCCTGCATCCGCGAAGAAGCGCGCAGCCGAACTCACCGCCGAACTCGAGCGGCATAACCACCTTTATTACGTAAAGGATGCGCCCGAAATCTCGGACTCGGCCTACGACAAGCTTTTCCACGAGTTGCGCGCGCTCGAAGAAGCGCATCCCGACCTGCGTTCGCCGAACAGTCCGACCGCGCGGGTCGGCGGCGCGCCGGTCGACGAGTTCGCGAAGGTGAAGCACCGGGTGCCGATGCTCTCGCTCGCGAACGCGTTCGACGAAAAGGATTTCCGCGCGTTCGACGAGCGGGTCCGGAAGTTCCTCGACGTCGCGCCGGGCGAGGATCTCGAATACCACGTCGAGCTGAAGTTCGACGGGCTCTCGATGTCGCTGACTTACGAGGACGGGGAGTTCGCGTACGCCGCGACCCGGGGCGACGGCGAGACGGGCGAAGACGTGACCCATAACATCCGCACGATCAAATCGATCCCGATGCGGCTCGACACGAAAGCCGCGAAGACGAAAACGCCGAAGACGATCGAGATTCGCGGCGAGGTGATTTTCCCGATCAAGGATTTCGAGAAACTGAACCGGGAACAAGAAGCGTCGGGAGGAAAGATTTTCGCGAATCCGCGAAACGCCGCCGCGGGAACGATTCGCCAGCTCGATCCGAAGATCGCGGCGTCGCGCGCGCTGACCGCGTTTTGGTATGGCGTCGGCGCGGTCGAGGGGGTCTCGAGCGGCGCGGGCGGTCTGCGTCAGTTCGAGTCGATCGACGAGCTCCAAAAAACATTCGCCGCCTGGGGCCTTCGCATCGGCGATCACCGGAAAGTCGTGAAGGGCGTCGACGGAGTCCTGAAGTTTTACCGCGACGTCGAGAAGAAGCGCGACGCGCTCCCGTACGAGATCGACGGGATCGTCGTGAAGCTGAACCGTATGCGCGACCTCGACCAGGCCGGTTATGTGTCGCGCGCCCCCCGCGGGATGATCGCGTTCAAGTACCCGCCACGCCAGGAGACCACCGTGATCGAGGACATCCTCGTCCAGATCGGCCGTACCGGCGCGCTCACTCCGGTCGCGGCGCTCCGGCCCGTGAAGGTCGGCGGCGTGATGGTCAGCCGAGCCACGCTCCATAACCAGGACGAGATCGACCGGAAAGACGTCCGCATCGGCGATACGGTCTTCATCCAGCGCGCGGGCGACGTGATTCCGGAAGTCGTCTCGGTCGTGAAGGAAAAACGCACCGGCAAGGAGAAGAAGTTCTCCATCCTCGACTGGGCGGAAAAGAACGGGATCTCGGCAGAGCGCAAGGAAGGCGAGGCCGCCTACCGCGCGACGAACGCGGGCGGCGAGCTCCGTCAGCGCCGTTTCGAGCATTTCGCGATGAAGGACGCGATGAATATCGACGGCCTCGGTTGGAAGATCATCGAGCAGCTGATCGAGGCGAAGCTCCTCGAGACGTTCGGGGATCTCTATCGTTTGAAACTCGCCGATCTCCTCTCGCTCGAAGGCTTCAAGGAGAAGTCCTCGCAGAACCTCCTCGACGCGATCAAGGCGACGAAGAAGGTCGATCTCTATCGCCTCGTGTTCGGACTCGGTATCCGCCACGTCGGCGAACGGACGTCGAAGATCGTCGCGAGCCATTTCGGCGCGATCGAGCCGATGTTGAAGGCCTCGGAGGAGGACTTCATGGCGATCCACGAGATCGGGCCGGAAGTCGCGCGTTCGCTCCGGGAATATTTCTCCTCGAAGGAGGGGAAAGACGAAGTGAAGGACCTGCTGAAATTCGTCGATCCGATCGCTCCGAAGAAGGCGGGCGCCGGCGCGCCGTTCGCGGGGCTCACGATCGTGCTCACCGGGACTTTTCCGAACCTCTCCCGGAGCGAGGCGACCCGACTCATCGAGGAGAACGGTGGAAAGACCGCTTCGAGCGTCTCGAAGAAGACGAGCTTCGTCGTCGCGGGCACGGACGCCGGCTCGAAACTCGATAAAGCCCAGGAACTCGGCATCGAAGTGATCGACGAAGCCGAGATGCTGCGTCGAATCGAGAAGTGAGTATCCGCAAGTAGGCTCGCCGGAAGGGTGATCCGTTCGAGGCGCTACGACGAAAATATCGGGTGCACGGGTTGACTCGCGGGTCCTGCTCGATACGATCGGCGAGACTAGAACAGGATCGCGTCCCAGCGACTCGCAGATAAAACATTGGAGGTTTTTATGTCGTTCATTCATTCCCGTTTCGTCCTCTCCCTTTCCCTCGTGGCTCTCGTTTCCGCCGCGTCCGCGTTCGCCGACCCGAAGGTCGGTGATTCCGCGACCCTCGACGGCACGCTCGTCGGCCCGGGTTTGAACGCGAAGGTCGTCACGTCCCAAAAGATCACCGCGTACAACGCGAACACCGGCGTCTATACGATCGCCCAGTCGCAAACCGTCGCCGGCCAGACCGACTCCCGCGAAGTCCAAGCGACCGCGGACGACATGATGACGGAAGACCAGGCCGCCGCGGTCGTTTCGATGTGCGAATCCGGC
The DNA here is from genome assembly GCA_018266355.1 of Bdellovibrionales bacterium. GTDB lineage: Bacteria > Bdellovibrionota > UBA1018 > UBA1018 > UBA1018 > JACMQW01. Next base: position 24,898 of record JAFEAP010000023.1, read on the forward strand.
CAGATCGGTAAGAAAGAAAAGATCACCGTCGGCGCCGGCGCGTTCGACACCTGCCACGCGGTCGGGAACGACGGCACCGAGCTTTGGATCGCGGCCGTCCCGTTCGGGATCGTGAAGCTCCAAACGAAAGTCCAGGCGGGCACCGTCAGCCTCGGCGCCTCGGGCTTCACCCGCGGGCAATAGGCGCGAGAGCGTCACCGCCGGTAATCGAAATCGGGCGATCGGCCTTCGGGTCGATCGCCCTTTCATTTCGAGCGGCGACGGGTCGCGAAGTCTTCAGGCGAGCAGCTTCGCGAGTTCCCGCACGCGGGAAATCGTGAGCACGCGCAACCCGGCGCCGGCGAGCACTTTCTTAGGGGTGTTCTCGGGAACGACGGCGGTCGAGAAACCGAGTTTTTTCGCCTCCGCGATTCGCACGTCCATCTGGGGGGCGCGCCGGACTTCTCCGGTGAGCGCGAGCTCGCCGAGGAAGAGCCAGTCGCCCGGGAGCGATACTTCCTCCATGCTCGACCAGATCGCGGCGGCGGCGGCGAGGTCGACCGCCGGCTCGGAAATGCGCAGGCCGCCCGAGACATTGAAGAAGAGATCCTTCTGCATGAGGGCGAGCCCCATATGGCGTTCCAGAATCGCGGCCAGGATCGACAGCCGCGCGCCGTCGATGCCGACCGCCGTCCGGCGCGGAACCGCGAGTCCCGACGGCACCACGAGGGACTGGAGTTCGACGAGAAGCGGACGCGAACCTTCGAGCGAAGCCGTGATCGCGACGCCCGAAACCGATTCCTTCCGTTCGGAGAGGAAGAGGGACGAAGGATTCCGCACTTCCTTGAGTCCGTCCGAATCCATCTCGAAAACGCCGAGTTCGTTCGTCGAGCCGAAGCGGTTTTTCACCGTGCGGAGCAGCCGGTAGCTCTGCGTGCCCTCGCCCTCGAAATAGAGGACGGTATCGACCATGTGCTCGACGGTCTTCGGCCCGGCGATCGCGCCTTCCTTCGTGACGTGACCGACGAGCCAGACGGCGACGCCCGCGGTTTTCGCGAGGGTCATTAGTCGGGTCGTGATCTCGCGCACCTGCGAGACGGAGCCCGGCGCGCTCTGGGAATACGCGGTGCTGAACGTCTGGAGCGAGTCCATGAAAAGGATGTTCGGTTTCAACTCGAGCACGTTCGCGAAAACGCGTTCGAGGCTCGTTTCGGCGGCGAGGAAGATCCGTCCCCCGCCCTCGACGCCCATCCGTTTCGCGCGCGCGGCGATCTGATCGAGGGACTCTTCGCCCGAGACGTAGAGGATCTTCAGTTCCGGGTTTTCCGCGAGGACGCCCTTCGCGAGTTGGAGGAGGAGGGTCGACTTTCCGATGCCCGGATCCCCTCCGAGTAGCGTGAACGCGTCGGGGACGAGGCCGCCACCGAGCGTGCGGTCGAGCTCGGCCATTCCGGTCGCGATGCGGCGTTTCGCCGACTTCGATTCGACGTCGTCGAGCGCCACGATATCGGCGGTTCGCTTCCCGAGGGCCTTAAACTCCTTGAAGTCGTCTCGGACGGACGCGATCGACCCGGCCGAAGTTTCCGGAGCGGACTTGTCTTCCTTTTCCTCCGCGAAGGTATTCCAGGACTCGCAGGTCGGGCATCGGCCGAGCCATTTCGCGGTCGTGAAGCCACAGTTCTGACACACGTACTGGGTTTTAACCTTCATCCATAATTCCGTAACACATGTTAGAATCGATGCGATGGCCAAAGAGAAAGACGGTTGGGCGAGGTTTCGGGAACGTGAAAACGAGCGGGTCGAGGAGGAACGGTCGCGGCTCCAAGAGGAGATGCGGAAGATCGATCCGAAGGTCAAGCTCGGGGAAACCACGACGACCGATCAGGTCTTGATCGAACTCCTGACGAAATGCGAAGTCATGATGGAACAGATCACGAACCTCTATGGAATGTGGATCCAGGGGCTCGAACGCACGCCGCCCACCGTCCAGCGCAAGCACCTCGAAGACTTGATCCTGAAGATCCAAGCCGCGCCGAAACCGACGGCGAACCTCCGTTTTCGCGTGAACGAGTTCCACACGAAGTACAACACCTATAAGGATAAGTGGGACCGCCTCCTCAAGGACGTCGAGGCAGGCAAAGTCGTCGTCAAACGGAAGAGCGTTTCGGGGTCGTAATTCGGACGATTACCAGCTGCCGCCCGCGCCGTGGGCGAGGAGCAGGTCGCGCGCGGAGATCAAGTTCTTGATCGCCTTCGCGCGGGCCGGGTCGTCGCCCTTGCCCTTTTCCATCCCGGCGAGATCGAGACGGGAGAAATCCGCGTTCTTCCAGATCTTCATCACCGTTTCATCGACCATCGGGTCGATGCCGAGCGAGACCAGCGCGTCGCGGGTTTCCTTCGCGAGCACGAGCGAGGCGGTGATCCGTTCGGCGATTTCGGTCGGGTCGCGCCGATCGAGGTTCGGCGTCCACTTCTTCGAGAAGAACTTGGTCGTCGCGAGGCGCCAGAGCTTTTCCATCGTGTTCGGCGTGTTGCCGAAATCGTCGGAGTCGGCGATCGCGTAGCCGTACGCCATCAGGAAGTTCGCGCGAAGGCGAAGGATGAACTGGGTGTCGGAAGTATACTTACCGACGGTACGGGCCCACGCCGGAAGTTCCGATTCGGCGATCTCGCCGCGGTTCTTCGCCTGGTTCAGCCGAAGGCCCTCGAGGAGGATATCCATCGGACGGAGAGACTTGTATTTCGTGCCCGCGAGATACGCGTCTTGGAGCGCGTTCGTGCGGTGAAGGGTCGCCGCGAGCGCGTAGAGCGTGGCGTAGTTCGACGACTGCTTCGTCGCGTTTACCTTCGAGCGGTCCTTCGTGTAGGGCTGGATGCCGGTCAGGAGTTCGGTCGCCGCTTGATCGATCGAAATGTCGCGCGGAGTGACGGAAGCACAAGACGTGGCCCAAACCTGGTACTCGAAGCCCTGCATGTACTTCGCGGCGAGTTCGAGTTTTTCGTTGATGTCCTCGGCGTCCTTGATCTCGTGCATGTCGTTGTCGCGCGACTGCTTCGAGTTGCCTTGGCGGAGCGCCGTGTACATCTTGCACGTCGTCTCTTCCATGCGTTTCGTGGTGTCCGACATGTCTTCGGTCGTCTGACCCATCTTTTTCGTCTGGTCCTTCATGTCCATCGTCGCGTCGTGCATGTCGTTCACTTTCGAGCACGAAGCGAGCACGGAGACGGCGGCGAGCGCGAGCAGAGACCGGACGGCGGACGAACGAACGGCGATCATAAGAACCCCCTGGAAAGTTCCGGAGTTCTATCTCGCTATGCGTTATCGCGCAAGCCGCGAAAACGCGGGCTTGGACAGCCTAAATCGACGGGAGTTTTCCCGTGATTCTTGAGGGTTAGCCTCGGACGACGCCGATTACTTCTGGATGACCTTGTCGCGTGCGGCGACTAGGGCCTTCAGCGTATCGATTTGGAGCTGTTCGGCCGAAGTCGGCTTCTTCAGCTTCGCCGATTGGTTCGTGTACTTCGTGAAGTCGGCGTTCTTCCAGATCTTCACCATCGTCTGGTCGACCATCGGGTCGATGCCGAGGGCTTTGAGCGACGCGCGGGTCGCGGCCGACATTTCGAGGGAAACGACGATGCGCTCGCGGATTTCCGTGATCGAGCGCTTCGAGAGGTTCGGCGTCCACTTCGCGCCGAACCAGCCGCCGACGATCGTGGTCGTTTCGAAGACGCGTTTCGCTTTCTTCATCGTGCCCGGGGCGTTCCCGAAGTCGTCGCTGTCGGCGACGGCGTAGGCGTAGCCCATCAGGAAGTTCGCGCGGAGGCGGAGGATGAATTCCGCGTCCTTCTCGTACTTGCCGACGACGCCGGCCCAAGTCGGATAGGCGGCGCTCGCGAGCTGGCCGGCGTTCTTCTTTTTATCGAGGGCGATGCCTTGGACGAGGATTTCCTCGAGGGTCATCGGCTTTTCGTTCGTGCCCTTCAGCAGCGATTCCTGGAGGGGATTCGTGCGGTGGAGGGTGGCCGCGATCGCGTAGAGCGATTCGGCGTCGGAGGAGGTCTGGGTCGCGCCGACTTTTTCGCGGTCGTGGATGAGGGGCTGGATCGCGGTCAGGAGTTCGGTCGCGGCTTGTTCGATCACGGTTTCGCGGGAGGCGATGCTCACGCAGACCGGCGACCAAACCTGGTATTCGAAGCCTTGCATGTACTTCGCGGCGAGTTCGAGTTTCTCGGTGATGTTCTTCGCGTCGCGGATCGCCTTCATGTCGGTGTCGCGCGAGAGCTTCGTATTGCCTTGGCGAAGCGACGCGTACATGGTGCAGGTCGTTTCGTTCATGTGGTCGGTGGTGACCGACATTTTTTCCGTCGTCGTCGCCATCTTGTCCGTCGTTTCGGACATGTGGTTCGTCGTTTCCGACATCTTCACGGTGGTCTCGGACATGCCGTCGGTGGTCTCGGACATGTGATTCGTGATGTCGGCCATTTGCTCGGTGGTGACGGCCATCTTCTTCGTCGTCGTCGCCATATCGTCGGTCGTTTCCGACATATGGTTCGTCGTCTTGGCCATGTCGTTCGTGGTCTTCGACATCCCTTCGGTCGTTTTCGCCATGCCGTCGGTGGTGACCGACATATGATCCGTCGTCGCGGCCATGTGGTCCGTCTGGTCCTGCATGTGGTTCAGCTTTCCGCACGACGTGAGCGAGGCGGCGGTACCGGCGACCAGAATCAGAGTGGCGAAACGCATAGACGATTCCTCGGGGGAGCGGAGTTCAAAGGTTCGCGGGACTTTATCGCGAATGGAACTCTGCGACAAGAAATATCTGATAAAAATAGTCAGTTATTAAGTTATTGAAATAAAAGGGTTATTCAAAGACCCGGTCGTCGTCGGGCGTCAGTTCCCTCGGTAAAGCGTCTTCCCGACTGCCGATTTCCACCGACCGATTTCGCGGCCTCGGGTCGTAGGGTCGATCGCGGGGGTGAATTCCCGGTCCATTCGCCAGCTCTTCTCGATCGCCGAGAGGTCCTTCCAGACGCCGGCGCCGAGGCCCGCGGCGAAGATCGCGCCGAGCGAGGTCGTCTCCACGAACTCGGGTCGTTTGAGACGGAGGCCGAGGACGTCGGATTGGAACTGCATGAGGAGGTTATTCGCCGAGGCGCCGCCGTCGACGTTCAGCCCTTCGAGCGGTCGCCCGAGATCGGACTGCATCGCCGAGAGAAGATCCGCGATCTGGAAGCCGATGCCTTCGAGCACGGCGCGCGCGAGGTGGGCTTTCGTCGTCCCGCGCGTGATGCCCGTGAAGAGACCGGTCGAATCCGGGCTCCAGTGGGGAGCTCCGAGGCCGGTGAGCGCGGGCACGAACGTCACTCCGTCGGTCGAAGGAACCGAAGCTGCGAGCTTCTCGATTTCCGCCGAATCGCGGATGAGCCCGAGTCCGTCGCGGAACCACTGCACGGCCGCACCGGCGACGAAGGTCGATCCTTCGAGCGCGTAGGTCACCGTCGGCTCGGATTTCTCCCCGGCCAGCGCCCAGGCGATCGTCGTCACGAGGCGGTGCTGGGAGTAGACGGGCTCGGAGCCCGTGTTCAAAAGGAGGAAAGCGCCGGTGCCGTACGTGCACTTCGCTTGGCCCGGGCGCGTGCACGCTTGGCCGAGGAGCGCCGACTGCTGGTCGCCGAGGATGCCGGTGATCGGGATGCCGTCGGGCAGGAAGCCCGCGCCTTTCGTCACGCCGAACTTCCCGTTCGAGGGTTCCACCCGGCCCCAAACGGCCTTCGGGATACCGAGCGCGGAACAAAGAGATTCGTCGAAGAGGCGTTTTTCGAGGTGGAACGCGAGCGTGCGCGAGGCGTTCGAAGGCTCCGTCACCGGATCGGGATTCCCGGTGAGTTTCGCGACGAGAAAGCTGTCGATCGTGCCCGCGGCGAGCCGTCCTTCTTTCGCGGCCTTGCCGACGGCGGGCCAGTTTTGGATCGCCCAGACGACTTTCGTTCCCGCGAAGTAGGGATCGAGGAGGAGGCCCGTCGCTTTCTGGAACATCTTCTCGAGCGACTGCTTCTTCAGCGAGTCGCAGAACTCCGCCGTGCGCCGGTCCTGCCAGACGATCGCGTTCGCGAGCGTTTCGCCCGTCTTCCGGTCCCAAAAACACGTCGTCTCGCGCTGGTTCGTGATGCCGATCGCGGCGATCGCGGAACCGGAGACCCCCGCCTTCTTCAGTGCGGCGGTCACGCTCTCGCCGACGGCTTTCCAGATCTCCTTCGGATCGTGCTCGACCCAACCCGGCTTCGGGAAGTGCTGCGGAAAATCGACGGACGCCTCCGCGACCAGGTTCAGTTCGGTGTCCATCAGCACGGCGGTCGTGCCCGTCGTGCCTTCGTCGATCGCGAGCAGGTAGTTCTTCATGGATTCACGCTAGCGGAGTTCGCGCGAATTGGCGATAGCCGTCGTCCCGGTCGCATTCGTGGATGAAACCGAAACGCTTCAGCAGCGCGACGGAAGGCGCATTTTCCCCGCGAGTCACGGCGATGATGCGCGCGAGTTTCTTCTCGCCGAAACCGAACGCGAGCAGAACGGGCATGAGTTCCGTCATGATCCCGAGGCCGCGAAACGGCGAGCCGACGACGTATCCGACCTCGCCCTGTGCGTCCGCGAATCCGCGGTAAAAACCGACGGCGGCGACGATGCTCCCGTCGACTTTCGATTCGACGAGCCAGTGGTAGCCGCGGTCGTTCCGGAATTCGTCGGCCATTTTCTCGACCGACTGGCGCGCGAACTCGATCGAGGTCGCCGGCTTTCCGCCCCAGTACGCCAGACCGAGTTCGTGGGTGCGGTCGACCTCTTCGCTTCGGATTGGACGAAGGCGGAAGCGCGTGGATTCGAGCAGGGGATGACCGTGAAAGAGCTCCATGCCGAGAGTTTAACCCAGAAACGAAAAAACCCCGATCGCGTCGCGACCGGGGTGAAAGGGTTTACCGAGGAGACCGCGTTCGCGCTCCGCCGAAGGCTCCCGCCTTCTATTCTTGAATCAGGCAGTAGCCTTCGTTCGTCTGGTAATTGATCTTCACGTTCAGCTCGCGGAGTTTTTCGCGGAGCTTCGAGAGGTGGAAGTCGAACGCCTTCGGCGAGAGGGCTTCGCTCTTCCAGACTTCGCCGATGATCTCTTCGCGGTTCAGACGGCGTTCCGGATTCCGGAAGAAAAGGGCGAGGATCTTGTACTCGGTCTGGGTGAGCTGGATGATTTTCTGGACGTTTTCGCGCGTGACCGTCTGGGTGAAGGTGTCGAGCGTGAGGTCCTTGAAACGCGGCTTCGCGAGCGCGACGCCGGATTGGCCCTTCTCGTTCAAGATGCGGTTGATCTTGAAGAGGATCTCGTTCTTGTTCACCGGCTTCACGAAGAAGTCGCGGGCGCCCTTCTTGAAGCAATCCTGGAGGATCTTGTAGTCGTCCGAAGCGGAAACGACGGCGAACGGCATCTCGAGGGACGCGTTCGCGCCGAGGAAGTTCGTGAATTCGCCGTCGGGAAGATGGAGATCGGCGATGAGCAGTTCCGGTTTTTTATTGTCGCTCTTGGAGATGGCGTCGCGCAGGTCGTTCAACGACTTGAAGTATTCCGCCTCGAAACCCGATTGAAACATCTTCTGGTACAGGAGGATCGCGTCTTCGTCGTCTTCAAGTACCCATAAGTGCGCCATGTCTTCTTCAGCTCCAGCCGATGCGAACAAAGTTTCGTTCAGCATTCTTACTCCCGATCCAATGGGCGTATCCCTATTATTTACTTACGAAAGCCTTCCGTTTCCGTCAGTCGGCGCCCGATTCAGTGAATGGAAATCACTCCCGAATATTCCGCGCTTTTTCGAGAAAACGAAAGGCGCAAGTCGCCGCTAGACGAGCGGTTCGGCCGCCGAGATCGTGCAGGGGGTTCAACTCGAAAATTCCGAGCGAAACCACCTTCTCGTTTGCACCCGCTACCTCACAGAATTCGATCAATTCTGACGGAGAAAAACCCTCCGATTGAGGCGCGGAGACCCCTGGTGCAAACGCTTCGGTTACCGAATCCAGGTCCACACTAATCACAACCGCATCTACTTGACGCGCTAGTTTTTCCAAACTCTGTGTAAAATTAGAAATCGCATTCGAATGACGACATTCGTCAAAAGCGATTATGTTTACGTTTTTTTCGTGCGCATAGCGCCACAAATCTGCTGCGTTGCACTGTGATTGTGTACCAAATTCATATAAGTCTTCGCCGCGGAGAACGCCCGATTCGAGCGCCAAATAAAACGGACTGCCGCTCGAAATCTTCGGATTCGGTTTCCGAACGTCGAGGTGCGCGTCAATGTTGATGCAGCCGATCCGCTTTTTCGCGCCGAGGTAATCCCGGATTCCGACGAGATGCGAATAGCCATGGTCGTGACCGCCGCCGACGACGACCGTTCGATCCGCGCCGGCCGCGGCTTCGCGGACGAGCTCGGCCGCGTTCGCGTGGTTCTCCTCGACGATCGCCGAAATCGGTTGGAGGGAGAAGTGCTGATAGAGCGCCTGTTTCAGGGGGACTTCATCCGGCCGCGCACCGCTCATCCGCATGAAGGACTCGAAAAAGGCGCGCGGACCGAAGGCCGCACCGAGCCGACCGCCGACGTTTTGGACGCCGACGTGATCCGGAATTGATACGAGGCTCCATTTGAATCCCATCGTTGATTCCCTTAGACTTAATCTACCGTGAGGACCGAATCCGATGTCTGAAAAAAAGTGGTTTATCTATGTGGGTGACCACCACGAAGGTCCTTTCACGGTCGACGAGATTTGGGCCGGCATCGACGCGAGCAAATTCGCGAAGACCGGGTTCGTTTGGGCCGACGGGATGAAGGACTGGGTCGCGCTCGCGACCCTGCCGGAGTTCGAACGGAGCGCGCCGCCGCCGCCCGCGATTCCCCAAATCCCGACTCTTCCGGTCGCTCCGGAGGCACCGGCGACCTCGAACTGGCAAGTCGAGTCCCCGACCGGCACGACCGAGGTCAGCGTCGAATCGAATACCGCGACGAACACGCGCACGAACACCTCCGCGATCGTCGTCGAGGAGGCTTCGCCCGCGACGGCGCCGATCGCCTCGGCCGAGCCGGTCCTCGAGAGCCGAGCTCCGATGCCGGAGACCGCCGAACCGATCCGCGAGCCGACGCTCACCGGAACGACGAATCGCCCCGGTCCGGGCGAAGTCGGCGGACCGATCCACGCCGGCGCGCCGGAGCCCCAGACGAACACCGGAATTACCCGTACCTCGATCATCGAGGTGAATTCCCTCGAAACCCAGAGCCAACCCGCGATCCTTCGCCCGGCCGTGCTCGGCGCCGCTTCGGCGACCCGCCCGTCCACCCAGGGTCCCGGCGAGAAAGCGCCGATCATCACCGCGCGAATGAAGCCGTTCCTTTATGCCGTCGTCGTCGTGTTCTTCCTTCTCGGACTTCAGAAGACCGGCATCACCCGTCCGCTCGAGGACAAGATCGCGGCGATGCTCTCGACGCTCCCGGAACTGAGCGACGTATCGCCCGAGGATTATCAGGAGCTGAAAAAGGCGGCGAAGGCGCCGATCTCCGCCGGCCCGCAAGTCGCCGTCGCGCTTTCGAAGGCCGATCCGCTTTCGCCGATCTTCTACGTCGCGACGAACCTGCCGGACGGCGCGCGCTTCGAGATCTACGTCGAGGGCGTCCCCCACCGGCTCTTGAACACGCTTTCGTATTCCGGAAAGCTCGACGTCGTCTCCCAGAAGCGGCTCGCGAAGTCCACGCCGCTTCGTTATCCCGACGGCAAACCGATTCCTCGCGGCGAATACATCGTCTACGTGATGGAGGCGCCCGTCGGCCAACCCGACCTTGTCTACAAAGAACTCCTGCCGCTCGCTCCGATCGCGCGGAACCTGCCGGACCGCCTGCCCCAAAACCGCCGCCTCGTGTTCTCGAAGAAGATCTTCTTCGGCGCGAAGGACGCGACTTACGAACAACGGCTGAAGGAATTCCACGATAGCCTCGTCGCCCGCGCGAAGAACGAGGCGATGGAGATGGCCCAAGCCTCGGCCACGCTCGATAGCCAGGCGCTCATGTCGACCGCGACGTACGAACGGCTGAAGAAGCAGCCGATCGGTCCGAAGCAGAAACAGACGTGGAACGCGGCCGTCCAAAACTGGCGCGCGATCGAGACCCAGCTCGTGCAGAAGTACGCGGGCAAGACGCCGGAACAGATCAAAGACGAGTTCTTCCACTCGAACCTCGTCAGCGAGTTCCTCGCGGTGGAAAAGATCCTCTCCGATCTCCATTCCGTTCACGAAAAGCTTTTCACGACCTCGACGACGGCGGCGAGCCTCGAGGGAGAAGTTTCCGATCTGCAGAAGCAATACGACACGCGTAAAGCGGCCTGGAAGGCCGCCGTCGATCGCGCGCTCGCTTCGCCTTCGAATCCCGAGACGGGCCTGCCCGTCGCGGTGACGATCGAGGGCGAGGCCTCGAAAACCCCGGCGCCGGCGAACGGCGGAGGAAATGGTCATGGATAAGTCCGAAAAAACCGGTATCGACCGTCGCGGCTCGCGCCGCCGCCCGATCCTCGAATCGTTCTCGTTCTTCGTCGTCGTCCCGAAGAAGGGTTTCCATCGCCTTCGCGTCGTGGATCTCAGCGATACCGGCGTCGGCTTCGACTACGACATCATCGGCGAGATGAAGGAAGCTTTCCCGGTGAAGGCGGGGGAAGTGTTCGAGCTTCAGTTCTACTTGAACCAGACCCTCTTTTTCCCGATGCACGTGAAGGTCGCCCGGATCGACGATTCGAAGGTGATCCGCCGGATCGGGGCCGAATTCACCGCCACCGGCACCCCCGAGCACCAGGGCCTCATCGCCGTGCTCGATATGATCGATAAGGTCTCCGAGATCGTTCAGTTCGACTCGACCCCAGGATAGAAGGCCCGGGCCCGTATGGGTCGAGCTGTTCTTTGCCGTCATTTCCCTGACGTTCGCCGGTCGTGCGCCCGGCAAGAAAGAACCGTTCAGAGGGGGAGTGTCCTTTCCGATACGCATTCTGGAAGGGAAAGCACGCGCATGACGGGTAAGAACAACAACCAAGGTACGGAAGTCAGCCGGGTCATCGATCTCAACGAGGTTCGCGAACAGCGGCTCGAAGAGAAGCGCCGGAAGACGGAACGCGTTTTCATGAACCAGTTTCTCGGCGTCTACTGCATGACCGGGAACAATTCGATGCACCAGATCGAGGTCGTCGACGTCTCGGAAGAGGGCTTGGGCTTCCAGGTTCCGTTCAACGCCGAGAAGCCGTTCCCGATCACGGATAAGAATTTTCCGGTTCGTCTCTATTTCAACCAGGAGTCCTATCTCCAGGTGTACGTGACGATCCACAACTCGCGTCCCGTCGTCCAAAACGGCACGCGGTACACGCGTTACGGCTGCAGCGTCGATCACTCCACGTCGACGTTCAAGGCTTACCAAGCCTTCGTGAAATTCCTGCAGATCTACGGCGAAGTCGCCCAGAAGGACAACGGCGACGTGAACGTGTTTTTCGTATAAGTTAGGAGGCTCGTGCCCGGATGGGCCGGCTTCGCCGGACCGCAGGGCCGAGCTGGACTGAGAATCTAGTCTTCGCTGACGAAGTCGAGGAGTTCATCGGGCTTAAGTCGGCCCAGGCGACGATAGAGAAGCGCGTTCTCTCCCGTCGGTTCCTCGGTCGGAGCGGCTAAAATTCCCGGACGGCGATCGCCTTTGAACGAGGCATCGCCGTTCGGCTTTTTCGACGTCGGTTCATGGGCGGCCGGTAACGGCGCCGCGACGGCGACGAGCAGGAGAAACGGGAAAAGATTCGAGCGGCGATTGGACATCCGTGCCTCGGCTTCTAGCGGGCTTACGCCGGAGGCGCAATCCGCGATCTCCGGTTTCTTCATGAAACCGGAGTTGATGCTATGAGTCTAAAAGAGGGTGCGAGAAAAGAAAAGGGGTGGGAATCCTCAGCCCACGCCCCCTAGCCATTTGTGCGCTTCGGTTCTCTTCGGTGAGTGGGTTTGTCTCTCAAAGCGGCCGAATTCTTTTGGCTTATCGAGGGGAAAGTCACGGAGTCGGCGGACGGAAGCGCACAAATGGCTAGGGCTAGCCTGCGCGCTTCCGGGCGAGGGGGGATTTCGCGATCCATTCGGCGAGGACGATCGCGGCTTTGCGGGGTTCGCGGATCGCCTTATCGGCGATTTTTTGGCGCAAAACGTCGATCTCCGCGCGGAGAACCGTCGGGTCCTTCGCGCGGAGATCGGTGGTCGTTGGGGCAACTTTGGGGCCGGACTTAGGCGACTTCATGAAGGGAGTCGTTCCCCGGCTCGATCAGAATTTTTTCGATTTCCGCGTCGGTGGAGGCGGCTTGGTTGATCTCGGCTTCGGTCACGGAGCCGACGAAAACCTCTTCGTCCACGAGCGAGAACGCGTACCAGCGATCGCCCATCTTTTGATAGAGGACGTCGACCGTCTTCACGGTTTCATCGGAGTTGTTCGCGTTTTGGATTTGGATCGTGTTTTTCTTGGCCATCGTCTAACCCTCCTGGTTTCCGAGTTGTGCCAGCGTTGCGCTGACATCCCTCTCTTCGGAGCTCGGGGGGGAACTTTAACGGGAAACGTTTGCCGCCCTCATTTTCTTCTGGGCGGGGGCGTGGGGGGAGATCCGGCTGGCAATATTTGCCGGGTCGTCGTACTCGATGCCTCCTATGTGGGCCTATTTACGTTCGATGAAGCTGACGACCTGGATCTTTATCGCCCTGATCGCGGGATTCCTGATCGGCGTTTACGCGCCTGAGGCCGGCCATGCGATCAAACCGTTCCGGACCGTTTTTCTGAACGGCATCAAGTGCATCATCGCGCCGCTCATCTTCGGCTCGATCGTAACGGGCATCGCCTCCGCGGGGAGCGTCTCGAGCCTCGGACGGACGGGCTTCCGCGCGATCCTCTATTTCGAAATCGCCACTACCCTCGCGCTCGTGATCGGCCTCATCGCGGTGAACCTCCTGCGTCCGGGCGACGGGCTCCACATCGAGCACAATATCCCCGAGTCGGTCACCGCCGCGGCCCAGGCGAAGCTCTCCTTCGGAGGATTCGTCGAGCACCTCCTTCCGCACAATTTCGCCGAGGCGATCGTGAACGGGGACGTGCTCCAGATCGTCCTCTTCTCCTCGATTTTCGGGATCGCGGTGATGATCGCGGGCGAGAAAGGGAAGCCGGTCCTTCATTTCTGCGAGGGCCTCGTCGCCGTCATGTTCAAGTTCACCGAACTCGTGATGACGCTCGCGCCCCTCGGCGTCGGCGCGGCGATGGCGGGCTCGGTCGCCGAACACGGATGGCGGGTGATCATCCCGATGGGGAAACTCATCGGTTCGCTTTACCTCGCGCTCGCGGTTTTCCTCGTCGCCGTCGGATTACCTGCGCTCCGGTGGGCCCGGGTGAACATCCGTGCGTTCTTCCGCGAGCTCCGTCCGACGATCACCCTCGCGTTCGCGACGACCTCGAGCGAGTCGGCTTATCCGGCCGCGCTCGAGTCGCTCGAGAAAATGGGCGTGCCGAATCGGATCGCGAGCTTCGTGCTCCCCCTCGGCTATTCGTTCAATCTCGACGGGTCGACTCTTTACCTCGCCATGGCGTCCGTATTCATCGCGCAGGCTTCCGGGATCGAGCTTTCGATCGGGACCCAAATCACGATGATGCTCACGCTCATGCTCACCACGAAAGGCGTCGCCGCGGTTCCGCGCGCGTCGCTCGTCGTGCTCTCGGGCACGCTCGTCGCGTTCGGTCTGCCGCTCGAAGGGATCGCGCTCATCATAGGCGTCGACGAGTTCATGGACATGGGCCGCACGGCGGTGAACTTGATCGGGAACTGCGTCGCGACCACCGTCGTTTCGAGATGGGAAGGGACTTCGCTCAAGAAAGAGTTTCGGGCGGCTTCCTAAGACCGCATTCCGGCGAAGGTAAAAACGATCCCTTGATTCCCGACCGCCCGCGAGAGGTGGGGTGGGCTGATATCTTTACGCGATCTTTATGCGGTCTGCGGGATCCTGTGATCATGAAACGCCGTCCGACTTTATGGCTGGAAATCCTGGTCATCGGCTTGATCGCCGTGGCGGTCATGCTTTGGGCGTTCGACGTGAACCCGGTTCGGTCCTGGTTCACGCGATAGGAGATCTGATCTATGGGTTTCGTTCTCGGTGGGGTGCTTTCCGTGGGGCTCCTGGCGTATCTCGTCTACGCGATGTTTTTTCCGGAGAGGTTTTGAATGAACCGCTTCGATTGGATCCAAGTCTTAGTCACGCTTTTCGTCTTGATCGCCTGCGCGCCCTTGCTCGGCCGATTCTTCCATCGCGTCTTCACGGCGAAGGGCGGTCTCGTCGGTCGCTTCGTCGACGAGTCGGAGATGGATTGGAAGCGATACGCTTGGTCGGTGATCGTCTTCAACGGGATCGGCCTCGTCGTCGTCTATCTCTTCCAAATCCTCCAGCAGTCACTCCCGCTGAATCCGGCCGGTCTTCCGGCGGTCACCTGGCATTCGGCGATCAATACCGCGGTCAGTTTCGTCACGAACACGAACTGGCAGGGATACGCCGGCGAAACCACGATGAGCTCGCTCACCCAGATGGCCGCGCTCACCGTCCAGAACTTCGTCTCCGCAGCGACCGGCATGGCGGTCGCCGTCGCCCTCATGCGGGGGATGACGCGGAAATCGACCGCGGACCTCGGAAACTTCTGGAGCGACCTCGTCCGCGGCACTCTCTATATCTTGCTCCCGTTCTCGGTCGTCTTCTCCCTCGTTCTCGCGGGCGAAGGCGTCGTGCAGACGTTTTCCTCGAACGTCGAAGTCGTGACCCTCGAAGGCGCGAAGCAGACGATTCCTCTCGGTCCGGCCGCGTCCCAAATCGCGATCAAGCAGCTCGGCACGAACGGGGGCGGGTTTTTCAATACGAACAGCGCGTTTCCGCTCGAGAACCCGACTCCGCTCTCGAATTGGCTCGAGATGCTCGCGATTCTCCTGCTCCCCGCGGGTTTCGCGCTTTCGTTCGGGGAGTTCGCCGGTTCCCGCCGACAAGGGTGGGCGCTTTTCGCGGCCATGCTCGTCTTTCTCGTCGGCGCGCTCGGCGTTTCGCTCTGGTCGGAGTTCGGCGGTCATCCCGCCTTTCCGGGAGTGGCCTGGATGGAAGGGAAGGAGACCCGATTCGGCGTCGTGAACAGCGTGATTTGGTCGGTCTTCACGACCGCCGCTTCGAACGGTTCCGTGAACGCGATGCACTCTTCGCTTACGCCGCTCGCCGGGGGCGTCTCGATGTTCCTCATCATGCTCGGCGAGATCGTGTTCGGCGGGCTCGGCTCGGGGCTTTACGGTATGATCCTTTTCGCGATCCTGACCGTTTTCATCGCTGGCCTCATGGTCGGTCGTTCGCCCGAGTATCTCGGAAAGAAAATCGAAGCGCGGGAAATCCAGATGGCGATCCTCGCGGTGCTCCTGCCGAGCGCGGTCGTATTGATCGGGACCGCGGCCTCCGTCGTCCTCCCCGCGGGACTTTCGAGCCTTTCGGCCGCGGGTCCTCACGGTTTCAGCGAGATCCTTTACGCGCTCACGTCGGCGGCGAACAATAACGGTTCCGCTTTTGCGGGGCTGAACGCGAATACCCCGTACTATAACCTGCTCCTCGCCTTCGCGATGCTCGTCGGAAGATTCGGGGTGATCTTCCCGGTGCTGGCGATCGCGGGTAACCTCGCCGGAAAAAAAATAGCTCCCGCGTCTTCGGGCACGTTCGCGACCGATTCCCCGCTCTTCGTGCTCCTGCTGGTCGGAGTGATCTTGATCGTCGGCGGATTGACCTTTTTCCCGGCGCTCGTCCTCGGACCGATCGTCGAACACCTCCTGATCCTCGGCGGCCGCACGTTCTGACCGCTCTCCCGGAGTCCTTTATGACCGAAAAGAAAGAATCCTCGCTCTTCGAAAAAAAACTGATCGCGCCTGCCATAAGGGACGCATTCAAGAAACTCGATCCTCGGTCTCTCGTAAAGAATCCGGTGATGTTCATCACAGCGATCGGGGCGACGTTGACGACCCTCGAATTCGCCTTCGCGACGCGGTCCCGCTTCAATCTCCAGATCGCGGTTTGGCTATGGTTCACCGTTCTCTTCGCGAATTTCTCGGAAGCGATCGCCGAAGGCCGAGGGAAGGCCCAAGCCGAAAGTCTTCGTAAGACGAAGACCACCGCGAAGGCCCGGCTTCTGAAAGGCAAAACCGAAACCGTCGTGAACGCGACGGACCTTCGCAAAGGGGACCTCGTCGTCTGCGAAAGCGGAGACCTCATCCCGGGCGACGGCGAAGTCGCCGAAGGGATCGCGACGGTCGACGAGTCGGCGATTACCGGGGAATCCGCGCCCGTCGTGCGCGAAGCGGGGGGAGATCGCAGCGCGGTGACCGGAGGCACCCGGGTGCTTTCGGACCGGATCGTCGTGCGGATCACGACCGAAACGGGCGACGGGTTCATCGATCGGATGATCCGGCTCGTCGAGGGCGCGAAGCGCCAGAAAACTCCGAACGAAATCGCACTCAATATCCTGCTCGCCGGGCTCACCCTCATCTTTCTGCTCGCCGTCGGGAGCCTCAAGCTTTTCGCCGACTACTCGGGCATGGCCGCGGGTCAGGATCTCTCCGGCGTCGTCACCATGCCGGTCCTCATCTCCCTTCTGGTCTGTCTCATTCCGACGACGATCGGCGGACTCCTCTCTGCGATCGGCATCAGCGGAATGGACCGGCTCATCCGCAAGAACGTGGTCGCGATGTCGGGGCGCGCAGTGGAGGCGGCGGGAGACATCGACGTCCTCCTGCTCGACAAAACGGGGACGATCACCCTCGGAAACCGGATGGCCGCCGACTTTTTCCCCGCGCCGGGAGTCGCGGGCAAAGCGCTCGCCGAACGTTCCCAGCTCGCCTCCCTCGCAGACGAGACGCCGGAAGGCCGTTCGATCGTCGTGCTGGCGAAGGAGAAATACTCGCTGCGCGCCGACCATTACGACGCGAAACACACGGATTTCGTTCCTTTTACCGCGCAGACACGGATGAGCGGAATCGATCTCGAGGAAAACGGGCGCACGACGCGCATCCGGAAGGGGGCCGCGGACGCCGTCGCGAAGTTCGTCGCCGAGCTCGGCGGCCGCATGCCCGCCGAGACGAAGGCGGAAGTCGATCGCATCGGGCGCCTCGGAGGCACTCCGCTCGTGGTTTGCGAAGAAGCTTCGATCCTCGGCGTGATCTACTTGAAAGACGTCGTGAAAGGGGGCATCCGCGAGAGGTTCGCCGAACTTCGCCAGATGGGGATCCGCACGGTCATGATCACCGGTGACAATCCGCTCACCGCCGCGGCGATCGCGGCCGAGGCGGGGGTCGACGATTTCATCGCCGAAGCGACGCCGGAGGATAAACTCCGGAAGATCCGCTCAGAGCAGGAGCGGGGACATCTCGTCGCGATGACCGGCGACGGCACGAACGACGCTCCGGCGCTCGCCCAAGCCGACGTCGGGGTCGCGATGAACAGCGGGACCCAGGCCGCGCGCGAAGCCGGGAACATGGTCGACCTCGATTCGAGTCCGACGAAGCTGATCGAGATCGTCGAGACCGGGAAACAGCTGCTTATGACCCGGGGTTCGCTCACGACGTTCAGCATCGCGAACGACGTCGCGAAATACTTCGCGATCATCCCCGCGCTCTTCGCCACGCTTTACGCGACGGGCGGAGGGGTGGGGCCCCTTTCCCGGCTGAACGTCATGGGACTCGCGACGCCGGAGAGCGCGATCCTGAGCGCCGTGATTTTCAACGCGATCGTGATCGTTTTTCTGATCCCGCTCGCCCTTCGAGGTGTGAAGTACCGTCCTCTCGGCGCGGCCGCGATCCTGCGGAGGAACATCCTCGTCTACGGTCTCGGCGGGCTCGTCGCCCCGTTCATCGGAATAAAACTCATCGACCTCGCCCTGCAGGCCGGAGGCTTCGTATGAAGGACTTGAAAATCGGGTTGCTCGTTTTCCTCTTTCTCACGCTCGTTACCGGTTTCGCCTATCCCCTCACGATCGACCGTCTCGCGAACGAGATGTTTTCCGATCGGGCCCGGGGATCGATCGTGTTGCGTGACGGAAAACCGATCGGTTCGCTCCTCCTCGGGCAGGAGTTCAAACGTCCGGAGTACTTCTGGGGTCGTCCGTCGGCGGTCGCTTTCCAGCCCCTTCCCTCGGGAGGATCGAACCTTTCCGGATCGAGCGAGGCGCTTCGGAAGCAGATCGACGACCGAAAGAAGGAAGGAAGGACCGGAGACCTGCTCTTCGCTTCGGCGAGCGGCGTCGATCCCGAGATCTCGCCGGAATCGGCCTTCGCTCAGATTCCACGGATCGCCGCCGCGCGGAAACTCGGCGCGGAGACGCTCGCGCGACTCGTCGAGGCGAACGTCGCGGAGCGTACCCTCGGCTTCCTCGGGGAACGCCGGGTGAACGTTCTCCGGCTGAATCTGGCGCTCGATCGGCTAAGGGAGTAGGTTCGGAAGCGTGACCCGGAACGACGACGACGCACGACCGAATCCCGACGATCTCCTGCGCGGAGTACTGCGCGGAGAACGGGAGGAGGCGCGCGGAAAGCTCCGCGTCTTTTTCGGGATGTGCCCCGGCGTCGGAAAGACCTATGCGATGCTCCGGACGGCCCGCGAGGCCCGCGCGGCGGGAGTCGACGTCGCAATCGGCGTGATCGAGCATCACGGACGCGAGGAGACGAAGGCCATGATGGCGGGCTTTCGCGTGATCGCGAAACGCGCGATCGAATACCAGGGAACTCGGATCGAGGAAATGGACCTCGACCGGATCCTCGACGAACGTCCGCCCCTCGTTCTCGTCGACGAACTCGCGCATACGAACGCTCCCGGTAGCCGGCACCCTAAGCGTTATCAGGACGTCGAGGAACTCC
Organism: Bdellovibrionales bacterium; assembly: GCA_018266355.1. GTDB lineage: Bacteria > Bdellovibrionota > UBA1018 > UBA1018 > UBA1018 > JACMQW01. The sequence goes on from JAFEAP010000023.1 coordinate 43,862, forward strand.
TTCGGAACGGGATCGACGTTTATACGACGTTGAACGTCCAGCACGTCGCGAGCCGGGCCGATCTCGTATATCAGATCACTCACGTGCCCGTCCGCGAAACGGTTCCCGATTCGATCCTCGAGATGGCGAACCAGATCGAACTCATCGACCTCTCGACGGAGGAGCTCCTCAAGCGACTCCACGAGGGAAAAGTATATCTCGGCGATCGTGCCGATCGCGCCGCGGAAAATTTCTTCAAGGAAGAAAAGCTCACGGCGCTCCGGGAACTCGCGCTGCGATTCACCGCCGAAAAGGTCGACGACCAGCTCAAACGGCACATGACCGAGAAGCGGATCCTGGGTCCGTGGAACACGAACGAACGGCTCCTCGTCGCGATCAGCCACAGTCCGTTCTCGGGGCGCCTGATCCGGGCGACTCGCCGGAAGGCCTACACGCTCGAGGCGCCGTGGATCGCCCTTCACGTCGACTCGGGCCAGCCGCTCGGACACGACGATCAGACCATGCTCGCGAAAAATATCGAGCTCGCGCGCGAGCTCGGGGCCGAGGTGATCTCCACCCGCGACCGCGAAGTCGCGCGCGCGATCAACCGGGTCGTGCGCGAGAAGAACGTCACCCAAATCGTGATGGGAAGGCCGGATCGTCGATTCGGCGATTTCTTCGCCGGCGGAACGCTCCTCGATCAACTCCTCGCGGAATCGAGCGAAGTGGACATCCACGTACTCCGGCACGCGAGGCGGTCGGCTCACCGGATCCGGTACGACCGAATGCGCGCTCGATTGACGCGGATCTACGAAACGTTCGATTTTTTCCCTTATTGGACGTCGGCGATCTTTCTCGGCGTCGTCGTTTGCGCCGGATACGGCATCGAGGGATGGATCGGCTATCGCGCGGTCGGCTACCTTTTTCTCGCCTCGATCCTCTTGATCTCTTTCTTGACGAGTCTCGGCCCGACGCTCGTTTCCGCCGCGCTGAGCGCGGTGGCTTGGAACTACCTTTTCATCCCTCCGCGCTTCACTTTCGCGATCAACGAGCCGGAGGATTACATGATGTGCGGCGCCTATTTCGTCGTCGCGATCACGGCCGGCGTCCTCACTTCCCGGATCCGCGCCCAGGAACGAGACCTGCTCGTTCGGGAAAAACGGGCGAAGATCCTTTACGATTTCTCGAGGGCCCTCGCCGACGCGAACGGGGAGGCCCAGCTCGCCGGCCGGGCGGCCGAATCGATCCGAGGACTCTTCGGGATTTCCGCGGCGGCGCTGCTCGTCGGCGAGGATGGCCAAATGCTCGCCGAGCGCCCATGCCATCTCGCCGAGTTCGTCGTCGACGATCGCGCGTACGCGGTCGCCGCGTGGTCGTTGAAGAACCGGAAGCGCGCGGGATTCGGCACGGAGACGCTCGCATCCTCGGGCTGCCTCAGCATTCCGCTCGTCGGGAAGAAGGACGCGATCGGGGTGCTCCTTCTCGTCCGGGGCGAAAAGGTCGCGCCTTTCACGATCGAGCAGGACGCGCTCCTCGATACGATCGCTTCGCATCTCGCGATCGCGCTCGAGCGGGAGCGGTTCGAAAAGAGCGCGCGCATGACGGAGGTCTTCGAAGAATCCGAAAAACTTCATCAGGCGATCTTGAACTCCGTTTCCCACGAGCTGCGGACGCCGCTCGCCGCGATCGTCGGGGCCGCGAGCGCCCTCGGCGATTCGCGCGTACTGGAAACGCCGGATTCCCGGGAGGCGATCCTCGAGGACTTGTCCCAATCGGCGGAGCGACTGAATCGCATCGTCGAGAACCTCCTCGATATGTCGCGGATTTCGGGCGGCGTCCTCAGTATCCGGAAAGACTTGTTCGACTGGACCGAAGCCCTCCATTCGTCGCTCGCACGTCTCCGTCGCGCGATGCCCGGTCGTCGCGTCGAATTCACGGAGGGCGAGGAAGCGCTCGTGCAGGGGGATCATCGCCTGCTCGAACATGTCCTGATGAACCTGCTCGCGAACGCCCACGCCTATTCGCCGGATTCCGAGCCGATCGAGGTTTTCGTCGGCGGGCGCGGAGGATACGCGGTGCTCGAGGTCTCCGACCGCGGTCGAGGCGTGCCCGACGAGATGAAAAACAAAATCTTCGACCGTTTCTTCCGAATTCCCGGAACGCCGGCGGGCGGCACGGGACTCGGACTTTCGATCGCGCGCTCGATCGTCGAGGCGCACGGCGGGGAAATCACCGTGCACGACCGATCGAACGGGGGAGGGAGCACGTTCCGCGTGCGGATCCCGATTTGGAGGCGAACGTGAACGAAAACGCGAAACGGCGGATTCTCGTCGTCGACGACGAAGACTCGATTCGGCGGGTCCTGCGCGCGACCCTTTCCTCCCACGGATACGAAGTGCGCGAGGCGGTGAACGCGGCCGAGGCGCTCCAGTTCGCGATCGAATTCCGTCCGGAGCTCGTGATTCTCGATCTCGGCCTGCCGGATCGGCCGGGGGCGGAGGTCTTGAAGAGCATCCGCGGCTGGTCGAGCGTCCCGATCCTGATCCTGACCGCGCACGATTCGGAATCGGAAAAGGTGAACGCGCTCGACGCGGGCGCGGACGACTACCTCACGAAACCGTTCAGCGTCGCCGAGCTGCTTGCGCGCCTCCGGGTCGCGTTCCGTCACCGCTCCGGAACGAAGGACGGAGAGCCGGCGCGATTCGGAAAACTCGAGGTCGATCTGGACGGGCATCGCGTTCGGGTCGACGGAAAGGACGTCCACTTGACGGTGACGGAGTTCGAGATCTTGCGCGTGCTCCTGAAGTTCGCCGGCAAGGTCGTCACCCACCGGAACCTCCTGAAGGAAATCTGGGGACCGAATTCGGTCGAACATACGCAATACCTGCGCGTGTACGTCGGTCAGCTGCGGAAGAAGCTCCGCGTGGCGGGCGATGCGGCGGAGCGGATCGTGACCGAGCCGGGCGTCGGTTATCGATTCGAAATCACGGCGTGACTATTTCCGTGCGTGGCACGGTCGATTACGGTGTGACTATTTCCGTGCGTGGCACGGTCGATTACGGTGTGACCGTAATCGACCCGAAGATCGTGTGATCGTATTCGTCTTGGAACTGGTACGTTCCGGTCGCGGTCGGCGTGAACGCGTGCGACCGGATCGGCTGATTCGCGTCCGGATCGAAGACCGGACCGATCGGAAGGGCGGGCGTGCCGACCGGTACGAATTGGTGCTGGAGGAACGGGCCTTGGTAATAGACGAAGACGGTCTTTTCGTCGGTGAGCGAGAACGTGCAGTTCAGCGCCGTGTTTGCGGCTGCGAATTCGCCGTCGACGCCGCCGCAACCGCAGACTTTTTGGATCCGGCCGTCCCAGATAATGATCTCCGCGACCTTCGAGGTGCAAGCCACGTTTTCCGGCTTTTCCGGCACTCCGCTGCACTTCGACCCCATCGATCCGAGGGCGAGCGCGAGCCCGAGAAATAGGCTCGTGATTTCGGGTTGACGAAGTTTCGGCATCCCCTTCAATGTAGCCCAAGATGAGCGATTGGGAAAAGATGTTCGAGGCGAAGATTCGCGAGGCTTGCGAGGAAGAGGCACGCCGCTTGGGCGGGAATGACCCGGCGCATGACCACGCGCATTTCCGGCGGGTCGTGACGACGGCGAAACGGCTCGCCGAGTTCGAGGGCGCCGATCTCGAAGTCGTCGTGCCGGCGGCTTGGTTGCACGACCTCGTGAACGTCCCGAAGGACGACCCTCGGCGCTCGGTCGCCTCGAAACTTTCGGGCGAGACCGCGATCGCGTTCTTGCGCGAAATCGGCTATCCGGAAAAGCACTTCGAGGCGATTCGTCACGCGATCGAGGCGCACAGCTTTTCGGCGAAGATCGAAGCACGTACGAAAGAAGCGGCCGTGGTCCAAGACGCCGATCGCCTCGACGGCCTCGGCGCGATCGGGATCGCGCGCGTCTTTTCGGTCGGCGGACTCCTCAAGCGCCGGATCTACGAGCCGAACGATCCGTTCGGAACGGAGGGCCGCGGGCTCGACGATCTCGTGAATACGGTCGATCATTTTTTCGTGAAACTCTTCAAGACCGCGGACACGCTGCGCACGGCGGCCGGGCGGGAAGAAGGTAAACGCCGCGTGGAAACGATGCGCGGTTATCTCAAGGAGCTCGGTCGCGAGCTCGGGAAGGAATTTACTCGATGAAATCGAAAATTTTCGGCATGGCGGTGCTCGGTCTCCTGGCGACGAACGCTTTCGCGTGGAACCCGAATTACGAATGCGTCTCGAACGACGCGAAGAAGACGAAGATCACCGTGAGTTTCCTCGACTCGGAGGTGATCCGCACGCGGGACGCCGCCGCGAATCAGGACCGCTATTACCGCGTGACGGATTCCGCCGACGAACTCGTCGAAGCGCTCATCCTCGGCCATCGAGTCGGAGGCGCCGCCCACATCCAGGTGGTCGAAAAGGGGACGATGCACCTCACGCTGACCCGGATCGACGCGACGACGGTGACCGCTTCCGTGAAAGTCGGGAAGGTCCTGACGACCTACGGTTGTAAGTAGTTCGCGTAAAATCTTTTAATTACGGATAGTTACAATCGAAAATCCGAGTCGAGCGGTTAGGGATTCCGCTTGTGCGCGCGTCCCGTTTCGAGTAATTAAAACGCTCTTCACGAAATGCGGACCCGTAGCTCAGCTGGATTAGAGCGTCGCACTACGGATGCGAAGGTCATAGGTTCGAATCCTGTCGGGTCCGCCATTTTAAAGTGAAAGCCGAAGCCGGGTCGCGAAAGCGGGTCGGCTTTTTGCTCTTCGGGGACTATGCTTCGGAGCATGGCCGATTTCTTCAACAAAGAAGCGTCTCTCGCCTACGACGAAAAAAATCGGAAGCTCGCCCCGATCGCCGAGGGCATGCATTTCCTCATCCGCCTCGTCCTGCAGCGCTTGCCCGCTCGCGCCCGGATTCTTTGCGTCGGCGTCGGAACCGGCGCCGAGATCCTCTCTCTCGCGAAGGACTTCCCGGAATGGACCTTCCTCGGTGTCGATCCTTCCGCCGAAATGCTCATGGTCGGAAAGCAGCGGTTGAAAGCGGCCGGAGTGCTCGACCGCTGTGAACTCGTGCACGGGTACGTTCAAGACGTCGCCGAAGGGGAGGAATTCGACGCCGCGGTGAGCGTGCTCGTCGGCCACTTCGTGAAACGCGAAGAACGCCTCGGATTCTACCGGGGGATGGCCTCCCGGATTCGCCCGGGCGGAATCCTCGTGAACACCGAGATCAGCTACGACCTGAACTCCCGCGAGTTTCCCGCGATGTTGAAGTCGTGGGAGCAGGTCCAAACTCTCATGGGCGCTTCTCCCGAATCGCTCGCGACTTTGCCCGCGACGCTGAAGGATGTCCTCACCGTACTGCCGCCCGACGAGATAGAGAGTCTCCTGCGCATCGGAGGAATCTCCGTTCCCGTGCGGTTCTTCCGCGCGTTCATGATCGTCGGATGGTTCGGAGTGAAGGGATAGGCGGGTTTCAGTCGCCCGCACGTTTCCCGATCCGAAAGGCGAGGCGTTCGTCTCCCTCTCGCACGACGAACTGAATGCTTCGCTTCGGCAAAGCGAGCCCGGTCGGGATTTCCTTTAGGGATCCCGCGCGGAGTTCGGCGTCGACGAGCGAGCGTTGGATGAACGCGATGCCGACGCCCCGCGCGCACAAGGTTTTCACCGCTTCGGCCGTCGGCGCGCTGATCGTCGAGGTGAACGTGAGTCCGCCTTTCGCGCAGATCCGGTCCACCAGTCGGCGCATCGGGGATTCGCTCGGATAGGTGATGAACGGAGTCGAGAAGATCCGCGCGCGCGGCCCGTCCGGCCGCGAATTCGGAAAACGATCCGCGGCCCCGACCATCGCGATCTCGTCCTTCACGGTCACGACCGGACGGAAGGCGCCCGTTCCCGCCTCTTCCGGGACGAATGCGCCGTCGATTTCCCCGTCCTTCAGGAGTCGAAGCAACCGGTGGGAATCGGCGGAAACGATCTCGATCTCCATAGCGTTCGGGCCTCCGGCGAGCTTCTTCAGGAGCGGGGCGAGGGGTCCGTAGCCGATCGAAAGGGAAGCGCCGAATCGGAACCGCTCGACCGAGACTGGCGCCTTTCGCTGCAAATCCTGAAAGAGACGGGAGACGTCGCCCTCGAGCCGGCGGCAGAATTCGAAGAGCGTCGTTCCTTCGGCGGTCAGCCGGAATTCTCCCGGACCGCGGACGACGAGCGGGGTTTCGAGCGCTCGCTCGAGTTTTCGCAAGGCCGTGGAGATCGCCGGCTGGGAAGCGCCGGTGCCCCGGGAAGCGCGGGAGAAACCGCGGAAGTGGGCGACGGCGTAGAAGTGTCGAAGCGCGGACCAATCGAGGTCGCCGAGCGGAGTATTCATGTCATTTATAGGGTATAAAAATTATATCATTCCGGCAAATGGAGGAGGGGATTAAACTCGGAAGATGGCCGTTTTCGCCGATCCCGCCACCTCGGTTCCCGCCTTCGAAGGATTGCTCTTCGCGGTCTCCCTCGGTGCCGGCCTCGTCGGTGCCGTTCTCGGGCTCGGCGGCGGAATCGTCGTCGTTCCGGCGCTCACCCTCGGTTTCGGGGTGAACATCCGCTACGCCATCGGCGCGAGCATCGTCTCGGTGATCGCGACCTCCTCGGGCGCGGCCGCGTCTTACGTTCGCGACCACATCACGAACTTGCGGGTCGCGATTTTCCTGGAAGTCGCGACCACCCTCGGCGCGCTCTCCGGGGGATTTCTCGCCGATCGCTTTTCCCGCGCCGCGCTCTTTAGAATTTTCGCGGGAATGTTGATGTTCTCGGCCGCGCTGATGTTCGTGAAACGGAAGCAGTCGGAAGAACTGGCGCCGGGACATTCTTCCCGGCTCGCCCGGCGGCTCGGCCTCCCCTCGGAATATCCCGACGCCCAAAAGGACCGGGCGATCGCTTACGGAGTCCGTGGCGTCGGGCTTGGTTTCTTTCTCATGGTCGGAGCCGGTTTGATCTCGGGACTTCTCGGGGTGGGCAGCGGAGCCCTGAAAGTTCCCGCGATGGACGGCGCGATGCGACTCCCGATCAAGGTTTCGTCGGCGACTTCGAACTTTATGATCGGCGTGACGGCCGCGGCGAGCGCGGGCCTCTATTACATGCGGGGGTCGATCTTGCCGATTTTGGCGGCGCCGGTCTCGCTCGGCGTTCTTTGCGGTTCGTTCATCGGCGCGAAGTGGATGCCGCGCTTGAAGAGCGAAAGCCTGCGCGTGGCTTTCTTCGTCGTGCTTTGCGTGTTGGCGCTCCAGATGGCGCTGCGCGGGAAGGGAGGCGGATGAAGAAGTCCGAGGCGGCGTTCGAAGGAGTCGTGGGTCTCGTCCTCCAGTTCGGGGTGATGATCTCCGCTTTCATCGTGCTCGACGGATTAGCCGCGAGTTGGCTCCTTACCGGCAGTCCGGGCTTCACCCCGGAGGAGCTCGGCGCGCTTCGGAACGGGCAGCTCGTCGCCGAAGGCGCGGTACCGCGCTCGTTGGGGGAATTTCAAGCCGGCCTCGCCCATGCCGACGCCGGCGCGATCGTTTCGATCGGCATCCTCGCGCTCATCGCGCTCCCGATCCTGCGGGTCGCGCTGACGAGCGTCCTCTTCCTCATCCGAAAGGACTTCCTTTACTTCGGATTCACGGTCCTCGTTCTCGGGACCTTGTTCACCGGTATCCTGCTCGGCAAAGGACTCTGATCGACCGCTTCAGCGGCGGTCGACCCTTTTCTCGCGGCGGGCGTGGGCGGCTTGGACGATCTCGTCGATCCGTTTCCGGCGGGTTTCCGGTTTCGCCGCTTGCTCGAGTTTTCGGAGCATGAATCCGCGCGCACCCGGCGGGATAGCGTCGTAGTCCTTCCGTACGCCCGCCGAGCGGAGCGCGCTCGCGAGATCGCTCGGGAGATCCGCCGCTTCGGCCGCTCGGTCGACGACCGAGATTTCGACCTTCACCCGGTCGCCTTCCTTGATGCCGACGTCTTTTCGGACGGATGCCTTCACGCGCATCGAGTGGCGCCCTCCGCCGACCGTGTAGAGGCTGCCCCGGAACGGCTTCGAACCGTTGATCCGCGCGACGATCGGAACCGATGCTTTCGTGCCGAGCGCGGCGGTGATCTTCGCCGGTACGGGGACGGCGTAGTACTCGAGCTCGTCCGAGATGCTTTCGAGTTTCGATTGGAACGAGAGTTTTTTCGTCTTCGCTACGGGCATCGGTCAGGTCCTCACGATCAGGAATTCTTCTCCGGTTGCGGGGATGAGCCCGTCGTGCCGGTTCGCGAAATATCGGCGGGCGATCTCGGCTCCCGACACGTGCTCGATTTCGCGGAATCCGGCTTCCCGCGCGAGTGCGAGGAATTCATCCGGACGGAAAAGACTGACGAAGGGCGTCCCGGCCCCGCGGGCGCGGTCCTGAACCATCGTGTAGGTCGCGCGTTCTTCGGCCCGCACGAGGTCGGTCGGCAGCATGAAGGTCGTCGCGAACGTCGATCCGGGCGCGAGTTTCGCGACTTCGCGCAAGGTCGCGAGATTCGCTTCGCGCGTGAGGTACATCGTCACGCCGGTCGAGGCGACGACCGCCGGTCTTTTCGCGTCGAAACCTTTCCGGGAAAGTATTTCCCGCCAGGACTCGCCGGATTCGAAGTCGACCGGGACGAGGCGAAGGTTCTTCGGAACGCCGAGGCCGATCGCTTCGAGGCGGTCGCGTTTCCAGGCTTGGGTTTCCGGTTGGTCGATCTCGAACACGGTCAGGCGCGAAGCGAGATCGGGTCGGCGCTGCGCGAACGTGTCGAGACCGGCGCCGAGTATGACGTATTGGTCGACGCCTTTTCCGCATTCTTCCTCGACGAGGTCCTCGATGAGGCGCGCTCGGCCGACGATCGACGCCCGGTAACCCCGCGTCCCTTCGGGGTGCATGTCGGGACGCGCGCGCCAATTCGCGTCCGGTTCGACGAGCTTCAGTCCGATCTCGTCGACGAGGACGTGCGGCGGGGAGTCGACCTGGACGTGCATCGCGCGCCAGAGCGCGACGCGGACCGCGGTGTGATCGGGGATCGTGCGTTCGGCGGGCGTCATCCCGCCACTTTAAAGGCAAACCCCCCGCGTGTATAGACGCGGGGGGTTCGAGGCCTGGGTCAGGTGAGTTGGCCCATCTTTCCGTTTTGGAAATCGAGGATCGCTTGGCGGATCTCGTCGGGCGTGTTCATGACGAACGGTCCGTAACCCGCGATCGGCTCGTCGATCGGCTCCCCGTTCAGGAAAAGGAGCTTCGTCGATTCGAGCGCTTCGATCGCGAGGCGATCGCCCGTGCGTTCGAAGACGGCGAGGTCCGCCCTGCCGACGGTTTCGGTCGTTCCGTCCGCCTTCACTTTTCCGTCGAGAACGAAAAGCGCGGTCGTCCACCCGTCGCGCAGGTTCAAGTCGAGCTTCGCACCCTTCTCCAGCCGGACGTCCCACACGTTCATCGGCGTGAACGTGCGCGCGGGTCCGCGCCGGTCGCGGTACTCACCCGCGATCACGCGGACAGTACCGGCATCGCCCTCGAGCGCGACTTCCGGGATGCTCGCGGCGGTGAGACCCTGGTATCCGGGCTTCGCCATCTTGTCCTTCTTCGGCAGGTTTACCCAGAGTTGGATCATCTCGAAGGGTCCGCCCTTCTTCGCGTACTCCGTCCCGTGGAATTCCTCGTGGACGAGTCCGGATGCGGCGGTCATCCACTGCACGTCGCCTTTCGCGATCTTTCCGCCGCCGCCGGACGAGTCGCGGTGTTCGACTTCGCCCTCGTGGACGATCGTCACGGTCTCGAAGCCGCGGTGCGGGTGCTCGCCGACGCCGAGGCGGTCTTCCGTCGGCGGAAACGTCGTCGGCTCGGCATAGTCCATCAGGAGGAACGGCGAAAGGTGCCGTGCCGTCGGTTCGTTATAGGAGAAGATTCCGCGGACGTGGAATCCGTCGCCGACCCAATGTTTCTCGTTGCTGCGCTTGATGAAGGCCAGTTTTTTCATACGTGTCTCCGTCCACGTAAGATGGGGCCTTTCCGGGCGATGTCAAACGGAGCCGGCTGGCGGCGTCAGAACCGCCAGTAGGCCTTCCACCCGAAGTAATCCGCGTTTCGGAAACGCTCTTCGGTTTCCGGCGGAGGAGCCATCGGCACCATGTTTTCAGGCACTTCCCAATAGTCGGTGTAATAAACCGAGCAACCCTCGAGGTTCCGGAGCGATCGAAGGGTGTCGCTCGTGCATTCGAGCAAGTGATCCCTCCCGATGAAGCTGACGACCGCGAATCGGGTCTTGCGGGCGCGGAAGTCGGTCGTGAAATAGGCTTGGCTCCGCACCAGCAGGCCCTCGAGTTCCGGTTTACGGAGGACGATTTCGGTCAGATCCGCCTTCGACGTCACGAATTCGGAAACGGCGGAGTCCAATTCGTGCGGGAGGTCCTTTCGGTGGAAGAGCGCGAGGACGAGTTGGCGCGTGAGGAAGGAACTGCGGTGCCCGTAATAGATGTCGCCGATCGCATAGAGGGTCTCGTGCAGGCGCAGGAAATTCCGTCCGCGTTGGTCGAGCCGTCTCCCCGCCGGGAGCAAAATCGGGCGCGGAGTGCTCGCGACGCGATTCATGACCGCGAGTTGCAGGATTTCGCAGTCGTCGGGAAGGGTAAAATCCTGGATGAAGTCGTCGAGGAGAATTCCCGGCTGTTTCTGTTCGCGCGCTTTCGGAATCGGCGAGGGCCAAGTCTCCGTCGGGCCGATCGAATTCCAAAGGGTTTGGACCAGCAGAGCCAGCCGGCTATCCCGGACACGGATCGCGTCGACCATCGCGCGCAGGTCGAACTGGACGTTCTCGGGGGAGTTCAGAAGGTAATCCTCCAATACGGTCGGATGCGTATCGTAACCGCACACGACACCGGAGCCTCCGCGGATGGAAACCCCTCCGGACCCGGCTTCGGTGTTCAGCGCGCCGACGGCGAGAAGGACGAAGCTTAAAATCGCGCGCAGGCCGTAACGCTTCATCATCTCGAATTTTCCTCCGCTAGGTCGAAAAGCTTGAATCCGGCCACCGCGAGCCCATACACGGAATCCGGCGCGTCTTCCCGAAGGGACTCGTCGTGGAATTCGTCGAGTAGCGCGTAAAATTTCTTGCGGAAGTCGGCGACCCTTTCCTTCCTAAGCGCGTAAAACGCCGAGGCGTAGATGCGCTCGCCGACGAGCGTGGAGTCGACCGCGAGCTTCGCCCGATCGAGGATCTGAGCGTGCATGCGGTCGGCGTCGTCCTTCCGATCGGTGAAGGTGATCGAGATCTCGCCGTGGACGCGTCGGAGGAGACCGTCTTCGTCGAAGCGAAGCAGACCGAACGACCGAAGGCGTTCGATCGTCTCCCGAACTTGCTTCTTCGTGATTCCGAGCGCCCTCGAGAACCGATCCTCGCTTTCCGGCCCGAAGGGCAGGAGGGCCGAGAGTTCGACGATCGCCATCGCGTACCACCGCGCTTCCGGCGCGAAGAGGTGGAGCGGAATTTCGAGGGGCTTGGTCCGGCGCCGGAAAGTCGAGAGGCGTTTCTCGATCCGGAGAATGGTCTTTTTCGATCGGGCGATGTCGCGCTCCGTGATCAGGCGGAGGTATTCCTCCTCGCGCTCGGGGAGGCCCAACCGGTCGGAAACCTGCCCGACGCTCTCGATGGACATGCTCCGCTCGCCGCGGAGGATGTAGGTCAGCATCGTCGGAGAGATTCCGATCGATCGAGAAAAGGCGGCTCGGCTATAGCGCGGGTTTCGGAGTCGCCGATGCTCGAACTGGGCCGCGAGGAAGTCGCGGACCGTCCCGAAATCATAGGCGCACGGCTTCGAAGCGGATAAATCAGCCAATCCGCATCATATAGACGCGCCGAGAGGAACGTTGTCAAGGGGGTGAAGCGGTGAGTCGTTTCTTGATCGTTCACAAGAGTGAAATGAGAGAGGAGAAACGATGGCTAACCGGTATGATGGGCAAATGCCGCCTTTCCCGTTCCTCTCAATCGTCGTGCTCGTTCTCGGGCTCGCGATACCCGGGGTCTCCTACGGAATGGGCGATCTTTGCGGATATTACGCGGATCATGCGCCCGAGATGTACAAACTCCTTTGCAAGAAGGGCTCGGCTTCGACGAAGCCAGCCGGCGCGAATTCGACGTTCAGCGATTCGTTCAATATCAGTTCCGCCTCGCTTCCGACCGAACCTTCTTCCTACGGAATCGAGACGATCGGCAGTTTCTTGCGCCAGGACACGGGCGTTTGGACGCCGACTTTCGCGCTCGTGAAGGGGTTCCACAAATTCGGAACCGGATTCTCCACGAGCGGGAACAATACGTTCTACGGGAACGACGTCCTCCAACGGAGTGAGGGAGGTCCCGAGGTCGATTCGTTCAAGCCCCGCGAGACCGCGAAGGGAAAACTCCTCAACCTGAACATCGGCACTTCCGTCGCGCTCCGCGAATCCCGCGGAAAGGGGGGAGCCGGTTTACAACTCGGCCTTTCCGGTCGTTACAACAACACGACGGCGACGTGGGGCGGCGGGCCGGCGCTCTTGATGGCTTGGAATCGGTTCTCGATCGGCGCCGGTTTCACGCGGGAGAAAATCTCGAACTTCATGCCGACGCTCACCTTCACTTCGCTCCTCGCGAGCGCGCGGGTTTGGATTTTCGAGCTCGAATACAATCAACTCGACGCGAACGCCGGAGAATGGCTGCTCCCGGTTCGGATTTGGACGCTGACCGCGACCGTTCATCGTTTCACGCTGACGGGCGCGATGCGGAGCTTGAACTATTTCCGGGAAGGCGACGTGACCCAGTATCACGGCGCGATCCAGTACCTCTTCTCGTCGGCCTTTTCGGTCGGGATCCTCTATAACTATATCCCCGGCGCGACCTCGATCGGCGGTCAGTACTACCTTTGATCGCCTCGGGCGAACGAACGGCTCAACCCTCGCGGGGGCGAGCTTCGAGGAGTTCGACCTCGAAGTAGAGATCGGAGTTCGGCGGAATTTTTCCGATCGCGCGCTCGCCGTAGGCCATCGCCGCGGGAACTTCGAGCCTCCGCTTCCCGCCGACGCGCATGCCGAGGATGCCGATATCCCACCCTCGGATCACGCGGCCCGATCCGATCACGAACTGGAACGGTCGCCCGCGGTCGATCGACGAATCGAACTTCGCCCCGTCGGCAAGCGTGCCCGTGTAGTGACAGATCACGAGCGCGCCCTTTACGACTTCCGTGCCGGTCCCGATTTTCTCGTCGACGATTTTCAATTCGGTCAAAGCCATTCCCCGACGAGAACACAGTTCGCCGGAAAGCGGAACCTCACTTTCGCCGGCTGGCGCCACGCCGGCATCCATGGGACACTTCGAATATGCCGCGTTCAAGGTTTTTAATCCCGTTCGGTCTCTTCCTTCTCTCCGCGTGCGGATCGGCTCCCGTGGAAACGCCCGCGACTCCTTCGCCCGAGGCGATTCCCTCCGACGTGCCGGCGGCTTCGCCGAACCCCGTGCCGAAACTGAGCGTGCTGCCGGGACTCTATCACCGCATTTACCAGGGCTACCGCATCGCGAACGCGAAGCCGAAGGCCGATGTGAAAACGAAAACGAAGTCGAAAAAGAAGTCGAAGGCCAAGCCGAAGCCCGACTCGTTCTTGAAGACGATGAACACGAAGTTTTTCCCGCTCTTCGCGAAGGCGCACGCGCAAGGGCTCGAGATGTATCGTCCCGCGCTCCCGAAGAATCCGAAAGCCTGCGAGCTCCCGTCGGAAGTCGCCCTCCTCTCGTTCTGGAGGGAAAGCGACTACGAGAGGTACCGCAAGAGCAAGCTCGGGAAACGGATCCGGAACGCGCACAAGCCGGTATTCCGCGCGGACAGCCAGAGCCTCGTCGCCGAACCGCTCGGCGACAGCGTGGAATACGGCCACGCTTATTCGCTGAACCCCGGCCGCCACGAGTACCAAAACCTCGAGGCCTCCGTCGTCATTCACTGCGATCCCGCGCTGACGGGAGACGATTTGAAGCTCGCGCTCGTGAAGGCCTACGCGATGGGAACCGAGGCGACGGATATCCTTTTCGTCCCGGCGGCCGATCACGTCCTCGAATTCGTTTTTTACCCGAGGGCGTCCGAAGGGGCGAAGCGGATCGCCGAGCGCAAGGAACGGTTCAAGTCCGCTTTCCGCGAATCGGTCGTCGTGCGGCTGCCCCGAAAGAGGATCGAGAAGAAGATGGCGCTCGAAATCGGCGAGGGATTCACCGCCGATTGGACGGGGAAGTAAACCGGTTCAGCGGACGTCCTTCTTCCATTCGTCTTCCTTGAAACCGACGTGACCAAAGCCGTCGCCGAGGAGGAACGGGCGCTTCACGAGCTTTCCGTTCGCGGCGAGGAGCTTGAGAGCGTCCGCTTCGCTCATCGACTTCAATTTTTCGCCGAGTCCGAGTTCCCGGTAAACGAGGCCCGAGGTGTTGAAGAGTTTTCCGATTTTTCCGTCGTAGTAGGCGAGCATCCGTTTCAGCTCGGCCATCGTCGGCGGCTCGTCGACGATCGGGATGGCCTCGAACGCGACCCCTTTCTTCTTTAGGTAACCGAGCGCCTTTTTGCAGGTGGAGCAGCCGGAGTATTCGTAGACCCGTAGTTTCTTCATGGGGGTCTTATATCGGAAATGATAAGGATTTTTCCAGTATTGACTCAGTGAGTCATCCCATGGGATGGTGCCGGCGGGCAAGGTGACTCATGGCTCGTCGTCCGCTTCTCGGAATTCTCGGTCTTCTCCTCGCTTCCGCGCTCACCGGCTGCGGCGGCGGCGAAGTCGCGGCCCGGAAGGACGTCGGTCCGGTGCCGGAAACCACCGCGAAATTCTCCGAAAAATCGCTCGCCGATCGGGCCGCGGTTCTGATCGCGCTCATCGACTCGGAACTCGCTTCGGCCAGCTCCGCGCGCGCGCCGAGACTGAAATTTTTCAAGGCGATCACGCCGGCCGTCGTCCAAACCCAGCTCGAAATCGAGGCCGAGCGCGCCGAAGTCTACGCGATCCAAGAAGCGCAAAAGGGCGGCGCCAAACTCCCGTCCGATCTCGCCGCCGAGCTCGACAATTTGAATCAGCGATACAAGTCGAAGGATCCGGAGGAACTCCTCCGCCGGGTCGACGCCGTTCCGCTCGACCAGCTTTTCACCCAGACCGCGATCGAATCCGCTTCCGGTACCTCGGCCGTGGCGAAGGACTGCTTCAATCTCTTCGGAGTGCACGCCGCGGATAAATCCCAGTCCTGCCCCGGACACCCGATCCTGGCGAAGTATCCGGACTTCACCGGCTCGATCAAACGCTACGTCCTGCTCCTGAACTCGGGCGGTGCCTTCAAGAACTACCGCGCCCTCCGCGCGAAATCCCGTGCGTCTGTCGGAAACTCCGGGGCGCTCGACACGCCCTCGATCCTCCCGGGCATCCTGCCCTATTCCGAGCGAGGTCAAGCTTACATCGACGACGTCGCCGCGGGCATCCGCGCCGATCACCTCGACCAGCTCTACCGCGAGTTCGTTTCGCGGATCGCGCCTTAGTTCTTCAGGCGAATCTTCGCGAACGGGATTCCGTTCAGCGGATCCATCACGAACCCTTCCACGCGCGCGGCGACGAGGTGGGAGACCATCGGATAATAGACCGGTACGACGATCGCCTCGTCCTCGACGAGGATCTTCTCGGCCTGGGCGATGAGTTTCACGCGCGCGGATCCCGAGGGCGTGCGGGCGATCCGGTCGACGAGGCGATCATATTCGGCGTTCTTCCATCCCGTCGGATTGTTCGGGTCGTCGCTCGTGAACGAAGCGAGGTGCCAGATCGGATCCATGAACGCGGCCCCGCGCTGGAATCGGTAGATCGCCGGGGTGTCGGTGCGGATCGCGGTGACGTAGGCCTTCCAATCCATCGTCGAAAGACCGATTTTCACGCCGATCTTTTTCTCAAGGTCGTTTTGGAGACGCTCCATGACGACGCCGTTCACGGCGTTCGCCGAGTACGCCGCCGAGATCGAGCCGGAGTATTTCTTAAGCCCGACGGCGTTCTTCGTCGCGTCGGCTTCGAGCTTCTTCGCCATCGCGTCGCCTTTCACGTAGCCCTCGAGCGTCGGCGGGATCCACCCGTTCGCGGGCAAATGCGCGCTGTCGAGAAGGGCGACCGTCCCCGCGCGATCGACCGCGCCCGAGACCGCGCGGCGCGCGGCCGCGGAATCGAACGGAGGCTTCTTCGCGTTGAAGGAAAGAAAGTAGGTCGCGGCCTGGGGGAAGGATTGGACGAGGCCCTTGTCGCGGAAGCGTTTCAAGTCGTAGGGCGGAATGCGTCCGACGACGTCGAGCATCCCGGATTCGAAGAGCGAGACCGCCGTCGATTCGTCGGGCACGATCCGCAGCACGACGGGGAGCGCTCCCGGCTTCGCGTTCCAGTACTTCTGGTTCGGTTCGAGCCGTAGATCCTGCTCGGGCTGATAGCTCACGATCCGGTACGCGCCGGTCGAAGGCGCAATCGCCGGCCATTTCCCGCCGTTCGCGGCGAGCACGTCGGCGCGGACGGGCGCGGCCTGGCTCAGGGTGAGGAGCTGGGCGAAATAGGGCGTCGGTTTCACGAGATCGAACGTGAGGACGTCCCCTTTCGCCGAGACACCGACTTTTTCGGCGGCGCCTTGACCGTTATAGTATTCCTTCGCGCCCTTGATGACGAAGAGGAGGCTCGCGATCTTAGAGCCGGTCTTCGGATCGAGGCTGCGGCGAATGCCCGCGACGAACTGATCGGCGGTGATCGGAGCGCCGTCGGACCAGGTCGCGCCCTTCCGGAGTTTGACTTCGTAACGAAGGCCCCCCGCCTTCGGCGTGATTTTCTCGGCGAGCCGGTTCTCGAGTTTCCCTTTCGCATCGTACCCGAAAAGGCAGTCCGTCGTGTTTCCGAGGACCTTCGACGCGTAGTCGTCGTCGGCGATCGCCGGATCGAGCGATCCCGGGCTCGCGGCGAGTTGGATGCGCACTTCGTTCGGTGCGGCGCCTCCGAACGCGGCGGAGGCGAGACCGAGGAAGAAAAAGGAGAGAAGCGCCGACGATTTCATGGACCCATTAGAAAATGGAACCGGGGTTGTGTCGAGGCGGAAACGGAGAGATGACCGAAAGATGATCACCACGCACCGCGAATCCGGTTACGTCACGAAAATCCAGTCGGGAACCCACGCCCTCGTCTCGGACGTTCCGCCCGCGCTCGGCGGCGCGGACATCGGCCCGGACCCGCACGCGCTCCTCGAAGCGGCGCTCGGAGCGTGCACCACGATCACCGTCCAGATGTACGCGAATAGGAAGGGTTGGCCTCTCGAAAGCTGCGATACCGAAGTCCGGTTCGCGAAAGAGGATAAAGAGGGGATCGTACTCGAGCGAAAAATATCGATCCGAGGTCCACTCGACGCCGAACAAAAGAAACGCCTCTTCGAGATCGCCGAGAAATGTCCGATCCACCAAGTCCTCGTTCGCGGCGCGAAGGTCGAAAGCATGCTCGCGAACTGAGGGCGAAACGGGCGCCTATTCCGGAAGCGGCACGAATTCGGTCTCGCCCGGAACGCGTCCGAGCGACTGGGACTTCCACGACGCTTTCGCGGCTTCGATCCTTTCGGGACGCGAGGAAACGAAATTCCACCAGATCTTCCGCCGTTCCGGGAAGGGATCGCCGCCGAGGAGCGTTCCCATCGCGTCTTTCCGCGCGGTGAATTCGACGATCGATCCCGGGGCGAGGTGAAGGAGTCCCGGACCCTCGTAGGTTTTTCCTTCGTGCTCGATCGCGCCTTCGACGAGGTAGAACGCGATTTCCTGGCCTTCCGGATCGAAGCGGAGCCGTTTTCCTTCCGGGATTTCCGAGTGGAGGTAAAAAAGGCGCGAATGAGCGGTCACCGGCGAGCGGAGGCCGTATGCGTTTCCGGCGATGAGCCGGTGGCGGACGCCTTCGATCTCCGTCGACGGAAGATCTTCGCGCGCTCGGTGTTCGAAGGTCGGCGCGGTTTCCTCGTGGGCGACGGGGAGGGCGACCCAGGCCTGGAGTCCGTGCAGGGACGCGGTCCCGTTCCGGAGCGCGGCGGGCGTGCGTTCGGAGTGGACGATCCCGCTCCCCGCGGTCATCCAGTTCACGTCGCCGGGCCGGATCGGCTGCTCGGTCCCGAGCGAGTCGCGATGGTCGATGACTCCGTCGAAAAGGTAGGTCACCGTCGCGAGCCCGATATGCGGGTGCGGAGGGACGTCGATCCCGCGGCCGGCGGCGAATTTCACCGGCCCCATGTGATCGAGGAAAACGAACGGCCCAACGCCGCGGCCCCCTCGATAGGGAAGCACGCGTCCCACGAAAAGTCCGGGCGCGATTTCCGCGCGATGGGGCACGAGCCAGTCGAGCAACGTCGTCATCGTTTCCTTTTACCCGAAGCCGCCGTAATGTCCAAGACGTGGGCGACCTCCCGACTCTCAAGGACCATCCCGGATGCAACCCGGAGTGCCGCGCTTGCCACTACAAAGCGCTCGACTATCCGGCCCAACTCGCGCGTAAGCGTCAGTGGGCCGAGACGCAGCTCGCCGAGTGGCGGGATCGTCTCGCGCCGATCGTGCCGGCGCCGGAGAGCGACCGGATCGGTTACCGCGAGAAAAGCTGGTTTCGTTCTTCGTTTCGGGACGGAAAACTTTCGTTCGGGATGTTCCGCGCGCGGCAAGGCGAGACGCGGTGGGAGAGGGAATTCGTTTCTTGGGACGGGTGCCCGATCCACGTCGACGCGATCCGGGAGACGGCCGAGCGGCTAGCCGTCGCGATCGCCGAGCGAGAGCCTCGGTTCGCGGCGGATTCGCTCTTCGGCGTTTGGTTCGGGGTTCCGCACGTCGTCCTCGTCGCGAACGCGCCCATTCCCGAGTCGATCGCCGCGCTCGATTGGGAGAAACTCCTCGTCGCTCCGATCCGCCACGCGTGGTTCCACCGCACGAACCAGGTCGGCCGCACGGTCTTCGGCGTCGGTCCGATCGATCCGCTCGGCGGTCCCGTGCCCGAGGGGCTCCACCCGATCCGCGCATTCCGCCAGATCGCGCGCACGCTCCTTCGCGAGGCTCGGACCGAAGCCGTCGCTGCGCTCGTCGCCGTGAAGCCGGACCGCGTTCTCGACCTCTACTGCGGGACCGGAGAGCTCGCCTCACTGCTTCCCGCGGACCTGGGCTGGGTCGGGCTCGAGGCGACTCGCGCGGCGGTCGAGTACGCACGCACGCTCCGCCGCCCGTCTCTCGCGGTTCCGCATCTCGCGTTTATCGGACTCGTCGAGGACCGGCTTCGCGATTCGGCGCTCGCGGATGCCGTAGGAGACTCGAGGTACGCGCTTTACTTGAATCCACCGCGCCCCGGACTCGGGCCGGAAGGTCGAGCGGCGATGCGGGATTTCGTCCGGGCGCGCCGCCCGGCCGGGGCGGTGTACCTCTCGTGCAGCGCTTCGAGCCTGGCGCGGGATCTTCGGATGTTCGTCGCCGAGGGGGCGAGCGTCGAGAGCTTGCGGCCCTTCGATTTCTTCCCGCAGACCGAGCATTTCGAGACGTTGGCGGTCCTTAGGTTTTGAGGAAAAAAATTTTCGACGGGGTCACGCTCAGGTCCGGTCCGGCGTTAAAGGGGGAAGATGCGAATACAAGCGATGATTCTCGGATTGATCGGGCTTCTCCCATGGGCTTCTGCGCGCGCCGCCGAAGAATGCGAGAAAGGCGAGGCCTGGGACGCCGGAATGGCGATGTGCATGCCGATTCCGGCGGCGGGAAAGACTGTTCGGTCGCTCTCGGTCCGCGCGAACGCGTTCGGCGCATACGTCACGGGCTCGGGTCCGCGAGGAAAGGATGCGTTCGCAGCGCCGAACTGGGTGATGGCCGATCTCGGGACGTCGGCCGGGGAAAGGCATTATTTCAATCTCGACTTCATGGGCACGGCGGAGAAGTGGACTTTTCCTCGCTCGGGGTATCCGCTCCTCGGTCAGATCGGCGAACACGACGAGAACGGGGCTCCATTCATCGACTCGCAGCACCCGCACTCGTCACCGATCATGGGCCTCACCCTGAGCGATACGATCGCGCTCGGCGACGGGGAAGGCCGGAGTTTGAAGCTCTCGTTCGCTCCGCGCGGAGAATCCATCGACGGGCCGATCGCGTTCATGCACCGGTCGACCGGCGAAGTGAATCCGGATGCGCCGCTCGGCCACCACCTCGGCCAGGACGCGGGCCACATCTCGAGTACCGTGTTCGCCGCCGGACTTGGCCTCGGGACGACCCGGATCGAGGCGTCCGCTTTTCACGGCGCCGAACCCGAACCGACCAAGGTCGATCTTCCGATGGGATCGCCCGATTCCTACTCGCTCCGCCTCTCGCACGATTTCTCCTCCGCCTTCACCGCGATGGCTTCCGCCGCGTACGTGAAGAATCCGGAGCACGACGACCCGACGATCCCGTTCGTCGCGCGGTATTCGGCTTCGGCATATTCGAAGCATTCCCTCGGCACGTTCCGCTTCGAAAATACGTTCATTCTAGGCATGATCGCGAAGTACGATCACGTCCCGACGCTCTTTTCGGTCGGCGAGGAATTCCTCCTTCGCGACGAATCCGCGAATTCGATCTTCGGACGATTCGAGTTCATCCAGCGGACGGCCGACGAACTCGCGATTCCGTCGTCGACGCCAGACGAAGCGCGCCCGGTCTACGCGACGACTCTCGGGTACACGCGATCGCTCGTCCGCGGCGAAACGGGCGAGGTCGGTCTCGGCGTTTCGGGAACGCACCTCTTTTTACCCGCGGAGTTCCGCGGGGCTTACGACGGGGATCCTTGGAGCGGAAAAGTCTTTCTCCGGATTACCGGGATGAAGGCCTGGGATCTCTAGCTAAGGATCTAAACTAAGAATCCTTAGTTTAGATCCCGCCGTTCATCTCAAGCGCGACCAAACAGATCGCCTCCGCCGGAGTGGAGCCCGAACGCTCGAACGCGCGCGTCTCCAAGGTCTTCGCGACCGACTTATAGAACCGGGCTTGCCACGTCTTTCCGCCCGAGAGCTGGAGCCGGTACCCATCGGCGACGACCGTGTCGACGACTTTCCACGCCGCGGCGATATCGGTGCTGTACGCCGACACTTCGCCCGAACGCTGATTGAAGACGTATTCCGCGACGGCGGCGTCCATTTCCTTCCCGGCGTTCATCGCTCAGTGCCCGATCGCCGAGACGAAGGCCTCGGTCGTGACGACGGCGGCCTGTTTCGGAAAAAGCTTCGTCGTGAGAAACGCATGGGTCTCGGCGTCCGGGTCGGCGCAAGCATCGGCGAGAACCGTCATCCGGTAGTCGAGGTCGGCTCCAAGACGGACCGACGAGAGGATGCACCCGCTCGTCGAGACGCCGGCCATCACGAGGTGATTCACGTCTTTCGCGCGCAGGAGGGCGGGGAGATCCGTGTCTACGAACGGCGAAACCCGGCGTTTCGTGACGATCGGCTCGCCGAGGAAAGGCGCGAGTTCGGGATGGATTTCCGCTCCATCGGACCCGTCGACGAGGCGATTCGCGGATTTCGCCATCGTGAAGCCGAGATTATTCGGCGAGGCCTCCGGGTGTCCGGGACGAAAGGCGACGCGCACGTGGAAAATCGGAAGTTTCGCCGCGCGGGCAGCGGTCAGGGCGCGCTTCACGCGCGGGAGTAGCGCTTCGAGCTGGGCCTCGACGTTCTTCAGGATGTCGGGTTGGAAATCCATCAGGACGAGGGCGGAGCGTTTCAGGTCGAATTTCATTTCGGACATCGGGTCTCTCCTCGGTCCGAGAGTAACTCGCGCGAGCGGATTCGAAAACCTTCGTGCGAAAAATGGAAGGCTCGGGGGACCTAACCGATCGAGCGATCGCTTACGTGAGCAGGTGCTCGAGGTCTTCGCGCGTGAGCTTCTTCATGAAGTCGCCGTCTTCGGAGATGAGCGACTCGGCGAGGTCCTTCTTCGTCTGCTGGAGGTCGAGGATCTTCTCTTCGACGGTGCCCTTCGCGATCATGCGGTAGGCGAAGACCTTGTGGGTCTGGCCCATGCGGTGCGCCCGGCCGATGGCCTGCGCTTCGACCGCGGGGTTCCACCACGGATCGAGGATGAAGACGTAGTCGGCCGCGGTCAGGTTCAAGCCCGTACCGCCGGCTTTCAGCGAGATGAGGAAAACCGGAACCTTCGGATCGGTTTGGAAGCGCTCGACCGGCGTCTTGCGGTCTTCCGTTTGGCCGTCGAGGTACTCGTACGCGATTTTTTCGTCTTCGAGGTGCGTCTTCACGAGCGCGAGGAGCGAAGTGAACTGCGAGAAGACGAGGACCTTGTGGCCCTCGGCGATGACTTCTTGGATGTGGTTCGAAAGCTGCTGGAGCTTCGCCGACGGTTCGAACTTCCGCTTCGCATCGATCAAGCCGCCGTGACAAGCCGCCTGGCGGAGGCGAAGGAGCGCCTCGAGCACGTGCATCTTCGATTTTCCGAGGCCCTCGGAAGCGACTTTCGCTTCGAGCGAGGCGCGGTACTTGTCCCGAATCGCGTTGTAGAACTGGCGCTCGGCCGCGGACATCTCGCAGTAAAGGACCTGCTCGGACTTGTCCGGAAGTTCCTTCAGGACCTTCTCCTTCGTCCGGCGGAGCATGAACGGCTTCAGCATGCGGGCGAGGACGGCGGTCGTGTCCTTCGAAACGTCCTTATCCTTCGTCCGGTGGAGGAGGCCCGGGTTCGTGAACTCGAGGATCGAGAGGAGGTCGTTGATCGAGTTTTCGATCGGCGTGCCGGTGAGCGCGAGGCGATGCTTCGCGCGAATGCGCTTCACGGCTTGGGCCGACTGCGAATGCGCGTTCTTGATCGCCTGGGCCTCGTCGACGATCGCGACGTCGAACTCGTATTCCTCGAGCTTTTCGATGTCGGTGCGGATCGTGCCGTAGGTCGTGATGATCAGGTCGGCCTCGGACATGTCCTTCAGGAACTTCACGCGGTCCGAACCCGAATAACGGATCACTTTCAAGCCCGGGGCGAACTTCTTCGCTTCGTCGACCCAGTTGAACGCGAGCGACTTCGGCGCGACGACGAGCGAAGGGAGCTTCGTCGTTTTCTGACGGCCGAGGAGGAAGGCGAGGATCTGGATCGTCTTCCCGAGACCCATGTCGTCGGCGAGAATTCCGCCGTTCTCGAACTCCGAGAGGAACGAGAGCCAGGTCAAACCCTCGCGCTGGTAATCGCGAAGCGTGCCCTGGAATCCGTCGGGCGCCTTCGCCATCGCGACGCCGGTGAACTTCTTCACGCGGTCGCGGAAGGCGAGGAAGCCGGAGTCGGCTTTCAATTTATCGTCCTCGGAAAGGACCGCGTTCAACATGAGGCCCTGGGAACGGGAGAATCGGAGCGTGCCGTCGGCTTCCTGATCGGCGGACTGCGAGCCGAGCTGGGCGACCGGCGCGTAGCGCGCGACCCAGTCGGGCGGCAGCATTCCGAGAGATCCGTCGGAGAGTTTCACGAGGCCCGACTTCGATTCGAGCGCGGAGAGGAGCTCGGCGCGGTCGACGGTGAGGTCGCCGAACGAAGCGTCGATCTTCAGGTCGAACCAATCGGTGTCCGAGCTGACGGCCATCTCGAAGTGGTCGGCGATGTGGAGTTTTTGGTTCTCGAAGTGGATCGTCCAGCCCGAGCGCGCGAGTTCGTTCGCGGCGCGGTGGAGGTCGCTCACCGGCACGGATCCCGTGCCCGAAGGATCGCGCATGATCTCGAGCGCTTCGAGGAGCTTCTTCTCTTCGAATTCCGGCATCCGCTGGAGCACGCGTTTCGTCGCGACGTCGACGACGGTCATTTCGCGTTCGGAAAGCGGGATCTCTTTTCCGTCGTAGTCGAACGAAACCGTGAGGGTCATCCGTCCGAGAGACGGGTCGTTCCCGAGTGGACGGAAGACGCCGATCGGGCGCGGTTCGACTTTCGTCAGCGACCAGCCCATTTCGGCCGGCCAGGTCGTCTTCGGCGAGGCCGGATCGAGGAGGATCCGGGTCAGGAGCGTTTCGCCCTCGGATTTCGGAACGAGGAATTCGTTTCGCGCGCGGAGCTGGATCGCCCACGGCGCGTGCGCCGGCTCGGTGAACCGCGCGATCCGGTCGGGGAAGATCATGAATCCCGAACGGAGCACGGCGAGCGGCGTTTGGAGGTTCATGCCCTCGTATTCGTGGCGGAACGAACCGTCGAGTTTGTAGTGATCCGGACCGTGCTCGAGGATTTTCAGCTCGAGGTCCCACGTCTTCGTCCGGTCGAGGCGGATCGGGCGCTCGGCGGAATCCGGCGTGCCGTTCGGCGCGCGCGAGATGAAGAGCTTGCCCGCGTTCGCGAGCAGCGGCACGAGGTGCGACTCGAAGATCGGGTCGACGGTGAAGCGCGAGGAGATGTTTCCGGAACCGCGGCCGTAGGGCGCGAAGATCTGGGCGTCGCCCGCTTTCGTGAGGAGCGTGAGCACTTCCTGGTCGCGCGTTTCTTCGTAGTGGGAGAAATCCTGGTTCGAGACGCGGTTCGGACGCATCGGACCGAAATGGCCGAGGCCGTTCCGGTTCCGGGTCCAAAGGTCGATGACGAGTTTCCCGCTCGACGTCGTTTCCGCGGCCGAGATGACGAAGAACGCGGCGGCCGACGTCGTGATCGTGCCGGCGCGCGAGGAGATGCCTTGGAGGAGGTTCAGCCGTTCGAGCCACGAACCCGGCGCGGCCGGTTGGCGGAAGGCGACCGGCTTCGGGAAATGCCCGCGGCCTTGTTGGCGCCCGTGGCGGCCGTGTTGCTGGTTTTGGTTCCCGTGACCGCCTTGCTCGCGGTTCACCGGCGTCGCGTGCACGAGCTTCAGCGGTCCGCTTTCGGGAACGACGCCTTCCGGCGTGGCTTTGTCGATCTGGAGGATCGCGGCCCAGAGGTGCTTGCAGAAAACGCCGCGGGCGTAAGCCGGGCAGTCGCAGCTCGCCGGGAGTTTCCGCACTTCGGAGGTCTGCCCGAAGTCGAATCCGATGTGGTAAGCGCCGCCGGTACCCTTGATCTCGACGGTGCACTGCTTTCCGTTCCACGTCGGCTCGCCGACGCGGCCGTCGTTGAAGTACTGGCGTCCGCGCGCGAGCGCGATCCGCGGGAACTGGCGCACGCACCGGCGCTCGAGAGACTTTTCGCCGGCGGGTTCGCGGCGTTGGCCGCCGCGGCCGTTCCGATTCCGCTGGTGGCGGGGATGAGGCCCGACGCGCGGGGCTTGGCCGTTCTCGCCACCTCCGGCCTCCGGAGATCCTTCCGCCGCGGGGTGCTCTCCCGCGCCGGAGTCGAGCGCTTCGCCCGCGTCGCCTTCTTCGGATCCGTCGCCGAAGTCGATGTCACCGGTGTCCCCGTCCGTTTCTTCGGCCAGCGTCTCCGCGGCTTCGGCGGCCGCGCGGCCCGCTTCGAATTCGGCGTCTTCGCCGGCGGAAACGGCCTCATCGACGATCGCGTCGACGGAGTTCTCGCTTACGGCCGCTTCGGACGCCGCTTCGTCGGACGCGAGCGACTGCACACCACCTTCGGTGGCCTGGCCGGCTTCGGTTCGCGAGGGGTTCGGAGGGCGGCGCCGTCCGTATCGCGGAGTACGTTTCGGTTTTTTAGGGCGGTCCATTCAGACCCCAAACGCTTCTCACGGATTTCGGACGGAATGAAACGAATTTCTCGTTAGTCTTTCCGCTCGAGGTCGAGGAGCGCCCGTTTAACCGCTTCCCCGCCCGCGAACCCGGTTAGGCTTCCGTTAGCGCCGATCACCCGGTGGCAGGGGATGACGATCGAGATCGGGTTTCGGCCGTTCGCGGCGCCGACCGCCCGGCAGGCTTTCGGAGAGCCGATGCGCCGGGCTTGGTCGCCGTAACTCCGCGTTTCGCCAAAGGGAATTCGCCTCAGGGCGTTCCAGGCCTTCTTTTGGAACTCGGTCCCGATCGGATCGAGGGGCAGGTCGAACTCGGTCCGCCGGCCTGCGAAGTACTCGTCGAGTTGGCGAGCGGTCTCCCGCAGCACGGGATGGTCGCGATGCGTTTCGGGGTGCGCGCCTCCGCGAAGGACGGTCACGCGTTCCGGTCTATCGTTTTCCCAAAGAATCGCCACGAGCGCGCGGGCGTTCGCGACGAGGGTGAGTTTCCCGACCGGGCTGCGGTAGGTCGTCTGAACGAGATCGGCGGATCGAACGGCGTTTCTTTTTTTCATCGGTCTTCTTCCTTCGGTTCGAGAGGGTTTCGGCGAACGCCTCCCAGAGGTGGATCGCGGCGTAAGAGCGCCAGGGCCTCACGGAATCGAGTTTCAACTCGGGATATTTTTCGAGCGCGCGTCTCAAGATCAGGTCGGTGCCCGGAAAGGCGTCCGGGTCGCCGATCGTCCGGAGCGCGAGGTATTCGGCGGACCATGCGCCGATGCCTTTCACTTCGCGGAGCTTGCGCTTGAACGTTTCCGGATCCTGGGCTTCGGTGAAGTCGATCGCTCTTTCCGCGACGAGGCGCGAGAATTCGCGGATCGTCTCCTTTCGCATACCCGTCGTGCGGACCTCGTCGAGACGCGCGCGCGCGAGGCGCTCGGGCGTCGGGAAGAGCCGGATCGTCACGCCGGTTTCGGGATGGGCGAAAGGTTCGCCGTAGTGTTCGACGAGGGAAGCGAGGAGCGCCGAAGCTTGGGTCGTCGACACGAGTTGGCCGAGAATCGTCGCGATTCCCGTCTCGAAGGCGTCCCATCCGCGCGGGAGCCGGAGTCCCGGCTTCGCACGTTCGAGCCGCCCGAGCACGGGAATTTCGCGGAAATGATTCGAGACCCAAAGCGGATCCGAGTCGAGGTCGAACATTTTCCGCACGCGGCGGGCGACTTCGAAGAGAACGGAGGCATCGTCCGTTCGCACTCGCAGGTTCAATCCGTGGCCGGAGGTCGCGGGCGAAACCGTGAACGCTCCGCTCGCTTTCCCGATGCGGAACACGCGCGAGTAGGCGCCGTCCGCGGTGGATTCGAGGCCCGGGATCGGGTGGCGGACGAAGAATCGGTGGATGACCGCCCAGTCGTAAGGTGGGCGAT
This sequence comes from Bdellovibrionales bacterium, assembly GCA_018266355.1. Classification (GTDB taxonomy): domain Bacteria; phylum Bdellovibrionota; class UBA1018; order UBA1018; family UBA1018; genus JACMQW01. Next base: position 70,956 of record JAFEAP010000023.1, read on the forward strand.
AGGCGAGGTGGAGCGTGAGGCCCTCCCCGTCCGCGGACTTCGATTTCCGCTTCCGCAGCTCGGTCGGCGGCCGGGAAAAACGCTTCCGGAAGGCGTCGTTGAAACGGCGGAGGGAGGCGAATCCGGAGGCGTCGGCGATCTCCGTCATCGGGAGCGCGGTCTCGGTCACGAGTTTTCTCGCGAAATCGAGCCGGTTCGCGTCGGCGATTTGTTTCGGACTCCTCCCGATTTCGGATTCGAAGAGACGGCGGAGATGGCGGGCGCTCACGCCGAACGGCCGGGCGAAGTCGTCTTCGTTTTTCGCGGCCGCGGCGTTCGCGGCGAGGAGGCGGAGCGCTCGGTTCACGATCGCCGAGGTTCCGATCCAGGCGGGGGAGAGCGGCGCGGATTCCGGGCGGCAACGGAGGCAGGGGCGAAAACCCGCGCGTTCGGCCGCGGTCGCCGATTTGTAGAACTCGACGTTTTCGCGCTTCGGTTTCGCCGGGCAGATCGGGCGGCAGTAGATCCCCGTCGTCTTCACGCCGACGAAGAACTTCCCGTCGAATCGGGCGTCCCGGGCGAGCATCGCGGAGTAAAGAGCCTCGTGGTCCATGAACGCCACTCTAACCCGGATCGGGGGCGAAGACTCGCCATTTTCGGACATGATCGTTCCGGGGCGTCAGTGCCGCAGATTCTCCCACCATTTCGCGGCTTGGGCCGCGGTAATCTCTTCTTGGACTAGAGCGCCGCAGCCTTCCCGGAGGAGGAGTTTCTTGTCGCCGTTTCCGCGTTTTCCGGATTTCAGATTCGCGCCCGATTTTTTTTGCCAATCTTGGAGCGGCTCGACCTTGCCGAACCATGGATGGCCCGGAGTCGAGTTGAACGCGAAAAACTGGTCGCCGAAGAAAATGGATTTGCTCCAATCGCTTTCGCCCCAAATCGGGAGGCGCTCCTTCTTCCCTCGGAAATGGATCCGTTCGAGCGGGGGGACATAGCGCGGATCGAGGTGGAAGGGGCGGTAGAATTTCTGCCAAAGGGGAAAGGTGATTTTCGGGTCGAACGTGTACGCTCGGATCGCCTTCGGATTCACGATGATCCATTCGTGGAGGGTCGGGGTGACGTGCTCGACGAGCTGGCCGGATTTCAGTTCCTTCACGGAAATCGATTTTCGGAGCGGGATTTCGTCGCCGTCCGAATGGACGAATCGATAGGCGGTGGCCTCGGGATTGATCTCGAAGGCCACGAGCACGGCGTTCGGTCCGCCGTAATGTTCATGGAGGACGCCATGGGATCCCAGGACCGGATCGATCCAGCTGAAAGCCACGCGGTTTCCGTAAAGGTCGAGTAAGTCGCGAACGGAGCGGACGTAATCGTCGGAGTCGATCCGAGGGAGATTCGCGAGGGGCGCGCCTTCCGCCATTCCGGAACGGGACAAATTCGAAGGACTAACCCAACGGAAGAGGAAGCGAGGCGGGGCGGTCTTTTCGACCTTCGAGGCGTAGGACTTCAGGTCGACCGCGGCGCGGGCGGGTGTCGCCGCGGCCAGGAGGACCGCGAGAGTGATGGGGAAAACAGACCTCACTTTTCGAGGATAGCACTCCCTTTCAATTGAGCAGGAAAATAACGCCTCGCGCATCGGGTCAAAGTCTATCGACGAACCGGGGAGATCGGCACCGAGTGCGGGTCTACCAATCCCCGAGCGGACTAGGCATATTATTCCGACATGCGCAGTCTCGCCTCGCCTCTCATCGCGTGGACCGATAAAGGGTTGTACTGCGAAGCCGGAGGTTTCTACATCGATCCCCACCGTGCCGTCGACCTCGCCGTGGTCACGCACGCGCATAGCGACCACGCTCGCCGCGGATCGAAACATTACATCACCGTCGATTCCGGGATCGGACTTCTCCGCGCGCGGATCGGGAAGAAAATCTCCGTCGAAGGCGTGAAATACGGCGAGCGCATCCGTCTCGGCGACGTCACGGTCAGTCTCCACTCCGCTGGCCATATCCTCGGTTCCGCCCAGGTCCGCGTCGAGTACGGCGGCGAAGTCTGGGTCGCGTCGGGCGATTACAAACGCGATCCCGATCCGAGTTGCGAACCGTTCGAGTCGGTTCGCTGCGATACGTTCATCACCGAGGCGACCTTCGGCACGCCGAAGTACACCTGGCCGAAGGGCGCGGATCACGGCGCAGACCTCGCCCGGTGGTGGAGCGAGAACGCGGACGCGGATCGGAACGCGATCGTCTTCGGGTATTCGCTCGGGAAAGGGCAGCGCATCCTGGCCGAGCTTGCGCGCGCGCATGACTCCGAACACGCGCCGCACGCGCGCCGACCGGTGCTGATCCACTCGGCGATGGTCGAGCTCACGGAGTGCTACCGCGCCGAGGGCCGCGTCCTAGCGCCGACGCGTCCGCTCGACGAGGCCATCGCCGATGTCGAAGCGCGGGACGGAAAGCTCGCCGGCGAGTTGATTCTCGCTCCGCCGTCCGTCCTCGACGAGTCGTGGGCGAAGCGCCTCGGCGATTACCGCACGGCGTTCGCCTCGGGATGGATGCAGAGCGGGGGATGGGGGCGCGGCCGGTACGATCACGGCTTCGTGATGTCGGATCACGCGGATTGGAACGACTTGAACCGGACCATCCGCGAGAGCGGCGCCACCCGCGTCTTCGTCCAGCATCGCGACGGCGCGCTCGTCCGCCACTTGCGCGGACTCGGTCTCGAAGCGTACTCCGCGGACGACCTCGTGCCCGAACGTTACGCGCGGCTGCCGGTGAAGAACCTCGATTTGTTCGCGGGCCTTCGTCCGCCGGAAGCGAGCGGTCCGTGACCGAATCCGCGTCCGAAGGGGTCACGCTCAAACTCTCGATCCGGGATTTCTCCGTGCCGTGTCCCCGCCGCGGATCGATCGACTCGCATTCCGGATACGGACGCCAGGCCCTCGACGGGATCGAGATTCACCAGGAAATCCAGAAGCGCCACGCGAAGCTCGATCCCCTCTACGAAGCCGAAGTGAAATCCGGCCATCGTTTCGAGCGCGACGGATACGTCATCGAAGTCGAAGGCCGTCTCGACGGGATCTTCCGTCACGAGCGTCCGCGGATCGAGGAGATCAAGTCGACGTTCAACCTCTACGAACTTCGCCGCGCGATCGAGGAGGCGGGGACCGACCACCCGTATGTCCGGCAGCTGCTCACCTACGGGTATTTCTTCTGGAAGGAAACCGGAGTCGATCCGGAACTCACCCTTCACCTCGTTTCGTCGCGGAATCGCGAGACGCTCGATATCCCGTACGCGCTCGACGTCGCGGAATACGAAGTCTGGCTCGAGCTTCGCCTCGCGGAGCTCGCCGAAGAGGCCGCGCGCATCGAGAAAAGGATCGCGCGCCGGAAAAAGATCGCCGCCGAGTTCCCTTTCCCGTTCGAAAAACCGCGCACCGGCCAGCGCGAACTCGTCGCGACCGTCGAGGAAGGGTTCGCCGCGCGGAAACACCTGCTCCTCCAAGCTCCGACCGGTCTCGGAAAGACCGTCGGCGTGCTCTATCCGAGTCTGCGCGAAGCGATGGCGCGCGGGCAGTCGGTCATTTACGTCACCCCGAAGAACTCCCAGCACTCGGTCGCCGAGGACGCGATCGATCGTTTCCAGGAAACCGGCGCGGCCGTGAAAGGTCTCACCCTGACCGCGAAGACGAAGATTTGCATGAAGGCCGAGCCGCTCTGCAATCCGAGCTACTGCGAGTACGCGAAGGACTACTACACGAAGGTCGCCGAACAGAAACTCCTCGAACAGCTCGCGAAAAAGAAGCGGCTCTCCGCGAAAACCTTCAAGAAGATGGCCGAGGATTGCGAGGTCTGTCCGTTCCAGCTCCAGATCGACGCGCTCCCTCAGGCCGACGTCGTGATCGGGGATTATAACCACGTTTTTTCGGCTTATTCGGCGCTCTCGAAACGGCCCGAAATATCGTTCGCGGAAGAAGGAAAGCCGAATCTCGTCGTCGACGAAGCCCATAATCTCCCGTCGCGCACGATGGACTACTATTCGCCCGCGCTCTCGAGCGGAGCCCTCGACCGCATGCGCGAGGACATGAAGAAACTCTCGCCGCGGTTCGCGCGTGACGGCGCCGAACTCCTCGACGCCGCGATCCAGATCCTCGTCGATCTGCGTCCGGCCGACGGAAAACTTCCCGCCCGGATCGATCCGCCGGTCGATCCTTTCATCGAACTCGACGGAAAACTCCGGAACTTCCTGAATTCCTATCTCGAATCCGACGCCGAGATCCAACCCCGCGACGTCGTTCTCCGGTTCTGTTTTTACTGGGCCCAGTTCACCGAGATGCTCGAAACGCTCAAGATCGGCGATCACCCCGAATTCTTCATCACCTACCAAAACGAGTTCGTCCCGGGCGGCGCCCGCGATTCCGGCAGCGCGACGATCAAGATCACCTGCTGCGACGCCTCGCGGATGATCGCGCCGAAGTACGCCGAGTACGAGAACGTCGTCGCCTTCTCGGCGACCGTGAAGCCGTTCGAGTATTACGCGAAACTTTCGGGACTCGAGTCCGAGCGGCTCGAAACCCGCGAATTCGAATCGCCGTTCTCTCCCGAGAATCGGAAGCTCCTCCTGATCCCGCAGATCTCGACGAAGTACTCGGATCGCGAGCGGAATTACGGGAAGATCGCCGAGACGATCCGCCGCGTGGCCGAGATGAAGAAAGGGAACTACCTCGCGTTCTTCCCGAGTTTCGATTTCATGCGACGGGTGGCGGCGGTGATGACTCCGCCCGAGGGTTTTCGCATCGTCCAGCAAGAACGCGAAATGCGCGCGGGCGACGTCGAGGACGTGCTGAACGACCTCCGGCTCGCGTGGGATCCGACGCTCCTCTTCGCCGTCCAGGGCGGCATCTTCTCCGAAGGCGTCGACTATCCGGGCGAGATGGTGATCGGGGCGTTCGTGATCGGTCCGCCGCTTCCGAATTTCGACATCGAGCGCGAGACGATGCGGAAGTACTACGACGCGAGTTACGACGGCGAGGGGTTCGAGTACGCGTACTCCTATCCGGCGATGGCGAAAGCGGTCCAAGCCGCGGGCCGCGTGATCCGTTCGGAGACCGATCGGGGCGTGATCGTGCTCATGGATCGACGGTTCCTCGACGAGAACTATTCGAAGTCGATGCCCGGGGATTGGTTCGCCGAGAAGCCGCACGAGCTCGTTTCGCGGGGAATCCTCCGCGACGTGGCCGCGTTCTGGTCGAAGGGCGAAGGCGCCTCGACGGAATCTTGACGCCGCCGTCCCGTTCGCCCGTCGTGGACGCTCGGCGTCCGGCCGACATACACTAGAAGAAATGATCCGCGCGGGCCTCCAGGAAATCTTCCGGCGCAAACCGGGACGCTACGAATCGATCGACGGCATCCGCGCGCTCGCGGTGATCTGGGTGATCTTTTTCCATACGCTCTTCGAGTGGGGGAACTTCGTCTCGTCGGAAGCCTACGAGGCGATCGTGCACTCGCCTTGGAACTGGCTCTGGACGAAGGGCTACCTCGCGATCAATCCCTTCTTCATCATCTCGGGATTCCTGATCGGCGATCTCCTGCTGTCCGAGTACGAAAAACGCGGGGGGATCGATCTCCGGGCGTTCTACACGCGCCGGATCTTCCGCCTCGCTCCGGCTTACTACCTCGTGCTCGCCGGTTTCGTCGCGTATTGGTTTTACGACCCGACGCTTTATTCACTCCGGACGATCTGGGCGAACGTGCTCTACGTGAACAACTGGCTTCCGCATCGGAACCAACCGGCGATCTGGACCTGGTCACTCGCCGTCGAGGAGCAGTTCTACATCCTTTGTCCGCTCTTCATTCTTCTCCTCCGGAAGAAAGGACTTCCCGCGGGCAAGGTGATCCTCGCGCTGATGTTCCTCTCGATCGCGTGGAACTATCGAACCGCCGTCATGAAGGGGCCGTTCAAGGTCCTTTACCATCCGGTCGACGACCTCGACGGGTATTTCCGGTTTTTCGATTACACCTACGCGAAAACGACCACGCGGGTGAGCGCGCTCTTGATGGGCGTCGGCTGCGCGTTCTTGAAACGCGACGGGCGGTGGATGGATCGCCTTTCCTCGCCGGTCGGAACCTTCGCGCTGACGTTCGCGTTTCTCGCGATCAGTTTCGTCTCGTTCAATCCGGCGTACCTGCCTCCGGGCGGCTCGGTCTCGCCCCCGCTCGTCACCGCGCTCTTCAATCCGCTCTCCGCATTCTCCTTCGCCTGCCTCGTCATGCTGCTCCAAACGAAGCGCGGCTTCGGAGCGGCCGCCGATCGGTTCCTCGGCGCGGACGTTTGGTATCCCGTCGCCCAAGTTTCGTACGGACTCTATCTTCTGCATTGCCCGGTCGTGGACGCGTTTTACAAACTCTTCCCGCCCGGTCCCGAGATCGGCTTCGCTCGCCTGACCCTGAACGCGTGCGCGATCCTGCTCGCGACGTTCGTCGCGGCGAACGGTTTGAACCTTTTCGTCGAAACGCCGATGCGCAAGCTCGGTTATCGGCTCGCCCGGAGGAAAGCGGAAAATGGACTTCGCGAATCCCACGTGGCTTGAGTATTACGTCGGCACCACGCTTTTTCAGTGTGTCCGCTACGTCATCCTTTGCGGCGGGTTCTATTACCTGTTTTGGGTCGTCCTGCGGGAATGGACGATCCGGAGACGCGTGCACCCCGACGACCACGCGCGCGCGGACCTGATCCGAGAGGCGAAGGATTCGTTCTGGTTTTTCATCTGGACCTCGATTCCGATCACGCTCACGCTCGCTCCGGAGTTTCGCGTCCATTCGCGGCTCTACCTCGACGTCCGCGCGTACCCCCTTTATTGGCTGCCGATCTCGTTCTTGCTTCTCGTTTTCGGCCAGGACGCCTACTTTTATTGGGTCCATCGGATCTTGCACACGAAGTGGCTCTTCAAGCACGTCCACGGCGTCCACCACAAATCGCTGAATCCGAACCCGCTCACCGCCTTCGCGATGCACCCCGTGGAAGGCTTGTTCCTGATGGGCTTCATCTTCGGATTCGTCTGGTGCGTCCCGACGAATCTCTACGTCTTCAGTCTCTTCCAAGTCGTTTCGATGGCCCTGAACATCAACGGGCACTTCGGAGCCGAGTTCCAACCCGAGTCCTGGAAGCGCGTTCCCGTGATCAAACACCTGAACCGCGCGACCCACCACACGAACCACCATCGCTTTTTCACCGTGAACTACGGGCTCTATTTCACGCTCTGGGACCGGTGGATGAAAACCTTTCGGGAGAACGCCGGAAAATGACCGCTCCGTACCGACTGCTCGCTTCGCCCGGGACCGGATCCGCGATCGTCGAATGCATGCTCGTGCTTCGCGGCCTGCCTTACGTGATCGAAGACTTCGCCTACGACCGAGTCCTCGCCGGTGATCCGGCGCTGATGGCGAAGAACCCGCTCTCCGAGGTTCCGGCGCTCGTCCTGCCCGACGGAACGCTCATGACCGAGAGCGCGGCGATGCTGATTTACCTCGACGAGATCGTGCGCGAAGGAACGCTCCTACGCGACCGCCTCGTGCCGCCGGCCGGGACGCCGGAGCGCGCGCGGATCTACCGGTGGACGCTCTTCCTCGCGGCGACGCTTTATCCGACGTTCACCTACGGTGACGATCCGGAGCGATGGGTCGCGGGGGCCGAGACGGGCGAGGAGCTCCGGAAGCGCACGGACGCGTATCGCGAAGAGCTTTGGGGTATGGTCGAGCGCGAGGCGTCGCCGGGACCTTACTGGATGGGCGATCAACTCACCTTGGTCGATCTCTATATCGGCGTGATGGCGTACTGGCGGCCCGGGAAGAAGTGGTTCGCGGCGAACGCGCCGAAGCTCACTCGGATCGCGGCGAACGTCGCGAGCCACCCGAAGCTCGCGGGGGTCTGGGCGCGGAATTTCCGTGTCGGCCAGTAGGTTCGTGCGCGGATGGGCGGGCTTCAAACCTTCAGCGTAAGCTGAAGGTGACCCGACCGCAGCCGCGCGAACTGTTCTAGTCGAGAAGGTGAACTTAGAAGCCGGCCTTCGCGTCGAGATCGCGGCTCTCCGCGGCCATCTCGTCGATCTCGTTGAGCGCGTCGCAGAGATGCGGGCAAGCCTCTTCCGAGATCTCTTCCGGGGCGTGGGTTTCGTAGTTCGTGCCATGCACGACCTCGCACCCGTTGTACGCGCCGTTATCTCCCCGCATCGGCGCCGCCGCGCACTCGCCCGCGAGCGCCGACCCGAAGGAGAGCGACGCGAGAAGCGTGAGGGTGAAAAGCGCGATGAGGCGGGCGCGGTTCATGGACGTCGGACTCCGTTACTGGCGAACGCCGAGAAGGTCCGCCTTCGCGGATTCCTTGCCGCGGGAAGCCCCGCCGACTTCGGCCATGATCGAACAAACTTGGGAGCAGCCTTCGGGGGACGATTGCGCCGCCGAGACCGTGAATTCGCGGTTGCCCATCTTCACGACGCAGCCGGCGTAGGCTCCGTCGGAAGATTTCCGGGCTTCGGCGGTGCAGCCGGCGGCCGCGTTCGCGTCGGAGGCGAGACCCGCTCCGATGAGAAGAAGACCGAGCAGAGCGATCGAGAGAGCACGGAGACGATTCGTGTGGATTGCGTATCCCATGCCTCTTTCTTATTCGAGAAAGATGCCGTGACACACCCCCCGGTTAAACGCGCGAAACTCGGGGCGAAAGTTCCGTGAGTCGCACGCGACCCATGATGAAGCTCTCGACAGTGACCCTTTTCGTCGGTGCGCAAACCGCCGTAAACAAAGGCGGTTAATCGCCCTTCGCGTTTAAAATCGAGAGGACGTCCGCGAATTCCCAGTCCCGAATCGTCCGCCCGCTCGCCCGCGCGGCTCGCCGGAGGCTCCGGAGGCCCTCCGCGCGTCGGTCGAGGACGGCGTGGGCCGCCGCCTCTATATAATGAGGAAAGTAATACTTCTCGCGGGAGAGGTCATAGCGCTTCCAGGCCGCGAGCGACGTGCGGGCCCATCCCGTCGCCCTCGCCTTTCCGGATTGTTTCCGGCGAAGCGCCTCGAGGCCCCCGCCGATGCCGACCGCGTAATGACCCTGGCGGTCCCCGCGCGCGGCGAGCCTCCGGCCGAAGCGCACCATGCCCGGGAAATCCTCGCGCTGGTAATAGTAGTTCAGGCAGATCCCGAATCGCGTCTTCGGTTGCTCGCCCGCGAGCGAACGTAGGAGCGGCTTCAGGATCGCGATCGCCTCGCGCTTCAGTTTTTTCTTTCGCGCCGGCGGCAGTTCGTCGGCCCAGTCGCCGAGGATCTTCGCGTATTGGAAACGGCAGAACGCTTCGCGCGGATACCGCTTCAGGGCGGCCCGCGCGACGGGTAGCGCGCGCCGGTAATCGCCCCGGTGGGTGTAGCGCGCGATTTCGGCGCCGATTTTCTCTTTCCACTCGGTCGTCGGGCGCTCGCGCATCACGATTTGCTCCGCATGATCTTTTCGATCTCCTCGGGAGAGTGGAGTTTGCCCTTGCCGACGCCCGGACAGAAGCTCTTCACGTCGCGGTTCCAAGCCCGCGCGTTCAGGTTTTCCGGCCAGAAGGGCCAGCTCCGGCACTGCGCGGGTCGCGCCTCGTAAACCGAGCAGCGCTTTCCGCGGAGGAACGCGCAGTCGGCTTCGGGATTCTTCAGGTGCACGTGCCCGTCGGTCGTTTCGCAGTGTTCGCGCTGGAATCGCGCGACGGTCAAACCGAAAAACTTCGCGAATCTCTTCCGGTCGTCGGTCGTCAGGTAGACGTAACCGTAGGCGCCTCGCGAAGTGCAGCACTTTCCGGAGCCTTGGCATTCGAAACGAAGGCCTTCGGCGTAGAATTTCGGATCCGCTCCGTCCGTCGAGGTCATCAGCCTCCCTTCTCCTTCAGTTTCTCGAGATCGCGCCCGAGGGTTTCCTTTTCTTCGACCGCGGCGATCCACTCCTCTTCGGCGGTGGAGAGCGCGGTTTGGACCTTCCCCATTTCTTCGATCGTCGCTTTCGCGTCCGGGCTCGGTTCGCCGTTCGCGCCGTGGAGTTTCGCGTTCAAAACTTCGAGCTTCGCGATGCCGTCGGCCATTTTCTTGTCGAGGTTCGCGATCAGGGTGTCGAGTTGCCGGAGGCGTTTGTCGAGGTTCTTCCGCGTCTCGCGGTAAAGCGCCCCGTCCGAGCGCGCGTTTTCGCCGCCGGACGCGCCGCTCGCCGCGGAGGGACCGGCGCTCGCTTCGCCCTCTTTCCGGAGCGTGAAGAACGCCCCGCGCTCGATGCTCCACACGTATTCGTCGTACGAACCGGGATAGAGGTTCGCCTTTCCTCCGGAAATCTCGAGGATCTTCGTTCCGATTCGGCGGACGAAGCTTCGGTCGTGGCTCACGATCACGAGGGCGCCCGCGAAAGAGGTGAGGGATTGGGTGAGCGCTTCGACCGTCTGGAAGTCGAGGTGGTTCGTCGGTTCGTCGAGGACGAGGCAGGACGCCTTTTGGAGGAGGACTTGGCCGAGGGCGACGCGGGAACGTTCGCCGCCCGAAAGGACGCGGATCGGCTTCTTCACGTCGTCGCCCGAGAAGAGAAGGGAGCCCGCCAGGTCGAGGATGTCCTGCGGGCGCACGTCGGAGTGCGCTTTTCGCTCCATCGCCTGGAAAACGGTATCGTCGGGGCGGAGTTCCTCTGCGACGAACTGGTTGAAAAAGGCGAGGGTGGACTCGAAGCCGATTTCGACCTTACCGGCTTTCGGCGCGAGCCGTCCCGCGATCGCCTTCAGCAGCGTGCTCTTTCCGGCGCCGTTCAGCCCGACGACCGCGAGGTGATCGCCAGCGCCGAGTCGGAGGTTCACCCCCTCGAGCACGGTCTTCGTCTCGTAGCCGAGGGTCACCGCGTCCATCGCGAGCACGGTCTTTCCCGCGCGCGCGGGCGGCGGGATGCGGATCCGCGCCGTGACGGGCACCGGCTTCACTTCGATCGACTCCATCCGGTCGAGGGATTTCAGCCGCGACTGCGCCTGGGACGCCTTGGTCGCCTTCGCGCCGAAGCGCGCGACGAAGTCGAGGACTTGTTTCCGCTTTTCGGCGAGCGAGAGGGCGCGCGCCTCGAGCTGGGAGCGGAGGAGTTCCTTCTGCTCGAAGTAGTCGTCGATGTTTCCGTTATATTTCGTCATGTCGCCGGCTTCGACTTCGAGGATGTGGTCGGTCGTGCGGCGAAGGAACTCCCGGTCGTGGGAGATGAGGAGGAACGCGCCCGCGTACCCTTGCAGGAACTTCTCGAGCACGAGGAGCGTCTCGAGGTCGAGGTAGTTCGTCGGTTCGTCGAGGAGCATGAGGTTCGGCTCCGTGCCGATCAGCCGGAGGAGCTTCGCCCGCATCCGGTATCCGCCGCTCAAACTCGCGATCGGCGCCTCGTAATGCTTCTCCTCGAGTCCGAGGCCCCGCCCGAGCGACTTCAGCTCCCAGATGGGAAGACTCGAACCGCGTTCGACGAATTGTTCGACGGTTTCGCCTTCGTTCCAGGTGTCGTGCTGGGCGAGGTAGCCGAGTTTCAACCCCCGCGCGCGGATGATGCGACCGTCGTCGAGCGATTCCTCCTCGCAGAGGATCTTGAAGAGGGTGGTCTTTCCGGCGCCGTTCGGTCCGATGACCCCGACGTGCTCGCCCTCGTTCACCGAGAAGGACGCGTCTTCGAAGAGGTGCTTCGCGCCGTAGGCTTTCGCCCCGTTCTGGAATTGGAGGAGGTTATCCACGAACGGATCCCGAGGGGTTTAGGACCAGATCGCGTCGAATTGGTAGCCGTCGCGCAGGTACTCGTACCAAGCGACCGGTTTGCCGTTCTCGATGCGCCAGACTTGGGCCGAGCGGTACTCCGCCGTTTCGCCGTTCTTCCGGGCGAACTTCACGGACGCGAGGGCGACCGCGTGACGATCGCTCGCGAGCACGTCGTGCACTTCGAGTTTGTATTGGCCGCCGGAAAGTTCCTTCCATTTCGCGACGAGGCCGGAGACGAAATTCGTCGCGTCGTATTTCCCGGCGAGCTTGCTCTTGCCCGAGATCTGGAAGGTGACTTTCGGGTCGCAGAACGTGAGGGCGCGAGCGTAGTCGCCGGCGCCGAAAGCTTCGTAAATCGCGCGAACGGTGGCCTGATTCTTCTCCGACATCGGATCTTTCCCCTTTTGGGAATTCCATCTCAATTCGAGGCGTCGGTGTCAATTCGGGAGGAACCGTCGAGCACGACTTGGTCGAGGAACTTCCGAAACGGAGGATCGGCCTCGAATTTCGCGTAAACCCTCGCGAACGCTGTATCGCGGTCGATTCCCCGGGCTTCGTCCCAAAGGTCCTCGAAATGGTGGCGGGTCGCGCCGACGAGGAGCGAGGGAAAGGCGCCGTCGTCGAGCTCGCCGTGCCCGACGATAAGGAGCTTCCGCCAGAGCTCGCGCATCGCCTTCTCGTAAGTCGACTCGAAGAGTTTTCCTCGGAGATCGGTCGCGGCTTTCAGCTGCTTCGTCGAGAGCGGGGAATCGGACTCGAGGGTTTCGAGGAGGAGGCGCGCTTCGCGGGTGAGACGGCTCCGGTCCATCCGGACCGAACCGAAACCGGCGAGGAGGTCGGTGAAGACTTCGCGCGAGAAGAACGTCGCGCGTCCGCGGAACCACTTCGCGTAGACGACCTTCCCGGATCGCGAAAGCTCCTCGCGGAGCCGCCAGAGATCCGCGACTCGGTCGTCCCCGCCCGTGTCCCACTCCCAGCGCATCTCGCTCCTCGGGAAGAACTCCGACCAGAGCGAACGCGGGGCTTTTCGGTTGTCGAGCGGATAGACGAGGAGGACGCCGCGGTTCTCGATGAAGCCGACGGCCTTCTTCGCGGTCATTCCCGAACTCATACGCGTACCTTCCCGCGCATCTTCTTCGTCTCGCCGTCGCGGCGTTTCGAGTCGAGTTTCCTCTTCTTGCTCGCGCGCGTGGGTTTCGTCTTCCGTCGCGCCTTCGGCACGGCGAGCGCTTGGTCGAGGATCGCGAGGAGCTTCTCGACGCAATCGTCCTTGTTCTGTTTTTGGTCCCGGAAGCGATCGCTCGTCACGAGGAGGTCGCCCTCCGCGGTCAGGCGCGCACCGAGTTTCGCTAGGACCCGGTGGTGATCCTCCGGCGAAAAGCACCACGTCCCGGCGACGTTCCACCGCAGGACGGCCTTGCTGTTCACCTTGTTCACGTTCTGGCCGCCCGGGCCGGAACTCCGGACGAACGAGAAGTCGAGTTCCGCGTAGGGAAGCGTGAATTTTCGGGGTTTACGGGCGTCGGACACGCCCCGGTTATACCGGGACTTCGCGGGACTTTCCAGTCAGGGCCGTGAAGGCCGCGGCGGTGAAGAACATCACGATCGAATAGATCGCCGAAGGGAGCGCGTAGGCGGCGTTACCGAGGACGGAAAGCCCGATGTAAAGCGCGAGCGTGGCGTTATGGAGGCCGATCTCCATCGCGATCGCCACCGATTGGTTCTTCGGCAGTTTCAACCACCGCGGGATCGTGTACCCGACGCCGAGGCTGAGGAGATTGAACGCGAGCATCGCCCCGCCGAGTTGGCTGAAACAGTCGAGGAGGCGCTGCCATTCCTGGGTGATCGCGGCGACGATGATGAGGAAGAGGACGGCGACGGAGAAGATACGGATCGGGCGATCGGCCTTGATCGCGAGCGCGGGATTCCGGCGGCGAACCGCCATCCCGATCATCACCGGCACGAGGACGATCGTGAAGACCTCGATCGCCTTCCGGTACTGGAGTCCGATGTCTTGGTCGGAATGCTCGAAATGGGCGAGGGCGAAGGCGACCATCAGCGGGAGCGTGACGGCGGCGAGCACGCTGTTGATCGCGGTGAGGGTCACGTTCAGCGCGAGGTCGCCGTGCCCGAGGTGCGAGAAGAGGTTCGCGAGCACGCCGCCCGGGCTCGCGGCGAGGATCATGAGGCCGACGGAATGCTCGGTGGAAAGGCCGAAGAGGTAACAAAGCCCGAACGCCGCCGCCGGCAGGACGAACATCTGGGCGAAGAGCCCGACGAGAACGGGTTTCGGGAAACGAAGGATCCGGCGGAAGTCCTCGATCGTGAGCGTGAGCCCGAGGCCGAGCATGATCAGGGCCAGGCCGAAGGGGAGGAATTTCGCCGCGGTCACGGCGTGAGGTCCCGATCGATGGTGAACGCGACGTCGCCGTCGGTTTCCTTGTGGCTATTTCCGCCCGCGATCCAGTCCATAATCGGCGTCACCCAAACGCGGTTCGCCTTTCCGATCGCCGCGCCGAAGGTTTTTCCGCGGCGCCAAGCCATCATGAACCGGTGGAGGTCGAGCGACCAATTCCCGTCGACGCCGTCCGACCCGGAGGCGACCCGGAAGCCCGCGCGGAGCCAATCGGCCATATGGCTCGCGCCGTAACACGCATCCGAATAGAGCGCGCGGAGCTTCGTAGGCGAGGCGCCGTTCGGGGAGGGAAGCGCGAGGATCTCGTCGCGAAGCCGATCGGTGCCGTAGAAACCGGTATCGACGAAGCCGATGGCGCCCGGATGGCCGTGGAGGTAAACGATCACGTCGATCGCCCGGACCGCCGGGTCGGCCTCGGAGGAGGCGAGGGCGGCGAGGAAATTCGCGTGGGTCGCTTCGCCGTTCTCGAAGACGGTGACCTTCCGGTAGCGGTGTCCGAGGTCGCGGCGGATCTTCATCGCGGCGCGGGCCTCTTCGTACTTGTAATTCAGCTTGAATTTCGACGTCGCGAGCCGCGAGAGATTCACGATCGCGATCAGATCGCGGTGCTCGCGCGGGATTTCTCCCCCGAATGCGGACGCGGCGAATAGCGAGACGATGAGAGCGAGGCGCGCGAGTCGAATCATCCGTGATTCCTCCCGGGGGACTTCCCTCTATCTTACGGGAGTTTCGGGGGCGGGGATGGGCAAAGATTGCCGGTAATCGTTCGCCGCCGACGATCGGGTCACGTCACGCTAGCTCGTGGGGAGTTCGATCGCGAAACAAGTGTTCTTCCGCTCGCGGTCGAAGACGAGTTTTCCGCCGTGTTCCTCGACGATCCCGCGGGATATCGGCAGCCCGAGGCCGGTACCCTTCCCCGGTTCCTTCGTGGTGAAGAACGGTTCCATCAAACGGCGCTGAGTTTCTTCCGAGAGTACCGGCCCGCTGTCGGTGACGGAGACGCGGACTCGGCCGTCGACGGAGGTAAAGCCGATCTCCACCCACCGCTCGGCTTCGCGCTGGACGGCGTCGAAGGAGTTGT
This sequence comes from Bdellovibrionales bacterium, assembly GCA_018266355.1. Lineage (GTDB taxonomy): Bacteria > Bdellovibrionota > UBA1018 > UBA1018 > UBA1018 > JACMQW01. The sequence goes on from JAFEAP010000023.1 coordinate 86,203, forward strand.
TCAGCAAGTTCAGCAGGACTTGCGAAATTTGGGTCGGACGGCAGCGGATCGAGATCTCCGGGATTTCTTCGATCCGAAGGTCGATCGCGTAATCGCGGAACCGTTCCTGACAGAGGTCGAGCGTCTCGTCGAGGATCGCGCGCAGCGCGGTCGAAACCGGAGGATCGCTCTCCCCGCTGCGCGAGAACATGCGGAGTCCTTTGATGATCCGTGAGATCCGAAGCGCCGTTTTCTCGATGCGCTCGAGCCCTTGGGTGATCTTTCCGAGATCGCGCGTTTCGCCTTGGACGGCGCGTTTCAGGAGGCCCGCGGTGCCGTGGATTATGGTGATCGGATTGTTCACTTCGTGGGCGATGCCGGCCGCCATCTGGCCGAGGGAGGCCATCTTAGAGCTGTGGACGATCGCCGCTTCGGCACGTCTCTTGGTTCTTAAATCCGTCGCGAAAAAGGCGACGTACTGCGGTTTTCCGTCGGACCCGAGAGAGCAAAAGGTCTTTTGCCAGATCGGGACGATCTCCTCGGTTTTCGCGTTCAGGAACTCGACTTCGCCTTCCCAGGATTCGTGACGGCCGAAGATAGCGGGAATCATCTCGGATTCGTATTTCGCGCGGGTCGCCGGAGAGATGAAATCGAAAAGGTTCCCGCCTTCGATCGGCCATCCGAGGTCGGCGACGAGAAAGTGATTCACGTAATGGGTGCGAAAATTCGCGTCGCAATATCCGATTCCGTCGTTCGACGATTCGATGAGCTGGCGGAGGATCATCGAGCGTTCGCGTTCGCGGATGAGGCTCGACGTTTCGTGGGTCGCGATCGCGGTCACGCGCTCGAGGCTTTGGAGCGCCATCCGCTGCTCGGTGATGTCGACTCCCGTCCCGTAGAAGTAACCCGATTCCGGATCGGTCGTCCCGTGCCATCGGACCCAGACGGATGAACCGTTCTTATGGAGGCAGCGATTCTCGAAGTCGCGGTAAGTCCCCCGCCGGAAGACTTCGTCTCGCGCGCTCCGGCTTCGTTCGACGTCCTCGGGGTGGAAGATCTCGTAAACTTGACGCCCTTCGATCTCGTGGGGTTCGTACCCGAGGATGTCCTTCCAACGCGGGTTCACGCGCTCGATCTTCCCTTTGCCGTTCGTCACGATGAAAAGCTCGGCGGAAATCGAGAAGAAGCGCTCGAAAACGTTAGGGGTTCGGTCGGGGGCCATTCTTGAAGCCTTTCGGAATATCCCCGGGATCTTAGAGGCTTCGCGCGAAATAAAGTGACCCGCTTCGCCCCATCGATTCGTTGACGGCGCGACCCGCCGCGTTCGTCAACCGGTTGGCGCGGATGTTTCGCGTTCCGCGCATAAAACCCTCAGGAATCCGTACTCCGAACCGAAAAGTGAAGGTGGATAGGAGACACTCCCGTGGCATTTGATTACGACAAGATCAAACACAAGAAGGATTCAGGCGAGAATTTCTGGACCGCCTACTCCGACCTTTTCACCGTGCTCAGCGCGGTGTTTCTCCTCCTCTACGTCGTTTCGAGCGTTCGTAGCGGTACGTTCGGGATCCAAAAAGAGGTGCAGTACCAGGTCCTTGCGAAAGAAGCGCAGGATTTGAAGAACCAGATTCGGATCTACAACGCCCTCCGCGACGAGACCGTCGAACAGGCGCCGGAAGACGAGCAGCAGCAGTACAAGCTCCTCATGGACAAACTCTCGCTCCTCCAGGACGAAGCGAAAGGCGAGAAGCAGGATTTGATCGAGAAGTCGCGCCAGCTCGCCCAGAAGGAAACCGCGCTGAACAAGTATCAGCAGATGATCCGGAACATCGTGAACGTGAACATGCTTTCGAAGCGCCAGCTTAAGCAACGCGACTTCCTCATCGCGAAGAAGGATTTCGACATCACCGAAAAGGATAGCGAGATTCGCGACCTGAACACCGACATCCAGAAAAAAGAGGCGGTGATCGAAGAGAATAACCAGCAGATCGCCGCGATCCAAGACAAGCTCGCGGACCAGATCAAGCGCGTGCGCGCGGAACAGAAAGCGCACCGCACTTCGAAGGCTGCGATGGACAAGAAGATCGCCGCCCTCCAGAACCAGACCGAGGCCCAGATCGCCGCGATCGAGAACAAGAACGCTTCGATCGAACGCGACCTCCAGATGGCGAAGAGCTCGCTTTCTCTCACCCAGAACCAACTCGCGAAGACTGAGACCCAGCTCCAGGACGTGACGGCGAACGCCGCGGCCGAGAAGCAGTCGCTCACGGCCAAGATCGCCGCCGCCGAGGCGAAGGCGAACGCCGACCGCGCCGCCCTCCAAGGCAAACTCGCCGATATTCAAGGCAAGTCGGCCGCGGAAAAGCAGGCCCTCATGGGTCAGATCGAAGCGACGAAGGCCGGGTACGCGAAGCAGATGGCCGATCTCCAGCGTGAGGGCGAAGCCCAGATGGCGGCCGAAAAGGCCGCGTTCGAGAAGGCGCTCGCCGATTCGAAGGCTTCGGGCGCCGCGCGCGCCGCGAGGGAAGCCGAATTCCGGAAGAAGGCCGAAGGCGAAGCGAACGCGCTCAAGGGAGCGCTCGCGGGACTCGGCGCGAAGATGGGCGAAGCCGAAAAGCAGCTTAAGGACGCGAAAGATCGCGAAGGCCGTTACGTGGCTTCGATCGGCGACCTCAAGAAGCAGAACCAAGGTCTCGGCGAGGAGCTCGGCCGGGCGAAGGAACTCGCCGAAGCCAAGAAGAAACTCGTGAACAACATCAAGGAAAACTTCAAGAAGGCCGGCATCAAGGCCGACGTCGACGATAAAACGGGCGACGTCTACCTTTCGTTCGGCGACGACTACTTCGAGTCCGGTCGCGCGGACCTGAAGGAATCGATGCAGCGCCGCCTCGAGAAGTTCATCCCGCAATATTCGAATTCGCTCTTCAGCGATCCGAAGACGGCGGAGAACATCGCGAGCGTCGAAATCATCGGTTTCGCTTCCTCTACGTATAAGGGCCGGTACGTCAATCCGATGTCCCTCAAACCGGAAGACAAGGAAGCCGTCGACTACAACTTGAAGCTCTCGTTCTCGCGCGCGAATTCGATCTTCAAGCACATCTTCGATCCGAACAAGCTGCAGTACCAGCACCAGAAGGATCTGTTGCCGCTCGTGAAGGTCGTCGGACGCGGTTATCTCCCGGAGGGCCGCTCGCCGGCCGAGATCCCGTCGGGCATTTCGGAGAAGGATTTCTGTAAGAAGTTCAACTGCGCCAAGGCGCAAAAAGTCATCATCAAGTTCAACCTGAAAGAATAGTTTTCGGTAACTCGGAGGTCGAGAAATGGACGCAGGCAAAATCGGTTTAATTGAATCTATCGTCAAGGACTACGCCGTAGTCATCAAGGCGATGCTCCTTCCATCGCTCCTCATCGCGTTCACGGTCGGTTGCGCCCTGCGCATCCTCGTGTACTACACGGTGAAGCGGAACGAGTGGTTCGCCATCGAGTTCGAGAAACGGATGAAGAAATTCATCGAGTCGGACGTCCCGACGGACAAACACTCGTTCTACGTGACCGTGAAACGTCTGATGGAGAAGACTTACTACGAGCTCTTCGAAGTCCGCGCGATCATGCGTCGCCGGAAGCTCGACTACGTCATGGCACCGGGCGACCGACTGTTCCTCATCCAAGCCGGATCGGCCTTCCTCGTGAAGGACACCCTCCGCCAGATTCGCTTCCTGAGGTACGGCGGCGAGCGCCCGCGCTTCGTCGAGATCTCGAAGACGGTGTTCCAGAATAACCCGTGCTTCAATCGCGTGTTCGGGATCTTCCCGGCCGCGCCGCTGAACGACATGCTGAACGTCCTTCCGGGCCTTTTCATCGTCGGCGGGATCTTCGGTACCTTCATGGGCATCATGAAGGCCCTCCCGGAACTCACCGGGATGGACCTGACGAATACGGAAGTGACGAAGGCGACGATGGACGGGTTCCTGACCCGCCTCTCGTTCTCGATGGCCGCCTCGGCCGTCGGCATCTTCCTCTCCGTCGTCATGACGATGTTGAACACGTTCCTCAATCCGGAACGGATCTTCGTCGAGGTCGTGAACCGGTTCGAGTACTCGCTCGAGTTCCTGTGGCAGCGTTGCGACATGAACACGGTGCCGGAAGATATCCCGCACTTCGACGAGAACCGCGACGCGATCGAAGCGCTCGCCGAATATTCGGTCGCGCAGGAGATCGCGAAGCACCATCAGCGCGTCGAGAAGCTGACGGAAACGAAACCGGTTTCGGACGCGGTTCATCAGACGGCCCAGCAGATGATGCTGAACAAGATGGCCGCGAGCGGGGCGACGCTTCCGAAGTCGGGCGTCCCGACGCCGCCGCCGCCGAAACGCGACGACGGAACCGGCGGCCAAGCGGCCTGATCCTTTTGTCTGCAGTGGATAGCTAACCGTTCAAGCAGTGAGCAAGTTCTAGGGAGTTATGTCGGAGAAAGAATCTTCGAAGAGAATCCGGTTAACGGTGGAAGGAGGTCCGACTCGGGAGTTTCCCGGGGATCGGACCTTCGTCATCGGCCGGTCTCAAAACGCCGATTTCAGCATTCCTCACCCGAATCTGAGTCGGGAGCACGTGCGCTTCAGCCTGAAAGACGGCGAGGTGTGGCTGGAGGACCTCGGCTCGGCGAACGGCACGTTCGTCCAGGGCCAGCGGATTCCGCCTAAATCCTCCGTCAAGCTGAAGTCGCATTATCGCGTATTGCTCGGGACGGGCAGTAACGTCGTGCTCTCGTTCGAGGTCGTGGAAGGTTACGAACCGCTTCCGGCTCCGGAGCCGAAAGGGGACGTCGATCTTCCGACGGCCCGCGAACGCACGCTCGCGGCGATCACCCGGAACCAGCAGGCCCGCGACGCGCGCGAGGGCACCGAAGGAACGAAACGCCACGCGACCGGCTTCATTCCGGCGGGCGCCCAGCCGCTCACCCCGGTCGAAAAAAGCAATCCGATCACGAAGGACAAGACGAGCTCGAAGATGGAGCTCGATTTCCCGCAGCAGCACTTCCCGCACGAAGTGAAAAAAGAGAAGATGGCGGAGCTCCGCATCCTCGAGGCGAAGAAGCAGCGGGTGCTCGAGGACATCCAGTACAAGGAACGCGAAGTCGACGACCTTCGTTCGAAGATCCGGACGATGCGCGAGGAGTCGCTCAAGCTCAAGGAGCAGACCGAGAACTTCAAACGCGACCTTTCCGAACAGGCGCTCCAACTCCGCAGCGTGATCGAGCCGCTGCAGACGAAGAAAGACGACCTGGAGAAGTGCGTCCAGGAGCTCGACCTCATCTATGAGGAAAAAATCGACTCCCTCGAGACCGGGTTCCGCGACCTGAAAGCTACTCTCGAGGAATCGCACTCCGTGCGCATGGCCCGCGCGGACAAGGAATTCAAGGAAAAGACCCGTCGACTCGACGAAGAATACGCGAACAAGCTCACCGGACTCGAAGGCGAGATCAACTCCGTGCGCACGGAAGGGGAGCGCCTGCGCGATCAGCTCGTGAGTGAAAAGCGCGAGCTCGAAGAGAACCTCCGGAAGGTCCGTGCCGAAGCCGAGCGCCTCGAGGCCGACCGTAAGCTCGAACAAGTCCGCATCGACACCGAGATCGCGAAACTCCAAGGCGCGAAGCTCAAGATCGAAAACGACATCGAATCCGTCCGCCGCGAACACGCGAAGGTCCAATCCGACGCCGCCCGACTCGTCGAGCAAGGCAAAGCCGCGCGCGCGCAGCGCGAGGAAGCCCGCGCCCAAGTCGAGGAAGCGAAGAAGGAGCTCGAATCGCTCCGTCAGACGATTTCCGACGTGAAAAAGAGCGAGGCGAAGAACCTCGAGCGTATCGACGAACTCAAGGCGCACATCACGAGCCTCGAACGGAACGCCGAAGGCATCTCCGGGCTCATCCGGAAAGCCGAGCAAGACGCCGATGCCGTCCGCCGTCAGGCGAAGGACGAAGTCGAAGCGCTGCGCCGGGCCGTGAAGGACGAAGTCGAATCGTATCGCCGGAAGGCCCAGGAAGCCGCCGAGAACGAGCGGCAGACCATCCGGAAGAACGCCGAAGCCCAGGCGCTCGCGCAGATCCAGACCGCGGAAGCCCAAGCGTTCGCGCGCACCCAGGCGTCGGAGTCCGAGGCGCTCGCGCGGATCCAGACTGCCGAAGCCCAAGCGAACGCCCGTACGCAGTCCTCCGAGCAACAAGCCAGCCAACGGATTTCTTCCGCGGAGGCCCAGGCTACGGCCCGACTCGAGAAGGCCCAAGAAGACGCGCGCACGATCCTCGAACGCGCGCACACCGAGGGGAACGCGTATTTCGAGACGAAGAAGCGCGACGCCGACGAGATCTTCGCCACCGCGCAATCGAAGGCGCACGAGCTCGAAAGCGGTTCGAAGAACCACGCCGAACGCGCGTTGGCGGAAGCGAACGCTTCGCTCGAACAGCGCCGAAAGACGCTCGAGGCCGAGATCGCCGAGCTCCGCCGCCGGACCGACCAGGAAATCCGCCAGGTCCGCGCGAACGCGCTCGCCGACATCGAAAACGCGAAGGACCGCGAAGCGAAGGAATTGATGAACCGGATGCGCACCCGCGTGAAGTCGATCGGCGATCAGATCGAGCGCGTCGTCGGTTCGAAGCTCACCGCCCAATTCGGCGTGACGATGGATCCGGTATCGATGAAGGCTTTTTCGGACGAGATCCACCAGATCGTCGAGACCGTGATCGGTCCTTCGAAGGGCGCCGGCCCCGTGACGAGCACTTCGGCGGGAGAGAAAACCCTCTCGACGATCATGCCCGTCGACAGCCACGCCCAGGAACGCGCGGTGAAGTACTGGAAGCGCGTCGGCGTGGCCGCGGGAGTTTTCGCGGCCCTCGGCATCGCGCGCATCGCCGCTCCGGGCGCGTTCACCTGGCTCGGCTCGAAAGTCGGATCCGCGCTCGAGGTGAAGGACAATACCGACGCGGTCGTGAAGCGGATGCTCCGCGAGCGTCAGCTCGCCATGACCGTCGTGACCGAACAGGACCAGCGCATCCGCGATTCCTACACCGACAATATCCTCTTCACCGAGGGTTTCATCGAGATGAAGGAAGACGTCGAGACCCAGAAGTCATGGACGCTCGGCTTGAACAAGTTCTTCCAATCCGAACTCGGCCTCACCGAGAAGGCGATCGTCCAGTTCGGCTCGGCCGAAGGCCGGATGATGCGCGACCTCGTCGAACAACGGAAGAACCTCGTCCCGGCGTCGAAAGACGCGGGGATCGCGAAGATGCGCGAGACGGAAGCCGGATACGTGAAGGAGATCAAATTCACGCTCCGTACCGACGGAAATTGGCAGAAATACCTCGAGTACCAACGCGACTTCTACGCGAAGTACACCCAGTCGTTCGTGAACCGGGCACCGGCGAATGCCAAAGGCACGAAATAGTCCGATGCGCTCGCCGCTCTCCGTTCTCGCGCTCGCGACGCTCTTCGCCTGCGCGCACGCCGCGTCGCGGGATCCCTATCGTGTTCCCGCGTCCCAGCTGACTGCGGAAGGTTGTACGGTCGACGCCGCGAAAGAAGTGATCGCCGGTCGCGCGAAGGTGCCGCGCTACCTCTATCATTTCGGGAAGGTCTCCGCGATGGAGCCGTTCGTGAAAGGCCACGGAATTTCGGAAGCGGATTTCCGCTCGACGTTCCTCGCCCCGGATGATCGGTGGATCCTCCCCCCGTTTCGCCGCGGACTCTACGGATCGGAGGCGGCGCTCCGTCCGGATCGGTTCGCGAACGCGGCCGAGCCGAGCTTGATTCGGATCGAGATCGCCGAGGAATGCCGGGCGCCCGCGACCACGGGGACGACCCTCGGCATCCTCGACGATCCGCGCTTTCGGAAATGGGTCGCGGCGAAGCCCGAGTACGCCGACTTGAAGTGTTACGATCCCGTGCACGACCGGATCGTCGGTCGGCTTTATACGAAGTACGAAACGACGGAGCCGAGCGAACAAACCCGGAAATGCGAGTCGATGTTCAATCAATTCCTCGTCGAGTCCGGCATGCGCGTGGTCCTCGACGAGGGGTACCCGGGAAGCTGGTACATCCGGGATCCGAAATGCGTGAAACGGATCGAAGGATCGGGCGCGGAGACGCTCGCGTGGATGGCCGATCCGAATTTCTTCGGCTCGGACGGCTGCGGTCCGATCGGAGAGACGAAAAACACTTTCCGGATCTTCATCCGCGCGGCGGTCTCGGCGCCTTACCGCGACTACACGCCGGATCCGAATTACGACCGGGCGCGGGTGAATTGGACGAACGCGAACCTGACGAGTCCGCCGACCTCGGCTTGGGCGGGCGCGTTCGCGAACGCCTATTACCGCTGCGGCCTAGCCGGAAAATTCTCCGAGCTTCGATCCGCCCGCGCGAATTTCGACGCCGTTCTTGCGGACATCGATTTATACGAGTTCTACGTCCGTGATAACGGCGATCCCGATCCGGGATTTGACGGACTCTGCAAATAGCGGCGACGTGATTCCGCGGACTTGGGTGGGATTCCTAGGAGGCGCTGGTCGCCTTAAAGGCGATTTCATCTGCCTTTCATTCGAGGCTGAAGGCGTTTCGATAGCCTGGTTAAAGTAACCGCATGAAGCGGAAAGGAGACTCCCATGGCTAGCGAACTCTTCACCTCCACGATCGGAAACCGAAGTCCGAGGACGCTCGAGGAAAACCTCTCGGCGTTCGCCCACCGGTTCCCGGTATCCGGACGTATCGTTCACGCCATCGCCCAGGAAACGGGCGGCGTCATCGGCCTCGCCGAAAGGCTCGAAAAGAACGGACTCTGGGAAAACGCCCAAAACTGGATGGTGACCGGCAAGCCGAGCGCCATGCCTCCGGAGCAGATCCGGGAAATTTTCGAGGAGGGCACGATCGATATCGTCGCCCGATCCCTCGGCATTCCGCGCGAGTCGGTCGAGATCCAGGCCGCGCTCGGGATCCCGAAATTCTTCACTTCGCTCGCGAACGAAGACGACGACGAACTCGGCCTCGGGTTCGGCGCGCCGAAGAAGAAGAAAAAATCCTCGGCGAAGGCTTCCGCCGCCCGGCGGGGTTATCCGAGACCGAACTGAAAACGTTTGCCGTGAAGGAGCGGCATCTTACCGGCGATTTTCGCCGCTTTTTTGCTTAGGACAGTAGCCGGGACGCGGCCCGATCTTCGGAAAACTCCGACAGACCTCGGGCCGCGTCTCGTATACGGTGCAGAGCCTCGTCTTCGGGTGAAGGAAAACGCAGTCGCGGCCCGCGCGCTGCTCGAGGATGAAGAGCCCCGTCGGCGGATGGTAGCTGCGGACGATGCCTTCCTTGTGCAATCGGCGGAAAGCTTTCTTCAGCGAAACGGACGCCTCGTCCTCGCTCATGACGCCGAGCCGGATGAGGTCCGCCGCGCTCGTCTCGACGGGAAGCGTGCAGCATCCCGCGAAACAGCCGTCGCAAAGCTTCGGACCCGTGAATTTCACCCACGTCGAGGGGCGGTCGATCGAGACGCTCATGGCCGTTGTTCGGAAACTCCCGGCCCGGACTATACTCCACTGTGTCGCCGCGGACACTGCGCGAAAAAGCGCCGGCGAACTTTTAGGCATCGTCGAAACCCCAGTCACCGAAGGGGGATTTAATCCCGCTAAGTCATCGGAATCATTAACCGTGTCCTGGCATACCGGTCGCACTATCTAGACTCGGGACGCGTCATTCAAACGCGAGGTGCTGGGAACATGCAAACTTTCATTCGTCGGATCATCGTCGGTTTCGCCATCGGACTCACCATGGGCTCGGCTTTCGCGGCCGCCCCGACCCGTAAACCGGCCAATAACTCCTTCAAGGAAGCGAAGCCGATGACGAGCCGGGAAGTGCTCAACACGGGGAACGAGATCTTCGCCGAGACGGAGACCTTCCAGGTCCACTCGACCCGCGTCGGGCACGTGCTCGAAGCGATGAACAAGCTCGGTCTCTCCGAAGACGTCGACTTCGCTTGGATGAACAAGGTTCCGAGCGCGAAGGTCGTCAGCTTCGTTTGCTACTCGATCGACTGCTACCACTGGGCGAAGAAGTCGCTTCGCACGATCGCGGTTGCTCCGGCCCGCCCGGAAGAATCCATCGGCCTCCAGTGGCACGACAAGGCGATCGACAACAAGAAAGAGCGCGCGCTCTCCGAAGACGAGAAGATCAAGGCGCGTCACGAGCTCCGCTACTCGGCCAAGAAAGACGGCTGATTCGTTTCCGACCGACAGGCTAAAGCGCGCCGCTCGTGGGTTAGACGGGTAGCGCGAAATCGATTCGCACTCGACGGACGAGCGGAGCTCGGCCCACCGGGTGCGAATCCATTTTCAGGCGATCACTCGGCGAGGAACGTAGGGTAACCGTAATGCTTCGGAGGTTGGAAGGTTTCCTTGATCGTCCGCGGCGAGAGCCAGCGGTAGAGGTTCAAAGGACTTCCGGCCTTGTCGTTCGTGCCCGAAGCGCGGGCGCCGCCGAAAGGCTGCTGGCCGACGACCGCTCCGGTGGGTTTATCGTTCACGTAGAAGTTGCCCGCCGAGTGGGTCAGCCGTTTCGTCATCGTCTCGATCGCGCGGCGATCCTGGGCGAAGACGGCGCCGGTGAGCGCGTACGGCGAGGTCTCGTCGCAGACCTTCAGCATCTCTTCCCACTTCGCGTCGTCGTAGACGAACGTCGTCAGCACCGGTCCGAAAAGTTCTTCCTGCATCGTGCGGTAGTGCGGCGAGATCGTGAGCAGGAGCGTCGGGCGGATGAAGTAGCCGGTCTTCATCTCCGCCTGGCCGCCGGCGAGGACTTTCACGTCGGGTGACTGCTTCGCCTCTTCGAGATAGCCGGAGATTTTCTTGAACGAGCGCTCGTCGATGACGGCGTTCACGAAGTTCCGGAAGTCGCGCACGTCGCCCATCTTGAGTTCGTTCGTCTGCTCGACGAGGCGGCCTTGGATCTTCTCCCAGATCGAGGCCGGAACGTAGGCGCGCGAGGCGGCCGAGCACTTCTGACCCTGGTATTCGAACGCGCCCCGGACGAGGCCGGTCGTGAGCGCGTCGACGTCGGCCGACGGGTGCGCGAAGACGAAGTCCTTCCCGCCGGTCTCGCCGACGAGCCGCGGGTAAGTCGCGTACTTCGAGAGGTTCTCTCCCACGCGTTTCCAGATCGATTGGAACGTCGGCGTCGAGCCGGTGAAGTGGACGCCGGCGAGCCTCGGATTCGCGAGGAGGACGTCGCTCGTGAGCGGTCCGTCGGCGGCGACGAGGTTGATCACGCCCGGGGGAAGGCCCGCGGCTTCGAAGAGCTTCATCGTATAGTGCGCGGCCAGCATCTGCGTGTCGGAGGGTTTCCACACGACGGTGTTCCCGAGCATGGCCGGCGTGGCCGGAAGGTTTCCCGCGATCGCGGTGAAGTTGAACGGCGTGATCGCGAGGACGAAGCCTTCGAGCGGGCGCCACTCCATGCGGTTCCAGATCCCGGGCGAGGAGATCGGCTGCTCGTCCTGGATGCGTTGGTAGAATTCGGCGTTGAAGCGGAGGAAGTCGATGAGTTCGCAAGCGGCGTCGATCTCGGCTTGGAACGCGTTCTTCGACTGGCCGAGCATGGTCGCGGCGTTCAAGGTGTCGCGCCACGAACCGGCGAGGAGGTCGGCGGCTTTCAGGAAAATCGCCGCGCGTTCGTGCCACGCGAGGTTCTCCCACTCGGCCTTCGCCTTCAGCGCGGCCGCGGCCGCCGCTTCGAGTTCCTTCGCGCCGGCGAGGTGGAACTCGGCGAGAACTTCGCCGTGGGAGTGGGGCATGACGACTTTCCGAGTGTTCCCCGTGCGGACTTCTTTTCCGCCGATCACGAGCGGGATCTCGATCTTCTCCTTCGCCATCGAGGCGAGCCGCATCTTCAAACTCTCGCGTTCCGGAGAGCCGGGCGCGTAGGTGCGGACGGGTTCGTTCACGGCGGTCGGGAGGCGGAATCCGGAGTTGCTCATGCGTCTTTTTCCTTCGGCTTTTTTTATCCCTATCGGAGGGTTTCTTCCAGCGATTCCCCGTACGCGCGACCGTGGGCGAGGAGCGACTGGATGAGCGCTTTATGCGGGCTGTTCCGGGGGTAGGCGAGGAAGAGCGGTTTGACCGCGTCGCGTCCGAGGGGTTCGAAGCGAAGCCGGCCGGCGTCGACGAGTTCCTTCGCCGCGTGCCACGGGAGGACGGTCGCGGAGCCGGGACTCGCCGCGACCCAGTGGGTGAGCGCGGTCAGGTCTTGCCAGTAGATCCGGTAAATCGGGGTCGGCATCCGCGCGCGTTTCACGATCCAGGTATCGACCGGATTTTCGGTGAGCGAGTAGGTACCCCACCGGTAGTCCGCGAGGTTCTCGTGCCGCTTCGAGGGGTGGCGCACGATTCCCCACGTCTCGGAGTAGAACGGTTTACAAACGTAGTTCGCGAGCTCTTCCTTGTGCTCGAGGATGCCCGCATCCGCGCCCGCCTGGACGGTTTCGAGCGAGACGCGCGAGATCGAAGAGGTGCGCGCCTCGAGTTCCTGGCGGGGGAATTTCGCGGCCTCGCGAACCCACCACGGCAGCACGACCTCGCGCATGACGAGCTGGGGGCCGACGAGGACGAAATGGTCCGGCTCGGTCGGCGCGCGTTGGAGTCGGCGAAGTCCGGCCTCCCAGTTCCGCATCACTTCCTCGGCCGTGCGGGCGAAATCGAGCGCGGCGGGCAGGGGTTTGAGACCGCGAGGTCCGCGGCGCTCGAAGAGCGGGAAACCGAGTTCCGTCTCGATCGCCTGCACCCGTTTCGAGACGGCGGATTGGTTCAAGTGAAGGCGCGCGGCCGTGCGGGAAAGGTGCGGGTCTTCGACGAGGGCCCGGATGATTTTCAGGTGTTCGAAATCCATCGCTCTAATTTTTCCATTTAGGAATCATTATATTCCAAATTATCTCTTTTTGGAAACGATGGCTGGTGGCATACCCGCACTCCAGATGACTCAGATGAAGAAGCCGACCGTTTTGCTCCCGCTCGTTCTCGTTGGACTCGCATTCGCGGGAACCGAGGGAAGCACCGCTTATGCCCGCGGATATTGCGGACCGCGTCTCTGGCCCGAAGTCAAAAAGCTGGCTCGCACCTGCTTGGCGATGGAGAGGTCGGGACACCGGTGCCGTGATCTCCGCGTGTACGGCGGACGGTCGGCTGCCTTCTATCTCGGGAAGGATCTTTATCGCGTCCGGATCGAGGAATCCGAGCACGCCGACGGGGGCGACCTCGACGACGTTTACATCGTGCGCGACGACGGTTGCCAGCTCGAGCGGCGCAACGTGCCGGCTTTCGGCGACGTGCTCCGCGCCCTCGCCCGGTAAGATCTAAGGATCGAACTCCCTTATCCCGCGCCCTTCCCGCGCCGATACGCCTATGGCAATCTTGTGAGAGAGCCCATGGGTAAGAAACGGTGAAAGAGCATACCAGTCGATTCCTCAGAGCGACGGCGTACGTCTATCTCGCCTTTCCGGTGACGTACCTCCTTTACGCGGCCTTGCTCTTCAATCTCAGTCCCGCGCGGTCGTCGCGCATCTTTTTCAGCTTTTCGTATTGGGCGCTCGCCGTATGCGGAATCGCCGTCGGTTACGGGTTTCGCGAGATGACCCGCTGGGCTTGGCACGTCTTCCTCCTGAATTCGCTTTTCGTCGCTTATACGAACGCGCTCATCGCGATCCGGTACTCGGAATCGAACAATCCCTTCCTCGCCTTCCTCGTCTCGATCGCCCTTCTCGTCGGTCTCATGGTCCGGCTCGGGAAAGAAATCCGAGTCCCGTATTTCCTACCGAAGATCCGGTGGTGGGAGACGAATCCGCGCTACAAACTCTCCGTCCCCGTTCGCGTCGAGCGCAAAGACACGGGATTCGAGGGAGAAATCCTCGATATTTCGATCGGCGGCTGTTTCATCAAGAGCCGGAACGACCTGACCCAAAACGAGCGTATCCTTTCTCGCTTCGAACTCTTCGGAGAGAAACTCGAGATCGGCGGCACGGTCGTCTGGCGCAGCCAGAGCTCCGTGACCCACCCGAAAGGGGTCGGCGTGAAGTTCGACGAACTCGATAAGCTCCAGCGGAAGATCATGAAGGCCGTGATGCTTCACCTGAAGAAAATCTCGGCCCTCCAAACGTCGAGGAACCGCCTTTCGCCGGAGGATTTCAACCAAAAGATGGCGAAGCTGAAGAACCATCACCTCGGCATTACCGAAAAGGGCGCGGATTCCGAACCTGACCCGGAGCCGGGTTCGAACCGCGAGCGGGCGTCTTGAAAAAGGACGATTCCGCGTTCCTCCAGGCGGCGCTCGACGAAGCGAAACGGGCCGCGAAGGAGGACGAGGTTCCTGTCGGCGCGGTGCTCGTGCACGAGGGAAAGATCGTCGCGACCGGCCGTAACGCGCGCGAGCGGCTCCAGTCTCCGATCTCGCACGCCGAGATCCACGCGCTCGAGGCGGGCGCGAAAAAACTCGGGAGCTGGCGGCTCGAAGACTGCGTGCTTTACGTGACCCTCGAGCCCTGTCCGATGTGCCTCGCCGCTTGCCAGCAGGCCCGCGTTTCGCGCGTGGTCTACGGGGCGAAGGATCCGAAGGGAGGGGCGATCAGTCTCGGCTACGCGCTTCACGAAGACGGTCGCACGAATCACCGGTTCGCCGTCGATTACGTCGAGGAACCGGAGTGCGGCGGAATTTTGACGGCGTTCTTCCGCGGTAGACGAAACTCCGTCAAGGAGTGAGACTAGAACTCCGATAGGGAAGTATCCGGGAGAGGGGTGTGCGCCCGGATTTCCACCTCCCTATTTCCCACCTCATTCTTTCTCCGCCCGGAGGCTCCCGAAGGATTCGGGACGATCAAGCGCATGAACGAACCCGTTAAAAAACAGCATATTTTCGGCGAAATCGAAGACGTCATTTCCGTCGGCGCGCTTTTGCGTCCGACCGTCGCGAAAGCCGTGACCGAACTTTCCTCGACCGAACTGACCACGTTGCGCGAACGCGTGATCGAAGCCGAGCGCGAACTCGCGAACTCCCGGCTCGAATTTTCGGAGCGTTTCCGACGCGCCCAGGAATGCCTGCGCGCGACTTACGACTTCGCGCCGACCTGGCGTTTCATCGCCGATCGCATCGCGGAGAGCTGGACCGGAGCGACCACGCTCACCGTCAAGGAACTCTCGATCGTGAGCTTGCTCTTCGGGATCCTCCTCGAGGAAACGAACGCTCGCCTCGCGAAAAAATCGAAGCGCTCGGCTTAAAAAATCCGCGCTGACTTTCCGCGTTCATCGTTCCCGGCCGTGCGTTTCGCGCGCGAAGAGGGCATAGTCCCCCTATGGCCACCTCGAACCTGAAATGCGCGTTCTCGTCCCTCAGTCTCTCCGCTTCCGTCGATCAGCAGACGGGCAGCCTCTCCGTTTTCGACGTCGTCGACGAGATCCGCGCGCCTCAGGTTCCGATCCACGTGCAGATGCTCGTCCTCACGCTCGTGTGGGAGAAGCCGAAGGACCAGGGCCATTTCGACGGCCGCGTCTTCATCCACATCCTCACGCCCGACGGGAAGCAAGCGATGATCGGAAACGGCGACCTCAAGATCCCGTCCGACCAGCGCCGCGTGAAGGCGATCTTCCGCCTCGGCGGTTTTCCGCTGATGCAGTTCGGATCCCATCGCTTCGTCGTTTCGTGGGTGAACGCCGCGGGCGCGAAGGAAGGCGAGAACCTCCTCGACTTCGAAGTCGTGCAGGTCGCCGAGCAGCCGGGACCGGGCGCGGGTCCCGCGGGCGGACCAGCGAAGCCGGGGATGGCGCACTGACCTTCGATCGCGGAAGCTAGGGCCGACCGACCCGAAGCGCGAGGTTCCACTCGACCGCGCGCTTTCCCTCGCCCCAGTACGGCGCGATCTTCTCCGCCACCGCGAGCGTCGGATCGACGCCGTGGCGATCGACGTAGAGCTGGGTCGCCGACCAGGTCCGCACGTAGCCCATCCATTCGGCGAGCGTCCACTCGACGGCGAGGCGGAATCGCGGCGCGGGGATCTCGCGGAACGGGAAATCGAGGTCCCGGTAGTCGTTCCAAATCAGCCGATTGTTCGGCTTCCAAAACGGGCCGAGCGTTTCGAAATGAAACGCGTCGAGGACTCGGTCGATCTCCGGCCGGATCGGGGCTTGGAATCCGTACGCCCAAGCCGCGATCACGCCGTCCGCCTTCAGCACCCGCTTCGCCTCGGCGTAGAACTTCGGGAGATCGAACCAGTGGATCGCTTGGGCGACGGTGACGAGATCGATCGAGCGGTCCGGTTCAGGGAGCGGGGCTTCGGCGGGCAGCGTGCGGTACTCGACGTTCTTCACGGCGGCGGCGTTCCGGAGTTGGGTCTCGCTCAAATCGGTCGCGATCACGCGCTCGAAATGCTGGGAGAGATCGAGCGCGGCCTGGCCGTTCCCGGTCGCGCAGTCCCACGCCGTGCGTCTCGCCGGGCATGCGTCGGCGAGGAAACGATAAAGGTCCTCCGGATAGCCGGGGCGATGAACGGAGTAGAGCGAGGACTGCTTCGAGAAAAGATCGGTCGTCATTCGCGCCGGAGCCTCGCGATTTCCCTTCGCGCCGGACCGACTTCCGAGATCGCGCGCGCGAGGATACCCTGGAGGAAGCGGAGATTCGCGAAGAATGGGAGCACGAAGCGGACGACGAGGCCGGTGAGCGGCGATTCCGGCCGGGTCGCGGTGCGCAGGACGAATCCCGTGATTCGGGAAACCCACTCGGCGACCGGACGGCGTTCGCGTTCGTAACCTTCGAGGGTCGTCATCGGCGCGCGCTCGCGGAGAACGTCCGCGATCCGTCGTCCGAGATTCACGGCGTCGTGGATGCCGATGTTCATTCCCTGGCCGCCGACGGGGCTGTGGATGTGGGCGGCGTCGCCGGCGAGGAAAACGCGGTGACGACCGCACGAATTCGCGATGCGCCGATGGATGCGGAAACCGGTGATCCACGTCGGGTCGCGGAGTTTGATCGGCTGGCGGAGGACTTCGTCGACCCAACGCTGAAAATCGGCGAGCGTCGGCTCGCTCGCGGTCGTGAACGCCGAACCCTCGCGGGGAACGACGACCATCCGGTAGCGACCCTTCTCCTTGAACGGGAAAAACGCGGACGCCCCTTTTCGGGTGACGAAGGTGCGCACGCCTTCGTAATTCCAGGGCCACTCGAGGGTGAGGTCGGCGAGCATAAACGCGCCGGGGTACTGGACGCCGGTAAAGGTGAGGCCGAGCGATTCGCGCACGCCGCTATGGGAACCGTCGCATCCGACGACGAAATCCGCGCGTACGGATTCGGTCTTTCCTCCGTCGTCACGGAGCTCGACCCGAACCGCTTCGGAGAACTCCTCGAGCCCGGCGAATTCCTTTCTCCGCTCGACCGCGACGCCGCGGCGGAGGAGTTCTTCCTCGAGGAACCGCTCGGTTTCGGACTGCGCGAGGATCAAAACGAAGTTATAGCGGCTCGGCACGCGGTCGAGGCTCGCGACCGCGGTCTTCCCGCCTTCGAAACCGAGGGTGATCTCGTGGGCGACGTGACCGGCGGCGATCATGGCCTTCGAAACCGAATCGCCGAGGAGGGCGTCGAAGAGTTCGAGCGATCCCGCGTGCACGCCGAGCGCGCGCGATTTATCCGAGCGCGCGGATTGTTTCTCGATGATCCGTACGGAAATCCCCGCACGAGCGAGGACGAGGGCGAGCGTGAGTCCCGTCGGTCCGGCGCCGACGATGAGGACCTTGGGGGGGCGCGCGGAGAGTTCGGCCATCGGTTGGATCCTACCCGGAAAGAGTGAATCGTGCGTCGCGTTAAGCCGCGGAATCCTTACGATGGCGGGGAGGCCGCACGCCTTGTCAACCTCACGCGTTAGGCGTACCAAGGAGGTAAGGACTTGATCCATGGGACAGGTACCCGCATTCGCCGGAACGCCGGCACATCATCTTCTCGTCGGTAGCGGTAAGATTTCGCGTCACTTCGCGAAATACTTCGCCGAACTGAACCTCTCTTTCGGGACCTGGACGACTCCCCGGGAATTCTCGGCCGATTTCTTCCGGAACTTCCGCGCGACCCACGTGTGGATCCTCGTCTCCGATCGCGCGATCGCGGGCGTGGCCGCGCGGATCCGCGAGGGGCTGACCGAATTCGGGACCGGCGTCCTACCGAGCGGCGAGACCGCGCGGTTTCTCCACGCCTCGGGCGCGACTGTCGTCGACGGCGTCCGCGGCGCGCACCCGCTGATGACGTTCGGAGACGCGCTTTACGACCTCGATACGTACCGCCGGATCCCGTTCGTGCTCGAGAACGCGTTCGACGGCGAGCTCGCTTCGGAAATCCTCGGCGGACTGCCGAACGTCGCCGTCGCGATCGAACCTTCGCAGCGCGCGCTCTATCATTCGCTCGTATCGGTGGCCGGGAATTTCCCGGCAATGCTTTGGGCCGAGGTCTTCGCGCGTTTCGAACGCGAACTCGGGCTTCCGCGCGAGATCCTCGCGCCCTTCCTTTTCCGGACGCTCACGAACGTGCTCGAATCGGGCGACGCCGCCCTCACGGGTCCGCTCGTTCGCGGCGACGCGCCGACCGTCCGGAATCACCGCGCGGCGCTCGCCGGCACTTCCCTTTCGACCCTGTACGGAGCGTTCGAGGACTTTTTCCAATCCCGAGGAAACGATCATGCCTAAGACGAAGAAACTCACGGTTCCGGATTTCAAGTCGCGGAAACTCTCGCGAGAGAAGCTCGTGATGGTGACTTGCTACGATTCGAGCTTCGCGCGGGTGCTCGAAGAATCGACGGTCGATCTCCTCCTCGTCGGCGACAGCGCGGCGATGACGATGCACGGTCACGATTCGACGATCCAAGCCGACGTCGAGATGATCGCGATCCACACGATGGCGGTGGCCCGCGCGGCCCCGAATAAATTCCTCGTCGCCGACCTGCCGTTCCTCGCCATCCGGAAAGGGATGCTCGCCGGAATGGAGGCGATCGAACGCCTCGTGAAGGCGGGCGCGCACGCGGTGAAGATCGAAGGCATCCGCGGGAACGCGGAACTCGTCCGTCACGTCACCGAGTCCGGCATTCCCGTGATGGGCCACCTCGGCCTCACGCCCCAATTCGTGAACGCCTTCGGCGGGATGAAGGTCCAAGCGAAGTCGGCCGAAGAGCAGGATCGCCTGCTCGCGGACGCGCTCGAATTCGAACGCCTCGGCGCTTTTTCGCTCGTCCTCGAATGCGTGCCGGCGGACATCGCGAAGAAGATCGCCGCCGCCCTCGCGATCCCGGTGATCGGCATCGGCGCCGGCGTCGACGTCGACGGCCAGGTGCTCGTGCTCCAGGATCTCCTCGGATTCAATCCGGGTTTCAAGCCGAAGTTCCTCCGGCAATACTTGAACGGCTACGAACAGTTCATCGGCGCGTTCGACCGATTCGGCGCCGACGTCCGCGCGGGAACGTATCCTTCGAAAGAAGAAAGTTACCAAGGTTAAAGCGCGCATGAAAACGATCGTACTGAAAACCGTGAACGAACTGATCGCCTGGCGGAAGGGCCTCGCCCCGGGCGCGCGCGTCGGTTTCGTGCCGACGATGGGCGCGCTCCACTCCGGGCACGCGAGCCTCCTCGAACGCGCGCGGAGCGAGAACGACGTCGTCGTGCTTTCGATCTTCGTGAATCCGACCCAGTTCAACCAAGCCTCCGATCTCGAGAAATACCCGCGGACGCTCAAGGCCGACCTCGAAACCGCCGAAGCGGCGGGCGTCGACGCGGTTTTCGTCCCGAAGGATTCCGCCGAGCTCTATCCGGAGGGATACCGTTACCGCGTGATCGAGACCGAGCTCTCGAAGGAACTCTGCGGCGCCCATCGCCCGGGTCATTTCGACGGCGTGCTCACCGTGGTCTTGAAACTTTTCGGCCTCGTTCGCGCGCGCCGGGCCTATTTCGGGGAGAAGGACTTCCAACAGCTGAGCCTGATCCGGGGAATGGCTCACGCGTTTTTCCTCGAGACCGAAGTGGTCGGTTGCCCGACCGTGCGCGAGACGGACGGTCTCGCGATGAGTTCCCGTAACCTCCGGCTTTCCCCGGCGGAACGCGAGGTCGCGCCGAAACTCCACGCCGCGATGACTTCGCTCGCCGATCTCGCGGCCGCCCGTCGCGCGATCGAGGACGCGGGCTTCCGGATCGATTACCTCGAAGACCGCGTCCAGCCGACGGGCGAGATTCGACGGTTCGTCGCGGCGACGCTCGGGGAAATCCGCTTGATCGACAATATCGCGCTTCCGGAATCGGAGAACTTCGCCATCGGAGGTCCGGTATGAGTCGGAATCTTCTCCTCGTCGTGACCGGATCGGTCTCGGCGTTCAAGGCCGCGGCCCTCGCCTCGAAACTCTCCCAGGACGGTTTCGAAGTCCGCACGGTGCTGAGCGGAGGAGCGAAGGAATTTATCGGCGCCTCGACCTTCGAAGGCCTGACCGGAAACCGCGTCTTCGATTCGACCTTCGCGCCGGGTGAAGCGATGGCCCACATCGACCTCGCTCGGTGGGCGGATTTGACCCTCGTCTATCCGGCCTCCGCGAACACGCTGACGAAACTCGCGCAGGGCCGCGCCGACGATCTCGTCGGGACGCTCTTCCTCGCGCACGATTTCAAACGCCCGTATTGGGTCGTTCCGGCGATGAATCCGTCGATGCTCGCGCATCCGGCGGTCGCCGAGGCCGTGGCTAAACTCCGCGACTGGGGCGTGAAGGTGTTCGACGCCGATGCCGGCCGGATGGCCTGCGGCGAGGTCGGGACCGGCCGCCTGATCGAACCCGAGACGATGCGGAAAGCGATCCTCGCCGAGTTCGTCGCCCGGACCCGGGTCGCGGGAACGAAGCCGAGCCGGGTGCTCATCACCGCGGGCGGCACGTCCGAGTCGCTCGATCCGGTGCGCGTCCTTACGAACGTTTCGACGGGTGAGACCGGCGTGCGGATCGCGAACGCGGCCGCGGGAGAGGGCAGCGAGGTCACGCTGCTTCTCGCGGACACTTCGCCTTTCGCCGGCGAGGTCGCGCCCGAGGTACGCGTCGTTCGTTACCGCTCGTTTTCCGACCTCGATCTCCGCATGCGCGACGAGCTCGGACACGGGAACTACAACGTCCTCATTCATTCCGCGGCGGTTTCCGACTTCCATATCGATCGGATCGAGACGGAGACCGGCGGCCTCGTCACCGGGACGACGAAGATCCACTCGAAGGAACCGCTCCTGCTCCGCCTCATGCCGAACCCGAAGATCCTCGATCGCGTGCGTGAATATGCGAAAAACCCGAATCTTCGCGTGATCTCGTTCAAACTCGCGACGCCGGCCGTGCGCGGCGGTACCTCCGATCTTTCCGGCTACGACAGCGACGTGATCGTCCACAACGCCGTTTCCCAGATCGAACGCGGCACCGATCGCCACGCGGGCGAAATCTACGAGCGTACGCCGGAAGGGTACGCGATCCGCAGCCGCTTCAAGACCAAATCCGAACTAACGGCGGAACTCGTCGCGCTCGCTCGGCCGACGATCGACGGCCAGGAGTCGCTCCGCGATTCCGCCGCCGAACTCGGCGGATCCCCGGAGGTAACCCAATGATTTTCGCGGAAGTGATCCTATGATTCTCGCACTCGACGTCGGTAACAGCCAAATCTTCGGCGGGATCATCGAGGAAACGCCCCAGGGCCCGAAAATCCTCTTTCGGTTCCGGAAAACCTCGAAGGGCGGTTCGAGCTCGGACGAATACGGCCTCTTCCTTCGTCAGGTCCTTCGCGAGAACGGTTTCGACGCCGAAAAGATCACGCGCATCGCGATCGCGACCGTCGTGCCGGACGTGATGCACTCGCTGAAGGGCGCGTGTCAGAAATACTTCGACGAGACGCCGTTCGTGCTTCAGGCAGGAGTGAAGACGGGCCTCAAGGTCCGCTACAAGAACCCGGTCGAAGTCGGCGCGGACCGGATCGCGAATTCGATCGGCGCGGTCGCCCGCTATCCGGGGAAGAATCTCGTCATCATCGACCTCGGCACCGCGACGACCTTCTGCGCGGTGACGAAGGACAAGGACTACCTCGGCGGCTCGATCCTCGCGGGACTCAAGATCTCGATGGAGGCCCTCGAATCGAAAACGGCGAAACTACCGTCGGTCGAGATCGTCGCGCCGGAAAACGCGCTCGGTAAGACGACGATCGAGAGCATCCAGATGGGCCTATACTACGGCCACCTCGGCTCGATGCGCGAGATCGTCGCCCGGATCGCGAAGGAAGCTTTCGACGGCGAGAAGCCCTTCGTGATCGGGACCGGAGGCTTTTCACGCCTCTTCGAGCGCGACCGGATCTTCGACGTGGAGATCCCGGATCTCGTGCTCTTCGGGCTTTACGAGGCGCTGAAGATGAATCCCGACGCCTAAAAGAGATAGCCCACGTCGATCAGTAGCCCCCGGTGGTGCGCGTCCGCGAGCCCGTCGGTGATCTTCGTCAGGCCGAGGTGATAACGGAGTTCGGCCGTGATGCCCGAGCCGCTTTCGAGGGGAAAGATCACGCCGCCGCCGAAGTCGAGGCCCATATGGGTGCTCTTCGTTTGGCCCTTGTCGTAAAGCGCGCCGCAATCGCCGCCGGTCGCGGTCGAGCAGCTCGTGCCGAGCTTGAGGCCGAGGACCGGTCCCATGAGGAAGTACGGCGTGACCGGCGCGCCGGTGAACCGCGCTTGGAAGAGGAGCGGGAGTTCGAGGTAGGTCATCTTCAGATCGACTTCGGTGAGGCCGATGTCGACCCCGAAGCCGCGCTGGATGAGCTGCAGTCCCGGAGAAAAGAAAAGATTCGGCGCGAATTCGTGATCGCAGCGCGTGCCGAGTTCCCAACCGGTCGTCGACATCGTGTTCATCGTCGAATCCATCGAAACGTCAGCGAAATTCAGTCCGAGGTGCACGCCGAGTCCCTTCGGAGCGTCGGCGAAGGCGGAAGCACTGAGCAGAAGAAACGAAAGGACGAAAGCGAACGAACGGAAGATTATCATGCTCCCAAATGATCACGAGCCGGCGTTCCCGCCAAGCGAGTTCTTAACCGACGACGGAAACGTCGTTCAGAAGCGCGAACTCCGGTCCGTAGTAGCCGGTCGCGACGCCGTAATCGAACTCGCTCCGCTTCACGCGATTCTTCGAGAACTTCGCGTTCTTGAAATTTTCGGAAATCGAGCCCGAGAGCGAACCGCCCTTGATGATCGAGACGGTTCCGTTCGTGTGGTCATGCAGGCGCGCGAGGCGGATCTCGGAAGAGAAGGTGCCCGAGGTTTCCTGAATGAAGAGGCCCGAGAACTGGAGAATCTCGAGGACCTTCGGCGCGGCTTGGACGAGCTGGTTATGATCCATCTGGCCGCCGCCGAGGACGACGTTCCCGCGGTAGGTTCCGGCTTTCTTCTTCAAGTACTGGCCGTGCTGGGCGTCGATCGCGGTCGTGACGACCTTGTTCTTTTCGACGAGGGTGAGCGGCTTCTGGACGATGCCCTGGTCGCCGATCCCCGTCGTGACCGCGCCGAATTCGAGCGAAGGATCGAGGGTGAGGGTGATCAGGTCGCCCGAGGCGCCCGGAATGAAATCGTCGCCGGGTTTTTTGTGCGGAAGATCGAGGTATTCGCTTTTCGAGGAGAGGAGGAAGGTCGTCGAGTTAAAGAGCTTCGCGAGCACGTCGGCGTCGAGGAGGACGGGGAATTTCCCGGTGTTCGGCTTTTTCGTGTCGAGGGAGATCGCCGCGCGTTCGCTCGCTTCGGCGAAGAGCTTCGTCACCGAAACGTCTTTCGGGCTGACGGTCCAAGCCGTGTGCAGGTACTCGTCGCTTCGGCCGTCCTTCGCGAAGGAATAAGCGGCTTCGACGTACATCCGAGTCTGCTTCGAGCGGTTCACGAGGCCGTTCGAGAGGTGAAGCTCGCGCTCGTGCACGCTCATGAAGAGCTCGGAGGAATTGAAGGTCGTCTTCCGCGGCGTCGCGACGGCGTCCGCGATCTCGCGCGTGACGGATTCCATCGCGCCGTTCAGGTCCTCGACCATCTTCGGGTCGGCGGCCTTCACGTCCGGCACGTCCTTCGGGAATTCCGTCGGCAGGTCCCACGCTTCGTGATCGGTTTCCTTCGCGGCCGCGATCGCGGAGTCGAGCTGGGGCCCGATCGGTTTCTCGTGGACGATCTTCTTCGAGATCTCGCCCTGGCGCCCCGGTTTACCGATGTTCACGAAGAGGCGCACTTCGACCGACTGGGCGTGGACTTCGCGGTCCTGGTCGGTCGCGAGTTTCGCCTGGTCGAGGAGGAAATAGCGCTCGCGGCGATGGAGGTCTTCCTGGGTGACGATCCATCCCTTCACGTCTTTGCGCGAGCGGAGTTCTTGTTTCAGCTGGTCTAATGTCCAATGCATAGTCGTTCGTCTTTCTTCAGAACAGTTCGATCCCTACGGGCCGGCCAAGCCGGACCCATCCGGGCTCGAACCTACTTACTACCCTAGAATCTGGTCTTTCAGGAGCATGTGCGGTCCGCCGCAGCCGGCGTAGACGATCTCCTTGTGGTATTTTCCGCAGCCGCCGCAGTCGTTGAAGGGGTGTTTCACGGTATCGGCGCCGGATTTGTCGGCCTCGATCTTCGACTTCGCGACGATCGAGTTCAGCACGTCCGGAACGTAGCCGGTGATCTGGATATCGCCGCCGGCCGGCCCCTTGAAGACCTTTCCGGTGTATTTTCCGTCCTTCACTTCCTTCAGGTACTGGACGCCGACCTGGATTCCCATGCCCTTCGGGTCTTCCATCCCGCCCGCGGCGTTCATCGCCACGAAACCGTAGTCGATCATGCCGAGGAGTTCGTCGAACGTCTTGTCGCCGGCGCTGAAGTAGGTGTTCGTCTGGCGGGTGTAGACGCCGTTCTGCCACGACTCGCGCTTCCCGTTCGAGGAGCGCGGGATACCGAGGCGAAGCGCGGAAGTGAGGTTCGTCATCGGCGGTTTCAGCACGCCTTTGTCGAGGATGACCTGTTCCTGCGCGAGCCATCCTTCTTCGTCGAAGAAGTACGAGCCCCAGGCCGCGGCTTCTTCGGTCGCGTTCTTGTAGACGGCGGGGCTGTTCAGGATCGTCGCGAGGTCGTTCCCGACTTTCGATCCTTCCTTGTGGAGTTCCCACGCCTTCGAACGTCCGCGCGCGCAGGTGTCCGCTTCCTGGGAATGGCCGAACGCTTCGTGGGCGAGCACGCCCGAAAGCGTCGGTCCGAGGAGGAGGGTGTACTTGCCGGGCTTGAGCCGTTCGGCTTCCTTCAAGCAGCGGAGGTCTTCGAGCATCTCGACGATTTTTTCGTCCTTCACCTCGGCCGCTTCCGCGCCGCCTAAGCCCCCGAAACGGGCGGCCGCGCGTTCGGCGCCGCTCATCAGGATGAGGGTGAGCGAAACCCGGTAGAGGGTTTGGGAGAGGTTCGACTCGCGATCGACGAAGATCGACTCTTCGACCGCGATGGCTTGCCGGGCGGCGATGTAAGAGAGGTCCTTCTCGGTGAGCGACGCTTTCGGCGCGAGGCGCTTCACCCGTTCGAGGGTTTCCTTGAGCTTGCCGATGCGGACGTCGGTCGGGATCGCCGTCGGGTCCTCGCGGAAGGCGATGCCGAAGTGAACCGGAGTCTTCGCGGAAGCGCCCGCCGGGATCTGTTCGAGGAGTTCCGGGTCGAGCTTCCCGGTTTTCGTCGCGAGGCGCTCGGCCCAGGTCGGCGCTTTATAGATCCGTTTTTCGCCCGACGGCGTGGACTTCTTCACGCGGGCGACGAGGTCCTTCGCCTCTTTCAGGAGGGAGGCGGGGTCCGTCTGATCGGTCGCTTGTTCGAAGAGGGTGTAACCGTCGTAGATTCGAAGGACGGCGCCCGCGGAGACGGAATCCGAGAGCTGGGTTTGCTTCAGATTCGCCATGAACGTCTGATTCGCTTTGCGTTCGAAAAAGACCGAGGCGTACCACTCCGGATTCGCTTCGAGTGTGCCGAGGACGTCGAGGAGTTTCGGGCGGAGGGTTTCGAGGTCGGAGGAGAGGCCGGCTCTTTTTTGGCTGCGATTGGTCTTTTCGGAATTCATGGTCGGCATGGTAACTTTAGGCCCAAGATGAAATCAATCGTCCAGATCTTCGCCTCGCGCCGCATGTTCGTGATGCTTTTACTCGGGTTTTCCGCGGGTATTCCGTATGCATTAACGGCGGGAACGCTCCAGGCGTGGCTGACGACCGAGAACGTCGACATTAAAACGATCGGCCTCTTCGCCCTGGTCGGGATCCCCTACAACTGGAAGTTTGTTTGGGCACCGTTCATGGACCGGTACTTTCCGAAATTCCTGGGTCGCCGCCGCGGTTGGATGATCTTGACGCAAGCGGGGCTCGCCGCTGCGATCGCCGGGATGGCGCTCACGAGCCCGTCGATGAATATTCACACCGTCGCGATCATGGCGACGCTCGTCGCGTTCTTTTCGTCGTCGCAGGATATCGTGATCGACGCCTACCGCACCGAGGCGCTCGAAAAGGAAGAGTACGGCGCCGGATCGGCGACCTACATCATGGGCTACCGCCTCGCGATGCTCGTCTCCGGCGCGCTCGCCCTCGCGATGGCCGATCACTACTCGTGGAAGACCGTCTACCTCTTCATGTCGGCGACGATCGTCGTCGGCGTGATCGGAACGCTCATCGGACCGGAGCCCGAGACGCCGAGGGCTCCGAATACGCTCCGATCGGCCGTCATCGATCCGCTCCGCGAGTTCTTCGGTCGTCGGGGCGCGTGGGAGATCGTCGTTTTCATTCTCCTTTATAAGCTCGACACGAACCTCGCTACGGCGCTGATGACGAAATTCTTCCTCGATCTCGGTTTTACGAAAACCGACATCGCGGCCGTGACGAAAGTTTTCGGCTTGATCGCGACGATCGTCGGGACCCTGATCGGGGGCGCGATGATTCCGAAGATGGGGATGAAACGGTCGCTCATCGTGTTCGGGATCCTCCAAGGCGCGACGACGCTCCTCTTCTATATGATGGTCCACCTCGGCGCGAACTACTGGGGTCTGATCGCGACGATCGCCGGCGAAAACTTGGCGGCCGGAATGGGAACCGCCGCCTATGCGGCGTTTTTGATGGCGCAGTGCAATCAAAAATTCACCGCCACCCAGTACGCGCTCCTCACCTCGCTCATGGCCGTTCCGACGAAGATCCTCTCCGCGCCGACGGGCTATCTCCAGGCGGCCGTCGGTTGGGACCACTACTTCATCATCTCGACGCTCACCGGAATTCCGGCCCTCCTCATGCTCGCGCGTTTCGATCGATGGAACCGACCCGCCGACGACGAAGAAGGATTCGTGAGCGCGGCGCCGGCCCGAAGTTAGTTCCCGCTTCACGGAAAAACCTGCCGGTTGTTCCACACTCGTTTCCCCTCGGAAAATAGAGGGATGAAACGTCGGCAAATCCGAAATTCCCTTTTCGTCAGCACCGTCTTCGCGACCGTCGCGATTCTTTATTTCCACGAGCGCGCGCAGACGGCGGTCGTCGCGGTCGAACCCGCGAAAGTCGCGAGCGATCAGGTCGCGGTCTCGGCCTCCGTGGCCACCGACGAACCCGTCGCCGAGTCGGAGGACGCAGGAAGCGGCGGAGCCTCCGGGAAAGCGGATTACCGGGAATCGAGTCTGGCGCTTCACGACCGCCTAGAGAAGGTCACCGTATACTCGGACCGCGCCGAGCTGACTCGGGTCGCGAAGGTGAAGCTGAAACCCGGACGCCAGTGGCTCCGTTTCGACGAGATCGCCGCCGGCTTCTTCCCGAACACCGCGCGCGTGACGATGGGCGATTCGTTCTCCGGAAAGCTCGTGCAGATCGCCGGCGAAGAGGTCTTCACGAAGGGTATCCTGAAGGCCGAGACGCGCGCGAAAGTCGATCGGCTTCGCGGGCTCTACGGAGAACTCCTCGCGCTCAGCCAGCGCTCCCGCGCGACCGAGCGCCAGGTCCAATTCCTCCGCGACCTGAAGTTCGATACGCCGTTCGCCCGGACGCCCGCGTCGACGAATTATCGGCCGTTCTCGGCGAAGATCGAGTCGCTTCGGTCTTCGATCGACGAAATCCACGCGAAGACTTCCGAACTGACGGGGAAGAGCGAGGACCTCCATCGCCGGATCGCCGACCAGCAGGAACGCATCTCGCTTCTCGAGCACGAGCTCGAGAACCAGTCCTCTTCGCGCGATCAGGATTGGCGGACTTCTTTCTACGCCCTCGTCGATTCGCGCGCGAACCAGACCGCCGAGATCGAACTCCACTACCAGGTTCCGAACGCGCTCTGGAGGCCGATCTACGACGTCCGTGCGGAGCTCGATCACGATAAGGGCGTCGCCGAGATCAAGCTCGTGACCGCGGGAATGATCGAACAGAAGACGGGCGAGGATTGGCATCAAGTCGACGTGACGCTTTCGAGCCTCGATCCGGTCGCGCTTTTCCTTCCGCCGCTGAACCGCCGGCTCCTCAAGGAGACGCGGACGGAGGCGCCTCGGCAACAGGCTTTCGGAGCGAAAACGAAGCGCGCCGTGGGTTTGAGCGTCGGCAAGGAAAACGTCGCCATGGACGCCGTCGCCCAACTCGCCGACGACCGCGCGACGGCCGGAGCGCCGGCATCGGCGCCGGCACCGTCGATTCGAGACGAAGAATCGAGCTTGAAGAAGGCCGTCGCGGAACGGAAGGACGTCTCGGACAAGAACGAGATCTACGGGGGCGCGGGCCGTCTGAAGCAAGAGTCGGGCTCGCTCGCGCAGGCGTTCTCGAATGCGCCCGTGGAAAAAGACGCGGACCGCTCGCCCGCGAGCTTCACCCTCGATCGTCTCGAGCGCCTCTATCCTTCGCTCGACCGATACGCCCGAGCCGTGGCGGACGCCGATCGGTCCCGCCGCATCCAACCCCTCGACGCGAAGCTGACGGCCACCGCGCCCGATCACATCCAGTACACCGACAGCACGCTTCCGGCCGTCCAAGCCCAGGGGCGTCGGATCGAGTTCGGCTCGCCGTTTCCCGTCGACGTGCGGACCGACGATTCGCCCTTGAAGGTGCCGGTGCATACCCAGTCTCTCGTCGGGAAACTCAGCTACTACGCGGTTCCCAAGAACGATGCCCGCGTTTTCCTGAAGGCCCACACGACGAACACGACCGAACGGCCGATTCTCGGCGGTGAGGCCCAGGTCTATATGGAAGGAGACCTCGTGAGCAAAACCGCGCTTTCGACGATTTCAGAAGACGCGTACTTCGACGTCGATCTCGGGGTCGACCGGAACGTCGAGACCAAGCGGATCGTCAGCCGGACTTCGAAGACCTCCGGCTTGATCTCGACGACCCACCAAACGGACGTCGCCGTGAAGATCGAACTCGCGAACCATCATCCGTACGCGATCGACATGGAGGTGAAGGACAATTATCCGCGTTCGCCCGCGAAGGAAATCGAAGCGCGACTCACGAAAGTCGAACCCGACGTCTCGGAGGGCGAGAAGGATTACGGCGTGATCACGTGGAAGGTACGCGTGCCGGCGCGATCGAAGAAGACCGTCTCGTTCGAATACGAAGTTTCCCACCCGGAAAACTACCTCGTCTCGGAGTTCAACTGATGAAAACCACGATTCTCGCGTTCACCGCCGGCCTATTCGTCTTCAGCGCGTTCGGAGCCGAAGAGGCACCGATCACTTCGGTCACCGTTTTCCGGGACCGCGCTTCGGTGACCCGGAAAGTGCGCCGATCCTTCCCGAAAGGGGCGGTCACGGTGGAATTCCCGGGGATCACGCCGAACGCCGACCTCGATTCGCTGAAGGCGACGCTTTCCGAGAAGAAACGGTTCACGGTGATGGGGATCCGGTCCCGGCCGGAGTACGCGCTGAAGTCCTCGAACTCGGAACTCGAGAAGTGGACCGAGACGCGGAAGCGGAAGGAAAGGGTTCGCCAGGAACTCGCCACCCAAGTAAATCTCCTGATCCAAAGCGATCGGAACCTCGATCTCCTCGCGCAGCACTACCGCGATTCCTTCAGCCTGAACCTTCACGAGAATAAATTCACGAAGGGCGGCTTCGAATCGTTCGTGAAGTTCCTCTCGACGGAGTCCGACGGGTTGAACGGCCGGTGGGCGAAGCTTTACGGGGAATACCGCGCGGTCGCCGCCGAAATCGAGCTCGCCGACGCGAAGATCGCGGAGCTTTCGAGCGTCTCCGACCGCCATACGCTCACGGTGAGCGTCGACCTCCTCGCCGAGGAGCCCGGGACGGCGGACGTCGAGGTCCAGTACCTCGTGAGCGGCGCGGGATGGTCGCCGGCCTACGACGTCCGGATCGATCCGCGCGCGAATCGGGGCGTGGTCGAGCAGCACGCGTTCGTCTGGCAGAAGAGCGGCGAAGATTGGCGGAACGTTTCGCTCGTGCTGAGCAACGTTCGCTCGGAGCTCCGGCCCGTACCGCCGTCGATTTCCCCTTACACGCTCACGTACCAAGAGGTGAAGAAGGTGAACACTTCGATCGCCGGTAAGGAAGACTCGGCGACCGCCTTGACGGTGGGCACGGGCGACGGAAACGACGCCGGCCCCGACCGCGCGATCGCGAAGAACTTCGAGGTGCCCGGTAAGCAGACGGTGCCCGACGGGATGGCCCGAACGCGGCTCTTCCTCGCGAAGAAAGAGTCGACCTACCGCGAGCGACTCGAACTCGTCGCGGCCGAATACGACCGCGTGTTCCGGAAGGGCGACCTCGTGAATCCGTTCGAGTGGGACCTCGAAGGCGGACCGGCGGCGATCTATTACGAGGGCGATTTCCTCCAGCAGGTGAACCTCGACTCGGTCGCGCGCGGAAACGTGTTCGGCGTGAACGCGGGCGTCGATCACGACTTCCAAGTCTCGCGATACACGAACGACAAGGTCGAGAAGCCGGGCATCCTCGATACGAAAAAACACTTCCTGCGGGAGGTCGTGCTCTCGGTGAAGAATTACGGGGCGAAAAAGAAGACGGTCCGCGTCTTCGAACAGGTGCCGATCTCCGAGATCAAGGAAGTGGCCGTCTCGACCAAGGAAAAGGAACGCGCCCCGGCGAGTTTGAAGGAAGACGACGCGCACCCGGGTTGGCGTTACTGGGACCTCGGTTTGGACAGCCGCCATTCCCAAACGATCTCCCTGAATATCGACGTCGCCGTGCCGGAAAGCTTCCAGTTCACCTGGTAGAAGGTGTTCCCCGCGCGAGACGCATCGTGTCGTGATTGACAATCATCGGGCCCTCGGATGGAATCGAGGACCTATGAAAACCCTCGTCCTTCTCGTTTCGGTTCTCGGTCTCGTCTTCGCCGCTTTCGCGGAAGACACGACGACCATCAAACAAAAGATCCACAATGACGGTGACGGAAAGGAATCTTCCGTCCTGATCCAGACGACGAAGGGCGCGAAAATCCAACCCGACTACGAGATCATGTCCGGCGACGAAGAGATCGCGGGCGAGCCGATCGCGGGCCGCGCGGAAGCGTACAAGGCGTGGAAGGACGCGTGCGCGGATTGGAAGAAGGAACTGAAAGAGAACAATAAGGACGGCCAGGTCCTGCTCGCGAGCTGCGGGACCGCGAAGTTCACGAAAGACGACTCGGCCGGCGCCGGTTCCGGTCTCTACGTCTATCGCTCCGAAGCGAAGTACAAAATCCGCGTTCGCATTAAAGATCGCTGATGGACCGTTCCGTCCCCGAATGGGTCCGCCACATTCAGATCGAGTGGGAACTCTCGCCCGGGCAGATCGCCGCGCTCATTCGCGTGGATCCCGCGCGGCTGCCCGAACTCCTCGAGACGAAATCGACGGCGACGCTTCCTCCCGGTCTCGAGTCCGCGGCACCGCTCATCGCGATCTACCGAAAACTTGCCGCGCGATATCCTAAAACCGAAGATCAAGTGAAATGGCTCTTCACCGAGCATCGGGATTTTGGCGGATCGAAACCCATTGATGTTGCTGCGAGTTCGCTCGAGAACCTCTACTGGGTCGGTTACTACCTCGATAGCTCTCCCGCGTAAGACGCGCGAGGCCGGGCGATGAAAAAGATTTAAGTGCGCGCGCGACTGCCGGGGCAACTCGGAGCGCGGTATCTTCAAGAACGGCATGCCGTTCACCTCTTTCTTTCCCCAATCCCGAATCTCCGATGCGCTGACCGAATTGCAGAAAAAGTTCGGCGACGCGCGCACCTCGCTCCTGCGAATCCGCGCGGATCGGGTCCGGCTCGCCCGGACGGGGTGGCGGCCGCGCGTTCCGAGCGAAACGAAGCTGATTCGCGCGGCGGAATGGCGAACGGAAGCGGCGCCGATGGCGGGCGAGACCGTCGATTTCGACCTCGAATCGCGGTTCGTTCCGACCGAGGCGGCCTACGCCGAGCTCGTGCGCGAACTCGACCGAGCGGGTTCCGCGGGAAAAACGGCCCGCGTTTTCCTCCGCGGCCTCGAACTCGACGAACCGCGATTCTCCATCGCCGGTCGTCCGATCGCGGCCGCGTTCTTCGATCTCGCGCTCGCGCTTTCCCGCGGACCGGGAGCGATCGTCGTGCTTCCGAAAGTCGACGGATACCTCGAAGCTCGGTTCTGGGCCGAGGTCGTCCGTTCGTTCGAGCTCTCCCTCGGGCTTCCGCGCGACTCCACCCGGTTCGAAGTCTCGATCGAGACGCTCGGCGGAGCGGTGGAGGCGGAAGAGATCCTCTTCGAATTGAAGGAGTCGGCGGTCGGGATCCGGTACGACGTGCGCCTCGACCGTTTCGATGCGCTTCGGCTCGACTCGGGAGCGCCGAACCTTCCGCGCGAGGATTTCACGGGCGATCCGTGGACGGGCCTCGAGATCGCCACGCGCACCGAGGCGCTCGAAACCCTAGCCCGCAAACGCGGCGTGAGACTTTCCCTTCGGCCGGACGGCGGTCCGATCCGCGAGGCGGCGTCGGCGGAGACTGGAGAGACGCCGGCCTTTTCGCTCGATCGGCTGCGGGCGATGGCGAGTTTCGCTTTCGGTTTCTTGAAGGAGTGGTACGAGGGAACGCCGACCCCGGGCGGGAGAGACTGGACGGATTTCGAACTCGCGCGGGCGCTGCTTTGGACGGCGATCCATTCGGGGTTCCTGCGCGAAGAGAACTACGAGGCTTGGCGCGAAGAATTCGGTCCCCAGCCCTTCGAAGGGGGGTCGGCGGACGACGCCGCGATCCGCACGCTCGATCCGCTCGTGCGAACGGCGATCTTTCCCGATTCTGCGAAAACGCTCGCGTTTTCGATCCTGCTCGAACGCGAAAAGGCGCGCAGCGTCAGCTCGCTTCGCCTCGCCTGATCCGCTTCGGCCCGCGTTGCGACGCGTCGTTTCCACAAACTTCCCCGTGCAATCTCCCGGACCCTGGTCTAAACGTAGCCCCGGTCCCGCATCATTTTTATTCCATGCGTAGGGGGGATAATGACCACGCAAGCTGCCACGTTAGATTCGCAACTCGGAACCGCGGTTCCGTCGCAGGATGAGATCCTCGGCCACCCGAAGGGCCTCTTCGTCCTTTTCTTCACCGAGATGTGGGAACGCTTCTCGTACTACGGGATGCGGGCGCTCCTCGTCCTTTATATGACGAAGTACCTGCTGACCGGCGCCGAAGGCGGCACGATGCAGATCGCCGGATACGGCGCGGTGAAGGCGCTCATCGTTTGGCTCGCGGGACTCTTCGGTCAGCACGGCGAACTCTCGACGCAGGCGATCTCCTCCCAGATCTACGGCCTCTATACCGGCTTCGTCTATTTCACGCCGTTCTTCGGCGGGATCCTCGCCGATAAAGTCTTCGGCCAGCGCAAGACGGTTTACGTCGGCGCGATCCTGATGGCGATCGGCCACTTCCTGATGGCCTCGGAAGCGATGTTCTTCCCGGCGCTCCTCTTCCTGATCCTCGGGAACGGTTGCTTCAAGCCGAACATCTCGACCCAAGTCGGCCTCCTCTATAAGGACGGCGATCCTCGGCGCGACTCCGCGTTCACGATCTTCTACATGGGGATCAACCTCGGCGCGTTCTTCTCGCCGCTCGTGTGCGGAACGCTCGGCCAGACGGTCGGCTGGCACTACGGTTTCGGCGCCGCCGGCGTCGGCATGCTCGTCGGCCTCCTCGTCTATCACTTCGGCAAGCACCTCCTTCCGCCGGATCGCATGATGCGCATGGAAGCCGCGCACGCCGAGCGGAAGTCGGAACCTCTGACGAAGGACGAATGGCGCCGGATCCTCGCGCTCGTCTTCCTCTGCATCGTGAACATCGTTTTCTGGGCGGTTTACGAGCAGCAAGGCAACACGCTCCAACTCTGGGCCGACGCGAACACGAACTGGAACTTCTTTGGATGGGAAGTCCCGTCCTCCTGGTACCAGTCGTTCAACCCGGCGTTCATCTTCCTCTTCGCCCCGCTGCTCGATCGTTACTGGGCCGCGCGCGCGAAGGTCGGCAAGACCTCGACCTCGACGACGAAGATGGGGATCGGATGCATCCTCCTCGGCGTCGCCTTCGTGATCATGATCTTCGCCTCGAAGGTCGTCGGCCCGACCGAGAAGGGCTCGCTGATGTGGCTCGTGACGACCACGTGGCTCTTCACGATGGGTGAACTCTACCTCTCGCCGATCGGCCTCTCGCTCGTGACGAAAGTCGCGCCGGCGCGGATGGTCTCGATGATGATGGGAATGTGGTTCCTCTCGAGCTTCTTCGGGAACTACCTCTCCGGCGCCATCGGCGGTTACTACGACACCATGTCGAAGGACGCGTTCTTCACGCTCCTCACGGTCATGGGCATCGCGTCCGGTCTCATCTTCTTCGCGGCGAACAAGCCGCTCAAGAAGTCGATCGGTACCGCCTAAGGCCGGCTGTTCTGGATTACGAAGGGCCCCGGGGGATTCCCCCGGGGCCCTTTTCGTTTTTAGGCGGCGCGTCCGCCGGGAAATTGACGGCCTCACGGGAACGCGGGTTTTCTCCGAAAAGGAGGGGATGGCGATCTTTCGGAAGTGGCTGATTCTTGCGGCGTTCGTCCTCGCGCTTTCCAGCGCGGGGGGCGTACCGCCGATCGCGCCGGTCGGCGGCGGCGTCGGATTCGCCATCGACTGCTCGACCACGACCGCGAAGGCCACGCCGTTCGAAAAATACGGTCCGCACTATTCGATCAAGTCGGATCCGAAGGTCCTCGGAAAGACGAAGATCAGCGAGCGGAAAAACCTGAAGGTGATGTCCTACAACATGGAGAACCTCGTCGAGTCTCCCGGGAAGTACGTCGAGATCGACGGCAAGCACGTGTGGCAGTACGGAAAACTCGAGAAGTCGGCCGACCGGCTCGAGGCGGTGCTTCGGAACATCCGTTCGGAAAACCCCGACGTCATCGTCGGGATCGAAATCGAATCGCTCGATGCCATGCAGAAGGCCGGCCTCGAGCAGGATTATTACGCGATCCTCGTGCCCGGCAACGACGAGCGCGGGATCAATATCGGATTCTTCGTCAAGAAAGACCTCGCCGTCGACATCGACATCCAGAGCCATCGCGAGATGCGGCATCTTTACATGGGCCAGGAAACGAAGCTCTTCTCGCGCGATTTCCCCGTACTTCAGTTTCGGGACCCGGGAGCGGCCGCGGAGTCCGATCCGATCTTCATCCTCGGCGGCGTGCACCTGAAGTCCCAGCGCGCGGGCGATCCGGGTTCCCTGGGAGCGACCGACGTGAACTCGGTCGCGAAGCGCACGGCCCAGGCCGACGCCATGGCGGCGGTCATGGCGGAGTACGACGCGCAGTACGGCAGCCGCGTGCCGATCTTCATGGCCGGCGACTTCAATAACGACGTCCGTTACGGCAAGGAATTCGCCGAGGTGCGGAAGAAGTTCCGGGACGCGTTCGACGTGAAGGGCGTTCCCCAACAGTCGATCGACCGCACGACCCAGTCCTACTTTCCGCGCGCGAATCCGAATTTTCCGAATGCCGTCCCGAAGCCGAAATACAGCCAGCTCGACGGTTTTTTTGTCTCGAAAGCCGGCACCCAAAAAGTCCAGGAAATCCACGTCGTGAAGGAACTCGACGCCAGCGGTCGGCCGATGGATCCTCCGAAGAGCTTCGAGGAGCGCGAGACGCGGGGATCGGACCACCGCGCGCTTTCGGTCACCCTGAATTTCGGGGGTTAGTGGAAGAGCGTTTCGCAGTCCATCGACGCGTTCTTACGGACGAAGACCGCCGTTTCCGAACCGCCCGAGGAGATGTTCACCTTTCCGCTTCCGGAGAGAGGCGAGGCGCGCCCCCACGGGAACGGCGCGGTCGCGACGTCTCCGAGTTTCGGGCCGACGTCGGCGATGAGCCGTAGGTCGACGAGGTTTCCGTCCATCACGGAAAGCGGTTTGTATTCCTGGACGATGAAGAGGGAAGGCGACTCGCGGACCTTCGCTTTGAGCTCCTCGATCTCGGCTTTAGCCATCTTCTTCCCGATCCAGACTTCCTTCCCGCCCATGCCGGCGACGCCCTTCACGACGTACTGATCGAAATCGGCGAAGACGCGATCGAACACGGTTTGGTCGAAGACCGCCTTGCCGTCCGCGAATTTGCGGAAGCTCTCCGTCGAAAGGTTCCCGAGTTTCGGCTCCTCGTGGAGATAGAAACGGATGAGGTCCGGGACGGCGGTGTAAAACTCCTTGTCCTCGACGAAACCGAGTCCCGGCGTGTAGTTCGCACCGACCTTGCCGGAATGGATCGCGTCGAAGAGGCCGGGAACTCCGCCTTTGCCGACGGTCAGGTAGGGTTCCTTATAGCCGGCCGCGCCCACCGCTTCCTTGAGGAGGGTTTCCGCCTCGCCGATCGTGAACGGGTTTCCGAGCGCGTTCTCGTGCATCATCTTCACGACGCGGGCGTCGGCCTTCTCGCCCATGTGTTCGAGGTATCCTTCGGCCACCTTGATCAATCGGCCGCGGCGCGCCCCTTCGCTGAGCGAGTCCATGTCGTCCATGTGGCCTTGGATGAAGAGGTAGCCGACTTTCTCGGATTTCGTTTTCCCGCCGACCTTCGTCTTCAGGTAGACGCCGTTCTCTCTGACTTCGAGGTACTTCGCGGTTCGTCCGTCCGGACTCGCGAGCGAGTTGAAGTAGACCGATTCGACGCCGAAACGATCCATCAGATCTCGCAGGCGGAAGCCTTCGTTGTCGTCGAACTCGCTCGGGCGATAGGTGAGGAGCACGGCCTTCCCTCCGAACTTTTCGGCCCGGGCATGGTAGCGGTTCGCGAGTTTCTGATAGAACGCGAGCGGGTTCGGGACTTCGAGGTAACGCTGGTACTCCGGAACGAGCTTGAGGAGCGCGTCCGGCGCACGTTCGAGGTCGCCTAAGCCGCCGAGGTAACCGAAATTATCCTCGACGACGGCGAAACTTCCGTCGGGTAGGCGCAGGATATCCGGTCCGTAGAGCCAGCTCAGCGCGGAGTCGGGAATCTTTCCTTCCCATGACTGTTCGCCGTGGCGGGCGATGATCTGGTCGACGAAATCGCGTGGGAGGACGTTCTCTTTCAGGTACGATTTCTTTCCCGAGTAGTGGTCTTGGAAGAAGAGCTTGAGCGCGGTCGCGCGCTGTTTGACGCCGGCTTCGAGCGTCGCCATTTCGTCTTCGGTGAGGACTCGCGGGAGGAGATTGAGCGGGTTATCCCCTTCGAAGAGTTTTTCGCCTTCGACGAGGAGTTCCTTTTTTCTTTTCGCGGGGATCTTCTCGTAGACCTGACCGATGCCCTCGTAGTGGAGGCGGTAGGATCCGTCCGCGCGGTGAACTTCGTCGTAGTTCTTCGGCGGGTCGCCGGGTCCCGCGAACGCGAAGAGGGGGACCAGCAAGAGGACGGCGAGCGACCGGTTCAGGGGGATGCGATTCACGGAGTTCTCCTAACCCTTGATTCTACCTAGGGGTTTCCCGATCGCAGCCGGCAGAACTTGCCGTGATTCCGTGAGAAGCCTCGATCTGAATGACGCATCGCATCTATGCGAACGATGCGGTGGCAGGATAATAACGCGGCGTATATAAGTCTCTTCGTCAGACCGATGGGGTTTGGACCAAGGGTTGGGGGATCTGCGGTTCAGACAGGTGGCGGTTTGCAGGTTTGCGCTTCGGACGAGGGGTCGTCCGGAGCGCGCACCGCTCTAAGTATGGTGGTTTCGTCTCACAAATCCACCGACTCCGGGCCCCGTCCCGGAAGCGGGCGTGAGAACAAGGAGCCTCGGGATCCTCGCAGATCCCGGGGCTTCTTCGCTTTCAACCCTCGCGCAGTTTCCGCGAAATCGAAAAAACGAATCGCGTACGACCGTCCGTCGGAACGTAGCGGAGCGAGCCGCCGTGCTCTTCCGCGATCCCGTTCGATATGCTGAGTCCGAGGCCGGTTCCCTGACCGACGGGTTTCGTCGTGAAGAAGGGGTTCATCATGTTCTGGGCGACGGCCGGCGGAATGCCCGGTCCGCTGTCGGTTACGGCGAACTCGACCCTCTCGGCGAGAATCGTCGCCGAGAGGGAGATCCACCGCTCGTCGATTTCCTGGACGGCGTCGTAGGCGTTGTTCAAGAGATT
Source organism: Bdellovibrionales bacterium (assembly GCA_018266355.1). Taxonomy (GTDB): domain Bacteria; phylum Bdellovibrionota; class UBA1018; order UBA1018; family UBA1018; genus JACMQW01. The sequence continues at coordinate 124,805 of JAFEAP010000023.1, forward strand.
CAGCAGGACCTGGACGACCTGGACTTCCCGGCAGACGACGGGAATATCCGGCGGCGGATCGACGTGAAAGACGATGTTTTGGTTCTTGAAGCGTTCGGAGCAAAGATCCATCGTCGCGGAGAAGATTTTCTCGATCGAGGCGGCCCGGAACGGATCGCGGTCCCCGCTGCGGGAAAAGGTGCGGAGGCCGGTGATGATCTTCGCCATCCGGTCGACGGTCTCCATGATTTTTTCCGCGTTTTGGCGAACGACCTCCGGTTTCGCCTCGTCCTGGTCGGCGAGGCGATGCAGGAGGTTCGCGCGACCCGCGAGGATCGCGAGCGGATTGTTGATTTCGTGGGCGATTCCCCCGGCGACCTCGCCGAGGGTGGCGAGTCGGGAGGAGTGTTCGAGCTTCGCCTGCTGGCTGCGGATTTCGAGCGCCTGGCGAACGGCGAGTTCGTTCGCTTTCCGATTCAGACTCTCGAGGATCGCGACGAACGCGCAGACGAGGACGACGACGAACGCGCTCACGAGAAGAACCCACGCCAGCGTGGTGTCGTGTCGAGATCGGAACGCGGAGGTCCGGTACCAACGAAAGATCATTTTCCGACCCCACACCGGAAGTTCCGCTCGAATAAAGGGTTCCGTCGCGGGATCGACGGTCTTAGAAAGGTCGGTGTAAAAAGGCGTCCGTTCCGCGCCGTCGTCGTCGAAGTAGATCTGGAATCCGATCTCCTTCGCGTTTCCAAATTCGGCCTTCCCGAGGAAGTCTTCGAAGACGAGCGGGGCGTAGACCCAACCCTTCGGTTTACCGTCGGCCAGGATCGGCAAATAGAGAAGGAAGCCGACTCGAGCGAGGTCGTCTTGAACGAGACGGATCGGCCGGGTGACTTCGGGCTTGCCCGACCTGAGCGCCCGCATCGCCCCTTCGTACCGATTCGATTCCGAGGCCACGTCGAGTCCCATCGCCTCGGCGTTCCGCTCGCGCGGTTCGACCGAATTGATGATGAAGTGGGTTTGTTGGCTCTCGACCGGGATGACGATGCCGGTCTGAGCGACGGTGTGGTAGCGGAAACCCGGATTTCCTTCCGCGCGGATCCGCTGCACGTAATTCGCGAGCTCCGCGTGCGGCACGATGTCGATGTAGCCGATTCCGAGGAGTCCTGGGTAGTTCAAGTCGAGGTCGAGGCTTGCCACGTAAGCGCGCCACTCTTTCGAACGGATCGACCGGCTCGCGCTGAAGAGGCCGACCCCTCCGTGGAGAGCGGCTTCGTAGAGGAGCGCGCGTTGGCGGAAATGGGCGAGCGCGCCGTCGGCGAGTTGCTGGAAACGGGCCGAATCGACCATCTCTTCGTTGCGGGCGAATCCTTGCAAGAGGAACGCGCCGAGCGCCCAACCGACGAGGAGAATAACGGTCGCGTGGCGAACGGCGCCGGTTTCCCGAACGAAGCGAAGGCCTTGTTCGGTGATCGAGAGCGACGCGAGGAAGAGCGCGAGGCATATGAGGTTCTCGTTCGGAGAACCGATCAGAAACGGACCTTTTCCGAACGTCGTCGCGGCGATCGCGACGCCGGTCGCGATCACGGTGACCCAGGCGGCTTCGCGCGGGGAAAGGATCCAGGCCGCGATCCAAAGCACCGGATACACCGCGAAAAGAAGCGCCGGCGGATTGCCGGGATGGAAGCAGACGTAGGCCGCGACGGCCGCCATGAGAACCTTCACGACCGCCCAGCGCGGACGGGGCCTCCAAATCAGCGGAACCTCTTCCGGAGGACGAGGGCGAAGGACCTGCAGGAAAAACGGGGCGAATGAGACGACTCCGATCGAGTCGCCGATCCACCAAGTCAGCCAATTCGATCCGATCTCCGATCGTCCGATCGCCGCCGAAAACCAGAGTGCGAAGCTGCCGACTGACGCGCTGATCGGCGTGGCCAAGAGTACGCCCCCCGCGAGGGCGACGAGCGTCTCGCCACCGAAGAGCGCTCGCCGTAGGCGCAATGCGCGTTCGAAAACGACCGCGCCGACGATCGCTTCGGTCATATTCCCGAAGGCGATCAGGACGACCGCGATCGGACCGGCGCGCGTCTGCGCGTTCGCGATCAGTGCTCCGAGAAATATCGCCGGGGCGTAGCGACGGCCGAAGAGGAATAGGGAGGCGATGGCGAATCCGCTCGCCGGCCAGATCGGCGAGGTGCTTCGATTGATCGTCGCGAGTTCGAGTCCCGCCTTCGCGAGCGCGTAGTAGGCGAGGCAAAGAAGCGCTCCGACGACTACGCGGCGTAAGCCGGGCGGAAGTCGGGAAAAATACGGCTCGGCAATCACGTCCCGATGATAGAGGAGGCTAACTGGAATTGCGAGCGGATTGGCGGGGAGTTTTTCCGCTACTCGACAAATGAAAGCGGGAAAATAGAGCCAAGGACGAGGCGGATCCGTTCCGCAGTCGATTCGGGACGTCGATCAAAGCTTCCGGATCAACCCGACCATCACGCCTTCGATGCGGAAGTCGCGGGTCTCGGTCAACGAATCGATCAAAATCGGCTCGTAGTTCGGATTCGCGGCGCGCAGTTCGATCTGGGTGCCGCCGGGTATCTTCTTTTTGTAGAAACGTTTGATCGTCGCTTCGTTTCCGATCATCGCGACGACCGTCTCGCCCGGGGTCGCCGAGGCGCGTTTCTCGATCACGACGTAATCGCCTTCGAGGATGCCGTCGCCGATCATCGAATCGCCCTTCACGCGCAGAACGTAGTGGTTCTCGGCGAACCGCTCGCGGTGGCTCGGCGCCGAAGGACGGGAAAAGAGCGAGAGCGGGACCTCGACGGTTTGGTCGTACTCGGCGTACTCGATCGGAAGACCGGCGGCGACTCGACCGAGAACCGGGAGGGCGACCGAGGTGTCCGAGAGGAGAGAGGGGGTCGACAAGGGGGGGGGAGCCGTTTCCTGCTTTTTCTTACGGGCATCGGCGAGGGACGGGATGAGCGATCGTCCATTCCCCGACTCGGTCGAAAAAGGTGTGGTTGCGGAAGAACCCAAAGGGACCCCCGATTCCTCGAACTGACGGTCTCGGAGGACCTCCATCCCCCGCTTCGCGTTCCAAGCTTTGCGAAGAAAGCCATGGCGCTCGAGGCGGATGAGATAGTTTTGGACGGTCCCCAAACTTTTGAAGCCGAAGTGCTTCGCGATCTCGTGTTGCGAGGGCGCGTAGCCGTTTTCGCCGGAAAATCCCTGGATATAGTCGAGAACGGCTTTCTGTTTCGGCGTCAGCATAGATAAAAGCCTATGCGTAAGTTGTGCGTATGTCGAGGATAAAAAAAATGGCTGGAAGCCATTTTTTCACGCGAGACGCGCCCGAAGGGGCCGAGGCCATGATGGCCGAGGATAAAATAAAAGCCCAGGGACCGTGGTTGTAGGATCGGAGAGCCCTGGGCTTTTTTCCATGAACCCGGGGGATTTGGGGGGACCCGGGTTCTAGTCTTGTTGTGTGATTCGATAGATACCGAACGGGCTGGATAAATAATAATTATTCGTTATTGTGAGACTTCATTATGTTTATTGATAGCCTCAACCTGAACCAAGTCCGGATTTTCGAGTGCGTTTATCGCACGCAAAGCATGACCGCGGCCGCGCGGGAACTGCACCTCACCCAGAGCGGCGTCTCCCAGCACATCCGCGCATTCGAGGACATGCTGGGCGCTAAGCTCTTCGACCGCATCAATCAGCGGGTCGTGCCGACCGCTTCCGCGGCGATGCTTTACGAGAACTGCAAAAAGAGCCTCACCGGCCTCGAAGACGCGTTCGCCGAACTCCAAGCGGAGAAGAACCAGCTCGCCGGCCGCGTCCACGTCGGCATGCCGACCGAGTTCGGATACAACGTCGTGATTCCCGCCGTCGCGAAATTCACCGAAAAACACCCAGGGGTGCGCTTCCACTTCCGTCTCGGTTACGGCGCGGAGATGAACGCGCTCCTTCTTCGCGGCGAGATCGATTTCGCCTTCATCGACGAGTTCGCGATGGATAAGAAGGTCAAAACCGCGCCCATCTACGACGAAGTCCTCGAACTCGTGGCCGCTCCCGACTTCGTGAAAAAGGCCGGCGGTGGTTCGCAGAACCGGGAGTATTTCGAGTCGCTCCGTTACGTCGATTTCTCGAAGGACGAACAAATCCTTCGCCGCTGGTTTTCGCATCACTTCGGCGACGACGCTTGGCGCTTGCCCGTCCGTTCGACGATCGAGGACTCCCAGGGCGTCGCCCGACTCGTGATCGCCGGAGTCGGCGCGGGAATCCTCCCCGGTCACTTGGTGAGGAAACTCGAGCGCGAGGGCACGAAGCTCCACACCTATAAGGGCAAGGGCTCGCCGCTGAAGAACACCGTCTCGATCGCCCAGCTTCGCGAACGCTCGCACACCCGATCCGTCCAAACCGCGCTCGAGTTTCTCACCAAGGAAATCGAAGGCGCGAGCAAGGCCAAGAAAAACTAAGGGGAAAGCCATGGATCATTCACCCGCCTTCATGAAACTCGTGAACGATGCGAAGAAAAACGTCCGCGAATGCACGCTCGAGGACGTCCTGAAGAAGAAAGCCGCGGGAACGAAGTTCCATTTCGTCGACACCCGAGAGGACGAGGAGTGGAAAGCCGGCCGCGCCGAAGGCGCGATCCACCTCGGGAAGGGCGTGATCGAACGCGATATCGAGGCGAAGATCCCGAACAAACACGACGAGATCATCCTCTACTGCGGCGGCGGATATCGCTCCGCGCTCGCCGCGGAAGCGCTCGGTAAGATGGGTTATACGAACGTGATCTCGATGGACGGCGGGATTCGCGCTTGGCGCGAGCGGGGGCTGCCGGAGAATACGGGCTGAGGCGGAAACAGAAATAGAGACAGATTCAGAATCGGGTCGCGCTTCAATGAGTGAGGGCCGGCTCCCTTCGTGGGAAGCCGGCCCTTTCGCTCGTTTGGACTAAGGGACGAGCGTGGCTTGAACGAGGATCACTGGGCGACCGGCGCGGCGGCCGGAGCTTCCGGAGCCGGGGCGGCCGGACGGTTCACGTCGTTGTGCTTGTCTTGGTAGATGTCCTTGCTGTTCGCGTTCAGCTGTTTGTTCAGGTCCTTCTGCTCGGACTTCGTGATGTGGCCGCCGTTCGCTTTCACTTCGGCGCGCTCCTCGCGCTTGATGTTGCGCAGGTCCTGGCGTTCTTCGTGGGCTTCTTCTTTCGTCATCGTCCCGTTCTTCACGCCTTGATTGATCCGGCGTTCTTGGTTCTTGATCCGACCGTTCACTTCCGCGCGGCGCGGATGTTTTTGGACGAACGGACGCGCGGCGAAGGCCGGCGCGACGGAGGAAACGGCGCAGAGGGCGACGAGGATTTTCGAAACGGTCGACGGGCGGATCATAACGGCTCCTTGGAGAAGAGAAGAGGTTTAGTGGAAAACTCTGGGATCGAAGCTTCGATCTTCCGATGAAACGGACGCCCGGACGATCGGTTTCATTTGCCGAACGATTTTTAAAAGATAATGATTTCGATTAGTTAGCGGAATGGAGTTTCCACTGGGGATGATTTAAAACCCGGATTTTCAGCTCGTCGAATCGCGGCCCGGCGACGGAGGCCGAGGTTTCGAGTTTGCGGAGCCACTCCTTCGACAAGGGAGATTCGAGGAGTCCGGGACGAGTGGCCGCGATCGTCGTCTCGCTCTTCACTCCCGTCGAAACGCCCGCGCCGACGAAAAATCCGGCTGCGAAAAGGTGGACGCGGACCGGCGTCGCGGCCGAGTAGGTGAAGAGCCGGGCGTCGCGTTCGCCGATTTTTTCCCGGATGCGCGCGAACGCGGAATAGGACCAGAGCTCGGGCACGATCTTCGGCGAATAAAAGTCGAAAAAAAGGTCGTCGGGCGGCGGCGCTTCCGACATCCGGGCGTAGAAATCTCCGACGAGGAGGCGCCATTCGACGTCGACGTCGCCGACGCGGAAATCCGCCGCGGATTTTCGAAACAAATCCTCGAGCGGCCCGGCCCAATCGGCGAGCTCGGGGAAATCCCCGAGATTCGCGAGCGCCGCGCCGAGGCCGTCGGGTTTCGTTTCGAACGAAAAGATCCGGAGGCGGCCGCGGGCGGCGGGCGTCGCGCGGATCCGGTCGAGCGTCGCGGTGACGTTCGACCCCGTGCCTAAGCCCACGTCGTAAAGCGTGTAATCCGGCGCGGCCGAGAGCCGTTCCTCGATCCTCGCCCTCGCGGCGTAGACGAGGTTCGCCTCGAGACGCGGACCGATCCGCGAGTGCATCGCTTGACCGTTTTCCTCGTCGACGAGGGTGTGGCTCCCGTTCGCGTGGGAGTGGATCCGGAAGGGCATGGGCGTCGTCTATCACAAACGCGGATCGAGATCGCCCTTGGCGGCGACGGCCTTCCGCAGTATTCGGGGAAAATGACGATTCCCGCGCGTTATCAGCTCTACTATTCGATCCGCTCGCCTTTCGCCCGCCGCGTCCGCATCGCGATGGGTCGCCTCGGACTTCCGTTTGAGGCGCGGGAGGTGAACGTTTTCGAGCCGCCCGCGGACCTGCTGGCGGCGAATCCGCTCGCGCTCGTGCCCGTGCTCGTCGTGAACGAGAAGCCGGGGGTTCCCGACAGGACGTTCTCGGTCCCCGATTCGTCGACGATCCTCGAATACCTGCACGAGAGTCAGGGCGAACGGATCTGGCCGAAGGATCTCGCGCTTCGCGCGCGCGTGCGCGCGGCTTCGACCCTCGCGACCGGACTCATGACGGAGACCGTCCGGTGGTTTCTCGAGCAGCAGCGTGAATCGCCGTCGGCGGATTGGGGAGGCGAGGCGATCGCGAACATCGAACGCACGCTCGCCGCGATCGCGGCGACGCCCCTCAAATCTCCGCCGTGGAAGGTCTCGGATCTCCAGCTCACCCAAGCCGGATACGATCTGATCGTCGCCCTCGAATACATGCGCCTCCGCCTGAAGGGGGTCGAATGGGAAGCGAAATACCCGGAGCTCTCGCGCTTCGTCGATCAGCACCGCGTCCGGCAGGATCTCGCGCCGACGTCTCCTCCCGCCTGAAGCGGGATCAGCGGGCGCTCGGCGACGCCATCGCGGTCGCCGTTTGGGACCGCAGGATCGATTCCGCCTTGAAGACGGCGACCGAATTCGCGGTGTCGTGGAGTCGGACGAGACCGTCGTTCGCGGAGAACGCGGCCGCGTGGAATTCCGCGCGTTTGCGGTCGAGACGGACCTCGATCTCCTTCAGCTTCGCGACCGCCGGAGAACCCTTCGCCTTCGGCGAGTTCATCCACTTCGTCAGAGCTTCCGCGACGACGTTCTGGAAATAGTCGAACTGATCGAGTCCTTCCGACGTGCGGAGGTCGAGCGTCGCGGTCCGCGCGCGGATTTGGTCCGCGGTCTCGGGCGCGATCGTCTTCAGGAAGTCGAGTCGTTCTCCGTAGATCGCGCGAAGCTCGTCGCGCGCGCGTTCGGCGGCGGCTTTCGATTCCGCGACTTGGTCCCGGATCGCGCGGCGTTCGCGAACGACCTTCGTCCCGAATCCGGCGGCGACGGCGAGGACGATCAGAAAGGCGAGGATTTTAAGCGTTTTCATGGAAGCTCCTAGAAGGACGGGTCGTTCCAGCGACGAACCATCCGGATCAGGTGGTTGTTCCGCTCCGAGATGTAAAGGTTGCCCGACGAATCGAACGAGAGCCCGTACGGTCCGTTCAGGAGGGCCGAGGTCGAGATCAGACCTTCCTGAGTGCGGTCGAGCGGAGCGCCGCCGCGGGTCGGCGGGTTCGACGTTTCGTTCGGTCCGACCCGGAGCGTGATCGGTCCGAGCGGATTCGAGCGGTTGTAGCAGGTGACGTTATGGCTGCCTTGTTGGCCTTGGCCGGGACGTCCGCCCGCGATGCAGAGCTGGTTCGAGTAGGCGGCCAGACCGTAGACCCATCCCGGGCTATTCCCGGAAGGCGTGAGGTACCAGATCGTCTGCACGATCGCGTACCCCGCGGTCGCCGCCGGTACCGTCGTGCTGCCGACGGTGACCGAACTCGTCCGGAAGTTCACGTACCGGATGCGGGTCTGGTTCTGGTCGATCGCGTCCGCGAAGAAGAAGTTTCCGTCGGCCGAGTAGAGCGGGTCCATCACGATCGCGGTCGGGAAGCGGACTTTCGCCGCGCCGGTTTGGGTCGATCCGTCCGTGACGCCCGCCGTTCCGCAGACGCCGACGATCGGGTTCACGTTCCCGCTCGCGTCGGACTTGAAGATACAGTGATCGCTGCGCGAGTTGTCCTGGGTGGTGGTGAAGTAGAGATTCGTGCCGTCGCTCGCGATGCTTTCCGGGTTGTTCAAGACGAACGAAGTGCCGTTCGCCGGCCCGGAATACGGTTGGCAGCCCGAGGTGTAGTCGCCGAAGAGGGTCGTGACCCGGCCGCCCTGCACGCTCGTGCCGAAGATCGACGTCGTGGTCACGCTCGTGTTCCAACCCCGGATCATGCAGTTCGAGTTCGCGCTCGCGTTCGATGCCTGATCCGCGTAGAGCAGGAAGGGCGCTCCCGATTTCGTCACGAGGGCGAGGCCGCGCGGGCTCGTCATGAAGACGTTCTTCGGGTCTTCGTTCTCGACGGTCGCTCCGCCGGAACCTTTGCCGATAACGGTGTCGACGAGGCCTTTCAGCATGTCGAGCCGGCGAACCCGCGAGTTGCCCGAGTCGGAGATGTACATCTTCCGGTTCGCGTTATCGAGGATGATCTGGGACGGGTTCGTGAAGAACATGTCCGTCGCCCCGATCGCCGAATCGCCGAGGTTGCCCGAACGCGCGCGTCCCGCGCCGACGATCGTCGTGATCTGCCCGTTCGCGCTCAGGAAGTCGAAGCTCCGGGCGCGGTAGTTATTGTAGTCCGCGACGAGGAGGTTCGAGTTCGCCGAATCCACTTCGAGGCCGTAGGCGTGCTGGACGCGGCTGACGTTACCGATGCCGTCGGTGTTGAATCCCGCGGTTCCGGTGCCGAGTACGAGACCGCCGGTGAGCGCCGGAACTTTCGTGCCGCCCATGTTGTTCACGTCGGTCGCTTCGTTGTTCACGTAGAGGACCCGGTGCTGATCGTAGTTCGAAACGAAGAAGCCTTTCACGGTCGCGCCGCTGCGGTAGATCGCGAGACCGCGCGGGCTGCGCAGCGTAACCTGGCCGATCGGAAGGGCGTTCGGCGCCGCCAGCGTGCCGGAGGTGGTCGGGGCGACGGAGTTCGTGTTCGCGTTTCCGAAGAGCGTGATGATCGAGTTCGCCGGGGCGACGGCGGTCGCCGCGTAATAGACGACGAGCGTATCCTGGCCGGAGCCGAAGTTGAAAGTCGTCGACGGGGTCCCCGTACAGGACGACGAAGCGTAGAAGTTCCCGGTCGCGTTGTGGGTCATCCGGACGGTGATGGCGGAAGACAGGGGCGAAGCGACCGACGAGGCGTTTTGGGCTTGGACGACGACCATCTGGCAGTTCGTGTAGAGGAAGTTCGACGGAACCATCACGGTGAGTTTCGTCGGCGTGCCGGCCGCGGCGACCTTCACGGTGTCGGTGCCGTTCGTCAGGCCGGCCGAAGACATCGTGATCGTCGCCGTCGCGTTCGTGCCGTTCTTGTAATAGACGACGGTCCGGGCGGCGCCCATCGGGATCGAGGTCGACGTTCCGATGCTCGACGAGCAGTTGAAATCGCTCCACCAGGTTCCCGTACCCGTGCTCGCGAGCGTGATCGGGATCGCCGCTCCGGCGACGACCGGAAGGCTCGAGGCGTTTTGGGCCTGGACGGTGACCGGGATACACTCGCTCGTCACCGCCGCTTGGGCCGCGTTCACGACGAGTTTCGTGATCGGAGCCGTGCCGGAAGTCCCGACGGTGGTCGCGGTGCCGGCGGTGTAGGTCCCGCCGACGTCGGTCGCCGTGATCGTGAAAGTATTTCCGGGCGTGAGGCCGCTCGTGAAGAAAGAGGTGGTCGCGCCGCCGGTCGCGGCCATCCGGACGCGGAAGCCGGCGATTTCGGTCCAATAGATGTTCCCGGCGCCGTCGTCGGTGAGCGCCCACGGTTGGGCCGTGCGCGCGGCGCCGACCGGTCCGTCCTCGAGGCCCGTGCCCGTCGCTCCGGTCGAAGTCAGGCGACCGGCGACGACCCATCCGTTCAGGTAGTTCGGGCTCGTCGGGAGCGCGTCCATCTTCTTCACGGAATGGGAGCTGCTGCAGGTCATGTAAAGCCAGCGGTTTCCGGCCCAATTCACGATCCGGAGTCCGACCGGGTTCCCGCAGACGTGGCTCGTCCCGACCGCGCCGTCGGTATTGGTCGCCGCGTTGTTCGTCGTCGAGTTCGCGATTCCGAAGACGGTCGTGACGAAACCGGTATTATCCATCTGCGCGATGCGATGGTTCGCGTAGTCGGCGATATAGAGGAAACCTCCGGCCGAGTCGTAAGCGACTTGCATCGGGGTATCGAGCTTGAATGCGGTATTGTAGAGGTTGTCCTGGGTGACGCCGTTCGCGCCGTTCCCGATGAGGACGACGAGTTTTCCCGCCGGGATCGTCATTCCGAAGCGGGTGATCGGGCTACCCGAGCGGTTCAGGAAGGAAACCGTGTTGTTCAGGTTGTCCGAGATGAACCAGTTGCCCGAACCGTCGTCGGAAATATAGGTCGGCTGGAGTTTCATCGCGGTCTGGTCGTCGCTCGGAATCGCGCCGTTCCCGATCGTCGGCGATCCGACGAGCGTGCAGATCTTTCCGCCGCTCGTCGCGACGGATCCGTTCGCGAGGGTATTGCACTCGTTCGAGAAGAGGTTCACTTCGACGTTCCAGCTCTGGGTCACCGACTCGGAACCGTCGCTCACCGTGACCGAGATCGTGTGGGCCCCGAGAATCTTCGGGAAGTTCTGCGAGTCGAGGCCGGCCGGATCGAGGGCCGGCGAGAACGTCGTGCTGCTGCCGCCAGTCGGGAGCATCGCGGTGACCGTCGTGCCGTCGATCGCCCAGGTATAGGTGAGGGTATCGCCGGAGTTCAGGTCCGACGAGGAAACGGCGAAGCCGAGGGTCGACGCGACGTTCATCTTGTAGGTCGTCGCCGGATCCGGCGACGACGAGTCGATCGTCGGCGGCGCGTTTCGTCGGACGTTCCACTGGCAGAACGCGGTATTCGCGTATTGGTCGGTCACCACGCCTTTATAGACGTAGTCCCCGACGGGGAGCGAGCCCGCCGAAAGCGAGAAGCTCGGCGTGGTGAAACCCGGCTGTTGGGTTCCGTTCTTCTGCCAGGAGTAGGTCAGCGCCGTTCCGGTGGCCGCGACGTTCAGGGTTTGGTTGCTCTGGGCGCCGGCGGACTGGACGACGACCGTCGAGCCCGTCGACGGCGTGCACGCCGTGATTTGGACGGTATTCGGATCGTCGACTCCGAACGTCCAGCTGCAGCTGCCGGCGTCGTAGGAATCGTCGAAGTCGACGGAAACCGACTGGGTCGGGCCGACCTGCGAGAGCGTCGGATGGAAGGTCGTGACGCTCGTATTACCCACGGTGTTCACCGGGGTAAAGAGAGTCGAGCTCGTCACGCCGTTGAACCGCCAGACGAAATTCGTCAGGGAGTCGCCGTCCGAATCGCCCGCGTTCGCGGTGAAATCTCGCGTCGAGCTGTAGGGCATCGAGGCCGGGTTCGCGGCCGGAGTCTGGGAGACGCAAGTCGGAACGCGGTTCTTCGTCACGGTCCACGTCCGCGTCGTCGGAGCCGTGAGGCCGTTGTCGAGCGTGGCGGTCAGGGAGTTCGTGCCCGGAGCGTTCAGGAGATCCGAAGACAGGACGGAGATGAAGTTCGTTCCGGAGATCGGCGAACCGTTCAGCGACCAGGAAATCGCGCAGGAGGAATCGTTCGGAACTACGCCGAAGGTCGTCGAGGTCGTTCCGGCGTTCGCGACCTTCACGGTCGAGGAGGACGGAAGCGCCGAGGAAACCGCGCAGTTGTTCACGACGCCGACCGTCCACGAGCAGCTCGCGCTGTCGTAGCCGTCGGAAATATTCGCGGCGATCGAGTTCGAGCCGACGAAACCCGAGTTAGGGGTGAAGGCGGCCGCCGTCTGGTTTCCGGCGCTCGAGATGTTGAAGAAGGTCGGGTTCGCGGCGGATCCGTTCCGCGTCCAGCTGTAGCTGAGCGTATCGCCGTCCGCGTTTCCGGCGTTCGCGGTGAGCGTCACCGTCCCGCCCACGCCGATCGTGGTGCCGGTCGAGGCCGGGGTTTGGGACGAGCAGGTCGGCGGCTGGTTCTTCGTCACGGTCCACGTGCGCGTCGCCGAGCTGAATCCGTTCGAAACCGTGGCGACGAGCGTGTTCGTCGCCGGAGCGTCGGAGAAAGTAGAGGAGAGGACCGAGTTGAAGGCGCTCGTGCCGGAGATCGGCGAACCGTTCAGCGACCAGGAGATCGTACAGGAGGCGTCGTTCGGGACCGCCACGAAGGAATTCGCCGTCCCCGCCGCGTAGGCGACTTTCAAGCTCGCGCTCGAGGGCGTGGCCGAGGCGACCGCGCACGTCGGGACGACCGAAACGGACCAGCTGCAAGCCGTCGTGTCGTATCCGTCGGAGATGTTCATCTGGACGTTGTTCGTTCCGACGTAGCTCGAATTCGGGCTGAACGTCGCCTGGGAGTTCCCGCTGCCGTTCACGACGACGAAGATACCCGGATCGACGGCGCTCCCGTTGTCTTTCCACGAGTAGGTGAGCGGATCGGAGTTCAGGTCGGTCGCGTTGCCGGTTAGGACGAGCGAACCGCCGACCCCGAGCGTGGTGCCCGTCGCGGCCGGGGTTTGGGACGCGCAGCTTGGCGGCGAGTTTTTCACGACCGTCCACGTCTTCGTATCGGTGCTCGTGCCGTTCGTGGCGGTCACCTGGAGGATGTTCGCGCCGATGAGGAGGTCTCCGGAGCCGACGTAGTAGTTCGCGCCGGTCGCGCCCGAGATCGGGGTTCCGTTCAGCGACCACGAAAAGAGGCATCCCGAGCTCGCCGCGGCCTGGAAGTTCGTCGAAGTCGCGGAATTGAAGGCGACCCGGACTTGGCCGGCGTTCGACGGAGTCGTCGAGGAGATCGAGCAGCTGCCGGCGACGCCGACCGACCAAGTGCAGGCCGTGGTGTCGATCCCGTCGCTCACGTTCATCGAGATCTGGTTCGATCCGAGGTAGGCGACCGTCGGGTTGAAAGTGGCTTGGGACTGGCCGACGCCGTTGAAGACGTTCAGCTCGGAGGTCGGCGCCGTCGCTCCGTTCACCTTCCACGCGAAGCTGAGCGTGTCGGAATCCGCGTCCGAGGCGGCGCCGGTCATGACGAGGGAGCCGCCCGGGCTCATCGAGTTTCCGGTGGTGGCCGGAGTCTGCGTACCGCAGGTGGGAGCGCTGTTCTTGTAAATCGTCCAGGTCTTCGTCGTCGAGCCGGCGGTCGCGACGAGCACGTTATTGCCCGCGGTGAGGGAACTCGAGAGGATCGTCACCGACGTGCCCGTCGTGCTCGTGATCGTCGAGCCGTTCAGTTTGAACGTCGCCGCGCAATCCTTCGTCGTGCCGAGTCCGACGGAGAAGGTGGACGCCGTCGTGCCGACGGACGAAACTTTCAGCGTGCTCGAGACGGTAGGAGAAGTCGTCGTGATCATGCACGTGCCTTCGCCGTCGCCGGTCGCGGGGATGCTCGCGAAATCGAAACCGGACCCGCCGCCGCAGCCCGCGAGGAGCGCGGACGTGGCGGAGAAGAGAATGAATTTAGGATTTATCTTTCCTAAATTTTTTAAACTCTTCATAAAGAAAAACATAGAATTCTATCTTCCCACGTTCTTAGAGCGTTTCAATCTGTGTCTCGGCGGACCCGGTGAGGGTCCCGCCTTCGTTAAAATTTCAGGCTGATTCCGACGGAAGTGTTCATTTCCGAGCCGGTCGATCCCCGGGCTCCATTCAGTTTCAAGTAACGAAAAAGCGCGTTCAGGTTCATCGTTTCGTTCAACACGCGTTCGAGTCCGACGGCGACGCCGAATCCGGTATAGGTCGTTTGGACGGACTGGAAGTTCCGTTGGTTGAACGTCGCGCCGATGTACGGGCGCCAGAGCTGTTCGAGTTCGATCTTCGTGCCTTCGCCCGAAGCTTCGACCGGTCCCGAAAAAGTGAGCGGATAAAAGTTCATTCCGAGGTCGAGGCCCGACCCCGAGTCGCCGGAGACGAGCTTCGAGAAGTAGACCGTGTAGCCTAGCGCGAGCTCGAAGCGCGGGGTGATCGCACGACGGAAGTTCAAGGAGTAGAGGCCGAGGCCGGAATTGGATCCGGATCCCGTGCTCGTCTTCGCCGTGAAGCTGTAAAAGCCGAAGCCGAGGTCGAACTTGTTCGCTCCGGCCCGCGCGTTCGCGGACGAGAGGACGAGACCGGCGAGGGTAAAAAGCGCGATGCGGAAGGGGTCAGGCCGCTTTGCCATGGGTCTCCAGATCGATCGCCTCGTCCGACTCTTCTTCCTGCGCTCCCCCGCCGTTTCCGTGCAGGAGCGCGTCGATCTCGCTCTGTTTCGCGAGCATGTACTTCTTGAACTGACGGGCGATGCTCTCGCGCATTTCGCCGACGCGTTCCTTCTCGGGATTCGACTGGTCGAGGTGCTTGATCGTCTCCATGAGGAGGAAGCTCTGCTTCTCGCCGAGGAAGCTTTGGATCTTGCGGCGGCTCACCCGGTCGACGTTGAAGAGCGCGAGCGCCCACTGGTCGGGAGTGACGCGCGGGCAGAACTCCTTCAGGAGGTCCGCGCCTTCGTCGAAGATCGCGTAGAACGGGGGACGCGAGCGGTGGATGAGCGAATCCGGCTTCGAGGCGAGGTAGATCTCGCGCTCTTCCTCGGTCGAGGCGACCTTCAGGTAATCGATGAGCTCGGATTCGGCCTTCTGCTTACGGAAGTCTTCGAGCTCGCCGAGCGCGCGGAGTTCGGTCGCGTTCCGGGAGATCTCTTCGATCTTCTCGGCCTTCATTTCCGCGAGCCGCATCGACGGATCGAGGAGATCCGCCCACGCCCCCGGGAACGCCTTGCGCGCGGCGGAAATCGCCACGTTCTTCGGCAGGTAGGAAAGGATGGTCATCGAGATGTCCCGCGGGTAGGTGCGGAGGAAGTCCGGGATCATGGAACCCAAGCGCCAAACCTTGATCGTCATCTCTTCGAGCGCGCGGGACCGTCCGGTCGCCGGCTCGCGGACGAGGCGTTGCATCAGCTCGATCTCTTCCATCGAGATCATGCCGGGGGCGTTCAAGGCCTTGAACCAGCAGTCGGTCGAACCGAGCGCGTAGAGTTTCGTCTGGATCGGGAGCGGGAGTTCCGAGAGGAGCGCGCCGAGGCCGGAGGGATTCCGCTCGCCGTAGTCCTCGAGGACGATCATCGAGTGGAGGGTCGGGAACGTCGGGTGCTTCGCGAGCAGGTCGACGAACTTCGTCATGAGTTCGCGCGCGCGGATCGGGTCGTTCACCTGGACGCCGCCGCGGACGGTGGTCGAACTCGATTCGCCCCGGCCTCCCGTCGAAACGGGGCTCGGCATCGCGCCCATCGCGCCGATCGACGCTCCGCCGCCGGAAGCGGCAGCGGTTTTCTGCTCCTTCAGCGCGGTCGTGAGTTTGGCGACGCCGGTGCGCTGGATGAGGAAGAAGCCGAAGAGGAAGAGTAGGGCGATGCCGACGGCGATCGTCGGATAGACCCACTTCTCGCTCGAAGTCGTCCAGTTCCGGAAATTGAACTGGACCTCGTCGCGGGCCGGGACGAGGTGAAGGGTCTTCATGAGGGAATCCTTCACTTCGGCGACTTCGTTGTCGCTGAGCGCGGTCGAAAGCGAGACGGCGACGGAAATCTTCGTCGTCCGGGAAATGAGCTGGGTCAGGGGAACTTGGGGATCGTCCCACTCGTCCTGGATGTCCTCGCTCGAGGAGTCGAAGTACGGGAGTTCGTCGGTCGGCGCATTCTTCGCGCTCGACCGGCGGAGGGGATCGACGCTGACCGTGACGAGGAACGGGCGGTCGGGGAACCGCGCCTTCAGGTAGACGCTCGCGTTGTCGCGGAGGCTGTCCTCGAGTTCGGCGACCCGGGGGTGTTTCGCGATCGGTTCCGACCGCGCGGATTCGGTGCCGGCGAAAATTCCCGTGATCGCAAGCGCGAGGGCGGCGAGGGGAGCGAGTTTACCGATTTTCATGACTTCTCCTTTTCGAGGTGCGGGACTTCGGGCACCACGGGCTCGACGACGAGCACGACTTTACGGGAAAGGGGGTTGCCCTTCGATTTTCCGACGCGAGGCTCGGCGGAAGCGAGTTTCCGGATTTCGCGGTCCATCTCTCCGTTGCCGGAGATCCGCATGCGGTTCAGCGGGATGCCCGCGTGCTGGAGCACGCGCATCGCCGCCACGGCGCGGAGGGCGGAGAGTTCGAGGTTGTCTTCGTACTTGCGTCCTTCGCGGATGGATTTTTCGCGGTCGACCTTCACGTCGTCGGTGAAGGCTTTGATCACGAGGTTGTTGCCGCCGGCGTACCGGATATAGTGATCGACGAAACGGTGGAGGGAGACTTCGCCCTCCTTCGTGACTTTCGTCTTTCCGAAGTCGAAGAACGAAACCGCCGGGAATTCGATGAGGATCCGCGAGCCGACTTCGTGCGGGACGCCGCCCCAGCTCTTCATCGTGGCTTCGTCGATCGAGGCGGAGTCGACCACCGGGCCGACGTTCAGATGGGGTTCCTGCTTGCCGTAGTCGTGGCTCGCGTCGCTCGCCTTCGCGCCGAGCTCGGCGAGAAGCGCGGTTTGGAGCTTGCGCGACTCGGTCGTGGCTTTTTGGTTCACGTTGAAGAAGAGGATGAAGAACGTGAGGAGGAGGGTCACCATGTCCCCGTAGGAGATGGCCCAGCTTCCCTCCGCGTCGACTTCTTCTTCGTGAAAGGCCCGGCGTTTCGCGCCCGGACCGTTACGGTGCTCCCTCACGCCGCTTGCTCGCTTTCCGCCTCGGAGAGGTTACCGAGGATGTTGATCCGATGTTCGGGCGCGACGTGGGAATTCAGCATTTCCTGCGCTTCGAGGAGGTTCGCGCCGCGCGAGACGAGCATCACCGCTTCGAGGGCGAGTTCGGCCGCTTTCCGCTCTTCGGCGGTCGACTTCACGACGTTTTCGCCGGCGGGGTTCAAGATCAGGTTCGCGGTGAGGAGGCCGTAGAGGGTCGCGACGAGGGCGACGGCCATCCGGAAGCCGGCTTCGCTCGAACTCGCGCCGTCGGAGATCGCGCGCATGAGGCTCACGAGACCGAGGACGGTCCCGACGAGCCCGAAGGCCGGCGGGTACTTCGCCAGCGAGCGGAGTGCGTTCGCGACCTTCATCTTCCGTTCGTTCCACTGGAAGAGCCGCTCTTCGAGGATGAGCTGGATCTTTTCCTCGCCGAAGCCGAGCGAAAGGAGCTCGGCGCCGTCGATGAGCGTCTGACCGGTGATCGAACCGGTGGTCGGTTTGAAACCCGTCCCGCCGTCGCGGAGCTTGCGGACCATCTCGAAGCATTCGAGGTTGATCGCCTTCAAGTCGAGCCGGTGGTTCGAGAGGAGGCGCTTGATCGCGTCGCGGATCTCGCGGTGCATTTCCCACGGGAAGATCATGACGGCGACGGCGATCGTTCCGCCGACGACGACGGCGAGACCGACCGGGTCGAAGTAGTTCGCGGCGTTTTGCCGGAGGTGGACGATCGAGAAGAGGATCGAGCCTAACGCGATGATGAGGCCGGATAAGTAAAACATCAGGTTCCTCCTCCGGACGGCATCCGGATCCCGCGGATCTTTTCGATCATGCGGGCGATCTCGAGGTTCTGCGGCTGGAGCGCGGCCGCGTGACGGTAAGATTCGAGCGCCTTATCGAGTTGCTTCTCGAGGTAATAGACGTTCCCGAGGAGCGAATAGAAGATCGGGACCGCGGGATACTTCACGGTCGCCGAGACGAGCGCGCGTTCGGCGTCGCCGTAGTTTTTCTTGTAGATGAGGCGTTGGATTTGGGCGACGGCGTCGGTCGCGTCGGCGATCGAGTTCGCGGTATCCTGGCAGGTCTTCGAAACGGGATCGTCGGCGAGCTTCGCTTGGATCCGGCCGACGGCGCCCGAGGCTTGGGGCGGAAGCAGGAAGCTTTCCGCGCGGTAACCGTCCTTCGAGACTTGGATCTGCACGTCGGCGCCGAACGCGTTCGGGAATTGGGCCGGGGTCAGCGTCAGCGGCGTTTGACCGATTTTCTGTTTCATCCCGCCGCCGCTCACGACGTTCACGTCGGCGCCCGCCGGATCGCTCTCGACCTGGATTTGGCCGGAGGAGCAGCCATAAGCGAAGAGGCAGAGAAGGGGGGCTAAACTAGAGAATACACGTCGGGTATAGGCCGGTCTCATGCCAATTAGATCGGTAGAACCTATTGAGAGCTAAACGAGATTCTAAAGGAACGTTCAACATTCTAAAAAATCCGCCGAGGATCTGGATAAATCACGGATAATAAACAATTCCGGCAGTGATCGAAGTTTGACGGCGAGGTGGTGGAGAAATCTTCATCTGCCGGATCAAGATAACTTCATGCGTTAAATCTCGCTTCCGCCCCGAGACCCTTGGAAATCCCGGTGCTTTTCGGTAGTCCTCGTCCATGCGTCTCCGCGATTGGGTCATTCTCTCCGGCACGGCAAATCGGCCGCTCACTGAAAAGATTTGTCAGCGCTTAGGAAAACCTCTCGGCCAAATCGATATCCGTCGATTTTCGGACGCCGAAATTTTCGCGGAGATCGGCGAGAACGTTCGCGGACGGGATTGCTACGTCGTTCAATCGACCTGCCGCCCGGTGAACGATAATTTGATGGAGCTCCTGATCATCGTCGATGCCCTCAAGCGCGCATCGGCGAAGGAGATCACCGCCGTCATTCCGTATTACGGATACGCCCGCCAAGACCGGAAGGTCCAACCGCGGACGCCGATTTCCGCGAAGCTCGTCGCCGACCTGCTCGCCGAAGCGGGCGCGACCCGGGTCGTGACGATGGACCTCCATGCCGGGCAGATCCAAGGCTTCTTCGACATTCCCGTCGATAACCTCTTCTCCGCGCCGGTGATCCTCACCCACCTGAAGGCGATGAACATCGAACCCGCGAAACTCGTGATGGTTTCGCCGGACGCGGGCGGCGTCGAACGCGCGCGCGCGTACGCGAAGCGCCTCGAGTGCGGCGTCGCGATGATCGACAAACGCCGGACCGGACCGAACGTCGCGAAAGCGATGAACATCATCGGCGACGTCGAAGGAAAAACCGCGATCATCGTCGACGACATGATCGACACCGCCGGAACGCTCATCGAGGGCGTGAACGCGACGCTCGGTCATGGCGCGACCGCCGTCTACGCGGCGGCGACCCACGGCGTGCTTTCCGGACCCGCGATCGAGCGAATCGGTTCCTCGCCGATCAAGCAGGTCATCGTCACCGACACGATCCCGCTCACCGAAGCCGCGAAATCCTCGGGGAAAATCGTGCAGCTTTCCGTGGCCGATATCCTCGCCGAAGCGATCTACCGGATCCACAACTACGACTCCGTGTCGCAGCTCTTCATCTAAGGCGGGTCGTTTGAAGCTCGTCGTAGGACTCGGAAATCCCGGACCGAAATACGAGACCACCCGGCATAACGTCGGCTGGCTCGCGCTCGATCACTTGATCGACGCATGGAAGGCCGACGGGCCGAAGTCGAAGTTCAACGCCGAGTATTGGACGGCCACCGTCGGCGGAGAAAAAGTCATCCTCGCGAAGCCGCAGACCTTCATGAACCTCTCGGGCCAGGCGATCGCGCCGCTCGCGGGATTCTACAAATGCGCGCCCGCCGACATCATCGTCGTCTACGACGAGGTCGATTTGAAGCCCGGCGCCCTTCGGATCAAGACCGGCGGCGGCTCGGGCGGACACAACGGGATCAAGTCGCTCGACTCCTCGCTCGGTTCGCCCGAATACCACCGCGTGCGGATCGGCGTCGGTCACGCGCGCGACGTGCATCCGGGGATGGATCTCGCCGATTACGTGCTCGGCCAGTTCACCCAGACCGAATGCGAAACGCTCGAAGGAGTTTTCGCGAACGTCGCGAAAGCCGCGGAACTCCTGATCGCGGGCGACGCCCGCAAGGCCATGAACGTTTACAATACCGCGCCGAAAGCGGATGCGAAGCAAGGATAGAGGAAATTATGGGATTCAAATGCGGCATCGTAGGACTTCCGAACGTCGGCAAATCGACCATCTTCAACGCGCTCACCTCGGGTAAGGCCGAAGCGGCGAACTATCCGTTCTGCACGATCGAGCCGAACACGGGCGTCGTGAAGGTGCCGGATCCGCGGTTGAACAAAATCGCGGAGTGCATCCCGCCGCAGAAGCTCATCCCGACGGAAATGCATTTCGTCGACATCGCCGGCCTCGTGAAAGGCGCTTCGAAGGGCGAGGGGCTCGGAAACCAATTCCTCGGTCACATCCGCGAGACGAACGCGATCGCCCACGTCGTCCGTTGCTTCTCCGACGGGAACGTCGTGCACGTCGACGGTTCGGTGAACCCGGTCCGGGATATCGAGGTGATCGACCTCGAGCTGATCCTGGCCGACCTCGACGCGATCAATAAGAAATTCGCCTCGCTCCAAAAGACCGCGAAGGCCGGCGCGAACAAGGAAGCCGCCGCCCAACTCGGCGTGCTCGAACCGGTGAAGGCCGCCCTCGAAAAAGGGAAGCCGGTCCGCGCGCTCGGGCTTTCCGAGGAGCAGCTCGACCTCATCAAGGACTACCACCTCATCACCGCGAAAAAGGTGATGTACATCGCGAACGTCGACGAAGCGGACGCGGCCGATCCGTCGAAGAACGCGAACTTGAAGATGGTGATGGAACACGCCGCGAAAGAAGGGTCTCCCGTCGTCCCGATTTGCGGGAAAATCGAATCCGAGCTCGCCGAGCTCGATCCCGCCGATCGCGCGAGTTTCCTCGCCGACATGGGCATGGACGAGTCGGGCCTCGCGAAAGTCATCCGCGCGGGCTACGCGCTCCTCGGGCTCCAAACTTACTTCACCGCCGGCGAAGTCGAGGTTCGCGCGTGGACCTTCGAAAAAGGGTGGAAGGCTCCGCAGTGCGCGGGCGTGATCCACACCGACTTCGAGAAGGGCTTCATTCGGGCCGAGGTCTACACCTACGAGGCGCTCATGAAACACCGGACCGAAGCGAAGGTGAAGGAAGCCGGTGCGCTTCGCGTGGAAGGCAAGGATTACGTCGTGCAGGACGGCGACATCATGCACTTCCGCTTCAACGTTTAGGCCAGGAACTCGACGGTTTCGCCGTCGAAGTCGGCGACGGGCTCGGTTCGGGCTCCGGTTGTTTCGTTTCGGTCGTCGGCCGCGGCTTCGGCCGCGTCAGCCCGCAGCCCGCTTGGGTAAGGACGACGTCGCCGTTCGTGGAGAGGCAATTCAGGATCGGGGAAACGCGTTGGCCGTAGGTGCGGCCGTTGAACGCGAGGCGTGTTCCGTCCGACGAGACTTCGCACGGGTTATCGAGCGTGCAGAGTTGGCCGGCGAGATTCGTCGAGTTCAGGATTCCGACGACTTCGAGCGAGGTCGGGTCGACCATCGGCGTTCCCGACCATCCGCCGGTCGTCGGGCACGGGTCGTTCATCGCGTAAGCGTCGCGCGTGGTCCAGACGTCCTCGACGAGCGAGGGGACGAGGTGGGAGACCGCGCAGAGGTTTTTCTCTTTCCAGAATCCGGAGACGAGCTGGACGTCGGAGCCCGGCTTCGCGTCGTTCTTCGCCATTTCGTAAATCTTCGCGCCCTTCGCTTCGAGCTCGCGGTAGGTCACCTTCAGTTCGATGAGCGCGACGTCGAGGCCGGTGCGGGTCGCGTAAAGGATGCGCGACGGTTTCATCGTTTCCGGCGTATCGCCGCCGACGTAGACGCCGAGGTCTCCGCCCCGCGAGTACGGAACGTCGACGAGCGCGTCGTCCGGATCGATCGAGGCGTTCGTCGCGCAGTGACCGTTCGTGAGAAGGACGGCCGGCTGGTCCGGTCCGCGGTTCGCGCGTACGATCACGCCGGAGCAGACGAGCGAAGCCATGCCGCGGAGATCGTCCGGCGTCGCCGGATAATTCGCAGATGCCGCGCCGGCCACGGAGAGCGCGGCCACGAGGAGGGGGAGGCGGAGTTTAAGCCGGTGAGACAACATCGGGAGTGGGAATACCGGAAAACCACGCGCCGTGTCAATTTTGGTTTTTACTCCTTTCGGGTTGTGGTAAACCTCGCCCACGTTCCACCTAAAAAGGGGTAAAATTATGAAATTTCAATGGGTTATCGTCCTAGGTGCGCTTTCTGTACTCGGATGTGAAAAGGCGGGGAGAGCTCCGGTCGCCTCGTCACCTCTTTCTCCGACCGGCCCGACGAACCCCGTGAAGGCACCCGATCCGGCGCCGAGCGAAGCGCCGGCTCCGGCACCGGTTTCCGAAGAGCACGCCCTCCAAGTCACGGTCCTGAATTTCCTGCAGGGCGGATTGGAGCAATGCGAGCTGAAGGAGCCGAAGATTTTCATGTTCACCGAGAAGGACGAGGACGTGAAGACCGTCCTTTGCAAGAACTCGAAGGTCGAAGTGAACGCGGTCAGTAATCGCGGTCAGGTCCACTTCGCGGCGATCGATCTCGCGACCGGCCGGGAGCTCCCGGTTCGGACGAAAGAATCCCAGCAGGACTTCGAACTCGGGAAGACGAACCCTTCGATCCGCTACTATCCGTCCAGCCCGTACGGCTTCACCTACCTGCGCGCGGAGGAAGTCACGGGCATCGATCCGGCGCTCCTCGCGCAGTGGAACGCGCTGAACGACCGCCACTCGCACCTTCTCGCGGCGATTCTGACCGCCGAACAGAACGGCGAACAGGCTCCGGAATCCGTGAAAGCCGAACTCCGCTACGTCGACGCGAAGATGGAAGTGCTTTCCGCCGAAATGGAAAAGACGCGTAAAAAATGATTCCGTCGATTACGTCCGCGCCGGCGCCTTGTGGTAAATCCACTCGGTCAGCCCGGCGTGGACGTAGTCGGGAATTTCCCCGACCTTCCGATAGCCGAGCCGGGAGTAGAACGACTGCGCTTCGACGTTCGAGTCGGTGGTGAGCAGGAAAATCCCGTTCGGCTTCAAGTGCTTCGCCTCGAGGTGCTGCATGAGCGCGCGTCCGGTGCCGCTCGACTCCGCGGCCGGATCGACGACGATGAGCCGGAGGTAACCGCTCCGCGCGAACGCGCCTCTTTTCACGAACCACGCGAAGCCCGTGAGTTTTCCCTCCGGAGCGAATGCGCCGACGACGAGCGCCTCGGGGTCCGCGACCGCGCGTTCGAGTCCCGCGGCGAGCGTCGTTCGGCTCATCCCGTAGCGCGCGAAGAGCGGGTTACCTTCGATCCAAGCGTAGACCGGCGCGAGGTCCGGGACGGCGAGGGGCCGGATTTCGAGGGCCGTTTGAGGAGCCATGCTTCGATGAAATCAGAAGAGCGACGACAATGGCAAGAACGGACCGAGCGTTTCGATCTCGGGCATCTGCTTCAGGAACTTCCTCACGCCCTCGGGCTCGTTGCCGTTCGCGTGGATCAGGATCACGCTGCCGGAGACGGGCTTTTGGCCGAGCGCGATCCACGCATCCGCACCGATCGGCAGGAGCGAGTGGCGTCCGAGTTCCTCGATCCACTTTTTGTTCGAAACGAGTCCCGGAAAACGGAAGAACACCGAAGGCACCTCGCCGCGGCGAAGGAGCTCCTGTTCGGCACCCTCGATCTCCCGTTCGGGAACCACGCCGGGTTCGAGGAGGAAGTTTTGGCCGTATTTTTGGCCCTTCCGATACGGGTGCGAATCGGAGTGGTTCACCCACGTCACGTCGAGTTTCCGCATGTCGCGCAGGCGGCGGATCGTCTCGAAGTCGAGGTCGTGCTGGCGGATCCATTTCCCGCTGACCGAGAGCGCGATCGAGACCGGGCGGCCCGACTTCATCGCGATCTTCTCGAGCTCGTCGAAGAGCCGATATTCGAAGCGTTCCTTCGAGGCCGGGCAGAGGTCGGCGGTGAGGAACGTGCCTTGGACGGGTCCGGAGGCGTGGCGGATGCCGTCGTTATGCATCGGAAACGGCGGTCGGACTTCCGCGCGCGAGGCCTCGCCGTAGGGAGAAGTCGCGACTTCCGCGGCGGCCGAGGGGTCCTTGCAATTCAGGAACGACGGATCGATCAAGCGCGTCTCGAAGGTCTCGACGTTCACGACGAGGTAGCGGGGAAGGCCGTCGAAGTGGAACGAGCGGAACGCGTGCAGGAGCGTCCCGTTCTCGCGCTCGCGGCAGTCGATCGAAATCACCGAGTAGTGCGCGACGTCGCGCGTGGCCGACGCGGAGGCGGAGGCGAGGAGGGCGGTGAAGAAGAGGAAGCTGGAGGCGAGTTTCATGCGGTTTCGGCCGTTCCTCCTAGGATAGCCGACTCCGTTCGCCACGGACACGGGGAACCGCCGTCAAAATCCCGCCGGACGCCTTACTCCGCGACGATCAACCGAACCGCGTTCGCGGCGGTCTCCGCGAGCTTCAGGAAGAAGTCGAGGTGCATGTGCGCGACGTCGTCGCACGCCCGGTGGTAGCAGGGGTTCGAGTCGCCGCCGAAGAAGTTCTGCGAACTCACGACCGCCGGCATGCCTTGGTCCCAGAACGAGGCGTGGTCGCTGCGATCGGTGCAGGCCTCGGTGATCTGGAGTCCGTTCCCGAGGTTGCGCACGGCTTGGACGAACGCGCCCACGAGGAAGTCGGAGTCGGCGCGCTTGCACGAGATCACGTGGAACTTCCCGTCCTTCCTCGCGTTCCAACCGAGCATTTCCATTTCGACGTCGCCGAGGATGATCGGTTTCTCGCCTTTTTTCACGAGCATCTTCGCGTAAGCTTGCGAGCCGACGAGGCCGCGTTCCTCCTCGTCGAACGCGACGAAGCGGATGCCGTGCTTGAGAGTGACTTCGCGGAGCATGCGCGCGGTCCCGAGGAGCGAGATCACGCCGCTCCCGTCGTCGTCGGCGCCCTTGTTCGACATCGAATCGTAGTGCGCGGACATCACGAGGAACTTACCGGACTTGCCGGATTTCTCGGCGATGAGGTTCGTGCCGGAACCGTAGGCTTGTTCCGAAACCGTGTAGCCCATGCCTTCGAATTCCTTCCGGAGGAAATCGCGGGCGGCGGCCCGGCCGGCTTGGCTCCCGCGATTCGCGAGGACGCGGTCGTGTTCGCCGGAAAGGGTCTTCAGCGATTCGACGAGGTAATCGTCGTCGATGCGAAGCGGGCGCGCCGTCCGGCGCGTAGGGCGGAAGAATCGGTCGGCGCCGCGCGGATCGTAACTGCGGTAGGCGGCGTGGTCGTTCGACCAGAGGAGGTGCGGGTGGCCCGGATCGGCGTCGGCCGAGGTCATTCCGAAAAAGGCGGCGAGGACCGTGAAAGCGAGAGCGGACAAGCGAGACGAAGCGATCATAATTCCCCCAAAACTATAGGGGGTATCTCAAAAGTCGGTTCGAAAAGCGAATGCAGGAGTCCTTTTGCCTCGGCGAAGGCCGTTTCCCGGCCCTCGATAGCCCGGTAGCCAATTGTGCGCTTCGGATCGATCGAATTTTCCTATTTCCTTCGGTTGGTCTCGAAAAAATGGGCCGTTTTTCGAAAAATCGACGAAAGGTTTGCGATCTAAAGCGCACAATTGGCTACGGGCTCCTGGCGGGACGAAGCGGGTCCCCGGCTGAAGGCTCGACGCCCGATTTCGACACTAAGCGACGCGTTAATCCCCCGGGGAGCGATTACTGGGGGGCGGTCGGGACCGGGGTGCTCGTTCCGTTATCCGGGCTTTTCAAGGTCGGAGCGGTTCCGGAACCCGGAACCGAGGTCGGCCAGAAGGCTTCCGGCCCGCTCACCCGTTCGCCGCGGAGGCGGAACTTGTACCAAACGAAGTTCCTAAAGATCGTGCCGACGTAGTCGCGGGTTTCCTTGTACGGGATCTGCTCGACGAACTCCATGAACGATCGGGACGCGCGGCCTTCCCGGATCCACCGATCGACCGCGGTCGGTCCGGCGTTATAAGCCGCGAGCGCGAGCGCGATGTTCCCTTTGTAGCGATCGATCAGCTTTTTCAGGTACTTCGTCCCGATGCGGATGTTCGTCTCGGCCTCGATCAAATCCCGGCGCTCGACGTCCGGCTCGATGTCGGACGCGGTGAAGGTCATCAGCTGCATGTAGCCCGCGGCGCCGACGCCCGAGGCGATGTCGCGTTCGAACGCGCTCTCTTGCTTGATGAGCGAGAGGGTGAGGATCGGGTCCACGCCGATCGTCGTGCCCTGCTTTTCGATGATCGGCCACTCGACGACCGGGAAGACGAGATCGAGCCCCTCCGCCGTGTAGACGTTCTCGTCCATGCGGGCGATGAGGTCGGAGAGGATCGAGAACGTCGTCAGGTGCGAACCCGCGACGGAGGCAAAGCTCGAAAGCCAGAGGAGATACGGGCCCGAGGCGTTGTCCCGCGAGCGAATCGACTTGAAGTCGACCGCGGCGAGGCGGTCCGCTTTCGCGGCGAGGAGTTTCTTCGCGCGGCCGAGGCGGACGGCCTCGGTCGTCGTTTGGAGGTCGTCGTGATCGACGAGGTCCGGCGCGTTCCCCTTGAAGCGTCCTTCGGGGTCTTGTTTGAGCGCCATCATCGAGAGCAGCCCGTAGACGGTGAGCGGCGTCTCGCGCACGAGTTGCTCGTAGTGCGGGCGCGCGTCCTCGAACTTCTTCCGGGCGAGGACGTTCGCGAGCCAGTAGCGCGCGCGAAAACGGTGGGCGGAACGCGGGTACTCCTCGAGGAACTTTTTCAGCGCGTCGACGGCGTCGCCCCAGTTCTCCTCGACGACCATCGGGAACGCCTGATCGAAGGCTTCCTCGTCGGCGTCCTTCTGCCGATAGCCGACGGTGATCTTCGAGTTCGCAAACGTCGGCTTCCCGGCTTCGACGATCTCCGGGAACTTCTTCGCGAGCCGCTTCGATTCGGCGCCGTTCTTCGAATAGAGATTCGCGAACTTCACGATCCAAGCCGTGCAAAGCTCCGTTTTCTTCTTCAAGCAAAGGTCGCCGTAAGCCTCGAGGTGCCGCGGGCGGAGGAGGTAGGTCGCGTTTTCGGCGGTCGCCCGCTGGAACGCCTTTTCGAAAAGCCGCGTCGCTTCGCCGTTCGCTTTCCGTCCGACCTTCGCGAGCGCTTCCGCGAGCTCGGCTTTCGCGATTTCCTTCGGGGCTCCCGACCACCAGGGCGAGTAAAGGTAGAGGTCCTCGATCTTCGTCCAAGCCGAGAGCGCACGGAGCGAGTCGGCCTCGATTTTTTTCCAATCGGCCTTCTTCTTCGCGTCTTCGTCGTCGGTCGCCGCGATCGCCGATTCGGCGGCGCGGATCGAAGCTTGGCCGCGGATCGCGAGCGCGTGGTCGGCGAACTCGCCGTCGCGTTCGACCGGGGCGGCGAGCTTCACGGCTTCGTCGAACTTCTCCGCGTCGAGCGCGGCCGAAGCGGCCGCGAGCGCTTTCGCGGACTTCGTCGCCTTCGTTTTTTTACCGACGATCTTCGCCCGAAGTGCCGAGCGGCGGGCTTCGTAGCTCGCGACGGGATCGATCGCGGCCGGAGTCGCCGTCGCGGTCGGCGTCGGGGCCTGAGTAGGCGACGGCGCGGCGCGGGCGACGGTCGGCGCGGAGAAGAGCGCCGAGGCGAGCAGGCCCGCGGCGAGGAATCCCACTCCGGCAAGGGAGGCGACCGAAGATCCTTCGGACTTCAGTTTCGTGAGCGCGCGTTCGCACATCCCGGCCTTCAGCCACGCGCACGGCGCGCAGATCGTGCGCATCGTCTCGACGGTGATCCGCTCGCGGATCTTCGCCTTCGCCTCGCCCCAGCTGAGACGGTCGCCCGGGCGGATCCCGAGCGCGGCGGCGTGGGCGTCGTCGAGGGAGCGAATCTTCGCCTCGGTTTCGCAGAGGTTGCCCCGGCGGTTCGGGCACGGCTCGCAGATCGAGTCCGTCCGGGCGGTCACTTCGATTTCGAGCGCGTCGCCGCCTTTCGACTCGCGGAGTTCGCGCGCGAGACGCGCGTAATTCTCGACGAAGGCTTCGCTATAGCCCTTGCCCTCGAAACCGATCGTGCAAAGGAAATGATGCGGACGAAAACGAATGTCGGACATGGGCCCTCTAGCGGTTCAGGGCTGTTGGAAGAAGGAGAGGGCCTTGATCGCCCCTTCGATTTCCTTCCGCGCGGCCTCGTCCTTCGTCGCGGCGAGCGCGCGGTCGAGGTGGGTCTTCGAAGCGGAGATTTGGTCGGCGACCGACTCGACCATGAAGTTGTAGTCCTCGGCCAGTTCTTGGAAATGGTCGTTCTTCCGGAAGCCGACCTTCGCGAGCGATCCGTTCCGAAGGCCGTTCATCGTCTTCGAAAGCTTGAAGAGCGGGCCGGCGATCCGGTGGCTCATGAAGAGGCTCATGAGGAAGGTCATCAGCATGAAGCAGACCTGCATCAGCGCGAGCCAGAAGAGCATGTCGTGCCGGGACTTCTGGAGGAACGGGATCATCGGGCCGTTCGGATCGGCGGAGATGTACTTGAAGAACCAATCGTAGAGCTGCGAGACGAGCATCGGATAAATGACGCTCAGCACGAAAAGCCACGAGCACACGTAAATCGCGAAACGGACCTGGAAGGGCCGGTTGATCAGCAGGATGCGGCGGCGAAATTGGCTCATGACTTCTCGATTTTAGGGGGCTCACCGCGTAAAGGAAAGTCGAAAAGCCCCCGGAAAGCGGATAAGAGGAGGGCATGAATTCCGACGCGATCACCATCCGTCCGGCGCGGGTTTCCGACCTCGACGCCCTCCATCGCCTCGAAGTCGAGTGCGTCGGCGGCCAAGCCCTACCGCCCGCCCAGTTCCGATGGCTCCTCGAGAGCCAAGGCCCGGATCCGTCGTTCATCGTCCGCGTCGCGGTCGACGCCGATCGGCCCGACGAGCCGATGGGATTCATCTGCTGGAAGCGGAAACCCGATGCGGCCGCGCCCGCTTATGAAATCCTCGACCTCTCCGTCGGGAAGCTCTACCGCGAAGAGCGGGTCGAGCACGCGCTCCTCGCCGACGCGATCGAGCGAGCCACCGCCGACGAGATGTTCGGGATCGCCGTGAACGTCGCGCGCGCGAACCTCGCGGCGGCGGCGTTCTACCTCAGCCACGGTTTCAACGTCGGGCACACCGTCGAGAATTACTACGCCGACGGGACCGCGATGGAAGTTTTCCTGAAGCGGATTCGTTAGCGGATTCGTTAGTCGTTCTTTGCGGGCAGGCGCCAGATCCCGTACCCGTCGGCATCGAACTCGAAAGGTTCGAGTTCGTCGTTGCCGTACTTTTCGTGGATCTTGAGAAGCGCGTCCACGCGGCCGACGGAAAGCTTCCACTCGTCGTCCCCGTCGAGGAGCATCTTCCGGCGCGCTTCGAGGAACGCTTTCATCCACGTGAATTCGTCCGCGCCGCGCGCGGGCGTGGCGCCGCCTAAGCCCTCCTTCGTCCGCTTCACGAGTTCCGCGATGCCCTCACCGTAACCTTCGCCGTGCTGGACGAAGGAGTCGTAGATGACGAGCCAAGACCAGACGTGCTTCAGGCCGAGTTTTTTCGCGAGTCGGGCGGAGGGTTTGAAGTAGCGCCGCTCGGCGACGGCGTCCTGGGCTCCGCGGAAGTCCGCATCGTGTTCGAGAGCCTTCACCGCGGCCGCGAACCCCCGCGCTTCGAGGCGGCGCACGTTCTCGGGACAGCCGATTTTCTCGTCGAACGCGTCTTCCATCACGGCGCGAAAATCGTGAAGGGGATTTCCCGGATGGATGCGGTCGTACTCGGCGAGGAGCTCCCCGCCGTCCTGGCAGGTCGTGAAACCGATCTTTCCGAAGGTGATCCCGCGTTTATCGGAATCGCGGAGCCGCTCGACGTAGGCGTACTGGGGCAGCGGCGTCGAGTTCTCGAAGAGGGTGGTGATCTGCTCGATGATCGCGCGTTTCTCCTCCGGATCGGTGATCGCGGCGGGCTCCCGATCGGCGACGTGCGCGCAGCCGGAGAGGAGGGAGACGAAGGCGATCGAGAGCGGCCCGAGGCCGCGGGGAAATCTCACCTTCCCAGGATAAGGTGCTGGCGACTCCCCCTGCAAGTCGGGCTCGCGGTCGTCAAACCACCGTCAGTGTGTTTCGAGGATCGAAATGCGTTGGGAATCTACCTTGTTCCTCAGATGGTATCGCTACGAGGAGGAGGATCGACCGGCGGGGTTCCGGTATTGTCCCAATGCTGCTCCTGATTTCCTTTTGCCTTCGTTTTTTCGGTTAAGAAATAGCCATGCGAACCCGTTACGCGATAGGTCTTTCCGTTGGATTTGTATTCCAGGGGAGTCTTCCAGCCGTCGACATAATACATTTGTGACTGGCAAAGTACTTTACCCATTTGGCAGTCTTCTTTCGCGACGTTTTTTCGAAACGCCTTAATTTCTTTCAGGCTAGTCGGATACTTTCCGTTTTCTGACTTCATGATTTCCAGAAAATAATGCCACGTATTCAGCGTGTCTTTGGTTGTGTCGCTCGGACCGGCAAACATGTCTCCGAATGTTGGTGACAGATAAAGGAATACGCCAGCAAAGGCTACGCTTCGAATTGCAATTCTCCAGACCGATTTTATTGATTTCTTACGCATAAAATTTCGGATCGCAGTGCGTGATTATCGTACGATCGTGATCGTTTTCGTAGAAATATCTCCTTCTAGATCTTGAAGAGTGACGCTGAAACGATCAGTCATCATGTTGTTTGAAGTTGGCTGGTAGGTCAAAGTGCCATCGTGATTTTGAACAACTAGCCCGTACTGTCCTTGTGTAAAGGTTTTAATTGAGACGACGGTATTTGATTTTTTTCGACAAAAATCGGGCACGGGATCAATAGTCACAGATTTTCGCCGCCAGTGAACTGCTTGGTCTGGAATGGTTTTGAGAAGATCCAAGTCAACAACGCGAAGCAGCTCTGCCTTTGTGATTTCAAGTTCGTTTGTTTTCTCAGTCGAATCTTTCAACAATCTGGTGATCGTGGCTCGAAGATTAAACAACTCCAAGACAGCTAATATCTTTTGCTTTTCGTCGGAGCTATTTGGTCGACGTCTCATGCACGCCCGGCCTTTAAGAGTGGCTTCAATTAACTTCGCCTCTATGAGGAGAATATCGCGGCCTACCCGGGGTTTTGCTTTATAACTAGTTTCAGCAACGGCTTTAATGGCATCGATAAGTAGCTTAGAGGATGGATTGAAAGTCTCAAGAACTTGATTATTTCTGACTACCTGAACGTTATTTGGAATATCCATTATAGGGATTTGGACTAAAAAGAAGCTCTTCGAAACAGGCCGGATGTCGCCGTTATCCGTAATGAGACCGAAGCTTGGCGCGAAACTAGCCTGACCCACAACTTCACCCTCAGAATCGACCAGTTGAATCTTTCCCTCGGCGCTGGCTTCATACGGAGTGGTAGTTCCAGCAGGAAGAAAATAGGCAGAAAGTAGTTGAACTGTGTTGGTTTCCGAGACGAATCCGGAAATTACCATCACCATTGGATCAGATGGGGAAATTAAAAGCCTTTGAAACAGCGAAGAATACTCACTTGAGGAGATCCATCTGCCAGTGAGATTTTCTCGGAACCTAAGGCTTCCTTGCCCCATGAGATCAGCCGCATCCAAGATGGGCTGATTTTGGTCGACCCAAAACGAGTTTACAGTTGCCGCGTTGTACGCGTGGCCTATGCCAAATAGGTGTGCTACCTCATGTGCCGTTGCCGACCAAAAATTAGTTCGAACAAGGGCAGAATGAGGTTGGAAGAGTGATTGGCCCGGGATCGGGGCGGGCGCCATCCCCGCTGCGTCGAGTGCATGATCGTCGAAATATTGGTCGGAAACCAATCCAATCGCGACATTGGCGTTTGTGGAATTTCTCTGGCTCATTACAGCTCGAAGTTCCAGTTGTCCTAGATCTTCTTCGATGGCGTCGTTTCCAAGAAGGTTGTCCGAGTCTAATTTAGTCGATGCCGCGACTGAAGATCCTACTGAACTGAAGACGCTTCCTTTCGCAACTGGATACATTCCTTCGAGTAATGGCGTAGCCATCGCCACATGAGTTTGAACATCGTTTAAATCCGGACCATTTCCTGTTCCCACGATGGGAAAATAGCTTAGATCGATTGAGGAAGTTCTTTTTACTCGGATTGTCTTTTCGATCGATGCATCGCTAATGCCCTCGCTAAAGGTCTTGATTGACAACCTAGTTGCCGTGATGTCGGCCACTGACACCGGGGAAAAGGTGACGTATTTCCCCGAATAATCTTGAGCCGAACTTAGGGTTAGTGATCGAAGTGTCGACGTGGTTTCACCGAGGGAGAGACTAACGTTTATGTTGATGGGCCGCGCGATGGCGGGTCCGTTTATGAGCGACACCTTCGCGGTGATTGCTGCCGCTTTGTCTAGAACTAAATCGTAGTCGGCGGTACTGCCAGGCAGCTTCGCGTTTGGGACTGCTTGAGTCACCGTAACGTCGGAAATTGTTATTTCCGGATCGGAGCTCGGGGTCGGAGATGGAGTAGGGCTAGGGATAGGCGAAGGTTGCGGGCCAGGACCTTGAACGAAAATGCTTCTAAAATTTAACCAGATGTCTTTAGCGGAGTTGGTCGGAAGGAGACCATTAGTGCAGGAGAGCCGATTTGCGAATCCGGTGATGTGATTCGTCCCCGGCACGAGATTCAGTGGAGTTACTTCGCTATTCGCGGATTGAAGAACGCAATACAAATTTCCAATTTCCGTAAGGTCGAGCGTGATGTCTATGTACGTGTCGACGAGCTCGCCATTTAGTGGCGACATTTCGAAATATGTACTCGCGAAACTTTGGCCGCCCGGCCAATAGGGATTGGCGACGGAGGATAAGAAAATCAGGGCGCCATCAAAGAAATAAGGCGCGTCTACCGAATCTATCAGGAGGCTGTAAGTGGTGGGTGGATTCGACGGAACGGTCGCGAAATAGCGTCTCCGGAAAATGCCCTGGCTGGTCGTGACCGCTGACATTCCACTAAACTGTGAGTATTAAAATATCCATTGGGACGAAAGAATTTCGTAGCCTTCCGCTTCGGCGGTCGCGGTGAAAGTGAAAAGACTTGCGAGACCAAGAAGTGCGAAAAGGAAGGAGCGATTCAGCATACGTGCCTCGGGTAATGGGTGTATCGAAGAGTGTTGCCTGGAAATCGCCACCGAATAATGAGTCCTTCACGACACCGAGTGGGCCTTTTGGGTGACAAGACGGAATCTTGATAGGGTGAGGCCACTTACCTCGCTTTTAGTTTTTGATAAGCTCTTCGCTACTGAGTCGGAAACGCCCGATTCGATTTTTAGCGTCTATCTACGCGATTCGATCGAAAGCTGCGTGATCGAGAAGAGGAGCACGAGCGCGGCCGCCGCCTGAACCCCGGCGAGCGGGGCGTTCAGGAAGACCGTGTTCAAGGTCACCGCCGTGACCGGGAAGAGGAGCTCCATGAACGTCGTCTTCGACGCCGTCGTACGCAGCATGCCCTGGTAGTAAAGGATGAGCGCGAGCATTCCCGGCACGAGCGCGACGTAGAGAAGAGAGCGGAGGATCGTGAAATCGCCGAGCTTAGCGAACGAGGCGGCCGCGCCGCCGTCGGAAAACGAGCCCGCGAAGGCGAGCATTCCCGCGAGCGTGACGAGGCCGAAGACGAAGCGCCAATACGTCACGACCATCGGCGGGAGCTTACCGACGACGCCTTTTCCGACGACCGTCGCGAGGGCCCAAAGTCCGGCCGCCGAGAGGGCGTAGAGCGAACCGCGCGATTCGGCCGCGCCACTTCCCAAACTACCGAGGAAACCGAATTCCCACGTCGGAAAACTGATCGTGAGCCCCGCGAGGAGCGCGAGCGGCGCCCAGATATAGAACGTCTTCTTCGGGCGCTCGCCGAGGAAAATCGAGGCGAGCAGGACGACGAAAACGGGCTGGAGTTTCTGGAGCAGGATCGAGACGGACGGGTTCACGTACTTGAAACTCGCCGTGAAGAGGACCGTCGCCAGCGCCGAGGCCCCGCCGCCGAGGAGGAAGAGGCCTGCCCACTGGGGCGCGGAGACTTTCGTGAGCTGCTTCCGGTGCTTCACGAACATGAACGGGGTCAGGAGCGCGACCGCGAGCGCGTGATCGAAAAAGACGACGAACGTCGGGTCGAGTCCGTGCTGGATCAGCGGGTAGCGCACGAGCGCGTCGGTCGCCCAGAGGATCGCGGCGAGTGCGACGAGCAGCGGGCCCATGTTACGCGCGATCTCCGTACCAGGTGAGGAAGTTCGGCAGCGCTTGGGAGGCCATGTGCTTCCGGAGGTCGTCCTTGCGGAGGCCTTCGGCGCCCGGGAACACGGCCGGATCGTAGATCGCGAAGCAGGCGTTGATCGGTTGGTAGTGCTTCGGGTCCGAGCCGGTGACGTAGCGGAGGAGCGCGCCCATCGCGGTATTCACCGGCGGGACGTCGAGCGGTTTACCGCGGACGCGATCGAGGATGAAGTTCGCGGCGAGCAGTCCGCACGCCGCGCTCTCGAGGTAGCCCTCGACGCCGGTGACTTGGCCGGCGAGGTAAACCCGCGGATGACCCTTGAGCGAGAGATCGGCCCGAAGGACGCGCGGGCCGTTCACGTAGGTGTTCCGGTGGATCGAACCGAGGCGGATGAATTCGGCGCGGGCGAGCGCCGGGATCATGCGGAAGATCTTCGATTGCTCGCCGTACTTCAGTTTCGTCTGGAAGCCGACGAGGTTGTACGCGGTCTTCGATACGTTCTCGGCGCGAAGCTGCACGCACGCGTAGGGGCGCTTGCCCGTGCGCGGGTCGGTAAGACCGACCGGCTTCATCGGGCCGAAGCGGAGCGTGTCGCGTCCGGTGGCGGCGATCGATTCGATCGGCTGGCAGCCTTGGAATAGGATCTCCTTCTCGAAGTTCTTCGGCGGGACTTTTTCGCCGGCGAGGAGCGCGTCGAGGAAGGCGTTGTATTCCGGCTCGGAGAGCGGGCAATTCAAGTAGGCGGCTTCCTCGCCCTTATCGTAGCGATTCGCGAGGAACGCGTGCTCGCGATCGATCGTCGCGGCGTCGACGATCGGGGCGATCGCATCGTAGAAGTAAAGGTCGTCGCCGGTCTGGGCGCCGATCCACGCCGCGAGGGCTTCCGAAGTGAGTGGTCCGGTCGCAAGCAGCGTGATGCCGTCCTCGAACGGGCGCGTGACTTCGCCCGCGTGGCGGGTGATCGCGGGATGGGCGGAGAGTTTCTTCGTCACGTACTCCGCGAAGACGTCGCGGTCGACGGCGAGCGCGGCGCCCGCGGGAACGCGCGCGACGTCGGAGGCCTCGAGGGCGAGCGATCCCATCGCGCGCATCTCGGCCTTCATCATGCCCGGCGCGGACACGGGATCGGTCGTCTTGAACGAGTTCGAGCAGACGAGCTCGGCGCAGCGATCGGTCTTGTGCGCTTCGGTCATCTTCGTCGGGCGCATCTCGTGGAGGTGGATTTCGAGGCCGGCGCTCTCGGCGTGCCGGCCGAGGAACCACGCCGCTTCCGAGCCCGCGAGTCCGCTGCCGACGATGTGGACTTTCTGCTTCTGCATTCGACGCGGGTTATAACATGTTACTCTCTATATAGAAGAGGAACCCCTCCCGAAATGAAGCCCGCCCGGCTCGTCGACGCCATCGCGAAGTTTCTGGAAGTGCTTGAAATCCAAAGGAAAGTTTCGAGCCACACCCTTCGGGCGTACGCCTCCGACCTCGCCGAATGGGTCGGGGCGATGGCCGAGCAGGGATTCGCGGATCTCGCGGCGCTCGACCGGGGTTTGAAACCGCTTCACCTCCGCACGTACCTCGCGAAGAAAGTGGAAACCCACGAGAAGTCGAGCCTTTGCCGGAAGCTCTCGGCGATCCGGAGTTTCCTGAAACATGCGCGCGCGGAGGGATGGCTCACGCGCGACGTCGGTTCGCTCGTACCTTCGCCGAAACTCGAGCGGCACCTGCCGAAATTCCTGCGCATCGACGAAGCGGAAGAACTGATCGAAGCGCCGGATACGGCGACCGTGCTCGGACGCCGCGATCGCGCGATTTTCGAGCTGATTTACGGCTCCGGACTGCGCGTGAGCGAAGCGGTCGGGCTCGACCGCGGCGCCGTCGATCTCGGCGAGGGGTGGGTCCGCGTGCTCGGGAAGGGCTCGAAAGAGCGCACGATTCCGGTTTCGCCGGCCGCCGTCGCGGCGATCGATTCGATGCTCGGCGATGCCCCGCAGGGCGATCCGGCCGAGGCGCGGCGGGCGCCGCTGTTCACGAATTTCCGCGGGGGAAGGCTCACCTCCCGGAGCGTCGCGCGCATCCTCGCGAAGCACCTCGTGCGCATCGCCGCGAGCCGGGCGATTTCGCCGCACGGACTTCGTCATTCTTTCGCCACGCACTTGCTCGCGGCGGGCGCGGATTTACGGGGAATTCAGGAACTTCTCGGCCACGCCCAGCTCTCCACGACCCAGCGCTACACTCACGTCGATTTGGGCGGCCTCGTCGATGAATATCGCGCGGCGCATCCCCTGGAAAAGGCGCGCAAGCTAAGGTAGCCTTTTCACCGCACCGCATGGATTGGCTCGTCGATTTCCTCCTTAATTTTTACGGTCCCTGGCCGTACCTGCTGATTTTCGGAATTCTGCTCCTCTGCGGGTTTGGGCTGCCGGTTCCCGAGGACGTCACGCTCTTCGCGGGGGGGCTGCTCGCGTACTACGGCGTCTGCGACCTCTGGCTGATGATCCTCGTTTGCTTCCTCGGCGTGATGCTCGGCGATTCGGCGATGTGGTTCGTCGGCCGCCACTACGGTCGGAAAATCCTGAAGAAGCCTTTCTTCCATCGCCTCCTACCCGACGAGCGGATCGCGCTCGCGTCCCGAAAACTGAACAGCAAGGGCTCGAAGCGCATGCTCTTCTTCGGGCGATTCATGCCGGGGCTTCGCGCCCCGATTTATTTCACGTCGGGACTCCTGCACGTTCCGTACATCCGATTCTTCTCGATGGACGGACTCGCGGCGGCGATCAGCGTCCCGCTCTTCGTCGGCTCCGTCTATTACTTCGGCGATTCGCTCGATTCCGTCATCCGGTGGATCAAACGCTTCGAGCACGGGATCGTCTTCATCGTGATCGGCGCGGGACTTTTTCTCGCGTTCCGCTGGTGGCGTTCGCGCCGGACCACGCCCGAGGGGGTCGCGTGAGAGCGCGCCTCGCTTTCGTTTTGCCCGCGATCGGACTCGGGCTCGCGTTCGCGTTCGGCGGGTGTACTTCCCGTTCGACGCCCGAGCCCGCGAATCCGACGGCCGAAGCGGTGGCGGTCGCGCCCGCCGATGACGCGAAGACGAAGCAGGCGATCTTCGATCTCTGCCGGAAGATGGACGAGTCGATCGCGCCGTTCAGGTGGGACCTGAAAACCTGCGCGGACATCCCGTGGCGCACGGACCGGAATTCCGAGGAGGGCCGCCCGCTCATCTACGCCGAGTTCGGCGAACCGACGAGCGCGAACAAGACGCTCATCCTCGCGATGGTCCACCCCGACGAGATCACGCCGCTCTACCTCGGCTTCCAGCTCGCGCAGTACTTCCGCGCGCACGAGTCCGAACTGAAGGACGCGCACGTCGTCGTCGCGCCGTTCGTGAATCCGGACGGGTTCTTCCGCAAACCGCGGACGCGGATGAACGCCCGGGGCGTCGACGTGAACCGGAATTTCGATACTCCGCTCTGGCGGGAGAAGGCCGTGAAGGAGTGGAACACGAAGCTCGGGAAGAACCCGCGCCGTTTCCCCGGCAACGCGCCGAACTCCGAAGCCGAGACGAAGTTCCAAGTCGACCTGATCGAGCGCTTCAAACCGGCGAAAATCCTTTCGATCCACGCGCCGCTGAACGTGATGGACTACGACGGCCCGACGAGCCTCACCCTCGATCGCTTCGCGAAAGAGTACGTGCACGAGTGCTACCAGCTCCGGAACCGCATCCGCGCGAAAATGACCGGATATTTCCCGGGTTCGCTCGGGAATTATTCGGGCGTCGAACGGGGTATCCCGACGGTCACCCTCGAACTCCCGTCCGCGAATCCGAAGCTCGCGGAAGCGTATTGGAAGAAGTTCCAGCCCGGGATCCACTCGATGGTCGACTTCAAGTTCGAGAACGACGATCGGAAGATCGTGACGAATCCGCCCCGTCGTAAATAGGCTCGCCCGACCGTAGCGAGGCGGGCTGTTCTAGTTCGGAAGCTTCGTGACGAGATCCGCGCGGACCCAAGCCGTGCGATCGGAAGAACCGATGCGCGGGCTTTCGATCTTCATCCATCCGTCCTTCTCTTCGACGAGATTCGCGACGGCGGAGCGGTCGAGCGTCTGGACGGCGGTTCCCTGCATTCCGGGCGAGGCGCGGAGCACGGCGCGCGGCACGCGGACGATCACCGTCGTCCGGACGTTCTCGGCGCGGACGGCGGAGTTCGCCTTCGACCGGATCGAATCGGCTTCGGTCGGGGCGGACGGAGCGGAGGGCGCGATCACCGGCGAAAGCGCTTGTTTGCCCTCGTGATAGAGGTAGATGCCCGAACCGATCGCGAGGACGATCGCGACCCAAAGCGCGATCATCGGACGCAGGCTCGCGCGGTATTCGGAGACGGCCTTCTCGGAAGCGAGCGTCGACTCGATGATCGGGTCGACGGACGAGCTCGTGTCGATCACTTCGACGGCTTCCGGCGGCGGGTTCATCACGGTCACGTCGACTTCCATGTCGTCGATCGCTCCTTCGGCCGAGATCGCGTTCACGGTCGGGATTTCGTCGATCGCGTCGTCGTCGAGCTCGGACGGGAACGCGCGCTCGATCAGGTCGATCGGGGTGACCGTCGGCTTCAGCAGGAACGCGGGCGGCTTCGCGTAGGCGAAGACCGGGGGCGCGGCGGCGACGTCGTCTTCGATCGCGTTCGCGTCGGCGATCGCGATGGATTCGAAAGAGGGCACGAACGGCGGCGGAGCGCTCGGGCGGGTCACGATCGCATCCATCGCCATGTTCATCGTCATCATCGCCGCGTTCGGCGGCGGCGGCGTCGCGGATCGGGCGGACGGAGACGGCGCGGGCGCGATCGCGTCGATCTTCGCCGCGATCTTCGTCGCGTTCGAGAGTTTGTCAGTCAGATCGCGGATCTGCGATTCCATCGATTGGATCTTCGTCGTCGCGTTCGCGGTCTGGGTGAGCCGGAGTTCGACTTCGAGCTGGGCTTCTTCCTCGAGGCGGCGCGCCTTCACATAATCGGCGAGAACCGCGCTCCGATGGACGAGCGCCATACCTTTGCACTTCGCGCAGCGGACGTAGGCCTTCTTCGTGTTCTCGAAGTCGATGCCGGCGGTGACCAGTTCTTCGCAGTGAGGGCAGTTCCAACGCATGGTTCTTCTCCAGTTCCTATCTTCTAGGATCGAAGAAGGAGGGGATCGGAACAATCGGTAGAATCTGCCTCTATATAATGAGGACGACGGGGCAATTTCTGCCGAGCGGGAGTCCGCGTTTTCTCCGTACTGGACTCCGGTGAGGTCGAATATAACGCGATAAGTCAAATCTCTGACCCCGAACCCCCGATGGGGCTCGTTTACCGCTTATCCCGGAGTTTTTATGAAAATCGCGTTCGTCCTCGCCGCCCTCGTCGTTTCGTCCGTCCCGAACTTCGCTTTCGCCGCCACCGAAGTCGTGTGCGAAGCGGCCACGATCGTCACGAACCCGGGCGGAGACGGCTCGACCCAAACCCAGGGCGACGATGACGGCGAAAAGATCAACAAGCGGATCGCCGAGCTCCAAGCCCAAGGCAAGAAGGTCCAAATCAAGGCCCTCACGTCCTCCGCGGCCGCGCTTTCGCCAGCGGCGGCGCTGAACCAAAGCCGTCAAATCGTGACGAAGGGATTCATGTACTCGAAGAACTGCGCGGCGCTCGAATACTGAGCGCGCGTAGATGGCTTACGTGCCCGTAGGAGATTCGACCGACGGCGGTAACGCCGTGGCCGACGGGCCCGCGGGCCCGGCCGTTTCGTCGAAGATCCGAATGACGACGCGGCGATTGCGATCGTTCGCGGTCGTCTCGTCGACGGCGGCCGGATCGCGTGCGGGCTCGACTTCCGGCCGCGTGTCCGCATAACCGATCGCCACCAGGCGCTTCGGATCGAAACCGTGGTCGATGAACGCGCGCACGACGCGCGCGGCGCGGGCGCTCGAGAGTTCCCAGTTCGAAGGATACGGACCGGAGAGGATCTTCCGCGAGTCGGTGTGCCCTTCGACGGCGACCTTGAACTGCTTGTGTTCGGCGGTTTGGATACGGGAAATCTCGGCGAAGAACGGTTCGAGGGTCTTCGCGCCTTCGGGCGAAATCTCCGACGAGAGCGTGTCGAAGAAGGTCGTCGATTGGAAGACGAGCGAGACGCCGTCGGCGCCGAAGCGCACGGCGGCTTCCTTCTCGAGGCCGTTTTTCTCGATCACTTGGTGGAGGAAACGCGCGTACTCGGCGTTCGCCGACTTGAAATCGCCGCCGAACTGCTTCGCGACCGACTCGCGCACCTTCTCGTACTTCGTCGCATCGAGCTTCGCGAACGAGAAGAGCATGATGAAGAAGCCGCAGAGGAGCGTCATGATGTCCGCGTAGGACATCAGCCAGTTCGACTCGTCGTGGCCGGCGGCGTGGAGATACGGATCGATCTCCGGGTGCCGGCTCTGCTCGACGACTTCGGGTTGCTTCTTTCTATCCAGCCAGCCCATATCGGATTTACGCCGCCTTCTTCAGGACGCGTTCGCCCGGGAGGAGGAACGAGTTCAGCCCTTCGCGCATCGCGACCGGGTTCACTTGGGACTTCAGCATGACCGCGCCTTCCATCATGATCCGGCGGAGGTTCATCTCCTCGCGCGTGCGCTCGGTCAGGTTCTCCGCGATCGGGAGGAAGACGAGGTTCGCGAGCGCGATCCCGTAAAGGGTGCCGATGAGGCCGACGGACATCGCCGGGCCGATCAGCGACTGGGAATTCGGTTGGCCGATCTTCTGGAGGACGCCGATCATCCCGAGCGTCGTCGCGAGGAGGCCGAACGCCGGCGGGAAACGCCCGATCGTGCGGAACATGTTCGCCTCGAGCAGGTAACGGCCCTCGATCGTCTTGATCCGCTGTTCGAGCGTCGAACGGATCTCCTTGTCGGTGAGGACGCCGCCGGCGACGAGCGTGACGGCTTCCTTCAGGAACGGGTGCGAGATCGCGTTCGCGGCTTCCTTCAGCGTCGGCAGGCCCATCGCGGCCTTGCGATTCAATTCGAGGAGCTGCGAGATCGCGCCCTGGTAGTCGACGGCGTTCCGGCCGAGCACCCGGTTCACGAAGACTTTCGTGAGGGCGAAAATCTTGGAAAGCGGGAAACTGATCGACGTCGCGGCGAACGTCCCGCCGATGACGATCAGGATGCCGTGAAAATCGAGGAAGAACCCGAGATTGTCCGTCGTGGCGGTCATCGCGCCGTACATCACGCCGAGTCCGACGAGGAGCCCGAAGAGGGAAGAGGGATTCATGCGGCCTTCTTTCCGTCGCCCTTCAAGGCGACCTTCCAAAGCTGGTACTGGGTATCGACGTAGTTATCGTCGAGGCTGCGCAGGCGCTTCGCGAGCTCCTGGGTGCAGCGGCGGTAGAACTCGCACTTAGCGGTTTCGTTCTGGGCGAGGAAGCGCTGGAACACTTCCGCGGGAAGATGGAACGCCTTCACGGCGGTCAGCGCCTGGACGGTGGCCGAACGGGGAGCATCGTCGACGAGGGACATCTCGCCGAACGAATGGCCCGCCCGAAGCTGGGCGATCTCGACGAGGTCGCCCGAGGCGCGGTTCGTCTTGAAGATTCCGACCTGGCCTTCCATGACGAAGAAGAGCCCGCCCGAAGGCTCCCCTTCGATCACCATGAGGGTGAGCGCGTCGTAGGTGAGGATCTCGCCGCTCTTCAGGAACGTCTCGAGGTCCGCGTCCGAAAACGCGGCGAGGAGCTTCACTTCGCGGAGGTGGGCTGCGGTCATGTTCATGAGGCCTTCCGGATCGAAGCGACGTTATTCGAGGCGTAAGCCGCGAAGAGGCGGTCGTTCACGTCGGCGAGGTTCACGAGCGTGTCCTGGGCCATCATCTTCACGCGGTTCAGCACCTTGCGTTCGAGCGCACCGTAGATGTCGCGGCTCGGGTTCTGCATGACCGCGAGTTCCTCCTCGAGGTCGCTCACGAGGTCGCGCGGACACTTCGCGAAGACGGAACCGCGGATGTCGTCGCGGCAACCCTTCAGGAAGTTCAGCAGCTCGTCGTGGCGCAGGCTCAGGATCACCTCGAGCAGCTGGCCGTCCGGGAGGAAGGCGAGCGTGTCGACGGATACGAGCTTGTGCTTAACGACCCGGGCGCTCTCCGGGTTGTTCATCTCGAGGTTGCGGACGACCGATTGCTGCACGGTCGGTTCGCTGCGCTCGAGCAGGTTCACGAGCACCTCGCTGCCCGGCAGGGCTTCGGTGTTCAGCCGCGGGTTTTCCATCCGCTTCCGCTTGAGGGCGTTCGCGACGTTCTGGATGTAGTCGCGCGGGAGGTAGTCGATCCGCGAAAGCTCGGCGAGGAGTTTCAAGCGGGTCGCCTCGTCGATCGCGCCGAAGATCGCCGCCCGCTTCTGGTTATCGCACTGGGTGAGCACGATCGCCTTCACGGTGAGGGACTCGTTCCGCACGAGTTCCATGATCTGCATGCCGTCCATCTCCGCGAGGTAGTCGAACTGGGCGGAGGAGCGGGAAGCGACGACGGCCATCTTGCCGGCGACCGTCCGATGATGGAGCTTCTTCAGGAGTTCGAGTTTCTCGGCGTCGTCGAGTTCGATCGGCGTGCGCGCGTAGAATTCCATCAGCTCGTTCAAGTCGTGCTGGAGCGAGGGATCGCGAAGGAGATCGAGGACTACGCTTTCGCCGAAGATCGAGAGGTAAGCCGACGTCGTCTCGATGCCTTCCTCGGTGAGGATCCGGCCGAAGACGTATTTAGCCACGCGCGGTTGCTCGGCGAAAATGCCCATGAGTTCGTCGCGGAGGCGATCGATCTCATAGCGGCGCCCGATCGAGGATCCGCCGTTCGACGGCGGGGCTCCTTCGGGCGGGGCGAGGTTCGCGAGCGTCGCCTCGCCGCCGGAAGCCGGCAGCGCCGGCATCGGAGCGGCGGCCATCGGCATGTTCTTCGTCTCGATCGTCGTCTTCGATCGAAGCGTCGAGAAGGCGATGAAGCCGAGGAGGCCGAGGATGATCGCGGCGAAAATCGAGGCGTAGGTGCGCATCGTCTTGAATTCGGTGGTGAGCGCGTCTCCGTTTTCGATGCGTTCGATCTTCTCGAAGTGCTGGAAGTTCTCGGTTCGCTGGTCCTTCGTCACGTTCGATTCGCGGTCGGTGCGGTTCGTCGAGTCCGAGCTCGTCGTCCGGTTGTTCGCTTCGGAGGTCGACGCCGTGCGGTTATCCGTGGTGTTGTGGTTCTGTTGGTTGTAGTTTTCCGTGCGTTTCGATTCGAGGGATTCCTTCGAATCCCGGCTCTGGGTCTTCGCGTAGGTCTTTCCGTCGGCGCCGACGTAAGTCGGCATACCGGCGAACTCGGATCCTTCGTTCGCGATGCGCGGAAATTTCATCGCCTTTGCGCGGAGGTCGGAATTCTTGAAGTCGCCGACTTTCAGCTGGGCCATCTCGAGGATGTTCGCACGGTCGCCGTCCGGAATCGCCTCCTCCATGAGGAGGGTCGCGCCGATCGATTTCACCCGCACGGCGACGCCGGCGGTCTCGAAGTACTCGCCCGCGGTGCCGTAGCCGGCTTCCTCGGCGTTCACGAGTTCGGTCTGGAGCTCGTAGTCGGAAAGCATGCAGTCCTTCGGGCAAACCTTCGCGATGACTTCCTCGATCGCCCCCTTGTACTGCTTCGTGATCCGGTCGCGGAGTTCGGTGACTTTCGCCGCGCTTTCGGCGGGCGACGGGAAGCGCGCGGTTTTCGTCGCGACTTTCACCGGGTAGTCGAGGGTCTCGAGGTAGCGGTTCACGAGGTCGAGGACCCGCGTGCGGGTGTTCGGGCCGATTTTCTCGTCGATGAGGACTTTCACTTCGGCCGAGGCCGGTTCGAGCTCGCCGCGCGCGCCGGCGTCGACTTCGTCGAATCCCGGGGCGATCGTGTCGGCGGAGGCGACGTCGACGTCGACGTCGATCGAGAGGAGTTTGCACTCGTCGGAGCAGTACTTCATGAAAACGGGATCGACGATCGCGTGGATCGCGGTGCGCGCGGTCTTCTTCACTGATTCGATCGCGGCGGTCGTGCCGGAATCCTTGGCGTGGGCCGGGGCGGCAAAGACCGCCGCCGAGGCGAGGAGGGATAAATAGAGGATCGACGACTTCGTTTTCATTATTTCCCCTCGCTTTCGGAGGCGAGACCCCGGGTCGCGCGTTTGCGATCGAGGTATTTCTTCAGGGCCAAGTTCTGCGGATTCAGCCGGAGCGACTGCTGCCAGGACCGGACGGCGAGCTCGTAG
Source organism: Bdellovibrionales bacterium (assembly GCA_018266355.1). GTDB lineage: Bacteria > Bdellovibrionota > UBA1018 > UBA1018 > UBA1018 > JACMQW01. The sequence continues at coordinate 169,454 of JAFEAP010000023.1, forward strand.
CGGCCGAGGCGGTCGAGAAGCGTGCCGCGCATCTCATAGAGTTTAGGGGCGGTCGGGAAGTCGACGAGGAGGTCCTCGACCTCGAGGAGCGAGGCTTCGTAACGGCCTTCACGGTAGAGACGTTTGATGCGGTCGAGACCGGCGAGGTAGCTCTTATCCGCGTGCGGCGTCGAATCGGCGGAAGGCATCACGCCGAGGGTCTGTTCGATGTCGTTCCGTTCGCCCTCGAACTCGCCGCCGTTTTTCGGGAACGATTCGGTGATTTCGCGGTCGGCGATGACCGGCTTCTTGTTCCGGTAGGGATCGTCGAGGTCGGCCGTGGTTTCGTCCGCGCCGGCCGCACGGGTCGGCAGCGAGACTTCGTCGAGCTTCGTCGACTGGTCGGGGAAGGTGACTTCGAAACTGCGGTCGCCCTTACGCGTGCGGAAAACGGTTCCGGTCTCGGCGGTCGCGGCCGCGCCGCCGCCGGCTTGGTACCCTTCGAAAGGATTCGTGATCGGACCGTCGGATTTTTTCTCGTTCGTGGCGAAGACCGTGCTCATCGTGGAACAAGCGGGGACGGCGGCGAGCACGACGAGCGTCGTCGTGAAGGCTCGGGTCATCTCGGCTAGGTTTTTCTCGGGTTTGCGGTTCGCCATAAAATCCCTTTAAATCCTTTTAAAACAGGGCACTGATGCCCAATCCATATTCGATCCCGGAAACGCTTTTCTCGGTCCCGGTGATGAGCGTCGTCGCCTTCGGCCGGTAACCGAGCGTCGTGCTCACGGCCCAGTGCTTCGCGAGCCGCCATTCGTAGCCCGCGCGGAAGACTCCGCCGAGGTAGCCCGACGCGTACGTGCCGCCGACCCCGGTGACGATCGTACCGCGCACCTGGTTGTAGTTCTCTTCCGCGCCGATCAGGTTCCACGCGTGGACGAAGAGCATCGTCATGTTGAAGGAACCGTAGATGCGGGCGCCGGTATCCGTCGTGGTCGACTCGACCGGCGATCCGGAGAGCGTACGGACGTCGGTGATGTAGTCGAGTTCGAACCCGACTTCCTTTTTCCGGTTGTCGTAGCGTTCGACGAGGCGGAAACCGAGGCTCAGGCAACTCGAGCGCTCCCCCGCGTCCGGTTCGTTCAGGTAAGAGATCGTCCCGCGGTATTGGAGCGTCGGGATGTATTCGTTTTGTTTCACGGAAGCTTCCATCTGGGAGAAATCGACGCCTCGACGGTACGCGGAAGCGCGGGAGGTCTCCGAATTGTAACTGCGCGACCAGACGACGCTTCCCGTAGCGGCGTCGGCCGTCGTCATCGAGAGCACCATTCCGGTGGGTTGGAACGAGAACGCGAGATCCATGAAGTTTTCGATGCCCTGGGCCTTCGCGATGCGCGCGAGTTCGTTCGGATTCAACTCCGCGGAAGTCACGAGGATCTGGTCTTGGTTCAGCGTCGCCTTGCGTGCGCGGCACGGAAGACACTGCACGACGCGCGTCTTCGTCGTGGCGAGGATCTTTTCGGTGACGACGAGTTCGAGGTGGTTCCGGAACGACGGCGGGATGTTCTCGCTCATCGCGATGTTCCGGATCGCGAGATCCTTCAATCCGCTCACGCTTCCGTTTTTCAGGTCGTATTCGAAATCGGAGAGGAGGTCGCCGAGGACATCGTAGAAATTCCGCGTCTCGGTTTGGGAAGCCGCGTGCGCGCGCGCCGGCATCGCCGACGTGAGTACAGCGAGGGTGGTAGCGAGTGCAGTGATGAAGCGGCGATTCTGAAGATTCATAGAGGGTCTTTCGGACACTCCTTCCTCACTCCCGTTTCGGGTCGGGACGAAAACTTCTTTAAGTTTTCGGGGCTTAGGCAGAGATTTCCGGGTTCGGCGACGAGAGTGATGAAAACATGACTCAGGAAATCAGTCGGGTATTCCGATGAGGACGGGTGAAGGACTCCGGAATCGCATGGGAAACCGTCTTCTCCGCCCGACATCGACGAAATTCGTCAGCGCCAGCTTCCTGGCGGCGCTCGTCGGCGGCCTTTCCTCGTGCGCGGTCCTCCAACCGAACGTGATCGAACCGACGGCCGACGCGCCCGCGCCGCCCGCCGCCGTGGAGGCGCCCGGTTACGCCGGCGTTCCGCATCCGCTCGGACTCCAAATCGGCGACGTCGCCGCGCTCTTCGCGACGCCCGGTGCGCCGAAGCGCGGAAGCGACGAGATGAAGACCTGCGCGGCCGACTACGATGCGCTCGCGAAGGCCACTAAGGCCAAGGACGAACTCAAACAAGGACTCCTCGAACTCGTCCGTAAGGAGCCGATCCGTTATCACTGGTGCTTTTACTCGAAGATCCTCGACCTCGAGGAGAAACTCCGCGGGGCCCAGATGCTCGACGATCGCCAGCGTGCGGTCGTCGAAGCGTATCGATTCCTCGCGCCGCTTTCGCGCGTTTTCTACCGCGAATTCCACGACTCCCGGTACCTGCGGTGGGCGGTCTCGTACTACCGCCGCGCGAGCGAACTCGCGTTCTATCGGCGGGTCGAGACTTCGCCGGGATTGACCCAGGAACTCGTCGGCGCGGGCGGCGACGAGACCACGCGAGGAATCACCGAGAAGGCGACGAGCGTGCTCGAAAAGTACGGGATCATCGTCCCGGAACGCCTCCAGCCCGGGCAGAGTCCCGACGAGATTCCGAAGGGTGACGCCCTTCCGAGCGACGCTTACGTGAATACCGGTTCAGGCGTGCTCGATAGCACGGCGACCGGCAGCGAAGCCAAGCCCGGCGCAGGAGCTGAAGATCCGACGGCGTCCACCGCCGCCTCTAATCCTCCTGCGGCAGCTCCGGACTCCGTCGTTCCGGACGCTCCCGCCGAAACGTCGCGCGCGCCCGCGGCTGAGAGTTCGTTTCCGGCGCTGACGAACCCGCTGCAAGGCGAATAGCCGTTTGCCAGTCCGCGCGCCATGGGCCGGTCCCGCGTAGCCAATTGTGCGTTTTGGATCGGCAATCGCTCACGAACGGACCGGAACCCTTCAGCTTTTCGGAGAACGCCGAAAACCAAAACGCACAAATGGCTACGGAGCCCGGGTTCGTCGAAGCGGGCCGCCTCGATCGACGCTTCTAGGCCGCGATCGATCCGGTATCGGACTCCGCGGCGATTTCGGCGGTCTTTTCGCTGGAAATCCGCGCTCGCGCGACGGACATGCGTTCGGCGACGAGCGGATGGGGTTCGCCGCCGATCGCGCGTTGGAGCGTTTCGAGGGCCTCGAGCAACCGGCCCGGCGAGACGCCGAGGCGATCCATCGCGTGGGCGTCGGCCTCGAATTCCTGATCCCAGAGGAGGCGGCGGACGGTCATCCAGGTGAGCGCGGCCGGGATCACGCCGCTCAGGAGCGAGAGGAAACCGCCGAATTCCGTATAGCCGCTCCAATGAAGTCCGATGAGCGCGATCGAGGTGAAGAAGGAAGCCGCGACGAAAGTCGTGATGCCCGCGAACACGCGTTTCCCGAGGTGACGGCAGGCGAGGTGGGAATACTCGTGGGCGAGCACGGCTTCGAGCGCCGGACGCGGGAGGATCCGCGCGGCGCCTTCGGCGACGAAGATCGCCGGCCGGAACGGACCGAAACCGAAGGAGAAACCGGAGACGAAGACGTTCGGGGCTCCGCCGGGCAGATCGGCATCGGCGGCGGCGAAAAGACGGATTCCGTTCCACTCGCCGATCGGGCGCGCGAAGAACGCGTGACGAAGGACGAGGGGGCTCGCGAAGAGGCTCGCGGAAGCGCCGGCCGCGAAGCCGGCGACCGTCGAAAGGACGACGACGAGGAGCTGGAGGACCGGTGACCCTTCGTGGAGGGCGGTGCGACCGACGAGGAGCACGCCGCCGACGCATCCGGCGAAGAGGCCGATCGCGGTGATTCCGATCACGCTTCCGAAAAGAAGAACGTTCGAGAGTTGGTTCCGAAGGCGGTGATGGAAATGATCGCGAATCGCATCCATTCCTTTACCGGATCGGGTCGGTGGACGCGCGCCTGAACGGGCAGAGACTGCCTACCCCTACTCCGGGATCAGCCCGCGGGCCCAGTCTTGCGGGCGTCGGATCCGCCAGATGAACCCGTCGAGGACGTAGTGGGTCGCTTGGGGGAGCGTCAGCAGGGCGACGAGGATCGCGGTCAGCGCCGGTCCGGGCCGGAAGTCGCCGAGGAATCGGTGAAATTCGGGAAAGAGCGCGACGTGATCGCGCCAGATCCAAACGTCCCAGAACCCCTCCTCGAGGTAGGCGAGGAGGAAGAGTACCCCGAGGTAGACGGGGACGAGGGAGAGCGTGAAGAAACGTCCGCTTCGGATTCGATACGCGCCGACGGAAAGCACGCGACGCGGGTCTCGCTCGGAGCCGGTTCGCCCGGTGATCCACACGAGTGCGAGGTAAGGCACGCCGTGGGCGACGACGTTCGTCAGCGTGAAAAGGAGATCGCTGTTGAAGACGACGATCCCGACGTTCCACGCGAGCGCCGTTCCGACGATCCAAAGCACCTTCGTCGCCGAGAATCGGCCGATGCGTCGACGGACGGAGAACTGCTCGAGGATCCAAGCCGCGCCGATCGCGAGCGCCGCGATCCGGGCGAGGAGCTCGACTGCGGGCGGAAGTCCGGTCGCGAAATCTCCTGCGATGAACCAAACGAAGTCGCGCGGGAGATGCGCATGCCAGTACACGAGGGGATAGAGGGTCGCCGCGTAGACCGCCGCGCGGTCGAGGGGGGTGACGCCGCTTCCGTCCTTCGCTCCGTAGAGCGCGAGAAATCCGTACTGCTGCCTTACGAAGTGGAAGACCGCGACGTAAGTGAGCACGCGCCAAAAGAGCGCGGGATCGACCGAGTGGATGAGCGCGCCGACCGCCCATGCCGCGATCGGGATCCACAGGAGCGCTCCGCGGTGCTCCGCGCGTTCCTTCGGATCGAGGTAAGTCCGAAAGAGCGTCGAGTAGACGTGGGCGACGTCGACGAGCAAGACGAGGGCGAGCCATCCGTACGGGCCGAGGCTAGGGATCTCGAGCTCTCGCGCGCGCGCGTAGACTCCGACGGCGATCGCGGCGGCGGCTGTGAACCACGCGGGCCCGATGAAGAACGCGAGATCGAATCCGGGGCCGCGGATCCACCTAGACTTTTCCACGGCGCTCCGTCCGTCCGAGATCGGAGAGCACCCGCTTCGCGGCGAGGACCCCCCGGTACTGGGCCTCCTCGAAAAGCGACATCCCCGAGATATCCGAATGCGCGAAATGCACGCGGCCGAACGAGCGCTCGAGGCCCGCGCGCTCGTCGCCCGAGAGGTATCCGGGCGCGGGCGAGATCATCCCGTGACCCCAAACCCGGTAATCGATTCGTGTCACGCGGCTTCGGATATCGGGATGCATCCCCTCGAGGTCGGCGAGGATCCGTTCGCGCCATTCGGCGGGCGTCGTCCGCGCGGCACGGAGGCGGGCCTCCTTCGCCGGCCGATCGGAAAGCGGCCAGTAATGAGTGAGGACGCTCCCTCGCGCGATCGACTCGGTCTGGTGAGTCGCGACGACGTAGCCGAGCGAGTCCGAGTAATAACTCACGTTATCCCACGCGGTGAGCGGAGCGTGACCTTCCTCGGTCGTCCCTGGGAGATCCTCGACGGTCAAGTTCGCGACCAGCCAGGGGGCGTAAACGGCCGAGTCGATCGGCGCGCGGGCCGCTTCGGGCAGGATCCGATTCGCGACGAACCGTGGAGTCGCGACGACGACGCTCTTCGCGCGGATCCGGGAGCGGGCCCCGTCGTTCGCGCGCAACGTATCGACGAGTACCGCGTCGCCCTCGACCGAGATCCGGGTCGCGGCCTCGCCGGCGCGGATTTTTCCCGCACCGAGGGCCCGCAGTTTCCCGGCGAGGAATCCGTTCCCCTCCGGCCAGGCGAGAATCGCCTGGGAATCGGCGTTTGCGGCGACGCCGCGCCGGGCGGCATGGTAATGGATGCCGGCCCAAGCCGACGTGCGCTCGAGCGGGCTGCCGAAATCGTCGCGACACGCGTAGTTCAAGTACCACCGCAGCGGCCGCGACCGATATCCCTCGCGGTCGAGCCATTCCGCCATCGACATCCGATCGAGCTCCGCGAGGTCCTTCGCGCGGAAACGGTCGCGCGACCCTTCCGCGATCGGGATCGCGAAGATCGGCCGTCCGTCGGAACCTTTCCGGTCGCCGAAGCGGCGCATTTCGTCGAAGAACCGCCGCATCTCAGCGCGTTCGTCGCCGGTGAGTCCCGCTTGGGGCACGATGCCTTCCTGGAATTTTCCCTCGATCCAGAGCCGTTCGACGGCGTCGTGGCAGATCATCGTCTCGTCGAACGTCGGGCGTCCCTTTCCGTCCCGACCGGTGATCGCGCCGATTTCCTCGAGGAATTCGTGGACGAAGCGCGATTCCGCGTTCGGGATCGGAAGATAGTGGGCCCCCCACGGATAGGCGGAAACGGCGTTCTCGCCCGACATCGAGTTTCCGCCGGTGCGGTCCTCGAGTTCGAGGAGGAGGTAATCGGAAAATCCGTTCCGGGAGAGCCACCACGCGGCGGAGAGCCCCGCGATTCCGCCGCCGAGGACGAGGACCGGGACGTCTTCGATCGCTCCGGCGGGTGCCTCGGCGGGAATCGTCCCGTCGCGCAGCCGGTGGCCGAGGGCCGCGTTCGGCGAGTGCTCCTCGATCGGGATGGCGGTGAAGCGGAGGTCGCGCAGCCAACGGTGCCAGGGAAACGCGGCGGCGGCGAGAAAGCCGCCGGCCGCGATCAGGAAGTGCCGACGGTCGAAGGATCCGGCGCGCCTCGCGCGGTCAGTGGAGGTACGCGTCCCACTCATTTTCGAAGGTCCGGACGAGGATTTGATTGTTCAACCGATTTACCGAGTGCAGGACGGCGGGATCCGTCGCGCGCATGTCGGCGGGAAACGCGAGGAGGAGCGGCGTGACCGCCGTCGAAAGGTACTGGAGTCCTTCCGGGTACTTCGTCGGGATTTTCCATCCGCCGAAATCGCCGAGGACGTATCCCCATTCCCCGAAGGACGGCACGTTCGTGTGGTACGGGTGCGTGCGGAACCCGGCCGAGGCGAGGGTGTTGTCGACGATTTGGAACGCGTTTTTCGCGACGTAAGGGGAGGTGCTCTGGATCACGACCGCGCCGCCGGGCGCGACGGCGCGCTTCAGCTCGCGGTAGAACGCGTCCGAATAGAGTTTTCCGATCGAGAAGTTCGAGGGGTCGGGAAAGTCGACGATCACGAAATCGAAGGTGTCCCGATTCGCACGCAACCAGACGAAAGCGTCGGCGTTCGTGATCGCGAGCTTCGGATTCCGGAGAGAGTCGCGGTTCAAACCCCGCAGGACGTCGTTGTTCGAAAAGAGCCGGGTCATCTCCGGATCGAGGTCGACGAGCCGGATCGATTCGATCGAGGGGTAGCGGAAAACCTCGCGCGCGGCGAGCCCGTCGCCGCCGCCGAGGATGAGAACGCGTTTCGGATTTTCGATCCCGGCGAGTCCGACGTGCACGAGCGCCTCGTGGTACCGGTACTCGTCGCGCGAGCTGAACTGGAGGTTCCCGTTCAGGAAGAGGCGGAGATCGTGCGGCGCCTGGGTCAGGACGATCCGCTGGTAATGGGTCGCCTTCGAGTAGACGACCCGGTCCGGGAACGACGACGCGTCGGCGAGGCCCATGATCTGCTCGCCGAACGCGAAACCGACGACGAGCGCGAGGAGAGCGAGGATTCCGCCGAACTGGAGCGCCGAGATCGAATGGAGCTGGCGGCGGAAGAGGTGAAGCGTCCAAAGCGCGACGACGACGTTCAAGATCCCGAAGAGGAACGCCGAGCGCACGAGGCCGAGGTGCGGGACGAGGACGAGGGGGAAGATGAGCGAGGCGAGCAGGGCGCCGATGTAGTCGACGGTGAAGACCTTCGAGACGAGGTCCCGGAACGCGTACTCCTTCCGGAGGATCCGCATGAGGAGGGGGATCTCGAGGCCGACGAGCGTGCCCGTGAGCATGACGAGCGCGTAGAGGAGCACTCGGAAGGATCCGACGTGTTCGAACGCCGCGAAGAGGATCGCGGCCGAGAATCCTCCGACGAGTCCGACGAGGATCTCGACGCGGATAAAGACCCGGGAAAGGTCCCGGGTGAAGAACTTCGAGGCGTACGAACCGATGCCCATCGAGAAGAGGTAGCACCCGATGATCGTCGAGAACTGGGTCACCGAATCTCCGAGGAGGTAACTCGCGAGCGCGCCCGCGATCAGTTCGTAGACGAGCCCGCACGTCGCGATCACGAAGACCGAGAGGAGCAGGACGAACGCCGGCGAGAGTAACGTGCGTTCGGGGGCGTCGCCGTGAGCGGCGGCGCGCGCGTTAGCCATGGACGGCGCTCGCGATGATCTGGGCGATGGCCATCGCCATCGATCCGACGACGATCGCGACCGCGATGTTCTTCTCCTGGCGGATCTCGTGCCAGAGGCTACCGGGGGTGATCTTGTCGAAGACGTAGAATCCGACTCCGAGGGCGACGAGCCCGACGACGGAATAGACGAGGGCGGCGATGAGACTTTTCAATCCGAGGGCTTCCATGGGCATTTCTCCTATTTATGGTAGGCGCGGGGTCCCGTGGGACTGAACCGGCCGGTCGTGACCGAACTCCAAAGGCTGTAGCCGCGCGACGAGGCGACGGCGGCGAGGAAAATCAAAAGGGTTCCGAAGTAGAGGTAAAATTTTTGCATAAAATCCTTAAAGCGCTCTTCGCGTTTTCCTTTCAGTCATCGCTACTCCAGTCGTCGCCGTCCCCGCTGTCGGACGGAGCGTAATCGCTGTTCGACCACCGCTCCGATTCGAAAGCGGACGAACGGAAAAAGGTGAAGAGCGGATAGACGCTCAGGATGAGCCAGGCGAGGAAGAAATTCGAACCGACCGAAACCCCGCGCACGCCTTTCAACCGGTAGCTCACCGGTGTCGGCGTGTTCGCCCCGTTCGCGGCGCTCGGCGTGATCACGAGGTGGTAGGTGCCGGGACCGATGCCGGTCTCGAGGTCGTCTCCGCTCGTCGATCCTTCCGACCAGCTCCCGTCCGAGTCGTATCCCGACCAGTACTCCGCGCCGACCTGCATGTCGTGGGCTTCGCCGGTGGAGTCGTTCACGAGGTCGACGTCGGCGTCGAAGTAGGAGTTGTTCAAGTCGGCGTGCAGGTCGAGTTCGAAGTTCCCGTTTCCGGTGATTTCATATGGTCCGAGACGGACGACCTTTTCCGCCGCCGTCGCGGTCGGTTCGTAATGGAGGGACTCCTCGAAGAGTTCCTGATGCGGGCTGCGGATCTTATGCAGGACGAAGAGGACGAGAATCGCGATCGTGAAGAGGAACCACGTGTCCCGTAGTCCCCGCCAGCGTTCGAGGTAGGGATTCGGTTGGTTCGGCGCGACGCCGATCGCGTAGGGAAGCGGGTTCGGCAGGCGGAACGCGGCTCCGACCGCTTCGGGAGTGAGGTAAGTGCATCTCGTCCAGATTCGTTCGGACTCGTTCGTCTCGCACGAGAGCAGATCCGGGGGATCGACGTAATCGGCGAGCTTCGACTTATCGCCCTTTCGCACCCGCCAGTAAAATTCGCCGATGACGAAATCGACGATGCCGACGCTGTTTTGGAAATGGACGAAGGTGCGACCGCCGAGTTCGGCCCGCGGCTTCATGCCCGTCTTGAAGCTGATGCTGTCGTCGACTTTCGGGACGCCTTTCAGCGGGCTCACGTAGCTCCACTGACCGCCGGCCTCGGAGAGCCACCGGAAACCCTGGTAAGGATTGAAAAGGAGGTATTCCTTCCAAGCGTATCCCGAGGCTTCGTCGTGTCGGCCCATCACGCCGAGGATTTCGAAAACGGATCCCTCGAATTGGCCGCGCGTTCCGATCGGGAGATCGATCCGGCGTTTCAGGACTTGGCCTTTTTCGACGAGCTGCACGTCTTCGCGCGAAGTATCGAGGGTCGCGCCGCACGAGCCGCAGCCGACGGTGATCGTCTGGCCGACGGCCTTGATGTTCAGGGTCGCGCCGCAGCCTGGGCACTGGAAGACCCGGACGCTCGGCTTGCTCGCGGGGGGCGGCGCCGAGGCCGGAGGCGCGCCGCTTTCGGGAGGGAGATCACCAGCCATCGAGCACCCTCAGACCGGCGAAATGAAATTCGGGGAAGTCGACCCATTCGCCGACGTAGACTTCCGGGCCGGTGTCCGGAAACCCGATCGACGCCGTGGCGACGCCGCCTTCGCCGGCGGGAACCGTGAGGTCGACGCTGAAATATTTCTTTCCGGGTCGCACGACCTTCGGGAGTTCGCCCTGGATGCCCGCGACCCAAGCCTCGCGCGCGTCTTCGACTTCGAACGTGTATTTACCGATCGCGATCGAAGTTCCCGGTCGCAGGGCTTTCGGATCGAGCTTCGGCGCCGAGGACGAGGGCACTTCCTTCAGCATCGCCCAGTTTCCCTGGGACTCCGCGAGCCAACCCGTTTCTCCGGAGTCGAAGGCGACGAACCACTCGTTCCACGTCCCCTCCGCCCAGTCGACGCGCGAACGGCCGACGACGGTGAATCCGGAGCCGCGATACTTTCCGACGGCGCCGATCTGCAGCGGAGTCAGGTCGTCGGCGAGCGTCGCGACCTTACCGAGCGATTCGAGGGTGAGGTCCTTGCGGATGAGCAGGTTCCCGCACGACCCGCACGTGGTCGTGACCCCGTCGGCCGTGCGAAACGGAACTTCTGCGCCGCAAGCCGGGCAGAGGAACCGCGCCATCAGGTGATCTTTTTCAGGAGTTCGGCTTTTTTAGCGTCGAACTCGGCTTGGGTCAGTACTCCGTTCTTCATCAGATCGTGGAGTTTCTGGATCGACGCCATCACGTCGTCCTTCGCTCCTCCTCCGGCGCCGGCGCCGAAGGATCCGCTCATCGCGGCCGCCATTTGGCTTCCCATCGCCATGCCGGCGCCGAGGCCCGCACCGACGCTCGCGTTCCCGTTCGGATTCGCCGCCGCCGTCGCGATCGAGTCCGCGGTTTGGAACTGGGTGTAGCGGCCGAGGTCGCCCACCATCCGCATGCTCGCGGCCTTGTCGAAGTAGGTCTGGAGTTCCTCGGGCAGCGTGATGCTCTGGACGAAGAACGTCTGGAGCGCGAGACCGTAATCCGCGAACGCCGGCGTGATCGCGCCGCGGAGGGTATCCGAAAACTTCTGCTGGTTCGCGGCCATGTCGATGAAGCCGACCTCGGCACCGCCGAAGTGCGAGGCCATCTGGGTCAGGATGATCGAGCGGAGCTGGCCCTCGAGTTCGGTCGCGGTGTAGGTCGGTCGCGTGCCGCCGACTTTTTGGTAGAACTTCTTCGGCTCGGCGATCTTGTACGAGAAGGCGCCGTTCGCGCGGACGCGGATCGGGCCCATCTCCTTGTCGCGGATCGTGATCGGATTCGTCGTGCCCCACTTCTGGTCGAGCTGTTCGCGGGTCGAGAAGAAGTAGACGTCGGATTTGAACGGGTTCGCGAACGCCTTGTCCCAATTCATCAGGTTCGTGAGGAGCGGGAGGGTGCGGGTGTTCAGCGTATGGAGGCCGGGGCCGAAGACGTCCGCGATCTTTCCTTCGTTCACGAAGAGGGCGAACTGAGTGTCGCGGACGGTGAGCTGGGCGCCCGTCTGGATCTCGCGATCCTGCATCGGATACTGGTTTACGAGCACGCCTTCGGGCGACTCGGGCCATTCGATGACGTCGATGAACTGCTTTTTCAGAAAATTGAAGATGCCCATGACTCGGTTTTCCTCTCGGGGTGAATGTTCCTAAGAATAGTGAGGGGGTTCTCGGCATTTCCAGCGAAATCGCGTTCCGGCGAACGGTTCTATGCGGCGCGGCGCGGGCCTTCTTTGTGGTACACCGGAGGCGTGGCGAAAACCCCCCGAAAGTTAGACGGTGCGAAGGGCGAGATCCCCGAACGCATCGCGCGGCTGATCTCCGACATGCGGTCGGGAAAGCGGCTCGCGCTCGCACGTCTCATCTCGAAAGTGGAGAATCGCGACGAGGACTTGCACGAAGTGATGCGCGGGATTTACGCGCTCTCGGGCAAGGCCGAAGTCTGGGGCATCACCGGCCCGCCGGGGGCGGGTAAATCGACGATGGTCGATCGCCTCGCCGTGCATCTCCGTGAGCGCGGAAAACGCGTCGCGATCGTCGCCGTCGATCCGTCTTCGCCGTTTTCCGGCGGCGCGATCCTCGGCGACCGGATCCGGATGCAGCGGCACACGAGCGACGACGGCGTCTTCATCCGCTCGCTCGGTACGCGCGGCAAGCACGGCGGGCTTTCGCACGCGACGAAGGAAGTCGTGCTCGTCCTCGACGCCGCGGGATTCGACGTGATTCTCGTGGAAACCGCGGGCGTCGGTCAGACCGAACTCGACGTGTTGAAGCTCGCCCAAACCGTGATCGTCACGCTCGTTCCCGAGAGCGGCGATTCCATCCAGGTGATGAAGGCCGGGCTGATGGAGATCGCCGACGTTTTCGCGGTAAACAAGGCGGATCGCCCCGAAGCGGATAAGCTCGTGAAAGAACTCGTCACGATGGTCGGCATGAACGATCACGACGAGAATTCGTGGATCATTCCCGTGCTCAAGACCGAGGCCGTGCGCGACGTCGGCGTGAAGGAACTGACCGACGCGATCGCTTCCCACCAGGCGTGGCTCACGAAGAGCGGACATCGCGAGGAAAAGGGACGTCGGTTCCTGAAGGAAGAAGTGCTCGACATCCTCGCCGAGCGACTCGAGCGCACGCTCGCCGGCGCGTTCGAGACCCGGTCGGGTCAGGAACTGCTCGAACAACTCCTTCGACGGGAGATCGATCCCTATTCCGCGGCTGACGTGATCTCCAGAGTTTGACTCGGAGCGCATTAGTCCGAGCTATGCAGTTGCGTTATCGAAATTATTAAGGCGTGTTTCGGCTTGAATTCGTCTCTTTTCTCAGTGGGTCTGGTGTATAAAAATAAGTCAATTCAAGTAACTAATGCATCGCGTCATAAACGCATGAATACCTGACTGTTTTGCATTAAAAACGTCTAAAGTCCCGACAGTACCTGACCGAAATGCTCTTTGATCGAATGGACTCTGTGAAATGGTTTCACGGAGGCCCATCTCGGTTTCGCAGGGGTACAGCAAATTCCTGCAAAAACAGCAATGGCCGTACGCCGTCCGAGAGGTGTCTCCCGGGGGGGATGGAGAAGTCCGTCCGCTTCCCGAGAAAAGACTCCGGTGGGCGCACGTCCTCGTCAGTGGTCCGTATGGAGGTAGGTAGGTATGGGTCTTCGAATTAATACGAACGTGCAGTCTCTCGCAGCTCAACGTTCCTTGAGCGTGAACGGCAACAACCAGAAGCTGAATCTTGAACACTTGTCTTCGGGTTCGCGGATCGTCCGCGCGGCGGACGACGCCGCCGGCCTCGCGATTTCCGAAAAGATGAAGTCGCACATCCGGTCCCTCGGCCAGGATATGCGCAACGCCAACGACGGGATCTCGATGATCCAAACGGCTGAAGGCGCGATGAACGAGACGGGGAACATCCTCACTCGTTTCCGCGAGCTTTCGATCCAAGCCGCTTCGGACACCATCGGCGATACCGAACGCGGTTTCATCGATAAGGAAGTCCAACAGCTCGGCGCGGAAATCGACCGCATCGCGAAATCGACCGAATACAACGGTCGCAAACTTCTCTCCGGAGAAGGCGATATGCTCGAAATCCAAGTCGGTCTGAAGAACGACAAGGTTCTCGACCGTTTCCAATACGACGTGGCGAAGGTGAATTCGACCGCGGAAGCCCTCGGCGTGGCCGGTATGACCGTCGCGACGAAGGAAGAAGCGCAGAACAACCTCGACAAGATCGACAAGGCGATCACGACGCTTTCCGGAAACCGCGCCGAAATGGGCGCTCTCCAGAATCGTCTCCAGTCTTCGATCAACAACATGCAGATCTATAACGAGAACCTCTCGGCTGGTAACAGCCGGATTCGCGATATCGATGTTGCGTCGGAAACTGCGGAACTCACGAAGAACAACATCCTCACCCAAGCAACGACGTCGGTCCTCGGTCAAGCGAACCAGAACTCGATGCTCGCCCTGAAGCTCCTCGGATAATCTCCGGGTAGTTAAGGATCACGAGATCGAGTTGCCGAAGTCCGTTGTAAGGGAGTCGGGCCGTTCGTCCGGCTCCCTGGGCAACCGACCCGCGAATCGAAAGTCCCTCGCGGGTCGATAAGAGGCTCTTCAGTATCCACCAGGGAGGGGGATCCGGTTGTTTTCCCGGATCCCCCCTCTACCGTAAACTTAACAAATTGACTTAATTCACCTTTTAGGTTGGAGGATTAAGTTAAATTGTTAAGTATTTTTATTTTTTTAACGCAACGCGTCTTAAATCCGATAAGCTCAGTGTTAGGTCGAAGGAGCAAACGAAATCCTTCGGTCGAACCTGGCCAGGGGGTCTTCCCCGACCAGAACAAACATACGAACCCCGGACCTACCCACCAAGTAGAACGTCCGGCCGGAGGAACGTATCATGGGCTTAAGAATCAACACCAATATCGGGGCAATGGCTTCCGCTCGCGCGCTCCAAAGATCGTCTCAAGAACAAGCTGACTCCTTCCAACGCCTCGCTTCGGGTACGCGGATTACCAAGTCCGCGGACGACGCCGCGGGCCTCTCGATCAGCGAGAAATTGAAATCGCAGATCCGCTCCCTCGGCCAAGCCGAACGCAACGCGAATGACGGCGTTTCTTTCGTGCAAGTCGCGGAAGGCGGGATGAACGAAATCGGCAACATGCTCATCCGTCTCCGGGAACTCGGGATCCAAGCGGCTTCCGACACCATCGGCGATACGGAACGCGGTTTCGTCGATAAGGAAGTCCAACAACTGAAATCGGAAATCGACCGGATCGCGAACGTGACGACCTTCAACGGCACGCCGCTCCTGAACGGTTCCGTCGGCCACGAGCTGAGCTTCCACATCGGCGCTCAGAAGGGCGACGCGATCATGTTCAACCCGGACAGCTACAACGTCACCGCGGATAAACTCGGAATCTCCGGCCTCGACTACAAGTCGGCGGACGGCGCCCGGGACGCGCTCGATACCGTAGACAAAGCGATCAACCTCCTTTCCGGCTCTCGCGCGGAACTCGGCGCCCAGCAGAATAAACTGCAAGCGACGATCTCGAACCTCGCGATCCAGAAGGAAAACTATTCCGCCGCCAACAGCCGCATCCGCGATACGGACGTGGCGACCGAGAGCTCGAAGCTCATCAGCGGCAACATCCTCCAGCAGGCCGGCGTTTCGGTCTTGGCGCAAGCCAACACCGCTCCGCAATCGGCGCTGCGTCTCCTCGGATAACGTCGTCCGGGGAGTCGACCGAGTGTGCGCCGAACCTCGGGCAATGGTGCATCGAGGTTCTTTTCTGAAGCCCAAGCCCCCGGAGCCAGAGCGCGGTTCCGGGGGTCTTTTTTTTCGGGCAAAACGCGAACGAGTTCGAGCGGTTCGGCCGGGTTAGCGGATTCCCGGCGAATATCGCTTCAGTTCTGACGGAGGCCTGCCGATGAGTCGGTAAGGGAGAAGTGTCGATGCAAACGAAGGTTACGCTCACGGCAGTGCTCGGTTTCGTCATGGGTCTCGGACTCGTCTCTTGCGCGAGCGTCGAAAGCGGCCGTTCGGTCGCGAGCGACGGATCGCCGCACTATTCGGCGAACGGCGAACGCCACGACGACAAGCGGGAATGCCAGCTCGGTGAAGAGCGCAACGAAGACGGCGACTGCGTGCGCCCGCACGACTTCGATCGTCCGTTCCGTCGCGGCGGCCGCTAGGCCCAGGTTCAGAAAAGTTTCGGGGTTTGAAAGGCGCCCGCCTCCGTAAGGACGGCGGGCGCCTTTCGTTTTTACGAGGAATGAGTGTCGAAGGACTCGACAGTCGTCAAAAACTTCTACTCTAAGTTATTGAAATAATTACGAAATAGTCTTGCGGACGACGCGGCGCGCAGTTACTCTTTAAAGAGAGAGACACGAGGAGTATTCGCATGCGTTCCCAATGGTTCACCGTCGGTATGGCGATCAGCCTTTCTGCAGCGACTTTCGCGAGCCCGATCGGCTCGGAGATGGAGCAGCCCTGGCGCGGGACGGACGCGAACGGGAAGGCGATTCCGCTCGATTACAATTACGGACTGAACCTCGATACGGGTTCGAACGTCGAAACCGCCGTCCTCCAACATCCGTGGAGCGGATCGTGGTGGTGGACGAAGTCCGGATCGGTCGCCGTTCGCTGGCGGACGGCACTCGTGTGGAGCGCCGATCACCAATACAAGGATTGGCCTAGCTACGACCAATCCGATTCGATGACTTACCAACCGTTCAGCGCGGACGACCTCGCGAAGATGAGCGAGGACCAAATTCGCGAGTCGACCTCGGCGATCGAGAAGCTCGACATCGTGAACGGTCGCGCGGACGTCCGGCTCTGGAGTTCCGATCCGGCGAAGAACGGCTATTACTCGAATCTCGGCTCCGTCCGCGGGTTCGTCGAAGGCATCGTGCGCGAGAACCCGAAGCAGCTCAGTTACCACGGGCTCTGTCACGGATTCTCGCAGGCCTCGATTTGGCTCCCGGAACCGAAGGCCGTCGTGATTCCGGTGACCTACACGCTTTCCGACGGATCGACGAAAACGATCCGCGTCCCGTTCGGCAGCGGCGACCTGAAGGCGCTCGCGACTTATTTCTACGGTCAGCGGACCTACACCCGGAATTCGAACATGAACATGATCGGGAGCAACGAGGCCGCGATGAATCCGGCCGGGTTCCACCTGCTCCTCATGAATCTCACCGCGACCGACGGGAAGAGCTTCGTCGTCGACACCACGCCGGGCGATACCGTCTGGAACTATCCGGTGTGGAAGTTCAAGATGTCGACCTCGCGGGCCTACGCCGCTTCGAGTTCCTACGACCCGAACGTGACCCAGGCCGTGAACGTCGCGACGGACGTGACCTACATGCAAACCTCGAATCCGACCCAGAACGAGCTGCCGGAAATCACGCGGGAATACGGCGACGACCCGAGCATCGGTTACGACCGCCTCGAGACGCACCGGAAATACTCCTACACCCTCGAGCTGAACTCGGGCGGCCGCATCGTCGGCGGCTACTGGAACGGCGGACCGCAGGCGGACTTCGCATGGACGCTCAAGAAGGCGATCCCGTTCGACGGCGAGTACGCGATCCTCTCGAAATACTGGCAAGCCGCGCGCTGAGCGGATCCCCGTTCCGTCATCGGTTTGACGCCGTAAACTTTCCTCTCATCCTTTCGGGCCGATGCCGATAAGGAAAGGGGAGGATCTTCGCTCATGAAGATCGGATCGGTTACCGCGCTCGTCGGCGATGCGCCGAAGCGGGAGCGGAAAGAAAATCCGGAAAAGCGGAAGGACGAATCCGAAGCGGATTCGGAAGCCTTCGCGCGCGACGCCGAAAAGGCGGCCGCGAAGGTGAATTCCGCCGTCGAAGCGTTCGGCGCCGACACGGGAGTCGCCGCGAACGGACTTTCCGCCGAAGTCGTCGGCCAAGGCCCGGGCCTTCGCGTGACCCTGAAAGACGGCCGCGGCGCGGTCGTGCGCCAGTTCACCGGCGAGGAATTCGTCCGGCTCCGCGAGGCCGCCGCCGGCACGAACCGCGGGAAACTCCTCGACAAGAAGCTCTAGACCGACCGAAACTGCCCCCAAGGCATGAAGGTCGTCGTCATCTCCGACATCCACATCTTCGGCGCGGACGATCCGCTTTACGCGTCCCTGCTCGCGCTGATGCGGGAAGAGCTCGCGCCCGGCGATCATTTCGTCCTCGCGGGCGACATCTTCGACTTCCTGGTGGGGAACCAACCGGGTTTGAACGCACGCTACGCGGATTTCTTCGCGGAACTGCGGAAGATCGGGGATTCCGGCGTGCGCACGACCTACATCGAGGGAAATCACGACTTCCACCTGAAGAAGGTCTTCTCTGATCTCCCGAACCTGCGGGTGGTCGACGAGGAAACCGAGATCGATCTGCCGACGAAGCGGATCTACGTCGCGCACGGGGACCTCGTCGATCGCGAGGACCGCGGGTACCTCGCCCTCCGCGCGTTTTTCCGGAGTCCGGTGATCCGGTTCACCGCTTACGCGCTCCCCGAGCGCGCGGTCGAGTGGATCGGGACGCGGTCTTCGGACGCTTCGCGGAAGCGGGCTCCGCGGTTGCCGGAGAGTCGGGGGCCGGATCACCTCGATCGGCTCCGGGCGAAGTTCCGCGACTTCGCGGAAAAGAAATTCCGCGCCGGCTTCGACGCGATCGTCCTCGGTCATTGTCACGACCTCGACGGGAAGGATTTTTCGTCGGGGGGGCGGACGGGGCGGTATTTGAACGTCGGGTTTCCCCGCGTTCACCAGAGCTACGTCGTCTTCACCGAAGACGAAGGGCTCGTGCGTCGGCCGCTCCGCCGGTTCGATCACTGACCGGGATCAGTTCCCGACGAGCATCGCGGACACGCTGCGGGTGTAGACGGAGGGCAGGATGTAGTGCGTTCCGATGCGGGTGAGCGCGCCGGTCGAGGAATCGACCGAGAAGCGCTCGACCGTGTTCATCGTCGAGAGCGCGCTCGCGACCGCGATCGTGCCGTCGGGAAGTTCCGCCATGGATGAGATTCCCGCGAGGACGCTCGGGTTATTGTATGCCGAAGAGCCGGCGGTGATCGTCGTCGAGGTGACCGTATAGGGATAAATTTCGTGGATGCCGCCCGTGTTGTTCCCGAACGCGACGAGGAGTTTTCCGGAAACCGAGTGCATGAGCATGGTCGTCGGGAAGTGGTTCGCCGTCGGCGCGGAGGTCGCGGTGATGCAGTCGGCGGCGGCGAGGTAGCCGGTCTTCTTGATCATGCCGATGCGGTTCTGGCTCGTGGCCGCGTGGGCGTAGATGATGTTCCCTTGATCGCTTTCGACGACCGCGGGAATGAGCGTGGTCGAGGTCGCGCACGATCCGGCGGGGGCGTTTACCCATGCGGCCACCCCGGTCGACGGCGTTCGGACTCGCGCGCTGTTGAATTTCTCGATGAGGCCTGTGCGGCTGATGAGCCATCCCCCGTCGAAAGTGGGAATGAGGGCGCGCACGATGGCGCCGGTCACGTAGCTGCTGCTGATGAAGACCGAATCGCTCGATCCGTCCTTCATCACGCGGTCGACGCGGCGGCCGCCGCCGGCGTTCTCGACGAGGACGAGGAGACTTTCGTCGTCGTAGTCGATCATCGCCGCGGGTTGGTCTCCGGGATTCGCGTTGAAGTCGTAGACGACTTTATCGAAGGTTCCGTCGAGGGTGTAGCGGACGATCGTGTTCGAGGCGGTCGACGGCGTGATGCCGTTCCCGGCGTAGGTCGCGCCGCTCGCGACGTAAAGATAAGGACCGCCGTCGGTGCTTTCCGAACTCTTGCCGAATTTTCCGCAGCCCGACGCCGCGAGGGCGAGCGCCGCGAGGAGCGCGATGCGTGCGCGTTTCGTCACCATGCCAGGCCTCCTTGTAGGACGAGTCCGTCGAGTTGGAACGAGGATTTCCCGCCGAAATCGCCGCGGGCGGTGCGGAGGGCGGCCTCGAGATAAAGGCGTTTCCCGGAGGAAAAGGCGCCGAAATCGATGCCCGCGAGGAGGTCGTAACCCGTCGCGGTCGAAGTTTGATTGCGCTTGAGCGAGGTGTAGGTCCGGTCGGGAAGCGTGAGTTGTTCGATACCGAACGTCCCGACGGCGCCGAAATAGATCGCGAATCCCGCCGGATCGGAGGAGGTGATCGGCGTGAGGCGGAGTCCGAGGGCCCCGGCGGTGCCGAGGAGTTTGTAGTCGAGCTTCGTCTTCGATGAGCCGTCGGCGAATTCGACGTTTCCGGCGGAGTAGTCGAGCCGGATCTTCCCGATGAACTGGACGAAACGGTTCCCCCGGGTGATCCCGGCCTCGAGACCGAACCCGCTGCCCCCGGAAAGGGACTCGTCCTTATCGCCCGAGAAGTTCGTGTAAGTGATCCCGAAACGGCGGGTTTCCCGGCCGAAAAAGCCGGCCCCCTCCCTGGCGGTTCCGCCGCCTTCGGCCGCGAATGCGGATCCCGCGCCGAGAGCGACGAAAGGGAGAATGAGCGAAAGAATAGAGGGCCACCGTTCCATCAACTTCTTTTCGGAATCGTGAAGAATTCATAAAGAACCATCAGACAACCCCTAGAATTTCCTTTCCGGCAAAAAATTGGCGAAAAAAGGGGTTGCAAATAGACGCGCTGCGTCATATGAAGCGATCGCAGGTTTTGAATAGGCTATTTTGCCGCCAACCATGGGGAGTAACCGCCATGATTCAGTCTCGTAAAACGATCATTTCTTTCGTGTTTTCGGTCACCGCGCTCGTTCTGAGCGGCTGTGGCGGCGGAAGCGGAAACTCGGCGCCCCCGGTTCCGGGGAACTGTGCGGCCGGCCAAGTCTATAGCACCCAATACGGGTGTCTCGCTCAGGGCAACTGTCCGTACGGCCAAGGCATGACCTCCCAAGGTCAGTGCGTTTCGACCAACGGCACGGCTATCACGAGCTGCCAGCAAACGAATCAAGGGCCGATGGTTTATACCCAGTACGGATGCCTTCCGCAGGGCAACTGCCCGGCCGGCCAAGGCGCTTACGTCACGAACGGCGTGCAGAGCTGTATCCAAGCCCAAATGGGCATGATGGGAATGATGGGCATGGGCCAAGGCTGCCCGATGGGCCCGAACGGCTACCCGATGGTGATGACGTCGAAGGGCTGCCTCCCGCAGAACCTCTACGTTTGCCAGTCCGGCCAAGGCTTCCTCACCGGCCGCTGCTACAACGGTTCGGTCGGCGTCTCCGTCGGCGTGAACGTCCGCACGACTTCGGTCGGCTCCGTCGTCGATTACAACGACATCGATCTCGAAGCCGAGTTCGCGAAGATGGACCGTGAAGAGATGTCGAATCTCTACACCGACGGCGAGAACTGCTACGTCGACTCCGCCTGCGTGAAGAAGATCAAGCGCAAGGCGAACAAGCTCAAGATCAAGTATTACCGGCACTGCCGCTAATCGGTCGAAATCTTCGAAGTGAAACACCGGGTGTCCCCTCGCGGGGGCGCCCGGTTTTCGTTTTCAGGTCCGCTCGCCCCGGATCTTTCGGTAAATCCAGGGAATGCCGAACATCGCGGCCATGATGATGAGCGTGGTCGCCGTCCCGTCTCCGAGGATCCCGTCGAGCCAGAGGGTCGAGACCATGAGCATCGCGAAGTAGATCATGTCGCCGAGGATCGCGAGCAGCCAACCCGTGAGGAATCCGTGCCCGGCGATCGCGGTCGCCATCCGTCCGGTCATCGGATCGACGCCGAACGAAATCATGACGAGCGCGAGCGGGCGCGGGTTCTTCGCGTAGCGCGCGGCGGTCTTCTCCATGGCCTGCTTCGCGGCGAGATTGAGGCGCGAGAATCGCTTCGAACGGGCGGAGAGCGCGAGCAGGAAGAGAATCGTCGGCTCGAGCACCGACGCGAGGATCACGTCGGAAAGGAAATAGAGCGCCGTCGTCACCGGCCACGCGAATCCTTGATCGCGCGCGAGCAGGACGCCCGCGGGAATTCCGCCGCCGACCGGAATCAGGAAGAGCGCGAGCACGCCCCAGGCGCGGGTGGCGATAGGGCGGAGTTCGGCGAGAGGGGCCATGACGGGATACTAGCTCCGAACCCTACCATTTGGAAAAAAACCGATTGCGCGCGTCGGAGGCCGGACGGAAAACGGGAAGATGGAAGGAACGGTTCGGAAGATTCGTCTCGCCGCGATCGTCGGAATCGCACTCGGAGCGGGGATGCCCTTCGGTGCGCGCGCCCACGTCGAAC
The DNA here is from genome assembly GCA_018266355.1 of Bdellovibrionales bacterium. Classification (GTDB taxonomy): domain Bacteria; phylum Bdellovibrionota; class UBA1018; order UBA1018; family UBA1018; genus JACMQW01. The sequence goes on from JAFEAP010000023.1 coordinate 191,353, forward strand.
CCGCGAACGAGGCTTCGGTGCGTCTCTTCACGATCCATCGGAGCACGAACGCGAACGTCGTTTGTTACGACGCCCGTCTCACATCCGCGAACGAAATCGCGACCGAGGATCCGATCGACGCCTACTGGCTCATGTTCGCGGAAAAAGGGCAGCGCGAGGAGTTGAGTTGGTTCGAGCGGACTCGCGCCTACGGTTTCGACCTGAACGGAGAGGTGAAGCCGTCTTCGCTGACGATGGACCTCCAGGCCTTTCCGTCCCGTCCCGTCGGGGTGGAAATTTCCGGAGGAAGCGCGATCGCGACGATCGCGATCCTCGGGAAGCCGGCGATTCTCCACGACGTTTTCGTGAAGGCGAGCGGGGGGTTCATCCCGTCGGTCGATTCGATCGAGCTTCGGGGGACCGACCGGCAAAGCGGGGAAGCCGTCGTCGAAACGATACGCCCTTAATCAGGGGAAAGAATAATAAGACGAATGGTGCCCGGGACTGGACTCGCGCCCTTGATCCCGCCCTTCCGGGGCGGGATCGGCGGGACGTCGTGCGCGAGCTAAGCCGCACATCCTGTGCGGCTTACTGCGCGAAACGCCTTCGGCGTTCCCCGCAGTCGCTCGCTTCGAGTTCGAGTCCAGCCCCGAGAACGACTCCGCGTATCCTTTTCTCCTCCCCCTAAAATTTAAAGCGGTCGAGCTTACCCGAGCGAGTCGCAGGACGCGACTCGCCGGGCAGGGCCCGCCAGGAAGGCGTAGCTCAATCGCTTTAAATTTTAGGGGGAGGAGAAAAGGATAAGACGAATGGTGCCCGGGACTGGACTCGAACCAGCATGCTGTTAGGCGCTCGCCCCTGAAACGAGTGTGTCTACCAATTCCACCACCCGGGCCCATCAGAGAAGAGTCCTCGTGTTAGCGAACCTCTTCGCTCGGGTCAATCCGAGTCGAAGAAAGCCGCGAAAACTCTGTGCTTTCTTCGACGCCCGTCCAAAAGTTCGACAGAAGAGAGGAGGTCCTCGAGAAGAGGCCGACTTTAACATATTGTAATTATTGAATTTTATTGATCTTCGAAAATGCCGCAGCTTGGCACGCCTCGCGCAGAAGGGGACCGCGAACACGGTGTGTGTTTTTGGAGAAAGTTTTATGAAGTCGATGAAGATTTTCGGAATGAGTGTGGCGAGTGCGGTGAGCCTGGTGGCTCTCGTCGGTTGCGGCGGCGGAAGCAGCAACAACCAAGCGATCCCGACGAGCCCCTACGGTCAGATCAACAACGGCCAAGTCACGCAGAGCTACTCCTGCCAGGCCGGCGGCATCCAGCTGAGAAACGCCTTCGGCCAAGCCCAGTGCTTCGCGACGACGGACCTCGCGACGGCGTGTAACCAGATCGGCGGCATGCTGACCTCGAACTCGCTCTGCCGCAAGGAACGCCAGATCCAAGGTTACGCGCGCGGCAGCTTCCGCAACAACGGCGCGATGGCTCCGGACAATATGCCGATCACGCTGAACCTCTTCCCGGGCGAAGTGGCGAAAGTTTACGGCACCGTCGATTCGCTCACGAGCGTTCCGGCCCAATGGAACGCTCAGCTCATCCAGTTCCAACCGGGCGTCGGCTACGGCGGCGGCACGGTCGTCGGATCGTCTTCGGGCGACACGACCCGCGTGTCGGATCTCGCGAACCTCTCGATCGTTTCGACCTCGACTTACTCGCAAGGCTACGCGCAGTACGGTCAGAACGGCGTGTATAACCAGTACGCGAACCAATACGGAAACCAGTACCTCCCGACGCAGTATCCGAACCAATACGGCAGCGTTTGGAACACCGGCTTCTACAATCAGCCGCAGATGGCGGTTTCGACTCGGTTCGTTCTCCAGCTGATGTTCGAAGGCAAGATCCGCGTGCGCGTCCAAGCCTCCGCGATCTCGTGCGAAGACGGCCACGGAAACAGCTATCCTTGCCAATAAGTTTCGGCTAGCCTCTTAAAAGAGGCGATGAGTCGAAACGATCGGCGCGGCAAGCGTCCCGAAAAGAAATCCGAAAGAAAACTCGGAAAGCGTTCCGACGAAGCTCCGCGAGAATCTCGCGGAGCTTTCGTGTTTACGGACCGCTCGGGAAAACAGCACACCCTCGGTGCGCGTCCCGGAGGAACCGGCGGTCGCCCGAGCCCGGGTCCGACGCCGGCCGATAAGCCCGCGCGAGGTCCTTCTCCGAAGCCTTCGTCCGGTCCGAAGCCCGCGCGCGTCGCGGAATCGGGAAGGGACTGGGAGCGGGACGGCGGTCGTCACGCGCGCGACCGAAAGGACGCCAAAGGAAAAGGGAAACGTACCGGGCGAGGGCACGGACGGGAAGAGCGTAACGACCGAACCGATCGGCACGAGTACGGCGATCGTCGCGAACGCACCGATCGTCATGGCCGGGGGCACGGACACGGCTCGAAGGGAAAGCGCTCCGCTAAACACGAAGCGCGCCAGGCGATGAACGCCGCCGCCGAACGCGGCAGCTTCAAATTGAAAGCTCGCATCGACAAGAACCGGAAAGGCTTCGGCTTCCTCCAATTCGAAAGCCGCGAATACGAGGACGCCTTCCTCAATCCGCACGAAGCCGAGCGGTTCTTCCACGGCGACCGCGTCGAGGCGACGGTCACTCCCCGCGGCGAAGTCGTCGACGTGCGCGTGCTCGAGCACCGTTTTCGCGAACTCGTCGGTCGATACTATCCGGCGGGCAAGTCGGGAATGGTCGTTTACGAACGGAAAAAGGCGCGCGAGGAGCTGACGACCGTCGGCGATTCGCGGGGCGCGCGTTCGCGCGACTGGGTCCGGGCGAAAGTGATCTATCCCGAGGAAGAATTCGGGCGGGTGACCTGCGAAGTCCTCGAAGTCTACGGCCAGGAATTGCCCGCGCGGGCCGATATCCAGATGGTTTCCGCCGAGTACAGCCTCGTCGAAGAGCATTCCGCCGAGGCGGTCGCGGAGGCCGAGAGTTTCACGCTCGACTTGAACGATCCCCACCGGACGGACCTGCGGCACGTCCCGTTCATCACGATCGACGGGGAAACCGCGCGCGATTTCGACGACGCCGTCTACGTCGAGCGTACCGCGGGCGGGGGATTCACGCTTTGGGTCGCGATCGCGGACGTTTCGCACTACGTGCGGCCGGGCACCGCGCTCGACGACGAAGCCCTTTCGCGCGGTACCTCGGTCTACTTTCCCGAACGGGCCTTCCACATGCTCCCGCGCGCGCTCTCGGAAAACCTTTGTTCGCTCCGCCCCGACGGCCCCCGGCTGACGATGACGTCGAAAATCGAGTACGATCGGCAAGGGAAGAAGATCGGCGTCGAGGTCATGAACTCCCTCATCCACAGCCGGCGCCGGGCGACCTATAACGAGATCCAAGCCGAAGCCGACGCGAACGCGGGCGATCCGGACTGGGAATTCCGCGCGCACTACGATCTCTACGCGATCCTTCGCCGATCGCGGAACGAGCGCGGATCGATCGACTTTGATCTGCCGGAAGCCGAGGTCCGCGTCGATCCGGACGGCGAGCCGATCTCGATCAAGAATCGTCCGCGAAAAGACGCCCACCGTCTCATCGAGGAATTCATGATCGCGGCGAACGAATCCGTCACCGAGTGGGCGCTCGCCCGGAAGTGGCCGTTCGTCTACCGCGTTCACGAAGAGCCTGCGCGCCAGGCGATGCTTCGGTTCCAGGAGCTTTGCGCGAACTACGGCGTCTCGTTCGCCTATAACGAGAAGAACCTCCCCGAACAGCTCAACAAAGTCGTGAAGGAGATCGAAGGCAATCCGGCCGCGACGCTCCTGAACACCGCACTCCTCCGCTCGATGGCCCAGGCCCACTACAGCTCCGTCTACGGCGAACATTTCGGCCTCGCTTCGCGCGCCTATACCCACTTCACTTCGCCGATCCGGCGTTACCCCGACCTCGTCGTGCACCGGATGCTTAAACTCGCGCTCGAACACGAACGGGCGAAACGGAAACTCCCGGAATCGGAACGCGAAGAGATCGAGACGGAACTCGCCGAGATCACCGAGCACTGCAGCTACCGCGAACGGATCGCGGCGGACGCGGAACGCGAATCGATCAAGCTGAAGCAGACCCGGATCATGCTCAAGGAAGTCGGAAACGAGTTCGATGCGAAGATCGGCGGCATGAACGAAAACGGCATGTTCGCCGCCATCTCGGATCCGTTCGTCGAGGGGTTCATTTCCCAAGACTCGATGAGCGACGACTTCTATACCTTCAACGAGGACCGGATGGTCTTCGTCGGAAAACGTTCGAAGAAGACCTATAAGGTCGGGGACGCCGTCCGCGTGCGGGTCGACCTCGTCGATATCGACCTCCGCCGCATCGATCTCGCGGTAATTTCTGCCGAGACGAACCGCGCCAAGCCCGTCGATCGCTGAATCTCTTCCTCTACTTCCCGATGGATTCGTGAGATTCTGAGGGGACATGCAGTGGCTTCGCCGAAGTCGACAATTCGGTTTGGCGGTACGGAATGCGGGACGCTTGCGCGAGATCCTCGGGGTCTTCGCACGCCACGGCTTTACCGACGTGACCGAACGCATGGGACTCGACCGTTTCGTTCCCGCGCGACTCTCGTCTCTGATCGACGAAGCGGGCGACCGGCCTTCGGAAGAGCGGCTCCGGCTCGCCTTCGAACAACTCGGTCCGACGTTCATCAAGTTCGGCCAGGTGCTCGCCGCGCGCCCGGACCTCGTTCCGGAGACGTTCGTCGAGGAGCTGAAGAAACTCCAGGACGACGTGAAGACGCTGCCGTTCGAGACCGTGAAGGCGGTCGTCGAACGCGAACTCGGACGTCCGATTTCCGAAGCTTTCCGGAGTTTCGAGGAGAAACCGATCGCCGCGGCCAGCATCGCCCAGGTTCACGGCGCCGTCCTCCATAGCGGCGAGAACGTCGTGCTGAAGATCCAGCGCCCGGGTATCGAAGGGATCATCAACCAGGACGTCCAGCTGATCGAGTTCCTCGCGAAACTCCTCGAGCGTTACGTCCCGGAGTCGCGGATCTTCGGGCCGACGATCATCGTGAACGAGTTTTTCCGGACCCTTAAACTCGAACTCGACTTCAATATCGAGTCGAACAACATCACGCGCATCACGGAGAACCTCCGCGACTTCCCCGACGTTCGGGTCCCGAAGGTTTACCGGGAATACTCGACCCGCCGGATCCTCGCCCTCGAACGTTTCTACGGAACGCCGCTTTCGAACCTGGCCGAGGTGAAACGCCAGGGATTCGACTTGAAGCGGCTGAACGAAATCGGCGCGCGCGCCTTCTTCAAGTCGGTCGTGAAGGACGGGATTTTCCATGGCGACCTGCACGGCGGGAATATCTTCGTCCTCGCGGACGGAAAGCTCGGCCTCATCGACTTCGGGATCGTCGGGCGACTCTCGCGACGGTCGAGAGGGCAGTTCGCGTCGATGGTCATGGCGATCATCACGGAGGATTTCGAAGCGCTCTGTTACCAGTACGCCGAGCTCGGATCGGCCGGACCCGCCGTCGACTTCGAGGGGTTCCAGCGCGAAGTGCGGAACGCGCTTTCGCCGTACCTCGGGCTCAAGGCGAAGGAAATCAACTCCGGCCAGATCTTGATCGAGGCGACGAAGATCGCGACGAAGTATCAGATCCGCGTACCCGGCGATTGGATGATCGTGTTCAAAGCGCTCTTCACTGTCGAAGGACTCGGTCGGGCGCTCGATCCGGATTTCGACATGATCGCCCTCGGCCGGGAACTCCTCGCCGATCTGGTGAAGGAACAGGTTTCTCCGGAACATTTCGCGAAGGACGCCGCGTGGGTCGCGAAGGATTTGATGGCGCTTTCCCTCGTGCTGCCGCGCCAGATCCGGTGGATGTTCCGGAAATGGAACGCCGACGGATTCGCGTTCGAGGTGAAGTCCCCGCAGCTCGAAGCGCTCGGGGAAACCCTCGAAAGGAACAACCGGAAGCTGAGTCTCTCCGTCCTCGCCGGAGGGTTCGCGATCGCGGGCGCCCTTTCGCTCAGCGCGCCGGATCACATCCACCGGTTCAAGGATTATCCCGTGCCGGCGATTTTCCTCTTTATCTTGTCGTTCCTGACCTGGCTCCGGACTTAGGACCGATCCGACGGGTCAGACCTGGCCGCCTTGCTTCGTGCGGATCTTCACGTCCTCGCCGACGATTCGGACCTGAACGTCAATCGGTCGACAGCAGACTTCGCAATCGTAGACGAAACTTTGGTCGTCGCCCTCGGACGGGTCGACGAGAATCGAGAACGATTCCCAGCAGTAAGGACATTGGATGAGGCGTTCGTCGAGCATAGGAATTCTTTGCCGATTGTTCCGTTAAGTCCCGGCTTTGACAATCGAAAGTGGCGGTCTCGAAACCGAAATCGTCGCTCGCGGACGCTCCCGTCCGGTGTGTGTGGGGTCTATAACTTATGCGGAAACTCTCCGGGTTTTTCATCGCCCTCGTCGCGTTCCTTTTTCTCGGACTCGCCTACGCGCGCCTCGCGCACGCGGAGGACGCGAATTGCGAGTCGGACCTCTCTAAAAAGATCGTCGAAATCGCGAAGGGCGACGGGAACATGAAGATCCTCGATCTCCAACTCGAGATCACGGCGCTCAAACTCGCGCGCGAGACGGTCGAAAACGGAGAGGGAACGATCGAGCGCTCGATCCGCAAGCAACAGGCCGTCCTCGATAAGCTCGACGACAAGGGTGTCCGCGATCAACTGAAGGCGCTCTATCTGCGTTACGGTCAGACCGAAGACCAAGCGAAAATCCAGGAAGCCATCGACGCGGTCGGAGCGACCGCCGATAAAGCCAAGAAAGCGACTTACTTCAAGCGCGAGCTTCGTTTCAAAAACCGCGACCTTTCGGCGTATGTTTATTTGAAAGCGCACACCGACGAAAAGCCGTATTTCGACGACGTCGACGCGTCGATCCTCTGGTATCAGTCGGAAATTTCCGAAGGCATCGAAGACCAGTCCTACCGCGGATCAGCCGCGGCGAATCTCCAGGAAGTCTCGACGAAAGTCGCGCACCTCCTCGGCGTCACCGGGACGACTCCGAAGACGGCGAGCGAGCTGGATCAGCTCATCGCCGAGCACGAACAGATCCTCGGCCAAGCGTTCGATCAGATCCAGTCCGATTACGCCGAAGATTTGAAGAAAAGCTGCGAAGAGATGAAAACCTGCTCGGAATGCGCGGTGACGGACGCGAAAAACCGCATCACCGACGAGCATCGGGCGAAAGCGATGAAGATGGCGATCACTGCGATCGTCGCGGAGATGCAGAAGGATGCTCCGACGCGCGAAGCGGCGATCAAGAAGGTCGCTGACGAGCTGAAGGCAAAGGGTATCAAAGTCGAACGGCTCTCCGAAGAAAACACGACCACTCAAGGCGCAACCACTCAAGGCGCAACCACTCAAGGCGCAACCACCCAAGGCGCGACCACCCAAGGCGCGACCACTCAAGGCGCGACCACTCAAGGCGCGACCACTCAAGGCGCGACCACTCAAGGCGCGACCACCGGAAAAATTACGACCTCTTCAGACAGCTCGCTTGTCGACAAGTCGAGCTGGACTCTGATCGAGACCCAAAAGGAGCAGTTGACGACGAACGCGGCCGACGCCACCAAGGTCGTAATCAAGGGTTACGATGCGTTGAAGAAAAGCACCACGAGCGCGACGTCGACCGTCGGCGCGAATTCTCTGATCAAGGTGAGCCGTGAGCCCGCCAGCCCCCAAGTCATGGAGCAGAATAAGCAGGCCGTTCTCGGACGGATTAGCATGAGCACGATGTCCCCATTTCCTCTCGGAAAGGATCCTCTGACGGGCAAAAGCGCGAAGCTGACGTATCCGCCGGCGATCGGGAATTGTCCGGCCGCCTATTATCAAACCGGCGGTAAAATCGTCTTCCGAATTTCCTCGAAGAACTTCGTGACCGTTTGCGAGACCAGTTACGATGCGCCGGGCATCATGATCCAAAACAAGTGGGACGCCGCCCTCGCCCTCGAAGCCTGCAAACTCGGCCCGTCCGGTCTTGACGTAAAATCGATCTGCGATAAGACCGATTGATGTCGAAATCGAACGGAACCGTGTTCATCACGGGCGGAAGCGGAGGCATCGGCGCCGCGACCGCCGAACTTTTCGCTCGCGATCGCCGGCCGCTCATCCTTTGGGCCCGGCGCCGCGAAAAACTCGATTCGGTGGCGAAGCGGTGCCGCGATCTCGGGGCCCCTTCCGTCCACGTCGCGGAAATCGACGTGCGCGACCGGACGGCGATCGACGCCGAAATCCGGAAGAACGAGGCGCTTTACCGCGCCGTGGACATTCTGATCAATAACGCCGGACTCGCGAAGGGGATGGTCCCGTTCCAAGACGCGAAACCGGAAGACTTCGCGGTCATGATCGACACGAACCTCACGGGTTTCCTTCACGTGACCCAGGCGATCCTTCCTTTCTTTCTGGCGAATGATCGGGGGCACCTCGTGCACCTCGGGTCCGCGGCCGCGCGCTGGGCCTATCCGAAGGGCCACGTCTACTGCGCGACGAAGGCGGCCGTCCATTCCCTCACGGAGACGCTCCGCCTCGATTTGAACGGGACCGCGATCCGCGTGACCGAGATCTCGCCCGGGATGGTGAACACGGATTTCAGCACCGTGCGTTTCGGGGATGCCGAGCGCGCGAAGGCCGTTTACGCGGGGATGACGCCGCTCCTGGCCGAAGATATCGCGGATACGATCCATTGGGCGGCGACCCGCCCGGCCCACGTGAATATCCAGGAAATGGTGATTTACCCGGTCGCCCAGGCGAATACGACCCTGGTTTCCCGTCGACCGAATCCCTAGCTCGCGGTAAACCGGAAGCATGCCTTTTCGGTCCCTCTGTTTGGCCCTCCTGCTCGTCCTCGTGTCTTCCGCCCGTGCGGATTGGGAAGCGGTGTTCAACGCCCAGAGTTCGCGCGGTTCGTTTCCCCGCGCCGCCGGTAAGTTCTACTCGAAGATCGATCGGTTCCGCGTCGATACGAACGTTCCCGTCGAGATGAGTTTGTACGTGAAATCGGGTTCGAGCCGAGTCGAGGCGGCGATCCCGTCTTTCCGGATGCGGCTGACCTCGGACCTCGAGAAGTTTTCCGCCCAAGTCCCGGCTTGCCTCTCCCGATCCTTCGAAGACTGCGTGAAGCGATTCGGCTTGAAGAAAACCGGCGAGGCGGCCTGCGGCGAGGGCGGCGATCCCCGGACCTGCGAAATCTTCAGCGGCGACGGAAAAGGGCTGAAGGACGTGAAGAAGATCGAAATCCGCCACTGGAAAGGCGAGAAGGAACCGATCCTCGCGTCGAGCGTGGTGACGAAGAAGGACGGCGACGTGATCACGACGACCTTCGCGAAGATTTCGCGCAAATCGCACGACGAGGCCTTTTACGCCGTACCCGCGGGCTACGTGAACGCCGGATCCCTCGATAAGTTCCTCGGCGATTTCAAGGGCGGGTCGGAATGAATTGGAAAACGAAAGTTTCCCGGGAGGAATTCGCCTGGGAAGAGGGAGGCCGGGTCGCCCTCGAAATCGAGGAACTCGAAAGCCTCGAAGAAACGATCGACGAACTTTTCGTCGAGCTCGAACGAACGGGGAATCCGGCGCTGCTCGAGGAGCTTTGCCCGTACTTCGGATGCGTCTGGCCCGCGGCGCGCGGGCTCACCGAATACCTCCTGAAGCATTCGCCCGAGAGGGACGGCGCGGTTCAGATCCTCGAAGTCGGGTGCGGGCTCGCGATCCCGTCGCTCGCCCTCGCGCGCACCGTCCGTTTTTCCCGCGTCGTCGCGACCGATTTCCATCCGGAGGTCCCGGCGTTCCTCGAGCGGAATCTCGCGCGCAATCCCGTGCCGAACGGCCGCTTCGAATATCGCCGCTTCGACTGGAAGCACCCCGGCGCCGAGCTCGGCCGGTTCGGTGTAGTGATCGGATCCGACATCCTTTACGAGAAGAATCATCCCGCGGAAGTCGCCGACGCGCTCATCCGACTCGTGAAATCCGGCGGCCGGATCGTCGTCGCCGATCCGGGCCGCCCTTACTTGCAGACTTTCGTGGACGAAATGCGCGCCCGCGGTTACGGGGCCGATCCGATTCTCGTCCCGGTCGTCGATAAGAAAGACGTTCTGGTCTTCGACTTCCGCAAACTCAGCGCCCTTCCGCAGCCGCCTTGAGCGGTTCGAGGAGGAGCCGGATCGCTTCTTTCCGCTCTTCGCGACCCGCGAGCGTCGTCCGCGCGGCCTCGAGCGAGCCGTAGAGCGCGCCGAGGACGGCCCGCTCGGCCGGTGCGGCGCCCGCAAGGACCGTCGTTACCGCGGTGAGTTTCAGTTTCGACGGGGATTTTTCGAAGTTCTTCCCGTTCGCCGCCACGTCGTCGAGCATTTCCTGCGCGAGTTCCGAAGCGAGCGCTCCGCGGAGGAGATCCGCGGCGCGCGTGTCCCGCGCGGTCGTCGCCGCGATGAGGGACTTCGCCTTCTCCGTGGCCGATTTCAGCACGATGTCCCCGATCAGGAGCGCGTTCGCGAGCCCTTCGACTCCGATCGCGGAAGCCGGGTTCGCGAGGAGCACTTTCGTCGCCGAAGCGCTCTTGGTGAAACCGTTCCGCTCGGAGAGCTTCATCCCGAGGAAGTCCCGCGTCGGGTTCTTCTTCGCGAGCGCGAGCGCGAGGTTCGCGATGTCGGACTTCGCGCTCCGGTCGTTCAAGCCGACGAGGAGGTGGGCCCCTTTCGAGATGGCCGATTTGATCGAGGCGATCGTCGCGTCCTTCATCGGCGCCGCCTCGGGCGCGATGATGAACTTCCCGACGTATTTCGCCGCCGTCGTGGAGCTCATCGCTCCTTCTTGGCGCTCGTCGTAGAGGTCGAGGCCGAGCATGGAGGATTTCCGGGCTTGTTGGGCGAGACCGACGGTTTCCGCCGCGTTGACGACGAGGACGCCGCGCGAGCTCGCGTTATAGGCGTAACGCTCGGCCGATTTCACGTTCAGGGCCTTCGTGTCGTAAGTCGCGTCACCGACGCGGATCGAGACCTGGATCCCGAGTTTTTCCGGGGCCGGAGCGTCGACATAGCGGAAGCTCGACTTCACTTCCTTCGCTTCGGAACCCTGGAGAACGCCGACCGAGAGGGTTCCCGTCGAAATGACCGAGAGTCCGTCGGCGGAGACGATCTCCACGCGCGCTTCGCCGAGAGCCGCCTTCGTCGAGAGATTCTTCACGATCACGCGGATCGAGTTCTCGACGTTCGGCCGCACCTTCGTCGGGACTTCGACGACCGAGAGGGAAATCGTCGTGCCGACCGTGAGGTGGATCTCGGAGGATCCGAGAACCTGGCCCCCGGCGACGAGGGAGACGGTGACCGACTGCTTCGAACCGATCGCCGCCGACGGACGGACGCGGAGGGCGTCCACTCCGGTGAGGAGGACGTTCGAGACGGCGGGGAGGGCCGGAAGCGTCGTCGACGCCGCGAGGATTTCGAGGCCCGATGAGGCGGCCGAGAGTTCGACCCGGACGTCGCCGCCCGAGGCGACGCGGCCGAAGTTCTTGATCCCGAGATTGAGCGCGATCGCCTCGCCCGGGACGTTCACGTTATCGCGATTCGCGTCGTTCGCGACGGCGTTCTGGAGTTGGAGGATCGCGCTCGAGTCGTAGTAAGCCTTGCGGTTCGCGTAGGCGGAAGCCTTCGCGGACGCGTAGCTCGACGAATACGCCGACGCGTACCCCTTCGCGTCCCCTTCCTTTCGCCCTCTTTCGAGGTCCGCGGCGTTCGCCGCCAAACGACCGCGTTCGTAGGCGGCGCCGTAGGCCGTCTTGTAGGCGGAGTCGTGCGCGCCCGGAAAGACGCGCTGGTATTCGCGCTGGTAGGCGGAATCGTAGCTCGTCTTATAGGCGGCGTCGTAAGACCGGCGATAAGCCGCGTCCTCGGCCGAAACGTAGTTCGCCTGGTAAGCGGCGTTGTATTCCGCCGAATAGTCCGCGCGGACCGCGCGATCGTACGCGACCTGATACGTCTGGCGATAGGCCCTGTCGTAAGCGGCGGCGGCCGAAGCCTGGTACTGACGGTCGTACACGGCTTGGTAGGTTTCGCGGTAGGCGGCGTCGTAACGGCGATCCAGTTCCGGGATCGGGTAGCGGCCGAACGTCGACGAGGCGAACGCGCGGTCTTCGGAGTTCTTCTCGGCCGCGGCGAGGAGATTCGACCCGGAAAAGCCGAACCGCTGCGGGGCGCTCGCCATCGGAAGCGTGACCGCCGCGAGTTTCGCGCCGAGCGCTTCGCGATCGGCTTGCTTCGTACCGTCTTCCGATCCCTTCGCGGAGCCCTCGCGTTCGCCGCGCGCCCGTCCGGACTTTTGGCCGTCGGCAAAGCCGCGGTCGTAGGATCCTTGGGTGTGGCCGACGCGCGTACCTTCGGCGAGACCGGCGTCTTCGCCCTGATCGGCGCCTTGGGCTTGGCCCTGTTTCAGCCCTTCCTCGCTCCCGAGTCGGGTGCCTTCGGACAGGCCTTGGGCTCCTCCGTCTTGGGAGCCTTTCGCGGAACCGTCGGCCGCGCCGCGAACTTGGCCTTCGCGGCCGCCGTTCGTCTGCGCGACGCGGACGCCTTCGGCGCGGCCGGCATCGCTGCCTTCGCGCGTCCCGGCGACTGCACCGTCCCGGTTCCCGGCGTCGGTCCCGCGGGCGATCCCGTCGCGGCCGGCGGTTTCCCGGCCGTCGCGTTGGCCGTCGCGTTCCGCGGCGGCGATGCCGTTCTGGAGGTTCGTCTGGACTTGGGTCAGGCGCGTGCGCGCTTGCTGTTCGGCGACCTTCGCGTCGCGGACGCGGTTCCGTTGGTCGAGTACCGCGGCGTTCGCGGCGGTGACGGCGCGTTGGTCGCCGTCGAGACCGGCCTGGGCTTCGTCGCGATCGCGACGGAGACCCGGCAACGAGGAGTCGATCGTCGCGATGCGGACACGGTTTTGGTCGATCTTCGCCCGGTTCGCGGCGATCTGCTTCTTCGCCGTGTCGAGCTGGCCCGAGAGGGAGGTCACGCGCGAACGCGCGCTCGAGACGTTCGCCTGGAGCTGGGAGGCGCGGGACCGGACGCCCTCGGTGTCGGCCTTTGCGCGGTCGAGGTCGGCCTTGGCCCGGGCGACTTCCGAGCGGAGAGAGTCGGCGCGGGAGCGGAGCGAGGACACGTCGCTTTCGAGCTGGGAAACCTGCGGTTCGAGCGAGGCGACCTGGCTGCGATCGCGGGAGAGCTGCGAATTCAGTTCGCCGATGCGGTTCTGGGTGCGCGGGATATCGGCGCGGACGGACACGATTTCCTGCTCTCCGCGCGAGACGTCGCCGGCGGCGTCCGTCTTGCGTTTCGCGGCCTCGGCGTAGGCGAGGCGCGCGGATTGGGCGGCGGACTGGGCGGAATCGACGTTCGCTTGGAGGCGCGCGATCTCGTCGGCGGGTTTGTTCGCGGCCTTCGCGGCGGCGAGCGCGGACTGGGCGTTCCGGAGCGAGAGGCCGGTGGAACTCACCGCTTGCTGGGCGAGGTCGGCGTCGGCGGTCGCCTTCGAGAGAGCGGCTTTCGCGCGGTCGATCTCGGAACCGAGCGTCGATTCGCGGCTCTTGAGTTGGGAAAGTTTCGATTGGAGGCCCGGGAGTTCTCCTTCCGCGCTCGAAATGCGGGACCGGGCGGAGGAAAGAGCCGACTTCACGGAGTCGAGTTGGCTCTGTTTCGTCCGGAGCTGGTCTTCGATCGGAGAGAGCTCGCGGTTCTTCGAGTCGTAGGCCGATTGCTTTTCCGCGACCGCGCGGTTCGCGGCGTCGAGTTGGGTCTGGATCTGGGCGAGGGCCGCTTCGGCGTTCCGGAGGTCGGATTGAGCGGCGGAGAGCCCGGAATCGAGGGAGGTGAGCGAGGACTGGAGTCGGGCGGCTTCGGCGTCGAGGTCTTGGTTGGATTTCTGGAGATTCGCGAGTTCGTTTTGGGCGGCGGTGATCTTCGCGTTCAGATCGGAGAGTCGGGCTTGGCGGGCGGCGAGCTGGCTTTTCGCTCGATCGGCGGCGGCGGCCAGGCCGTCCTCCTTCCGCTCCTCTGCCTTCGAGGCGGCGGCGGCGCCGTCGTAAAGGCGCTGGTACTTCGGCACGTCGTAATCGTCCGGATTCGTCGGCAGCGGATCGGCGAGGGCCGAGGTCGGAAGCTGACCGGCGAGGAAGCTGAGGAGCACGAGGCGGGACAGATTTCGGTTCGAGCGCATGGTTTTCTCTCTCAAAGGTCGGAGGGTTCTGGAGGAACCGCTCCGGGTGGTGCGAAACGAGCTCGCGGCGGGGACGCTGGGAGACTCATGAGGCGAGAGAGCAAACGGTGGACCAAGTTCCATACTTACGACCGCGCGCGCTGTCGGCGTAAAACGGAAAAGAGCGCTTCGCGATTCGCGAAGCGCTCTTTCGAACTCGAATTCAGGGACGATTCGTAACCGACCGTGCCCGCCGGGTATTACTGACCCGCGTAGACGTAGCCCGCGCGTTTCGCGTCGGTCTTCGTCATGAAGAAGGTGCGGTCGCAGAGCGGAACCTTCCCGTAGTCGGTCGGATCGAAGAAGCGGTGAGTGCGGACGTTCCCGACGAACTTCGCGAGCGGGCGCTTCTGGTGGATCGAGCGGAAGATGAACGGAAGCATCGGCAGCCGCTTGTTCGGATTGAAGAGGCCCAAGCCCCGGTCCTTCGCGATGTCGCAGGCTTTGCGATAGTCGGTGCGCTCGTCGCACGAGACCTTGTCGCAGATGATATAGAGAGCGGCCCAACCGGACTTCAGCATCTCGAGGTTCACGTCGACGTTACCGCGCTTGTAAATGCGGCCGAGGACGCGGTTATGGACGTCGACGCCGTAGCTATCGACTTCGACGGTCTCTCCCAGGGAGAGGAGCTTGCCGAGTTTTTCGGCGCCCTTGTCGCCCCAATATCCCTGGGTATAGATGCCGCCCGGTCCCGGAAGGTGGGTTTCGGCGGTATCCGTCGAAATCATGCGGATCACCCAGTCCTTATCGCCTTCTTTCAGCGTATTCGGGCGGAAGTGGATGGTGTCGCCGTCGGTGATCTTGGTGACCGTGCCGCGGAAAGTCTTAAACTGGCCGGCCTGAGCGGAGAGGCCGAAAACGGCCAAGACGAGGACCGGAAGAATCGAGAACGTAACACGACGCATAGATAAGCTCCCCTTTGCTAAACCCTTTATCTGGCTACGGAATCGAGGGTGACCCTATGGGATGGATCTGTTTGGGTCAATGCGTCAATCGTTAGGACCGCGTTAAGATCGCATAGCTGCGATGCGTTAAGTGCATGATCCTAGGTGGGGGCCCAAAAAAAGAAGGACCGAAAGCAGTGCCGCTTTCGGTCCCAAAAAGTCCAACCTGCCTGAAACGAGTCGAGGGAGGGGACGTAGAGAAATATAGAGTAAGAGGTTCTTTCGCGTTTTTCTACGGGTGGAGTGGAAAAGATCGATATTTATTTTCGGTAGAGACCCTGAAGGGTCTCCGGGGGTCGACCGCGACCCGGCTCTACATGTTCCGTTGGCGCTTCTCGACCGCGAGCGCGGCTTCCTTCACCGTCTCGGAGAGCGTCGGATGGGCGTGGCAGGTGCGCGCGATGTCTTCGCTCGAACCGCCGAACTCGATCACCGAGGTGATTTCGGGGAGGAGGTCGGAAGCGCGCGGCCCGACGATGTGCGCGCCGAGGACCTTGTCCGTCTTCTTGTCCGCGATGATCTTCACGAAACCCTCGATCTCGTCCATCGTCTTCGCCCGTCCGTTCGCCATGAACGGAAAGACGCCGACGGCGTACTCGGTGCCCGAAGCCTTCACTTCTTCCTCGGTGTAGCCGACCGTCGCGAGCTCCGGCCAGGTGTAGACGACGTTCGGAATCGCTTCGTAGTTCACGTGGCCCGGTTGGCCGGCCATGATTTCGACCGCCGCGACGCCTTCTTCCTCGGCCTTGTGCGCGAGCATCGGTCCGTCGACGATATCGCCCACGGCCCAGATTCCCGGGACGCCGGTTTCGAAATGGTCGTTGATGCCGATGCGGCCGGCTTTGTCGGTGGCGAGGCCGACCGACTCGAGGCCGAGGTTCGCCGTGAAGGGACGTCGGCCGGTCGAAACGAGGACGACGTCGCCTTCGATCGAGACTTTCGCGTTCCCGTTCGTCATGTCTTCCGCCTCGATCACGATGCGGTCGTTCGAGCCGGCCTTCGAACCGGTAACCTTATGCGAGAGCCGGAAATCGAAACCCTGCTTTTGGAGCGCCTTGAAGAGTTCGTTCCCGGCTTGGCGGTCGGTGCCCGGGATGATGCGGTCTTGGTACTCGACGACGGTGACCTTCGCGCCGAGGCGCGACCAGACGGAGCCCATCTCGAGGCCGATCACTCCGCCGCCGACGACGATCAAGTGATTCGGGACGTGGTTCAGCTCGAGCGCCTCGGTCGAGGACACGATCCGCTTTCCGTCGAACTTCAGGAACGGGAGTTCGGCCGGTTCGGAACCGGTGGCGAGGAGGATGCGCGGCGCCCGGATTTTCGAAGTGCCGGTCTCACCCGCGACTTCGACTACGACGTCGTTCCCTTCGCGTCCGGCCATCTTCCCGTGGCCGAGGACGTAAGCGATGCCGTGCTTCTTGAAAAGGCCCGCGATCCCGTTCGTGAGTTGGCGGACGACGGCGTCTTTCCGCTTCAGCATCGCATCGAGGTCGAGCTTCATCTCCGAGATCATGATCCCGTGCTTCGCGAACTTGGTCTTCGCCTGGTGGTAATGCTCGGACGACTCGAGCATCGCCTTCGAAGGGATACAACCGACGTTCAGGCAGGTCCCGCCGAGGGTCTTGCGCTTCTCGATGCACGCGGTCTTGAAACCGAGCTGGGCGGCACGGATCGCGGCGGTGTATCCGGCGGGTCCGCCGCCGATGATGATGAGGTCGTAGTCGGCCATAGTTCGGGTCCTATCTCGGTAAAAAACGGGGCGCCGGTCGAACCGGCGCCCGCGGGAAATTCAAAGGATCGAAATCAGAAGGAGAAGCCGAGCTTTTCGGGATTCTCGAGGTGGTCCTTCAGCGCCACGAGCCAGGTCACGGCGCCTTTCCCGTCGATCAGGCGGTGATCGTAGGAAAGCGCGACGTACATCATCGGGCGGATCTCGACCTTGCCGTTCACGGCCATCGGACGGTCCATGATCTTGTGCATGCCGAGGATGCCCGACTGGGGCGGATTCAGGATCGGAGTCGACATCAGCGAGCCGTACGTGCCGCCGTTCGAGATCGTGAACGTGCCGCCGGTGAGGTCGGCCATCGAGAGCTTCCCGTCGCGGCCCTTGATCGCGAACTCCGCGATCTTCTTCTCGAGCTCGACGAAGGAGAGCTGGTCGGCGCCGCGGATGACCGGGACGACGAGGCCGCGTTCCGTGCCGACCGCGATCCCGATGTCGAAGTAGTCGTGATAGACCATGTCTTTCCCGTCGATCGAAGCGTTCACTTCCGGGATTTGTTTGAGCGCGGCGATCGAGGCCTTCGCGAAGAAGGACATGAACGAGAGGTTCACGCCGTGCTTCGCCTTGAACGCGTCTTTCTGCTCCGACCGGAGCTTCATGACCGCGGACATGTCGACTTCGTTGAACGTCGTGAGGATCGCGGCGGTGTGCTGGGCCTGGACGAGGCGTTCGGCGATCTTCGACCGGAGCATCGACATCGGCACGCGGCGATCGCCCGGTTTATCCGCGACCGTCGGCGTTTTTACCGTCGGCGCCGCGGGGGCGGCCGGAGCGTAG
This sequence comes from Bdellovibrionales bacterium, assembly GCA_018266355.1. Classification (GTDB taxonomy): domain Bacteria; phylum Bdellovibrionota; class UBA1018; order UBA1018; family UBA1018; genus JACMQW01. The sequence continues at coordinate 209,142 of JAFEAP010000023.1, forward strand.
GCGGGAGCGCCCGCGCTCGTCGCGCCGGACGCGGTCGAACCGAGGAGATCGCCCTTCGTGACCCGGCCGTCCTTACCCGTGCCGTGCACGGTCGCGGGATTCACGCCGGTTTGGGCGGCCGCGCGACGGACCGACGGTGAAAGCGTTTGAACGGCGGTGCGGGTGATTTCCTGATCCGGGGACGGCGGGATGGGAGCGGAAGCGAAGCTCGGCGGCGCGGTAGGCGGGCTCATGCTCGGAGCGCCGGCGGGCGGCATGCCGGGGGGAGCGGAACGCGGAGGCGTGGAAGGCGGAGCACCCGGGATCGGCGGCATCGAGAAAGCCGGCGGGGCGCCCGGTGGCGCGGCCGGAGGAGCCATGGAAGGGCCGCCCGGAATCGGGGGCATCGGCGGAGGCGTGAATCCGGCGGATCCGCCCGGTACCGGAGGCGGAGCGGAAGGCGCGGCTCCGGCGGTCGGCGCCGTCGTTTGCGCGCCGGCAGTCGGCGCGACCGAATCGTCGATCACGGCGACGACTTCGCCGATGGGGATCCTTTCGCCGGCTTGCTTCATGATCTGGAGCGTACCCGGATGCTCGGCGACGACTTCGACGGTCGCCTTGTCGGTTTCGATCTCGAGAAGGAGATCGCCCGGCTTCACGGCGGCGCCGTTCGGCTTCGCCCATTTCAGGATGCTGACTTCGGTGATCGATTCTCCGACGCTCGGGGCGACGACGTTGTTTCTCATGTTGGGACGGTCCTTTCTGTCGGGGACGGGATGCTTACGGCGGATTCGCGCCGGATCAGTGGAAGGCCTTCTCGAGGAAGGCCTTGAGTTCGATTTCGTGGAGTTTCATCGATCCGACCGCGGGGCTCGCGCCGATGTCGCGGCCGACGTACCGGATCGGACGGCCGCCGACGAGATTCGCGAAGTCGGAGAGCCCGCCGGACCACATCGCTTGGATGAATCCCCAGGCGCCCATGTTGCGCGGTTCTTCCTGGACCCACACGAACTCGGCGTTCGGGTAGCGGCTGAGAACTTGCGAGAGCTTCCAAGCCGGGAACGGATAGCACTGCTCGAGGCGGACGAGCGCGACTTCCTCGTGCTTCGCGAGCTCGTTTCGTTTCGCGACGAGGTCGTAGTGGACCTTGCCCGTGGAGATCAGCACGCGTTTCACCGCCTGGTTCGTGGTCCCGCCCGGCAGCGAGCCGTCGTCGATCACTTCCTGGAAGGAACCCGTCGCGAGATCGTCGAGCGTCGAGACCGCCATCGGGTTCCGAAGCATCGACTTCGGCGACATGATGACGAGCGGTTTCCGGAACGACCACTTCATCTGGCGGCGGAGCGCGTGGAAGATCTGGGCGGGCGTCGTGAGGTTCGCGACGATGATGTTATTCCGGCCGCAGAGCTGGAGGAAACGCTCGAGGCGCGCGCTCGAGTGTTCCGGACCCTGGCCCTCGTAACCGTGGGGGAGGAGGAGCGTGAGGCCGCTCATCCGCTGCCACTTCGATTCGGCGGTGGCGATGAATTGGTCGATGATCACCTGCGCTCCGTTCGCGAAGTCGCCGAACTGGGCTTCCCAGAGCACGAGCGTGTTCGGAGCCGCGAGCGAGTAGCCGTGCTCGAAGCCGAGGACGCCGGTCTCGGATAAGTGCGAGTTGTAGACCGAGAACTTCGCTTGGTCGGCGGCGAGGTGATTCTGCAGGCAGAGTTTGTTCCCGTTCTCGACGTCGTTGAAGACGGCGTGACGGTGGGTGAACGTGCCGCGCTCGGCGTCCTGGCCGGAGAGGCGGACGGGATGGCCTTCGGTGACGAGTGAACCGTAGGCGAGCGACTCGGCGTTACCCCAGTCGATGCCTTTGTTTTCATTCACGGCTTTCAAACGCGCTTCGAGGAAGCGGCCGAGTTTCGGGTGCAGGTGGAAATCCGCAGGCACCGTGTTCAGTTTCTTCGCGATATCCTTCAGCTTCGCGGCGTCGACCGCGGTAGAGACCGGCGCGAAAAGGTCCTCTTCGGTCGGGACCTTGAATCCTTGCCAGTCGCCTCCGAAAACGGAGACGTAAGGCAGGGGCTTCTCGGCGCGCGTCTTCGTCTGCGCTTCGGTGAGCTTCGCCATGATCGCGTCGACGACGGCTTGGGAATCCGCTTCGGTTTGCACGCCGGCCGACGCGAGCTTGCGGCCGTAGATCTCGCGGGTGGAGGGATGGGTTTTGATTTTCGCGTACATCACCGGCTGCGTGAAGGAAGGTTCGTCGCCTTCGTTATGGCCGTGCTTGCGGTAGCAAATCAGGTCGATGAAGACGTCCTTGTGGAACTTCTGGCGGTACTCGGTCGCCAGCCGGGCGACGTGCCACACGGCTTCCGGATCGTCGCCGTTCACGTGGAAGATCGGCGTTTCGAGCATCATCGCGAGGTCGGTCGCGAAGCGGGTGGAGCGCGCGTCCTTCGCCGAGGTCGTGAAGCCGACTTGGTTGTTGATGACGATGTGGAGCGTGCCGCCGGTCGCGTAGCCTTCGAGCTCGGAGAGGTTCAGCGCTTCGTAGCAAACTCCCTGGCCGGCGAGCGCGGCGTCGCCGTGGATGACGATCGGCATGACCTGCGTGCGCTCGACGTCCTTGCGTTTCTGTTGTTTCGCGCGCGTCGCGCCTTCGACGACGACGCCGACGAATTCGAGGTGCGACGGGTTGTTCGCGAGCGAGAGGTGGACGGACTGGCCTTTACGCGTGGTGAGCTCGGTGGAGTAACCCTTGTGGTACTTCACGTCGCCTTCGCCGTGCGAATAGTCCGCGGGATAGTTCCCTTCGAACTCGGTGAAGATGTACTCGGGCTTTTTCCCGAAAATGTTCGTGAGCACGTTCAAACGGCCCCGGTGGGCCATGCCGATCACGACTTCCTGGCCGCCGAATTCGGCTGAGGTCTCGATCATGCAGTCGAGCATCGGGATCACGCTTTCGCCACCTTCGACGGAGAAGCGCTTTTGCGCGACGTAGCGGGTATGCAGGAAGCGTTCGAACGTCTCGGCGTCGGCGAGCCGCTTGAAGATCAGCTTGCGGGTTTCCGGATCGAGCGCGGTCTTGTTCCGCGAAGTCTCCATGCGGGATTGGACCCAGTCGCGTTCTTCCGGGTTATGGATGTGGATGAACTCGACGCCGACGGAGGAGCAGTACGTTTCTCGAAGGACGGCGATGATGTCGCGGAGTTTCGCGGTGCCGAGCCCGAGGAGTTTGCCGGCGTTGAAGCTCTTGTCGAGGTCGTTCGCGGTCAGTCCGAAGCGTCCGAGTTCGAGGAACGCGTGCGAGGCGGCCGGGGGTTCGAGGGGATTGATGTTCGCGATGTTCACGCCGCTCTCGCGGTAGGCTTGGATCAGCTTCGCGACTCGGCCTTCGCCTTCGAGTTGCTCTACCGTCAACTGCGCCGCCAGGGCCCCGGTCGAGGCGTTTCCGGCCGTCGCTCCCGTGCCCCCCGAGGTGCGACCGTAGTTTTCGGCGCCGAACTCGATGCCTTCGAAGAAGCAGCGCCAGCTCTCCTCGACCGAATCCGGGTTCGCGAGGTAACGCGCGTAAACTTCGTCGATGTATTCGGCGTTCACGCTTTTCAGGTAGCTGAAACGGGTGTTCGAAGACGGGGCGGACGATGAGGGTTTTTCCAAGCGAAGGACTCCCGAGGTGCGCGTTCGCGCGCCGATCGCGCGCGGGTAATCGAGTGAGAAGTTGCTCTTCGATTCTAGCGCGAAACCGGTGATTTTCGGGGGAAAACTGTGCCTAGTCGCGAGCGGGAATCACTTCAACGCTTCGCTTAAAACCCGACCCTCCGAGAGCGACGGAGGCACCGTGCCGAGGAGGAACGAGAGCGTCGGCGCGAGGTCGACGATTTTCGCCGACTGCGCGTAGCGTCCAGGCTTCAAGCCGCGGCCCGTCAACACCAGCGGAACGTAGCGATCGTAGCTGTAACCGCTCAGATGCGTCGCATAATCGCCCGTCGAGTGCCATCCCGACTTCGGGATCATGATCACGTCAGGACTGCGCTCCGGGTAGTAGGTGAGCAGGACTTTTCTGCCGAGCTCGCCCGCGGGAACCCGCTTCAGGAGCACGTCCGTGGAGGTGACGACGAAAGCCGCGCCGGCTTGGGCGAGGAGGTATTTTCGGAGGAGTTCCTCCGCTTTCAGACGTGCCTCGGGACCTTTCGCGTCGAGCGCCGGGTGATTCAGGTAGAACGAGAAGTCTTCCGACCACGGCACCCACATCTGGTCCTTCGGCGCCGAACCGAATTCCTTCTTCATCAACTCGTTCAGCTCCGCGCGGAGCGCCGGTTCGTCGATGCGCCCCGCGGGAATTCCGTTCTTCGTGAGGTACTCGGCGGTATGGCCGCCGCCGTGATCGGCGGAGAGCGCGATGATCGCGCGGTCGAGACCGACTTTCTTGTCGATCGTCTTGAGGAGTTTCCCGATCTCGGCGTCTTCCGCGACGGTCATCTCCTCCATCTCGCGCGAATTCGGTCCGAAACCGTGCGCGAGGTAGTCGTGCGCGGAGAGGGAGACGAAGAGGAAGTCGGTGCGGTTTTCCTGGCCGAGTTTGAGCTTCTCGATCGCGCGTTCGGCGAGGCGGCGGGTGATTTCGATGCCGTACGGAGAGTAGATCGAACGGCGCTCGCCTTTCACGAGGTGATGCGGAAAGTGGCTTTCCATACCCCAGAGGTATTTCGCGTCGGGTTCGGTCGTTTCGTCGGAAAAACCGGTGCCCTTTCCGGGCGCTTCCCAGGTGAATTTCTGGCCGCTTTCTTTTTTCAGTTCTTCGTTCATTCCCGCGACCCATTCCGGGAGCTCCCCGTCGGGCGAGTACTTCCTCGACGTCATCCACTGGAACGCCTTCGGATCGTGCCAGATCGCGTAGTCCGCGCGGTGGCCGCCCATCAGGATCGCCGCGCGGTCCTTCAGCGCGACCGAGACGACGCGCGAGGGGTAGCCCGCGTTCTTGTACTCGTCGGAGACGGTCGTGCCGAGGAGGGTTTTCGGAGAAGTCCCGGCGTGCGGTTTCTTCGGATCGCCGCCGACCGACGCCGTGGTCGGGTCTTCCACGCAGTAGTACATCGACTGGGTTTTCTGATCGAACCAGTTATTGATCGGGATTCCGTTCTGGTACGGGAACGAACCGGTGAGCAGCGTCGCGTGGCCCGGACCGGTCATGCATTGGAGCGTGTCGTATTCGGCGAGCGGATAATAAGCGCCGCGATCGATGAGGGTGTGGAACCCGCCGTAGCCCTTCGGCCCTTTCGCGGGCAGGAAGCGTGAGGCGAAGCGCATGAGGTAGTCGGCGCGAAACTGATCGATGACGAGGAGGACGACGAGCTTCGGTCGCTGGGGAATGATTTCACGCGATGCAGCGTAAATCGGGCTCGAAACGAGCGCGAAAAGAAAAGGAAGCGTTGCAGCAATCACAGTGCGTCGCAGCATTTTTTAGGATCCTCGGGCGATTTGGGTGACCAGCTCACCCTAATCGAGCTTTCGCGAAAAAAACAATCAGACGGCGTTAAGTTCACCGGACCATTTCCGACAGGTAATTTGTCAACGGTACTTGACCGTACAAGTTTGTTTTCAAAGGAAGGCATATCCCATGATCACCCAGAAGAAACTTCTCCTCCTCGCCACCCTCGCCGTGTCGACCTTCGCTTTGAACGGTTGCGGCTCGGGGACCCAAATCGTGAAATCCCTCGAATTCAAAGCCGAGCAAGACAACGGCGACCTCGTCGCCGGCTTCGACGCGAAAGTCACCCTCGGCCAGGGTTCGCTGCCGGACGCGAAACTCCCGATCTATAATCCGAACTCGCCGGCCCAGTTCCTCGGTTACATCGAGACGAATCCGGACGGTACCCTCTCGGTCCGCGTCGACGTGACGACGGCCGCGAAGGTCCAAGTCACCGACGGCACCCTCTTGCCGAACGGTCGCGAGATTCCGATCGTTCTCCCGGCCGGCGTCACGCCGATCGCGATTCCGGTCATCAATTCGAATTCGAAAGTCTACCTCGCCGTCGGCTCGCAGAACATCATGGCGGGCGTCGCGGTCACGTTGATCGCGGACGCGGGCTCTTCCTCGACGGATTGGATCCGGATTCTCCAATCGCTGCCGGCGAACCTTTTCTATCCGTTCAATCTCGCGACCGACTTGAAGGGCACCGCGGGCGTCTTCACCGGCGATAAGGTCGGCGTCGGCGTCTTCGCCGTGAAGACCCTCGGCGGCGCGAGCCCGATCGCTCCGAAAGTCACGCTCGCCTCCTTCGGCGGTGAAGCGTCCGTGAACAGCCTCGCCGCCGTGAACGGCAACAAGCCGCTCCCGAGCACTCCGGAAGTTTTCGGGGTCAAGACCCAGTACCCGACCGGTTCGCGGATGAACCGGATCCAGGGCGCCCTTCGCAAAGTCCGCCATACCCAGCTCGATTGATCAGGGGTTGAGCTACCGGCTTCCTGCCGGGGGATAACGCAGAAAAGGGCCCGGACGTTCGTCCGGGCCCTTTTTCGTTTCAGGAAGTCGAATCGAATCGGATGCGTTCGGTATCGGTCCGAGTCTAGCCGCCGTTGCCGGAATCCTTTCCGCCGGTCGGTTTCTTGAAAGTGCCCGCGGTATCGCCCGATCGATCGACGTTCGGGAATCCGAACGTCCAAACCTCGTCGCCGTTCTTGTCGACGAGCGACAGCGTGCGGGCTTGGCGGATGTTGATTCCGATCTTCTTCAGGTACGCGCGCGATTCGGGAGTGCTGGCGGCGTCGTTCCAGGAGTCCGCGTAGGATCCCGTATCGCATCCCTTCGAGAAGCGAGGGAGCTTTCCGTCGACCGCCTTGACGAGCGCCTTGCCCGGAGCGAGATCGGAAGCATTCGGATCCCGTTCGAAGGTCTCGGCGCTGACTTTCAGATCTTTCGCGGCGTAGGGCGTGATCGTCGGAGTCACGCTGCAGCCGAGGTAATCCTTGCAAATGGCCTTTTCGATCGCCTTGAGTTCCTTCGTCGTCGGCTGGTAGTGGCTGATCAATCCGTAGCCGCCGTCGAAATGCGCGCCCGAAATGGCCGCGCCTGTCTGGCGTAAATCGACGCAATTCGCGGCGAGTTTACTCTTTGTCAGCGAGGCGGCGATCGCCTTGCCGAGGTCGTCCCCGAAATCGTCGGTGTGGGCACCTTTGATCGAGAAGCCGATCTTGTAGACCGAATCGCCGGCGAACGCGGAAGTCGCCGTCGCGAGGCAGAGCGCAGCGAACGAACAGAGAAGATATTTTTTCATGACACCGTCCTTGGTTACTTTTTCTTCGGAACTTCGGGAACCCATGCGGAAGGGTTCTTACGCGCGCGTCCCCACCAGGCGCCGAGGTCTTCCTTCCACTTCGGCGGCGCGCGGACGATCGGCGTTTTCTTTTCCTCGAGTTCGTCGAGGAGCCGCATCGTGCGCTTTTCGTCCTCGGCGGCTCCGCGCTGCCATTCGAGGCCGTAGCGGTGACCGGTTCCGTCGGCTCGGCCGTAGACCGCGAGCGCGCGCATCAGGATCGTCGTCGAGTCGTGTTCGAAAGTGAGCAGAAGCGTGTCTCCGTGCTGGTAGAGCTCCGATTCGACGGTGATCCCGGCGCCGCCGATCGAGAGGTCGACGATCGTCGCGGGTTTCGCGTGGCCGTCTTCCTTCGAGACTTGGGCTTTCAGGTTCACCACGTAGCGCGGGGGGGTTTCCCACCAGCGGAGCCGCGGGTTCATGAACACCACGCGCACGTTCGGGAGCAGGAGATAAACGATGAGGGCGACGTTCGTGCCCGTAACGCCGAGGAGGATCGGCAGCGAAATCACGTCGCTCGCTACCCGCCACTCTTGGACGTTCAGGTAGATCGAGAACGCCGCGAGCGCGAGAACCGCATAATAGCCGAGGCGTTTCGCGTAGAAAATGAAGACGCCCTGGCAGAAAGGGAGGGCGTAAAATTCGACCAGATCCCAAGGACGCGAATATTTCCAGATCGCGGCGGCCATTTCGAAGAATCCGACCTTATTCACGTAGGCGGAGATGAAGATGCTTCCGATCGGTCCGAGGATCTGAAGGAGGGCGAGGAACACGAGCGGCCATGGGCGTCTTTGCATAGTGTTTAGGATAAGAGCCCGGCGAATCTTTTCAAAGGATAAGAGTTTCTAACAATCTGAACGCGCGCGGCGCGGTTCGATCGTCAAGAAAGTGGCGGAAGCCGTCGGCGTCGGAACGGCGCTTTAGCGCCGTTTTTTCCCCATCGCCTTTCGGGCTTTGAGGAGCTCGATCGCCTGATCGACGGTAAGCGAGTCGGGCGACTGTTCTTTCGGGAGCGAGGCGCTCGTCGACTTGTGCTTCACGTACGGGCCGAACTTCCCTTCGAGGAGTTGGATCGGTTTCTGGTCCTCGGGGTGCGGGCCGAGCTCCTTCAGGACTTTCGAGCTCGCGCGTCCCTGCTTCGGCGTGTTCAGGAGTTCCATCGCGCGGTCGAAGGAGACGGTGTAGACGTCGTCTTCCTTCTTGAGCGAACGATAATCGGTGCCGTGCTGGACGTACGGACCGAAGCGGCCGTTGTTCGCGAGGATCGGCGTCTTCGTCTCCGGGTGAAGTCCGAGCTCGCGCGGCAGCGAAAGCCATTTGAGCGCTTGTTCGATCGTCACCGCCCGCGGATCGACGCCCTTCGGGACGGACGCGCGCCGCGGTTTCGGCAGTTCAGCCATCATCGCCTTGATCTTCTTTTTGTCGGTCTCCTTCGCCTGCTCGGGCGTGAGCTCCGGCGTCGGGCCGAGCTGGACGTACGGACCGAATCGGCCGGTGAGGCAGAAAATCGGCTGCTTCGTCTTCGGGTCCTCGCCGATCGGCTTCGGGCCTTGGGCGGAGATCTCGATGATCTCGGCGATTTTGTCCGGCGTAAGGTCCGCGGGCGCGATGTCTTCCGGGATCGAGGCGTGGACTTCTTCCGCGCCTTTTTGGCCCGGTTGGATCACGTACGCGCCGTAACGTCCGATCTTCACGTCGACGCCCGTCAGGTGAGGGAGGTCGAGCGTGCGGGATTCGCCCGGATCGATGCCCTTATCCCTCGCGGCGACCTGGGCTTTCAGGCCTTCTTTTCCGAGGTAAAAACTCCGCAAATAGGGGAGGCGTTCTTTCTTCCCTTCCGCGATATCGTCGAGCGAGCGTTCCATTTCGGACGTAAACTTCGCGTCGACGAGGTGATTGAAATGCTTCACGAGGAGCTGGGTCACGGCGATGCCCGTGAAAGACGGGACGAGCGCGTTCCCGTTCTTGCGCACGTAATCGCGGTCGATGAGCGTCGAAATGATCGAGGCGTAAGTCGAAGGACGGCCGATGCCGGCCTTTTCGAGTTCGCGCACGATCGAGGCTTCGGTGAACCGCGCCGGCGGTTGGGTCTCGTGCTCGAGGCTTTCGACGCCGACGAGTTTCAGGACGTCGCCTTGCTTCAGCGGCGGAAGGATCGTCTCCTTGTCCGCGAGCGCGGCGCCCGGATCGTCCGAGCCTTCGACGTACGCGCGGAGGTAACCCGGAAAAGTGATCGTCGAGCCCGAAGCGTTGAAGACCGCGTCCGAGGCTTCGATCTTCACGGTCACCGACTTCTTCTGCGCGTCGACCATTTGGCAGGCGACGGTCCGCATCCAGATGAGCTCGTAGAGGTCTCGCGCTTTGCCCGTAAGTCCGGTCTTATCCGGATGCGTGAACTCGGAACCCGCCGGACGCACGGCTTCGTGGGCTTCCTGGGCCTGCTTGTCCTTCGAGGCGTAAGAGCGCGGCTCGGAAGGTAGATACTTTTCCCCGTAGAGTTCTTTCACCGCTTCGCGCGCGGCCGCGACCGCTTGGGTCGAGAGCGTCGGCGAATCGGTACGCATATAGGTGATGAGACCTTCTTCGTAGAGCTGCTGCGCGAGGCGCATCGTCTCGCGCGAGGAGAGACCGAGCTTCCGGTTCCCTTCTTGTTGGAGCGTCGACGTGATGAACGGCGGGGAAGGCTTAGAGGAAACCGGGCGTTCTTCGATCCCGATGACTTTCCATTCGCCCTTTTTCACGCGCTCGAGTAGCGCGGCGGATTCCTTGCCGTCGAGAAGGAGGACTTCTTTCCCCTCGAGGAGTTTACCCGTCGTTTCGTCGAAGTCCTTCGAAGTGGCGATCCGCTGGCCCTTCACCGAGTGAAGTTTCGCGTCGAACGCTTCCTTCGCCGGATCCTTCGCACCCTTTTCGGCGACGGTGGCCTGGAGATCCCAGTATTTCGCGCGGCGGAACGCGATGCGCTCGCGTTCGCGATCGACGATCATCCGGAGCGCGGAGGACTGCACGCGGCCGGCGGAAAGGCCGAAAGCGATCTTCTTCCAGATCAGCGGGGAAACGGTGTAACCGACGAGGCGGTCGAGGACGCGGCGGGTTTCCTGCGCGCTCACGAGGTTCTGGTCGATTTCGCGCGTATCGGTCAGCGCGTGTTCGATCGCGGCCTTCGTGATTTCGTGGAACACCATGCGCTTCACCGGAACTTTCGGCTTCAGCAGCTCGATCAAATGCGCGGAGATGCTCTCACCTTCGCGGTCTTCGTCGGTCGCGAGGTAGAGCATGTCGACGTTCTTCAGTTTCGCGCGTAGGTCGGAGATGACCTTGAACTTCCCCTTCGGGATCACGTAGAGGGGTTCGAAGTCCTTATCGACGTTCACGCCGATCTTCGCCCACTCCTCGTCCTTCACGTCCTTCGGGATGTCGGCGGCGGACTGCGGGAGATCGCGCACGTGGCCGACGCTGGCCTCCACGATGAAGTTCTTCGGGAGGAATTTCCGAATCGTCTTCGCCTTGGTCGGCGACTCGACGATGACGAGCGCGGAACCGTCGCCCGCGGATTTCGTGCGGGATTTCGATTTCGGAGCTGCGGTTTTTTCTGCGGCAGGGGCCAAGGCGGTGTCCTCGTGATGAATGACGCGATGTTATAGGCCGGCGGATAACCCCATTATAAGAGAGGAGGGTGGGGGTTCCGTAAAGCGGAATATATCCGTCAATCATTTGACGCAAGCCGGTGCGGCGTTTCCGTTCGGCCCTACCCGTCGATTTCGACGTCGGTCAGATAGCGTTGCATCGCCTCGAAAGCGGTCGCCGCTTCGGCGGGATTCTGGGATTTCGCCGCCATTTCGAGGGATTTCGCGATGACGCTCAGCTCGTCGAATCCGTAACCGCCCGCGGTGCCTTTCGTCTTATGAGAAAGCTTCGCGATGAAATCGAAGTCCTTACGGGTCAGCGCGTCTTTCAGTGGGCCGAGATCCCTTTTTCGGCTCTCGAGGTAGGTGGGTGCGATGTCTCGAAGTTCTTCGGGAATACGCACGATGATTTTCGGCATCGCCCCATCTTCCGCGGGATTTCCCCGGAAGCGCAATCGAGTTTATCCTATTCCTCCCATGCGAATCCTATTCGTTTGTCTCGGAAATATCTGCCGTTCGCCGATCGCGGAAGGCGTTTTGCGGAAGCTCGTGGTCGAGGAAGGGCTTTCGGGGTGGACGATCGATTCGGCGGGCACGAATCAGTGGCACAAGGGAGGCCCCGCCGATCCGCGCAGCGAGGCGGTCTGTCGCGAAAACGGCGTCGATATTTCCGGGCACATCGCCCGGCGATTTCGTCATTCGGATTTTTCGGCTTACGATCGCATCTACTCTCTCGCGAGCGACGTGACCGACGAGATCGCGGAGTTCTCGAAATCGCCCGCGGAAATGGAACGCGTTCTGAACTTCATGGACCTTCTGCCCGGTCTGGCCCTCCGTTCGGTTCCCGATCCGTGGTACGGGGGCGAAGAAGGTTTCCGCGATTGCTTCGCGCTGATCGAACGCGGGTGTCGCGCGCTCATCGAAAAAACGAAAACTAGAAAATAGACGCCTTACCCGACGGAAGGGAACGCTCGGAAATCAGTTCGGAGCGGGCTTCGCGCGTTCCGTAGCGATGTGGAGGATGCGATCGCGCTCTTCGACGGGGTCCACGACCTCCGCCCACGCTTCCAAATCGCGGCGATCGCTCGTGAACGCGACCGCGACCTTCCCCTCCGGACAGATGTCGAGACAGCTCGAAGTAACGACGCGACTCGCGCCCCAGAGGTCGCGACCGAGCATTTGTTTCTTGAGCCAGTCCTTCAGCTCTTGCGATGGGTTCGGAGATCCCGGCTCTTTCGCCAATTTTTTTCCGCATTTTTCGCAAACGATCACAAGATTTCGATGCCAATTCGGTTTCATCGCCTCGAGCTTAGTCCGCATTCGATTGCGATTAAACCGCCTTTTTTACGCGGTAATTCGAGTTGCGTGAATCGGTTGACGGAAGTTCCGGGAGTAAACGCTAACGTCGCAGAAGGAGGAAGATTCCGTGGCCGGCGTGCCGCTTGGCACTTTGTTTCCTAACCCTAAACAGGCATGATACTAATCGTGGGTGTCGAAACGATGAGTCATGCAGGCCCGAATAACGTGAATGTGAATACGAAAGTCGTACGTCGACAGAATGCGAAGCCGAAGCTGCTCGTCGTGGACGACGAACCGGAAATTCGGGAAATCGTCCGTGAAGTTTTGGCCGAACATTTCGAGGTGATCGAAGCCGAGAACGGTAAGCAGGCGGTGGACATCGCCCAGCGCAGCCTTCCCGACATGATTCTCATGGACGTGATGATGCCGGAAATGGACGGCATCGCCGCGACGGAAAGCATCCGCGGGATGCTCACTACTCGCCACATCCCGATTCTCATGCTGACCGCCGCGAATACGAAAGATTACCGGATCCGCGCCTTCGATTTCGGCGCCGATCAGTTCATCGGGAAGCCCTTCGATTTCGAAGAACTCACGACTCGCCTTCTCTCCGTCTACCGGCGTTCGCGCCAGATGGTGAATCCGGCGACGAAGGAAGTGCGCTTCTTGAACCTCGAGCTGAATCTCGACGCGAAGGAAATCCGCATCGACGAGGACCGCGTCGAGCTGAGTCCCGTCGAGTTCGACATCGTGAAGCTCCTCGTGCTGAATCGCGAGACGCTCGTCACGCGGCAGAAGATCATCGAGGAGGTCTGGAAGTCGAAGGAAGCTCCGGATCGCGTGATGGACGCGCACATCGTTTCCATCCGGAAAAAGATCGGCGCCTTCCGCGGTACGATCAAGACCGTCTACGGATCCGGCTACATCCTGCGCGGGGAGTAGCGTAAGTAGGCTCGGCCCGGATGGGAGGGCTCCGCCCGACCGCAGGGACGAGCTGGTCTAGCGCTCGAATTGGAACCGCGCGAATTCGGCGAGCTTCGTCTCGATCGCCGCGCGCATCCGTTTCTTGTCGAAGTCCCCGCGTTCCCAGTGCCACGCCTTTCGTACGAGCCTTCCGGATTCCCGGTCGGCCTTCAGGTCGATCCGCGCGACGAGGCGTTCGCCGGCGAGAACGGGAAGGACGAAGTATCCGAACTTCCGCTTCGCCTCGGGAATGTAGCATTCGAGGACGTAGTCGAAGTCGAAGAGCGCGCGCGTGCGTCTTCGCTGGATGAGAAGGGGATCGAAAGGCGAGAGCACGTGGATCCGCTCGGGGTCGATCGCGAAGGCGTCCTCCTTCTTCGCGAGATCGTCGGGGGAGACGAAGACTTCCGCGAAAGCGCCGGGGACGTGCGCGCGCACGAGCGACCCCGCGCGAGCCCGGCGGTCGAGCTCGGCGCGGATCGGATCGCGCAAGTCGCGTTCGAGGTACGTGGCCGAGTCGAAGGTGATCGCGCCCTGGGCGGCGAGCGTCCGGTCGATCCGGTAGCTCGCCTCTTCGCGGCGGGAGACGGCCGCCGGACGGCGGTCCCATCCGAAGTGGCGCTCGAGCGCGTCGTAGTGTTTGACCATACCCTCGCGCGCGCTCACGGCGAGGCGGCCCGAGTAGAAGAGGTGTTCGAGCGCGCGCTTCGAGGGCTTACGGCTCGCCCACTCGTGGTCCTTTTCCTGGCGTTCCTCCTCGATCTGGCGGATCGAAATCGCCCCGTCGCGTCGGATCCTCCGGAGGAGATCGCGGCGTTGCTTCGGCGTCACGTTCCGGAACCATGCCGAGGGCTCGCGTTCGTGTTCGCGCATCGAGCGGACGAAATATCGGAAGTCCTCCGTCGGGATGAAGGAAAGCGCGTGGGTCCAATACTCGAAAACGCGTTTCTCTTCCGTCTGGAGCGCGCGGAGGACTTCCGGGCGGTAATCGGGGACGCGGGTCCAAAGGATATGGTGGTGCGCGCGTTCGACGACGAAGATCGTGTCGATCTGCACGTAACCGAGTCGCCGGATCGCCGCGTACGCGCCGTCGCGGCCGAGGCCGAAGGGCGCTTCTTCGAGCAGGCCCTGGCGTTCGAGCCAGAGCCGGCGCATGTGTACGGGGGAAAGTTCGGGGAGATTCTTCTTCACGCGGGCTTCCCCGACGAGCGGAGGACGGAGTCGGCGAGGCGGGCGCCCATCGAGACCGCGGCTTGGATCAGGAATCCTCCGGTCGGCGCGTGCCAGGCGATCATTTCGCCGCCGGCATAGGTTCCGGGGATTTTTCGGAGTTCGAGCGAGTCGTCGAGTTCGGAAAACGCGAGACCTCCGGTCGAAGAGATCGCTTCCGCGAGCGGGCGTGCGGAGCCGAGGCGGATCGGGAACCGTTTCACTCGCGCGACGAGTGTCCGGAGGTCTCTCCGCTCGGCCTCGGAGACGTGGTGAAAAAGGAGGGCGAGACTCGCTTCGCAGAGATCGAGTTTCAGCTTCACGCGGCGAATGGGCGCGAAGTTTTCCTTCACCGCTTCGAGCCGGGCGAGAATCGCCGCTTCGGTGAGATCGGGTTTCAAGTCGATCCACGCGTCGCCCGGTTCGCCGAGGAAATACACCGGCGTTCCCTCGAGACCGTACCGAGTGACGACGAGTTCTCCGTCTTTCTCTCCGCGTCGGTTTCCGAACCGGATCTTTTTCAGGGGCTTCCCCTCGGCTTCCGCGAGGAAAGCCGGGCTCCATTCGACGGCGTGACCCGCGTTCGCGGAGGCGAACGGTTCGACCTCGAACCCTTTCGCGCGGAAGAGATCCGGCCAGAAAGGCGGGACGTCCTCCCAGCTTCCGCCCCCGAGGGCGAAGAGGACGCGATCGGCTTCGCACTCGCGACCGTCTCCGAAGGAGAGCCGGAGCGAGCCGCCTTCGCGGCGAAAGTCCTTCAACTCGGAATTCCCGTGCAGGCGCACGCCCCCCGCTTCGAGGCGTTTCCGCCACGCGGCGAGAAGTCCCGAAGCCTTCATCTCGCGGACGAAGTAGCGCCGGGAGGTGCCTCGAAACGTTTCGAGGCCGAGCTCGTTCTCGATGAACGCGATCCACTCCGGCGGCCCGAAATCGGCGAGGAGACCGGACCAAAACGCGGGCGTACCGCCCGCGTAGTGCGAGGCGAATTCCTCGGCCGGCAAGTCGTGCGAGATGTTCAGCCCCGAGCTCCCGGCGACAAGCAGTTTTCGCCCGAACCCCGCGCGACGTTCGAAGAGGTCGACGCGGATCCCGGGACGGCCGGATAGGCGAGCGGCCGCCATGAGCCCCGTCGGGCCGGAGCCGACGATGGCGACTCGAAGATCGGAAAGTGCGGGGGTCGAGGGGGTGCTAATGCGACGCAAGATACCTTTTTTCGAGGGGGATCGCCAGTCGGCGCGAATCGGGCTATGAAAGGGCCATGCGAATCCTCGTTTTCGGCGCCGCCCACCGGAAAGGTTCCTTCAACCGCAAACTCGCGCTGAACGCGGCCGAGCACCTCGCCAAAGCGTTCCCCGAGGACACCGTCGAGTTCGTGCATTTCAGCGACTTCCCGATGCCCGTTTACGACGGCGATCTCGAGGAAAAGGACGGACTTCCGAAGGGAGCGGGAGCGCTCGTCGAAAAACTCGCTCAGGCGGGGGCGGTCGTGATCTCGACTCCGGAATACAACGGCGGCATCCCGGGCGCGCTCAAGAACGCGATCGACTGGATCTCGCGCGCGGACGATAACCCGCTCGACAAGAAGCCCCTGCTCCTCCTCGCGGCTTCGCCCGGCGCGCTCGGCGGCGTACGAAGCCTATGGCACACGCGCGTACCCTTCGAAGCGCTCGGAGCGGTCGTGTACCCGACGATGTTCGGACTGCCGAAGGCGAGCGAGGCGTTCGACGCGAACGACAAGCTCGTCGACCCGAAGATGGGTGCGCGGCTCGAAAAGCTCGTGCTC
This sequence comes from Bdellovibrionales bacterium, assembly GCA_018266355.1. Taxonomy (GTDB): domain Bacteria; phylum Bdellovibrionota; class UBA1018; order UBA1018; family UBA1018; genus JACMQW01. Next base: position 225,305 of record JAFEAP010000023.1, read on the forward strand.
GAGTTTCGCGGGTTCGCCGCGAAATTGGCCTGAGACGTGCTCCGCGGTAATTAGGCGGCCTTCGAGCTCTGCAGGATCAGCTGGGCGAAGGTCGAAAGGATCTTCTTATCGTAATGACCTTCGTCCGCGAGCATGTGGGCGATCGCCTGGGCCTTCGAGTAGATGTGACCGTCTTCCATTCCGAGGGTGAGTTCGCTGAGCGAGTCGCCGATCGCGAGGATGCGCGCGAGCGAGAAGACCGCCGGACCCTTCACCCCGTTCGGGTAGCCCTTGCCGTCGAGCCGTTCCTTATGCTGGAGGATCGTCGTGCGGATTTCCTCGTCCGCGAAGGGGAACGAGTGCGAAAAGGTCTCGAGGGTGAGGTTCGGGTGGCGGCGGAACTCGACGATTTCCTCGATCGACTTGTTTTGGTGCGCGAGGCGGCGGTCCTCGGGGAGCTTCAGCCGGCCGATGTCGTGAAAAAACGCCGCGAAAAGGATGATCTTCAGCGAGCGCTCGGAAGTGAGGCCGTTCAGGTTCGCGACGATGTAGGAGTAGATCGCGGTACCGATCGAGTGCTTCAGGAACTCGTCGTTCCGCGGGCAAACCTCGAGGAGGAGCTTCAGCGTTTCGAGAAAATCCTTGTCGCTCTGGAGCGAGAACCGGAGGGCATCGAACGCGCGGGTGACCGTTTGTTGGGTCGGCGTGCCGGCCGAAAAGGCTTCGAAAAGGGATTGCTCCATCACCGCGAGGAACGCCTTCTTCCGTTTCTCGAAGGGGTTCGAAGCGTTCATCAACGTGAGCATCGGGGAACGCGATAGGTGCTCGTCGAGCAGCGGAAAGTCTTCTTGGCGAACGTAGAAGTGCTTCACGCCTTTCGCTTCGTAGGTCGCGAGGCGCGCGAAATCGAGGCCGGTCGTCTTCTCGAACGCCTTCAGGTATTTCCCCGTCGGCATGAGGAGATAGAGATCGAAAGCGAGGTCCTTGAAGCAGTCCTTCAGGGAATTCAGGGTTACGGGTTGGTATTCGCCTTCCATCGAGAGGTCCTCTTCCTCCCTTCTTTTCGGAAGAAGCGGGGCGTAGATGGATGACAAAAACTTGACGAAAGGCCGATTTCCCCGGTTTTTTAGTGCAGTAAGCGAGAACGAAGGTGCGGATCGGCGGGTATATAGGACCGCACGACCTCGAGGATATCGCCGGCGTCCACGGGCTTTCGGAGGAATCCCTGGGCGCCTTCGCGGATGATTTCCTTCTGCTTTCCGACGGCGGAAACCACGAAGCAGGGGATATCCGCGAGGGTTTCGTCGTTCCGGCGCGCGCGGAGAAACTGCACTCCGTTCATCACCGGCATCATCAGGTCGAGGAGGATCAACCCCGGGTTCTGCGATTCGTGCAGCCTTTCGAGCGCCTCTTTCCCGTTTTCGAACGCGACTACGGAATATCCCTCGAATTCGAGCATTTCGCAGATCGCTTCGCGAATATCCGGATCGTCTTCGACCACCACTACCGATTGCGAATTGTTGTCCGTTTTCATGTCCCCATGAATTGCAAACCGAGGGCCGCCGAAACCGTCAAGATTTTGGGGTAGTCTGGCGCGATATACGGGGTTTCGGGAGGTTTCGGTTCGGGGAGCGGGGAAAAAGGCGTCACGCTCCACGGTGAACGGATTAAAAATCTAAGGGGAAATAAGGCCTATTCGAGGCGTTTAACGAGGTCGAGGTTGGGAGGTTTGTCGGGGCCGATGGGCGATCGCCTGCGAGTCGATTTTGAATCCTGCGGATTCCAAATCGCTCTCGGACCCGCGTCGCGCTAAACCGCTGCGCGCTTTATCGCGCGCGCGTTTCCCGCCCCCACCGCATCATGTGTTCCCCCTTTTTCTTTCTTATTTTTAAAAGCCCATAGCTGCGAGCGCCGCGCAGCCCGGAGGGCGAATGGACGCGCCGGCCATGGATGGCCGATCGAGCCAGCTATGGGCTTTTAAAAATAAGAAAGAAAAAGGGTGGAAGAATGGAGCCGATGGGCGGGATTGAACCGCCGACCTACGCTTTACGAAAGCGTTGCTCTACCACTGAGCTACATCGGCACACGGACTCGGAGAGAGCCCCAAGATTTAGCGGACGCCGGATAGGGGTGCAATCGGAAACACGCAGAATTTTAGAGGGCATGGCGCGATGCGCTTATCTCTTTGAAATCGCAGTGAAAAGGGGTGAACGACCCAAACCGGGTCTTGTTATTCTCGGCTGCGCGGGTAAATCTAGTTCTCCAGATGGCGCAGCAAAAACGCTCAACCACTCCTCCTCGTCGCGAAAAGGGCCAAGTGTGGATCCTCTCGCGCGCGACGAGCGGAGAATGGCGGGTCCTTCTCTTGAAAACCCTTCCCGAGCGCGGCGCTTTTTGGCAGCCGGTGACCGGGTCGATCGAACCGGGCGAGCCGATTCACAAGGGCGCGCTTCGCGAGGCGATCGAAGAGACGGGGCTTCCGCCGCTGAAAAACATCGAGACGCTCGGCTACGAGTTTTCCTTCGAGGGGAAATGGGGTCCGAGTCACGAGACGGCTTTCTTTTACGAGACTTACCCGGAGTGCCCGAAGGCGACTCTCGATTCGACCGAGCATCAAGGCTACCAGTGGGTCGCCCTGAACGAAGCCGTCGCGCTCCTCCATTACGAGCCGAACCGCCAAGCGCTGCTTCAGCTCATTCGCCAGATGACGTCGACTCGCCTGAAGAAGCGCGAGAAGACGAACTTTTAACGAAACGAAAGGTGATTCGCATGCCCGTACCCTATACCGTCGAAACGAAAGACCTCGGCCTCGGAAAAGGGCTCTTCGCGGTGTTCAAGACGAACAAAGGCGAGTGGACGATCCAGCTCGAGGAAGAAAAGACGCCGGAAACCGTCGCGAACTTCGTCGGGCTCGCGACCGGCCAGAAGGAATACACCGATCCGAACACGCGCGAAAAGTCGACGAAGCCGTTCTACGACGGCACGATCTTCCACCGCGTGATCAAGGATTTCATGCTCCAAGGCGGCGATCGCCTCGGGCAAGGCACCGGCGGTCCCGGTTATCGTTTCGCCGACGAGATCCATCCGTCGCTGAAGCACGACCAGCCGGGCAAGCTCTCGATGGCGAACGCGGGCCCGAACACGAACGGTTCGCAGTTCTTCATCACGACCGTGAAATGTCCGTGGCTCGACGGAAAACACGCCGTTTTCGGCTCCGTCGTGAAGGGCATGGACGTCGTGAACGCGATCGGAAACGCGCCGACCGGCCCGATGGATCGCCCGCGCGACGAAGTGAAGATCGAGTCCGTGAAGATCTACCGTTCGTAATTTCTAAAAAGTGACGACGGGCGCTTGACGGACCGGTCAGTGCCCGTCAGACTGAAACAGTCTGAAGATTCAGTCTGGCTGCGGAAGTTCACGGATGGTCTCCGACTCGCCTAGGGATGGGAGCCAGACTGGTCCTCGTTTTTCAGTCCCACTCAAAAGGGCGAGCGGAAGATTGCTCGCTCCTGTTCCCGATAAGGAGATCACCATGAACAAGGCTCAACTCATCGAAGCGATCGCGTCCTCGGCCAACGTCACCAAGACCGACGCCGAAAACTGCCTGAACACCGCTCTCGAAACGATCAAGAAATCCGTGAAGAAGGGCGACGACGTCACCCTCGTCGGCTTCGGCACGTTCACGAAGTCCAAGCGCAAGGCGCGCATGGGCCGCAACCCGCAAACGGGCAAAGAGATCAAGATCCCGGCCATGACGGTGCCGAAGTTCCGTCCGGGCCGCGAATTCAAAGAGGCCGTCAACTGAGCTTCTGTAAATTAAGCCTCTTCGCTTAAGCGAAATGGAAAAGGCCCGCGGGATACCCCGCGGGCCTTTTTCGTTTTCGGCCGCACCTTCGACGGTTAGTGGTTCGTGTCGAGGACGAAGTCGTTCACCGTGCGCGGCATGCCGTTGTTCAGGTTGCCGGACGTCGGACCGTTCGGCGATCCGTTCACCGAAGAGACCGCGATAGCGCTCGTTCCGGAAGTCGCGCTTTCGATCAGCGCCGGGATCCGATCTTGCGGAAGCGCCGGACAAGGATCGACGAAAATGGTCGAAGCAGGCATTAGTGTGGCGGTCGCAGGGATCATCGTCCCCTCGAGAGTTTCCGCGACGGTGCAGTTGCAGGCGAGCGGATGGGAAAATTCGGTATCATAGCCGTCGCTGTTCGCGCCGCCCCATCCGAACGCTTGATCTTGGCTGTCGTATCCCTCGTGACAGAGCGGAAAGGTTTCCGGACCACTGTTGTTCGCGGGATTGATGTTGATCAGGTAGGCGGCTTCGATTTGTTTGAAGCCGGCCTGGCCTTCGAACTTATTATTCGCCACCCCGTGAAGATCCACGGTGGGGGTGGCTTCGGCCGCGGTGATGATGTGCGGGCCGCCCGTCGCGGGATCGTATTTATAATGGACGGCCAGCGCGAGAGAATTATACGTCTGGTTGATCGACTTGATCGCGTCGCTGGAGATCGTACCGAAGATCGAGGTGCCATACGGAGGATTCGTGATGATCTTTCCGAAGCGGGTGGCGATCTGCGAAGTGACCTTCAAAAGATCGACGCTTCCGGAGTACTCCTCGGGGGAAGCCGCGGGGTAGCCGTCGCCGAAGTTCGGTACGGAGACGCTCGGAAGGAAGCCGGCGGTTTGGCCGGCGAACGGGATCAGGACGGTCATCCGGCGGACGTAGTCGGTTTCGATTCGGCCGCCGTAGGTGATGACGGTCTTGTTCGCGTTCCCGAGTTGGCGCACGTGGGGCGAGCCCGGGACCTCGAGGGCGGACGTCGTGAGATCGATCCGCCCGAGGCCGGGACGGATGTTCATCACGTTCCGGAGTTTTTTGTTGTTGCCCGCGGCGATCTTTCCGAGCGTGGTCGTCGCCTGAATACCGAATGCCGGGATGTGCACGGTGACCTGACGGGCTTGCATCGTCGTGTTCGTGTCGATGCCGTCGAGGATCGCCTGGAGGCTCGCCGCGCCGACGGTGGCGAGCAGCGACTTGTACAAGTCGATCATGAGACCGTACTGCGAACCGGAAGTGTCGTAGTAGGTGCCGATCATGACCGCGGCCGTGTCGATCGGTCCGACTTCGCTCGCGAAGCCGGTATCGTTCAGCGTCGAGTTCGACTGCGCGTTACGGGTCGAGCCCGTCTCGTCGTCGAGTCCCGACATGTTGTTGAAGCACCCGCTCAAAGAGAGGGCACAAACGAAGATCGTGGTCGTCCGAATACGTCCCATGAAAACCCCCACAGAATCTCTTCGGTCCGGCCGGGCTAACCCTCGACCCGTAAATGCCTAGGACCGTATCTCTAGTATGATAAATCTTGACATAAAAAGTCAAGTATTTGAGGATAAAGAGGTTGCTGCCATCTCCCGTATACAGAACGTAGGCGCGAAATGTACTATAGTAATCGGAAATTATTGGGTTTTTCTGTTGTTTTCGCCATCGGACTCGGAGGGCTGATTTGGAGCTACACCGGGTCCCAAGGCGTCCATATCCGGTCCTGGAAGGCCGAATCGCGGGGAGCGGGTAAGGTCGCGAATACCGCCGGAACTCCGGCCGGAGGACTTCTGACCTCCGACGCCGATACCCGGGCGATCGCCGCCCGGGACGCCCGGAAAGTGCGCTCGCCGGCGTTCGTTCCCGGAAGCAAGCGCGAGACCGAATTGAAGGCCTCGCTCTCGCACTGGCTCGCGGAACCGAAAATCGCGGAAGCTCACGCGCGGCTGCGCGATTATTTTCCGGAATCGGTACCGATGAATTTCTGGATCCGCGCCGCGATGGCGCTCGGGACCCATGCGCCGGAAGGCGAAACTTCGCCCGCACGATTCGAAGCGGCCGGGAAAGTCTATTCCGCGCTCCTCGAAGGCGACGAGAGCACGGTGACGAGCCTCCAATCGGGTCTGCAATCGCTGCCTTTCACCGAGACCGCGTTTCGCGGCCAAGCGTTTCGGATGCTCTCCGACCTCGCGCTCCGGAATCCCGAGCTCCGTGGTTCGGTGAAGGACGTGCTTCTCAACGAGGCCGCCCGCGCGGGAAATCGGCCGGACGCCGCGGTCGCGTTTCAGTCCCTGCTCCGCGTGAATCCGACGAAGGCCTGGTACCAGGAAGTCGCGCGCGCCTACGAGAAGCAGCATCCCGGATCGGAACTCTCGGACTTCGTCGCCTTGAACGTCGCGAACCTCTGACGTAGCGTCGGAGAATGTCGAACTCCGATTCGTTCTCCGTCACCCTGAAAGAAAACCGCCGTTTCGAAGTCCCGCCCGCCTTCGCCGCTCAGGCGAACGTGAAGGCCGAGGAACGCGCCCGTCTCGTCGAGATCGGTCGGAAGGATCCGGAAGGATACTGGGCGTCCGTCGCGCGCGAGTTGAAATGGCGCAAGCCCTTCACGCGCGTCCTCGAATGGAACGCGCCGTTCGCGAAATGGTTCGTCGACGGTCGGCTGAACGCCTCCGAGAACTGCCTCGACCGGCACCTCGAGAAGGACGGCGACAAGACGGCGATTCTCTGGGAAGGCGAGCCCGGCGGCGAATCGGTGCGCTGGACCTACAAGGAACTGCACGCGCGCGTGGTCGCGCAGACGGCGGCGCTCCGGAAGCTCGGACTCAAGAAAGGCGACACGGTCGCGATCTACATGCCGCTCGTGCCGGAAGGCGTGGTCGCGATGCTCGCCTGCGCGCGGGGGGGCTTCCCGCACACCGTCGTCTTCGGCGGATTCTCCGCGGAATCGCTGAAGGACCGGATGCACGACGCCGGCGCGAAGGCGGTGCTCACCGCCGACTACGGATGGCGCAAGGGAGTGAAAGTCGCGCTCCGCGATCAAGTGGTGAAGGCGTTGACCGGAGGGAACCCCGGGGCGACCGGCGGAACCTCGACCGTCAAGCACGTCCTGACGCTAAAACGCGAAAGCGTCGGCGGCGCGGGCCGGGCTCCGGCGGAGGCGCTCCTCGGGAAAATCGGCACCGCGGACGAATACGACTGGTACGCGGTCGCGAACACCGTCGAGCCGTCGAAGCGGGCGGTCTTGGGCGCGGCCGAGGAAGTCGAAGCGGAACACCCGCTCTATATCCTCTATACCAGCGGCACGACGGGAAAACCGAAAGGCATCGTGCATTCGACGGGAGGCTACCTCGCCGGAGTCACGCGCACGACCCGCGACGTGTTCGACTTGAAGCCGAGCGATCTTTACTGGTGCACGGCCGATATCGGATGGGTCACCGGCCATAGCTACGTCGTTTACGGTCCGCTCTCGCTCGGTGCTTCGGTTTTCCTCTACGAGGGCGCGCCGACGACCCCGGGCGCCGATCGATTCTGGGACATGATCGAGCGACACAAGATCACGGTGCTTTACACCGCGCCGACCGCGATCCGCGCGTTCATGAAACTCGGCACCGAATGGCCGAAGAAGCACGACCTTTCTTCGCTCCGCCTCCTCGGTTCGGTCGGCGAGCCGATCAATCCCGAGGCTTGGATGTGGTACCGCGACGTGATCGGGGACGGGAAATGCCCGATCGTCGATACCTACTGGCAGACGGAGACCGGCGCGATCGTGATTTCGCCGCTTCCGGGCGCGGTCGCGACGAAACCGGGATCGGCGACGCTTCCGCTTCCGGGTTACGACGTCGACGTCCTCGACAAGGAAGGGAAATCCGTGCCGCTCGGTCAGGGCGGCCGCCTCGTGATCAGGAAACCGTGGCCGTCGATGGCGCGTACGGTGCACGGCGATCCGGAACGGTTCAAGAAGACCTACTTCTCCGAGTTCAAGGACGGGATCTATTTCACGGGCGACGGCGCCCGTCGCGACGAGGACGGATACGTGTGGATCCTCGGACGGGTCGACGACGTGCTGAACGTCTCCGGTCACCGCCTCGGGACGATGGAAATCGAATCCTCGCTCGTCGCCCACCCGAAAGTCGCCGAAGCGGCCGTCGTCGGGCGTCCGGACGAACTCAAGGGCCAAGCCGTCGTCGCGTTCGTTTCGCTCAAGGCGGAGTTCGCGAAGGCGCTTAAGGAAAGCGGGGGCCAGGATCAAGCGGCCGCGAAGGCGCTCAAGGACGAACTCCGCGCGCACGTCGCGAAGGAAATAGGTTCGTTTGCGCGCCCCGAGGACGTGCGATTCGCCGACGGACTGCCGAAGACGCGGTCGGGGAAGATCATGCGTCGACTCCTCCGCGAACTCGCGACGAGCGGCGAAGTGAAGGGCGACACGACGACCCTCGAGGACCTGAACGTGATCGCGGCCCTCAAGGCCGGCGACGAGGAATAGACCCTAGCGGTATTCGCAGGAGTCGAACCACCAGTTCGCGACCTGCCAAAAGGCGTAATACCGGCTCGTCGTCATCTCGCCGTTCGTAAACGTCAGGTCCGCGCCGCGGGCGTACGGCTTGAAGTAAACCGCGCCGCCGCCGGTCGCGTAGCCGTGGGAAACCGGTTGGTAACGGACTTGGTCGATGACGAACGCGGGATGAGGGCCCTTCACGACCTTCGCGACCATCGGGAGGCCGGCCCGGGTAGTGATGAGGTTGCCGCCGGTGTCGCGGACTTGGATTGTGCGGGCCGCTTGGTCGAGGACGTAGTCGACGGCCCTCGAGTCGGAGACGATGATGCGGTACTCGTTCGGCGCTTCCCGAAGGATGCGCAGGGCTCCGTGATTGCAATTCACGACGACGGTGGAGGCGGACGCGGCGAGGGGCGCCGCGGACAAGGCGAAGAGCACGAGGAGTTTATTCATTTGTGGTTGAATAATTCAGATCGCGCGCAGCGTCAAGCGGGTTTGCGTCCGACGGGAAAATCAAACCCGGCGGTAGGTGAGGAAGAGCTCTTCCTTCACGCGACGGACGCGGGCGATCCGGAGGCGCTGGGCCCGAGTCGCGGGAAACCCCTCGCCGTCGACGAGCGTCGGGGCGGTCGCGCCGCCGAGGATCCAAGGCGTGAGCGTGACGTGGATCTCATCGAGGAGGCCCGCTTTCACGAAGTCCCACATCGTGCCGCCGCCGCCTTCGACGAGGAGCTTGCGGATGCCGCGTTTCGCGAGCGCCTGCACGATCTGGGGCGCGGCCGGGCGTTTCGGGTCGATCAGGACGATCTCGGCGAACTTCGCGAATTTTTTCCGGCGGGCGAGCGGGGCGCGCGCGGTGGTGACGAGGATCCGGGGGAGATCTCGCCGTTTGAAGAACGCCCATTCCGGGGATAGCCCTTCGAGCCGCGAGCTGACGATCACGTTCACGGGAAGGCGTTTCGAGCCCGCGACGAGCATCGGGCGACGGAACGACCGGAGCGTCGAGGCGCCGACGAGGATCGCGTCCGCGCGTTTCCGGAGGACTTGCATCTGGCGGCGGTCCGCGGGGGTGCCGAGGTAAAAATGGCCGCGGTCGGCCGAGGCGATCTTTCCGTCGAGGCTGGTCGCGAGATTCGAGAAGATGAACATCAGAGGGTGACCTTCTTGTCTTTCATGAACCGGAAATATTCGAGGAGGTCGTCGATCGGCTTCCCCTTCAGTTGCGGAAATGGCGGCATTTTGCTCCGGTAACGGAATGCGTACGAATTTTCGATGAACGTGCGGAGGGTGCTCGGGTCCCAATACTCGGTCACGTTCTTCGGCGAGTTCAACTCCGGCCCGACGTCGCCGCCTTCGAGGTTAATCGAGTGGCAGCGGACGCATTCGTTCTTGAAGGTGAGGAAGCCGCGCATCGCGGCCGAATCGTCCTTCGCTCCGGTCGGGTAGAGTTTCGGGAATTTCTCGGAAAAGCGCACGGCTTCGATTTTCACGAGCTGGTACGGCCAAGGCACTTCCTTTTCGATCGCTTTGCCTTCCGTCCAAACCACGTAAAACGGAGCCGGCGAAAGGCGGGTTTTCCCTTGGGAGACTTTTCCGAAGGTTCCCGGTTTCTTTCCCGCTTCGGCGAAGGCGAGGAACGCGTGGTATTTCTTCAGCCGATCGAAGGAAACGTTCGGCGAGTAGCCGTCTTTCGCCGTGAAGACGATTTCGTCGGTCGCCGAAGCGAGGTCGAGCCCGGCGGCCGCGAGCACGTCGTTCAGCGGAAAGGCGTCGAAGCGCATCTTCTTTCCGTAAACGGGGTCGTCGATTTCGACGAGGGTCGCCTTCGTTTTCTTCGAAAGGTCGGCGACCGAATACCGGGTTTCCTTACCGGCGACGACGATTGTGAGCGTTTCCGCCGCGAAGGAGGAGGCGACGGCGACGGAGACGAGTGCGGGCGCGAGCGAACGAGTCACGAATCGAAGGGTGAGCATGGGAAGAGCCTAGTCCAGCCCCGCGGTCCTGCCTAGTCGGCGTTTCGGAGGGAGGCCGAGCTCCTCAGTCGGTGAAATTCCGCTGGTAGAAGTAAACGTCGACCAGGTTCCCGAATTTCCGGGCGACCTTGTGGAGGTGTCCGGCGCGTTGGAACCCCATCTTTTCGTGGAGGCGGACCGAAGCCGCGTTCACCGCGGAGATCCGCGCGACGAGCGAGAGGAATCCGAAGGCTCGTCCGGCTTCGATGAGCGCCGCGAAGAGCGCCGTGCCGTGTCCTTGTCCGCGCACGGCCGCGTCGAGGTGAATCGAAACCTCTCCGGTCACCCGGTAGCCCGAGCGATCGGCGAAGTAGGTGAGAAGCGCGTAACCCTGGGCCACGTCGTTCTCGTCGGCGACGACCAGAATCGGGAGGGCGCGCTCGCGCGCACCCCACCAGGTGTCCCACTTCGCGCGCGGCCAGGGCTCGTCCTCGAGGATCGCGTCGCTCGTGCGGATGACGTCGTTCCGGATCTCGAAGATGCGGGTCGAATCGGAATCGCGCGCGGGTCGGACGACCGGAGACTTCATAACGTCACTCCGAATCGGCGAAGGACGACGATGTAGCCGGCGTAGCCGACCGCCATGACGGCGCAGGAGAGCGGCATCGCGATCGCGAATCGGATCCCGTGACGGAGGAGCCAGGGCAGACTCAGCAGGAATAGGAAGGAAGGAACGATCGCCCAGAAGATCGACGTCGAAAGGGACGCGACTTTCTCGGTGTCGCCGGTGTCGAGGTAGAGCCAAGTCAAGATCATCACCGAACTGAGGGGAAGCGCGGCCAGGATCGCGCCCAAGGTCGAAGAACGCTTTCCGATCTCCGATACGAGCGCGATCACGAGGGCGGAAATCAAAGTCTTCAGCAAAAGGCGAATCACGGCCTCCCTCCGTCCGGGATCGACTCCGAATAAAGCGCGAGACCTTCGGCGACCGCCGTGAAGGTGTCCTGGTCGACGAGCTTCGCGTTCGGGAAACGCTTCGCGAGGTCCTCGCGGATCGCCGGCACCTTCGACGTCCCGCCGGTAAACTGGAGGCGTTCGACTTCCTCGGGCTTCACCTTTCCGATGCGGCACGTTTCGAGCGCCGTGCGTCCGATGTCCTCGACCGAGGGCGAGATGATCGTTTCGAACGCCGGTCGGGTGACCGGGAAACCGAGATCGATCGGATAGGACTTGAACGCGAAATCAGTCGCGTTTTCCTGGGAAAGCTTCAGCTTCAAGTCTTCGACCGCGACGTGGAGGCGGTAACCGAGGTTCTCTTCGACGAGCGTGATGAGGTTCTCGAGGAGCGGCTTTTGCTTCTCGTCGACGAGTTCTTTCCGAAGGACGAGGATGAAATTCCACGTCGCCCGTTCGCGAAGGAACGCGTGATGGTGCCACTTTGGCAGGTGCTTCACGAGGAGCGTCGGCATCGTGAGGACGTTCGAGGAGAACGGGCGCTGATAACGAATCGAGGCGCCGAAGAGATCCTGGAGTTTCGCGACGAAGAAGTCCGAATCGAGCGCGTCGCCGGCGACCGAAATCCCGTGAACGGCGAAAGTGTGGATCCCTTCCGGCTGGACGTCGGTCGAAACGCGGCGGAAGAGCGTGAAATCGCTCGTGCCGCCGCCGAGGTCGGCGATCAGCGTGATCGGTCCGTTCCCGTCCTCGGGCTTGGCTCGTTCCGAGCGGTGACCCGCGATCATCGCGGCGACCGGTTCTTCGACGAGGCGAACCCGGTCGAGGTCGAAGCCCGCAAGTTCGATCGCGCGCTTGAACCTTACGACGGCGAGGCCCTCCCGGGCCGGATCCTGGGAATAACGCGCGGGCCGGCCGAAGATGACCGGACGCTTTCCGAGAGGTTCGCCGATTTCCGCCTCGATCCGTGTGCGGAGCTCCTGGAGGAAGCGCGCGATCAGGTCTTCGATGCCCGCGTGTTTCCCGAAGAGCGAGGTGCCGGTGAAATCGGGATTCGGGAGGAGGCGCTTGATCGATTGGAGGAAGCGGCCTTCCATCCCGAGGTCGAAATACTGATCGATCGCGGACTTCCCGAAGAACGATTTGTTCCGCTCGGGAAAGTAAATCAGCGACTTCAAGAGTCGTCCGTCGCCCGCGCCCGGATCGAGCTTCAGCACCCGGGCGGAACCGTTCGCGTCGAGCGCCGCCGCGACGGTGTTCGAAGTGCCGTAATCGATGCCGATCGCGCGCGGGGAGTCTTTCACCGTTCGTGTTCCTCCGTCCCCCGGATCACATCCGGAAGACGCCGTATTTCGTTTCCGGGATCGGCGCGTTCAAGCTCGCGGACAGCGCGCGCGCGAGCGTCTCGCGGGTCTTCCACGGCACGAGGATCCCGTCGTCCCAGAGCCGCGCGCTCGAGAAGTAAGGCGAACCTTCCTCCTCGTATTTCGCGAGGATCGGCGCTTTGATCTCCGCGATTTCGGCGTCGGAGAGCTTCTTTCCCTTCGCTTCGAGTTGTTCCATCTTCACCTGGGAAAGGACGCCGGCCGCCTGCTCGCCGCCCATGACGGAGATGCGCGCGTTCGGCCACATCCAGAGGAATCGTGGCTGGTACGCGCGGCCGCACATCCCGTAGTTCCCGGCGCCGAACGATCCGCCGACGACGACGGTGAACTTCGGGACCTTCGCGTTCGAGACCGCGGTGACGAGCTTCGCGCCGTCCTTCGCGATGCCGCCTTGCTCGAACTTCTTCCCGACCATGAAGCCGGTGATGTTCTGGAGGAAGAGGAGCGGGATCTTGCGCTGGTTGCAGAGCTCGATGAAGTGGGCACCCTTCAGCGACGACTCGGAGAAGAGGATGCCGTTGTTCGCGACGATCCCGATCGGATAGCCGTGGAGGTGCGCGAAACCGGTGACGAGCGTCGTGCCGTAGTTCGCCTTGAACTCGTGGAAGCGCGATCCGTCGACGAGACGGGCGATCACTTCGCGGATGTCGAAAGGTTTCCGGAAATCGGGCGGGATGATGCCCGCGAGTTCGGCCGGATCGTAGAGCGGATCCTCGGGCGCGACGCGCTCGATCGCGGTCGGCGCGGGGCGATTCAGGTTCGCGACGATGTCGCGCGCGATTTCGAGCGCGTGCTCGTCGTTCTCGGCGAGGTGATCGGTCACGCCGGAGATGCGCGAGTGGGTGTCGCCTCCGCCGAGTTCCTCCGCGGTCACGATTTCGCCGGTCGCCGCTTTAACGAGGGGAGGGCCGCCGAGGAAGATCGTGCCCTGGTTCCTCACGATCACCGTCTCGTCGGACATCGCCGGAACGTAAGCGCCGCCCGCGGTGCAGGAACCCATGACGACGGCGATCTGCGGGATGCCGGCGCCGGAAAGGTTCGCTTGATTGTAGAAGATGCGCCCGAAGTGGTCGCGATCCGGGAAGACCTCGCTCTGCATCGGGAGGAACGCGCCGCCCGAGTCGACGAGGTAGACGCAGGGAAGGCGATTCTCCATCGCGATTTCCTGGGCGCGCAGGTGCTTCTTCACGGTCATCGGGAAGTAGGTGCCGCCCTTCACCGTCGCGTCGTTCGCGATGATGAGGGTTTCGCGGCCATGCACGACGCCGACGCCGGCGACCATACCCGCGGCCGGGGCCGCGTCTTCGTACATGCCGTTCGCGGCGAGCGCGCCGATTTCGAGGAAGTCCGTGCCCGGGTCGATGAGCGCGCGGACGCGGTCTCGCGCGAGGAGTTTGCCGCGTTTCGTGTGGCGCTCTCGCGCTTCGGCTCGGCTTCCGCCGGCCCCCGACCCCTGGCGCACGTCTTCGAGTTTCGCTTCGAGTTCGGCCGCCAGTCGCTGGTGGTGGGCCTGATTCGCCTTGAATTCAGCGGAGTTCGTCTGGACGCTCGACTTGAGAATGGGCATGGGCCCGATTCGATGCTATTTCGTGGGAAAAATCAATGATTTGAAGCAGATTGGAAGCGTTCCCGCGAACCTGAAACGCACGGAGATAACATGGTCAGTCAAGGCGTCGTCCAAGGCAATTTCCAAACCCTGAGCGTGAAGCTCGATGCGCGCGGCGTCCTCACCGTGGCGCTGAATCGCCCCGACGTGCGGAACGCGTTCAACGAAACCCTGATCGCGGAGCTCACCGAAGTCTTCGGTCGCCGCGTGCTCGAGAACGACGTCCGTCTCGTCGTCTTTACCGGCGAAGGCACCGTCTTCTCCGCGGGCGGAGATTTGAACTGGATGAAGAAGTCGATCGAGCTCTCGTTCGCGGGAAATCTCGAAGACACCCAGCGACTGACGGCGATGTTCCGCACGATGAACGAGTGCCCGAAACCGGTGATCGGCGCGATCCATGGCGCCGCGATCGGCGGCGGCGTCGGACTGACCGCGATCTGCGATATCGCGATCGCCACGCGCGACACCCAGTTTTCGCTCTCGGAAGTGCGCCTCGGGATCGTCCCCGCCTGCATCGGTCCGTTCGTGATTTCGAAGATCGGCGCTTCGCACGCACGGGCGCTCTTCATGAGCGCGGAGCGGTTCCAAGCCCCGCGCGCGAAGGAAGTCGGCCTGATCCACGGCGTGGTCGAAGATCGGGTCGCCCTCGACGTCGAGATCGAACGCGTGGTCGCGAACATGCTCCAATGCGGCCCGCACGCGATGGCGGCGGCGAAGAAACTCGTGCTCGACCTTTCGTGGGCCGAGCGGCGCGAAGCCGTCGGCGATACCCTCGATTACGTCGCGCGAATGCTCGCCGAACTCCGCGTGAGTCCGGAAGGACAAGAGGGGCTGAAGGCTTTCCTCGAGAAGCGCAAGCCGAATTGGATTCGTTGACCTTCGAATAGGCCCGGTCGATCTCGGTCCGTCATTGTGGAGATTCGCCCCGATCTCGCTGGCCCTCGGCTTGAATTTCAGTCGGACATGAAGATCGAACAGCCTGAAAACCAGTCGAAGTCTTTCCCTAGTCTCTCGGATATCCGGGGCCGCGTGCTCCCGCCGCTGATCCTCTACATGCTCGGAGTTCCTGGGGGCATCTGCCTCCTGCTCTGGGTTTTCTTTTTCCGCGGAAAATAAGAAAAGGGCCGGCGGAAGACCGCCGGCCCCTCTTCGTTCGGATCTGACGACGAATCCGAACTATTTTTGATTCAGGTCGATGATCGACGCGTCCGACGAGGCGAAGGTCGCTTCGGAGGCGTGGCGGGCGGCGACGGCGTTCACCGCTTGCTTCGCTCCGGCGACGTGGCGGACGGCGACCGCGTTCACCGCGGCTTTACCGCCGGCGACGTGACGGGCGGCGACGGCGTTCACCGCGGCCTTCGCCCCGACGGCGTGGCGGGCGGAAATGGCATTGACCATCGCAAGAAGTTGACCGTTCGAAGCGTGGCGGGCGGCGACGGCATTCACCAGGGCTTTAAGCTGGCCGTTTGAGGCGTGCCGAGCGGCGATCGCACTGACCAGGCTTCGGCCGCCGGCAACGTGCCGAGCGGCGATCGCATTGCTGGCATGGGAGCCCCAGCCAGAGTTTACTCGGGCCGCGAAGGCCGGGCTCGCGGCGAAAGTGCCCGCGGCCATCAGGATCGAGAGGGAAACCGTTTGGAATTTCTTAGAGAAGGTGTTCGTCATGCCCCTAGAATGTGCGACGGGGATGCCACGACACAGGTTCGATTTCACGGACGAATTCCCGTCGAAGTTCCCGGCAACTGTCGAAGGCTTAGACACCGTCGAAAAGTTCGTCGGATCGCCTTGGGCACCCGGTCTGAGGCGGCCCTAAAAGGTTTTGGGAATCCGGGGAAGGTCGTTAAGCTCAGGGCGTGTCTAAACCCAGCCGGATCGCCCTCGTCGCATTCGCGACCTTTCTCGCTCTCGGAGCGACGATGCCTTCGCGCGCCGAAGCCTACGGAGAGCAGCAGCTGCTCGCGAGCCGGCTCGATCCCTCCCTCGACTATCGGACCTTCACCACGGCTCATTTCCGGATTCATTACCCGAAGGATCTTTCCGAAGTCGCGGCCCGATTCGCGGACGCCGCGGAATCCGCATACCGCAATGTCTCGAAGGCCCTCGGCGTAGAATTCCCCGAGTCCACGAACCTCGTGATCGTCGAGCAGTCCGATGAATCGAACGTCTTCACGACGGTGTTTCCGGACCGCCAGATCTTCCTCGACCTCTCGCTACCGAACGAGGGTACCGGGCTGAGCGATTTCGCCGATTATCCCGACTGGGTGATGACCCACGAATACACCCACGTCCTTCACCTCCAGATGAAACGCGGTCTTTACCGCGCGCTCGCCAGCGTTTTCGGCGCTTGGATCAATCCGAACGTGGGAACTCCGGCATGGCTGAAGGAGGGCCTCGCCGTTTACCTCGAGTCGACGTTGACTCCGAAAGGGCGGGGCGGCGGATCCACTTATCGGATGGTGATGCGTACGGCGGTCGCCGAGAAGAAACTCCGCCGGGAAGAGTTCGCGACGCTCGCCCGCGCGGCCAACTACGAAGATACGCGATGGCCGTGGACGATCCGCCCGTACCTTTTCGGCTATTACCTCGTTCGCACCCTCGTGCGAAACTCCGCCGTCGGGACCGATCAGGTCTTCTGGCGGACGGCCGGGGGAGTGCCGTTCCGTTCGGACGGACTCTTGGAAGGCACGCCGTTCGATTCGATGGACGCGCTCTGGGAGAAGATGCTCCAGGACGTCGAGAGCGAGAGCCAGGCCGAAATTCGCGCGCTCGGGCCGGAGCCCCGAACGAAGGTCCAATACCTGAGCTCCTCGGGCGAAATCCATTCCGGACTCGCGCTTTCGCCGGACGGAAAGACGTTGGTCGCGACGCGGGATTCCGCGTTGACCGAGAACGCGATCGAGAAGTGGGAACTCGACGGCGATCGCTTCAAGGGACCTTTCCCGGTCGTCTCCCGTTCGACGGGAACCCGGACGGCCTTTTCCCGTTCCGGGCGATTCCTGCTTTTCGATCAAACCGCGCGGGCTCAGCGCTACTACTTGATGAGCGACCTTTACATCTACGACCTGAAGACCGCGGCGATCGTCGGGGCAAGCTCTTATTTTCGCTCTCGCGATCCGGACGCGGGTCCCGACGGGAAGCACGTCGTTTTCGTGGCGAACCTCCGTGGCTCGAACGTGCTCGCGCGTTCGGATACGGGATGGGGAAACCTCGAGGTCCTCTACGAGCCGCCGCCGTTCACCCGGATCACCGGTCCGCGCTACTCTCCCGACGGAACCTCCATCGTGTTCCAGTTGAAAGACGACCGGACGGGCGCCGAGGATCTCGCGATCCTGCGCGACGGAAAGGTCGAGCGGATCGTGGCCGACGGTTCGGCGAACATCCACCCGAGCTGGACGCCCGACGGCGAGTTCCTCTTGTTCTCCTCGGATCGAACAGGGGTCCCGAACATCTTCGCGTACTCGCTCAAGTCGAGGAAAACGTTCCGACTCACCCATGTGCTCGGGGGTTTGTTCTATCCGGTTCTCGATCCCGCGAAGCGGTGGCTCTACGTGGTTTCTTATCGCTCGACCGGGTACGATGTCGCGCGGTTTCCCTGGCGCCAGGCGGTTTGGAAAGAAGTTCCGAACCGGGGGCCGGTTCGCGCGACGGCTTCGGATGCGTCGGCCGCTTCGCCGACCCATGGGGCCTCCACCCCGACCGGCGACCGACCGTACGCGGGCCTCGGCTATCTTTCGCCGCAATACCTTCGCCCGTCGTTCGCTTTCTATCCCTATACGAACCAGTACGGCGCGGAATTCGGCGCGGTCGATCCGCTCTATTTTCATTCCTATTCGGTGGACGTTCGGTACGACACCGCCTCGCGCATGCCGGTGGGTAAGATCTTTTATTTCGACGGGGGATTTTCGACGCCGTGGAGTTTCACGCTGGCGAACCAATCCTCGGCGAGCCGCGAAAGCGTGCTCGGCCTTTCGAGCGCCGACCTTACCTTGCATTTTCCGCTGAGCGACGACGGAAACCACGTTTACTTGCGGGCCGGCGCCGTCGGGCAGATGCCGAACCGGGGGCGCCTCGGCACGACGTATTCGCCCGCGGCCGGACCGCACCTCGGGTACCGGTACGATACCCAGTTCAAGGATCTCGGAGCGAGCCTCTATCAGTCCGGTTCGCTGGTCGATTTCGACTTGAGCCATCTCTTTCCGCTCGCGCAAGGGGACTCCGCGACGACGGTCCTCACGACCGATCTCGAACGGCACTTCGGCGCTTTTTTCCGCCGGGACGCTTTCCACCTCGGGCTTCAGGGCGGAGCCGTTCTTTTCGGCCGCGCTTCGAGCTACGCCTATTTCGGTTTGAGCGGTTACGAATCGTTCCCGCTTTCGAGCGGCGGCGGTTTCCTGGTTTACGCCTATCCACCCGAAAAGATCGTGAACACGAATTCCCTCGGCATCGCGAATTTCGCCTACACGTTTCCCGTCGCCGAAATCCAACGAAACCTCTTCTTCCTCCCTTTTTATTTAGGCCGGACGTCGGCCGGTATCCGGATGCAGGGAGCGGCCGCCGATTTGCCGGGAGGAGGCACGTTCAATGCCTGGAGTTACGGCGCGGAACTTTATCAGGACATCCTTGCGGGCCAGGTTTTCGGGCTCACCGCGAAGCTCGGCGTCTATAACGGTCCGCGGAGTCTCGGCGGAGAGTTTCAAACGCTGTTTTCGCTGCAAGCGAACGATTTTTAGGGAGATTCGCGGGGGACGCGCGACGCGTCAGCGTGTCTATCGACTTCCCTTGGCTGCGACCCCAAGCTAACCTCGTTTCGATGTCGAAAACCCCGAAGCTCCTCGTCGCGAACCGTTCGGAAATCGCGTGTCGAATCTTTCAAACCGCGCGCGAGATGGGGATCGCGACCGTCGGGATCTATGCGCCGGGCGACGAGGAGGCGCGGCACCTGACCTACGCCGACGAGATCGTTCCGGTCGCGAGCTACCTCGATCCGGATGCGGTCGTCGCCGCCGCGAAGAAGGTCGGTGCGACGCTGATTCACCCCGGCTACGGGTTTCTCTCCGAACGTCCGGTCTTCGCGCGCGCGGTCGAGAAGGCGGGCATCACGTTCGTCGGACCGACGCCGGAGACGATGGAAGCGATGGGCGGGAAGATCGACGCGAAAGAGATCGCCGAGAAGTCGGGCGTCCCGACGCTCCCGTGGGCGAAAGTGAAGCCGGGCGAGGACTTGAAGGCGATCGCGAAAAAAATCGGATTCCCGATGCTCTTGAAGGCGGCCGCGGGCGGCGGCGGCAAGGGCATGCGCCGGGTCGATCGGCCCGAAGACGTCGAGTCGGCCGCGGAGAGCGCTTCCGCCGAAGCGATCGCGGCGTTCGGCGACGGCACGCTCTTCATCGAGCGCCTCGTCCTCGAACCGCGCCACATCGAAGTGCAGGTCTTCGGCGACGGCCGCGGAGGGGGCATCCACCTCTACGAGCGCGAGTGTTCGCTCCAACGCCGGCACCAAAAGGTCTGGGAAGAGGCCACCGCGCCGAACCTCTCCGAGGAAACGCGCCAGGGACTTTTCACGGCGTCGATGAACCTCGTGAAGGAAACGAAGTACCGCTCGGCGGGTACGCTCGAGTTCCTCGTCGACGCCTCCGGAAAATTCTACTTCCTCGAGATGAACACCCGGCTCCAAGTCGAGCACCCGGTGACGGAACTCGTGACCGGGACGGACCTCGTCCACGCGCAGCTCTCGCTCGCGCTCGATCCGAAAAAATTCCCGCTCCCCACGCTCGGCGCTCCGCGGGGCCACGCGATCGAAGTGCGCCTCTACGCCGAAGATCCGTCCCAGGGCTTCATGCCCACACCCGGCAAAGTCGAAAGGCTCCGCTGGCCGACCGGCACCGGGATCCGAGTCGAAAGCGGGATCGAAGAGGGCCAAACCGTCGGCACGAGTTTCGATTCGATGCTGGCGAAGATCGTCGTCTGGGCGCCCACGCGCGAACAAGCCGTCGCGCGCATGCGTTTCGCGCTCGACGAAACCGTCGTGCTCGGAATGGGCACGAACCAGAGTTACCTCCGCGCGCTCGCTTCCGATCCGGAGGTGATCGCGGGCCGGATGAACACGGGTTACCTCGGCTCCGCTTACGCGAGTTTCGCGCCGGTTCCGTCGGACGCCGATTTCGCGCTCGTCGCGGCGGCGCGGGCGAAAGGTCTCGGTAAATCCCACGCCGTGGCCTTGGCGGGTGGGGCGGGCGCGCCGAGCTATCCGTCGCCGTGGACTTCGGCGGGGGGCACACGATGAGCGGCGAAACGTTCCGCGTGAGCGGAAAGAAACTCGCGATTCCCGCGGCCGGCGAGGGGTGGACCTTCGAGACGCGGCCGGGCGGATGGATCGTAGCTACCCGCGCGCGCGCGGACGGTACGGTCGAGCGGAAGCGGGTCTTCCTCTTCGAAGCGAAGGGGAAACTCTCGTTCTCCGTCGACGGTCGACTCTATCACGGCGCGCTCGAAGCGAAATCGCGCGCGGGAGGAACCTCCGGCGGCAGCGAGGCCGACCTCGTCGCCCAGTTCCCCGGAAAGGTCCGTAAAGTGCTCGTCGCCGAGGGCGCCGAGGTCGAGGAAGGCGTGCCGATGCTCCTCCTCGAGGCGATGAAGATGGAGTTCTCGGTCAAAGCGCCCTTCGCCGGAAAAATCGAAAAGATCCTCGTGAAGGAAGGCCAGCAACTCGCGCCGGGCGACCGCTTCCTCGACCTGAAACCCGCGAAGAAGAGCTGACGATGGCGAAGCGATTTCCTCCCCGTCAGATCGAGGTTTTCGAAGTGGGCGTGCGCGACGGCCTCCAAAACGAGGCGCGCGCGGTTCGTTTCGAGGACAAGATCCGCCTCGCCCAGGGATTGATCGACGCCGGAGTGCGCCGGCTCGAACTCGGCGCGTTCGTGCGGCCGGACCTCGTGCCCCAGATGGCCGATACCGAGCGGGTTTACGGCGCGGTCCGCGAAGGCGCGCTCAAGCTCGGCCGCGCGAAGGCCTACGCGCTCGTCCCGAATCGAAAGGGACTCGATCGCGCGATCGCGGCGGGCGCGAAAGGGATCGCCGTCTTCACCGCCGCGACCGAGAGTTTCGCGCGCAAGAACATCGGCATGTCGATCGACGAATCGCTCGCGGTCTTCGCCGAGGTCGTCGCGGAAGCGAAACGGAAGCGGATCGAAGTCCGCGGGTACGTCTCGACCGCCTTCGGTTGTCCCTTCGAAGGGAAGGTCGCGCCGAAAAAGGCGATCGCCGTCGTCGAGAGGCTCGCGAAGCTCGGCATTCCCGAAATTTCCGTGGGCGACACGATCGGCGTCGCGACCCCGAAAGGCGTCGTCGACGTGATGGCGCCGCTCGTGACCAGGTTCGAGAGAAAGAGCGGGAAGAAAACCCGGATCGCCGGACATTTCCACGACACGCGCGGAACCGCGCTCGCGAACGCGCTCGCCGCGATGGAAGTCGGCGTGACGATCCTCGATTCCTCGGCAGGAGGCCTCGGCGGCTGCCCCTTCGCGCCGGGCGCGACGGGAAACCTCGCGACGGAGGACCTCGTCTACCTCCTCGACGGGATGGGAATCCGCAGCGGGATCGACCTCGAGAAACTTTCGGCGACGAGCCTCGCGTTTTCCCGGCTCCTCGGCCGGCCGCTTTCGAGCCGTTACCTCCAAGCCTACGCGTCCGCGTGCGAAGCGCGAAACGAACCGCGGGGGGCGCTCCGATGAATCGCGTCGTCGAGATCGCCGTCTTTTACGTCCGCCTGACCGCGATGCTCCTCTGGCTCGTGCTTTCCTCGTCGATCGCGTTCCCGCTCGCGCTCATTCGGTGGCGGAACGCCGAGAATAACTACCTCTTCGGCAAGATCTACGGCCCGATCTCGCGCGCGATCATGGGGATTCGCGTGCACCTCGAGGGGGAAGAGCACCTTCGCATCCGCCCGGCGATCTTCGTGATCAACCACCAGAGCGGCATCGACATGTGCACGCTCTCCGCCCCCTATCCGAAAGGCGCCGTCATCATCGGGAAAAAAGAGCTCCGGCGTATCCCGGCGTTCGGTTTGATGTTCGAGGCTTTCGGAAACGTGCTCATCGATCGTCAGGACCGGAAGAACGCGCTCTCCGGGTTGAACGCGGCCGTCGCCGAGATGAAGGAAAAGAACCTCTCGGCGTGGATCTTTCCCGAGGGCACGCGAAACCCCTCCGGGGAGGGGCTTCTGCCGTTCAAGAAAGGCGCGTTTTACATGGCGATCCAGTCGGGTTCGCCGATCGTGCCGATCGTCTGCTCGAAGCTCGAGCGGCTGGTGAATTTCGAGGGCCGCTACGCGCGTTCCGGGAACATCGTTATCCGCGCGCTGCCGCCGATCGAGACGAAGGGCATGGCGAACAACCAAGTCGAGCGTCTCCTCGAGGCCACCCGCGCCCAGATGCTCGCCGCGCTCGCCGAGGTGAGCACGAAGGCGGAAGCGATGGACGGCGGCGCGGCCGCGAGTCGCGGAGCCGCTTCGGCATGAGACCGTCCCGCCTCCGGATCGCGATCTTCTTCGCGGCCGCGGGCGCGTTCGGCGGCTGCACGACCTCCCGGGTCGTCCTCGACGAAAAGGAATTCGTCGCACGTTCCTCGGTCGACTTCGAGACCGTACGGTTTCGCCGGCCCGAGACGCCGCTTTTCGACCGGGAAGCGCCGGCTCCGCGCGTGAAGCGCGACGCCGCGGGTAACGTGATCGTCGACGAAGCGCTGCCGCTCGGAACGCTCGACTGCGAGCGATCCGAGAATTTTTTCGGCCGGTTGAACCTCGCGGCGGTGCGGAGTTGTCTGGCGTCGATCGCGGCTCCGTTCAAGGACGCGAAAGCCAAGGCGAAGCCCTTCGAGATCCAGTGGGGGCTTCGCAAGGAGGGGCAGCCGACCCTCGAAATCCTCGATCCCCAGGAAGCGCCGGATTGCCTCCGGGCGAGTCTCGGAAAGATCCCATTCCCGCGCGAGCTCGTCTACGTGGTCGCGAGCGAGAATCCGGAGCAGGGTGAGTGTTACACCTCACGCCTCGCGCTCGACTCCGGGGAACTCCTCGGATGGGAACTTCCGCGCGCGAAGATCCGGCTCCGGGTGAAGTTTCCCCTCCGGGAGAGTTTCCATTCGGACCGCGAGATCGAACGGATGCTGCGTGCTTGGACCCTTTCCCTTTACCGGGGCGGTTCGCGTGAAGGCGGCGAATTTCATGGACGTTTTCTCCCCACGCGGTACTGCCTGAAGTGCATGGGCCTACCGGAAAGCCCCGAGCGCGGTGCGCCAATCGTCCCTCCTCCGACCTCGCTTTGGCCTTCCCGCGGCGAGCCCGAATCGGTAAGGTGGGGCCCCGATCCGAATTCATGAAGGAGCTTTTCGTATGTCGACTTGGGTGATCGTTAGCTGGGTTTTCGTCGCCATCCTCACCGGCGTGAATATTTTCGTGTTCTTGAAACTCAAGGGCGCGTCCGAGCAGATGCTCAAGATGGCGTTTCCGAACGCGAAGAACATGAACGAAGCCCTCGGTCAGATGCAGAAGATGATGGGCGGCATGGGCGGCCGCATGCCGAACATGGGCGGGAAAAACCCGAACATGGACGCCCAGCTTCAGCAAGCCATGGCGATGCTGAAGAACATGAAGAAATAGATCGACGGTAGATCGGTCGCCGCGCGCAAGCGCCGGAATTTCGCGCGGGGCGGGCCCTTTCCGGGTTCGCCCCGTCGCCTTTTAGGGAGCCCTCTCCACCAAATCCGTCGTATGCGCGGACGCCCGACTTTCGACCGTGTCGAAATCTACCCAGTGCGCAACCCTGGAAAGAACGTTTAAACTGATCGAAGCGGTTTATCAGGGGGTTCGTATGTTCAACCATTCCAAGGTTCGCTGGGGTTCCCGCGCGCTCGCGATTTTCGCGACGGTCGCGCCGCTCGTTTTGAGCGCATGCCTCGAAAACGCCGGAGTCGTCGTGAAGAGCGGCGCTTCGATCTCGAAAAGCCAGGCGAACTGCCTGCTCCCGGATTCGGCGGCCGTCGCGCACGTCGCGAGCCGGCTCGCCGCGAGCGCGGTGGACGTTTCGAACGCCGATTTTTGCGCGAAACCCGAGGGGTACGAGTGCTACGTCCGCCGATTTTCGCCGGGACTTGTGGACGGAGAATCGACGATCGAGGAGACGGCGCACGTCGCGGATCTCGGCGGTAACGTCGTCTTCCGTCTCGCCGCGCGGAATTACAGCACCCGCGATGCCGCGCGCGCGCCAGGCGTCTCGGCTGCGGCCCTTCAACCGGGCGGCGACTTCAATCGCTCCGAATATGTTTGCAACCAGCACGACTTGAAGGACGGCACGAGCTATCTCGCGGTCGGCGAAGGCGATAACTTAAACGACGCGCTCGCGGCCGCCTACGCGAAGTGCACCGGCGTCGCTCCGCGACTGGCCGCTGCGAAAGGGAAATAGGGGAATCGCGATGAAAACGACCACGGTTTGGATGGCACTCCTCGCGCTCGCCGCGATCGTTCCCGCAACGAGCTTCGGCCACGCCCGGCTCCGCCTCGACGGCAACGTGCCGCCGCGGAACAACAGCACCGGACTCAAATCGGGACCGTGCGGCGGCATCGCGCGCACGAACACGCCGAAGGTGCTCACCGCCGGCCAGCAGCTCACGATCCAGTGGGAGCAGGTGATCAACCACCCGGGCTATTATCGGATCGCGTTCTCGCCTTCCGGGGACACGGGGTTCGACGATAACGTGCTCGTGCCGATGTTCCAGAACACGATCGGCCAGCAATTTTTCGAAACGACGATCACCGTCCCGAGTACGCCGTGCACGAATTGCACGATCCAGCTCATCCAGTACATGACGGAGAACGATCCGCCGTCGCTTTACTATTCGTGCGGCGATATCGAGATCCGGGCGGCGGGATCGAATCCGGTGCCCACCTCGACGCCGAACTGCGCGAAGTGAAGTGATCGAACCGCACTAACGCCGACGACGACGGTCCACGGGCTTCCGCGCCGGGCGGCTCGCCCGGTACTTCGCGAGGAGTTCTGCGAATAGCGCGCGAAGGTGAGTGCTGATCGCCGGATCCTCGCCGAGCGCGTCGAGCGTGTCCGCGGTCGTCTCGATCGTGGAGAGGCATTCGCGCCTCGGTTCTTTCCGGAGCTCGCCGTAGAGGGACTTCGTCCGCGGTACGAGGACGAGGCGCCGGCATTTGAGCAGCCAGGAGTTCCTCCACCAGAGCGTCTTCGCTTGGCTCCAGGTTCCGTCGAGCAGGATCACCCCTTCCAGCGAAGCGAGGACCTCGGCCGTTTCTTTTTCCGGCAGGAGTTCGCCGTCTTTTTTCACGGGATAGAGCCCGGGTTTGATGAAGCCGCCCGGGCGTTCCGCGAGTCCCTTGATTCCGGAGCCGAGATAGAGCACGCCCCACTTCGCGGGCACGGCATCCTCGCGTCCGAGGGCTTTCTTCAAATTCGAAACCGAGAGGCCGATCTTCAAGACGGAGTTTTCCAGCGCGCGATGCGCGAGGAGCGCCGATCCGAGTTCCTTATCCGGTTCTTGGGGATGTTGGAAGAAGAGCACGGCGTGACGGTTCGCCTTCGGCACGACCGACGCGCAGACGCAGAGCGACTCGGGCTTTCCGCAGTTTTCGCAGTTCACGGTCCGCGCGCCTTCTCGTCGACGGTCGAACGACGTGAGTCGGGGATCGACCGTTCGATCCCGTTCTCGAACCAGCGTTCGGCGACGCGATCGCCGCTCTCGTTGTATTGGATCCAGAGCCCGTCTTTCTTTCCGGCCACGAACGTCCCTTCGAGCGCGAGCTTTCCGCTCGGATAGTACTGACGGAATTGGCCCTGGTTTTGGAGTTCTCCGCCCGGGGTCTTCGTTTGATAGCACTGCATGTTCCCGACGATCGGGGGGTACCAAGTGGTGTCGCCCGCTTTCGAGCAAGGGCGGGAGCGGGTCAGCGCGCAACCGGCGAAGAGCGCGCTCGAAAGGAGCAGAGAAAGGATGAGCAGGACGCGGCGGTGCATCGAAAACAGGGTAGCCGAAGCGGGTGGAAAAGGGCAGGGCTTTCGGATACCGATAAAGCATGACCTTTTCTCGCGTCGCGACCGGATTTTTCCTTGGTTTCACCCTGCTTCAGGCCGCCTGCGCCTCCGAACGGATTTTCGACGTCGGCGCGAAGGCCTACGTGACCCGGGCGGAGATGCTCGATCGGATCTCGAAGGCCACCGACGTCGTCGTCGGCGAGAAGCACGACACGGCCTCGGTCCAGGACGCGGAGGCCCGCCTCTTCGCGGACTTCGCGAACGGACGTCGGACGCGCGTGACGTTCGCCTGGGAGTTTTGGAACTGGAGCGATCGCGCGGCGCTCGACGCGAACTACGCGCAGTTCCGGGACGGCACCCTTTCGAGCCGGGAGTTCCTGAAGGCCGTGTTCGGCGAGAAGAATCCGGAGCCGACCTACGCTCCGCTCATGGACGCGGTGAAAGCGGCGGGCGCCGACGTGCTCGCGACGAACTTGAGCCGCGCCGAGAAATCTCCGGTCGTCACTCGCGGGATCGGGGCGCTCGATCCGAAGCTTTTACCGCCCGGGTTCGCGCTCGGGGGAGCGGAGTACCGCGAGCGCTTCGTCGCCGAGATGGGTGGCCACGGCGATCCGAGCGAGATCGAGAACTACTTCGCGGCCCAGTCGCTCGTCGACGACGTCGCGGCCTACCACTTCGTCGAGCACCGGATGACGCCCTCGGCGTTCTTGCTGATCGGGAATTTCCACACGCGCTATTTCGACGGCGTTTGGAAGCGCATCGCCTTTCGTTCGCCCGGTCACTCGCGCGTTCTCGTCGAGATCGCCGATCCGGAGGACGAGACGAACTGGCAGACGGTCGTGCACAGTCCGAAGTACGGTTCGCTCGCCGACTTCGTGATTTTCACGCGTTGATCGACGGCTTCAAAACTTGAAGTCGACGCATGCGCGGCTCGCCGCCCGCTCGTAGGTGTCCGAAGAGAGGGATTCGGCACGGATCGAGCGGAGGTTCCGCTCGTAATAACTGCGTTCGGCCAGGACGAGCGGTGCGAAACGGATCGCCGATTGGGCGTAGTCGGGAAGCACGACGAGGCCGCCGAGGTCCCTCAAGATCTCACCCATCGAGCGCCAAAGCACGAAACTCCGCTGGGCATTCGGCTTCTCTGCTTCGTTCCACTCGAGGCCGAGGATGCGGTCTTCGTAAGCGAGTGCGCCGGCACGATCGAGTCTCGAGAACGCGCGTTCGATCACTTCTTCTCCGGCCATCGCGACGAGTCCGGCGTCCGACGAAATGCGCGGGGTTCTCGGCATCAGGTGGGCCGCTCGGGCGGCGAGGAACGCGTCTTCGAAACTCATCCCGGGCGAGAGCTTAGCGGCGAACCCGTCGAGGAACTGAGGGAAATTCTCGGAGGTTTTCGCGCCGTCGGTCGCCACGCACGCGCCGTCGCGGGCGAGCGGAAGGCTCGCGCCCGAATAGCACGATAGGTCGAGAAGGACGACGCGGGCGCCGCGCTTCCGGAGTTTCCGGAGCGCCGGCCGAAACCGGTCGAGCTAAAGCTGGGCGTCGCCGAAGAGCACCGAATGCGAGCGTTCGTGCCGCTTCCGGGGAACGCCGTGAAGGTCGAGGACGATCGCGAGCTCGTGCACCAACGGGTCGGCGGCGAGGTGGTCGAGGGCGGCGACGAGGTTCTCCGGCGTCGGCGCGATCGCGTCTGCTCGCTCCGGGAACCGATCGGAGACGATCGTCAGGCGAAAACCGCCGTCTTCGAGTTTCTTCACGAGTTCGAAGCGCCCGCCGAGGCCTTTCGAGGTCGTCGGCGTTTTATAGGAAACGAAAAGGGCGTCTTTGCGCGTTTCGGCGGCCGTGGCCGGCCCGATCGTGGCGAGGGCGACGGCGATCGCAGCGAGCGTGTTTCCGAAATTCAAGCCCATGGTTTCCGGTACTTGCACCTCGCGTTCCAGGAATAAGGGGGTACTGACGGCCCTATCGTCGAGTCGAGGAACGAGAGGCGTCTGAAAGCTCGACAAGTGTCGAAGACAAGATGGCCGGCGGCGCCTCAGGAGTCCGTGCCGAGCAGAGCCCGCTGGAGGAAGGCGAGGGTCGCCGCGATCTTTTTCACGTCGGCCGGGGCGACGAAGATCGTGTCCTCGCCCGCGATCGTGCCGAGGACTTCACCGGCCATCGCCGAGTCGATGTGGCGGGCGACGAGCGAGGCCGAACCCGGGGAGGTGTGCACGACGATCATCGCGCCGTTCGCCGAGACCTCGGTGACGAGTTCCTTCATCGAGTTCGCCACGGTCGCGGGCACCGGCGCGTTCATCAGGTCTTCGCCGAGGCGGTAGACGGTACGGCCCTCGGAATCGATGGTTTTGATAGCGCCGATTCGCTTCAGGTCGCGGGAAACCGTCGACTGAGTGACTTGGAACTTCCGCTTTTCGAGCGCTTCCCGGATCTCGTCCTGGGTCGATGCGCTGCCCTCGAAGAGGATTTCTTTCAAGACTTGGAGACGGTCCATTTCGAAATCCTTTCCTCTCTCAGCGCGCGAGCAGCCCGAGGAGCAGCGCCTTCTGCGCGTGCATGCGGTTTTCGGCCTGACGGTAGATCACCGAATTCGGGTGATCGGCCATCGACTCGGTGATTTCTTTCCCGCGGACCATCGGCATGCAGTGCATGACGATCGCGTTCGGTTTTCCGGACGCGGCGTAGAGGGTTTCGTTCACCTGGTAGTCCTTGAAGATCTTCTCGCGTTCGAGTTCTTCGTCTTCCTGGCCCATCGAGGCCCAAACGTCGGTGTAGATCGCGTCCGCGCCTTCGACGGCGGATTTCGGGTTCGCGACCGCGGTGATCGAGCCTCCGCCTTCCTTCGCGCGCGCCTTCGCCTTCTTCACGATGAAAGCGTTCGGCTCGAAGCCCTTCGGGCACGCGTAGGTCACGTGCACGCCGAGGTAAGGCATGAGGAGAAGGATCGAGTTCAGCATGTTATTGCCGTCGCCGACGTAGGCGAGTTTCAATCCCGCGAGTTTTCCGAAGGATTGCTGAAGGGTTTGGAGGTCGGCCAGAACCTGGCAGGGATGGTGCGAATCCGAGAGGCCGTTGATGATCGGTACCGGGCAGTTCTTCGACATCCGGTCGAGGTTTTCGTGCTCGAACGTGCGGACCATGATCCCGTGCGAGTACTGGGCGATGACGAGCGCGGTGTCCTCGGGGCTTTCCTTCTTACGGAAGCTCGAGACGAGCTCGATCGCGTGCGCCCCGAGTTCGAAAAGGGCGACCGTGAAGCTCATGCGCGTGCGGAGGGAAGGCTTCTCGAAGACGAGGGAGACGTTCTTGCCCGCGAGCTCGGTGCGGGTCTTTCCCGCTTTCCGTTCGGTGCGGACGGTCTCGGCGAGCGTGAGGAGTTCGGTGAGCTCTTCGCGCGAAAGTTCCTCGCCGGTCAGAAAGTGTTTCGTTTTGAGTTTCAAGGCCATGACCGGTCAGTCCTTTCTTCCGAGCGAGCGGAGGCGGCACACGGTTCCGACGCCGTGATCCGTGAAAAGTTCTTCGAGAAGTCCGTGCGGGCGACGGGCGTTGAAGATGTGGACGTCCTTCACGCCGTTCTTAAGGGCGTGGAGGACGGTGTTCACCTTCGCGAGCATCCCGCCCTTCACCACGCCGGCCTCGATCAAGACTTCGAGTTCTCCGGCGTCGAGCTCCTGGATGAGTTTCAGGTCGGCGCCGAGGATCCCTTCTTGATCGGTGAGGAAGAGGACTTTGTCGATACCGAGGGCCTCCGCGATGCGGACGGCGGCCCAGTCGGCGTTGATGTTGTACGCCTGGCCGTTCTCGCCGATGCCGATCGGGGCGATCACCGGGATCGTGCCGATGCCTTCGTCCTGGGTCTTCAGGATCGCTTCGATCGCGGCCGGACGGACGGAGGTGACTTCGCCGACGAGGCCGAGTTCTTTCCGCATCGGTTTGCAGAAGAGCGTGCGGGCGTCCGAACCGGAGAGCCCGATCGCGCGGACCGCCGACTGGTTCAGGGTGCGGACGATCCGGCGGTTCACTTTCCCACAGAGGACCATCTCGATGACTTCCATCATCTCCGGCGACGTGACCCGGAGGCCGTCGACGAAGTTCCAGGTGATCCCGCGGCGTTCGAGCTCGCGGTTGATCGCCGGTCCGCCGCCGTGGACGAGGACGACGTTCACGCCCGCGCCGCGGATGAGCGAAAGGTCCTCGCACAGCGCCGCGACGAGGCTCTGGTCCTCGAGCGCGGCTCCGCCGAGCTTGATCAACACGCTCGTGCCCGTGAATTTCTTCACGTAGCCGAGCGCGCTTTTTACGGTTTGCAGGATATTCGAATCGCTCATTCCGAGTTCAACCTTCGAGCTTAGTTATAGTCCGTGTTGATCTCGACGTAGCGCTTCGAGAGATCGCAGCCCCAAGCCGTCGCGTTCTCCCGACCGGAATTCAAATCGATCACGATTTGGATCGTATCGGCTCGGAGCGAAGAACGGACGTTCGTCTTGTCGAACTCGACCGGCGCGCCGTTCTTGAACAGCACGTGATCCTGGATCGTGAGCTGCATCTGATCGAGGCTCGACGCCGGAACGCCCTCGGCGCCGAGGCGCGCGAGAATCCGGCCCCAGTTCGGGTCTTCGCCGTGGATCGCGGATTTCACGAGCGGGCTCACGGTCACGCCCCGAGCGGCTTTCCTCGCGAGGTCGAGGTCGTGACACCCGTTCACCTGGACTTCGATCAGCTTCGAGGCGCCTTCGCCGTCGCGCGCGATCGACTGGGCGAGGAGCTTCGAGAGATCGAAAAGAGCGTCCCGGAACTTCCCGTAGTCCGCGTCGTCTTTGAGCGCGACGCCCGAAGCGCCGTTCGCGAGGAGGAACACGCAGTCGTTCGTCGAGGAGTCGCCGTCGACGGAGATCATGTTGAAGGAGACGTCGGCCGCCTTCCGCACGAGGTCCTGCGCGACGTCCGTCGAAAGCTCGACGTCGGTGAGGAGGTAGCCGAGCATGGTCGCCATGTTCGGGTGGATCATGCCGGAACCCTTGCAAATGCCGGTGATCCGGACCTTGCCGCCCGAAAGCTCGACTTCGGTCGTGATCGTCTTCGGCACGAGGTCCGTCGTGAGGATCGCGAGCGCGAAGAGCTCCGCGTGGTCCGTCGCCTTTTCGACGAGTTCGGACCCGGCTTCCTCGAGTTTTTCGATCTCGAGCTGTTTACCGATCACGCCCGTGGAGGCGGTGAGGACTTGATGCGGGAGGCATCCGATGGTTTTCGATACGGAAAGCGCCATGCGCCAGTTCTTGTCTCGGCCCTCCTGACCGGTGGCCGCGTTCGCTTGGCCGGAGTTCGTGACGATCGCGCGCACGTGCTTCGAGGGAAGGAGCCCCATGCAATACTGCACGGGAGCCGCTTTGCACTCGTTCTTCGTGAATACGCCGGCACCGACCGCTTCCGTTTCCGAAAGGATCACGCCGTAGTCCGGACGATAACGGCGAACCCCGGAATTCACGCCACCGGCTTTGAAGCCTTTAGGAAGAGGGGTTCTCGAAATGCCTGGTCCAGTAGTCATCTTTACGCTTTCTCCTGCTGTGAACTGCTAGTGCTCGTCTGATTATTTTTATATGGGACGAGCCCCATCGCGACCGGAAGGTCGACGATTCGGTTGAAGTTCTCGACCGCTTGGGAGGCCGCGCCCTTCAAAAGGTTATCGATCGTGGAGTAGAGGTAGAGTTTTCCCTCGGCCACGGTGAATCCGATGTTGACGGCGTTCGAGCCGACGACTTGCTTCAGCATCGCGATCTTCGGGGTCGCGGCGAGCGTCGAGACTTTCGCGAGCGGATAGCCGGCATAGGCCTCGGCGAACGCGGCTTTCACGTCGGCTTCGGTCTTGCCCGGGGAGAGGTTCGCGTAGATGCCGGCGATGATTCCCCGCGGAGTCGGAAGGAGCGAGGTCGAGAAGAACGGCGACGTCTTCGCGCCTCCGAAGGCCTCGAGGTATTTCACGATCTCGGGATAGTGCTGGTGCTTTCCGATTTTATACGGGAGGCACTCGCCGTCGACTTCGGAAAAGAGGAGGCTCTCGGCCGCCTTCTTACCGCCGCCGGTCGTTCCGGATTTCGCGTCGACGACGATCGTGTCGGTCGCCACTACGCCCGATTTCACGAGCGGGATGAGGGCCGAGAGCACGGCGGTGACGTAGCAGCCCGGGTTCGCGACGAGGATGCCCTTGCCGGCTTCCTTCGCGAACGGTTTCGCGAACGGGACCAAGCCGTACTGGGCGGAAGCGAGCGCCGCCGTCTGGGTGTGTTCGAATCCGTACCATTTCGGGTAGTCGGCGGCCGAGAGCCGGAAGGCGCCCGAGAGGTCGACGACGTTCACGCCCTTCGCGACGAGTTTCGGCGCGAGTTCGAGGGAGACCTCCGCCGGCGTGGCGAGGAAGATCGTATGGAAAGAGTTCGCGAGATCCGTCGCTTCGAGCGCGGCCATCGGGAGAGTCGGCACGGCGTCCGCTTCCGGGGCGAAGATCTCGTTCCCGAGTTTGAATGCGGCCGGATCGGTCGCGAAGCACGCGCCCAGTTTCACGGCGGGGTGACCGAGCAAAAGGCGGGCGAGTTCGAGCCCCGAGTATCCTCTCGCTCCGACGATTCCGACGTTATGCTGCGTTCCGGCCGGGAACTCATATTTATGCATAATAATGACTAAATATGCGCATATTCCCCTCCAGTCAACGAAAAATCGTTGCATACCTGAATTTTTATGCATAAAGTGGGGCGCATGACTAACACGAATTCCAAGAAGACCGTCGTTCTCGTTTATTCCGGTGGCCTCGACACCTCGATCTGCATCCCGATGATGAAAGAGGAATATGGCTACGATCACGTCGTCACCGTCACGGTCGACGTCGGTCAACCGGCCGAAGACATCGCTCAAGCCGCCGAAAAGGCGAAGATCATGGGCACCGAACACTATACCGTCGACGCGAAGGAAGAGTTCGCGGCCGAGTACTGCTTCCGCGCGATCAAGTCGAACGCGATGTACGAAGGTTATCCGCTCTCGACGTCGATCGCCCGTCCGCTGATCGCGGCGAAGGCCGTCGAAGTCGCGAAGAAGATCGGCGCGACCGCGTTCGCCCACGGCTGCACCGGCAAGGGCAACGACCAGTTCCGCATCGAGTACGGCATCCGCGCCCTCATGCCGGAGGCCGTGATCCACGCGCCGATCCGGGAGAAGAACCTTACCCGTACCTGGGAGATCGAGTACGCCAAGAAGAAGAACGTGCCGATCCAGCAATCGCTCACGAAGATCTGGTCGATCGACGAAAACCTTTGGGGCCGCTCGATCGAAGGCGGCCGTCTCGAAGAGCCGAACTTCGCTCCGCCGGAAGAGATCTTCCAGTGGATCAAGTCGCCGAAGGACGCACCGGACACCGTCACGGAACTCAAAGTCGAGTTCAAGAACGGCGTCCCGGTCTCGCTGAACGGCGAGACGTTCACTCCGGGCAAACTCGTCGCGAAAGCGAACCACTACGCCGGCACGAACGCCATTGGCCGCATCGACGTGATGGAAGACCGGATGCTCGGCTTGAAGGTTCGCGAGAACTACGAGTGCCCGGGTTCGACGCTCCTGCTTACCGCGCACAAGGCGCTCGAAGCCCTCGTGCTCACGCGCGAAGAAATCAAGTTCAAGGAGAAGGTCGACGCTCAGTGGTCCGAACTCGCCTATCAGGGCCTTTGGTGGGATCCGTTCAAGGACGACCTCGAGGCGTTCCAAAACAACACTCAGAAGCGCGTCTCCGGCACGGTCACGATGCGCCTCTACAAGGGGAACCTCACGATCATCGGCCGCGAGTCGCCGTGGGCGCTCTACTCGGAAGACCTCGCGTCTTTCGATACGACGACCTTCGATCAGCGGGAGTCCACCGGAATGGTGAAGAACTTCGGGCTCCAGCAGCGGATGTTCTTCCATCTCGCGAAGAAGATGTAATTTGCGTTCGGTGCCTTCTGGGTTTTTTCTCAGGGGGCACCGGACCGGGCATCCTGCCTGAAGCAATCCGGACCCCCTGAGAAAAAATCCAGAGGGCACCGAAACCAAGGTTCGGTTTCTTCGCGGATCGAAAACCGCCGCCGCTGGCGGCGTAGGTGGCTAGAAAA
This sequence comes from Bdellovibrionales bacterium, assembly GCA_018266355.1. Lineage (GTDB taxonomy): Bacteria > Bdellovibrionota > UBA1018 > UBA1018 > UBA1018 > JACMQW01. Next base: position 259,666 of record JAFEAP010000023.1, read on the forward strand.
GTTTAGTGATCGATTCGCCGGTTTTCGAAGTCGCCGGCCCGAAGTTCGACGATGATTTCGAATCCCGGTTCGCGTTTTCTCGGAAGTGCATCGGGATTAGATCAGGCAGGACGCCGAGCGGATCCAAAGGGCAGGAGGCCCGCTCCCGCATGCGCTTCCGAGAAAACACGAGACGGGATTCGAACACATGGCCAAGCTCTGGGGCGGCGCTTTCGATAAAGAAACGGACAAACAGGTAGAAGTCTTCACGGCCTCGATGGCCGTCGACGAACGCATGTGGGAAGTCGATATCGCCGGCTCGATCGCGCACGCGACGATGCTCGGAGGCGAGGGAATCCTCCTGAAAGCCGAAGCCGAACAGATCATCGCCGGACTTCAGCAAGTGGGAGAGGGGATCCGGGCGGGCAAACTCGTTTTCAATCCCGACGCCGAAGACGTGCACTCCGAAATCGAACGGTTCCTCACCGACGCGATCGGTCCGGTCGCGGGCAAGCTCCACACCGCGCGCTCGCGAAACGACCAGGTCGCGACCGATACGCGGCTTTACCTCCGCGGGAAGCTCGTCGAATTCAACCGCGAGTTGAAACTGACCCAGGAGTGGCTGCTTTCGGCCGCGCGGAAGGAAAAGGAAACCGTGCTGCCGGGCATGACCCATCTCCAACACGCCCAGCCGGTTTCCCTCGCGCATCACTTGCTCGCTTATTTCTGGATGTTCTCGCGAGATCGTGAACGGATCGCCGACCTTGCAAAGCGCGTGAACCGCATGCCGCTCGGATCGGCCGCGCTCGCGGGCACGCCGTTCCCGATCAATCGCCAGAAAACCGCGAAGCTCATGGGTTTCGACGCGCCGACCGAGAATTCGCTCGACGCGGTCTCGGACCGCGATTACGTCGTCGAATTCCTCTCGGACGCGTCGCTGATCATGATGCACCTTTCGCGGCTTTCCGAGGAACTGATCATTTGGTCCACTCCGGAATTCGGGTTCGTAAGACTCGACGACTCGGTCACCACCGGTTCGTCGATCATGCCGCAAAAGAAGAACCCGGACGTCGCGGAACTCATCCGCGGGAAGACCGGCCGCGTGTACGGCGCGCTCATGGGCGCGCTTACGATGCTGAAAGCGCTTCCGCTTTCCTACAACCGCGATCTTCAAGAAGACAAAACGTTCCTTTTCGAGGGCGTCGATACCGCGCTCTCCTCGATTCGCCTCATGCGCCTCATGCTCACGACGGCGAAGTTCAACGCCGAGCGGATGGAAAAATCCCTCGCCGGAGACTTCTCGAACGCGACGGAGATCGCGGATTACCTCGCGGCGCGCGGAATGCCGTTTCGCCAGGCCCACGAAGTCTCGGGCAAGACGGTGAAATACTGCATCGAACATCGGAAGGCGATCGAGGAACTCACCCTTGCCGAGCTCCAGTCGGTCCACCCGGGGTTCGCGAGCGACGTGCTTCCGCTCCTCTCGCACGCGGCCGCGATGAAGGCGCGGAAAAGCGAAGGCGGAACCGGCGTCGAAGCGGTCGAGGCCCAGATCGCGAAGGCCGAGCTGGCGCTGAACTAGTCCTTTTTCGGTCTAGAACCGCGCGAAGATCCGGAATCCCGCGAGGGCTTTGTCCGAGTACTTCACGATCTTGTTCGAGTACTTCAGGTGGTTGCCCTGGGCGACCATGACTTCGCCTTGGTCGGTCAATCCGATCGGGACGGCGATATGGCCGTGCGACGATCCCTTCGGCGGATCGCGCTGGATCGCGACGTCGAAGGTGCGACCTTCCTTGAACCACTGTTTCATCTGAGCGACGGTGATTTTCTGCCATCCCTTCGGGGCGAAGAACTTCGTGTCGAAGAGAGCCGCTTGGAAGTACGGGATGCTCTTCTCGTCGACGACGTTCGATTCGACGAGCGCGGTCATGAAGAAGAAGTTACATTCGCGAAGTTTCGCGCCCTTCGACCACGGAAAACCGAGGGTGTCGGATTGGATCCGGCGGAACGCCATCGTCTCCATCGTCGCTAGGCGGGCGGCCGTTTCGCTCAGGTGGAACTCGGAGGTCGAGGCCGGACGGTCGACGATGTAGCTCGGACCGGTGTATTCCTCGCCGTAATCCTGGGTGTCGTCGTCGTTCGACTCTTCGGCCGTCGTCGTCGTCGCGTCGGGGGTATCCGTTCCCGGGTCCACGACGGGAGGAGTCTTCACGGGCGGCTTCTTCGGCCAGGTTTCCTTCTTCGTGACCGGAGGCTTTTCCTCTTTTTTCGAGGGAGTCGTGACGACCGGTTTTTTCACGGCCGGTTTTTCGACGGGTTTCGTTTCGACTTTAGGTTTCGTTTCGACCTTCGGTTTTTCTTCGACCTTCGATTTCGTCTCTTCCTTTTTGACCGGAACGGAGGAAGCCGTCGGGTTCGGGACTTTCTTGTCGACCGGCGCGTTTTCCGTCAGCAGGCCCGTGTTTTTGTTCTCGGTCGGAGTCGTTTCGGTTTTCTTTTCGTAAACCGGAGCGACGACCTTCTTCTCGGTCGTTTGCTCGGTCGACCTGTCGGTCGAGGTCTTATCCGTTTCTGGAACCGTCGCGACGGCGTCCTCCGAGATCTGGCTCTCGGTGTCGTCGATGAGTTTCACGAACTCGTCGCGGGACATGACGGAGTTCGGGAGGTTGTCGCTCACCTGGGAGGCGGCCTTGTACCGTTTCTTTTCTTCGGCGGTCTTCGGGATCGCATCGGCCGCGCCGAACTCGATCAGTTCCTGCTCGTCGACATCGTTTTCGTTCGCGTCGCCGGTCGGCGCGCCCGACGCTTCGGCGAGCGGCGCCGGCTTCGGATCGTCGCGCACCGGACGGCCGCATCCGGCGCCGAGCAACGCGATCGCGAGCCCGCTTGCAGCGAGGATCCGGACGATGAGATGCATTCCGCGGAAGGGGGGAGTTTCCACGGTGGTGTTTTAACGCAATGCGTTAGGAAAGTCACGGAGTAAATATTAGCTTTAAAAAACGATAACTTAGAGATTACTTTTTCAGCATGAAGCGGATTTTCGCCGGGCAATCCGCGATGTCGGATTCGAGGGTCACGACTCCGGTTTCGCCGAAGTCGGCTTTGAAAACGAGCGCTCCTTCGAGCAGCGACCCGTGTTTCACGGTCGTTTTCCGGAAAATCGCCGGCTCGATCACCGCGATCCGGGCGCGGACGGCGGCGGCTTCCTTGCGCGCGTCTTCGGCTTCGCTCGCCTTTTTCTTGTAGGCGTCCTTCGCGGCCTCGATTTGGGAATCGGAGTTCTCGCCCTTCAGCGCGCCGAGTTCCTGGACGCCCTGGTAAGATTCCATGTGCGTGCGCGCGTCGAGCGTCTCGGCGAGCGCCTTCAACTCCTTCAGGTATTTATCCGGATCGGAAGCGCCGAGCGGCGAACTCTTCAGCGTCTCCGGAGGTCCGACGAGGCTGAAGTCCGAGGGTGAGACGTCGAACGAGGCCTTCCCGCGGTTCGTGACCCGGATCTTCACGAGCATCTCTTTCGGATTCGAGTACTGATAACCCGCTTGGACGACGCATTTCGGGAGCGTCGCGTTCGAGAGCGCGATCCCGTTCGCGTATTCCGGTTTTTCGCCGAGCGGGTCGAGGGTGTAGGGGTGAGCACAACCGAGGATCGATGTCGAAAGCAGGGCGAGCGCGAGTTTTTTCATGATTCCTCGATTCTAGCGCGAGGGCGCGAACCGGTCGAGCGCGGGGATGGCGTCAGGATTTAGACGCCGGCTCGGGCGGGAAGTCGGCTTGGCCGCGTCCTTCGATCTCGCCGTTCACTCGCACGGTATAGAAGATCGGCGAAGTCGGCGCGACCATCGCGCTCACACCGCAGTACTTCGTCATCGAGAGTTCGACCGCCTCGATCACTTTCGGCAAGTCGCTCTCTGGATCGGGCAAGTCCACCTCGAGGTCGAAGACGACGTCGATCTGGGGGAAAATGCGCGGGTGCGTCTCGCGCGACTCCGCGTTTCCGTGAAGCGCGAACTTCCGCAGTCCGATCCGGTGCTTCTTCAGGTGCGCGATCACGTCGATGCCCGAGCATCCGAGCACCGCCGCGATGAGCGCTTCCTTCGGCGAAGGACCGAGGTCCTTTCCGCCGAGGGAGGCCGTATCGAGCGTGAAGGTATGCGTGCGGGCGGTGGCCACGAACGTCATGCCGTCTTTCCATTCGAGCGAAGCGCGCATCGGGTCTCCTTCAGGGCAGGTCGAACACGAGGAATTCGGCGTCCGCGGAATTTCCCGAGAACGAGAGGTTCGATTCTCCGTCGACGGCGGCTCCGTCGCCTTGCTCGAGGCGCGTCCCGTTCACTTCGATCGAGCCGCGGGCGACTTGGATCCAAGCGTGACGCCCGGGTGCGAGCGCGAGCGCGGACTTCTCGCCTTCGCCGAGGAGGCTCGCGTAGAGTTTCACGTCCTGGCGGACGGCGATCGAGTCGGACTCGCCCGTCTTCGAGACGACGAGCTTCATTTTCCCGCGCTTATCGGCGTCTACGAAGTTCTTCTGCGCGTAGCGGGGCTTCGCGCCTTTTTCGTCGGGAAGGATCCAAATCTGCAGCAAGTGCACGCCGTCCTTTTCCGAGTGGTTGTACTCGGAGTGGAGCACGCCCGTGCCGGCGCTCATGTATTGGACGTCGCCGGGACGGATCACCGAGCCGTTCCCCATCGAGTCCTTGTGCTCGAGCGCGCCTTCGAGGACGTAAGTCACGATCTCCATGTCCCGGTGCGGGTGGGTGCCGAAACCGTTCGCGGCCGCGACGCGGTCTTCGTTGATCACGCGCAGGACGCGGTAACCCATGTGATCGGGATCGTAATAGTCCGCGAAGGAAAAGGAGTGTTTCGCTTTCAACCAACCGTGGTCGGCTTCGCCGCGGTCCGCGGACTTCCGGATGTGAATCATGGTGCTGGCCTCTTTCGTTCCTAATATGGCGTCGAAAGGGGATAGGTCAACCCGCGCGAACGGGCTCGCCTCGCGGACCGCCCTAACCGCTTACCGCCGTGCGGTAGGCGAGGCTCGCCCCGGCGACGACGAGGAGCGCGTAGACGAAACGCCGGAACGCCGTCTCGCTGACCCGGTCGTGGACCTTCATCCCGATGACCATCCCGACGAGGACGGCCGGCAGCAGGTAGAGCGAGAACTGGAGGGTGAACCGCGTGATCTTCCCCGTCAGGACGAGCGAAGAGACGAGGACGGCGTTCAGGATCAGCCAAAGCATCGCGAGCGTCGTACGGAACTTCCGTTTGTCGGCGATCTCGCGGGACGCGTAGTAAACGACGAACGGACCTCCGGAGGCGTAAAGCCCCTGCATGATGCCGCCGCCGAGGAGGAAGGCGAAGCCTTGCCAGAAAGGGAGTTTCCGGTTCGCCGCCCGCGCGCCCTTTTTCGTCGCGAGCGCCTCCGTCGCGAGTTCGAAGAGACCGAGGAGGACGACGATCACTCCGAACGCGATTTTCAGGACCTGCGAGGGCGCGAATTGGAAGATCGCGATCCCGATCGGCATTCCCACGCCCGCGATCGGGAGGATGCGCGACACGAGCGCTTTCCGATCGACGTCCCCGGAGTAGCGGACGACGACGATGAAACTTAGGAGGAGGTTCAGCGGCACCAGCATCGGGATCAGGTCTTCGATCGAGAAGTAACGGGCGCCGAAGATGACGGCGAGGATGGTCGCACCGAATCCCGCGCACGCTTCCGTGATATTCGAAAGGACGACGATCGCCATCAGCGGGAAAAGCGTTTCCATAGGTGCGCCTTCAGGATATTCGAAAGAAAGCGAAAATGAACGAACTTCTCGAGCTCATCGGAAATCTGCAGGACTGCCCATGGGCGACTTGGAAGCCGGCGACGCTGAAGTTCTGCGAAGCGCACGTCTGCGAACGGATCGTCGCCCCGGCCGAAACCTGGTCGAACCTTCCGTATCTTCTCGTCGGGGTTTGGCTCCTCGTGCGTGGGCTCGGCCGGACGGAAACCCGTTTCGGTTTGTACGCGCTCGTCGTCGGGATTTGTTCGTCGCTCTTCCACGCCTCCTACACCTATGTCTTCGAGACCGCCGATCTCGCGGCGATGAACCTCCTCGGCGTCGAGATGGTGATCCAGGCGCTCCGCAAGCTCGGATGGATGAAGGGCCACTCTCCGATCGCTTTCGGCGCGATCCTTTTCGTGGCGGCGTTCCTCCTCCTGCTCGGAACCGTCGGCGCGGATCGCCTGCTCGTATTCGGTGCGTTCGTCGCCGTGGTGCTCTGGCTCGAGACGCTCATTTTCGTGCGGAACCGTCGACTGAAGACGCCCGGCCGTTACGGGGGGATGATCGCGACGCTCGCTCTATTCGGTCTCGCCTACGTTTTCTGGATTCTCGACTATTCCGGTATCGTTTGCGCGCCGGATCGGCACTGGTTCTCCGGGCACGCCGCGTGGCACGTCTTGAACGCAGGCTGTTTTTTGACACTTTCGGGTTTCTATCGCTCGCGCTAGGCTGAAAGCCTATGACGAATCCCACGCTCGAAAACCAGGTCACTCTCCCGAAAAAAGGCACGTCTCGCGACCAGATCCTGAAGGAGCTGCAAGCTTCCCACGACCGCGATACGAACTGGCACGACGGCCGGACGTTCAGCCTCGTCTATCACGCGAACGACGAGCACACCGACTTCCTGAAAAAGGCGTATTCGATCTATTTCCACCAGAACGGGCTGAACCCGTCGGCGTTCCCGAGCCTCCAGCGCATGGAAGCCGAAGTCGTCTCGATGGCCGCGAATCTCCTCGGCGGCGGGATCGAAACCGCGGGTACGATGACCTCGGGCGGAACCGAGTCGATCCTGATGGCGATCAAGACCTACCGCGACCGCGCCCGCGCGCTCCAACCGCAGATCACGAAGCCCGAAATGATCGTCCCGATCTCCATCCACCCGGCCTTCGACAAGGCCGCGCACTACTTCGACGTGAAGATCGTGAAGGCGCCGCTCGCCGCCGACTTCCGGGTCGACGTCGAAGCGGTGAAGAAACTCACGAACCCGAACACGATCCTGATCGTCGGATCCGCGCCCCAGTACCCGCAGGGCGTGGTCGATCCGATCGCTGAACTCGCGTCGTTCGCGAAATCGAAGGGAATCGGCATGCACGTCGACGCTTGCGTCGGCGGGTTCCTCCTTCCCTTCCTGAAGAAGCTCGGTCATCCGATCCCGGCGTTCGACTTCACGGTCGACGGCGTGACGTCGATGTCGGCCGATCTCCATAAATACGGTTTCGCCTCGAAAGGCTCGTCGATCGTCCTCTACAAGGACAAAGACCTCCGCCGCTACCAGTTTTTCGTCCTGGCCGAGTGGCCGGGCGGATGTTTCGCTTCGCCCTCGATGCCGGGAACGCGTCCGGCGGGCGCGATCGCGACCGCCTGGGGAACGCTCCGCGCGTTCGGCGAAGACGGCTACCTCGAGATCGCGAAGGCTTGCTGGGACAACACGAAGAAACTCCAATCCGGGATCGCCGCGCTCGGGATGGAAATCGTCGGTAAGCCCGACGCCACCATCTTCGGATTCTCCGCGAAGGACGTCGACGTCTACGCGGTCGCCGATCAAATGCAGATGCGCGGGTGGTATATCGATCGCCAGCAGCACCCGACGTGCCTCCACCTTATGGTCACGCCGGCACACACGAACCACATCGACGCTTTCCTGAAGGACTTGAAGGACTGCATCGCGATCGTGAAAAAGAACCCGGCGCTCTCGACCGAGGGAATGGCCGCGATGTACGGGATGGCCGCGAAGGTTCCCGATCCGGCGATGATCGATCAGTTCCTCTATCAGTTCATGGACGCCCGTTACACCACCGGTCCGACCGCTTAGACGACGCTTGGCCGAGAAGAAACCGCGGGTCACAAACGACTTACCGTTCGAGAAGGCGGAGCCGGAAGAAGTCATTCCGATCCTCCAGAGCGGCGTTTCCTGGAAGGCGAAACTCCAGTGTTGGACCGAAGGGCGTCGTCTTTCGGTCTCGTCCCGGATCGTGAAGGTCCACGAAGGTCTCCTGCGTGTCGTCATCTCGGTCGCGAAAGACTCCGTCGAAGCGGCCGCGTTCGAACGTGCGCTCGTGAACGAGAACGTGGAAGAGGTGATGTTCTCCCTCCACCTCCCGACGGACATCGTCTTCTTCAAGGGCGAGTTCGAGCCCGGGGCGGTCGGGGTTTTCAACGTCCGCGTGAAGGACGCGATCTACAAGGTCCAGCGCCGCGGAGCGCTCCGACTCACGATTCCGGGACGCCCGGCCGTGAAGCTCACGCTCCCGGACGGTTCCCCGCGGGCGGCCGAACTCCTGAACATCTCCGAGGGCGGAGTCGGACTGAATTTCACCCAGAAATCGACTTTCGAGCTCGTCTCGAGCATCAAGGTGCCGATCGACGTCGCGTTCACCGCGATCGATCTTCCGGTCTCCGCGAAGGCCCTCGTCCGTTACGGGACGGAGGTCGGAGTGACCTCGAGGAAGTCTTACCGGCTCGGCCTCGAATTCGTCGAACTCGACCCGAAGCTCCAGACGGCGATTTCCCAGCTCGTCCTCGAGCAGAGCGCGAAGTACATCAGCTGGAAGTAGCTCTCCGAAGGGAGCGTTACTCGGTTACTTCTTCGCCGCGGCCGCGTCTTGGGCGGTCTTGATCGCGTCGGCGAGCTGCTTTTCGAGGAGCGAGACTTTTTCCTTCCACGCGTCGAGGTCCGGAGGATCTCTTCGGGAGACGATCATCTCGGCGATGCGGGTCTTCAGCTCCGCGTTCTCGGCCTCGAGGTCGGAAAGTTTCTTACGGACGGAACCGAGGTCGCCCATTTCCTTCGCGCGGATCTCGGCTTTGAACTGTTTCGCCTTATCCTCGCCGCCCGAAGCGGATTCCGAGACCGTCGCGGCGGAAGCGACGCCGGGAATTTCGAAAGAAACCGACTTCTGGGGCGTCGGCGCGCCGACGTTCGGGGCCGGCAAGGGCTGCGGCGACGGAGCGGCGGGGGCGGTCGATGCGGCGCCCGGCGATTTCCCCGCTTCCTCGTTCGGCGGGTAGAAGAACTCGGCCGCCTTCGCTCGGTCGGCGAAGCACCGGACGGCGGGAGGTTTCGAGAACGCTTCGATCTTCGCGCGGGTGAGAGGAGCGATCTGGGCGAGGACGATCGAACCGGCGAGTTCGGAGGCGAGCAGGTTCAGCGTCGCGAGCTCGCGGAGGAGCGGCGGAGCGATCGTGCCCGAGTCGGGAAGCTCGAGGATGATCTTGTTCTTCCCGTCCTTGAAAAGCTTCTTGATGCCGGCTCGGAGCACGGCGAAGTTCTCGGGGGTGATCGGCCCCTCGGCGACTAGAATGCTGATGTCTCGAAGGGCCTCGAGTTTCAGCTTCATCTACGCTTCCAACCTCGCTCGGTAATAGTAGACCTTCATGAGATCGCGGCGGGTGATGATGCCGACGAGGTTCCCTTTGCGATCGATCACGGGCAGCCGCCGGTATTTCGTGTCGATGAATTCGGATACGATTTTCGAGAGCGGGGTGTCCTCGTTGATGGCGTCGATCTTCTTCGAATAGCTGATCTTGTCCTGGAAGATGCGCGCGTTCTTTTTCTTCGAGCCCGAGATCTGGCTGAGGATGTCGTACTCGGAGATCACCCCCTTCATCTTGCCTTTCTTATCGACCACCGGTAGACCCGTGATCCGATGATTGATGAGGACCTTCAGGGCCTCCTCGATCGTCATGTCTTCGGTCGCCCGAATCAGGTCGCGGGTCATGATCTCTTTCGCCGTGGTCTCGCTGCTCATGGACTTAGTTTATTCTGGAAGCCGCGCGTTTGACATCCCCCCGATTTGGTTCAGACTCAGAGCATGAGCGTCGGAGCTCTGCAAACGGGCTTGAACCAGGCCTTGTCGCAGTACCTCGTCCCCGGGCTGCCCGGACCGACCTTGAAGAGAGTCATAGAAATGACGCTCGACAAGGAAAGGTACGCGGGCGATCTCGCGCCGATCGTGATGGATAACTCGGCCTACGCCCAGTTCATCCTGAAGGTCGATTTCCTCCAGACTCGGGTAAAGGAGTGGATCGCCGAGGTGCCGGAGGGCCAGGTGAACACTCGCGTGATCCTCGAGCGGATCTTCATCCTCCTCGGGAAACAGGCGTCGCGGAACCTCATCGCCTCGATCCGTCTCGCGCGGATCGGGAACACCCTGCCGCGGAAGAAGAGCGAGCGGTTCAGCCCGAATCCGAAAGAGCAGCTGAAGCAGGCGATCGTCTGCGAGGAATTCTGCGAGGCGCGAAACTACGCCGGGAGCGATCTCGCGTTCCTCGGCGGCCTCCAATACGACCTCCTCCTGACGAACCTCACCCGATTGAAAGCGTCGCGCGAGGTCCAGAACGCCTTTCCGACGGCTTTTTCCGACGGGCTCAAGATCGCGCATTTCGCCTACGAGATCGGCGCGCGGATGGGATCGTTCCCGCACAGCGAGTACGCTTTTTCGGCCGGGCTCAGCCTCGGGCTCGGACGAGCGCTCGCCTACGCGCTCTATCCGAAGGAAGGTAAGGTCTCCTACGCGGGATTCCTGGCCGAAGTCGAAAAAAAGAACGTGATGAAGTGGGAGTTCGCGGCGCTCGAGGAGCGCGCGCGCTTCCCGCTCCGGCCGGTCGAGCTCTCCGCGCTCGCGGCGATGAACTACGGCTTCCTGAAACGCGTCGAACCCGCGATCCGGTTCTCGGGCGAGGCGTATTATTTGAAGCGGGTCCAACCGAAGCTCTATCCGCTCGCGCTGCTCCTCGGTCTCGCCGAGAATGGGGCGGCGGGGATTCCGCCCACGCCGGCGATGCTCGAAGGATTGAAAGGGATGCGGCTCCCGCCGACGATCGTTAACGAAGCCGCGAAAGCGGTCTCCGGGAAGGCTAAAAAGTGAGGGACGACAGTCCCGAAAAGGGGCCGGGCAAATCCCCAGAATCCGTGACGAAATACGAGATCGGAGCCGGGTGCACGGCTTGCGAGGACTGCGTCGCGGTCTGCCCGACGAAGAGCATCGTCTTCACCGGATCGATCTTCGCGATCGACCAGGACACCTGCGAAGGTTGCGCGATCTGCGTGCGCGTCTGCCCGGTCGACGTGATCAAACCGAAATTCGGCAAGTAGGAACGGCGGGCGGTCTTAGATCGGAACCGAGAGCAGCTCGAGGAGCTCTTCTCGCGAGAACGCCTTCAGGCCGAGCGCCGACTGCTCGATGAGCGCGTCCGAAAGCTCGGTCTTCGATTGGATGATCGAGGCGATGCGGTCTTCGATCGTGCCCGGGATCTGGAGTTTGAACACCTGCACGCCGCGGGTCTGACCGAGGCGGTGAAGACGATCGGTCGCTTGGTTTTCGCGCGCCGGATTCCACCAGCGATCGAAGTGGATACACACCGATCCGGCGGTGAGGTCGATCCCGAGCGAACCGGCGAGGAGCGAGCAAAGGAAGACTTTCGTTTCCGGATCGTCCGCGTATTTCTTGATCCGCGCGGCGCGATCCGGCGTATCGCCGCGAAGCTCGACGAATCCGACCTGCTTCTCCTTTAGCCAGAGGCCGATGAGATCCATCATGCCGAGGTACTGGGTGAAGACGACGATCTTCAGGTTCGACCCGAGCGCCTCGTTCAGAAGCTCGTCGAACGCGATCCATTTCCCGGTTTCCCACGGATCCATCGAACCGAGCTTCTTCAGCTTCGAGCCGGTGATCTCCGGGAGCTTCGGGTGGTCGCACACCTGCTTCAGGCGCGTGAGCACGGAGAGGATGTTCGCGTAATTGATCTTCTTCCCGGCCTGGAGGTCTTCGCGCGCCTTCGCGGCTTCGGCGCTCTCGAGGTATTTCTTATAAGCCTTTTTCTGCGCGGCGGTCATCTCGCAGAGGATGACTTCCTCGGTCTTCTCCGGAAGCTCCTTCAGGACCTGGTCCTTCGTGCGGCGGAGGAGGAATGGGGAAATGAGACGTTTCAAAGCCGAAGTCTGGCCGTCGTCCGGGTGTTCCTTGGAACCCCCTCCGTACAACCGCTTGAAGCGGGGAAGCGAGCCGAGGTAACCCGGGAGCAGGAACTCCATGATCGACCAAAGGTCGGTCGCGTGGTTTTCGATCGGCGTGCCGGTCATGGCGACGCGGAACTTCGAGCGCAATACCCGCGAGGCGCGCGAAGAGATCGTAATCGCGTTCTTGATCGCCTGGGCTTCGTCGAGGATCACGCAGTGCCACTCTCGTTCTCTCAAAGAGGCTTCGCGCTGGAGGATGCCGTAGGTGGTGAGGACGAGGTTCACGTCCTTATCGGGGAGGACGCGGCCCTTTCCGTGGAAGACGGTCCACTTCAGCCCGGTCGGATACTTCTCGAGCTTCTGGACCCACGCGGACACGACGGACGTCGGCGCGATCACGAGGGTCGGCAGCGCCGGTTTCGACTTCGATTTGTAGAAACTCGTGAGCACGGCGAGGACCTGGTGGGTTTTTCCTAGCCCCATGTCGTCGGCGAGGAGCGAGGCGAGGCCGCGGTGGTAGAGCGACCAAACCCAAGACACGCCGTTCTTCTGGTAGTCCCGCAGGTCGAAGCCGTAATTCACCCGCGGAAGCTCGGGGAGATCGTCCGCTTCGAAGGTTTTCTTCCACTCGAAGAAGTCCTTCCAATCCTTATCGACGGTGAAGTCGTCGACGCCGAGCTCGAGCGAGAGCCGGTACACGGAGAGCGGGTGGAGCGGGTAATCCTCGTCGTCGTCGAGGTAGGAGTAGCCGCTCGGCGCGACCGGGCCCTTCTTCGAGTTCGACTCGTTCGCCATGCCCGAGCGGTTCGCGAACTGCGAGATCAGGTTCAAGGATTTCTCGAAGCGATAGAGCGTATCGCCGACGAGGCAGTAGGACGACGAGAGGCGGCCGACTGCCGTGAGCTTCTCGAGCTCCGAGGATTCGATGCGGAAGCGCTCGCTGCGGAATTCGTAGGTGAGCAGGCGGCCGAGGTCGCCTTTCGCGCCGACGTTCAGCGAGTGGAGCTTCAGCGGCGTCGTATCGTAACGGACGTTGATGTTCTCGTGGTAGACGATCTGGGCTTTATGCTCGTGCGAAAGGAGCTTCGCGAGGTTCTCGAGCATGTTCGCGCCCTGGTAGGTCACTTTCGGCGCGTGGACGTTATGGATCACCGGCACGAACTCGTGGAGGAGCTTCAGGTGGAGGTCGTCCGTCGTGCGGTAATTCTCGGAGTCCTTCTTGATGAGCTGGTGAAGGGTGGTGACCGAAGTGCGTTCGCGGATCGGGTCTTCGTACCGGAGCGCGGACTCGACGGTGATGCCCGTGAGGACCTTCTCTTCGTAGATCGCGCGGACGAACGCGACGGGTTCGGCGCGGACCGATTTCGGAACGACCGGCTTCTTCGGTTTCGCGGCGCTCTCTTCGGTCGCGGCGGAGCCTTCGTTCGCGTCGGCGATGCCGGCGCGGAGGAGGGAACCCTTCGCGAGGACCCACGAAGCGAGCGCGGCGACGTGCCGGCAGTGCTTCTCGTAGATCCCGTGCGCGGAGCAGGTGCAGCTCGAGGAGCGGATCGTGCCGCGGTCCATGAGCAGCGTCGTGCGGAGTTGGTCGACCTTACCGGCCGGATTCTCGTCGGCGATCTCGGCCGTGACGAGGTGGTTCTTCAGCTTGACCTGAGCGACCCGGCTCTCGCGAAACGAGGTTTGGCCCTTTTTCCAAGTCCCGGGTTGGAAGTCTTTCTTGATTTGATTCAGGAAAAGCACGCGTCCGACGGTTATACCAGCCGCGGGCTGGAAACGCCCGAACAAATCTCGGATCCGTGCGCGATAAAAAGCAAAACCCCCCGAGCCGCTAAGCCCGAGGGGTTTTACTTGAGAGAGGAGTATATGAGTGTCCAAGTCCTATGGACGGTTCGCCTTTGTGCAGGGCGAGTGCCAAAAGTGATGCGGGGCGCGGTCATTTCGGGCGGGGGAACGAAACCGAAGCATTTCAATCGCCTAGCCGGGGTGCCGTTCCGGAACGAAAACCCGCCGAATTCGGTCCGACGCGAGAAAGGCGTTCGAGATTAGCCAGGTGCTCGAAGCTTAGACATTCGGCGAGCAGGCCCGACCCGAGGGACGAGCGGTGCTATGCTAACCTAAAGGCTATGGCTCACGCTCTCCCATCGCGGAATGCCCGCCTTCTCGTGGCGGGGCAGCTCCTTTCGCAGGTCTGCGACAAGGTCGTCGCGATCGGCGCGATTTGGATCGTAGCCGATCGCTTCGGCGGGAAGTGGATCCCGGCGCTCGTCGCGGCGGCATCGCTACCGCATCTGCTGCTCTTTCCTTACGCGGGCCGGATCGTCGCGCGATGGGGAGCGCTCGCGACGGTCATTCGCATGGACCTCGCGCGAGGGCTCCTCTTCCTCGCGGCGTTCGTCGCGGGCCGCGCGCTCGGCGAGGCCGATCTCGTCTACGTGATCTACGCCGTCTCGTTTCTCGCGGGCCTCGGAGGAGCGCTCTTCAATCCCGCGATCCTGAGTCTTCCCGTCGCGATCGAAAAGCCCGAGCGCGTGCCGAAGGTCACCGCGCTCGTCGACGTCTGCTTCTCGCTCGGGAACGTGCTCGGTCCCGTGGTTTCCGTCGCGGCTTACGCGAAGGCCGGGCTCGACGGCCTCTTCCTCGTGAACGCGGTTTCGTATTTCTACGCGGCGGCGCTCAGCCGCGCGATCCGTCCGCTCGAGGCGTCGGCGGGCGAGGCCGTCGCGGAGACTCTAGCCGCGGATGCCTCGGAGCCGAACGCGACGATCGCGTCGGTCTTGCGGCGATACCCGACCGCGGCGGGCATGCTCGCTTGCTTCGCCTTCATGAACCTGTTTTTCGCGCCGATCCAAGTCTTCATCCCCTGGTTCGCGAAACACGTCTACGCGGACGGGATCGCGGGCGTCGCGAAGCTCGAGCTCGCGCTCGGTCTTGGTACCGTCGCGGGGGGGCTCGTCGTCGCGTGGAAGAAATTGCCGGGTTCTTTTTTCCTACGCACGTTCGCGACGCTCGGCTTGTTGTGCGTTTCCTTTCTCTGCTTTACGCGGACTTCGAGTATCCTGGAAGGAGTCGTTTCGTTGTTCGTCCTGGGGGTTTCCCTGGGGCTGGTGAACGTCGTCTTGCTCGGGTTTTTCCAACTCCATCCGAAGGCGGATCATGTCCCTTTCGTGATGAGCGTCGTGAATCTCGTGAGCGTGGCGATGATGCCGGTCTCGATGGCGATCATCGGAGCGTGGGTCGACGACGGGCGGATGAAAACGCTCGCGTCGGTTTGCGGGTGGGCGGCGATCGGGCTGCTCCCGCTCCTCTTCTTGGTTCCCGGAATCCGAACCGTGCGCGACGGGTGAAAGATGACCGCTGAGACGAAAATCGAATTCGAGATCGGACCCGCGGTCATCGGCGACGTCGACGAGCTGCTGAAACTCTACTTCACCGTCTACGGGAACAACTACCCGCTCGCGTACGGTACCGACGCGAAGGTGATGGCCGACGCGATCCAGTCGAACGAGCACGTTTGGCTCGTCACCCGGGAGAAGTCCTCGCGCAAGATCGTCGGCTCGGTCGTTTTCGAGCTCGATCCGCTGAACAAAGTCGCGAAGATCGTCGCGCTCGTGACCCATCCGAACTTCCGCACCCATCGGCTCGGCTCTCGGATGATCGAGTCCCAAACGACGGAACTCCTCGGGCCGAAAGGCGCGATGAACTCCGTCTACGCGACCACGCGAACGGTCTCGATCGGCGTGCAGCTGATCTTCGTCCGCCTCGGATTCCTCACGCTCGGGATCTTCCCGAACGCGCATAAACTCCGCGAGTACGAGACGACGACGCTCTTCGCGAAGTTCCGGGACGGCGTCCTCGCCCGGCGCGATCCGTCCGTCGCGATTCCGGCAAAACTCGGTCCGATCTACGCCGTCCTCGGCGACCAAATCACGGCTCTCGGCATCCCGGCTCCGAAACCGAGGACGCTTCCGCCGACGGTGGCGCCCGGGAAGCCTCCGGCGTACTACGGCGACGCCTCGGAATTCGAGGTCGTCGACGCGCCCGAGTTCGTGAAGCGCCAATATCTCGCGACGTTCACCGATCCGTACGACCGTTTCTATCCGTTCCACCAACCGAATCGCCTCGTCGCTTCGCGGGACGGGAAGACGGAGGTCTACGCCCATTTCAGCCGACCGGACCGGTATTGCGCGATCCTGACCCTGAACGCCCCGATTCACGCGATCGGCCACCGGATCCCGTCGCTCCTCTCGGCGCTTCGCGACCACGGCGCCTCGTACTTCGAAGTCTTGATCGGCGTCCAGCACCAGAAGTCGATCGAGACGCTCATGCAGCACCGGTTCCTCCCGTCGGCGATCTACCCGGCGATGACGGAGAGCGAAGGAAAACTCCACGACTTCGTCGTGATGAGCCGGAGTATGGAGCCGCTGAATTTCCAGGGGATGACGATCGATCATTCGCTGAAGCCTTACGTCGACCAATACGTCGAGCTCTGGAAGAAAATGCACCTCGATTCGCTGGAGATCTTCGATGAGTAAATCGCACGGTGATTTACCGCGAAGCGGCTTGCTCGCTTCCGAGCTGGCCGACGTTTTCGCGAAGCTCGGCGCCGCGGCCGGGGAACTCGATCGCACCCGCGAGCTCTGCGAACGCGTCGATCCTTACGCGGATTTCGCCGGAACCGACGGGCTCTTCGCCTCGGCGATGCGCGAGATCGTCGAGTGGCACGCGAGACGGAATCCGTTCTACGCCGAGTGGATGAAACGCTCGGGCTTCTCGCCGGACCGGATCCTTTCGGCCGCGGACTGCGCCGCTATCCCGTCGGTGATGGCCTCCTTCTTCAAGTCGCATGAGTCGATCTCGGTCCCGCGCGAAAAGATTTCGCTCACGCTCACTTCGTCGGGAACGACCGGTCAAAAGTCCCAGGTTCTCTTCGACGACTGGTCGATCGGCGCGCCCCAAGCGATGGTCGATCGGATCTTCGCGCGGAACGGGTGGGTGACTCCCGGAGTGTCGACGAACTACCTGCTCTATACCTACGAAACCGAACCGGATTCGAAGCTCGGGACCGCGTTCACCGATCACTACCTTTGCAAGTTCGCGCCGGTGGCGTCGGTCTATCCCGCGCTTCGGCGCACCGGTACGGGCGGACACGACTTCGACGTCTTCGGCTGCATCGAGCGCCTTCTCCAATTCGCGCGCGAGGGGAAACCCGTCCGCATCTTCGGCTTTCCGGCGTTCCTCCACTTCACCGTCCAGCGGATGATCGATCTCGACATGCCGCCGATCGAGCTCCATCCCGATTCGCTCGTCTTCCTCGGCGGAGGGTGGAAGGGGCACGCGGGCAAGGCTATCGCGAAAGCCGACCTCTACGCGAACGTGAACCGCCAACTCGGGATCCCCGACGCGCGCCTGCGCGACGGATTCGGATCGGTCGAGCACTGCGTCCCGTACATCGAGTGCGGGAACCACGAGTTCCACGTCCCGGTCTATTCGCGGGTATTCGCGCGCGACGTGAAGACCCTCGAGGTCTTGCCCGAAGGAAGGCGCGGTTTCCTCCATTTCGTTTCCCCGTACATCACTTCGATGCCGGCGCATTCGGTGCTGATGGGCGATCTCGCGTCGGTGCACCCGGCGAAGGAGTGCGGTTGCGACGTGCCGACTCCGTTCTTCCGCGTCCACGGGCGAGCGGGGACGTCGAAGAACAAGAGCTGCGCGATCGCAGCAAGCGAACTCCTCAGTCGGGAGGGACGCGCGTGACGGCGAAACGCTCGGGCGGCGCGCTCCATCACCTTTGGCGCGGAAAATCCTTCGTCGAGGCCGAGCTCGACGCCCATCTCGACGCCCTTCCCGAGGCCCTGCACCGCGCGGCCGGAGCGCGGCTTCCGCTCGACGTCGTCCTGGGCGCCTGCGGCCGGCTCGGCGCCGAGATCGCCGCGGGCGGCGGCTTCGCCCGCGAGCTTCGCGAAAGTCTCGTCGCGGTCGGCGGAATCGCCGAATCCGAGATCGACGAGGGACTGAAGGGCATCTCGGAATTCCTCCGCGTGCCGAACCTCGAGCTGAAGATCCGCCGGGAACTCCTCGGCGGCGGCTACGAGATCCGCGATCCGCTCGACCCGCGCCGGTTCGACCCGCGCGATTCCGTGTTCGAATCATGGGCGCCTCTCGGCTTCCTCGTGCACGTCGCTTCGGCGAACGCCTTCAGCGTCGGCGTGCTGAGCTTCGTCGAGGGCCTCCTCGTCTCGAACGTCGGATTCCTCAAGCTCAGCCGCGCCGACGGCGATTTTCCCCTCCTTTTCCTCCGTCGCCTCGTCGAGCACGATCCCTCGGGCCGTCTCGCCGACTACGTCTTCGCCGCGCGCATCGGTTCGGACGAACCGGGGCGCCTCGCGAAGGTGTTCCGCGAAGCGGACGGCGTCGCGGCTTGGGGCGGAGAAGACGGGATCGAAGGCGTGCGGAAGCTATCGCCGCCGCACGCGCGGTTCGTCGATTGGGGACCGAAGATTTCTTTCGCCTACGTTTCCCGTGGCGCGATCGCGGATCCGGCGACGTACGAGGCGGGACTGCGCGCGATCGCGCGCGAGGCGTGCACGATCGAACAACAGGCTTGCTCGTCGCCCCAGGCGGTTTATTTCGAGCTCGAAGCCGGTGAGACCGCCGCCCTCGAGCGCCATGCCGAACGACTGCACGCGCTCATGTGCGAGGAGTCCGCGAAGATCCCGCGGGTTCTTCCCGGCGAAATGGAACAAGCCGAGATCACCGCGACCCTCGAACTCGCTCGTCAGGAAGCGTGCCTCGGGCTCACGCGGGTCTATGCCGCCGAAGAGGCGCGCGTGATCCTCGAAAAGAAGAGCGGACTTCGCGCATCGCCGCTTTTCCGGACGGTATGGGTAAAGCCGCTGCCGCGCGCGAAGCTCGTCGAAGTCCTGCGTCCGCTGCGAGCCTACCTCCAAACGGCGGGGCTCCACTGCGAGCGTTCGGAATACGGGGAGCTCGCCGATCGTCTTTCCCACGCGGGCGTGCTTCGGGTGACGCCGCCCGGTCGGATGCTCGAGAGTTACCTTGGCGAGCCGCACGACGGGGTTTACGCGCTCGCGCGCTACGCCCGTCGGATGAGTTTCCAAGCCGCCGAATCCGCGGGCACGCTCTCGCGTCTCGGCGAACTCGCCGAGACCGTCGGTGACGGGCGGGAAGGCGGACCGAAGTCGCCGATCCTGACCAAGGAAGGCTTTCAGTCGCTCGTACCGCCGCGCGAAGCCTCCGACCTCTACTTCAAGAGCGGCGGCAGCACGGGCAAGGCGAAGATCTCGGTCTTCACTTACGAGGATTACCACACGCAGATGGAGTTCGCGGCCGAAGGGCTCCGCGCGGCCGGTCTCGATCCCGCGCGCGACCGCTGCATGAACCTCTTTTTCGGAGGCGGGCTTTACGGCGGGTTTCTGAGTTTCTTCTCGATCCTCGAGAAGCTCCGGGCGGTCCAATTCCCGATGTCCGCGCATCCCGATCTCGGCTTCGTGCGCGAGATCATCGTCGAGCACGAGGTGAACACGCTGCTCGGCATGCCGTCCTCGATCATCCAGCTCTTCCACGAGCAGGGCGAAGCGTTGAAGAAATACGGCGGCGTGAAAAAGGTCTTCTACGGCGGCGAACACTTCCACGACCTCCAGCGAAAACATTTCCGCGAGCACTTCGGCGTCGAGATCATCCGTTCGGCCGCTTACGGCAGCGTCGACGCCGGTCCGCTCGGTTTCCAGTGCGAGCACTGCGCGGGAAGCGCGCACCATCTGCATTCAGGACTGCACGATCTCGAAGTCGTCGAGTTCGAGCGGGACGTTCCGGTGAAGCGCGGAGAGCCCGGAAGGCTGCTCGTCTCCGTGAAGCGGAGAAAGGGCCAAGCGATCCGACGTTACGAGATCGGCGATACGGTGCGCGAGATTCTCGAGCCTTGCCCGTGCGGTCGCGCTCAGCCGCGCTACGAGCTCCTCGGCCGTCACGGCGACGTCTTCCGCGTCGGCGGGACTTTCCTGAACTACCAGCGTTTTCAGCGCACGCTCCAGGAGCGGTTCGATTACGCCCACGAATTCCAGATCCGGATGCCCGCGTCGACCGGATCCGAACGCGAACGGATTTACGTGCTCCTCGTCGACGCGGCGGGCGCGGACGTGAAGGCCGTCCGGGCGGCGCTGCTCGACGCGGACCATGACCTCCGGGAAGCGGTCGAGAAGGACCGCGCGCTCGATCTCGAGGTGAAGTCGGTCGCCCTCGAAACCTTCGGCCGGACGCCGGGAAGCGGGAAACTCGTCCGCATCGTCGACGAACGGGGGAAGCGCCCGTGAAGGTCTTTTCGCCGCTCGAACTCGCGAAGTTCGCCCGAAGGAAGTCGCCGATTTACCGCGAGTTCTACGCGAGTCTCCCCGACGACGGCGAGCTCAGGTGGGAGGAGATCCCGATCCTCGATCAGGATAAGTTTTGGGCCGCGAATACCTTCGCGGGAAGTCGCGTGCTCACCGGCCCGAGCGTGGACGGCGTGGTCTTCAAGAGCGGCGGCACGACGGGAAGTCCGAAGTTCTCGGTTTTTTCGCAAGACGAGTGGAACGCCTTCTGCGCGACCTTCGGACGCGGGCTCACCGCGGGAGGACTTCGGCGGGGAGACCGAGTCGCGAACATGTTCTACGCGGGGGAACTCTACGCCTCGTTCATTTTCATCCTGAAGTCGCTCGAACTCGCGGGCGAGCCGGGTCTCCAATTTCCGCTCGGCGGATCGATGCCTGCCCACAACGTGCTGAAAACCTGCGGTGAGCTCGGCATCGACGTCTGGGCGGGCGTTCCGACGAGCCTCATGAGTCTCGTCGAAGAGTATGCGGCGAACCGGAAGCTCTACGGCGAACTGCGGCCGCGGAAGATCCTCTTCGGAGGCGAGGGAATGTACGGCGATCAGCGGGCGCGAGTGGAAGCGGTCTTCCCGGGCGTGCGGCTCCAGTCGATCGGGTACGCGAGCGTGGACGCGGGTCCGCTCGGGTACGCGGACGAGGGGTGCGCGCCGGGCGAGCATCGGGTGTTCGGCAAAGAAACGCTCTTCGAGATCGTCGACGAGGATACCGGCGAGCTCATCGAGGAAGTCGGGCGGCCGGGACGCGCGATCTTCACGAACCTGATCCGCGGACTCGTTCCGATCATTCGCTATCCCGCCGGCGACATCGCCCAGTGGGTCGAGCCGAAGGGCGCGAACCCGGACCGGAAGTTTCTGCTTCTCGGACGGGCCGGCGAGGCGGCGCGGGTCGGGCCGGTTTCCCTCTATTACGAGGACGCGCGGAAAATCCTCGAATCGGTTTTCGTCGGCGAGCCCGCCGCCGCGGGTTTCGTCTTCCAGATCGTCGTCTCGCACTTCGAACGCAAGGACGAGATGAAGTTCGTGATCGCCGTCGGCACGGCCGGCGCCGGCGCCTCGATCGACACCGCCGCCCTTTCGGCGAAGATCCGCGATCGGATCCACGCCGAGCGCCCGGGACTGCTTTCGGAGGCCGAAGCCGGCCACACCCATCCGGTCCAGGTCGAGTTCGCGCCGCTCTCCCGCCTCGAAAAAAACTCCCGGACCGGAAAATTGAAGCGGGTAATCGACCGCCGTTCGTCTTAGAAATCGACTCTTTAACTAATTGAAATAAAAGGTCTTCTATTCGGGTTGGCGAGAATTTCCCAACTCGGAGGATTTCGATATCGAAAAATGACGCAGTGAGTTATGACTCCCGCAC
Organism: Bdellovibrionales bacterium; assembly: GCA_018266355.1. Taxonomy (GTDB): domain Bacteria; phylum Bdellovibrionota; class UBA1018; order UBA1018; family UBA1018; genus JACMQW01. The sequence continues at coordinate 281,394 of JAFEAP010000023.1, forward strand.
CTGAAGGAAATTTTTATGACCAAGCTTTTACGGGTGTTCGGTGCGGTTCTCTTTTTCTTGGCCCTCGCGGGCTGTCTTTCGAGCGACCAACGGTCCTCGAACTTGAACGCGGACGACGCGGAGTCGACGGCGGCGATCGAGGCGCGGCTGAAGAATTCGGCGCACGTGAACGAGATCATCTCGAAGCTCGACGAGGCCCTCCGTCCCGTCGCCGGCGCGATGAAGGAAATCGAGAAGGTGCTCAAATACGGGGAAAGCGAGCTGCTCAAATCCCGCGTCGCCGAGATCAAGAAGCTCTCGATCTCGATGATCCGCGAGGAACTCGACGGTCTCAAGCGCGGCTTGATCGACAAGAAGGCGAGCGGGGAGTGGGAGACGACCCGCCAGGTGAACTGGCCGATCGAACGGATCGGTCCGGCTTTCCAAAACGGCATGTCTTGCGACCAGAGTTACGTTTCGCTCGCCGGCGAACCTTCCGGAAATTCCGAAACCGTCAGCCTCACGCTCTTCGACTGCATGCTGCCGAATCCGTCGACCCTCGTTCGCGCGACCGTCGATGAAAAGGCGGGAATCGACGCCGAGTTGAACCTCGGCGACTTGAACGCGCTCCTTCCGAACGGCGCCGCGAAAGGAAACTGCGGCGTGAAATCGGCGGAAGGCGGCGGCACCGAGATGGAGTGCGTGCCTTTCACCGAGAAGGTGGGCGACCTCTCGTTCAGCTTCGAACGCCTCTCTTACGTCGGAAGCCTCGTGGGCGATCAGCTCGATCTCGCGCTGACGATTTCGCAGGTGAGCGGCGACGGCGTGAAGCCGCTCGTGCGCGTGACCGCGACGAAGTCCCCGGGCCAGCCGCTGAAGGTCGAGCCGACCCGGCTCTAAGCCGAAGGGAAGGACGATGCGCCGGCCGATCTCTCTCCTCCTCATCGCGACGACGCTCGCGGCCCTCGCGGGTTGCGGGAAGACGCGCACGGGAACGATCCCGCCGAAAGAGGAGGCCGTTACGCTGATGGACCGGAGCCAGAACGCGAAGGCGGCCCGGATCCTCGAGGCCGACCTGCGCGAAAATCCCGACGACGACGAGGCCCGGCTCCTGCTCGCCTCGGCTTACATGGGCCTCGCCGGCATCGACGTCTACCGGATCTTCGACGCGTTCCAGGACCTCCTCTTCAAGCGCTCGCTGAAGGACCAGATCATCTCCCCGAAGAGCGATCCGAACGCGAAAAACCCGCTCGGCAACGGCAAGATCCCGACGAAAGACGAAGTGAAGTCCCAAGCCGAGGGCACGATGATCGCGCTCGATAAGTCGGTGAGTTCGCTTCAGCTCGCGCTGCTTTACCTCGACCGCTTCCCGCAGATCCCGGCCGGGAACTGGCCGCTCGTCGAAGCCGCGCTCGCGCAGCTCGAGTCGATGCGGGATCCGGCGAGCGACACGTTCACGTACCGGATCTTGATCCGTCTGATCTATTTGAAGTCCTACCTCGTCGAGAAGGTCATGCGGAACGAGCAGTTCGGCTCGCGCGAGTGGGCATGCGGTTTCGACGCGCGGAATTTCGACGAGGGCCTCGCGTTCTTCACGCGTCACGCGCTCGCGATCGACGACGAACTCGGCCAGGGCGCCGCGAAAGGCGCGAAGGCGCTCGGGAAAGCGCACAAGAACTTCGGCTTCCTCGCCGACGCGGCAAATTATGCCGACGGCTTCGGCGAATGGAGCCAAGGGCTGACCTTTTCGGAAGTGGAAAACTTCGTCAAAGCCAGGTTCAATTGTAATTGATGCTTCGCTTGCGGGTCTTCGCCGCCGCGGCGGTCGCGGCCTCGCTTCTCGGCGGGACTCCGGCCTTCGCGGCCTCCAGCTATTTCACGTTCGTGCCGGCGCGTTTCCGCACGCTCGAGCTGACGGCGAGCTCGCGCGCCCTCGGCGAGATCTGCCTTTCGCGCGACCAGATGCCCGACGGAACGGTCTGCAATCCCGCGTACCTCCCGGACGTACGGGACTCGACGCTCGTGGCTCGGCTCTACCTCGGGAACGGTTATTCGGCGCTGACCACCGCGAACGACTTCATCAACAAGCCCCTCTCGAAGGAAACGATGCAGGCGCTTTTCTCGGGCGATAACGTCGTCGCCGTCGAAGGGAACGTCGGGCTGAATTTCACGACCGGGGGGCTCTCGGCCGAGTTCGCCCCGTACCGCGTCCAATACGTTTCGGAACTCCATAACCCGAATTTCCCGGTGATCGACCTCCACGCCGCGATCGAGCGGAGTTTCGTCATCGCCGGCGGGATCCCCGGGGGAATCCTCGATCCGAACCTGCGCGAGTTCCGCTTCGGGACGAAGGCCCGCATCCTCGAACGCAAGTTCGTCCACGGAGAATTCTCTTTCGCCCAAGCCGGGACCGACGATCCGCGGGATTACCTCCCGAGCAAGAAGCAGACGGCGTTCCTCCTCGATCCTTCGATCGCCTGGGTCGGCGAGAAGCGGCCCTGGAAACCGCGGGTGAGCCTCGGCACGAAGAACGTCGGGTTCTCGAGCCCGAGCTACGACGAATACCCGAACGACGTCGACCTCGAAGCCGGCGTCGGCGTCGAACCGCCGGTCCGTTTCGGTCGGGTCCGTATCGGTCTCGATCTCGTCGACCTCTTCCGCGCGCCCACGTTCGAGGACCGCCTCCGGCTCGGTGCGAGTTATCAGGTCGGGCTCCTCGAAACGATGATCGGCGCGAACGCTTCGGTCTTCACGTTCGGCCTCATGTTCGGGCTGAATTTCCTCCAGACCGCCGTCGTCTACGAGTTCTTCCGCGATGACCTCGACGGGGGAGGCGCGGAGACGCGACTCTCGACGGAGCTGAGTATCCGGCTATGAAGACGGGAACCTTTCACCGCGCTTTGGTCGTTCTGCTCGCGGGGCTCGTCCTAGCCGCGCCGCTCGCGGAAGCCGCGAGCGCCCGACGGCTCGGGCCGAGAACCGGTACCGGCGTCGGGAAGAAGATCCTGCCGTTATCGACGGTGCAGCCGCACCCGGAGCCTTCGCCCGTCTATTTCCCGATCCTGCGGGAAAAGGCTAGGAAGATCGAGGACCGCAACCTGAACGAGGGCTGGGCCTACGTGATCAGCGGGGGGATCGCGCTCGCGGTCTCGATCCCCGGGTACTACCTCTCGGAGGACGTCTTCGCCCGTTCGGTCTATTCGCTCGGCGAAACGCTCGCCGTCGGCGCCGTCGGCTACGGGGCCTACCTGATCCTCGTCTCGGACGATTACGCGCGTTTCGTCCGCATCCTCGAGTCGTCGCCGTCCCTTTCGATCGCCGAAAAGGAAAAGCTTTCCTACGAGTTCCTGAACGAGAACGCGAAGCGGGCGAAGGCCCTCCGGAAGATCCGGGTCATCTCCCACGGTCTGACCGCGGGGCTGAACTTCCTGAACGGCGCGACGAGCGATAACCGCGAGCTTCGTACGGCGCTTTACTTCATCGGTGCGATCAACGTCCTGGCCGCCGGCAGCTTCCTCCTGAAGGAGTCCGAGGAAGAGGCCTTTCTCGACGAGATCCGCTCGAAGGGCAAGGTCGAGGCCGTCCTCGGCGTCGGGCGCTCCGGGCCGCTTCTCGGCCTGCAATACCGGTTTTAGCGCGTCTCCGGACGGCTGAAAAAGGAAACGACCGGGCGGAGGCCGCACCGGTCGTTTCGCTTTTCGATTCGGGTTTTCGGTTTACTGGGCGCCGGTCGTTAGGACCGGTTTGATGCCGTACTTCTGCTTCAAGGTATCGATCGACTGGGTCCACTTCTGGTGGTTTTCGATCGCGTTGTCGTTCATCTTCGAGGCGTCGCTCACTCGAACGTCCTTGCCCGTGAAGGTGAAGTTGTACTTCGACTTGATCTTGTCCTTCGAGCCGCCGATCACGGCGTTCGAGTTCCAGTAGGTCGCCTTGAACTTGTCGTCCAATCCGATCTTCACGTCGCCCTTCGACTCGTTCTTCTTGTCTTCGAGTTTGAGGTCGGCGATCTGATCGTGAAGGTCGGTGATCGTCTTCTGTTGCACGTTTTGCTGGTTCAGAAGGTTGTTCTCGATCTGGAGGTGCTCGTTCTTCTCTTTGAGAAGCTTCGCTTCGCACGGATCGATTTCACACGGGGTCTTCACTTCCGGCTTCTTCACTTCCGGTTTCTTTTGGACCGGCTTCTTCTGGACGGGCTTCTTTTGGACCGGTTTCTTCTCGACCGGCTTTTTCTCGACCGGTTTCTTTTCCACCGGCTTCTTGTTCCGCACCGGCTTCTTGTTCACGACCGGTTTCGGCGGAGGCGGCACGTCGAGGCAGTCGCCCGTGTCCGGATCCGTGATCTTACCTTGGTCTTCGCACGATTGCGCCGTGACTTTCTTTTCCGCGCAGAGCTTCGTCGACGGGTCTTTCTCGTAGCCGTCCTTGCAAACGCACGACTTATTGTCGGCGCTCGGAATCGAGTTCGGGTCGGCCGCGCAGTTCAGGGCGTTGCCCTGACCCGGATTGCCTTGGCCGGGATTGCCCTGGCCCGGGTCACCTTGACCCGGATTGCTCTTATCGGGATTGCCTTGGCCCGGATCGCCCTTGGTGTTGCACGGACCTTCTTTTACTTCTTCCATCGGCACGCACATGCCGATTTCCGCGACCGGGTAGTAACCGTAGCCGCACTGGCCGCTCGCCGGAAGCGCGAAGGCTTCGTGCTTCACGACCGTGTTGCCTTGGCCCGGGTTGCCGCTGTTGTTTCTGACGTTCACCGAGCCGTCGCCGGAGTAAGTGATCGTCGTCGTCGTCACCGTCACGGAGGACGACGAGGTCGTCGAGTTCGCCGGATCGATTCCGAAGAGGCGTTGGTCGTCGCTCTTCACGCGGCGGATGCCGAGATCGTCGCGCGTCTCGTTCACTTTCCGGAGGCGCTTCGCGTACCGGCCCATTTCTCCTTGGTCGCCGTTACGGATCTTCTCCGCCGAGTTCGCCAGGCGCTTTTCCTGACGAGCGAGCTTGTTGTGTTCGTCCGCGTGGACGCTCGTCGCGACGAGCGCGAGCATGAGCGACGTGGACATCATGAAAAACTTGTTCTGCACCTTCATAGTTCACTCCTGAAAAATGGGATCTCTCAGGGCTAGGAAGAGCAAGGCGGATGCCAGCACCGATCGCGGAAACCGCGAAAATAAGACCGTGTTTTCGGGGGTTTGGAGAACGGCCCCTTCCAAAAACTGTCTAATCCTTTGACGGGTGTTCTATGACCTACCGCCCTTAGCGGAGGATTTCCGAGAGGCGGACGCCGACTTGGATCGAGATTTTGAAGTCTTCGGCCTTCGCCGCCGGATCCTTCACGACCTCCCAGTTCGCACGGAGGGAAGCGTCCCCGGGATTTCGGCGAAGGGCCTCCGAGAGGATCCGCATCGCTTCGTCCCGGCGCCCGAGCCGCCAGTCCGCCCAGGCGAGGATCTCCTGCTCGCGGGGATTCGCCGGGGCCAGCCCGAGTCGGGCGAGCGAATCCTCGCGCACGAGTTCCGGGGTCATTCCCTCCGTCTTCGCGAGGCGCCGGAGCGAATCGAGGTCCGGGTCGTCGGGGCTGAGTTCTTCGAGTCGGCGGAGGCGTTTCTCGACATCGTCCCAGTCGGGAGCCGCGCCGTCCCCGCCTTGGTCCCGGGCCGTCTTTTTCATCACGCCCTCGAGCACCGAGGCCATGGCCCCGGCTTTCACCGCCGATTCGAGCCTCCCGTCGAGCTCGGCCATCCGGTCGGCGGCGGCGAGGAGGTTCGCGACGACGGCGGGGGTGAACGAGGTTTGGAGCTCGGCGATTTCCGCGACGAGGACGTCCGCGAGGTCGCCGAGGTCGTTCATCTCCGCGATCGGCTTCGTCTCCCGAGAAAGGATCGCAAGCGTCGCCCGGGCGGTGATGAATGCGAGCTCGCAGTCACGGAACTTCGCTTGCCATTCGTCGCGCGAGAGCTTCTTCGTCGGAAGGGCGACGAACGTTTCCGCGCAGGCCTTATTATAGAGGTCGAAGAGCTTCGCGACCCGGGCGCTCTTTGGCCGGCATCCCCGAGGGCTAGGCAGACGCGCGACCTTCGGCGGATAGTCGAGGTCGTCGAGGGAAATCCCGAGGATGCCCGCCTCGAACGCGCGGCAGGCGGGGGAAGTCCGCGCGATCGCGCTTTTCCCGCTCGGCGGTTTCCTCACGAGGAGGCGGCGGATCGAGTGGATCTCTCGCGGGGGCGCATTCCGAGCGGGAGACGGGGGTGCGGAAGGGGTCTCCGCCGAGACCTGGGCTGGGCGCTCGCGCGCGGGTTTTTCCGCGAACAGCGCGTAGGCGATCGCGCCGAGGACGGCGAAAACGGCGATTAACCCGAGGCGAGCCTTCATCCCCTTCGTCTATACCCCGTCTATAACCGAGGTGAGCGAAAAAAGAGGGGGGGACTTGTACGCGCCCGGAAGGCTGTGATTCGATTCTCTTCGGGAGGAGAGAATCCATGGAACAGGGTTTTCTCGGATACGGGTCCGTGCCTCTTAAGGATAAAGGCGCCGGAAATGAAAATGGGTCGAATCACCGAAAGCTCGATTGCGATTTTCGCAAACGGCGGGCTCTGGAAATTTGCGCCGAAGCGCAGGCTTTCCATTTCAAGGGCCAAACCGCGAAGGCGATTCCGATCTACGCGAAGTCGATCCGCCTCGAGCCGACGGCGGAGGCGCACGCGTTTCTCGGATGGGCCTACAGCGCCCACCATCGCTACGATCTCGCGATCCGCGAGTGCCTCCAGGCGATCACGATCGATCCCGATTACGGCAATTCCTATAACGACATCGGCTCCTATTACGTGAGCCAGGGTAAACTCGACGAATCGATCATCTGGTTCGAGCGCGCGAAGCGGGCGACGCGATACGAGTCCCGCCATTTCCCTTACCTGAACCTCGGCCGCGTCTACGCGGCGAAGGGAATGAAGCTCCGGGCGATCCGCGAGTACGAGCGGGCGCTCGCGATCGAACCGGGCGAAGAGTCCTGCGTGGAAGCGTTACGGGACCTTCGCGCTTCCCTGGTCGAGATCGTCTAGAACGGTTCGACGTTTCGCCGCGAAGAGGCTGTAGAAGCACGGTACGACGACCAAGGTGAGGATCGTCGAAACGATCACGCCGCCGATCACGGCGAGCGCCATCGGTTCGCGCGACTCCGCGCCCGGGCCGATCGAAACGGCGGCCGGGATTGCGCCGACGACCGTTGCGAGCGAGGTCATCACGATCGGGCGGAGGCGGTTCGGGCAAGCTTCGAGGAGCGCCTTGTTCACGTCCTTTTCCCCGTGGTCGCGCACGTGGTTCGTGAACTCGACGAGCAGGATCGAGTTTTTCTTCACGATCCCCATGAGCAGCAGGAGTCCGATCATCGAGTAGAGGTTGAGCGACTTGCCGCTCATCCAAAGCGCGAAGAACGCGCCCGAGAGGGAAAACGGCAGGGCGAGGAGCACGGTGACCGGGTCGATGAAGGAGTTGAACTGCGAACCGAGGACCATGTACGCGACGACGATCCCGAGGAAGAGGGCGACGATCAAGCTCGTGAACGACTCCTGGAAGGTCTGCGAGGTCCCCGTCGTGACGAAACGGTATCCCTCGGGGAGGTTCTTCCGCGCGATTTGCTCGGCCATCGCGAGGGCGGCGGACTGGTTCGCACCGCTCTTCACGTTCGAATAGATCGTGATCGCGCGCTGACGGTCCTTCCGGGTGATTTGCTGGAGGCTCTTCGCCTCTTTCACTTCGACCACGTCCCGCATCGGCACGAGCTCCCCGCGGTTGTTCCGGAGGTAGAGCGAATCGATCTTCTGCTGGTAGGTACGGTCGTCCTTCTCGTCGAGTTTGACCTGGATCTCGCTGCGACGGCCGTTCTGGGTGTAATAGCCGGCGAGCACCCCGCCGATGACGGCGTTCACCGTCTGACCGATCGCCTGGACGCTGATTCCGCGGTTCGCCGCGCGCGTCCGGTCGGGAATGATCTGCACTTCGGGCATGCCGACTTGGTAGTCGGAGTCGACGTCGATCAAGACGCCGGTCTTCTCCATCTCGTCCTTGATCTTCTCGCTCGCGTCCGCGAGTTTGCTCCAATCCCCGCCCTGGATCGAGAACTCGATCGGATAACCCTTACCGGTCGAGAACCCGCGCGCGGAAAGGTCTTGGGTGAAGGACTTCACGCCCTTGATCGTCGCGAGCCGTTTCCGGACGGCGTCCATGATCTCGAACTGGCCGCGCTTCCGTTCTCCGCGGTCGACGAGGGTGACGAACGCCATCCCGCCGTTCACGCCGGCCGAGCCGAAGCCGCCGGCGGACGCGAAGACCGTCTTGATCTCCGGAAACTCCTTCAGGATCGCCTCGGCCTCGAGGACCTTCTGGTTCGTGTAGTCGAGCGAGGATCCGACCGGGGCGAGGAAGCGGACCATGAACCGCGATTGGTCCTCGGGCGGGAGGAACTCCTTGTTCAGCCGTTTCGTGATCCCGAGGGAGCCGACGAAAAAGAGGATCGCGCCGATCACGACCTTCCAGCGGTGGGCGAGCGCCGCGGTGAGGATCCGACGGTAAAACGCGAGGAAACGCTCCATGAAGCGATTCACGAAGCGGGCGATCCGGCCCTCCTCGCGCTTCGTTCCGCCGAACGAGGCCGCGCGCATCGGAGTGAGCGTGATCGCCTCGACGAGGGAGAGGAGGACGGCGCCGGTCATGGTGACGCCGAACTGGTAGAAGAATTTCCCGATGATGCCCTTCATGAAGGCGACCGGGAGGAAAATCGCGATGATCGAGACGGTCGCCGCCATCGCGGCGAACATGATCTCGTTCGCGCCGTCGAGCGCCCCTTGGCGGGCGGTTTTCCCCATCTCCTTATGTCGGGTGATGTTCTCGAGGACCATGATCGCGTCGTCGACGACGATCCCGATCGCGAGCGAGAGGGCGAGGAGGGTGAAGGTGTTCAGGGTGAAGCCCGAGAAATAGAGGATCATGAACGTGCCGACGATCGACGTCGGGATCGCGAGGAGTACGTTCAGGGTGTTCGCGAACGAACCGAGGAAGAAGAGGATCACGAGCGAGGTGAGGATCGCGGAGAGGACGAGGGTGAAGTTCAGCTCGCTCACGGCTTGGCGGATGAAGATCGTCGAGTCGAAGACGGGCTTGATCTCGATGCCCGGCGGGAGGTTCTTCCGGATCTGGTCGAGTTTCTTCAGGACGCCGTTCGCGGCCTCGACCGCGTTCGCGCCCCGCTGCTTCCGGATGCCCAGACCCACCGCGGATTTCCCGTCGACGCGCGAGATTCGGCGGATGTCGTCCAGGCCGGGCTCGATCCGAGTCGCGTCGCCGATCTTGATCGGGAGGTAGTTCGGCGTGCCGCCGCGGGTGTTGATGCGGAGGTTCCGGAAATCGTCGGCCGTCGTCGCCTCTCCGAGCGTGCGCAGGTTCAATTCCCGCGCGCCGGTGTCGACGTAGCCGGACGGAGGCTCGGAGTGCTCGGCCGTGATCGTGCCAAGGATGTCGGAAACGGTGAGCGAATATTTCGTGAGTTTATCCGGCTGGACCCAGACGCGGATGTTCGGATCGACGTAGCCGCCGAGGAAGATGTCGCCGACGCCGGTGATCGTCGAGAACTGGTCCTTGATGTTGTCGCGGACGTAGGTCATGAAGTCGCGCTTTTCCATCGAGGTCGTGGTGACGCCGAGCCAGAGGATCGGCTGGTCCTCCGGGTTCGTCTTCGAGGCGGTCGGCGGGTCGACGTCGTCCGGGAGCTTCCGCTGGGCGGCGGCGAGCTTCGCTTGGACGTCCTGGAGCGCGAGGTCGAGGTTCCGCGAGATGTCGAACTCGAGCGTGATCGTCGCCGAGCCCGTGGTCGAGCTCGAGGTGATCGATTTCACGCCTTCGACGGAAACGAGCTGGCCCTCGAGCACGTCGACGACCGAGCTTTCCATGACCTCGGGCGCGGCGCCCGCGAGGGTGACGTTCACGGTGACGATCGGGAAATCGACGTCGGGGAGCTGGCTTATCCCCATGCGGGAGAAGCTGATCGCGCCGAAGATGATGAGCGAGGACATGATCATCCACGCGAAGACGGGATTCCGGATCGAGATCGAGGGGAGCGAATTGATCATGGGGTTCTCTTTCGATTTCCGTCAGCTCGCGCCGGCGACCGGGATGCGGCCGGCGTCGGCCTCGAGGCGCGCGCGCTCGAGAAGGTGTTGGTATCGGGCCTGGTCGTAGTTCCGTTTCGCGTCGGTGAGGGTCTGGAGCGAGTTGAGCAGGTCGAGGTTCGTGACGAGGCCGAATTTATAGTCCTGGTGGATGCGCTCGTAGGCCTTCGTCGCGAGGTCGACGGCCTCGGCGAAGGATTTGAGCTCCGCTTCCGAGGCGACGAGCGTGTGGTGGAGCGTGCGGACCTGGATTTCCTGGTTCCGTTCGAGCAGTCCCGTGTTGATCTCGTTTTCGCGGTAGACGCTCGCGGCCTGGCGGACTTGGGACTGGGTGATCCCGCCCGAGAAGATCGGCACGGTGAGGGTGAGCGTCGCGTCCCACTTCGAGTCGTTCGTGTAGCCGTCTTTCTTCAAGTAATAATTCCCGGCGAGATCGAGGGTCGGGAAATGGTAGCCGCGTTGGTAAGCGATCTGCTCCTCGGCGGCGTCGCGTTTTTTCCGGGAAGCGACGAGGTCGGGGTGCGCCTCGGACGCCTTCAGGTAAGAGTCGAGCGATTCGAGGGGAGCGTTCGTCGCGGCCTCTTCGCGCAGATCGAAGTCGATCGGGATGCGCGCGAGGTTCGCGAGGGCGAGCTTCGAGATCCGCAAGTCGCTCTCGGCCGCCTTCAAGCGCGCTTCCGAAGCGGCGCGCGCGGCTTGGACCGAGAGGAGATCGCTCGCGCGGGTGCGACCGATCTTCACCCGGGAGCGGAGTTCGCCGATTTGGTTATCGTAGAGTTTCAGTTCGGTCTGGGAATGGTTCCGAAGCGCCTGCTTCAGGAGGGCGTCGTAGTACGCGGCCGAGAGATCGACGAAGTACTGGAGGCGGGAACCGTCGATCTCGGCCTCCTTGCCTTCGAGGAGGCGATTCGTCTGCCGAAGGAAAGCGTATTCGGAGGTCCCCTTGAAAAGGTACTCCTTTCCGGTGAGTTTCACCGTCTTCTGCGTGTCGCCGGTGTAGCCGGGCGTGACGTTCGAGGGGAGGCCGGCCTTGTAATAAGTCGCGACGCCGGTGATCGTCGGCATCAGCGCGCCCGTGCCTTGGGACTTCGTTTCTTCGATCTGCGTGCGCTCCTCGATCTTCGAACGGACGGTTTCCGCGCCGTCGACCGTCGATCGATAGAGATCGGTGAGGCCGTAGATCTTTCCGGTCGGCGCGTCGGCGCGCGCGTTCGGGAGCACGGACAAAAATCCGATGACGACGACGAGGAGCGGGGTGCAGGTCATTCCTAGAGCTTACCTCGGACTTTCGAAGTCGGGGAATCTTGGATTCGACTAAAATCGCGATTTCATTCGGGTTCGTTCCATGGTGTTTCCTGAGTTAGGTCTTTTCTGTCAACCGGATGGCATGGCGTCATCGCGTCGACGCCGGGGCGATCCCGACGCGCGAATCGCAATGCCCGATATATCGCGCTGACTATTCGCGTGAGTCGAGGCATTCTAAAAGAACGCTCGGTTCGAGAGAGGAAGCGTCCTCTATTCAGGAGATTTGCATGATGAAATCCGCATCCCGGTATTTTCTGAGCTCGATCGTTTTCGCCCTCGCCGTTTCGACCTCGGCCCTCGCCTACAGTTCGCGTGGTTACGAGTCGATGAGCGGCTCGTCTTCGGCCGGTGTCGGCGTTCCGGTTTCGGGCAGCATCGCGATGCCCGGCTCGACGACCGCGACCTACACGAATCCGGCCGGACTCGTCGGCAGTCCCGGCGCGCGCCTTTCGCTCCAGGGCGGTTCGGACAAACCGATGGACGATCCGACTTACCGGGCGCTCGTACTCGCCGGGAACGGAACTTTCGGCGCTTCCGCGGGCGTGAAGTACCACATGTACGACGGAAGCCGGGACGACGAAGGTTACGCGGTCTACGGACTCGCGGTGAACGTCGCTCCGCTCGATTTCACGATGGGGGTCGCCGGTCACACCGGGATCAAGTCCGCCCAAGGTTCGGATTTCAACGCCGGCATCCTCTTCCGTCCGACCTCGATGGTCGCCGTCGGAGCGACCGCGATGGGGATCAAGGACCAAGTCGACAGCTACGGCGTCGGCGTCGGGCTGAATCTCGTGAGCGGCGTCGACCTCGTCGCCGACTCGGCTTTCGACGGGAAATTCAAGAACGGCGAGTTCAAGCCGGGACTTCGGCTCGCGAACGATTTCGCGGGACTCTCCGTGAGCTACGGCACGGGCTCCACGGCCCAATTCGCGAAGGACTTCTCGGCCGCGGCCTACCTGAAGGTCGGCGCGAATTCGGAGTTCGAGTTCGAGTACAACCACGGCGGCGATCTGCCGAAATACTTCGCCTCCCTTTTGTTCGGATTTTAAGATGCTCTTCGACCTGCTTCGCCTCCGCTGTCCCGTTTGCCGCCAGGGCACCGTCTTTCGCGGCCCTTACTCGATGAACGCGGATTGTCCCCACTGCGGGATCCATTTCGAGCGCGAGAACGGCTACTTCCTCGGCGCGATGGTTTTCGCCTACGTCCTCGGCGTCGTTTCGGTGATCCCGACGATCATCCTCCTCGTTCGCTTTTACGAAGCGGACACGGCGACGACGATCTTCGTCCCGATCCTCCAGCTCATCCTGCTCCAACCGCTCATTTACGTGTATTCGCGGATGATCTGGATGTACGTCGACCGGAACGCGAACCGGAAGAACTGGCAGTAGCGGCCCGGCCCGGTTTGCCGCACTCGGTCTATCCTTCGTTTAAATTCCGTGATCCCCTGCAAATGAAACGAATTTCATTCTGCCTCGGGGGAAAAGGAACATGGCTTCGTTCTTTCGTATTCATCGTCTCGTCCCGGTATGCTTCACGCGCGTCGCGTTTTCGAATCTCGGCTCGGCCGTCGCCAGCATCGATCAGGCTCCGCCGTCCTTCCCGTTCGCGAACGGCGAGGTCGTCTACGTCGACTTCCAAAAGGCGAGCTACCACATCGTCTACGACTTCGCCGCGAAGACGGCGACCGTCGACACCGAGATCGAATTCGAAGCCCCGAAATCCGGTTACCCGCTCTTCGACCTCGTGCCCGAACCGCGAAACGCCCGCCTCGACGACCAGGACGTCGAAGTCGCCCAGATCGCGGACCCGGACAGCGCCTCGAAGTTCCGCGTGCTTCGCACCTCGGTCGCCCCGGGCAGTCACCGGCTCACCCTGAGCCACACGCTCGAAAAGAACGTCGACTTCCGCTCGAACGGCGTCGCCTCCGCGTTCTGGATGTCGGACCTCACCGACCGCCGTTACCTCGAGCAGTACCTGCCGACGAACTTCGAGTATGACCAGTACCCGATGACGATCCGCCTCGAGATCACCGGCGCCGCGGGTAAACCGCACGTGCTTCGCGCGAACGGCGTGGTGAAGAATCCTTCGGAAAACGTCTTCGAAGTCGAGTTTCCGGCGTTTTACACGACGTCCTCGATGTTCTTCCACCTTTCGCCCGCGGGCTCGATCGCGTCCCGGTCCTTCATCCTGAAATCGGTGGACGGCCGCGACCTTCCGGTCGAGGTCTACACGAACGGCGACATGTCCGCGTACGTCGCCGGGACGAAACGCGTGATCGCGGAACTCGAGGCCGATTACGGTCCGTTCCCGCACCCGAAAGTCATCGTTTACGGCGCCGGCATGGGCGGGATGGAATACTCCGGCGCGACGATGACTTCGCCGACCGCCGTCGGTCACGAGCTTTTCCACTCGTACAACGCGCGCGGCGTGATGCCGGCCCGAGGGAACGCGGGCTGGATCGACGAGGCGATGTCGAGCTTCCGCGACCGGAAGTACGCGACCCGCTCCGGCCCCGGCGGTACGACCCGCATGGCCGGCCATTCGGTCTTCACGCGGATGACGGACGACGACGCCTACGGAAAGGGCGCCGATTTCATGGGTTGGATCGCGGGACGCATGAACGCGGCCGGAAAGGACTTCAAAACCTTCCTCCGCGGTTACTTTCACGCGAATTTCTACCACACGATGACGACGGAGATGCTGAAGCGGGCGATGGAAGCCTACAGCGGATTCGACCTCGACGCCGACTTCGACACCTACATCTACGGGAAGACGACGAAGGCCGCGCCGGGATCGGTGTGGGGCGTGACCTCGGCGAGCCCGACCTGCGGCGGGAAACCCGAGGCTCCGAAGCCGCTCGTCGAGAATCCGTTCCACCCGCGCCTCACCGAGGCGCAGGAACGCGCGCTGCTCTAACGATCGGCGCTCAGGCGCGAGTCGGCTGAACTCGTGAAAAGGTACCCTTACTAAACCGAGGACCGAAAGAGACCGGGATCAGTTTTCTTTTTTCTCGTCCGTCTTCGGAGCGGTCGCGTTCGCGGTGTCGTCGTCTTTCGAAGGATCGACGGCCTTGCCCGCGGGCATCCGGTCGGTTTTCTGGGTCCGTTGTTCGGCGATCACTTTCAGTTGATCGACGCTGTCGAGCGAATCGAAGATCGCGGCCTGGGCGCCGAGAGAAACGAAGGCCGAGAGGATGACGAAAGAAATGCGAATCATGCGATTCATACGAACTCCCTCGTCTTAGTGTAACGGATAAATCCTGGGCCCGCGAGAGTCAGAGATTTTGACGGTCGCAAGCGGAGGGAGAGGGCGCGAAGCGGGCGAAAAGATTAGGGGTTTCGCTTCGGAGGCCCCGGGAGGCCGAAGGAAGAAACTTCGACCTCCCGGGAGCGAGACAACGGAATTGAATCCTTCGTCTTGTTCCTCAGTTCAACACGGGCCGAAGGCCTTTACGATGCTTTCCCGAAATATTGCCGAGCGTCGGAGACTTCCTCCCGCAATTTCAAAGCTTTATGGATTAAAAAGAAGATTTGCGGCGCACTAGACGCGGACTAAACTGGGCTCGATGACAAAAACTAGACGCACCTCGCCATCCCTCTCGGGGATCCTCGCCGATCTCGAAAAACGAACCCCGGCGGCCACGGCGATGAAGTGGGATAACGTCGGTCTGCTCGTCGGAGATTCGCGCGCGAAAGCGAAGCTCGGAGGCGCCGTCGTCTCGATCGATCTCACCGCCGAGTCCGTCGCGACTGCGAAGCGACTCGGCTATCGGCTGATCGTGAACCACCACCCGTGCATCTTTCCCTCGTCGAAAGGGCTCGCGCGCGTGACCGCTTCCGGCGCGTCCGCGCTCGTGTTCGAGGCCGCGCGCGCGGGCATCGCCGTCGTCGCGACCCACACGAACTTCGACGTCTCCGCACTCGAAGTTCCGGCCGCCGTTTCGAAAGCCCTCGGATTCGCCCCGATCGGTCGCCTCTTCGACGAGCCCGAAGCGTCGTTCACGAAGCTCGTCGTCTTCGTTCCGAAAACCCACGTCGAGAAGGTGCGCGACGCGATCTGCGCCGCCGGGGCCGGGAAGATCGGCCGCTACGACACGTGCACGTTCGGCCTCGAAGGCGAAGGCACGTTCCGTGGCGGAGAAGGCACGCGGCCGTTTCTCGGCGTGCAGGGAAAACTCGAACGGGCGCGCGAAGTCCGGCTCGAGACCGTTTTCCCGCGCGGTTTGAAAAAGCGCGTGCTCGCGGCGATGCGGGAATCTCACCCTTATGAAGAAATCGCGTACGACCTTTATCGGGTCGAGCAGGAGCCGGGCGCGGTCGGACTCGTCTCGGGACTCGGGATGGGGGTCTACGGGGATTTCCCGAAGCCCGTGCCCTACGCGGAGGTCCTCCGGAGGGTGAAAAGGGCGTTCGGGGTGAGGGGTTTCCTCCAAACCGAGCCCGCGCCTAAGACCGTGAAACGCATCGGGTTTGTACCGGGTAAAGGCTCCTCGTTCGTACGAGGAGCGGGATTGGCGGGATGCGACCTTTTCATTACCGGTGAAGCGGGGTATCACGTCGCTCGGGAATCCGCGTTAAACGGAGTCGCTATAATGGAGCTGGGCCACCGCGAGAGCGAGGTCTTTTTCCTGCGAACCGTCGAGGGTTGGTGCCGCGAGTGGGGTCTTCGTGCGAAAGTACTGAATACCCCGATTCAGTCGGTACGAACCTGAGGTCAGGGTTCCGATTTTTTGACAATCGCCGCGCGGGAGACCGGGCGGCAATAGGAAGTGATTCGCAAGACGGGCGATCGCCGGAAACGAAACGCCCCGAGGAGGAAGCGAGTGGGGGTCTTCGCGCAAGGAGCAGGCTAAGCCTGCCCCTTGAGAAGACTTTGGCTCGAACAGGACTCGGGAGACGCCGTTTCGGGAGGAAAGTCCGGGCTCCACAAGCAATGGTACTGGCTAACGGCCAGGAACGGGACTGGCGACGGCTCCGTTACGGACAGTGCAACAGAAAACAAACCGCCTCGGTCTCCTTCACCGGCGACCGCGGTAAGGGCGAAACGGTGAGGTAAGAGCTCACCGCGGCTTCAGCGATGAAGACGGCAACGGCAAACCCTACCTGGAGCAAGGCCAAATAGGCGGACTCGGTCGGCTCGACCATCAGGTCCGCGGGTAAGGCTGCTTGAATGACGGAGTAATCCGTCGTCTAGAGGAATGATCGCCTCCACTCTCTGAGTGAAGACAAAACCCGGCTTACAGTCTTGCGAAACACTTTTCCTAAATCTGAATATAAAGAGGCTCCATCACGGCTCATCGGGCTGCCTTCGAGCACTTCCTGTGCTCGACCGCGCCGCGGGCGCGGTTGGCCTTCTCGGACATTCTGTCCTCGAAGTGCCCGGCGCCCATCGCGCATCCTGCGCGGCGGCGTTCGCGTGATGGAGCCTTTTTATATTCAGATTTAGGAAAAGTATTTTCGCCCACCGTTTGGTGGATGCTCTCGTCTTGCCCGACGTCAGAGGTGCGCCTAAGATTTTCGCATGGCACATCGCTTACTCTATTTGTCGATCGTCTCGATGATCGCCGGGGCGTCGGTTCCCTTTCCGTTCGCCGTCGCCGGTCCGGCGCGGGAGTTTTCTCAGTTCCCGGCGAAGGTGAAGACGGAAGCCTCGCACGCGGTGAAATTCGAGACGCCGGAGGCGAAGAAATACCGATCGGCGATCGCGAAGGCGGTGAAGAAGCCGCCGAACTTCGCGGGTTATTGCACGCTCGTCGAACTCGGGTGCGGCTCGGGCTGCGTGAAGTTCGTCGTCGTCGATCGGAAGTCGGGCGAAGTGATCGACGGGGGGGCCGAAGGGTACGGGGAACTCGCTTACCAGCCCGGCAGCCGCCTCATCGAAGCGACGGCCTCGTGCCCGGACACGGGAAAATGTCCGAAGAAATACCTCCTCTTCGAAGGCGGTCAGCTTCATCCGCTCGATTGAGGGTCCTCGGCCGAACCGAGGCCGTCCCGAATCGCGAAAAAGAGAAGGGCCCGTCCGTCCTGGACGAGCCCTCGCGTTCAAGCGATCGGTCGGTGGGATTTACCGATGGGAGACGCTTTTCGGACGAGCGCGCTTGAAGGTCCGGTGGAGCGCGGAGCCCGGCCGGTACTTCGCCATGGCGCCGATTTGGTACTCGACGTAAGTCGCGGTGCCGTCGGTCGACGAGCGGGCGTTCGAGATGAAACGCGCGCAGTGGTCGGTGAACTGGACCGTCGTCTTGCCGTTCACGGCCGTGAGCGAGTGATTGCGGGCCGGATCGACGAAGTAGATGTTCGAGTACATGCCGTCGCCGAGGCGGAGGATCTGGGTTCCGTCGACGAGCGGCGCGCTCGAGCCGGTCGTCGGCAGGACGCTCGACGTGTAGTGGTTCATCTTGTCCTGGTCGGTGAGGAAACCCGCGGAAACGAAGCCGGCGCGGACGCCGGTCGTTTCGGTGTTAAGGGCGAGCGTTCCGCCGTGCCCGAGGTAGCCGCCGAGCGGGAAGCGCCCGTCTTGGCGAGTGTAAGTTGCGAGCATTTGTTCGGCCGGCGCGTAGGTCCAGGCCCCGCACTGGGTGAAGTTATTGCACACGCGGAAACGCGCGACGTATTTGTAGGCGGCGATGTCGACGTGGTTCGCGCCCCGGCAGAACATGTCGGCCGCGGCTTGGCTCGTGAGCGTCGGGCCGACGCACGAGTTCGGATCGAACACGTCGGCGTTCGGATCGTCCGGAGTGCAGTTCGGACAGTTGAAGCTTTCGTTCGCACGCGCGAAGGAATTCGCGAAGGAAAGGGCGAGCACGCTAAACACTAAAATTCGACGGATCATGAAATCTCCTAATCGGGCGGGAGTGATTTCCCGCGGGTTCGGTACTTTCCTCACTCCGGAGCGAATGAGTAGTCTGAATTCGAGAAGGGGCCGCGAAAGCGTGGATCGAATAATTTCGCCACACTTCGTGGCAAGCGGATGCTAAAACGCGAATTCGGTCTCGACGCGTTTCGTCAACGCTTGCCTTTCGGGCGCGACTCGGCGAAGTTGCGCCCCGTCATGGAGTATGTGGCCTTCCTCGAGCGCGAGTTCGAAAAGCGGCGGATCGTGAATCCGCGCTATTCCCTTCGCGCATACGCGCGATTCCTCGCCGTGGATCCGTCCACGCTCTCGCAGGTCCTTCGTCGGAAGCGGGCGCCCGGCCGCGCTTTCCTCGCGGACAGCGGGAAGCGCCTCGGACTCGCTTCGAGCGAGATCCTCGGTTTCCTGGACGAGTCGCGCCGGAAGGCGGAATCGGCCGTCGGTATCGACGAGGTCCGGTACCGGATCATGGCGAGTTGGCATCACGTCGCGCTCTTCGAACTCTTCGCGCTCGAGGGATTCGAAGTCACGCCGGCGTCGGCCGCGCGGCTGCTCAAGATCCCGGTCGCCGAGGCGCGCGCTTCGCTCGAGCGACTCGAGAAGGTCGATCTGCTCCACCGCACTCCGGAAGGGAAATGGACGCGGCCGTCGTCCTTTTTCTCGACGGTGGGTTTTCCGCTCTCGACCCCAGCCCACCGCCAAGTCCAGGGCGAGTTCTTTTCGATGGCCTTGAACGCGATCGAGTCCGTCCCGCACGCGAATCGCGAGCACTCCGGGCTCACCGTCGCCGCGCGCGCCGCGGACGTCGAGACGATCCGTCGGAAGATTCGGAAGTTCCAGACCACGCTGAACGCGTGGATCGAGCGCAGGGGCGCGCCCGATTCGGTCTACCAGCTCGCGATGGCCTACTTCCCGCTCGTCTCGGCGGAGTCCGTCGTTTCCACTCGGAGGAGAACGAAATGATCCGTTTCTCGATTCCCGCCTGGATCCCGATGATCGCGGCGTTCGTCGCGGCCAGCCCGAACGCGCACGCGAACGGAGGCCAGACCCACGGCGGCACCGCCGTCGTCTGCCGTTCTCCCGACGGGTCGATCGCTCGCGCGGAGGTTCTCGATCTTTTCGAGGCCCGGGAACTCCTCGGTGTGAGGCCGATGCAGATCGTCGACGCCGATTGGGCCCGGACGGCCATCTTGTGGGCGCTTCGTTACCGTTATCGCGGAAGGAGCATTTACGCCGACACCCTCGAACGGACGATCGACGAACTCCGCTACCGTTTCAAGTTCCTCGAGCCCGGACGGCACGTCGAGTTGATCCCCGATGTTTTTCCGAAGATCGGCGAGGTCGGATGTGCGAGCCGTTTGCGCGCGACCGTCGGCGACCGGTGCACGTTCCGCCGGCTCCTCGCCTTCGACGAGCGTTGCGAGATCGAACAGCTCGCTTCTTTCGACGACGACGGGGCGATCCTGATCGATAGCGAGATTTACGAGTCGCTCGATCCATTGAATCGGCTCGCGATCGAGTTGCACGAGGGGGCTTACTACCTCGACCGCAAATACCGGCGGGCGAAGGACTCGACCTTCGCGCGGAGGCTCGTCGGCCTCCTGCTCGCCGACCATCCTGACGCCCGTCTCGACCCGATGATCGATGCCTATCGTTTCTTGCTCGGCGACGACGCCACCGTCCTTCCCTTGATTCCTAGGAGTTTCTGATATGCGTGAATTCCTGACTTTCGTTTCGATCTCGATCTTTCTCGCCGCGTTCGCCGGTCCCCGCGACGTCCGCGCGGAAGGCGGCCAGACCCACGGCGGCGGCGCGATCGTGTGCCGATCTCCGAACGGCGCGATCACCCGCGCGGAAGTCCTCGACGTCTTCGAGGCGCGCGAGCTTTACGGACTGAATCCCGTCGCGGTCACCGACGTGGACGCCACGCGGACGGCGATGCTCGGAAGCCTTCGCAGCCGTTACCTCGGGAAGAGCCTTTATCCGGCCTACCTCGAGCAGACGCTCGCGATGCTCCACCCGCGTTTCAAGCTCCTGAACCCGGGCGTGCGCCTCGAGGTGATCCCGGACGCATTTCCGAAGATCAACATTCGCGGATGCGAGATCGAACAGCTCGCTTCCTTTAACGACGACGGAGTGATCCTGCTCGATCGCGAAATCATGGGCGCGCTCGACCCGTTGAACCGTCTCGCGATCGAGCTCCACGAGTCCGCGTACCTGCTCGACCGGAAGTGGCGGAAGGCCACGAATTCGGTCTTCGCGCGGAAACTCGTCGGCTTCTTGCTCGCCGATCACGCCGATCCGAAACTCGATCCGATGATCGCGGCTTACGATTTCGACGTTCCGCACGCCGGCATTTACGGCGTCCAAGGCTCCATGAGCTGCCGAGCCGAGATCCAACTCCGCGACGACGGCGGGCTCCGCGTTTATCATTCCCCGGGAGACTGCCCAGACCGGATCAGCCCGACTCCGTTCGAGGCGAACGGTTACGGCGATTTTCTGCCGACCGGCATGCCCGACGAGTGGCACTGGACGAACCGGAAGCCGGGGCAGACGGAAGGCTACAGCCTCGTCGTCCTGAAACGTCTCGGATCGGGCGCGATCGACCTCGGCGGCGAGACGCTCACGTTCCGAACCCAGAGCACGCGTTCGGTTCGTCGTCCCCTTCGCACGCGGCCCGCCCAGATTCATAGCCGTCCACGGCGTCGGTAGTCGCTTTTCGGCACTTTCGGCCGCGTGGACCGGTAAAAATCACCCGGTGTCCGGAGATCCGCTCGGGGAGCGGGTTTGCAGGCCCTCGGAACGATTCGCTTTCCGCATATTCCAGGATTGGCCCGGGATTCGCTTTCTTTAGATTCCGCGCACTCCCATGAGGGGAGGGCCTTTTCGGAACGGAATCCCATGAAAAATTTCCCGCTCGTCCGTCAGTTCGCCGTCGTTTTCGGTGTCGTCGCCGCGTTCGCCGGATGCTCGAAAAAGAACGACGTTCCTCCGGGATCCACTTCGCTCACCGAGCTTCCGATCGGGACCGGGATCTCCGTCGTGACCGCGACCCCCGCGGAATGTCCGACGGGCGGCCTCGTCGTGCAGACGTTCCTCGATAAGAACCGGAACGGCCTCCTCGACTCCGACGAGACGGTCCTCGCGCGGAGTCCCGTCTGTAACGGCGAAAAAGGCGACCGCGGCGTCGGCGCCGGGGTGAGCGTCGTCGCGGCGAGCGCGGGAGCGTGTCCGGCGGGCGGCACCGTGATTTCGACCTACCCCGATTACGACAACGACGGAGTCCAAGACGTCGACGAAGGCACGACCTCCGTCAGTACGATCTGTAACGGCGTGAGCTCCGTGCTTACGAGCGTCGCCGCGAACGGGATGCAATGCCCGGCGGGCGGCACCGTCTACACCACCCACGTCGACGGTCAGGCGCCGAGCTCGGCGATCGTTTGCAACGGCGTCGCGGGAGTCGACGGATCGGACGCCGGTATCAAGATTTCCGCCGTCGGCCCGGCGGTGCCCGGCCGGTCGTTCACGGCTTGTCACCACGACGCCCTCTATATCCCGGACGCCGCGAGCGGCCGCGGCTGGCTGATCTTCCGCCACCAAGCGAACGGCTCCGCCGATCAGGGGATCGGAACGACGGGGTTCAATACCTGGAACGTCGACATCGCCGACTTCGCGCTCGTCTCGGAAAACCTCGCCGTTACTTACTGTTCGCTGCACTGGAATCCGGCGGCGAAGAAACTCGACTTCACCGTCGTCGAAAACACGTACGGCCAAGGCGGCCAGACGGGCTCGGTTCAGTTCTGAGTTCGAACCGATTAAGGATGCGTGCCCGCGGTCTGGGCGTCGTGGGCGTGCTTCTTCGCGTCCGGTTTCTTCCGGGCGAGGACGGGCTTCGTGCTCCACCCGAGCGACCGGATCCATCCGTTCACCGCCGGTAGGACGGCGTCCGCACCTTCCGGCGCGTACGTGTAGAGCGAAACCGAGTCCCCGAAGTCCTTCGCGGCGGCGTAGACCTGCGGGAGTGCGCAGCTGCCGTCCTTCGCGGCGACGATCATGCGCGGAGTCTTCGCCGCGAGGAAGGGCGCGTAGGTTTTCGCGAACGAGCCCTCGGCGGATTCGCAAACCGGGTTCAAGAGCAGTGCGGCCTTGATCTTGTCGCTCATGCCGTCGGAATCGGGCACCATCGCGACCTTCGCGCCGAAACCCTTCGCGACGAGCGCGGTCTTCGCGGGGTCGATTTCGAACTGCTTCATCATGCGCGAGCCGATCATGCTGCCGACGACCGCGCCGAGCTCTTCGGCTTCCTTCTTCGCGTCCGCGCTCGGGGCGCCTTTCGCTTTCTTGTAGGACCAGTCGAGGCGAAGGGTCACCCATCCGTCGGCGACCGCCGCGTTCGCGAGTTTCTTGTAATCGGGATCCTTGGCCGTGCCCTCCGAATCGGCCGCGATGACCAAGAACGGGTGCGGGCCTTCGCTCTTCGGGGCGTCGATCCACCCTTCGACCGATCGATCGTCGAGGTCGATCCGCGTGCGCTGATCGCGGATCGCCGGGTGGGCGAGAGCGGAAGCGGCGAAGAGAGTGACCGAGGTGACGAGGGTGAGGCGCGTGGCTTGGAAATTCATCCCGTTATCTCAGGGGAAGGTCCTCGCTTTCGCAAGCGGATTCATGGGAGCGTGACGCCCCCGGTCTGGACACGTTTCTTCGGTTTGCTACCTTCGTGAGTAGGCTCGCCCGCGGATGGGAGGGCTCCGCCCGACCGCTACGGGCGAGCTGTTCTATGACTATGGAAAGGTCAGACCGCATGCGCCTCCTCTCGAACGCCTTCGCTCTCGGAATCCTCGTCCTCGGGACGATCCCCGCGGCCCGCGCCGTCGATCCCTTCCATCGCCAATACTCCGATATCCAGACCGACCTCGGGGATCTCGCGAAGCGCTTTCCTCAGTCGGTCCAAGTCTTCTCGATCGGGAAGAACGACACCGGTCAGGAAATCCAGGGCATCAAGTCGGGCGACGGTCCGATGCACACGCTCGTCGTCGGCACTCACCACGGAAACGAATACGGAGCGACCGAAGTCGCCCTCGCGTTCGCGCACGCGGTGGCCGAGGTCCCGATCAAGGGCCAGACGGTTTACGTGATTCCGGTCCTGAACGTCTCCGGGTACAACGCGCGTACGCGGACCGAACTCGGCCGCGACCCGAACCGCGACTACGTCGGCCCGTGCGGGTCGGACGGTCCGTGGCACCTCCGCTCGACGAAGGCGCTCGCCGATTTCATCGATCGCGAGAACGTCATCGCCTCCGCGACGCTTCACACTTATTCGCCCTTCGTCCTTTATCCGTGGGGCTTCAGCACCCACGACACGAAAACCGAGTATAACGACGTCTACATCGACCTCGCGAAGTCCGCGGCGCTCGATAGCGGCTATCCGGTGGGGAACTCGACCGACGCGCTCTATCCCGCCGACGGTTGCTACGAGGACTATGCGATGTGGAAGTACGGCATCTGGTCGCTGCTCTTCGAGATGGGGTCGACCCACACGCCGAATCAGGTCGCGATCGACGAGCTGATCCGCGGGAACGTCCCCGGACTCCGCCGCTTCCTCGAGCAAGCGCCGACGAAACGGGCGGACAAGCACGCCTTCACCGGCAAATGCGACACCGATAAGTCGGGTCCGCGCCGGATCGACGAGTAAGACGCGAGGTCGTTTTAGCGCCGAGGGCGCCTCAAGTCATATCCCGGCCGGGGCGGAGAATCCGCGGCAGCGGCGGCGCGATCGTCGAGCTTTCACGGAAGTGCGCTTCCGGGAGATCGCCTTTCAGCGCGCGCGATTCGAAATCATAGCGATCGTAGACGATCCGGTTGATGAGGTCCTTCGTGAGTTTCCGAGTAGACCGGAGGATTTCAAGTTCCCCGAAATGGAGGACGACCGCGAGAGTCGAGGCGGCCTTCATCTTCTCCTTGATGAGCGAGGAAGGGATCGTGAACCCGGATCCGACGAGGGTGCCGTCGAGTTCCCAGTCGACCTGGAGGTCGGGGACCGCGGCGAGCATCGCGGCGTCCTTGCCCGCGAGTTTCACGGAGATCGCGTCCGTGTTCGGATCGGTGATCGAAGCCGTCACCGCGAGCGGGTTCGGATAGTCCATGACCTTCGGGATCGTCACCGCCGCTTCGAGCCGAGGGAAGTCCCCGCGCTGGTAGGCGGCGAGATCGGCCGGAGACTGGCTCTCCATGTACTCGGTCAGCTCGCGGTAAGTCACGCACTTCACTTCGGGTAGGCCGCAAACCGTCTGCGCGAACGTCTTCATCGCGTTCCAGTACGCGGAACCGTTCCATTTCGCGAAGTGGTGACCGATGTGGATCGGGGCGCGATTGCCGTTGTAGTTGTTCTGGAAGTAATTGAAGTAGGTCTGGAGCATTTCCTTGCGATAGACCTCGCGTTTGATCGGATTTTTTTCCTCGACGCCGCCGCTTTGGACGAAGAAGAAGTTATAGTCCATCGAGATCGTCTTCTTCGCGGTGCCTGCGATGCCGACGAACGCAAGCGGGAAGTTCCAGAGGCCCTTTTCCTTCTTCGGCCAATAGTTCATGTCCGCCATCTTACTCGTGTCGTAGCGGAAGCCTTCCTCGGCGAGCACGTCGTAAAGGTGCGGATTCTGGCCGAGCAGCGGAGCGCGGAATCCCTTCACTTCGTCCATGCCGAAGCCGAGGTCGAAGTCCTTCGGCGGCGCGATCTGGTTGTTCGCGAAGGCGTCGAAGATGAGTCCCGGAAACTGAGAAAATTCGAGTTTCCAGTCGTCGTAACTCCAAGTCGTTCCGTCGAAGTGCCCGTTCGCGTGCGAACCGAGCTCGTTGCCTTCCGCGTACGCGCGTTTCAGGTATCCCATCCGTTTCGTGAGCGCGTCGGCGCTCCGTCCGCCCCATCCGATCGCGGATTTTCCGGGGCCGTGGGTCGGCTCCCGGTACAGATCTTTGTTCTTATCGAGGAGAAAATAGACGCCGCTCATGAAGTAGGTGAACGGGACGCGGTTTTCCTTTCCGAACGTGAGGGACTCTTCCCAAAACGGATTGTTCAAGCTCCCGTCGAAGGCGAGGAGCACGAACTGCGGAGGGCGTTCGGCAGCCGGCGGCGGCGCGGGACTCCACTTGAAAAAGTCCGTCCAATCCGCGTTCGCGCCCACCGCCGAAAGGGCGGCCAGGCCGAGCGTCACCTGGGTGAGGAGGGAAAACTTCGGGTGGGTCATAGGGGCGTTGTTTATACTAACGCACCGAATAAATCCAGGGTAACCGATGGGGCCTGCCCGAGGAATTCGTGCTTTAATATATTAATATCATTAGATAAAAAATAGCGGTTTTATTTAGTCGGATGTTTGACGCGAGAAGTCATTTCCGGTAAAACTCCCCGGCTATGCGTGGACGTTCCCCCCGACACCTCTTCCTCCTCGCGATCGTGTTATTCGGCACGATCTCGGAATCTCCGCGCGCCCACGCCTCGATCGTGCTCGAACATCCCTTCGGCGCGGGCGAGCATGCGGGGTCGGCCCGCGAGCGCTACGGGATCCTTCGCACGGAAGGCGAGCTCGGTCTGTCCTCGGCGACGTTGAACGAGGCCTGCGTGCGGGCGCACCTCGATCGCATCAGCTTCCAAGCGATCCCGAGCTATTCGCCCTATCAGAATTATTGCGAGCTTCCCGTCGGGAAGCTGCCGAAGGACGTGCTCGCGCTCACGGAAAAAGTAGAGGAAATGAACGCGAAGGTCGCGAACGTGCTCGGCCTGTCCGTCGCGGAGGCGTTTCCGATGAACGTCGGGATCACGATCAGCGCCGACTTCCGCGGATCGCTCGTGTCCGAGGCGAGTGGCGGAGGCGTGTACCTGACTTCGCTCCCGGATTGGACCTTCGCGGATTTCTCCTCGAAGATTTACGTGCACGAGATCATGCACACCCTCACGTTCAACGAGGGACCGACCGCCACGGCGCTGCTCGGGCTCCAGGATCATCCGCTCCTGATCGAGGGATTACCCGACCTGATCGCGGCCGTCGTCCACGAAAGCCCGAAGATGGAGCTCGGCGAAAAGGAACTTCCGGACTGCATCCGGTTCCTCCGCGACGCGACCCCGATCCGCTCCTTCGACGATCCCTTTTCGCGCTATACGACGATCGCGAACGCCGACGATATCGTGCAGTGCTGCGGAACGCTCAACCTCAAGAAGGAGGCCTCGTTCACGAAGTCGCTCTGTAATTACTACGTGAACGGCCAGTCCGGCCGGCTCCAGAAGGTCGCCGATTTCGTGAAAGAGAAGGGGATCGAGACGACCCCCTACGACGACGCCCATCGGAAGGCCCCTTTCGAGGCCGAGGAGTGTAAGATCCGCACCGCGACCGGGCTCGTTTACATGGATAACTGCGACCTGCACCAGTTCGCGTACCCGCTCGTGTCCTTCTTCTTCCGGCTCCGGGAGCTGACCGGAAAATCTTACGTCACGGAATTCTTCGGGAAAATCCGCGAGGGCGCCGAGCGTGTCGCCGTTTACGAATGCGGCTATTCCGGGCCGAAAGTCACCGAATTCCTCGGCGGCGCGAAATCTTACGTCTCGCTCCGGCCGGTGCTCGCGCCCTTCATCGCGCTGCGGGAATCGATGGATTCCGCCGCCCAGTCGGCCTTCGACCAGGCCTGGAAAGAGCACGCGTTCGGGAAACTGGTCGATCTCGACCGCTTGTACCGGAAGGAAGCCCTGCCGGGGGTGGCGTTCCTGGCGGTGAAGGCCCAAAACCCGCTCTATCGCGACACCTACTTCTGCGACGACGCGTATCAATTCGACGCCGTCGATTGCGCGATTACCTGCACGAAAAAGCTCTAAAATTTGAGGCTCCACGGCGTCCACCTAGAACAGCTCGTCCGCTACGGTCGGGCGAAGCCCGCCCATCCGCGGACGAGCCTACTCCCTTGGTTTTTATGCTTTTCGCCTCGGGTCATCCCTGATAACCGATGCCCATATGAGAACTTGGGGCGCCTCGGATTCGTTGAAGACGTACAACATCGAAAACTGGGGAGATCAGTACTTCTCCATCAATCCGAGTGGGAACATGACGGTGCACCCGCGCCGCGGCGAAGGCCCGGGCATCGATCTCATGTCCGTTATCGAAGAAGTGAAAGCTCAAGGCGTTTCGCTCCCGACGCTCATCCGTTTTCAAGACATCATCCGTCACCGCGTGATCGCGTTGAACGAAGCGTTCCGCAAATCCATCACCGAGTTCGGTTACAAGGGACGCTACAAGGGCGTCTACCCGATCAAGGTGAACCAGATGCGCGAAGTCGTCGAAGAGATCGTCGACGCCGGTCGCCCGTACGACTACGGCCTCGAAGCCGGTTCGAAAGCCGAACTCACGATCGTCTCCGCGGCGAACCTCTCGCCCGAATCCCTCATCATCTGCAACGGCTATAAAGATTACGGCTACATCAAGATGGCCCTCATGGGCCGCAAGCTCGGCAAGAACGTCATCATCGTCGTCGAAAAGCTGACCGAGCTCTACCAGATCCTCTCGCTCGCGAAGGAGATGGGCGTGCAGCCCTACATCGGCATCCGCGTGAAGCTCTATTCGAAGGGCTCCGGGAAGTGGGAATCCTCGGGCGGCGAATCCGCGAAATTCGGCCTCACGACGCCGGAACTCCTCCACGCGGTCGAGATCCTGCGCTCGCAAGGGATGGAAGACTGCTTCAAACTCCTGCATTTCCACATCGGTTCGCAGATCACGAACATCCGCACCGTGAAGGACGCGACGAAGGAAGCGACCCGCATCTACGCGAAGCTGCATAAGATGGGACTGAAGCTCGACTACCTCGACGTCGGCGGGGGTCTCGGCGTCGACTACGACGGCTCGCGCACGAGCTTCGAGTCCTCGATCAACTACTCGCTCGCCGAGTACGTCTCGGACGTCGTCTACTCGATCCAGGAAATCTGCCAGGCCGAGGAAGTGCCGGAACCGAACATCGTCTCCGAATCCGGCCGCGCGATCGTCGCGCACCACTCGGTCCTCGTTGTGAACGTCTTCGGCAACATCGAAGTCGGTTCGACGCCGATCTCGATGCAGGAATCGCCCGACGAGGACGACGTCGTGAAGGAAATGCGCTTCCTCATGCAGAACCTCTCGGCGAAGAACGTGCTCGAGCACTTCCACGACGCCGTCGCGCGTAAGGAAGAAGCGCTCTCGATGTTCAAACTCGGCTTCCTCTCGCTCGAGGACAAGGCGAAGGTCGAACACCTTTTCTGGCAGATCTGCAAAGTGATCTACAAGAACGCCGCCGGGCTGAAGTACGTCCCGGACGAGATCGAGGCCCTGAACAAGAACCTCGCCGACCAGTACCTCTGTAACTTCTCCGTGTTCCAGTCGATGCCGGACCACTGGGCGATCCAGCACCTGTTCCCGATCTGCCCGATCCACCGACTCGACGAGGAGCCGACCCGCCAAACCACGCTCGTCGACATCACCTGCGACTCCGACGGCAAGGTGAACAAGTTCATCGACCTGCGCGACATCAAGGACACGCTTCCGCTCCACCCGCTGAAGTCGTCCGAGCACTATTACCTCGGCATGTTCCTCATGGGCGCCTACCAGGACATCATGGGCGACCTCCACAACCTCTTCGGTCGCGTGAACGAAGTGCACGTGTTCCTCGACGAGACGGAGCCGGGCGGCTACTACATCGAGGAAGTCATTCGCGGGAACAACATCGCGAGCGTCCTTTCGTGGATCCAATATTCGGCCACCGACCTCGAGAAGCGCGTGAAGGAACAAATCGAAGCCCGCGTCCGCGAGGGGGGACTCAAGCCGAAGGAAGGCGTCGACCTCCAGAACTTCTACGAGAAGGTCCTCCACGGCTACACCTACGTCGACATCAACGAGAGCCAGCCGGCGATGCACGCCCACACGCAGTCGCCGTCCCGCGAAGCCGCGGCGGCCGAGACCCAAGCCGCCGAAACCGCGGCCGCGGCGTCCTCGAGCTCGCGTCTTCTGAACTAAGGTCCACGAAAACTCTGAAACGGAAAAACCGACCATGAAAAAGCACAGCTTTCAGAATTTCCAGATCGATCACTGCACGCTGCTGCTCCAACCGCAGCTCTACAACGTCGCCTACTGCCTCTTTAAGATCATCTTCGGCGTCGGTCCGGACGATCTCCTCTACGAAAAGCGCAAGGAATGGGCGCCGGGCCAAGGCGAACAGTCGATGACTTTCGCGGTTTGCGTCGGCGATTCCTCGAAGAAGGAAGACACGAAGAAGGAAATCGAGCTCGCGAAGACGATCTTCGCCGTGGTTCAGCCTTCCGAACCTACGACCCAGTCCTCGCACGTGCGCACGATGCTCGACGGCCACAAACAAGCGGCCCAGTGGCAGCACATCGCGCTCCGCACGGACGACCTCCTCGGTTTCTACAAATTCGCGATGGATCGCGGCGTCCAGTTCATCACGCCGATCCTGAAGGACGACGCCGACAACCTGATTCAGGTCTTCTCCGGCGAGTGGTACTTCCCGGGCATCCAGTCCTCGGGCATGTTCTTCGAATTCCTCCAGCGGAAGCCTTCCGACGCGAGCTTGGCCGCGATCGAGGCGGAAAACCGCGAAACTTGGTTCCGCGATAAGACCTTCCTCGGCCTCTACGGCGAGAAGGAGCGCGAATACCAAACGGGTAAGGTCACGCCGTTCGTCGATTTCGAGCTCTTCGGCCTGATCTCGCGTCAGATCGAGGGCAAGAAGCTCTGGGAAATCACCGAATCCGACCTCGAGAAGATCGAAAAGACGATGCTCGATTTCACGGCGAAGAAACGAAAGTCGGCCTAAGCCGGTTTTTTTCCTTTTGTCACTCCGTGTCGTCAAATCTTTCGGCGGAAATTAAAAGGGTCTTCGAACCACGGAAGGTCGGATCCGCATGAGGTTTACGCCCGGAGTTTTTCAGCGGTGTTTGGCGGGAGCTTTGCTCCTCGGTTTTTTCGGTCCCCTCCCGCACGCCCGCGCGGAGTGGAGCGCCGAGGCTCGTCGCATGGAAAAGGAATATCCCGCCCTTTTCGCGGATCCTTCGACGGTGACCGTTTGGAGCGGAATCCAGTGGGGCGTGAAGTGGAACGGGAAGACCGAGGTCATCGAGCAGACGATTCCGGTGCCGGGCTACGCGAAATCCGTTCGCTACCTGCTCGCGCTCCAAACGGACACGGTGAAGGAGAGCGACCCGCAGACGGGGAAGTCGATCGAAAAGAAGGTCGTTCGTCGGGCTCCGGTCGTGATTTTCCTCCCGGGCATGTTCACCGACGTCGAGAGCTCGCGCGCCCGGCGGTTCCTCGAAGTCTTCGGCGAGCGCGGGTTCCACGTGATCCTCGTCCCGAATCCGTGGAGCGAACATGCGCTCGAGTCGCTGCCCGCGGTGCTCCCCGGACATATCGCGGAGGAAGGCGCCGCCGCGTGGGAACTTTCCTCGCGCGCGCTCGCTATCCTGAAGGCCGCCTATCCCGGGAAGATCGGGAAGGTGAATCTCGCCGGCGAAAGCTACGGCACGATCCTCGCGGCGACGTTCCTCGCCCACGATCACGCGCAGCCCGTCTCGCTGATCGACGGGGAGACCACGCTCTTCAGTCCGATCCTGAAGATGGTCGATACCCTCGAGGGGCTCGACGCGATGATGGACCGGACCGAGAACGCCTACGCGGGATGGTCGGCGTTCAGCATTTTCCGCCGGACTTGGAACTACGTTTGGGCGAAGAGGCAGGATGACCTCGACGACGATCAGGTGAAAGACGGCGAGACGATGCTCGCTTACGAAGGGTTCGGCCGGAACCTCGTCGCTTCGCTTTACGCGCTCGAGAAATACCTGCCCCAAGGCAAGATTCCCGAATTTCCCTCGAAGTCCGAGCGCACGGCGTGGGAGCTCCGAGTGCGCTTCCTGCGGACTTATTTCGACCGTTATACTCCGGGCCTTCGCGCGCAGTACGAGAACGAGCGGGGGAGTCTCGCGTATTGGCTGGATAGCGCGGGTTGGCTTACGAACGGTCGGCTTCGCGTGATGATGTCCGCGGACGATGTCGTGAACGCGGGGAACGCGAAGGACGCCGCCAAGGTCTTCCGCGCCCCGGACTTGATGCTTTTCCCGCAAGGCGGGCACTCCGGATTCCTCGCTTATCCGTGGTTCGACCGGTTCGCGAATCGGGTCTTCGTCCCGACGGTGACGAAGAAATGAAGACGGCCGCTCTCCTGGCCGCGCTCGGCTCCCTCGTCTCCGCCTCGACTTTCGCCGCCGCACCGACGGATCCGTTCCTCTGGGGGGTCGCGAACGCCGCTTTCCAAACCGAGGGCGAACCGGCTCCTTCGGATTGGGCCGCTTGGACGAAGGTCTCCGGCCGGATCGCCGACGGCTCGAAACCCGACCAGGTTTTCGGGTTCTGGAAGAATTACGAGAAGGAATTCGACCTCGCGCACGATCTCGGCGCGAACGCGTTCCGGATGTCGATCGCCTGGGAGCGGGTCGAACCGGAACCCGGGAAGTTCGACGAGGCCGCGCTCGCGCACTACGAGGCGATGATCGTCGCGATGCGGAAGCGCGGGCTCGACCCGGTCGTCACCCTCCATCACTTCGTGAACCCGGCGTGGCTGAAAGACGGGATCTCGAATCCGGAATTTCCGGCGCGCTTCACGGACTTCGCGACCCGTGTCGTCGCCCGCCTCGGCGCCGCGCCGGCGAAGGTCCGGTGGTGGATCACGCTGAACGAACCGACCGTGCTCGCGAAAAGCGGGTACCTCGACGGCGACTGGCCTCCGGGAAAGCAGGATCTCCAAGCGACCTGCGAAGCGATGGCCCAACTCGTCCGCGCGCACGTCCGCGCGGTGAACGCGCTCCGTAAGCTGCCTGGCGCGGCCGATTGGCGCTTCGGAATCGCGAAGCACTGGCGTCCTTTCGAAGCGAAGACGTTTTCGCCGCTCGACTGGCTCGGGGCGAAGATCACCGATCATTTCTTCAATCGCGAGATGATGGACGGCGTCCTCACGGGCAAGATCCGCATGTGGGCGCCGGGCGCGAAGAAGGTGAAGGAAGACCTCCCGATCGAGGGCG
>JAFEAP010000024.1 GCA_018266355.1 Bdellovibrionales bacterium
GTCGAAGCGCCGCCGAGGACTTGGGTGTTCCAGTTTCTGTCGGCGTAAGTCACCTGCACGCGGCCTTGGACCTGCGCCGCGGCCTCGTTCAGTTCCGGCACGCCCGCCTTCAGCGCGAGGGAATCCTCGTAGGTGAGCCGCGTGGTCGCCCCGGCCTGCTGCGCGACGCCGCCGACCTTAACCGCGCCCGCGCGAAGCACGAGGAGGTTCGACCCGAGGGAAGAGAGCTGATCCTCGATCGCCTTCTGGGCCCCCCGGCCGAGGGCGAGCATCGCGACGACGGAAGCGACTCCGATCAGGATTCCGAGCATCGAAAGCGCGGTACGAACTTTGTTTCCCGCGAGCGTGCGGAAGCCCTGGCCGAGGTGGGCGAAAAGTTCCGTGAAGAGCGAAGAGACTCCCGACGCGGGCATCGGGGTTTTTCGCGACTCTTCCTTACGCGTCGTCCGCGCGTCGGTGTGCCGCTCGTCGGAAAGAACCACGCCGTCGCGAAGGCGGATAAGGCGATCGGCTTGGCGGCCGATCTCCTCCTCGTGCGTGACGATTACGACGGTGATGCCCTGGGCGTGCAGCTCGCGGAGGAGCGCGAGGATCTCGCGCTCGCTCGTCGAATCGAGGTTTCCCGTCGGTTCGTCGGCGAGCACCATCCGCGGACGGTTCACGAGCGCGCGCGCGATGGCGACCCGTTGCTGCTGCCCTCCCGAAAGTTCGTTCGGCCGGTGCCCGGCGCGCGGCCCCAGGCCGACGCGGTCGAGCAGCTCTTGCGGGAATTCCGACGTCGTCGTTTTTTCCGAATAAAGGAGGGGCAGTCCCACGTTCTCGCGCGCGTTCATCCGCGGAAGGAGATTGAACTGCTGGAAGACGAAACCGATCTCCTCGCGCCGGAGTACCGCGAGCTCGTCCTCGGAGAATTTCGAGATCTCCCGACCGTTCAGCAGGTACGATCCGCCGGTCGGGACGTCGAGGAGTCCGAGGATGTGCGTGAGCGTCGACTTGCCCGAGCCCGAGGGTCCCATGATCGCGACGAACTCGCCGTCCTCGATCTTGAGCGAGACGCCGCGCAGCGCGTGCACGACGTTCTCGCCCATGGTGTAGGATTTCGTGATGTCGCGGAGTTCGAGCATCGAATTTCACCGATCGGGGCGCGGGTGCGCCGCCGCCTTAACCGCCGCCCTTGCCGGTTTTCGCGCCGCCCCCGGCGGAGTTCCGCGGCGGTCGCTTCGGCATGAACGGATTCACGCCCTTCTCTTTCGCCTTCGCTTGCGCGATGAGGACGACGTCCCCTTCCGCGAGTCCTTCGGTCACTTCGGTGCGCTTCCCGTCGGAGAGCCCGATCGAGATCTCGCGTTCGGTCGGTTCCCCGCTCGGACCCCGGACGAGTACGTTCGGCTTCCCTTCGCCCGTGCGCACCGCCTCGGTCGAGACGAGCAGCGCGTCCTTCCGCGACTCGGTCGCGAAATTCACGTTCGCGGTCATTCCGCTCCTCATCATCTCGGGCGCCTTCACCGGCAACACGTCGACGAGATAGGTCGTGACGTTATTCACCGTCTTCGCCTCGTAGGCGATCTGATCGACGACGGCGGGGATTTTTTCCGAAGGATACGCGTCGAGGACGATGGTCGCGTCTTGCTTGAGCTTGATTTGGGCGAGGTCGGTCTCGTCGACCTGCGCCTTCACCGTCAACCGGTCCGACATCACGAGCACGGCGTCCGTGTTCGTGATCGTCTGGCCGGATTCGATGTTCCGAAGGATGATCATCCCGTTGATCGGCGCGAGAATCGGCGTCGGTTGGTACATTTCCTCCCACCGCTTCGTCTCTTCCTTCCCTTTCGCCCGGGCGGCGTCGAGCATGGCCGCGCGTTCGGTCGAACTCATCCAAGCGAGGATCTGACCTTTCCGGACGACCTTGCCTTCGTCGACGAGGACCTTCTCGATCCGCCCGGCGATCGGCGGTTTGATCTCGAGTCGGTTTTCCGGTTGGACGGTGCCGGTCGAGAGGATCGAGAGTTCGAGGTCGCCCTTGTGCACCTTCACCTCGCGGTAAGTCACCGATTCGGAATCCCGCGTGCGCCAGTAGGCGAAACCGCCACCGCCGAGCGCGAGGATGAGCACGATCCAGATCCACTTGTTCTTCATGGGACCACTCCGGTGCCTTGGGCTTGCTCCCAGGCCGCTTCCGCGGTCACGCGATTCCGCAGGCTGTCGAGGTAGGATTTCTGCCGCGCGATCAGGTCGTTTTCGATCAAGTCCCAATCCGTGAAGGCGATCAGGCCGTTATTGTACTGCGTCCGCGCGATCTCCGCCCGCAGCTGGGCGGCGTCGCGAAAACTCGCGTCGACGTCGGCCTTCGCGACTGCCTCGACGTAATCGTGAAAAGCTTGGCGGAGTTTCACGAGGAGTCCCCGGTCCGTGCTGACGCGGCTACCGATCGCGGACGCATAGGAGGCGTTCGCGTTCTTCGTCGAGTAGTAATCCTTCAATCCGCTGAAGAGCGGGAACGTGAGGTTCGCGCCGACCGTCCAGCGGTCGGGCGCGTTCGGGAAAAATTCGTCGTCCTTTCTCCCGTAGGTGCCGAACACGCCGAGCGTCGGGAAGAAACCGGAATGCGCGACGGTCACCGCCGCGTCGGCCGCGTCTTCCTGCGCGGCGACCTGGGCGTGATCGGGCGTCTCGGCGGCGAGTTTACGGAAATCGGGCGCGGCCGCCGGCGGAGCCGCGGTCGGCACTTCGGCGCTCGCCGCGAGCGTGTCGTCGGTGTCGTCGAGTCCGACGACCCGGGCGAGCGTCACGCGGGCGACCGACTCGCCGTTCTCGGTTTGGAGCGATTCGTATTTCGCCTGGGCGAGGTAGGCTTTCGAGAGGAGCACCGAACCCTTGTTCTCGCGGCCGCTCTGGAAACGGAGTTGGACGAGGTCGAGGTTCGCCGCCCGCCGCTTCACGATGTCGAGCGCGAGGGTGCGCGCGTTCTGGGCGTAGCGCAGTCCTTCGTAAGCGGATTTCAGGTCGTAACTCGCTTTCGCCTTCGCGATGCGGAGGGCGGCCGCTGCCGCGCGCGTGTTCGCCCGCGCGCGGGAAAGGTTTCCGCGGTCCGAAAAGCCCGAGAAAAGATTCTGATCGCCCCGCAGGGTCGCCGAATATTGGTTGCCCGCGGGTACGGAAACGTCGGTCCCGCCGCCGGTTCCCGTGCGGGTCGCGCTCAAGGTTCCCGTCACGGCGGGCAGGAATCCCGCGCGCGCGGTGCCTTCGAGGCTTTCCGTGGCGCGGAAACTCGCCTCCGCGGAACGCAGGTCGGCGTTGTTCTCGAGCAGGAGTTTCACGCTTTCCGCCCAATCGAGTTCGCGCGCTTCCGCGGCGAACGGCGAAATCACCGCGAGCACGAGCGCGAGACGAGTGAGGAGTTCCGAAGCGCTTTCCATGATGAAAAGGATAACCGCCCATCCGGTAACCTTTGTGGAAAAAAAAGGCCTTTGAGATCAGGCGGAAAGGCCGGTTCGAGCCTTCGGTCGCGCCTCGCCCGCCAAGCGTTTGACGCCTCCGATTTTCGAGGGAAAACCCGCTTTGCCGGGGCCGATCCCTCGGGGATAATTTCTCTCGGTGTCACGGTCCCCCGGAGAACGGATCTCCAAGGAGAGAAGGCTATGAAGGCGTCGCGGAAATCGGTCGGTTTGGTCTCGTTCATCGCCGGAGCCGGCATCGTCGCGGGGTGTTCCACCTCCGCCACGAAAACCGAGCCTTCGCGCTTCGTCGCGAATGAAACCGAACCGGCGGCGCCCTTCGCTTCCACGGCGTACGGGCGCCAGTTCGCGAAACTGAAATTGAACAACTACGGCGCGAACCTTCACGCCCACCACTTCATGGGCGTCCGCGGATCGAAGAAAAACCCGATCGCGCTCGAGGATTACCTGAGAGCGGGTCCGTGCACCGAGAAGGGCACCTACCCGGCCGACGACGGGCGCCCCTGCCGCGACGTCGACGGCCAAACGAACCAAGTCGTGCTCCCGCGCGGAGCCTTCGACTACGCCGCTCCCGACTATATCGATTACTTCCGCCAGGCGTGCGAATACGCGACGACCGACGGCGCGCTCGACGTTTTCTTCCTCACTCCGCACACGAAGAACAACGAAGATCCGAACGCCGCGAGCACCGACACGAGCACGCCGGAATCGGAACTCCTCCGCCGCCAGGCGCTCCTCGCCTCGATGAACCCCGACCGCCTCGGCTCGCCGAAGTTCCTCTGCGGGATGGGCCAGGAAGCCTCGTCGATCTCGGCCGGGAACCACATCAACATCTTCGGCCAGTTCCACGCGGGCGACGCCGCCGACCATCCGTTCTTCTTCAAGACGGGCGACTTCCGGGCCCTCTATCCCGCGATCAAGGCCCGGAACGCCGCCGGGGAAAAAGTCTTCCTCCAGTTCAACCACCCGGACGTCTTGAACGACACTTACTGGGGCGATCTCTCGAAGTTCTCCGAGAACAAGAAGAGCGCGAAGGCGAACATGAACGACTACGGCCTCGACGATTTCGGCCCGGTCTCCTGCATGGACGGGAAACTCCCGGCCGACGCTCCGGACTGCGCGGGCGTCACGCCCCTCGCTTCGCTTTCGGACGCCGGCGGACTCGCCGCGCTCCGGAAGTCCTACGCGAACATCCGCGCGGCCGCGGGCGATCCGTTCCGGCTGATCGAAGTGATCCCGCCGGGCGCGGGTAAGGAAGGCGAAGTCGACACCGACGGCGACGGCACGGCGGACGGCCAAGGCGACACGGCCTTCGGCGCGACGACGAACACGAAGACGAACTTCCGCCGGGTCCAACACCGGACCGACGCGAACACCTACGAAGAAGGCGTCTATAACTGGATCTACTACCTCTCGATGGGTTTCCGCCTCGCGCCGACGGCGAACCAGGATAACCACCATATGAACTGGGGTTCGGCCACGGCCTCGCGCACGGGCATCGTCGCGGCGAACTTGAAGGAAAACACGATCCTCGACGCCCTTCGCGCGCGCCACACCTTCGCCTCCGAAGATCAGAACGCGAAGGCGCTCCTCACGCAGACGAACGGGAAGGTCCGCACGATCATGGGCGACGCCGCGAAAGTCACCGGAGCGAGCACCCGGATCCAGGTCGCCTACTACGACCCGGACGGAGCCGAAAACGGCGCCCACTTCCGCCTCTATTACTACCGCGCTTCGGATGACTTCGACATGAAGCCGGTCTGGGAAAAATACGTCGACGACCAAGGTAAGGAGAAGAGCCGGAAGGTTCCGCCGAAGGCCGCTTACCACACGGTCTCCTTCGACGCGAAGAACCGGGCGACCCTCCCGTCCGCCGACGCCGCCGACCGCTCCGCGAACGACCTCGTGCCGATCCGCAGCGGCGAAGTCGTCTCGGTCGTGCTGCCGGTCGTTTCCGGCACGCAGTGGGTTTTCGCCGAGATCGTCCAAGACGGCGATTTCGACAAGACCTGGACCGCTCCGATTTGGCTCGTGAAAAAGTAAGCGAGCGAACGGCGCACCCGGACGCGATGGTCGGCGAGTTTCACATCAAACGGCGAAGTCCCCGGATCCTTTTCGGGCTTTCGGTGGCCTACCTCGCGTGGGTCATTTACCGCGCTCGCACGGGAACCTACTTCACCACCGGCCCCGCCGGGTTCACTCTTCACCTGGATTCGCTCGGCGAACTCGTCTTCGTCCCTTTCGCATTGCGATCAGCCTTCCGCTGGGGAAGGAGCCTCGCGTTCGAGCCGGCTCCGATCATTCGAATCGATGACCGCGGAATGGCCACTCGCGGCTTCTCGGGACAGTTTCCGACGACCATCGAGTGGTCCGAGCTCGAAGGTTACGCATTCGATCAGGGACACTTTTGCTTCTACCTAAAGTCGCCCGCCGTCGATCCGGGAGCCGCCTCCATCCCCCTTTTGAAGCGGCTTATCGGAGAACTCGGAACGCCGTACTTTTTCCACGGATCCGCGATCGCCGAAGGCCCACAGGCTTTCGAGGCGGCTCTCTCCCCTTACTTGCCCCGGCTCGAACGGAAGACGCGATGACGGAGTTCGGCCCGACGGGATCCGCTTCCCTGACCTTTCGCGGCTCCCGCCGCGGTCCGGTGATCGCATTCATCCTTTCCCTCGTTTACCTCGGCGGGCTCGCCTTTTTCCTCTCCCACACCCGAAGCTTCAATAGCGAGTCACCCTCGTTTCTTTTCGTGCCCTTCTTCGCGCTCGTTAGCCTGATCACCCTTCTCGTAGCTCCCCTACGGTTCTTCTTCGCCAAACGCCCGGCCATCGTCCTGGACGCGAACGGAATACGCTGCGAGGGATCCAAGGAATTTTATCCGGAATTCGTACCTTGGGACGAACTCAAGGGATTCCTGATCCACCCACGCGGCTTCATCTGTTTTTATCCGAAGGCCGAGGACTTCGACGCCAAGTATTTTAACGGAAAGGGACAAGCGTATTTGAGAGGATATTTTCGCACTTCTTTCGTCCTCCCGCTCTCCCACTTCTCGCGCGGGAAGGAACTCGAAAAGTCCGTGGAAATGTTCCTTCCCTGCCTCGAAACCCCCTTGCCGGTAGCCCCGAAAACAGGGAAGTTCACCGGGTGACCTTCCTCGAACGCCTCCGCTCCGAATTTCCCGCTGACTTCTCGACGACCGATCCGCACGAGCTCGTCGAGTACGGGAAGGACTGGACGAAGACCTACGCTCCCGACCCCCTCGTCGTCGTCTTCCCGCGCACGACCGAGGAAGTCGCGCGTTTCCTCAAACTCGCCTCCGAGACCGGCCAACCCGTCGTACCCTCGGGCGGACGCACCGGACTCGCCGGCGGCGCCGTGGCCGCGAAGAAGGAAGCCGTGCTCTCCCTTCGGCGGATGACCCGCATGGACCCGGTCGATCCGGTCGCGCGCACCGTGCGCGTCCAAGCCGGAGCGATCACCGAGGGCGTCCACCTGCACGCGAAGCCGCACGGCCTCACCTGGCCGGTCGATTTCGCGTCGAAGGGGTCGAGCCAGGTCGGAGGAAACATCGCGACGAACGCGGGCGGCGTGAACGTGATCCGCTACGGCCTCACCCGCCAGTGGGTCCTCGGCCTCGAGGTCGTGCTCCCGACCGGCGAGATCCTCGAGCTGAACGGCGCGCTCGAGAAAAACAACACCGGCACCGACCTTCGCCAGCTCTTCATCGGGAGCGAGGGCACCCTCGGCGTGATCACGGAGGCGACCCTCAAACTCGCACCGATCCCGCGCGAGGAGGACGTTTTCCTCTTCGCCGTCCCGGACCTCGCGGCCGTCCTCGAACTCTTCCGGCTCGCCCGCACGGCGCCGATCACGCTGCAGGCGTTCGAGTTCTTCACCGACAAATGCCTCGCGCGCGTGACGAAGAACCTCGGCGCGCGCCCGCCCTTCTCGACGCCGACTTCCCACTACGTCCTCGTCGAGATCGAACGTCCCGCCGACGCGGCGGTGACGGAGAAATGGCTCGAAGAAGTCCTCGGATCCGGATTCGTCACCGACGGCACGATGGCCCAATCCCCGCGCGAGGCCGAGGAGTTCTGGCGGCTCCGCGAAGGCATTTCCGAATCGCTCGCCTCGACCGGCCTTCCGCACAAGAACGACGTCGCCCTCCCGATCGCGAGCCTCCAAGGTTTCTGCGCGGAACTCGCCGATTTCTTCGGCACCCACTACGTCGGGTGGGAGATCTGCAACTTCGGCCACATCGGCGACGGGAACCTGCACATCAACATCATGAAGCCGGACGCGATGCCGGTCCCGGAATTCCGCGCGGCCACGAAGGCGGTCGACCGCGACCTCTTCGCCCTCGTGAAGAAACACAAGGGCAGCATCTCGGCCGAGCACGGGATCGGACTGCTCAAGAAGGAGTTCCTCTCCTTCACCCGCACGCCGGCCGAGATCGCGCTCTTCCGCGCGATGAAGGCCGTCTTCGACCCGAAGGGGATCCTGAATCCCGGGAAGATCTGGGACTGAAGGCGACCGACTAGAAAAGGATCCGCGTCCGAATCGACGTCGAGAGCTTCTCGATCGCGTCCTTCACTCCGCCCGAAACGTTCTGATCGAGGTCCATGATGAGGTAACCGATCTCGGAATCCGTCGAGAGAATCTGACCGCGGATGTTCGCGTTCAGGTCGGAGACGATCTTGTTGATGTCTTTCAGGACGCCCGGGACATTCCGGTGGACGTTCAAGATCCGGTGCGCCCCTTTCACGATCGGCGAATCGATCCGCGGGAAATTCACCGCCGTCGGCGTCGCGCCCTCGTTCATGAACCGCGTGAGCGACTCGGAGACTTCGACCCCGATGTTCGCTTGCGCTTCCTCGGTCGAGCCGCCGATGTGCGGAGTGAGGATCACGTTCGGGAGTTTCTGGAGCGGCGACGAGAACATGATCTCGTTTCCGGAAGGCTCCTCGGGATAAACGTCGACGGCCGCGCCCGCGAGGTGCCCCGACTTGAGCGAAGCGGCGAGTGCCGGTATATCGACCACGGAGCCGCGAGAGGCGTTGATCAGATAAGCGCCCTTTTTCATGAGGCCGAGCTGGGGCGCGCCGATCATGTTCTTCGTGAGGGGCGTTTCCGGAACGTGCAGCGTGACGAAGTCGGACTGCGCGAGGAGGTCGGCGATGCCCGCGACCGTGCGCGCGTTCCCGATCGCGAGCTTCGGCGCGATGTCGTACGCGAGGACGCGCATGCCGAAACTTTCGGCGAGGATCGAGACTTGGTGGCCGATGTGACCGTAGCCGACGATGCCGAGGGTTTTTCCGCGGACTTCGTAACATCCGCTCGCGACTTTCTTCCACGCGCCTTCGTGCACTTCCTTCGAGCGGTCGGCGAGCTGACGGGCGAGGAAAATGATTTCGGCGATCACCATCTCGGCCACGCTGCGCGTGTTCGAGAACGGGGCGTTGAAGACCGGGATCCCGCGGCGATTCGCCGCCTCGAGGTCGACCTGGTTCGTGCCGATGCAGAAACATCCGACAGAAAGGAGGTGCTTCCCGGCGGCGAGCGCGGCGTCCGAGATTTGAGTCTTCGACCGGA
This sequence comes from Bdellovibrionales bacterium, assembly GCA_018266355.1. Taxonomy (GTDB): domain Bacteria; phylum Bdellovibrionota; class UBA1018; order UBA1018; family UBA1018; genus JACMQW01. The sequence goes on from JAFEAP010000024.1 coordinate 9,048, forward strand.
TGCCGAGGATGTGCACGCTCGGAAGTTTTTCGATCAGCTCCTTTTCGGAGAGCGCGCCCTTGAGATTCTCGACCTGGAAACCCTCGGACTGGAACCGCGCGGTCGCGTTCGGGTGGATGTTCTCGAGGAGGAGGACCTTGATCTTGTCCTTCGGAAAAGAAGTCGCGGGCATCGTACCGGTGGCTGGCATGGGCTAAAAATCTCATGAACTCCCGCGAAAATCTTCCTTATTTCGGGCATCGCGGCCCGTCATCGAGGCCGGAGCTTTTGGGCGCGCGCGTTCTTTGCTAGGGCTTAAGGGATGAATATCCAATTCGCTTCGGTCCTCGCCGCCTCGCTTCTCTCGGTTTCCGCATTCGCCGCATCCCCTGTGGAAAAGACCGTCGAGTATAAGGAAGGCGAAACGCCGCTCGAAGGCTTCGCCGTTTCCCCCGCCCACCTCCCGAAGGGAGCGAAGACCCCGCTCGTCGTCGTCGTGCACGAGTGGATGGGCCTCGATCACTACGCGAAAACGCGCGCGAGGATGCTCGCCGAACTCGGCTACGTCGCGTTCGCGGCGGATATCTACGGCAAGGGAGTCCGGGCCACGAACACGGAGGAAGCGGGCAAGCTCGCCGGGAAATACAAGAACGACCGGCCGCTGATGCGGAAGCGGATCGGAGCCGCGATCGAGACGGCGCTGAAACTCCCGGGCGTCGATCCGACCCGCGTCGCCGTGATCGGCTACTGCTTCGGAGGCACGGTCGCCCTCGAGGCCGCGCGGGCGAAGCTCCCGATCGTGGCAGCGGTCAGCTTCCACGGCGGACTCTCCGCGGCCGATCCGAAGGAGACGAAGGATGTCCAAGCGAAGATCCTCGTCCTGCACGGTGCGGACGATCCGACGGTTCCTCCCGCGGAGGTCGCCGCGTTCCAACAAGAAATGCGCGACGCGAAGGCCGATTGGCAATTCATCGCCTACGGGAATGCCGTCCATAAATTCACGAACCCGGAGGCGCCGTACAAACCCGGCCAAGCCTTCGGCTACAACGAGAAAGCCGATCACCGCTCCTGGCAGGCGATGCGGGACTTCTTCAAGGAAACCCTCGGGAAATAAACCGACGCGAAGAGGAAATCACTCCGCCCGCGGGAGCTCGACGGTGAACGTCGAACCGCGCCCGACCTCGCTCCGGAGGGTGAGCTTGCCGCCGAACGCCTCGACGATTTCCTTCGCGATATAGAGGCCGAGACCGAGGCCGCTCACGTGACCGTCGCCGACCGCGCGCTCGAAGCGCTCGAAAACCCGGGTTTGGTCCTCGGGCGGGATCCCGGGGCCGCGGTCCTCGACGAAAAGCCGGATTCCTTCCGGACGGGACTCGAGACCGAGCGTGACCGGGCTTCCTTCCCCGTATTTCACCGCGTTCGTCAGCAGGTTCGAAAGGACCTGGTCCATCCGGTATTCGTCGGCGAACGACTCGATCCCGTCCTCGATCCTCGCCTCGAGGGGCGAACCGACGGCCTTGAACTGCTCGACGAATCGGTCGGCCGCCTCGCGCACGAGCGCGCTCAGGTCGAAACGTTTCCGCTCGATGTGGAGTTTCCCCGTCGAGACGCGCGAGACGTCGAGCATGTCCTCGATCAGCCGGATCATCCGTCCGATCTGCCGATTCACCGAATCGATCCGCTTGCGCACGGCCTCCTCGAGGAAGACGCGAGCATCACCGGACGCCACTTGGCGCTCGGCCATCTGGAACTGGAGCTTGAGCGACGTGAGCGGGGTCTTCAGTTCGTGGCTCGCGATGCTGATGAAGTCGTCGCGCCCCCGGATGGCGGATTGGAGACGCGCTTCGTTCCGTTTGCGTTCGGAAATGTCCCGCACGAACGCGTAAAACTCCGTTTCCGAAACGCCCTCCGCCTCGCGGGCGATCGGCGTGATCGCGAGCTCGACGGGGAAACGATCTCCTCCCTTGCGCATGCCCTCGATCTCGATCCGCTGGTTCAAGATGCGACTCGCGTGGGTCTCGCGGTAACGCTGCAACCCGGCCTCGTGGGCCTTGCGGTGCTCCTCCGGAACGATCAGCTCGGACAGGCGTTTACCCATCGCTTCGTCGGCCGAATAACCGAAGACGGCGACGGCCTGGGAGTTCCACCTGATTACCCGGCCCGACTGATCCATGGCGACGACGGCGTCGATCGAATTCTCGAGTACGCGCTGGGTACGGGCCTCGCTGTGGCGGAGTTGGAGTTGGCCCGCGAGGAGGCGTTCGAGCGCCCGGCTCCGCGACCGGCGGAGCGCGTGGATCATGTACGCGGAAAAGAGGAAGACGAGCGCGCGAAGGCTTTGGCCGCTCAGCCCGACGAGTTCGACGGTCGGCGCGAAGAGCCACTGCGCGAGGAAGACAGAGAGCCAACCGGCGACGATCCCGTCCCCGTAAATCGAGGCGAGGACCACGGCGGGGAAATAGAAGAGGAAGAGCGCGGGTTGGATCAAACCCCAACACAGCCACTGCAAAAGCGTCGCGACGCCGACGATCCCGACGGTCGCCGACACCCTCAATAGCTTTTCTTTCCTCGCTCCGGTCACGTCAGAGAGCCCGAACCTTCCTCGTCTGACCGACGATCCAAAGCAGGTCACCCGGGACGATGCGGAAATCCGCGGGCGGATTCAAGATCCGCTCTCCCTTCCGCTCGATGCCGACGACGAGCCCGTTCGCACGCTCGCGAATCCCGCATTCGCGGATGCTCCGACCCGCGAAGCTCGACTCCGGCCCGACGGGCACCGATTCGAGCGAGAAGTTCGAATCCGCGGCCTCCTCGAGATTCGACGCCGGGACCTCGATGAATTCCCGGAACGCCGAGAGTTCCTCGTCGGTCCCGATCGCGTGGAGGCGGTCGCGCGGAAAGATGCGCTCGTTCCGGCTCGGGACCGGGATGCGCCGGTCCCCGCGCTCGATGAGGGTCACGGAAACGCCGTAACGTTCGCGGATCTGGACCTCGGCGAACGTCTTCCCGGCGGCGAGCGAATCGAAGGAGACTTCGAAGACCGCGAGGTGCCCTTCCCACGGCGCGAGCGCCGGTCCTTCCGGTTCCGGACGCTCCTCGGCCTCGCGACGCTCGGATTCGGAGAGCGAGAGGAGGAAGCGCTGGACGAAGCGCTCGTAGGTTCGCTCGACCCGACCCGAGAAGACGATCAGCGAGGCGCCGGCGATGCACGCCGCGGAAAGCGCGGCGGGATGGAGGTGAAAGAAACGCGAAACGACGAAACCGGCGAGCATGAAGAAGACGACTGCGCGCGCGAGCATGAAAAGGACGAGCAAAGGACGGAACTGGCGATTCAACCAATACTCGCGGAAGCGAGAGGGCCGGATCCCTCCTTTCGCCACGCCCCAGAAAAACGGGGCGCTGAACAGGATGGCGGCGCCGAGCGCGCCGAGCCGCGGGCCCTTCCCCCACCCGAACCGGGCGGCCACCCACGGATTCGCGGCCTTCGTGAAAAGCAAGCCGATCGCGCCGATCAGCGCCGCGTTCACGAGGATGATGAGCGCTTGGCGGGAGAGCATCTTCCGCCATTCCGGCACCGCCCGGCCCCGCTGGACGGAGTCGCTGTAGCGGACGAGCATCGCCCGGACTTTTTTCGGCAGGCGTTCGTCGACGAAGGTCGCGATCGCCTTCGAGTTCCGGACCGCGTAAGGCGTCGTGAAGGCGGTGACCGTCGCGACCATGACGATGAGCGAAGAGGCTTCCGCGGTCAGCACGCCCTTCGTGATCCCGAGGCCGGCGATGATGAACGAGAATTCGCCGATTTGGGCCATCGAAACGCCCGAGCGGATCGCGGGCTTCAGGGGTTTGCCCGCGACGAGCGAGCCGAGCGAAACGAGGATCGTCTTCCCGACGACGACCACGCCGAGGAAGGCCGCCGCCGCTCCCGGCGATTCGGCGAGCGCCGACGGCTCGATCTGCATCCCGACCGAGACGAAGAAGACGGCGGCGAAAAGCTGTTGGACCGGGTGCAGGAGGCGTTCGATGCGCTTCGCCTCCCGCGTCCCGGCGAGAAGCGACCCCATCACGAAGGCGCCGAGAGTCGGCGAAAAGCCGAGGTTCGACGCGAGGACGACCGCCATGAAGCAGAGGCCGAGGGAAAGAACGAGGCGCATCTCGTCGCTGAGCCACCTCTGGGTCTTCCGGATCAAGCCCGGAAGAAGCGAAACGCCGACGACGAAGGCGACGATCAGAAAAAACCCGAACCGAAAGAGCGTACCGAAGACGGCCTCGGTCGCCGAAGCCGTCGTGAGAAGCACGAGGAGGAGGACGGCGTAGAGGTCTTCGACGATGAGGATGCCGAGGACGTTCTCGGCGAAACGCGCGGAACGCGTGCCGGTCTCGTCCAGGGCCCGCAGCAGCATCGTCGTCGAGGAAATGGCGAGCATGCCTCCGAAAAAGAGCGCCGCTTTGCCGTCGAAACCGACCATGCCGGCGACCCAGGTCCCGAACGCGAGCAGACCGATTACCTCGATCGACGCCGCGACGAGGGACGCCGGGCCCATCGCGAGGAGCTTCTTGAAGCTGAATTCGAGTCCGAGCCCGAAGAGCAGGAAGATCACCCCGATCTCGCCCCAAAGGCGAATCCCGTCGGCCTCCGAGACGTGCGGAAAGTACTGGAAGTTCGGTCCGATGAGAAATCCCGCGATCAGGTAACCGACGATGACCGGCTGACGCAGGAAACTGAACAGGAGGGCGACCAAACCCCCGGTGAGGAGGAGGAACCCGAGATCCTGGATCAGCGGCGGGAGATGGATCACCGGCTTATTTCATCCGATTTCGTGAGGTTTCGCAAACTTCCTTGCCGAACGCGCCCCGCCTCGGGTTGAATCTTCTTTCGGAGGATTTCCCGATGAGCGAGCTTCTGAGCCAGTTGAAAACGATGATCGAGGGCCAATCGAAAGCGGTGAAGGCGCTGATCGACGAATACGGCGGCGTCTCGAATTTCCTCGAGGAGATCAAGAAGCGCGGCATTCCCGAGAAGGCGAAAGTCTGGCTCGAAGACGGGAAGAAATTCGTCCTCTCCCAAGACCAGGTGAAGAAGCTCCTCGGAGACGAGCGGATCCATAAACTCGCCGAAAAGCTGAAGACCACGCCCGACCAACTCGCGACGCTGCTTGGCGAAGCGCTTCCCCCGATCCTCCAAAAAATCGAATTCGCGCGCTCGAAAATCGAGGAAGCGTCGAAGGCCGTCCCGGCCGATAGTTTCGTCGGCGGAATCCTCAAGAAAGTCACGGGCCTCCTCGGCGGAGATAAAGGATCGCCTAAGGCATAGTAAGTCGGTTCCTCGCGGATGGGCGGGCTTCGCCCGACCGCAGCGAGGAAATGCTCTGGGCCAACATCCGAGTAAAAACCTTCTTGATCCGTAACCGAATCCTGACGAAGGAGTCGCGGTTTTGGCGCTCGTTTGCCATGCATTTGCGGTAAGACGAAGACACCGATGTGCGGAGTGATTGGAGTCCTAGGTACTTCCCAAGCTTCCCTCCGGGTCCTCCAAGGACTCCAGCTATTGCAGCACCGCGGCCAAGACGCCGCCGGCATCCTCACCCACGACGAAGCGGGCTTTCACTTCATCCGGAACCTCGGCCTCGTCGAGAACGTCTTTCCGAAGGACTCTCCCGAAGTCCTTTCGGGCGAGATGGCGATCGGCCACGTTCGGTACTCGACCGTCGCGAAAGCGAAGGACTCCAAGACCGCTCTTTCCGAACTCCCGAACGTCCAGCCCTTCTTCATGAACTTCCCCTACGGGATCGGCCTCGCCCATAACGGGAACCTCACGAATTTCAACCGCCTCTCCGCGGACCTTCGTTCTAAAGCCCGTCGGCATCCCCTCACCCGCTCCGACAGCGAAGCGATCCTGAACCTCTTCGCCGAATCGCTCGCCGACCAGACCCGCGACGAACCGCTCGCCTTCCGTCACCTCTGCGAAGCGGTCGCCGCCGTCCATCGCCAAGCGGTCGGATCCTATTCCGTCGTCGTGATGATCGCCGGTTACGGCCTCATCGCCTTCCGCGACCCGCACGGTTTCCGCCCGCTCGTCGTCGCGCGACGGAAAGAAAAAGACGGAAAGCACTCGACGCTTTTCGCCTCCGAGTCGACGGTCGCCCAGTTCCTCGATTACTCCGAGATCCAAGACGTCCGCCCGGGTGAACTCGTCGCCGCCACCCTCGAAGGCGAGGTCTTCCGCGCGATCCCGAAGGTCACCCTCGGCCGCGGCGACGCGGTCCAAACCCCGGAGAACCGTCCGTGCATGTTCGAGTGGGTCTACTTCGCCAGCCCGCAGACGGAATGGGAAGGCGTCCCCGTCTATAACGCCCGCATCCACCTCGGCCGGAACCTCGCCCGCCAGATCAAGAACGAGATCGCCGCCGGCCGCATGCAGCCCGACGTCGTCGTTCCGGTCCCGGAAACCGCGCGCATCGCCTCGATCGCGCTCTCCGAGGAACTCGGTCTCCCGTATCGCGAAGTCTTGATCAAGAACCGCTACATCTCGCGCACGTTCATCCTCGATACCCAGGACAAGCGCGAGAAGGCCGTCCAGCTCAAGCTCTCGCCTGTCGAAAGCGAGATCCGCGGGAAGCGCGTGCTCCTCGTCGACGATTCGATCGTCCGCGGCACCACTTCGAAGAAACTCATCGCCCTCGTCCGCGCGTGCGGCGCGAAGGAAGTCTACTTCGTTTCGACCGCGCCCGCGATCCGCCATCCGTGCCTCTACGGCATCGATTTCCCCTCGAACGAGGAACTCGTCGCGCACGACCGTTCCGTCGCCCAGATCGAAGACGCGCTCGGCGCCGACCGGGTCGTCTACCAGACGACCGACGACCTCGTTTCCGCGCTCCAGCCGATCCCGGGCAGCGGTAAGCCCGAGGTGAAACCCTGTCTCGCGTGTTTGAACCGTGAATATCCGACGGTGACTGCCGTCGAACGTCCCACTCCGAATCCCGAGGTGACCCTATGAAGACGACCGCCGCGAAAAACCCGTCCGTGACCGAACTCCCGCTGCTGAAACGCGGAAGCGTGAAGAACCTCCGCGGGCCGCTCCCGGAATCCGGCGGACGCGAGATCGTCTTCGAATTCACCGACGACTTCTCGGTCTTCGATTGGGGTAAGATGCCGGACCCGATCCCGGGCAAAGGCCGCGCGCTCCTCGGACTCGCCTCCCACGTCTTCCGCGAGCTCGGCCATCCGGCTTCCTGGAAAGGCTTCTTCAAGTCGACGGACGCCGAGAAGTTCCTCGCGATCGTTCCCGAAAAGTACCGCGAGACGCTTCCGGAACTCCGCCGCGAGCTCGAGTCGGTCGGCATGCGTTCCTGCTTCCGGGGCGTCTACGTCGGCCCGACCGGGCCGGAGGCGCTGATCGTCGAGAAACTCGAAATCCTTCCGCCGACCGAAGTGCGCGAAGGGACGGTCATCCGCTACGATTACGCGAACGTCGCGGCCTCCACCCCGGGCGCGCTCATCCCGCTCGAAGTCGTCTTCCGTCACGCGCTCACCGATAAGTCCTCTTTCTTCGAGCGCAATCCGGACACCCAGCTCAAGCCGGGCCACGCGTTCACCACGCCGCTCGTCGAGTTCTTCACGAAGCTCGAACCGACCGACCGGTTCATCGGCACCGACGCCGAAGCGCGGATGGTCGGCCGCACCGACGACCGCACGCTGCGCGAACTCGAACTCCGCACGATCCTCCTCTCGCTCTGGCTCCGTCGCGAATGCGCGATGCGCGAGCTCGAACTCATCGACGGGAAGTTCGAATGGGGTCTCGACCGCGAAGGCCGCGTGACCCTCGCCGACGCGATCGGCCCGGACGAGCTCCGGCTCGTCGAACGCCGCCGCGGGTTCAACCTCGACGCTCGCGAACTCGCCACCCTCGCCGCCGGCGGCACCGTGAAGCCGCCGCGCCTCTCGAAGGAATTCCTCCGCGAGTACTACCGCGACGGCGAATGGTTCGCCGAGCTTACCGCGATGAAAAAAGCGGGCGATCTCCCGCCGGGCTGGCAGAAGACCGTCCGCGCCGAAGTTCCTCGCCTCCCGCGCGAAGCCCTCGAGCGCGCGACCGCGCTCTACCGCGCGCTCGAACGCCGCTTTCGCCCGGAGACGGTGCTCCTCCTCGGTTCCGGCGCGCGCGAGCACGCGATCGCCCGTCGACTGATGGATTCCCCGAACCTTCGCACGCTCGTCTGGGCTCCGGGCCAGGACGCCGCCGTCGCGAGTCTCGAGAGCCAGCTCCGTACCGGCCTCTTTCCGAACTCCGCGACGAAGCGGATCGTACGCTGGTCGGACGCGACCTACTCCCGCGAATCCTCTGAGACGCTCGTTCGCCGCGCGCGGGAAGCCGGCGTCACGCTCGTCGTCGTCAGCCAGGACGCCGACCTCGAAGCGGGAGCCGCCGACGCGTTCCGCGCCGCCGGGTTCGCGGTCTTCGGTCCGTCGCGGGAAGCCGCGCGCATTGAATGGTCGAAAACCTTCACGAAGGAACTTTGCGCCGCGGCCGGCGTGCCGACCGCCCGCGCCTTCACCGCCGACTCGGTCGAAGCGGCTAAAAAGCAGATCGAGAGCCTCGCTTGGACCGACTCCGAGAAGTACGTCGTGAAGGCGGACGGCCTCGCGCTCGGTAAGGGCGTCGTCGTCGCCGAGACCAAGGCCGACGCGCTCGCGGGCTTGAACGAACTCGCCCGTTTCGGAAACCGCTTCGTGATCGAATCGCGCCTCCACGGCGAGGAATCGTCGTGGTTCGCCTTCGCCGACGGCGAGACGTTCTCGCTCCTCGATCCGGCGAAGGACTACAAGCGGCTCGGCGACGGCCAAACCGGACCGAACACCGGCGGGATGGGCGCGGTTTCCCCGGCGCCCGAGACGACGCCCGCGCTCCGTGAGCGCGTACGGAAAGAAATCTTCGCTCCGATCTTCGCGGAGCTGAAGAAGCGCGGAATCCGTTATCAGGGCCTCCTCTACGCCGGCCTGATGATCGACGGCGCGGAACTCGCGCTCCTCGAATTCAACGCGCGTTTCGGCGATCCGGAAACCCAGGCCCTTCTCCCGCGGATGGAGAGCGACCTCCTCGAGTGGTTCGGCGCCTCGGCCGAAGGCACCCTCGTCGATTACCCGCGGGACGTCCCGTTTCGCGAAGGTTCGGCGGTCTACGTCGTCGCCGCCTCCGCCGGCTATCCGGAGAGTCCGCGCACCGGGACCGCGGTTCCGCTCACCGAATCGACGCTCGCGAAGGATCACTTCCGCTACGCCGGACTCCGCGCGGATAAGAACCAGTGGTTCGTCTCCGGCGGCCGCGTCCTCGGAGCCCTCGGCTTCGGCGGCACGGTCGATCAAGCGCGGACCGACGCGTACGCGAAGCTCGAAGAAGCCCTCTTCGACGGCGCCCAGATCCGGAGGGACATCGGCCGATGAGACGCCTCCTCGTCCTCGCTTCCGGCCGCGGCAGTAATTTTCGAGCCCTGCTCGAAGCGGCCAAACACGGCGTCCTGCGCGCGGAGATCGTCGCGCTCGGCGTCTCGAAGCGGGAATCGGGGGCGGTCCAAATCGCGGAGGCCCATCGGCTCCCGATCCTCTTCACGCCGACCGAGGACGAGATCCTCGACTTCGTGAAACGCGAGCGGATCGACGCCGTGATCCTCGCCGGATACATGCGGATCCTCACTCCGAAGTTCATCGAAGCGCTGCGAGACGACCAGGGCATTTCCCGGATCGTGAACATTCATCCCTCGCTGCTCCCTTCGTTCCCGGGCATGAACGCTTACGCGCAGGCTTTCGACGCCGGCGTCCGGGAAACCGGGATCACCGTCCACCTCGTCGAAAAAGAAGTCGACGGCGGGCCGATCCTCGAACAAAAGACGTTCCGCATCGACCAAATGCGCTCGGCCGAGGAAGTCGAAGCGCGCGGACTGCCGATCGAGCACGACCTTTTTCCACGGACCGTCGATTGGTTCGTGAACGGAGAATACCGCGTCGAGAAGCGCGGCGGGAGGCCCTATGTCCGGCCAGCTTGAAACGAACGCCCTTCGCATCGAACTTTTCCCGCGTACCCGCGATCTCGACGTCACGGCGAAACGACTGACCGAGGACTTCCTCCGCGAGAATCCGGGGCTCTCGCCGAACGCGTTCCGGATCGAAACCGCGAAAGCTTACGTGATCGATCGCGCGAGCGAGGCGACCGGGGCCGAAGCGCTTCGCGAAGCGGCCGAGGAAATCCTCGTGAACGCCGTCCTCGACCGCACCGACGAATCGGAGGCGTGGGCCGCGCCGGCCGGAACGCGCACGCTCTTCGTCGAACGCCGCTTCCGCCCGGGCATGACGGATAACGCCGCCCGCACGCTCGAGGAAGCGCTCGCGATCCGCCTCGGCGTCGCCACGGAAAACTCGGGCCTCCTCGCCCATCGGCTCGACCTTTACCGGATCGACGCCGAATCGGCCGAACTTCGCGCGGCGCTCGCCGCGTTCGTCGCCCACCCGCTCCTCCACCGCACCTTCACCTTCGACGGCGAAACCTGGGCGAACCGCGCCGCGGTCACCGCCGGCGTTTCGACGGCTTCCGCGCCGACGTCGATGGTCGGACCGATCGTCCGCACCTTCGCGATCCGAAACCTCGACGAAGCCGCGCTCGAGCGCGCCTCGAAAGAGAACCTCTGGGCCCTGACCCGCGCCGAGATGCTCGCCATCCGTGAGCATTTCCGCGCTCTCGACCGCGAACCGAGGATCGGGGAGATGGAAGTCCTCGCGCAGACCTGGTCGGAGCACTGCAAGCACAAGATTTTCCGCGGCACGATCGCTTACCGCGAGACCGGAGCCGAAGGACCGGTCGCGACGGTCGGCGGCGCGAGCCCGACGATTCCGGCCGAGACGAAGAACCTCTTCAAGACCACGATCAAAGCGGCGACCGACGCGAGCCCGAAACCGTGGCTTCTCTCCGTCTTCAGCGATAACGCCGGCATCGTCGCCTTTACGGCGAAAGACGCCGTCTGCATCAAAGTCGAAACCCATAACTCGCCGTCCGCGATCGATCCCTTCGCCGGCGCGATCACCGGCATCGGCGGCGTCCACCGCGACATCATCGGCACGGGCTTCGGAGCGAAACCGATCTTTAATCTCGACGTCTTCTGCGTGGCTCCCGCCCGATTCGACGTCGACCGTCCGGACGGGATCTTCCCGCCGAGTCGGATCCTCGAAGGCGTGCGCGCGGGCGTCGAAGCCGGCGGGAACCCCGCGGGCATCCCGACCGTCGCGGGCGCGCTCGTTTACGACGCCTCTTACCTCGGTAAGCCGCTCGTGTTCTGCGGATCGGGCGGCGTCCTTCCGCGCGAGCTCGCGAAGCATCCGCTCCGCGACTGCGCCGCGAAGTCGATCGAAGCCGGCGACGCGATCGTCATGGTCGGCGGCCGCATCGGCCGCGACGGGATCCACGGCGCGACGTTCAGCTCGCTCGCGCTCGACTCCTCGGACGCATCGATGTCGAACGCGACCGTCGTGCAGCTCGGCGATCCGTTCACCCAGAAGCGCGCGCTCGACTTCCTTCTCGTCGCGCGCGACCGCGGCCTCTATCGTACCCTCACCGACAACGGCGCCGGCGGCCTCTCTTCCTCGGTCGGCGAACTCGCGACGCTCTCGAACGGCGCGCGGCTCGACCTGACGGACGCTCCGCTGAAGGCGACCGACCTCCGGCCGGAGGAAATCCTCGTCTCCGAGTCCCAGGAACGGATGTCCGTCGCCGTCCCGCGGTCGAGCCTCCCCGATTTCCTCGCGCTCTCGAAGACGATGGGGGTCGAGTCGACCGCGCTCGGCGAGTTCACCGCGAACGGCCGCTTCGAGGTCCTCTACCGCGGTGAAACGATCGCGGACCTCGACCTCGGCTTCCTCCACGACGGATGCCCGGAATTGAAACTCGAAGCGACGTGGTCGCCGACGAAGCCGGCGCCGTTCCCCGCGGGAGCGAAGACGCCGAAGGTCGGAGAGGCGCTCCTCGCCCTCCTCGGTTCCGAGAACATCGCTTCGAAGGAATCCCTCCTGCGCCAATACGACCACGAGGTCCAAGGCACCTCGCTCGTGAAGCCCCAAACCCAGATCGGCGACCACCGATCCCCGAACCAATCGGCGGCCGTGTTGGTCGGTGAGCCGACCGTCGCCGGTCAGACGGCGGCCGGCGAAGTCGTCGCCGCGGTGGTCGGCGTCGGCATCCTCCCGGAGTATTCGCGCTACGACGCCTATACGATGGCCCAAGCCTCGCTCGACGAAGCCGTCCGGAACGTGCTCGCGACCGGCGCCGAGTTCGGCGGACCGGACGCGGTGATGGCGCTCCTCGACAACTTCTGCTGGCCGGATCCGGTTTCCAATCCGAAATACGCCGCCGACCTCGTGCGCGCGGGCTACGGCCTTCGCGACGCCGCGACGGCACTCGAACTTCCCTTCGTTTCCGGGAAGGACAGCATGAAAAACGACTTCCGTGGGAAACAGAACGGGCGCGACGTGAAGATCTCGGTCCTGCCGACCGTGCTCGTCACCGCCCTCGGGCGGATCGGCGACCTCACGCGCGCGCGCTCGAGCGAGTTCAAGCAAGCCGGAGACGCCGTTTTTCTCCTCGGGCCCCACCGATTCTCGCTCCTCGGCTCCCAGTTCGAACGCATCGGACTCGCCCATCCGGATCCGCGAGGGCTTCCACCCGCGGATTGGGCGGCGGCGAAGCGCCTCTATGCCTGGCTCGGCTCCGACCGCTCGACTCGTCTCCGCTCCTGCGCGGACGTCGCCGAAGGCGGGACGCTTACCGCGATCGCCGAGGGGCTTTTCGCGTACGAACTCGGCTTCGAGGTCGACGCGGCTTGGGCGACGGAGGCGAACCTTACCGACTACTTCGGCGAAGGGATGCATTCCTTCGTGGTTTCGATCGGACCGGAACACGAGGTCGACCTCGTCCGCGAATGGTTCGCCGCCGGGATCGCGTTCACGAAACTCGGCCGGGTGACGGAGAACGCGGAGTTGAAACTCCCGAAAGAGACGATTCCAACCGCCGTGCTCGAATCCGCGTGGAGGAAGCGCCCATGAAGCCGACGAAGAAAGTCGCCTGGGTCCTCACCGGCGACGGCATCAACTGCGAAGTCGAAACCGCCGAAGCGTGCCGGGCGGCCGGTTTCGAGACGACGATCTTTCACATGTCCGAACTGATCGCGAAGCCGCGCTCGCTCGAAGAGTGTTCGCTGCTCGTGATTCCGGGCGGCTTCAGCTTCGGCGACGAACTCGGCTCCGGCCGCGTACTCGCGCTCAAGATCCGGCGCCAACTCGGGTGGGATCTCCCGGCGTTCGCCCGCGCGGGCGGGCTCGTCCTCGGGATCTGCAACGGCTTCCAAGCGCTCGTCGCGCTCGGCGTCTTCGGCGAAGGCGTCGCCCTCGCGGCGAACGCCGACGGGCGTTTCCGAAACGAGTGGTGCCGCCTCGAAGTCGACCCGGCCGCGCGGAAGACCTCCCCTTTCCTCGACGCGCTCGCGGAGATCGATCTCCCGATCCGCCACGGCGAGGGCCGTCTGCTCTTCGCCGAGACGTCCGCCGTCACGGCGCTTCGATCGCTCCCCGCGCTCCGCTATTCGACGAATCCGAACGGCAGTACCGACCGTATCGCCGGACTTTGCGACGAGACCGGACGGATCTTCGGGCTCATGCCGCACCCCGAGGGTTTCCAGCGCGCGTCCCAACACCCCGGTTACTTCCGCGACGCCACCCTTCCCGACGGCCCCGCCCATCCGCTCTCGGACGGCGCCGGCCTCGCCCTGTTCACGAACGCTTTCCGCTCCGCCAAACCGGCCACGAAGGAGTCCCCATGACGACGAACCTGAAACCGAAACGCGCGCTTCTTTCCGTCTCCGACAAATCGGGACTCGTGCCCTTGGCCCGGGCCCTTCGCGCGGCCGGATGCGACCTTTACGCGAGCGGCGGGACGAAGAAAGTCCTCGAACTCGAGGGCCTCGAAGTCCTGCCCGTCGAATCGATTTCGCGTTCCCCCGAAGCGTTCGCCGGACGGATGAAGACGCTTTCCTTCCCGGTCTTCGGCGGCATTCTCGCCCGCCGGAACGACGCCGCGGACGACGCCGACCGCGAAAAGCTCGGCATCCCGCTCGTCGACGTCGTCGTCGTGAATTTCTATCCGTTCGAACAAACCATCGCATCGCGTCCCGCGGCCGCCGATGCCGAACTCACCGAACTGATCGACATCGGCGGCCCGGCGCTCGTCCGCGCGGCCGCGAAGAACCGCGACCACGTGCTCGTCCTCTCGGATCCTTCGCTCTATTCCGAGACGATCGGCGACCTCGCGAGCGGACGCGGGATCTCGCTCGAAACGCGGAAACGCGCGGCGGCCCGGGCTTGGACCGAGGTGGCCCGTTACGACTCGGCGATCGAGAACAGATTCGGCGAGGGAAAATCGCCGTCCGCCGGACGCCTTTCCCTCCGCTACGGCGAGAACCCGCACCAGACCGCGCGTTTTTCCTACGACTCGGATTCCCCGATCGCGTGGGACGCCCCGCTGACGGAGAGTTCGCTCTCCTACAATAACCTCCTCGATTTCTCCGCGGGCTTCCGTCTCCTCGCCGACCTCGCGAACTGGAAGAAAGACGCGGCCCACGCCGTGATCATCAAGCACCAAAACCCGTGCGGCGTCGCGACCGACGTCGACGGCCGGATCGACGCCGCGCTCGAGATGGCGTGGGCTTGCGACCCGACCTCCGCGTTCGGCGGGATGGTGCTCCTCTCGAAGCCGCTCGACACGAAGAGCGCGCAGTTCCTCGAGCCGCGCTTCATCGAGGGCATCGCGGCTCCGGGCCTCGCGAAGGCCTCCTCCGAGCTTTCGCTTCTTTCCACGAAGCGGAAGAACTTGAAGGCCGTCCTCATCCGCGATGTCGCCTGGCAGGAACGCGAGTGCGAGATCACGATCCCCGGAGGGCGCCTCGTCCAGTCGGCGGACACCTACGCGGTCGAACCCCTCGAAGTGAAGACCGGCGAAACGTGGTCGGAAGGCAAACGGGAACTCGCCCAGTTCGGCATCTTCGCGGGCAAATCGCTCAAATCGAACGCGATCGCGATCGTCGAGTCGCCTTCGGAAGGGCGTTTCCGCATGATCGGCGCCGGGCAGGGCCAGCCGAACCGCATCGAAGCGATCGCGAAGCTCGCCATTCCGCGCGCCCGCGCCGTGCTCGAAGCGGAAGCGAAGACGGGAATGAGTTCGGGCACCGCCGGCAACGTGTTCGTCGAATCGCGCCTCGCAGAGATGATCCTCGTGAGCGACGCATTCTTCCCGTTCGCCGACGGCGTCGAGGCCGCCGCCGAGGCGGGTATCCGGAACATCGTCGAGCCGGGCGGGAGCGTCCGCGACGCCGACGTCATCGCGCGCGCGAAGGAACTCGGCGTGAACCTCGCCTTCACGGGCCGTCGGCATTTCCGGCACTGAGAGAAAACCGAGCGAAAGGAGAAACGCGATGCGGACGACGAAGACCACGAACTCGAAGACGAAATCCGGAATCGGACATCACCGACTCTCTTACCGCGACTCGGGCGTCGATCGCGTCCTCGCCGATCGCCTCGTCGATCGGATCCGCGCGATCACCGCGCCGTCCGGCGCGAAAGGTAAGCGAGCAAAGGCGAAAGAACTCCGGTCGAGCGTCGGCGGCTACGCCTCGCTCTATGCGATCTCGAAAGACCAGTGGATCGCGGCCTCGACCGACGGCGTGGGCACGAAACTGAAGTTCGCGTTCGAACTCGGTCGGCACGACACGGTCGGGATCGACCTCGTCGCGATGTCGGTGAACGACCTTCTCTGCGTCGGCGCCCGACCCCTCTTCTTTCTCGATTATTTCGCGACCGGAAAACTCGACATCGACGCGGGCGCGGCCGTGATCCGCGGCGTTCACGAGGGCTGCCGCCGGGCGCGAGCGCTCCTCGTCGGCGGCGAAACCGCCGAGATGCCGGGATTCTACGCCCGTGGCGAATACGACCTCGCGGGCTTCGCCGTCGGTCTCGTGCACCCGAAGAAGGCGCTGCCGAAGAAGCCGACGAAAACCGACGGCGTCCGCCCGGGCGACCTCCTCGTCGGCCTCCGCTCCTCGGGTTTCCACTCGAACGGTTTCAGCCTCGTGCGGAAGATCGTGAACCAGTGGCGGCCGACCCACACGAACCTCGCTTGGGCGAAGACGCGCGAAGCGCTGGTGCGCGAACTCCTCACGCCGACCGAGATCTATACCGACGCCGTCCTTCCCGCCGTCGAGAAGGGCCTCTACCAGGGCCTCGCGCACATCACCGGCTCGGGTTTCCTGAACGTCCCGCGCATGGGAGAGCACGTCTCGTACGAAATCGTCCTCCCCCACGCGTCGCGCCTCCCGCGCGCGTACGAGTGGCTCCGCCGCACGGAAGCCGTCTCGATCGTCGAGCGCCTCACGACCTTCAACTGCGGCCTCGGCATGATCGGCGCCGTCCGCCCGAAGGACGCGAAGCGCGTGATCGAGATCGCGGCGAAGGCCGGAGTCGACGCCTGGGTCGTCGGCGAGGTCACGCCTCGCGAGCGCGGATTCGAATCCGAAGTGGTCGTCCACACGGACGAAGGCCGCTTCGCCCTGACGGATTGAACGAATAACCTTTCACGAACGAAAACACGAACAAGGAGCAGTCATGAATCTTCCTACCGGCACGAAAGTCTTGATCCTCATGGGCAGCGAGTCCGATTGGACCGTGATGAAGGACGCGTACGAGGTCCTGAAGCGCTTCGAAATCGGCGTGCACGCCGAAGTCGCGAGCGCGCACCGCACTCCCGAAAAGACGAAGGACCTCGCCGAGAACGCGCGCGCGAACGGAGTCCGCGTGATGATCGCCGGCGCCGGAGCCGCGGCCCACCTCCCGGGCGTCGTAGCCGCCTTCACGGACCTTCCGGTCATCGGCGTGCCGATCAACGCGACTCCCCTCGCCGGCACCGACGCGCTCTACGCGATCGTCCAGATGCCGAAGGGCATCCCGGTCGCGACCGTCGCGATCAACGGCGCCGCGAACGCGGGAATCCTCGCGCTCGAGATGCTTTCGATCGACCAAGGTCCGGACGGCGCGATGGCGCGCGAGAAGCTTCGCGCTTACCGCACGGAGATGAAGCAGACCGCGCTCGCGCGGAAACTACCCATCTAGACCGCGTCACTTCGCCGGAGCCGGCGAAGGATCGAGGAACGCGTCGATGAACGTGACCGCCGCGTCCGCGGCGGCTTGGCCGAGCACGCCCTCGGCGGCGAGCTTCAGGATGCGCGCTTTCACTTGACCGAGCGCCGTATTCGTCCGCTCGTCGCCGAGCGAACCGGACATCCCGTCGAACACGACGCCCGCCGGGTCGCGCGAGTAAGTCGCGACGAGGAAACGGGCGGTCTCGTCGAGTTCGTTCTCGGTCGCGTCGCGGCCGCGGAAGATCTTGGAGAAAGTCGCAGCGGCCTGAACGAGATTCTTCGCGTCCCGGCTCGCGGCGTCGGCCTTCGCCGCCCGCGTCGACTCCGTCGCGGGGGCCGGAGATTCGAGGATCGCCTTCTCGATGCGGAGGAGATCGCGGCATTCCGCGGTATCGCAGTCGCCGAGGGATGCGATCCCCCGCCCGCGCGCGGCCCTCGACTCGTTCGGAACGTCGTAATCGAGCGTGCCGACGAGCCCGAGCAGGGCGAAAAAGGCGCCGGCGAGCAGTGTCGGTTTCAATCTCTTATTCTTTGACATAAATCCCCACGAGCGTGCGTTTCAAACCGCTCTTGTCGATCGGGAGCGGGCTGCAGAAGTCGCTGCAATATTCGCTCTTGTTCAGTTTGATTTCGATGTGGCCGCAGTACGAGTTCCCTTGGGCGCTGCCCGGACAATTGCGCCCGCTTCCCCCCCGGTACACGAGGACCGCGCCGAGCGGCGCGTTCGAGGAGTTGAAGGGAGCTCCCCCGGAAGTCCGTTCGCCCATCACGTTCTTGAATCCGAGACCCGTGAGCGTGCCGCGGTCGTGCGCGTCGGACGCCGCTTCCTGACTCCAGCGCGCCTTCACCCATTTCATGTCGAGGATCGTGTCCTTCACGGCCGCATAGCAAAGGTACTTCGAGTGATTTCCGCAGATCGTCCGCCCCTTCCGGACGCGACACCGCGTGGCCTCGTAGCGCGCTTTACGGCGAAGCTGGGTGAGCGCGGGATCCTGGAGGTCGTACGTCGAACTCGGATCGTCGTCCTTTTCGACCGAACCGAAGTCCGGCGTGGTCGAGACCTTTTTCTTCGTGACCTTCTGGTCGATCTCGTCCTCGTCCACGAGCGGCGAAGGAAACGGCGACGGCTCTTCCTTCACGACGGTCTTTCCGTCGTCCTGGCCGAGTTTAGAAGGCGTCTTCGTCGTCCCGTCGCCCTTCAGCGCGGCCTGGAGATCGGAGAGCCAGGAAAGGTCGCCCGACAGTCCCGAATCGGGTTTCTTGCACGATGTGACTTCGCCGTCCGCGCGCGCGAACCCCGCCTGTCCGAGCAGGAAAACGAGCGTCAAGAAAATGGCGGAGCCAGGAAATTTCGACCGCATAGGCGTCTCTTCCGTAACGACATTTTCCGGAGCTTTCTTTAACCTAGACCCATGCACCCGAGCGCCGATTCGATCGTGAACGTTTACGCGATACTGACCCCCCTCGTCCTCCTGCTCACCGTGGTGGAGTTCGTCTACTGCCTCGTGAAAAAGAACGGCTACTACTCCTTCGCCGACAGCCTGATCGGGTTCGGAACCGCGATCCTCGCCCAGTGCGTGAACGTCGCCGTCGCGGTGGCGGTCGTCGCGAGCTACGGGTGGATCTACTCCCGATTCTCGCTCGTGAACTGGTCCGCGACCGGCGTCCCGGTCTGGGCCCAGTACGCTCTCTGCTACCTCGGCGTCGATTTCTTCTTCTACTGGTTCCACCGCGTCGGTCACCGCGTGAATTTCTTCTGGGCGCTCCACGTTCCGCACCACTCGGCCGAGGAATTGAACTACGCCGTCGCCCTCCGCGCGGGACTCTTCCAGCGCGCGGGCTCCTTCCTCTTTTACTGGCCGCTCGCCGTACTCGGCTTCGCGCCCTCGATCATCCTGCCGATGGTCGCGCTGAACCTCGTCCTCCAGTTCATCCCGCACACCCGCGTGATCCCGAAGCTTCCGACTTGGATCGATTCCTGGCTGAACACGCCCTGGCACCACCAGGTCCACCACGCGGCGAATCCGCTCTACTGGGACCGGAACTACGGCGGCACCTTCATTTTCTGGGATAAATGGTTCGGCACCTACCGCGCGCAGACCGAAACGCCTTACTACGGCGTGACGATCCATCCCCTCTCTTGGGATCCGACTTACCTGAGCTTGCATTGGTTCCACGTGCTCTGGCAGGACGCGCGCCAAGCGACCCACTTCGTCGACGCGCTGAAGATCTGGTTCATGCCGCCGGGATGGCGGCCGAGGAATCTCCCGCCGTACGAGAAGAAGCCGGCGCTGAACGCCGAAACCCAGGTGAAGTTCGCGACTCCCGCCTTCCGCGGCGCGAAGGTCTACCTTCTTCTCCAACTCGCGCTCACCCTCGGCCTCATGTTCGCGGTCATCCGCGACGATTCCCCGCTCACCCTCCTCGACCGCGTGCTCGTCGCGTTCGCGCTCTGGGTTTCGGTCACCGTTTGGGCAGGTTTCCTCACCTCGGCTCGCTGGGCGTTCCCCTTCGAGGCGATCCGCGTGGTAGGCCTCTACTTCCTCGTCGGCCGCATCGTCGCGGACCTCGCGGAATTCGGGCGGGACACGCCGTTCCTCCTCGGTCGGAGCTGGGGCGAAGGACTCTTCGCGATCGCCGCGATTTCGGTGATCGCCTATCCGATCTACCTCGCGTACACCCTTGCGACCGCGCGAGGGCGATCGACGGTCCCTTCTCGCTAAAACACGCGAACTTACTCGGGGAGATCGGACTTCCGCGCCTTCGGCTTCCGCGCGTACGGATCGTCGCTCACGAGCGTGTCGAGGATCAGCAGCCAGTAGAATTCCGAAGGAACGAAGTCCTTTCGGTCGAGCACGCCCGGAATCTCGCCGTACCGCTCCTCGTAGAGCTGATCGAGGATGAAGTCGTACTTCTTCAGGAGTTCCCCCGTCTGATCGATCACGTCGGGAGTCGTGGGCGCTTGGCCGAGTTCACCAGCGTCGAACCACACTGCTCCGCAAGGCGGGCAAACGTCGAGCTCGTAACTCCCGACCCGGTTCAGCAGCGTGTTTGCGAACATCCAGCGACGGCAGGTCGGACAAAGCCGCTTCCCTTTTCGAGCGCTTTTCTCGTCGATGGCGGCGATTTTCTGGAGGTGCGGCGATTGGATCCGCTCGGCGAGTTTTCGGAACGGAAGCAAGGCTCCTTTGCAGCCGTCGCAAAACCGGATCGGAAACGGGTCGGGTCCGAGGGCCCTCAAGTTCTTCCCGCATGCCGGGCAGCGTTCGATCGAGTTCGTCACGGTTTTTCTTTTTTCTTCGGGTGAAGCGGATCCGGCCGGCCTTCGGGCAGATCAGGTAGAAGACCGGTCAAGACGAGGAACAAGGCGACTTGAGCGGTCAGAACCAGCGCGGCCTCCGGTCCTCCGCGCCGGGACGAGAGCGAAATTCCCATCAAGTTCGCCGTCCGCGGTCGATACGCGAGTCCCGGTCCGAACAAGCCTTCGAGGAATCCGAGTGGCCCGTTCAAAAGCCGGCTGGCCTGATCGATCACTTCCGGAGTGACGGGCGCCTGGGCGAGTTCGTCGGTATCGAACCAAACCTCGTCGCACTCGCGGCAGACGTCGAGCTCATACCGCCCGACGCGATTGAGAATCGTCGTCGTCCGCATCGCGCGCGAGCAGCTCGGGCATTTTCGCCGGCCGACCACCGCGTCGGGTCCGGTCGTGTCCGCGATCTTCACGACGTGCTGGGTTTGGATATACTCCGAAAGGCGGCGAAGCGGGATCAAACACCCCCGGCAGCGGCCGCAGACTCGGACGGGAAAGCGATCGACTTCAAACTCGGAAAGTCGGGCGAAGGGGCACCTCGGGCAGAGATAGACGGACTCGCCCGTCTCGCTCACTGCCTCATCCCCGCTTTTTTCGCGAGTGCGGCCGCGTCGATCACGACGAAGAGCCCGGTCCCGTCGGAATAAACGGTTCCATCGTCGGCCTCGAGCCTTCCCGAGGCGTAGACTTTTTTCCCCTCGATTTTCGTCACCTCGGACCGCACGGTCAGCACCGTTCCTAGCGGCAACGGCGCGCGAAAATTGATTTCGATCTTCGCCGCGAGCACGGTCTTCCCCGAGAGCCACGCCGCCGCGCCCATGCCCTCGTCGAGGAGCGCGGCTTGGGATCCGCCGTGGGCGAACCCCGGCGGGCCTTCGGCCTCGGGACCAAACCACGCGCGCCCGGCGAAAATCTTCGCGGACTTCTTCTCGAAATACCGGACGCGGATCGCTCGCGAATCGCGGCGGCCCGAGATGAACGAACGGTTATTCACCCGGTCGGGAAAGGGCTTCGCGTCGGCCCACGGAGAATCGTCGCCCGCGGCATCGAGAGCGGGCGGGAGCCGAAGCTCCTCGTAACTAGGTTCGTGGGCGGACATCGGCTAGACTCCCTTCCATGGGCAACTCCGATTCTACCCCGAACGCCTCCGCCTCGCGAGTCCGCCCCGCACGGGCAGAAGAAATGGGCACGATCCGCGATTTCCAGCTCGCGATGGCGATGGAGAGCGAAAACCTTCGGCTCGACCCGGAGGTCTGCCTGCGCGGCGTTTCCCGCGTCTTTGCGGAACCGGCGCTCGGCGAGTACTGGATCATGGAAATTCCCGGGCCGGACGGAAGGCCGCGGATCGTCGGGTGCACGCTGATCCAAACCGAGTGGAGCGATTGGCGCGCACGAAAGGTGCTTTGGATCCATTCGCTCTACGTCCTGCCGGAATTCCGCGGCCAGGGCCTCACTCGGGAAATCTACGAAACTTTTCGCTCACGCGTCAAATCCGACGCGAATCTGGCGGGACTCCGCCTTTATGTCGACCAAAAGAATCCGAATGCGATCGCCGTTTACGAAAAAATGGGCATGACGCGCGAGCACTATCACCTCTACGAGTGGATGAAATCGTGAGGAAAGTCGGTTCGATGTTGAACCGAAATTCGGCGTGGGGCACGATGTAAAATAAACCGTTCAACCCTTTAGAAACCGTAGGATACGCCATGAACAACACCAAGCCGACCGCCGGAAATCCCGCCACCCTCACGCTCGACGGAAAGACCATCGAGTGCCCGACGTTCGTCGGAACCGAGGGGGAAAAGGCCTTCGATATTTCGAAGCTCCGCGACTCGACCGGCTACGTGACGTTCGACAACGGTTACGCGAACACGAGCCCGACGACGAGCTCGGTGACCTTCCTCGACGGCGACAAAGGGATCCTCCAGTACCGCGGCTACCCGATCGAGCAACTCGCCGAACAA
>JAFEAP010000025.1 GCA_018266355.1 Bdellovibrionales bacterium
GAGCGCCTCGCAGGAAGTCGGTTACCTCTCTCGCATGGTCGAGCAGCTCCTCATCATCGCGCGGCTCGAATCCGGCCACGCGGGTCACCTCGAGATGCACCCTACTCGCCTCGACGAACTCGCGATCGAAGTCGTCTCGCGGATGCAGCGTCACGCCTCGGTCTCGAAGCGGAAGACGAAGCTCACCTTCCGTTTCGAAGGCGCCGAAGACGCCGATTACACCGTCCCGGGCGACTTCGACCTCGTGCGGACATTGATGGAATCGCTCATCGACAACGCGCTTAAGTACACCCGCGACGAGACCACGGTCGCCGTCGAAATCCGCGACCGCGCGGAAACGATCGAATTCCGGGTCGTCGACCAAGGCGAAGGGTTCCAAGCCGGGGAAAAAGAACGGATCTTCGGCCGGTTCTGGCGGGCCCCGAAAGTCGAGAATTCCCCAGTGAAGGGGTCAGGATTAGGCCTTTCGATCGTCCGTAAAATCGCGGACGTCCACCACGCACGGGTCGAGCTCAATACGACGCCCGGAGTCGGAAGCCAGTTTTCGGTTTTCTTCCCGAAAACCACCGCCTAAAGGCAGAAAGTAGGCTCGAGTCGCGGATGGGACCGGCTCCTAACGGCCAGCGTAAGCTGGCAGTTACCGGCCCGTAGCGACCCGAGCTGTTCTAAACCCGGCTTCTCGTGTTAGAAACGACCGGTCATGAAGAAAAATTATCTCTTGGCCCCCGGACCGACCCCCGTCCCCGAACGCGTCGCCGCTATCCTCGGCCAGCCGATCCCGCACCACCGCACTCCGGGATTCGAGAAGACGTTCGCGGAAGTCCGCGAAGGACTGAAGTGGGTCTTCCAAACGAAGTCCGAAGTGATCATGCTCACCGCGACCGGCACGGGCGCGATGGACGCCGCGGTCTCGAACCTCTTCTCGCGCGGCGAAAAGGTGATCACCGTGAACGGCGGGAAATTCGGCGAACGCTGGACGAAGATCGCGAAGGTTTACGGGCTGAACGCGATCGAGGCGAAGATCCCGGCGGGTTCGGCGATCGATCCCGCGGACCTCGCGAAGCTCGTCGACGCGAACCCGGACGCGAAGGCGATCCTCTTCCAAGCCTCCGAGACCTCGACCGGCGCGCGGATGCCGGTGAAGGAAATCGTCGATCTCGCGAAGAAGAAAAACCTGCTCTCGGTTTGCGACGCGATCACCGCGCTCGGCGTGATGGATCTTCCGATGGACGCGTGGGGCATCGACGTGCTGATCACCGGTTCGCAGAAAGCGATGATGATCCCGCCCGGTCTCGCCTTCATCGCGCTTTCGGATAAGGCCTGGGAAAAATCGAAAACGGCGGACCTGCCTCGGTTTTACTTCGACCTCGCGAAGGAAAAGAAGGCGCACGAGACGAACCAGACGGCGTGGACGCCCGCGATCTCGCTCGTCCTCGGCCTCGCGGAATCGCTGCGCATGATGAAGGAAGAAGGGCTCGCCGAAGTCTTCAAACGCCACGAGACGCTAGCCCGCGCGACCCGCGCGGCGGTCGAGGCGCTCGGGCTCGAATTGCTCGCGAAAAAATCGCCCTCGCCGGCGGTGAGCGCGGTCGTCGTGCCGCCGACGGTGAAGGAAGGGAAGAAAATCCCGAAGCTCATGCGCGACAAGCACGGCGTGACGATCGCCGGCGGCCAGGACGAACTCGAGGGGAAGATCTTCCGGCTCTCCCATTTCGGGTATTGCTCGCCGTTCGACGTGACGACGGGGATCTCCTGCCTCGAACTCGTCTTGAAGGAACTCGGACATCCCGTCGAATTCGGGAAGGGCGTCGGAGCGGCGCTGAAGGTCTTCGCGGAGGCGGGCGCGTAAGCCCGGGATAGCGCGATGGCCAAGACGAAGATCCTCATCACGGACGGACTCGGCAAGGAAGGCATCGAGCTCCTGAAGACGCACCCCGATTTCGAGACCGATCTGCGCGCGTCGACTTCGCCCGAGGAACTCCTCGCGATGGCGAACGGGTACGACGTCCTCGTCACGCGCTCGATGACCCGGGTCACGGCCGAAGTCATCGCGAAGGCGCCGCGATTGAAGCTCATCGTCCAGGCGGGAGCCGGTACCGATAACCTCGACGTCGCGGCCGCGCGGAAGGCGAATATCTCCGTCCTGAATTGCCCGACGGCGAATTCGCTCTCGGCCGCGGAGCAGACCCTCGGACTGATGTTCGCCCTCGCGCGGAACATCCCGCAGAGTTACGCGGGCGTGCGCGCCGGGAAATGGGAGCGCGGACCCGCATTCATGGGGACCGAACTCCACGGCAAGATCCTCGGGATCATCGGCCTCGGAAACATCGGGAAGATCATGGCCGAAAAGGCGATGGCCCTCGGAATGATGGTGATCGGCTACGACACCGCGATTTCCTCGATGTCGGCCTTTCCCCCGAAATTCAAATACCTCGAAATGCGATTCAAACTCGCCCGGTCCCAGGCCGAAGTGCTCGCCGAAGCCGACTGGGTCGTGATCCATATCCCGAAAGAACCGCGGAACGTCGGGCTCTTCGGCGGGCCGACGATCGCGGGCATGCGAAAGGGCGCCTACCTGATCAACACCTCGCGAGGCGGGATCGTCGACGAAGCTGCGCTCCTCGCGGCGCTCGAGAGCGGTCACCTCGCGGGAGCGGCGGCCGACGTGCTCGAGCACGAACCTCCGAAGTTCGAAGATCCGACGACGGCGAAGCTTCTCGCCCATCCGCGCTTCATCGCGACCGCCCACCTCGGCGGCGCGACCGTCGAAGCAAAAGAGCGCGTCGCCTCGCAAACGGCCCAGCAAATCTTGGCTTTCTTCAACGAAGGCGCGAAAACGGGAGTACTGAACTGATGAAGAACGTGGTGATCGTCGGCGCGCAGTGGGGCGACGAAGGCAAGGGAAAGGTCGTCGACCTCTATTCCGCGAAGGCCGAGTACATCGTCCGCTACCAAGGCGGGAACAACGCCGGCCACACGCTCGTCGTGAACGGGAAGAAGACGGTGCTTCACCTGATCCCGAGCGGGATCCTCCACGCCGATAAGGTCTGCTTGATCGCGAACGGCGTCGTGTTCGATCCGGAAGTCTTCTTCAAGGAGATCGACTCGCTCCTCGCGAGCGGCGCGATCTCGGATCGCCCGTACGACCGCGTTCGCGTGAGCGACCGCGCACACGTGATTCTGCCCTACCACCGGCTCCTCGATTCCGTCCGCGAGGCGAAGGCCGCCGGCGGGAAGATCGGCACGACCGTGCGGGGGATCGGCCCGGCGTACGAGGACAAGGTCTCGCGCCGCGGGATCCGCGTCGCCGACCTCCTCGACGCGAAGACCCTCCGCGCGAAGATCGAACACGCGATCGAGGAGAAGAACGTCCTGCTGAAAAACCTCTACGGCGCCGATCCGATCGCGCTCGACGCGGTCTATGACACCTGCGTGGGCCTCGGAGAAAAACTCCGGCCGTACGTCGCCGACGTGAAGTCGCTCCTCATGACCGCGCTCGAGCAGAAGCGCCCGATGCTCTTCGAAGGGGCCCAGGGTACGCTGCTCGACATCGATCACGGTACCTACCCGTTCGTCACGTCGTCGAACACGATCGCGGGCGGCGCCCTGACGGGTTCGGGGGTCGGCGAAGGCGCGATCGGTTCCGTGATCGGCATCATGAAGGCCTACGTCACCCGAGTCGGCTCGGGCCCGTTCCCGACCGAAATCGAAGAGACCGAACCGGCGCTCGCGGAGAAGATCCGCGCCGTCGGCCAGGAATTCGGCGCGACGACGGGGCGGAAACGGCGGATCGGGTGGCTCGACCTCGTCGCGCTCAAGTACGCCGTCCAGGTGAACGGCATCACGGGCCTCGCGCTCATGAAAGCCGACGTGCTGAACGGCCTCGATTGCTTGAAACTCTGCACGAGCTACTCGATCGGCGGGAACACGGTGTACGATCTACCCTCGCGCGCCGAGGACCTCGCGCGCATCGAGCCGAACTACGACGTCTATCCGTGCTGGCCGAACTACGACGCGAAGGAAGTGAAAGGATTCGACGACCTGCCGGAGGAGCTCCGCGAGTACATCCGGAAAATCGAAGCGTTCACCGGCGTGCCGGTGGTCCTCCTCTCAGTCGGTCCCGGACGCGAGGAAACGCTCGAACTCGGGAATCCGTTCGAATGAGCTTGAACCTCCCGATCCCGAGTCCGGTCATCACGGCGTTTTACACGATCGCCTCGCCCATCGCGGGACTCGTGTCGCCGCTACTCGTCGACGGAAAGCGGATCGAGCGGATCAAGAACGTCGCTTACGGCGCGGATCCCGCCCAGCGCCTCGACGTTTACCTTCCGCGCGCCCGGGATTCCGGCCCTCTCCCCGTCGCCCTCTTCATCCACGGCGGCGGATTCCGCTACTTCTCGAAAAACAGCCACGCCGCCGCGGCTGCCCGCCTCGCCGAATCCGGCCGGATCGTGTTCTGCATCGATTACCGACTCGCGCCCCGCCATCCTTATCCGCACGGGCTCGCCGACGCGGCGAAAGCCTATGCCTGGATCGTCGAGAAAGCCGGAAATTACGGCGGAAATGCCGAGCGGATCTCTCTCGTCGGCGAGAGCTCGGGCGCCGGGTTCGTGACGAGTCTCGCGGTCTACCTCGCGGGCATCGCGAAATTTCCCGCCGGCGCCGACGCTCCGGAACCCCCGAAAGTTTGGCCGAAGGCCGTCGTCGCACACTGCGGATTCTTCGAGGTCACCGACGGGTCCCGCTTCGACGGGGACCGCCGTCTTTTCCCGGCGGCCCGAACCCGCGTCGAACAGATCCGATCGAACTACGTCCCGGAGTTCCGCGCGGAGAAATCGGCCGACTACGCGCTCGCCGATCCCCACCTCGCGCTCGGCGCCCTTTCGGCGCTGCCCGCCGGATTCCCGGAGTTCTTCGTCCCGG
This sequence comes from Bdellovibrionales bacterium, assembly GCA_018266355.1. GTDB lineage: Bacteria > Bdellovibrionota > UBA1018 > UBA1018 > UBA1018 > JACMQW01. The sequence goes on from JAFEAP010000025.1 coordinate 4,924, forward strand.
TCGGGGCGAAAGATCCGGTGATCGGCGATTCCGAACGCTTCGCCGAGACGCTCGCGAAACTCGGACAGCGCGACCGGTTGAAAGTCTATCCGGGCGTCGGCCACGCGTTTTACGCCGCGCCCTCGGGCGCCCAAGCGAAGATCTGCTGGAACGACATCGTCGCGTTTCTCGACGGTGCGAAGGCCTAAGGCGCGCGCGATGAAGAAAGGGAAACCTTTTTCCGAGACCTACCTCGGCCAGCTCCGCGAGAAAGTCGGCTCCCGGCTCCTTATGGTTCCCGGCGTTCGGATCGTCGTCGAGAACGACTCGAGCGAGATCCTCCTCCAACGCCGGCGCGACATCGCGATCTGGGGTCTGCCGGGCGGCGGGTGCGAGGAAGGCGAAAGCGTCGAGTTCGCGTTCGCGCGCGAGCTCCGAGAGGAGACCGGCCTCGTGGCGACCGAGTACCGCGCCTTCGGGATTTCTTCCCATCCCGAGATCGAGACGTTCACTTATCCGAACGGACACGTCATCCACTCCTACGCGGTGCTTTTCCACGTGACGAAGTGGACCGGGGAACCCGATCTTTCGAACGACGAGTCCCAAGCACTACGTTTCTTCGCGCCGGGCGAACTCCCCGAAATGCTGCCGAACGAACGGCAGAGCCTCGAGCTTTTCTTCGCCTACCGGGCGAAAAGGGTCTTCCAGCTCGCCTAACCCGGCTGCCCTAAACTCCCGAGATCGGAAGGGAATTTTCCTCGAAAGGTGGCTTAATTGCGACGCGTTATTTTTCTCGTTTCGGCAGTCACTCGAGAAATTGAGCGTTGCAGTCGAACCTTCGGTTAGGTAAAGGAAAGAACCTGTCCTCAAGGGTGAGAGTCGTTAGCTCAGCTGGTAGAGCATCACACTTTTAATGTGAGGGTCGATGGTTCGAACCCATCACGACTCACCATTTGAGCGACGGATTTGAAAAGTAGGTGGGTTCGTAGCTCAGTTGGTAGAGCAGAAGACTCTTAATCTTCGGGTCAGAGGTTCGATCCCTCTCGGACCCACCATTTTCGAAACAAAAAAAGCCGGTCCCTTCGGGGCCGGCTTTTTTTGTTTCGAAGATGACGCGCGCGAAGAATCGCCGGCTCACCACCCTCTCAGTCGGTAAGAATTGCCGAGCTCCCGGAGAAGTTTCGTCGTCTATAATTTATGGCGTGATTCGGTTTGGGTTCATCGCTCTTTTAGCGCTCGTCGGACTGCCGGGCATCGCGTTCGCCGGTACCGTCACGCACACCGTTTACGCCGCGTCCGCGTTCAGCGACGGCGGGCTCCAGCTCCGATGGAATTCGACCCCGGACGGATGGATCCCGGAGAACTCGCTCACGCACCACCGCCTCGTCGACTTCGACTGCACGTCCCTTCTCGAGCACCAGCAGATGTTCGCGCTCGGAGCGATGGTGAAGCGAGGAGTCCTCACCGCGGAACAAGCGAAGATGTACGCGGCGCTCGGCGATAAGCTTCCGCCCCGCCAAGTGAGCTTTTTCGAGCTCGAAGAAAAAGGACAGCAGGTCGGATCGCTCTGGAGCGTCGGCGGCCAGGACCTCGAGGCGGGAAAAATCCAAGACCGGATCCTTCCCTGGATGCTCGAGGAAAAGTGGAAGGCGCTCGCCGGAGAAGTCGACCGAACGAAATACAAATACCTCTGGGAGTGGGGCCGCGCCGCGATCGAAGACGGCGCCGACATCGATACTCTCCTCGACTTCGCGGTCCAGAAGGCTTACCGCGACCTGAAGACCTTCGGCGGAAAGGTCGACGACGCATACGTCATGATCCACGCGATTTCCCCGGCGCATACCGTGAGCTACCTTCGCCGCTTTCCGGGCACCCAGTTCTCGAAGAACGCGCTCAAGGACGGAGACTCGGTCCTCATGATCCCGCTCTCGATGGTGCTGAAGTCCCACCCCCTCCGCCGTCACTCCGCGCTCCTCGCGGACCTCGGAAAAATCGTCGACGATCCCCGTTTCACCGACGATATCCTCGTCGACCTCGTCGACGCGTTCCGGGGCACGCTCTGGACGGAGGCCGACTTCCAAGGAACGCACTTCCGTTCGGACCATCCTCTCATCCTCCAGGATTTTTCCGTCTGGGGATTGAACTCCGTCCACGCCCAGCTCCGCGCCGCCGGCATCCCCGAAGCGAAGTCGAAAGCCGCGATCGAAAGGCTTCTCCAGGAACCGATCACGAAACGCCTCCAGCGCGCGAACTACTACGTCGACGCCACGAACAAGAACGGCGCCCAGATCCTCTGCCGCGACCGGGGCGCGGTCGAAGTCTCGGGCCTCGATCCGAAGCAGCTCGCCGACGATCCGAAGTACCTCCTGCGAGTCCTCTTCGGCGCGGCGATCGGCGCGGTCCGGAAAGTCCAGGCGATCAGTCCGCAGTCCTCGATCCGCGACGTCTGGCAGAGCTTGATCCTCCGCCGAAGCGAGATCGCCCTCACCACCCGCGATCCCGCGATGGCCGACGCCATCCGGAAGCTGAAGCCGGAATATTCGAAGGGCTTCGTTTCGCTCCCGGTACCGCCCGGCACGCCGAAGGAGATGGCCGCCGCGCTCGGCGACGATTGGGGCACGACGACGGAGGCGTTCTTTTTCCCTTTCGGCCGCATCCTCGAAATGACGATGGAAGACCCGACGCTCGACCAGGTCTTCAACGACGCCGCGAACCGCATCATCCGCGGGAACTTCCAGCGGAACTACTCGTTCGTGAATCCGGAACTTTTCTAGGTCAGCGGACCGAGCAGCTTTGGAGCGTCTTGTAGTCGCCGTCCTGATAGTTCATCGGCGGAAGCAAGATCGATTCGCAGCTCGCCGGCAGTTTTTCGCCGAGGCCGAGCCGGTAGAGGATCTCGCGTCCGAGGATGCCCGAGTGCGGGTCGGACGGGTTCGAAGACTCGAGTTCGGCAGGTACGAGGCGGTCGCCCATCGGATTCTTGAGCGCGAGCATCGTGCCGAGGAGTCCGGCGACTTCCGTCCCGAGCTTCGCCTTCATGCGGGAAGTGACGGTCGCGGAGAACGCGTCCGCGAAATCTTCCTGGGCGAAACGTTTGTCGCCGTCGCCCGGAAGGTTCGAACGGAGGTAAGCGTGGTTTTTCTGGCTGCAAGCCATCGCGAACGTCGGGAGAACCCATCCGTCGGCGGTCGTTTGACCGATGAACGAGGCGGCGTGGCCGATTTCGTGCGCGTAGGTCGCGACGCCGTACTCGGGGTAAAAGACCGACTGCCAGCCGACGTAAATCGTGCCGTTCAAATATGCGTCGAGTTCGAAGGGCGAATAAGACTGGAGGAGTTCGCCGCATTGGCCGCGAAGTCCGGCGAGGTAAAGAGGCTCGTCCTGAGTCGTCCCGTAGGAGACCGAAGCGCCGCCGCCTCCGAGGAAATCCCCGGCGACCTCGAGGAGCGCCATCGCCCGTTCCTTCACGGAATTCCCGTCGATCGCCTTGGAAGCGCGGTCGATCTCCTTCCGGCTTTCCGAAAATACGTCGAGGAGGATCGTCGACTCGGCATCCTGGCTTTCCGGAAGGTCGAAATTCACCTCGGCGAGCCGCTTCTGCGAGATCTCAGTATACGGAGAACCGATGTACTCGGGAGCGGCGAGGATCGCCTCCGAGCGCACGGCCTCGATCAAGGTCCGTGCCTTTTCGAGCTGGGCCGTCGTCGGGAAATGCGCGAGCGCGGCGCCCGCGTACGAACGGCAGCGATCCATCACTTTTTTCCGAAGTGCGGTCCGCCGCTCTCCGGCCACCCCGACCGCGGCTTGGAGCCGCTTCTCGAGCTCGGTGACCCGGACGACGTCGACGAACGTGAGGGAAGACTTTTCGAGAACTTTCCGCACCGGCCCGTCGAGAATGATCAGCTGCATGACCCACTGAGGATAAAACTTCACGAACGCCCGTCGGTCGGCCGAGTTCAGCGGATAACGGGCGGCAAGCTTACCGAGGGCGACGCGCATCGCACCCGAGCCTTCCGTCGGTCCGATGCGATTTTCGAGCTGAGCAAGCCAGGCGACGCCTTGGGTCCCGACATCCGCGAGGATCGCCTCCCGCGAAGCTCGGATTCCTTGGCGGGCGGCGAGGCCGACGAGGTAAGAAACGAGGTAATCGAATCGGGTCATCCGCGAGTCGTTCAGAACGTAAATCGCCGGCATTTTATAGAGCGTTTCCAATGCGTCGGCGAGGACGTCGCTCTCCGACCGCGCGACTCCCGGGAGGTAACCCGCGAGGGCGTCGCGATTCACCCGGAGAAGCGAAGGTTGGTCGGCGGGAGGCGCAAGGAAGAGGTCCCGGGCGTGACTCGAGAGGACGTCGCCGATCATGAGGAAAAGTCCCATCACGCGGATGTCCGGACCTGCGTCGACGCTGGCGGCATCGGACGCGAGCGACTTCAAGTTCGCGAGCGTCTTCGAAACGAGCGCTTCCTCGGCGTCCGCATAGCGGTCCATCGCGGGCGAGTAGCGGTCCGCGAAGTAAGTTCCGATCCCGGCCATCGGCGGCACCGAGGTGTACTTCGACGGATTCGTCACAAGGTCGCTCGCGCAAGCGTTCGCGTCGGGAACCGCGCTCGGCGTCGGTACCGGACGAAGGCGGAAAGTCGCGTGGTCGACGCGGGCGTGGGCGGAAGAGACGGTGAACGCGAGTATCCCGGCGACGAAAGCGGCGTTTCTCATCCGGATTTGCCCTTCTTCTTCTCGAGGTACTTCACGCTCCCCGATCGGATACGGAGAAGTTCCGCGGTCGTGCTCTCGAGCGCTTCCTTCGTTTCACCGACGCGGGGTTTCGCGGCTTGTTTCTTCAGCATCGCCAATATCCGGTCGACGTAAGCAATGTGCTTCTCTGGCCCCATGGAGGAAAACGAATGACCGAGATCCTTCGCGGTATCGAGGATCAAGTAAAGCTGGCGATCGCCGAGGACCTTCGATCCGAGCGCGGCGAGCGCCGCTTTTTCGAAGCGTTCGTCGTCGCCGAGGTCCATACAGCGCAAGGCTTCGAGCGCGTTCAAGTCGTTCAAAGCCGCGGGCTGAATCCGGAAGTCATCGTTGTCTTCGAGGTAACTGCCGTCGCCGAAAGGTCCTTCGTTCGCGTAGATCCCGCAGAGGGTGTCTTTCGAGAGAAGCGACATCGGAAGCTTGAAAAGGGCGTTCGCGATTTTGGCGTGAGCCGACTCGATCTCGGCTTCCGTCAGCCACTCCATCCGGGTCTGGAGCCGCAGCAGGGTCACGATCGCGCTCGGGGCCTGGAGAAGGGAGCGCGTCCGGGCGATTTCGTTTTTAGCCGTCACGTTCGCCTTCATGCGATCGATCACGGCCTGCTCCTCGGCGGAAGGTTTCGCCTCATAATAGACGTATTTCGTCTCGAAGAATTCGACGATGGCGGAAACGTATTTAAGCCGGTCCGACTTTCGCAAAAGTCCCTCCGCGAATTCCGTCTGCTGGAGGCGCGTATACGACGGATCGAAGAGACCGCAGTTCGTCGGGGAATCCTTCGAGCTCGTGCATTGGCTGAGCGCGGTCGGTTTCAAGGCGCGCTCGAGCAAGGGATTCAGGATCTGATCTTCCGAAGTGACCTCGATTTTGGCCATTCGCTCGAGGTGTTCGCGATAGTCGCCGACCGAACGAAGATAGCTTTCCAAGAGCGGGTCGACGGTCTTCCCGCTCGGAGCGATGGAATCGAATCCATAGATGTTTTTCACGCCCCGAAACGCCATGCGCATCCGTTCGCGATTGTCCTGGGCCAGGGCGCCGTACCGCGCTTCCGCGACGGCCTGGGCATCCGTTGGGTTCCATCCGTCTTTCACGAGAACCTGAAAATATTCTTCGACCGTACGGGAATCCTTTTTCTTTCCGGCGAGCGTGTTGCACCCGAACAGAAAGGCTTCCGTCGGATTCGAGGTGATCCCCGCGCAGTCGCGCGCGCAGGCATGGGATTCGATCGTCCCGAGATCGAGCGAAAAACCCTTGTCGCCGACGAATTTGCCTCCGAAATGGCCGGAGATGACGAGAACGTCGCATTTCACGTCGCTTTTGCAGGCCTGGTCGAACCACGCGTCGTCGCCGAACTTGTCGTCCGAATCGTCTTCTGCTTTGGACGCATTCTTCTCCGGAGTGAGCTCGATGAACTGGAAGTCCTTCGGATCGAGGTATTTCTCGAAAAGTCGGCGTTCGTTGTCGCTATTGATCGTGATCGTGCAGACCGTCTTTTTCGCGTGATCGAGCAAAGCGGACTGGAGCGCGACGTCGGAACGCAGGAAGTCCCGGCTACGGTATCTCGCCTCCGCGGCGGGAACGAGGAGAAGCAAGAGGAGGATCAACGTCGGAAATTTTTTCTGCATTTTCTACTCCGCCGAATCCCATCCGTACACGGCCTCGACGCGGATGAAGAGACGGGACAGATTCGCGTCCATACCGACGAACTCGGCCTTCACGTTCAGCGAACCGTCTTCCGATTCGGAGACGGCGAACGCGAGCGTCTTGTAGTTCGCGGCGTAGTCCTTTCCGAGGAGAAGCGCGGCCTCGGGCACCTTACCCGCCGGAAGCGCGCTTTCACCCGGCACCGGGACGCGGCTTTCCGCGCTCATCTTCCCGGCTTCGGAAACGGCGAACGAGAACGGTTGGGACTCGAGGATCAAGCCCGTCGAGGAGTCGATACGCGTGACCGGGGCGACGTCGACCGATTCGGCGGCGCCCTTCAAGTCCACGCACTTCGAGTCGATCGCGAGCCGCGGAGCCGCGCTCGCGAAGTCTTCGAATTCAGTCACGGTGTAGATGCCGTTCGGGACCGAACGGTCCGCCCGATCGGTCGCTTTCGAAATTTCGTAGGAATCGAGCTTGAAGATGCCCTTCCGATCGGTCGTGAATTTTTCCTTCCCGCTGATCGAAACCGTCGCGCGAAGGCGCTTCGGATCGAGCGAGACGCAGCGGGGCTGGGCCGCGGCCATCGCCTCTTCGATCTTTTCCATCCCGGGATAAGCCCGCTCGCGCGCGCCGGGATTCCGCCCGCAGGCCGTGAGGGCCGCGGAACCGACGAGGACGGCTGAAATGGAATAAAGGGCGAGCTTCTGCATAGCCGAGGCCCTTTGAGCGAAAAACGGGCCACGCCCCGACCCCTATAGAGGAGCCGAGGCGTGGAAACTGTCTAAGTCTTCGACGGGTGAACTAAACGCAGCGGTTCTGGCGCGGGTCCCAGTGCCTCCCCGGAGGGCAAGTTTCCGGCGGTACCGGGTTCGGCTGGGGATGCGGATTCGGCTGCGGGTGCGGTGGAGGGACCGGCGTCGGATTCGGGTGGTTCGAAACGCAGCGGTTCGTTCGCGGATCCCAGTGCGTTCCCGACGGACACGTCGGAGGAGGCGGAGGCGCGTCCGGAACGCAGCGCTGTCGGCGATTGTCCCAGTGGGTTCCCCACGGGCAGCTCGGCGGAGGCGGCGGAGCGTCCGGAACGCAGCGATTCTGCCACGGATCCCAGTGCGTGCCCCACGGACACGTCGGAGGAGGCGGCGGATTCGGGAGGTTCAGCGCGCAGCGGAGCGTGCGCGGGTCCCAGTGCATATTGCGCGGACAAGCGACCTGCGGCGGTTGGGCGAGCGGTCCTTTATGGATCAGCGCGAGTTCGCCCGGGAAGGCGATCGAATACGTCGTATCGCCCGCGGCCATCGTCACGAGCATATCGTTCGAGCCAGGGAAGGAATATTTCGCGACGACGTTCGTGACCCGGCCGTCGGTCCGGTTCAGAACGGTATCGTTCACGCAGTAGAGACCCACGCAACCCCACGTCGTCGCGATCGATTGGCGATTCACGTCGGCCATGAGCAGGTTCGTCGTCGCCGAACGCACGACGAAACGCCCGTCGAGCTGGAGACCTGCGATGCGGGCGGCGTCGAAAGTCGGATTCAAGTTCAACACGGGGAAGTCGACGCAGAGGTCGCCTTCACACCCGACGGTCGTCGCGAGCGACGCGCGCGGAACGTCGGAAACGATCTCTCCGGTATCGAAGAGCCGAGTGACGAACCACCCGCGATAATCGACGGCGAGGATCGAGACGTCGCGATTCGCGCGGACGAGATCGAGCGCGTGATCGCCGACGCAAAGGTCGCCGTAACAGTTCAAATCTTTCGAAGCCGCGGCGGCGAAATTCGGGAGCGCACCGAGGGCGAAAGCGAGACCAAGGAGGAACGGGCGTAAGGCTTTCAAGAGAGGCTTACCTTTCCGGATCGAGTTTGGGTTCGAGCCTACGCTAAGAGCAACTCGCTCTAATCTCCAGGGAGAATTTCCGACGAGGCGCGTGGTTCGCGCTCCGCGATCTTTTTCCTTTTCAAGAATTTCGACCCCTGCTAGTCCCGACGAACACGACCGCTTGAACATTTTTAGCCGCACACGCGGAGTTAGGTGAAGCAATGATCCGGTTTTCGAAAAAAGTTCTCGTCCTGGCCTCGTTCACGTTCGTCCTTTCCGCCGCGAGCGCATTCGCGGGCGACTTCACTTGCCGACTCACGCTCGCTAATTCGGGCGGCTCCCGCGCGGCGACGAAAGGCGTGATCAAGCTTCACGGCATCGTCGGCGAACGCGTCGCCGGTAACGACGAAGGCACGCGCTTCCGTTACAAGGTCGAAGTCGTCGACGGAAACGCGATGTCCTGCCGCGGAAACCGCCGGCAAGCCCTCGTTTCGCTCGCGCGCGACAACGACCACCGCGCGCTCATCACGGCCGGCACCTGCTTCGAGCCGAACCGCGACTTCCTCATCACGAGCGCGGCCGACGATCACTGGATCTACTTCCAGTGCTATGCGGACAACCTACGCTAATCGACCGATTCGATCGGACTAAGAGTAGAGAGAACGCCCTGGGCCCTCGGCCCAGGGCGTTTATATTTGAGCCTACCGATTCGAGTGACGGAATTCTCCGCCGCCGTTACCCCTCGCTTTTGCCTTCTACGGCTCAAAGCGGCAATTTCCTGACGCTTGAAGGCATACCTCCGAAATGAGGTAATAGGAGCGGTGGTCTGGGCGTGAAACGGCGTAATTATCTCGAATACTTAGAGTCGGAATCGGTTTCCCTCATTCGAGAGGTCGCCGAAGAATTCGAAAATCCGGCCATCCTCTTTTCCGGCGGAAAAGACTCGCTGCTCCTTATCCACCTCGCCGTCCGGGCGTTCTGGCCCGCGAAGGTGCCGTTCAAGATCGTGCACGTCGACACCGGCCATAACTTCCCCGAGACGATCGCGTTCCGCGACGAACTCGTGAAACGCTTCGGACTCGACCTCGTCGTCGGTTCGGTCGAAGACTCGATCCGCCGCGGGACCGCGGCCGACGAGAAGGGACCCGACGCGACCCGAAACCGCATCCAGAGCGTGACCCTCCTCGAAACGATCGAGAAGCATCGCTTCGACGCGCTCATCGGCGGCGCCCGGCGCGACGAGGAAAAAGCGCGCGCGAAGGAACGTTTCTTTTCTCACCGGAACGAGTTCGGCGAATGGGATCCGAAGAACCAACGCCCGGAACTCTGGTCGCTCTTCAACTGCAAGAAAGCCGTCGGCGAAAGCTTCCGCGTCTTCCCGCTGAACAACTGGACCGAGATGGACGTTTGGAACTACATCCACTACCGCGGCATCGAAGTGCCTTCGCTCTACTTCGCGCACAAACGCGAAGTCTTCGTCCGCCACGGCATCCTCTACGCGGTCACCCCGTTCAAGCCGCCGCTGCCGAACGAAAAGCCCTATGAAGCGGAAGTCCGCTTCCGCACGATCGGCGACGCGACCTGCACGGGCGCGCTCGTTTCCTCCGCGAAGACGGTGCCCGAAGTGATCGCGGAAGTCGCGGAGCTCAAGACCACCGAACGCGGAACGCGCGCGGACGACAAGGTCTCCGAGACCGCGATGGAAGACCGGAAGAAGCAGGGGTACTTCTGATGTCGAACCCGACGAACTTCGACCTCCTGAAGGTCGCCTTCATCGGCAACGTCGACGACGGGAAGAGCACCCTCATCGGGCGCCTCTTCCACGACACCGACTCGATCTTCGAGGACCAGCGCTCCGAGCTCGAACGCTCTTCCGCGCGGCGAGGCGAAACGAAGCTGAATCTCGCCCTTTTCACGGACGGTCTTCGCGCGGAACGCGAGCAGGGCATCACGATCGACATCGCTTACCGTTACTTCGCGACCGAGCGGCGGAAATTCATCGTCGTCGATTGCCCGGGCCATTTCCAATACACGCGCAACATGATCACCGGCTGCTCGACGGTCGACGCGGTCGTCGTCCTCATCGACGCCGAAAACTACGTCCGTCACGGACTGATGGAGCAAACGAAGCGCCACCTCGCGATCGCCTCGCTCCTCGGCATCCGCGGATTCGTCGTCGGAGTGAACAAGATGGACCTCGTCGGCTACGACGAGTCGGTCTTCCGCCGTATCGCGGACGACGTCCGCGCGGCCGCGATGAAAGTCGGGGCGCCGGATCTCCACCTCATCCCGATCTCCGCGGTCGACGGCGATAACGTCGTCGCGCGCTCGGAAAAGCTTCCGTGGTACCCGGGCGCGACGCTACTCACGACCCTCGAGACCTTGAACGTCGGAGCGCGCGACGCGGCCGCCGCGTTCCGCTTCCCCGTCCAGCGGGTGATCCGCGGGGCGACGGCGACGAACCCTAATTTCCGCGGCTACGCGGGACGCATCGCGAGCGGTACCGTCCGCGTCGGCGATGAGATCGCCGTCGGCGTCTCGGGCTTCCGTTCGAAAGTCCGCGGCATCCACACCTTCGACGAACCCGAACGACGGGTCGCATCCGCGCCCGACTCGATCGTCCTCACGCTCGAGGACGAAATCGACGTTTCGCGCGGCGACCTTCTCGCCGAGCTTCCGCGCGCGCCGCGGACCGGATCCGAGATCACCGCGCGCATTTGTTGGTTGGGCGCGACGTCCGCCGATCCGGCGACGACCTACCTCGTGAAGCACCACCATCGCTACTTGAAGGCGAAGCTCGTCGGCGTGCGGAAAAAACTCGATATCTCGACGCTGGTGGCGACCGAGGGCGACGAGGCGCTCGGATTGAACGAGATCGGCGAAGTGAGTTTGAAGCTGAGCCAGCCGGTCGCGTTTGACGCCTACGCGGAGAATCGCACGACCGGGTCCGTGATCGTGATCGATCCGCGGACGAACCAGACGGTCGGAGCGGGGCTCTTCCTGTGAGGAAATTCGGATGAAAGGCGACGTGCTGAAGCCGTTCGCGAACGCGATCGGCGAGACCGAATACGCGGAGCTCCTCGGCCAAAAGGGCCGAGTGGTCTGGTTTTACGGCCTGAGCGGGAGCGGGAAATCGACGCTTTCCGACGCGCTCAATCGCGATTTGCACGGCCGCGGGCGCTACTCGATCATCCTCGACGGCGACACCATCCGAAGCACGATCAACCAGGATCTCGGCTTCTCCGACGCCGACCGGGCGGAAAACCTCCGCCGGACGGCGGAATTAGCTCGGTTTCTCGCGAAACGCGGCGCGATCGTCATCGTCAGCTTCATCACGCCGTTCCGGGCGGTCCGCGAGAAAATCGCCGGTATTCTCAGGGACGTCCCCCACGAACTCGTTTTCGTGAAGGCGGGGATCGAGACTTGTAAAAAGCGCGACCCGAAGGGTATCTATCAGGCCTACAACGAGGGTAAGATTAAATCTCTGACCGGAGTGGACGCGTCATTCGAGATTGGGCCGCACGACTGCGAGCTCGATACCGAAAATCTGACCATCGACGAAACGCTTCGGGATCTCGTTCGAAAGATTCGAATTTAAGAAAGAAGCAGGACGGCTATGCCATCGACCCTCGATTTTCACCACGTCGACTCCCCGGATTTCCATATCCAGCGCCGTAAGGATCTGATGAAAAAGTACGGGAAAGAAATGCGCGCCATCATGGGGAACAATCCGGGAACCTTCTTTTGGATCCTCGGTTGCGTGGTCACCCAGTTCGCCGTCGCGACCGCGCTTCGTCACCAGCCTTGGTACGTGATCCTCGGCGTCGCCTACGTCTTCGGCGCGTTCCTGAACCACGCCCTTTTCGTCTTCATCCATGACGCCGCCCATAACCTCGTCTTCAAATCCTCGAACGCGAACCGCTGGGCGGGTATCTTCGCCGACTTCGCGCAGTTCGTCCCGAGCGCGATGGCGTTCCGCAAGTACCACCTGCTCCACCATAACAAGATGGGGCAGTACGACTACGACGGCGACCTCTCCCCGCTCTGGGAAGCGAAGTTGGTCGGGAACAACCCGCTGAAGAAACTCGTTTGGGTCCTGCTCCTCGGCGTTTCCGAAGCCATGCGACCGATGCGTTTCAAGGCGCCGCCGTTCTGGGACCGTTGGATCGTGACGAATCTCGCGATCCAGCTCGGCGTGATCGCCGCCACGTTCTTCTTCCTCGGCGTTCCGGGCGTCGGTTACCTCCTCGCCTCGACGATCTTCGGACTCGGACTCCACCCGCTCGGAGCGCGGTGGATCGCGGAACATTTCCTTTCCGAGTCGAAGCAGGAAACCTACTCGTACTACGGGCCGCTGAACCCGATCATGTTCAACGTCGGTTATCACGTCGAGCACCACGACATCATGACCGTGGCTTGGAACCGCCTTCCGATGATCAAGGCGATCGCCCCGGAGTACTACGTCGAACTCGAGACGGTGAAATCCTACCCGGGACTCCTCTTCAAGTTCATCACGAACCCGACGATGAGCCTCTACTCGCGGATCCACCGGAAATCGGAGAGTCGCTCGGAAGCGCTCGCACCGACGAACGCCGGCGACGACGGCGCGACCTACGTGCCTAATCCCGCTTCCGCGTAAGCGCGAAGTAGGTCGCTAAAAATCCGAACGTGATCCAAGCTTCGATTGCGTAAAGACGCCGTTCCACGAGAAGATCATGGGGCATTTGGCGACTCGCACCCCAAAGCGGTCCGAATCCGCCGCCTTCCGGGTGGTAGACGACGAAGACCATGTAGAGCGCGCTCAAGAAACCCGTGATCAGGTTCGCATAGACGAAATAATGGAAAAGCCGAGCAAGCGTCTTCATACGATCAGTCCTCTCTTCGACTTTACCTATACTCTGCTGAATTACGAGCCGAAGTTGACGAGCGCGAAGTACCTGACGAGCATCTTGATCTACTACATCAAATTCTCGTTCTTCGAGCCCTTCCGCATCGCCGAACGGATCTTCCTCGGGCGGAAAATCCGAAACGCGAAGCTTTCGCGCGATCCGGTCTTCATCCTCGGCTATTACCGCTCCGGGACCACGCACCTCCAGGAGGTCATGCTCCAAGACCCCCAATTCGGTTACCTGAACTTCTACCAGTGCTACTTCTGCGCGGCATTCAACCTCACCGAAAAATGGTTCAAGAACCTCTTCCAGTGGATTCTCGACCTGCCCTTCATCGCCTTCCGGCATCCGGCGCATAACATCCCGTTCAAGTTCTATCTCCCGGGTGAGGAGGACGTGAGCATGGTCGCCTCCGGATTTCGTTTCGCCTCGAACTGGGGCCAGCTCTATCCGCGGAAATTCCGCGAGATCTTCGGGAAGACGGTTTTCTTCGATAACTGCCCTCCGGAGGAGAAGGACCTTTTTCGCCGCGAGATGATGGATCTCTTCCGGCGGGTTTCGCTCGCGAACGACGGGAAGCCTTTACTCCTGAAGAGTCCGCCGCAAACCGCACGGATCCAGTTCCTCCTCGAGATGTTCCCGAACGCGAAGTTCCTCTTCATTCGCCGGAATCCGCACCTCGTCTTCAAATCGAACCGGAAGCTTTGGAAGACCTTCAAGATCCACCAGCTCCAGGACTTTTCGGACGCCGAGGCTGACGAGGAGATTTTCTGGAGCTACGAAAAGTGCCACGAGTACTACGAAGAGCAGAAGAAACTCCTCCGCTCCGACCAGCTCTTCGAACTTTCGTACGAGGAGTTCATGAAGGATCCGATGGGCCACCTCGGGCGAATCTACTCGACGCTCGAAATCCCGGGATACGCCGTGGCCGAACCGCGGTTTCGGGATTACCTCGCGAAGAAGCACGGCCAGAACATCGACCGGTACAAGTACACCGAGGAAGAACTTAAGATGGTCGAAACGCGGTGGGCGAAGTGGTTTAAGCTTTGGGGCTATGGACGGCCGGGTGTCTGATTGGTACGGTCCGGAAGTATGTATAAAGCAATCATCGGATTCGCGGTTCTATTCCTGTCGGTCGGTTGCACTACTCCTCCGGTGAAAACGGTGAAGGATCCGAAATGCCGCACCGAAATCTACAGTCTCCAGGCGAAGGAAAATGCCGGGACCAAGATCACCGAGGACGCCGGACTTCGCTCCGAAGAGGTCGCTTTGACGATCGAAAAGCACATGCCCCAGGTTCGGCGATGTTATGAAACGTCGAAGCTCGGCCAGAGCTATAACGAAAAGCGCGCGATTCAGTTCGGGTTCCTCGTGAGGAAAGACGGAAGTGTCGGCCGAACTTGCGTGGAAGAAACCCAAACCGACGACATCGAGTTGCAGGCTTGCCTGACTCAAATATTGCGGACGGCCCATTTCCCTTTCCCGCGCGGCGGCAGCGCCGTCGCCATCTCGTTTCCCTTCACATTCGAGACGCACTCGCGCTGAATCACCCGCGACTTTCGGTGTCTAAACTTTATGCACCCGCCACCTCCATCGACTCGTAGGCGTCCCTAAAACGAGGAAAAACCACGGAATTCCGAGGGTTTTACCCGGGTATCGACTGGCATATCCCGTGCTCTTCTAGGTGTTCATCGCGGTGTGTGTTATTCGCGGTGCGGGACCGAGAGCCCGGTTTGAGGAGTCGATGGTTTACCTGATTTCCGCATTCCTGATTTTGATGATTTGGGAAGTCGCCTACGCGAAGAAGCACGGGCTCCCGGTCTATGATTTCGCCGCGACGGTTTCGCACCTGAACCTCGGAGCCGGCCAAACCGCGATCAACGCCCTCACGGCCGCCGCGATCGTCGGAGCGTACGTTTGGCTCTACGACACTTTCCACCTCTTCGAGATGAATCCCGACTCGAAGATCCTCGCCGCCGTCCTGATCGTCGTCGCCGATTTCTGCTACTACTTCGGCCACCGCGCGAGCCATCGCGTGAACTTCTTCGTCGCCGCGCACGTCGTCCACCATCAGGCGAACGACTTCAACCACGGCTCCGCGATCCGCCAGAGCTGGACGAGCCGCCCGTGCCTCTTTCTCTTCTACGCCCCGCTCGCGATCATCGGCGTTCCGGTGAAGCCGCTCCTCGCGGCGTTGCTCGTGAACCTCTTCATCCAGTTCTTCTCCCATAACGGCGTCGTTCGCCGGAAGCTCGGATTCCTCGAGTATGTCTTCGTTACCCCGCGCTCTCACCGCGTCCACCACGGCACGAACGCCCCGTACCTCGACAAGAATTTCGCCGGCATCTTCATCTTCTGGGACCGCCTGTTCGGATCTCACGCCGAACTCGACGAGAAGAATCCCGTCCAAATCGGTCCGACGGAAGGCACGAACCCGTACGATCCGGTGAACGCGAACTTGAGCTATTACCGGCAGATCCTCTTCGTCGCGCGCCACCGCCCGACGCTCTTCGGGAAGATCTCGATCTGGTTCGAAACGCCGGAAACCCTCGAAGCCGAAATGGCCCGTTTCGGATACGTCGAAGCCGAAACCCGCCCGATTCTTCCCGCCTACACGCGCGACGCGAAGATCGCGATCGTCGCCGTGCTCGGAGCGACGCTCACGACGCTCGTCTACTACATGCTGAATAAAGATGGACTCGCCGCCGGCGAGCGCGCGGCGCTGACTTTCGGCGTCCTCGCGGGCGCGTGGGTCGCCGGTCGTCTGATCTTGAACCCGTCGCTCCTCGACGGAGAAAAAGCCGAGAGCCGCTCATGACGAAGTACGCGAAGACGGTGAAATACAATCACGAGAAGGAACCCGCGTTCCAAGCCGAGATGAAGGCGCGCATCGACGCGCACTTCGCCCCGCGCGGCGGAAACAAGAAGGCGACCCTCGGCATGTGGGCGAAGCTCGCACTCTTCTTCGGCCTTTTCTGGGCGAATTGGGCCGCGCTCGCGTTCCACACCCACTCGCTCGGCACGACGATCGCCCTCCTTTTCTCCTTCGCGCTCCTCTTCAAGTGCATCGCCTACAACATCGCCCACGATTCCGTGCACGGAGCGCTGACCGGAAACGCGAAGATCGACGACAAGATCTTCTTCGTCTCCTTCAACATGCTCGGGCCGAACGGCTACCTCTGGAAGATCCGCCACAACAACGCCCACCACTTCTTCGTGAACATTCCCGACTGCGACGTCGATATCGAAGGCACGAGGCTGATCCGGCTCGCGCCGCACAAGCAGTGGAAGCCGTACCACCGCTTCCAGCACCTCTACGCGCCGCTGATGTACATGGTTTTCACCCTCGACTGGATCTTCCGGAAGGACTTCGCCCTCTACTTCCGCAAGGAATTCGGGAACGTCACGGGCCTCAAACACCCGTGGTGGCGCTTCGCCGAGCTCGTCGCGCTCAAGGCCTTTTATGTGGGCTACATGATCGTGCTTCCGTGCCTCATGCTTCCGTACTCCGTGGGTACGATCCTCACGGCCTTCGTCGGCTTCCACCTCTTCCTCTCTTTTTACGTCGTGATGACCTTCGCTTCCTCGCACATCGGCGAAGACGCGCTCTTCGTCGACTCGGACGAGGACGGCCGCCTTCCCCACTCGTTCCTCGAACACCAACTCCGCACCTCGGTCGACTTCCATCCGCGGAATCCCGTCGTCGGTTTCTTCTACGGCGGATTCAACGCCCACGTCGCGCACCACATGTTCCCGAACATGTCTTCGGTCCACTACGGACCGGTAACGAAGATCATCCAGGAAACCGCGGCCGAGCACGGACTCCCCTACCACGAGCGCACGCTCCTCGACCTCTTCGCCTCGCACTTCCGCTTCCTGAAGCTCATGGGCCGCTCGCCGGACGCCGGCGCCCACCATCTGCTCGGCGGCGCGACGCCCCCGACGCTCGACCGGATGATCGAATTACACCGCGGGGCCGTCGCGAAGGATTTTGCCGTCGCGGATCTCGACGATACGGCGGACTCGGCCTAAGAGCTGAGGGTCGTGGGTCGAGAAGAGGAAAGTGATCCCGGTTTTCCGGTTCATCTCCTCGAAGAGCTGGATCAATTCGTCGGCCGTCTTAGAATCCAGGTTCGCCGTCGGCTCGTCGGCGAAAATCATCGCCGGGTTCATCGCGATCGCGCGCGCGACCGCCACGCGCTGCTGCTGACCGCCGGAAAGCAGTTTCGGGAAATGGTGGAGCTTCGATCCGAGGCCGACGTCGTTCAGCGCCCGTTCGGCCCGCGCCCGCGCCTCCGTCGGATCGTCGCCGCGGAGTACGGAGGTGAACTCGACGTTCTCGATCACGGTGAGGTCCTTGAAGAGGTTGTAGGCTTGGAAGACGAATCCGATCCGGCGCGAACGGAACTCCGTCAATTCTTTTACGCTCTTTCCGGTGATCTCCTCGCCGTCGAGGATCACGCGTCCCTCGCTCGGATGATCGAGGCCCGACGCGATGTTCAAGAGGGTCGTTTTCCCGCTGCCGGAGGAGCCTTTCAGCGCGACGAACTCGCCCGAGTCGACCGAGAGCTGGATGTCGTCGAGCGCGCGCACGGCTTGGGCCGACCGTTCGGAATAGACCTTCGAGACATGCTGAAGCTGGATCACCGCGCTCATTTCTTTCATGTTAACCTGGAACCAATCCGAGTCACTATGGGAATCACGATGCCGAAAACCGCACCGAAGCTCCTCGTCCTGGCCGCGTTATCGTTCAGCCTTGCACCGCACGTGAAGGAGGCGCAAGGCGCCACCGCCGCCGTGCCGAATGCGACCGAACTGATCAAAAAATCGGAGTTCCAAACGCGCGGGAACTCCGTCGAATCGCACATGGCGATGACGGTCATCCGCGGCTCGACCGAACGGAACCTCGAGATCAAGGTCTGGTCCTCGGGCACGGACAAGGCCGTGGTGAAGATCCTCGCGCCGGCGAAGGACCGGGACACGGGAAACCTCCGGCTCAAGTTCGACCTCTGGCAGTACCTCCCGAACCTCGAACGCACGATCAAGATCCCGCCCTCGATGATGCTCCAGTCTTGGATGGGCTCCGACTTCACGAACGACGACCTCGTGAAGACGACCTCGATCAGCCGCGATTACACGCATAAGCTCCTCGGCGAGGAGACCGTGAACGGGATGAAGACCTACAAGATCGAGTGCATCCCGAAAAAAGACGCGCCGATCGCCTGGGGGAAAATCCTGATCTGGGTGAGAAACCCCGACGCGGTCCCCGTGAAGAACGAGTTCTACACCGAGAACGGCCAGCTCGCGAAGGTGATGATCGGCACCGAACTGAAGACCTTCGGCTCCCACACGATCGCGACGAAACTCACGATGAAGCTCCCGCGGAAGGCCGACAACGAAACCCGGATCGAGTACTCCGACGTGAAATTCGATCACGAGATTCCGGCGAACACCTTCACCCAGGAATTCCTGAAGAAACGTGCGAAGAACTAACCCGCGCTCCGCGCTCCTCCCGCTTTCGATCCTCTTCCTCGTCGCGAGCGTCGCCCTCGGCGCTCCGAAGAAGATCCTCCGCGCCCGGAAACCTTCGCCCCCGGCGGCGACCGGGACGGAAGCCGCTCCTTCCGCCGCCGACTTGATCAAGAAAAGCGACTGGCAGATGCGCGGACGGTTCCTCGAATCGCGCGTGATGATGCGGGTCGTGCGCGGCAAGGAAACCCGCACGCTCGAATTCCTCCTCTGGGCGAAGGGAACCGAACGCGCGGTGGTGAAGATCCTTTCCCCGGAGAAGGATCGCTCGACGGCGCATCTGCGGATCGGCACCGACCTCTGGAACTACACGCCCGCCGTCGAACGCGTCCAAAAGGTCGCACCGTCGATGATGCAAACCGCTTGGATGGGCGCGGACTTCTCGAACGGCGACCTCGTGAGGAGCACGAACCTCTCGCGGTATTACGACCACCGGCTTATCGGCCGCGAGAAGATCGAGGGCCTCGACGCGTACAAAGTCGAGAGCCTGCCCCGCAAGGACGTACCCGTCGAACCCGGAAAGATCGTGACGTGGGTGACCGCCGACGGACTCCAGCTCAAACAGGAATACTTCGGGGAAGACGGAAAGCTCCAACGCACGCTCGTCGGGAAGAACTTCAAACAATCGGGCGAGCACCACTATCCTTCGACCCTCGTCGTGACGAAGGCCGGAGAGAAAGACGCCTTCACCCAGGTCGACTACCGGGCGATGCGCTTCGACCGCCCCCTCGACGAGACGATCTTCACCCAGGAGTTCCTGAAGAAGCGGATCGACGCGCCGGACGTCCCGCGTCCTTAGACCGATCTCAGAACGTCGCTTTCAACCCGAGCGTGAACTGATTTCCGCTCCCGAGGTAGTTTCCGTCGCGGAAAACGAACGTCCGCTTCGAGAACTCCGCGCCGTCGGAAGCGAACGGGAGGTTCGCCTCGCCGAGCACTTCGATGTCGTCGCTGAGCGAGTAGTTCAACTTCAGGATCGCGATCTGCCCGCCGTCGACTCCGTTCAGCAAGTCCCCGATCCCCGCCTTCCAAAGCGTGCTCACCTGCCAGTTCAAGAGTGCGATCGAGTAGTACCGCGCGCGAAGCGAGGTGAACCGGGACGGGTCGAAGACGGAGTAGTTCGAAGTATCGACGGCGCCGTTCGACTGGTAGTACGTCTCGAGAAGCAGCGAAAAATCCGCGCTGATCGCGCCGTCGAGTCCGATGCCGACCTCCGTCTCGGAACTCCCCTCGCGGTTCAGGTAGAGCGATTCGAAGCGGAGCATCCAATCGAAGACCGTCTTCGAAAACGCGAAACCGATCGCGGCGTGGTCCCACCACTTCCCGCCGAGGATCCGCATCTCCGCGAACGGGCTGAAGATCGTCGTTTCGAGGAGGTGGGCGTCGTCCTCTTTCTCCGGTCCGTAGAGGCTCACACCCTTGAACGAGAGCGAGTCGCCGGACTGATACGATCCGCCGAAGCCGTCCGATCCGTAGACGATCGTCGGACCGAAGAGGCCGGAGACCGGACGCGTGAACTTGTTCCAGACCTTGAAAAAGGAGAGCGTACCGAGCGAGACCGGTCGACGACCGATCCAGATTTCGCCCGATGAAAACGTGTACGAGGCGCGCAGCCGCTCGATGTCGGAGATCGTCTCGACGTGATTCGTGTCGATCACCGATCGTTCGGCGTCCATGTACCGCTCGGGAGAACGGATGTTCAGCCGCGCGAGATCACCGTCGGGATAGTTCGGCGTATCGCCGAATACGGTTCGCAGCTCGTGACGGATCTCGAACTCGAAATGATCGTCGCTCGCGATGACCTGGGTCCCGAAAAAAAGAATCCCGTCGAGCATCGAATCGGCCTGGGTGAACCCTTGTTGCGAGAGCTGCCGGTAGATCCCGTTCGCCTGGATGTCGAATTTCGTGCGTAGGTCCCAGGCGCTCGCGGGAGAGGTCCCGACGAGGACCGCGAGCGCCGCTCCGGCTGCCAGTCTCGCGGTTCCTCGATTCGGAGCGGTGCCGCCTCCCATCGCGCCTTAACCGCGGATCGTGTCGACCGGCGTGAGGCGGCCGGCGCGGTAAGCGGGAAGGATCCCGGCGATGGTGACGAAAAGGATCATGATCGACGAAGCGCGGACGAACGGGGCGAGCGCGTAAACCGGGTAGACGATCGTCGAATCGAGCATGAGGCCCTGGAACGAGTTCGCCTTCCCGATGAAGAACGCGAGGTCGAAGCCGTAAACCTTGTGGTACGCGATCGCGGCGCCGCCGATGAGGATGCCGCCGACGAACCCGACGATCGCCATCAGGAACGCCTCGATCACGATGATCGTCATGAGTTGGCGCGGCTGCATTCCGAGAGCGAGCATCACGCCGAATTCCTTCGAACGCTCGTGCACGCTCATGAGAAGCGTGTTCACGGTGCCGAAGATCACGATGGAGACGAGGATCATGGTGAGCATCGCGATGATCCCGTCGTTGAATCGGAGGATCTGGGCGACCATCGGGTTCGCCTGTTTCCATCCGATCGCGACGAGATCCGGCGGGAGGATCTTCGTGAGTCCGGCTTCGATCTTCTCGATCTCGTTCGGGTGTTCGACCTTGAACGCGACCTCGTGCACTCCGTTCAGCACGCCGACTTTCTTCGTGCAGGAGAGAGTCGTGAAGGCGTAAACCTTGTCGTAGTCGCCGGTCTTCGAGTTGTAGATGCCTTTGATCCGGAAGAGTTCGTTTCCGAGAGTGCCGTCGGCGGCTTGCCCGAGGAATACGACTTTCTCGCCCACCCCGACCCGTAAAAGGTCGGCGAGCTTCTTCCCGAGGTAGATCGGCCGATCTGCGCAGTTCCCCTCGACGTCCGGTTCGAGGAAGGAACCCTCGACGAGGAAGTCCTTGATGCGGCTGAGCTTCGGCTCGTTCACCGGATCGATGCCGTTCAGGAAAAACGGAAAGGATTCCTCGGCCGCGGCGATGAGGCCCGGCAGGCGGATGCGCTCGGTCTTCCGCGGATCGGGACCGAGGACGGAGCTGAGGTCCGGGAGCGGCGCGGTCATCACGTCGGCGAGACGCTTGTCTTCGGCGTAGACTTTCTTGAAAACCTGCACGTCTCCGCCGGAAAGAGAGAGGACTTTGTCGATGAGGTAGTCCGAGCGGGCGGCCATCACGGATTGGAGCCAGAAAATGACGGCGAGGCTGAACGCGATGCTCAGCACGGTGATCGCCGTGCGGCGCTTGTTTCGAAGCAGCGTGCGTACGGCGGTCTTGAACAGGAGTTTCATCTAGGGCCAGAGCCTCCCGATTTTCCAAGTCTTGCCCGCTCGGGTGTACGTGATCCGCTCGTGGAGCCGGCTCGGCCGGTCTTCCCAGAACTCGAAGTATTCCGGAACAAGCTCGAAACCGCCCCAGTTCGGGGGACGCGGAACGTCCTTGCCTTCGAACTGAAGCGTGAGCTCTTCGACCCGTTTCTCCATCTCGGCCATCGACCCGAGCGGCCGGCTTTGGTCGGAAGCGATTCCGCCGATGCGGCTCTCGCGCGAACGCGAATTCCAGTACTCGTCCGACTCCTCCTCGGAAAGCCGCGCGATCTTTCCCTCGACGCGAATCTGGCGACCGAACGACGGCCAGTAAAAAAGGAGCTGCGCTTGGGGATTCGAAAGGAGCTCGCCCGCCTTCCGGCTTTCGAAGTTCGTATAGAACCGGAAGCCGCCGTCGTCGCCGATTCCCTTCAGGAGCACCATCCGTCCGGAAGGCTTCGCGTCGGGCGTCGCCGTGATCAGCACCATCGAGTCGTATTGCGGGAGGCGGTCGGCCTTCGCGCGCGCGAAGCACGTCTCGAAAAATTCGTAAGGGGAAGCCGGGACGGTCTCGCTCAATCCACACCTCGCTCATGCGCGGCAGACGCGCATCGTTACCGGCGCGAACCCTCTATAACGGGGGAAACGCTAAACCTCCCCCTGCCAAAGAATCCTCGGTGCCGGTTTCCGGAATCTTCTCTTAGAATCCAGTGAAACTCCAGACGGTTATCGCCGCTTCGGGTCATCGTCTTAACTCCCCCGACTTAGGAGGTCGTATGAAGCTCTATTATTCCCAAGGCGCGTGCTCGCTCGCTCCGCACATCATCCTCGAGGAACTCGGAATCCCCTACACGGCCCAGCAAGTCGTGATGGATAAGGGCGAAAACGAGCGTCCGGAATTCCTGAAACTGAATCCGATGGGCGCGGTTCCCGTCCTCGAAACCACCGACGGAAAGGTCATCACCGAAGGCGTCGCGATCCAGCAATACCTCGCCGACCTGAAGCCCGAGCTGAACCTCGCGCCGCGGAACGGCACGTTCGAACGCACCCAGCTCCACGAATGGCTGAACTTCATCTCGACCGAGATCCATAAGAGCGTCGGCGCGATCTTCTCCGTCGGCGCCTATGCCCAGTCGCCCGCCGCCCAGGAGGAAGTGAAGACGAACCTGATCGAAATGGCCGGAAAGAAACTCGACGTCGCCGAGAAACTCCTCGGCACGAAGAAGTTCGCGATGGGCGACACGTTCACGATCGCCGACGCCTACCTCTTCACCATCTTCAGCTGGACGCCGTACGTCGGCCTCCGCCAGGAAAAATGGCCGAATCTCGTCGCGCACTCGAAGCGGGTGATGGAACGCCCGGCGGTCCGCCGGACGATGGCGGCGGAAGAACTGCTCGACTAGTTTCTCAATCTTGGATCGCCGAGACCCGGGCCGGATTCCGAGCTCGGGTCTCGTTCGCGAAAATGAGGCCGAATATCGCGACTAAAAAGAGGTTCGTCGAAACGTTCCCGAGATTCAGTCCGATCGGTTTGCTGACGTAGTTTCCGATCGTCGCTCCCACGGGATGCATCAGGACGAGCGCCGCCCAATACGCGGGAGCGAGCGCGAGCCAACCGCGCCGGAAAGCCGCGAAAACGCCGATAAGCAGAACAAGAAGCGCGACGCTGCCTCCGAACGCCCCGAGCGGCGTATCGTTCGTGATGAAATCGCCGCTGGTCGTCCCGAAAGTGCTGCTGATCAAGATCGCGCCCCAATACAAAACGCCGGCGGCGATCGAGGCTTCGCCCCGTCTCCGCACGAAGACGTAGCGGACGAGCAACACCGAAACGAGCGCTCCCAGCACCGCCAGCGACCCCGCTCGGGTCCCGAGTTGAAGGGGCTGAAGCGCCGCCCATTTTCGGTCGTTTTCGAGCGGTTCGAGGGTGACCCAATCCGCCAGGTTCGTTCCCCCGATATTTCCCGCGAGGATGAGCAACCAGTAGAAAAAGTCGTGGCGCAGCTTAAACGAAAGAACCGAAATGATCAGGATCGAAAACACGCAGACGTCGATCAAGGCGCCCTTCGTATATCCGAACTCGAAATTCCGGGAGATCAGATTCCCGATGAGTTCCCCCATCGTGGTGCAGATCAGCATTAAGATCCAATAACTCGGGTTCAATTTCGGCAAATTCTTCATTCGGGGCCTCTCGGGGAGACGAAAACACAGGTCGCGGCCGACCGCAATCGACGCCGAGGAAAGGCGCCGGCGTTTGACCTCCGGCATCCGTCAGGATCTCATTAAATTCGCGGCGACCGTTGACTCCCTCTCGGCGACCCCATAGCGTTTCGGCGAGTCCCCGCTCAGAACCAGGAGTCGTCCATGTCGATGAATCGCGTTCTCTTTTTCGGGCTTTTCGGTCTCTTCGCCGCGCTTTCCGCCTCCGCCGCCGTTCCCTTCAAGAAGGTTATGATCGTCGTCTTCGAAAACGAAGACGCCTCTCGGGTCCTCGACCAACCTCACTTCAAGGACTTCGCCGCGAAAGGCGCATACCTCGGAAATTTCGTCGCCGAAACCCACCCTTCGCAGGGAAACTACATCGCCCTCGTCTCGGGCGACTTGCACGGAGTGCGCACGGATTCGAACGTGAATATCGACGCGAAGCACGTGGGCGACCTGCTCGAGGCGGCGGGTATGAACTGGAAGATCTACCTCGAGGGTTACCCGGGAAATTGCTTTACGGGCGCCCGATCGGGTCAGTACGCCCGGAAACATAATCCCTTCGTCAGCTTCAAAAACGTCCAGACCGATCCCGCCCGTTGCAATCGGCACCTCGTCGGGGCCGGCGAGGTCGATCGCGATATCCAAGCGGGAACGCTGCCCGAATTTTCGGTTTACGTCCCGGACTTGCAGAACGACGGCCATGACACGGGCGTCGCCTACGCCGACCGCTGGTTCGGAAACGTCTTCGGCGCCTTCGCGCGAAATCCGAAATTCATGAAGGACATGCTCGTGATCGCCACCTTCGATGAAAGCAGCCTGACCGGCGGAAACCGGATCTACACCGCGCTTTACGGCGACAGCGTCGTCGGGGGATCCGTCTCGAAGGCGCCGGCGACCCACTACAGCATCCTTCGCCTCGTGGAAGACGCGTTCGGACTCGGGAACCTCGGGGCGAGCGACCGTTCCGCGAACCGGATCACGGGGATCTGGCGATGACCGCGGCGACGGACCGGGACGACGGAGACGTTCTCGCGGGAAAACTCCCGGCGATCACCGCCGCTTTCTGGGTGATGAAGATCTCGGCGACCACGCTCGGGGAAACCGGCGGCGACTGGCTCTCGATGACGATGAACCTCGGCTACCTCGCCAGCACCCTCGTGTTTTTCGGGATCTTCGTCGTCGCGCTCGGCACCCAACTCGCCGTGAAACGCCACCACCCCTTCCTTTACTGGACCGTGATCGTCGCGACTTCGACCGCCGGCACGACGATGTCCGACTATATGGATCGCACGCTCGAACTCGGATACGCGAAGGGCGCCGCGATCTTGGTCACGATTCTGATCGCCCTGCTCGTCGCTTGGAAGGCGAACGTCGGGAACGTCGACGTCTCGAACGTCCGCTCGCGCAAGGCCGAGATCTTTTATTGGATCACGATCCTCTTCTCGAACACCCTCGGTACGGCGCTCGGGGATTTCCTGGCCGACGACTCGGGCCTCGGTTTCTTCGGGAGCTGGTGCCTCATCACCGGCATTCTGGGCGTCGTCCTCGCGCTCGCCTTCACGACGAAAATTTCCCGAGTGCTCCTGTTTTGGATCGCTTTCATCCTCACGCGTCCGTTCGGAGCAACCTTCGGCGATCTCCTCACGAAAGCCCACGAGAACGGCGGCCTCGAATTCGGCCGTGGCGCGTCGTCCCTGATTCTCCTCGCGGTCCTGCTCGGGGCGATCGCCGTCTCCTACCGGAACGCGGGGAACGGGACGGGCCCCGAACCCGCCTGACCCGTACGGCTAAGGGATCGCGTGGTCTTTTACGCCTTCGTCCGCTAATATTTCCGTAATGCATATCACGTCAAACGACCTCTTCCTCGTCGGTCTGCTCGCGTTCCTCGAAGGCATCCTCTCCGTCGACAACGCCCTCGTGCTCGCGATCCTCGCGAAACACCTTCCGAAGGAAGAGCAGAAGAAGGCGCTCAGCTACGGCCTCATCGGCGCGTTCGTCTTCCGCTTCATCGCGCTCGCGATGGTCTCTTTCCTCGTGAAGTGGACGTGGGTGAAGTTCGTCGGCGGCGGCTACCTTCTATACATCGCCGTGAAGCACCTCTTCTTCGCGGCGAAGGACGAGGACGCTCACGCCAAGAAGGGCGCGACCTTCTGGCAAACGGTGATCGCGATCGAGCTCACGGACATCGCCTTCGCGCTCGACTCGATCCTGGCCGGCATCGCGCTCACGCCGAAGATCTGGATCGTCTTCACGGGCGGCATCCTCGGCGTCGTCATGATGCGATTCGCGGCGAGCGCGTTCATCAAACTGATCGAAAAATTCCCGGGCCTCGAGAAGGCGGCCTACCTCCTCGTGATGATCATCGGCGTGAAGGTGATCGTCGAAGCGTGCGATTTCCCGGGAGTGGATTTCCACTCCCCGAGTGCGGTCTCGTTCTGGGTCTTCTGGGGCCTCATGGCCGCGGGCATCGCGTACGGATTCCTCGCCAAGGGCGATTCGAAGAAGGAGTCCGCCTAGGCCGAAGCGTCAGGATTTCGCCGCCGTGGGCGCGACCGACGCGCCGTGAGCGACGGAGGCTTCCTCCATTCTCAGGAGGAGATCGGGCATCCCGAACGGTTTGACGAGGTAGCTCGAAACGCCGGCGCGGCGGGCTTCCTCGATCTGCTTCGGGTCGTTGTTCGAGGTCATCATGACGATCGGAAGCTCGCGGGTCGCTGCGAATGCCCGGATTTGGCGCAGGAATTCGATTCCGCTCCGTCCGGGCAGGTTCCAATCGAGGAGCGCGATCGCGATGTCCCCGGCCTGAACGCGCTCGAACGCCATATCGGCGTTCTCGGCTTCCACGACGTCGGCGAATCCGAGGTCGTTCAGCATGTTCGTGACGATCATGCGCATGGTCGGCGTGTCGTCGATGATTAGGATCTTCCGGTCGCTCATCCGTCATTCAGTTTAGCATCGTTCCTTCCGATGAAAGAGCGTAATCCCCGGGACCCCGTAGCCATAAACTTGACGCTTATGAAATCGAAACTCTGGCTCTTCCAAATTCCGATCGTCGCGCTCTTCGCCTGGGCCTATTGGGTCCACGAAGCCGGTATCCAAGGAAAGCTCCAGAACGCGTTCCTTCGGGAGACGCTTTTCCCGAAACTCCAGACGATCGCCGGCCAACACACGAACCTGAAGTTCCAAACCCGCGGCCCCCAGGCGCCGAAGAACAAGATCGTGATCGCCGAGATCGACAACGATTCGATCGAAGAATACGGCCGCTGGCCGTGGCACCGGGACAAGACCGCGATGCTCGTCCAGAGCATCTTCGACGCCGGCGCGAAATTCGTCGCCCTCGATATCACCTTCTCGGAGCCCGATCAGCGGGTCTCCGACGAACTCGCCACGTTCCTGAAGGAAAAGAAGTTCGCCGAAAGCATGGACGGCTTCGAAACCGACCATAACCTCGAGACCGTATTCGCGTTCAATTCGGGGAAGGCCGCCCTCGGATGGATGGCCGCGCGCGAATGCCAGCCGGCGTTCCAGGCGTCGAACCCGCTCCTCTGCCCGGTCGACGATCCGGAATTCATCAACGTACCGAAGGAGATGGCGAAGTTCGCGGTGAAGGACCAGATCCTTTCGCGCCCGCTCGACCTCCGGAAGATCCCGCTCGTCTACGTCCCGAACGTGCTCTCGAACTTGAAGATGTACAACGACGCCGCCGACCACGCGGGCTTCCTGAACACGTATCCGGAACCCGACGGCTACATCCGCCGGACCCAGCTCGTCCTCATGGGCGCGGACGGCCATCTCTATCCTTCGCTCGCGCTCGCGACGGCCGCCGCCGTCCTGAACGATGAAATCGAAGTGAAGCTGAACGATCGCCAAACGATCGATTCGCTCCGGTTCAAGAAATCCGGCCGCGCAATCCCCGTCTCGCCCCTCGGCATGATGGAAATCAATTTCCGCGGCGGCGCGCAGTCGTTCCAATACATCAAAGCGCGCGAAATCATGGCGCCCGAAGAACAAATCCGGATCGAGGTGAATCGCCAGATCGCGAGCGTCTCGAAAAAGGAACTCCTGAAGGACGCGATCGTCTTCGTCGGCGTGACCGCGATCGGCGTCTTCGATATGCGGGCTTTCCCGTTCGACTCGAACGTCGCGGGCGTCGAAGGCCACGCGAACATCCTCGACAACCTCCTCTCCGGCGACATGCTCCGCCACGGCGACGGCAACCTCGGCATGCTTTGGATCTATCTCATCATGACGGCGGGCGCCCTCTTCTTCGCCTTCGCCGTCGAGCGCCTCGAATCGATTCCGGCGATCCTCCTCTTCATCGCGGTGATGGGCGGCGGATGGTACGTCGACCAGAAGATCCTCTTCGCGTCGAACGAGAGCTGGAACACCTCGCTCCTCATGCTCGAGATCTCGTCGATCTTCCTGATCACCTTCGCGATCAAGTACGTGATGGAAGAGAAGAACAAGAAATTCATCCGCGGCGCGTTCGCGAAGTACGTCTCGCCGACCATCATCGACTCGATCATGAAGGATCCGTCGAAGCTCACCGTCGGCGGCGAAAAGCGCGACCTCACGATCGTCTTCTCCGATATCCGGAGCTTCACGTCGTTTTCCGAGAAGATGGACGCGAAGACGCTTTCGACCTTCCTGAACGAGTACCTCGGCCAGATGACCGATATCGTCTTCGAAACCGAGGGCACGCTCGATAAATACATCGGCGACGCCGTCATGGCGTTCTGGGGCGCTCCCCTCGACCAGCCGAAGCACTCCGTGAACGCCTGCAAGGCCGCGATCAAGATGCAGCAGGCGCTGAACGCCCGGCGTCCGTACTTCCGCGAGAAATACGGCATCGAAGTGAACGTCGGGATCGGCGTCCATTCCGGATCGGTTTCCGTCGGGAACATGGGTTCCGAACGGATCTTCGAATACACCGTCATCGGCGACCACGTGAACCTCGCGTCGCGGATCGAAGGTCTGACGAAGGATTATCACTCGAAGATCCTCACCACGCGCTCGACGATGGACTTGATCGCCCAGACCGGCGAGCCGCTCCCTCCCCACCGCGTGCTCGACTTCGTGAAGGTGAAGGGCAAGAAAGTCGCCGTCGAGCTGATCCAGGTCCTCGACGTCGAGATGCCGAAGGAAGGCCTCGACGAGTTCCTGGCGGCCCGCGAGCTCTACGCGAAGCAGGAGTGGGACGCGGCGATCGCGAAGTTCGAGATCTGCTCGAAGCTCCTCGCCATCGAAGGCGTCGAGGACGAGATGTCGAAGGAATTCATCGAACGCTGCAAGGAATTCAAAATCGATCCTCCGGGAGCCGACTGGGACGGCGCCTGGGTAATGAAGACGAAGTAGTAAGAAAGGGTAAATGGCGGGACCGTCCGGCGCACGCAGACTTCAGAAAGGCGATCTTCTCTTCAAGGAAGGGGACAGTTCGAACGCGATGTACCTCATCCGTTCCGGGATGGTGCGTATCTTCAAGAAGAAGGGCGACTCCCAAATCGAGATCGACACGCTCCGCAGCGGTCAGATCGTCGGCGAGATGGCTTTCCTCGACGGAAACCCCCGTTCCGCTTCCGCCGAAGCGCTTATGGAGACCGAGCTCGTCGAGATCTCGAAGTCGATCTACGACTCGACGATGGTCCAGGTTCCCGAATGGCTGAAGGTGCTCCTCAAGGCGATCGTCGCCCGTCTCCGCTCGACGACGACGAAGATGAAGAACCTCGAAAGTTCCTCGTCCGAAATGAACTACGCGGACGGTCGCCGGAACTTCGTCTTTCTCGGCGTGCACGACTGCTTGAAGATCGCTTCCGCGATCCTCCTCGTCGGGTCGAACTCGAAGGAAGATCTGCCCGAGGGTAAACGGATCAAGATGGGCTCGCTCGAACGCTACGCGAACCAGGTGATGGGCGTACCGGTCGCGAAGGTGACGAGCTTCCTCGACATCCTGAAACAGGCGAACCTCATGCACATCTCCGAGAACAGCCAGGACGTCGCCTTGAAGGACGCGGGCCTCCTCGAGTCGTTCATCCAATACGTCTGCGACGAGAACCTCCTCGAGCCCTCGAAGCGCCACGACATCTCGATCCGCGGATTCCTCGTCATGGGTTTGATCGCGAAACACCTCGACAAGTTCTCGAAGGACGACGCGAGCGGGATGGCGACGGTGAACGTGAGCGAAGTCTTGAAACTCGAAACGACCGCCGCCGGGAAAGAACCGTTCCGGATGGACGAATTCGTCGAGCTCGTGAAGATCGGCTACGCTTCGAACCTCACGGTGCTCGCGTCCGATAAACAAACGACGATGATCCAGCCGGACACCTTCCGCCGCGCCTACCGGATCCAACGGATCCTGAAGATCATCGAGGCGATGAACGAGGAAAAACAGAAGAACGCCCTTGGGTTTCGCTAACTTAGCCCCCGCTTGCGCCCCTTCCCGGGTCGCGGTACTCCCGCGGGATGAAACTTTCCTTATCCCGGACGCTTTCTCTTTCTCTAGTCACCGCCCTCTTCGCCGCCTCTTCCGCGAACGCGATGTTCATCGATCGATTCGTGAAGCAGTGGCGCGAAGCCCGTCTCGCGGCCGCCGAAGCCGAAGTCGCGAAGTTCCCGCTCTTCGATTCGAAGTTCATCCGCGGAGAACGCGGCGAACCGAAAGCGGCCAACGGGACGTTCTCGCAGAAGCTCGATCACGAGACGGCGGGCGATACCCGTACCTTCACCCAGCGCTACTGGGTGAACTCGACCTACGCCGCGGGCAAGGACTCCCCGGTCATCTATTATATCTGCGGCGAATCGCGCTGCTCGGGCAGCGGCGGCTTCGCCGTCCAACTCGCGAAGGAGATGAAGGGTTACGCCGTCACCCTCGAGCACCGTTATTATGGGGACTCCGTTCCGACGGCCGATTACTCCGCGGATAACCTGAAGTACCTCTCCGTCGAGCAGGCGCTCGCGGACATGGAAGCGTTCAAGGCCTTCCTCGTGAAGGACCAATCGCTCACCGGCCAGTGGATCACAGTCGGCGGTTCGTACGCCGGCGCGATGTCCGCGTATTATCGTTTGAAGCACCCGGACTCGATCGCGTTCGCGCTCGCCTCTTCCGGGCCGGTCCAAGCGAAGGCCTCCTTCGAGGAATACGATCACCAGGTCGCCACCGTCGTTCCGGCGGCGTGCCTCGCGGCCATGCAGAAAGTCACCGCCGAGATCGAGCGCGACCTCGCGACGCCGGCTTCGCGCGAATCGGTGAAGAAACTCTTCGGCTCCGTCGACGTCGCCGACGACGTCGATTTCCTCTATATCGTGGCCGACATGGCCGCGATCGCGATCCAATACGGATCGCGCGATTCGTTCTGCCAGGCGATCCAAACGACGGGCGACGCGAAGGCCGCCTACGCGAAGATCGGTCTCCAGCTTTTCGACGATTTCGGCATGACGACGATGGAAGACACCGCCCAGGGCAATATGTCCGTCGATCCGAACCAGTACCGGAAAAACGGCATGCGCCAGTGGCTGTACCAGTCCTGCACGCAGTTCGGCTTCTGGCAGGTCGCCTACCACGATCCGAAGGAATCCTCGCGTTCGGCGCGCATCGATCTCCCGTTCCACAACGAGATCTGCCATCGCATGTTCGGGATCACGGGCGAAGTCGACACGAACCCGATCAACCAAAACTACTTCCAACCGATCCTCGACGGAAAGATCACGAAGACGTTCTTCACGAACGGCTCGGACGATCCGTGGCAGCACCTCTCGATCAACCCGGCCCGCCGGAACGTTCCGGGCACCGTCGAAGCGATGCTGATCCCGGGCGCCGCTCACTGCGACGACCTCGGTGGTCCGGCGAACGCGAGCGTGGTCGCGGCCCAAGACAAGTTCCGCGCCCTCGCGAAGACGTGGGCCGAACCGGCTCGCACTCCGCCGGCTCCGCCGTCGAAGAATCGCTCCGTGTGGCCGAAGGTCAGTCTCGGACGGAACTAAGTCGCGATTGGTTCACTGGACCATCGCGTAATAGAGGACGCCGAATCCGTAGGAAGTCGCGTTCATCACGAGGCTGAGGACGAGTACCTCGACTTTCCATTGCCGCCACGCGACCGCGAGGACGAGCGCCTCGAAGACGACGACCGCGATCTCGAGGATCGGTACCGGTCCGCCGGCGAGCGCGAGTGACCACAAAAGCGGATGGGAGAGGACCGTTGCCCCGCAAACGGCCGCGTAGTACTTCGGACGTCCGATCGCGGCGAACGCGCTCCATCGGCGCTTAAACGCGAACGCGACGGCGCCCTCGATGAAGAGCGTGAGGAGTTCGGATTCGATTTGAGTGAGGGGCCTGGACATCGTTTCGAACCCACCCTACCCTGAGGGCCGATGAATCGACTAATGTTCGCTTTCGCGGGAATGATCGCCCTATTTCCTCTTTCTCCGGCGTTGGCCGATATTCCGCCCCATACGTTTCGGGAAACGGACCTCGGACGACGCCTGGTCCAGCTTGCCGCGGATCCGTCGCTTTGGGCGATGGTCGCGGTCGTCGTGGCCGGCGCCGGCTTGCTCCGATTCGTCCGACGCAATCGGAAATGAACCGTTTCGCGATCCCCCTCTTCACGCTCGCCGCCTTCGCGAGCGCAAAATTCCCGTTTCTCATCTACGTCGTCACGCTCGCCTTCTTCGGGATTCCGCATGTCCTGCGCGAATACCGCTACGTCGCGCCTCGCATCGGCGCGGTTCGAGAAAAATCCTTCTTGTACGGACTCATGGGGGCCGTGGTCGCGATCCGCGCGATCGGCCTGTTTTTTCCGGCGACCTTCCCGTACGGCCTTGAACTCGGCTTAGGCTTCGGCGCGCTCGGCCTTTTCCTCGCGGGTACCGGAAGCGCGCAAGGAGCCACGGCAATCGCGATCGCGATCGCGATCGCGGCGATCGGCCTATTCGCCCCAGCTCCGGTGTTCATCATCTTCGCGTTCGCGCATAACCTGATCGCCGTCGGCGTCCTCGCGACAGCACGACGGATTCCCCGCGCAATCGTTTATGCACTCGCGCTCGCCCCGCTTGTTTTCGCACTCGCGGGCTCGCCCTCGGAATTCGATCGCGCGATCGGCGGGGCCCGCCCTGAGGACCTCCTCGCCGCCTACCTACCCTCGTCCCTCTGGTTTGGGTCGCTCGGTTACCGCGTCTTCTCGGTTGCGGCCTACCTCCAGATCGTTCACTACGCCTGTATCCTCGGCTACTTGCCGGTGCCCTCATTTCGGTTTCGCGACGCCGTTTTGAACCCGTACGCGCTCGCCGCGACGACGGCGTTTTTCGCGGATTTCGCGACGACGCGGTCTTTCTACGCGTTACCAGCGGGATTCCACGCGTGGTTCGAACTTCCGCTCCTCGCGCTCGCCTTTATTCCTGGGACGTCGAAGCCGGCGCTTTCACGACCACGAATTCCGCGATCCGGCGTTCCTTCTTGAAGCTCTTGCCGGCCTTTTCCGCGTCCTTCACGGAATCGAACTGACCGACGAAAAGGCGGAACCACTTTCCTTTACCCGCGAGTTCGACCTCGCGCACTTCGGCGCGCAGTCCGTTCTCGTTCAGACGGAGGAGGACCGGTTCGGCGTCGTGCAGACTCGGATAGGATCCGACTTGGAGCGTGTAACGGGAGCCGGCGGATTCCGCGGCGACCTTAGGCTCGGTCTTGGCGACTTTCTTCTCGGTCTTCGGTTCGGCGTTTTCCGTCGCGTGTTCGTTCGCGCCGACTTCCGGTTTGGACGATTCTTCGTGCACGTTCTTCGGCAGCTCGAGCTGGCGGGTCTTGTCGACCTTCATGCCCGTCTTCGCGATCTCGTCGCGGAGGCTTTGGTCGAGCGTTTCGTCGACGGCCGCCGGAACGTTCTTCACTTCCTGGGAGATCTCGACTCGGCTCGGCGCCTGGGTTTCGGCGGTCGTGAGCGGATCGACCGGCTTCGCCTCGCCCGCGGCTTCGATCGCCTTCGGCACGACCTGTTTCCCGAGGTGGACGCCGAGGGTGAAAGCGAAAAGGGCGACGCCGACCCCGAGCAGGATCAATACGCCGACTTCCTTGCGATCGTAGATAAAGAGGCGCCGTTTCCGGTCCAAATCCATATCCCTCAAGTTTGCGGTCATTGACGGGTTTAGTCAACCGGAGGTCCCGGTCCCGGCCCGGCCCTCCGGATTCGAGTCGGGCTTTCCCCCCGGACCCGCGCCCGGCGGCCCTCGGCCGGCCCGGAAATTCCAATGACCCGGGCGACGGAGGATTGCCGATGAACTTATTGAAAGACGAAAGCGGTCAGGGCCTGACCGAATACCTCGTGCTCCTGATCCTGATCGCGGTCGCGAGCATCACGATCGTGACCCAGATGGGCGGCGCGGTCCAAAACCGGTTCCGGGCGGCGAAGGAGAAGATCCAGTCGCTCTCCGTGAACTCGGATGGATGACGAACGCGGGCAGGCGTTGATCGAGTTCGTCGCGTTCGCCCCGGTGATCGCGTTCGCGCTCATCGACTCGGCCTACCTCCTCCGCGAGAGTTTCCGCCGGACGGAATGCTCTCGCCTGGTCTTCGAAGCCGTACGGTCGCGCCTCGAGGATCCGACGTATCGCTCGCGATCGGGAGTCGAACTTCGCGCGACCTCGGACGGAATCGAAGGGAGTCGCCAATGCGGAAAACATCGCGAAGCGCTTTTTCTGCCGCGAATCGACCGGCGGAAACCGGGAGCGTAGGTCTCCCGCTCCTCATCGTCGGATCGGTTCTCGCGACGGCGGCGATCGGCGCGCTCGGATATGCGGTACTCTGGCGTTCGAAGATGAACCTCCAGCTTCGTCTCGATCGGTGCGTGGAGGAAGTCGCGCGCGAACTCGTCGCGATCCAAGACGGAATCGAGGATTCAAACCTCCGGATGAAGGCCGAGCGCGCGGCGGCGGCCGCCGCCGCGGCTCCGTCGTTCGGCGCTTCCATCGAGGCCGCCCAGCCCGCGCTCGAGGCCGAAGTCGCTTTCCAGGAAATCCAGCGCGGGCGCTGGCTCCTGCGGCAAGCCCGGTGGATCGCCGTGCGCGGTTGCGACGGAAAACGGGATGCGCTTTGGCCCCTGCCGAATCTCCGTTGGTCACGGAAGGCGGCGGACTCGATCGGACCCCGGCCCCTCGAATGGGACGGGACGGATACGCGCCTCGCGATCCGGCTCTGGCGCTCGAATCGTTTCTCCCAGGCCCGCGTGTCGAGAACGGACGAAAAGAAAAAGGATGGCGGCGATGAAGAAAACGAATCGACCCGGAAATCGGTTCCGGGACTTAACCGGTGGAAGGCGAAATGGATTCCGCGAGCGGGCGGATGAGCGGGGCCAAGTTTGGATCGAGGGAATGTTATGGATCGGATTTTTCATGATTGGCGCGCTCGGATTTCTCAGGCTTTCGAATCTCGATTACCTCGCCTACCGCGCGGGACTCGAACGGCACGACTTCCGCGCGAAGCCTGGCTCCTCCCGCTCGCGTTGATCCTCGGGATCTACGCGAACCGGGGCAGCCGCGAAGAGGGACGCCTCGCGTGGCTGAAGGGAAACCCGCCGACCCTCGAAACGTGGCGAGCCGTGCTCGGTCGCCGCGGGTTCGGGCCGATCGAGGACGCCGGTTGGCGGGAGAAGGCTTTCGTGGAAATGCCGGACGTCGGCCGCGAGCCGGCGGTCGCGCTCATCTCGGAAGACCGCGCGACCTTCGCGCTCCGGGCCGAGTCGGACTGGCTCTTTTTCGGGCTCGGCCGGAAGGGAGGTTCGGGCGGAGCGACGGTGAAACGGGAGCTTTGGGAACGGCTCGGCCTCGGATGGGAGGCCGTCGCCCGTTTCGATCGGCTCGAACTTCCGGCATTTCACGGACTGAAAACCCCGAAAAAAGCCGAATGGCGCGACGACCGAAGCCTCGACTATTGACAAGGCGCGTGGAAAACGGTTCAACACGGGAATCGTGAAAAATCCTGCGACGATTCTGACGGTTGGTTCGATGGCGTTCGATTCCGTGCAAACCCCGGCCGGCAAGGCCGACAAGGTTCTCGGCGGATCGGTGAATTACTTCTCGGTGGCGGCGTCCTTCTTCGCTCCCGTCCAGATCCTCGGCGTCGTCGGCGAAGATTTCCCGAAAGAACACCTTTCGTGGCTCGCCGCCCGCAAGATCGACACCTCGGGCGTCGAAGTCGTCGCCGGCCAAACCTTCCACTGGGTCGGTAGCTATAATGACAACCTGAACGAGGCGAAAACGCTTTCGACCGCGCTGAACGTCTTCGAAAAATTCGATCCGCGCCTCTCCGAGAAGCATCGGAACGCCGAATTCATCTTCCTCGCGAACATCGACCCCGTCCTCCAAACGAGCGTGCTCGACCAAGCGAAGACCCATCGCCTCGTCGCCGCCGATTCGATGAATTTCTGGATCACCGGGAAGCCGAAGGAGTTGAAGGAGACTCTCAAGCGCGTCGACATTCTCTCGATCAACGAAACCGAAGCGTTCATGCTCTCGGGCGAAAAGAACCTGCACAAGGCGATCGCCGCGATCCGCGCGATGGGCCCGTCGGTGATCGTCGTGAAACGCGGCGAATACGGCGCGATGCTCTTCACGCCGCGCTCGATCTTCCTCGCTCCGGCCTTCCCGGTCGATCGCGTGGTCGATCCGACCGGCGCGGGCGATTCGTTCGCGGGCGCCTTCATGGGTTTCCTCGCGGAACAAAACGCCGACCGCGAGATGGCGAAGAACGACCCCGCCGGATTCGACAAGATCCTCCGCCGCGCGGTTCTCGCCGGCTGCACGATGGCGAGTTTCACCGTCCAGGACTTCTCGCTCCATCGGCTGATGCGGCTCGAGGCGAAAGAACTGGTCGAGCGGCAAAACGCGTTGCTCGGTATGATCGCGGTCTAACGACGGCTAAATCGCCGATCCCTGGGACGTCGACGAGTTCTGCGGAGAGTAAGGCGTTCCGCCACCGGAACCGCCTTTCGCGGTTTCGTTCCCTTTCGGCCAGTACTGGATTTTCTGGAGGATTTCGTTCCCGGTTGCCGTCCCCCAGTCGATGCCTTTCTGGTTCTCGTAATGGACGTGATATTTCTTATCGACGTATTTGTTGTTCGTGCGAGGCGCGCGACTGTCGATTTTCTTGCATCCCGTATCGTGCTCGACGCGATCGAGCATGTCGTAGAACGCCTTGAGATTCTTCGCGCCGATCGCTTGCGGGCCGACCTCCGGAGGTCCGACCCACATGCACTTCGCGCCCTTCGCGGTCGCTTTCGCGATCAGATTGCGGACGCTTCTCTCCGACTCCTTCGAGTTGTCGCCGAGCTGGTTCGTTCCGAGCGCGATCACGACGTAGTCGGGATTTCCGGCGTTCACGAGCGACTCGAGGGTCGGCGTCGAGTGATTCGTCACGTTCGGCCTCAGCTTGGTCTCACCGTAGTCTTTTTCGAAATAGCCGCAGGTCGTGGCGTGCTTCCCGCTGAGCCAATCCCGCGCCCGGCTTCCGCAGCTCCCGACCATTTCCGTCGAGAGACCCGTTTTCGTGGTGGGCATCAGCATCTTGAGAAGCCCATCCTTGAATTGGCCCGTCGAGTGCGAATCGCCGACGACGAGCACGCGCTTGCCCGCGAATGCCGAAGCGCTGAGAGCGAAACCGAAAATCAGGGTGAAGAAAACGGACCGACGAACCATCGCCCTAGGATACCAAAGCCTCGCCCGGGAAGGGAGCGACAAGCGGCTGACGACGGGCGGTCGCCGGTTACCCGGTCAGCGCGGTCCGTAAACGGATCCGACCGCGGCCAGGAATTCGCGCTGGAAGCGCGTCTTCGTGAAATCGGCGGCGCGCCGACGGCAGGCGGACTCGGTGATTTTCACGTCGCCGCGCTCCAAGGCGAGAACCGCGCCCGTGAGACTTTCCACCGTTTGTTCGCCGAAAAAGACGCCGGTTTCCTTCGTCACCGTCTCGCGCGCGCCGCCCGCGTCGATCGTGATCACCGGCGCCCCGGCGGCCATCGCTTCGAGCGGCGTGATCCCGAAGTCCTCGATGCCGGGGAAAACGAGCGCGCGGCACTGCGAGTAGAGTTTCTCGACTTCTTGATTCGTCGGATTCGGAAGGAGCTCGATCTTCGTCCCCTTCAC
This sequence comes from Bdellovibrionales bacterium, assembly GCA_018266355.1. Lineage (GTDB taxonomy): Bacteria > Bdellovibrionota > UBA1018 > UBA1018 > UBA1018 > JACMQW01. The sequence continues at coordinate 43,127 of JAFEAP010000025.1, forward strand.
GAGGTCGCGGATGCGGTCGGCGTCCTGCCCTCCGCCCGCGACGATGAGCGGAAGGTGCAAACGCCGGAACGCCTCGATCGCGAGGTCGACCCGCTTATAGGGCGCGAACGCGCCGAAGACGAGATAGAAATCGCCCGGAGACCGCGGTCCCGCGAACCGCGTGAGATCGACGAACGGGTGCACGACTCGCGACTCGCGTCCCCAGAATTCGAGGATGCGGTCGGAGATGAATTTCGAGTTCGCGAGGATCAAATCGAGGTTCGCCTTCGTGCTCGTGCGGCGATCCCATTTCTGGAGTTTTCCGCGGAGGACGTTCGCCGCAACCCGCACCGGGATCGACGCGCGGCCGGACCCGAAGTAGTCCTCGAAGCGGTCCCAAATATAGCGCATCGGCGAATGCACGTAAGAAACGTGCACCGCGGACTGCGGTTTGCGGATCCCCTTCGCCACGCAATGCGAACTCGAAAGGACGAGGTCGTAGCCGGACAAATCGAACGCTTCGATCGCGCGAGGCATGAGCGGAAGGAAGTGGCGATAACGAGTCGTCGCGCCCGGGATTTTCTGGAGGGAGGAAGTGTGGATCTTGTGGCGTCCGATCTTTCCCGAAATCCGCTCGGGATCGCAGACGAGGGTGAAAATCTCGGCTTGCGGGTAAAGATCGAGGATCGCCTCGAGGACGTATTCCCCGCCGCGCATTCCGGTAAGCCAGTCGTGGACGACCGCGACCCGTGGTTCGCGCGAACTCATGCGCGATCGCCCGAGCCTATAGAATCGGACGCCTTCCGGAAGAATTCGAGCGTGCGCCCGAGTCCTTCGCGAAGCCCGACCTTCGGCGACCAGTCGCCGAGGTTCCGTTTCGCGCGCGCGATGTCCGGGCACCGGCGTTTCGGGTCGTTCGGTCGAGCGGCGCGATGTTCGATCGGGGAATCCGATCCGGTGAGCTCGCGGACGACTTCGGCGAACTCGAGGATCGTCCGCTCCTCGGGATTACCGAGGTTCGTCGGCGCGACGAGCGAGGACTCGAAATAGCGGAGAATGCCCTCGACGAGGTCGTCGACGTAGCAGAACGAACGCGTTTGGAGTCCGTCGCCGTGGATCGAAAGTTTGTCCCCTCGGATCGCCTGCATACAGAGCTCCGGCACGACTCGACCGTCGTCCGGACGCATGCGCGGTCCGTAGGTGTTGAAGATCCGCACGATCCCGCCGTTCAGCTTGCCGTAATTCTTCTTCCCGTTCCACTGGCCGACGCCGCGAGCGGCGGTCGAAACCACCGCCTCTCCGAAACGTTTCGCTTCGTCGTAGCACGCGCGCGGTCCGATCGAATTTACGTTCCCCCAGTACTCCTCCGTCTGCGGGTGAACGAGCGGATCGCCGTAGATCTCGGACGTCGAAGCGAGCACGTACCTCGCCTTGAACCGAAGGGCGAGATCGACGGTATTGAACGTTCCCGCCGAATCGACGAGCAGGATCTCGAAAGGGATCCGATCGAAGTCGGTCGGACTCGCCGGGCAGGCGAAATGGAGGAGGCCGTGCAGCCCGTGGGACTCGAGGAAAGCGAGGCCCTCCTCCGGCAGCGGCTTCGATACGTCGGCTTCGACGAGCTGGAAGCGCGGGTTCTTCAGGATACCGTCGACGTTCGCCCGCGTCCCGCTCACGAAATTATCGATCGCGGTCACGAAATAGCCGCGCTCGAGCAATCGTTCGCAGAGGTGCGAACCGATGAACCCGGCGCCTCCCGTGACGATGACGTGCTTTTCTCCGCTACCCTTCATGACCCGTGATTTTCCTTAAGGAATCCCTAACACACGCCGGTAAATCCGGTCCATCGCCTGACCGAGTTTCGCGACCGAATACCTCGCGGCCATTTTATCGCGGGAGGCCCCCAAAACGGGGTGCAAACCGCCCGTCGCCGCGCGTTTGAACGCGGCCGTCCACTCGGCCTCGGCGAGCGGTTTCACCCAGAGCGCGTCCGCCGGACCGAGATCTCGGAGAGCCTCGCGGTGGGCCGGAATATCGCTCACGAGGAGCCGCGCGCCGAGCGCCGCGGCCTCCACCGGCGGAAGACCGAATCCCTCGTAGATCGAGGGAAACGCGAGCGCCCGCGATCCGCGGATGAGCGCGTGGGCGTCCGAATCGGACATCCCTTCGACGGCGAGCACGCCCGACTCGTTCGCGTATTTTTTCGCGGTCACGACGAGGCGGAACTCCTTTGCCGCCGCTCCGGATTCGCGAAACGCGTGGAACGCGCGAACGAGCGTGTCGAGGTTCTTGTGCGGCTTTTCGTTCGAGAGACAGATGAAGTAGCGGTCGCGCTCGAGCCGGAACCGTTCGAGCGCGGGCAGGATATCCCCGCCCTCCTTCAAGAATTGAGGATCGATCGCGTTATAGACGACCTCGGGCCGGAGCCGCGGATCCCACCGCTCGATCTCCCCTTTCGAGAATTCCGAAACCGTCGTCACGACCTTCGCCCGCTGCGCGAAACTTCGGAGCAGCGTCTCGTAATACGCGCGCTCCATCGCCCCCCCGTACGTGAGGTGATTCAAATCGTGGATCGTCACGATCCACGGGCAAGGAGCCGCGGGCAGGCTCGAAAAGCTCGGCGAATGGTAGAGTTTCGCTTTCGCGCGGTAGAGCGCGATCGGAATCAGCGCGAGTTCCTTCGGGTCGAGGAACGGCGTCCTTTGCTCGATCGTCTCGAATCCGGAGAAATACGCGCCCATGCCGGGAGCGACGAAGAAGACCGGCTCGTACGGAAGCGACGGACGTTCCGCGAGCCCCTTCGCGATCATGCGCACGTAGCGCGAGATCCCGTGGGAGACGTCGCCGACCATCCGGCCGTCGATGAGGACGCGCGGAAGCCCGGAAGTTTTCAAGCACCGCCCTCCGAACGCTCGGCGGGCGCGACCTTCGCCGACTTCTCGGCGAGCGCGACGAGGATCATCGCGATCGATCCCATCATCGAGTGCAGGACTTTCGACTCCCAGAGGTTCACCTGAGTGAGGCCGTTCAGATGGAACACGACCCAAACCGAAAAGAACGCCGCGCCGAGCGCGCCACCGACCCGCCAGGCTTGGCGAAGCGTCGTCCACGTCCAAAAGAAATACGCGGCGACGCCGAAGAGCCCGAGGCCGCCGAGGAACTCGAAGAAATTCGAGTGCGCGTGGCCGACGAACGGCGACGCGATCTCCGGGTGGAATTCGCGGTACCACGCACCCGCCATGGGCAGGTTATGGTGCCAACCGATTCCGGTGAGCGGCCGCATCTTGAAGAATTCGAAATTGATCCGCCAGAGATCGAGCCGCTCGTGGATTCCCATCCCGTTCATCGCCCGGTCGCGCACGGCCGGGATTTGGAACACGACGAAAAGCGCGAGGGCCCCGCCGGCGATCGCCGCGATCGCCTTTTTCCGCGGAAGCCGGAGCACGGCGAAAAGAAAGAGTCCGACCGGAAGCGAGAGCCAAACTTGGCGCGAATAAGTCCCGAAGATCGCGAGCAGCCCGAGCGCGGTGATCGCGATCGCGTGCGCGCGCGGAAGGATCTTCGGTTCGAAAATCTCGGCGAGCGCGACGAAGCACGGAAAGATCGCGATCGACGCGAACGAGAGGTGAAACCCGGGGAAACCGGTGACGTGATACCGCCCGGGCAGGCCGGGGATTCCCTGCGCGATCGGCCACCCGGTGAAAAACTGGACGATCCCCATCAGCGCCATCGCCCCGAACGTGTAGAGGTAAACCCGGTAAACCCTCCGGCGCACCGGCGGCGAAAGCGCGAGCAGGCACGGCACCGTCATGAGCGGCCAGTAAAAGTACCACGCCTTCCACATATCCGAGACGAACCGGACCTCGGGCTTTTCGCCGTGAAGGACCACCGGCGCGAGCCAAGCGAAGAGCAGGCTCAGGAAACACGCGAGCGTCAGGAAATTCGTCGCGCGCAGGTACCGCCGAGTCTCCGGCATCCGCGCCGAGTCCCGCATCGCCTCCCACACCCGCTTCGGCGAGCCGAAACCGAAGAACGCGCCGAGGAGCACGACGCCGATGCCGAGGCTCATCGTGGCTTGGGACCCTAGGATGACGACGAAGTAGATCGCGAGGCCCGCGAAGAGAGCCCTTTCCGAGCGAATCGGCATACGGGTAGAAGATCACACCCGCCGCAGATTTCCACGCGAAACCGGCGCTGACACAGCTCGAGAATCCCGAGACGGGCGAGCGCGAAATCGTACTTCACCGGATCCTCGGGATCGCAGGAGCGGAGGCGCTCCGTGATCTCGACCGCGGCTTGCCACCCGAGGCTCTTCCGATCGGTGAGCCCGAGGTACTGGGAGATCCGACCGGTGTGGGTATCGAGCGGCATGACGAGCTGCCGCGCCTCGATTCCGGGAGAATCCGAGGGAAGGAGCCGACTCCCCGCGCGCCAAAGCCCGAGGTCGAGCGCGTCTTTTCGCCCCATCCACCGAAGCAGCATGCACCAGCGCTTGCACGCGCTTCCGAGTTCGGGCGGCGTCAGCAAATACGCGAACGAAGCCGGAGCCGGGGGAAAATCCTTCCGCCATTCCTCCCATTCCGAGAAGAGCGCCGACAAGCCCGGTCCGAAATCCGCGGCCTCGGGTTCCATCTTCGCCACGAGATGAGCCCCGAACGATCCGTGAAGCCTCCACGAACGCGCGAGCAGACGCGTGAAGAGCCCGAAATCGGCGCCGACGTTGAAGCGGTGGACGAAACCCGCGAGTGCACGGTCCCACGCGGCGGCTCCGGCTTCGGTTTCGACCGAACGAACGAGGGCGGCCGGAGAAAGACCGAGGCTCGCGATCCGCGCGAGCAGGTCTTCGACCGAGCGACGGATCTGCGCGACCTTTCCGTAGGCGAGGACCGCCGAAAAGAGCGCGACCGCCTCCTGATCCCACGGGTCGACGAAGCGGTGCGGGAATTCAAGCGGGTCGGAACCGAGAAACGCGGCCTGATGATACTTCGCGAAGAGCGGATCGAGCGCCCGCTTTAGACCCTCGTCCGCATCCCTTTTTCGGGCCGATTTTCGACGAGTTTTAATGCTACGCGTCTTCGAGCGAGACCGGAGTTCCGCATTGTTTTTCGCGGCGTTTAAAGCTATCCGATTTCTCGATGTTCCGGACTTCATGCTTCACGATTTTAGCATGGACCGCACTGGCGGGCGAAGTCGCCGTTGCCGCTCCCACGGTCGATCCGGGAACTCCCCGGGCCCCCATGGCGCCCCCCTCGCTTACGGCGCGGAAGATCCCGGACAACCCCTTTCGGTGCGACCGACTGATTCAGTTTCGCGGGAAAACCCTCCCTTGCGACTCCGCGCTTCGTCGAGACGGCGAGAGCCTGCGTGCGATCTTCGAAAAGGCCAAGGCGACCTCCTCGATCGAGGAACTCGACGCCTACCAAACCGGCCGGAGCCAGGTGCGCTATTCCGCCTACGTCGGCACCGCGGGTCTCCTGATCGCCGCGACCGGCGGAGTGCTCGCGAACATCTTCATCGATTCGAGCCGCCCGACCGCCCGCCAGGACACGGCGAAAGTCCTTCGTTTTTCGGGCATCGGACTCACCGTCGGCAGCGTGATTTTCGGGCTTTCCGCGCTCCGTTCGAACGAGTCGCATTTACAAAACGCGATCATCCAGTATAACGCCTCTCAGCCCGATAAACCGATTTCGATCCTCTTCAAATCCGACTTTTAGGAGTTCACCCCGCAATGCCCAAGCGCCTCGACATACGCAAAATCCTCGTCATCGGCAGCGGCCCGATCGTCATCGGTCAGGCCTGCGAGTTCGACTACTCGGGGACCCAGGCGCTGAAGGCTCTGAAGGAAGAGGGCTACCAAGTCATCCTCGTGAATTCGAACCCGGCGACGATCATGACCGATCCGGAACTCTCGGATAAGGTCTACGTCGAACCGCTCACGCCCGACTTCCTCGAGCGGATCATCGAGAGCGAACGGCCGGACGCGATCCTCCCGACGATGGGCGGCCAGACGGCGCTGAACCTCACGATGGCGCTTCACAAAGCCGGCGTCCTCGAGAAATTCGGCGTCGAGCTCCTCGGCGCGACTCCCGAAGCGATCCACCGCGCGGAAGACCGCCAGACGTTCAAAGACCTGATGACCTCGATCGGCGTCGATTCGGCGAAATCCGCCGTCGCCCGTTCGCTCGACGACGGACGGAAGATCGTGAAGGAGTTCGGCCTTCCGCTCATCCTGCGTCCTTCGTTCACCCTCGGCGGCGAAGGCGGCGGCGTCGCCGACACCGAGAAAGAATTCCTCGCGAAACTCGAACGCGCCCTCTTCCTCTCGCCGACGAAGGACTGCCTCGTCGAGGAATCGCTCCTCGGTTGGAAGGAATTCGAACTCGAAGTCGTCCGGGACAAACGCGATAACGTCATCATCGTGTGCTCGATCGAGAACTTCGATCCGATGGGCGTGCACACCGGCGACTCGATCACCGTCGCCCCCGCCCAGACGCTCACCGACCGCGAGTACCAGAACCTCCGCGACCAATCCGTGAAGATCATCCGCGCGATCGGCGTCGAGACCGGCGGTTCGAACATCCAGTACTCGATCAATCCGAAGGACGGACGCGTGATCGTGATCGAGATGAACCCGCGCGTTTCGCGCTCCTCGGCGCTCGCGTCGAAAGCGACCGGCTTCCCGATCGCCCGGGTCGCGGCGAAACTCGCCGTCGGCTACACGCTCGACGAGCTCACGAACGACATCACGAAGACGACGCCGTGCTCGTTCGAACCGTCGATCGACTACGTCGTGACGAAGATCCCGCGCTTCGACTTCGATAAATTCCGTCCGTCCGAACCGGTGCTCACGACCCAGATGAAATCGGTCGGCGAAGTCATGGCGATCGGCCGCACGTTCGAGGAGTCGCTCGGCAAGGCGCTGACCGGTCTCGAAACCGACATCGCTTGGTTCATGCCCTTCGAAAAGTACAAGGGCCTCCCCTCGCCGAAGGAAGATTATAAACCGACCGCCGACGGGATCCGATGGGATCTGATCGAAACCGCGAACCCGACGCGCATTTACGCGATCGCGGACGCGATGCGGAAGGGCGCTTCGGTCGAAAAACTGCACGAAGTCTCCTCGATCGACCCTTGGTTCCTCGAACGGATCGAGTTGCACCTCTCGTTCGAGAAAAAACTCCTCGCGAATCCGTGGCCGCCGAAGAAAGAAGTCCTCCACGAAGCGAAGAAGGCCGGCTGGTCCGATCGCGCGATCGCGGGCATCTACACCTTCGCCGGAACGCGCGGCTACGTCGAAGCTGACGTGCGTAAACTCCGCGAAGAGTACGGCATCCACGCCGCGTTCCAGATGGTCGACACCTGCGCGGCCGAGTTCGAAGCGAAGACGCCCTACCTCTATTCGACCTACCGCTATACCGACTACGCCCGTTCGGACGAATCGAAGATCACCGACCGAAAGAAAGTCATGATCCTCGGCGGCGGCCCGAACCGGATCGGCCAGGGCATCGAGTTCGATTACTGTTGCGTGCACGCAGCGATGGAGCTTCGGAAGCTCGGGATCGAAACGATCATGGTCAACTCGAACCCGGAAACGGTTTCGACCGACTTCGACATTTCCGACAAACTCTATTTCGAACCGCTCACGCCCGAGCACGTGATGAACATCGCGCGCCTCGAGAAACCGATCGGCGCGATCGTCCAGTTCGGCGGCCAGACGCCGCTGAAACTCGCGCGGGCGCTCGAAGCGGCGGGGCTGCCGATCCTCGGCACCTCGACGAACTCGATCGACATCGCGGAAAACCGCGAACGCTGCGAAGCGATGGTCCGCGAACTCGCGCCGCTCGGACTCGAGCAGCCGGCCGCCGCCATCGCCTACACGAAGGAAGAAGCGATGACGAAGGCGCGGGAACTCGGCTTCCCGGTGCTCGTGCGTCCGTCCTACGTCCTCGGCGGAAAAGCGATGCGCATCGTCCACACCGACACGTTCCTCGAGCAGTGGATCGACGAAGCGATCCGCGTCTCGGACGACCAGCCGATCCTGATCGACCGCTTCCTCGACCGCGCGACCGAAGTCGACGTCGACGCGATCTCCGACGGAGCCGAAGTCTTCATCGGCGGCATCCTCGAGCACATCGAAGAAGCCGGCATCCACTCCGGCGACTCGTCTTGTTCGCTGCCAGTCTTCACCCTACCTACCTCCGTGACCGAACGGATCCGCACCTACACCCGCGAACTCGCGAAGCGACTGAAGGTCGTCGGACTGATGAACGCCCAGTTCGCGATCCAAGGCGACCGGATCTACCTCATCGAAGTGAATCCGCGCGCCTCGCGCACGGTTCCGTTCATTTCGAAGGCGGTCGGAAAGCCGCTCGCGAAACTCGCCGTCGACGTCATGATGGGCAAGACGCTCAAGGAACTCGGCATCCGCGAGGACCTCGACCTCGGATTGAAGACCTTCAACGTGAAGGGCCCGGTTTTCCCGTTCTCGAAGTTCCCGGGCGTCGACACGCTTCTCGGGCCCGAGATGAAGTCCACGGGCGAAGTCATGGGGCGCGGCCGGAATTTCGCCTCCGCGTACGCGAAGGCGATGACGGCGGCCGGCATGCGGCTCCCGACCTCGGGGAACGTCTTCTTCTCGATCCGGAACGAGGACAAAGCCGAAGCGCTTTCGATCGCGCGCGGCCTGCAGGAACTCGGATTCAAGCTCTTCGCCACCAAGGGCACGGCGAAGTTCCTGAACTCCCACTTCCTCACCGTGACGGAAGCCGTGAAGGCGACCGAAGGCTCGCCGAACTGCGTGGAAGAGATCCGCGACGGGAAGTACTCGCTCGTGATCAACACCGCCTCCGACTACCGCGCGATCAAGGACAGCTTCCAGATCCGCCGCGCTTCGCTCGAACGGAAGGTCCCGTACGCGAACGTCATCGCGAGCGCGCGGGCGATCCTCCAAGCCGTGCGCGAGGAAAAGCGCGGGCCGCTCGAAATCCTGCCGCTCTGATTCGGGACCGGGATGCGCGCGCGAATCGAGCAATTCGATCACGCCGCCATGCTCGCGATCGCGCGAAAGCGCCATCCCGCGCTCACGCGCGCGCTGCAAGTCCTCACCTGGACCGGCCAGGGGTGGTGGTGGGCGTTCCTCGTCGTTCTGCTCGCCTCGGGCATTCGGTTCGATTTCCTCCGGTTCCCGCACCGCGAATACGTCCTCACCTCGATGATCGCGCCCGGAATCGCGTGGGTCTTCGTCCAGGCATTGAAGCTTCGGTACCGCCGACGGCGACCTTTCCAAGTCCTCCCGGGATTCGAAAAACTCACGCCGGCACCGGTCGACGAGTCGTTCCCTTCCGGACATACCGCCTCGGTCTTCGCGTTTTTCGTCGCGATGCTTCCCCTCGGTCCGGTCGTTTCCGCCGCGCTCGCGGCTTGGGCTAGCGTCGTCGCGTTCTCGCGGTATTATCTCGGCGTGCACTTCCCTTCGGACATCTTCGTCGGCGCCTTGATCGGGATCCTCGCGGGCGCGAGTACGGGCGCCGTACGTCCGGCGCTCGGCGCCGATCGCCCGGACAAATACGGGAGCTACGTCGAACTCGCGAAGCACGCGAAGGAAGGAAACGATTTTCGCGTCGAGGCGAGGGACCGAGGCGCGAAGGTCCTCGTACTCGCGATCCACGGGGGAATCGAACCGGGATCCGCGGAACTCGCCGAGGCGATCGCGGGCGAGAACGCGAACCTCTACACATTCCGCGCGCTCGAGTCTTATGCGGGAGACTTCTTCGACCTCCACGTCACGGCGGCGAATTTCGACGATCCCCGCGCGCTCGCGCTCGCGAAGGCTTCCGACGTCTGCGTCTCGATCCACGGATACCGGGACGCTAAGACCGAAACGGTTTGCCTCGGCGGCGGAAACCGCCGGGTCCGCGCGCGCGTCGAAAACGCGCTCCACGCGACATTCCCCGAGCTCGTCCTTCGCGAGGAGTGCAAGTCGATCGAAGGAGTGAATCGGAAGAACATCGTGAACCGGTGCCGCGAAAAAGGAGTGCAACTCGAGCTCTCGAAAAAACTCCGTGATCGCCTGGCGAACTCCGCCGCCGACTTCTCGAAATTCGCGGCGGCCACCCGAAGCGCCGTTTTATCGGGCCGGCCGAAGGATTGATCCGGAGCGTTATGGTCGCGACTTCCTCGGGAAACTGCTGGCACTGCGGAAACGAGCTCGGGCCGCTCGATTACGGCCGAGAAGCGACATGCGGGAAGTGCGGACGAGACACCCGCGTCTGTAAGAATTGCATTTTTTACGAGCGCGGCGCGCAGAACGACTGCCGCGAACCCCAAGCCGAACGCGTCGTCGACAAAGAACGCGGGAATTTTTGCGATTATTTCAAACCGAAGTCCGGCGGCGGGTCCGGCGCGCCGACGCGCGACGCGCTCAAAGCCGCGGCCGACGCCCTCTTCAAAAAGAAGTAAGTCCGCGAAAAACCCCGTATTTACGGGTAGATTTCGCTATACCCCGGGAGAGCACCGCGCCTTTTCTCTGGTGGTTTTCGCCAATTGTTTCTAGTAGCTTACGCCCTATGTCCGACAAAGTTCCCATGACTTTAAATGGCAAACGCCTGCTGGAAGAAGAGCTGCGTCAGCTGCTCTCCGTCGAACGTCCGACCGTCGTGAAAGCGATCGAAGTCGCCCGCGCGAACGGCGACCTTTCCGAGAATGCCGACTATTCGGCGGCGAAAGAACGCCAGAGTTTCATCGAAGGCCGCATCATGGAGATCAACGCGAAGATCGCGGCGGCCCAGGTCATCGATCCGAAAACCATCAAATCCGAAAAGGTCGTCTTCGGCGCGCAGGTGAAACTGCTCGACGTCGATAAGGACGAGAAGGTCGAATACGCGATCGTCGGCGTAGACGAAGCCGACGCGAAGTCCGGTAAGATCAGCATTACGAGCCCGATCGCGCGCGCGCTCATCGGAAAGTCGGTCGGTGATGAAGTCGTTGTCAACGCCCCCAAAGGTAAATACAGCTTCGAAATCCTCGAGATCAGCTACGGCTGACCGATCGGCGAAGGCTTCCGCCGCCGCGGGCGACTCGGGAGCCCTCACGCCGGTCCAATTCGCGAAGGGCGTCGGTCCGCGCCTCGCCGTCATTTTCAAATCGCGCGGCATCGAGACCGTGCGCGACCTCCTGCACTTTTTCCCGCGCGCGTACGAAGACCGCACGCGCGTCCTCGGCGTCTCCGAGCTCCAAGAAGGAGTGAAAGCGACGATCGCCCTTCGCACCCTTTCCTCGAGGAAAGTTCCTACGCGCGGATTCGGCAAAAACATGTTCGAAGTGCGTGCGACCGACGATTCGGGAGTCGTCACGCTGAAGTGGTTCTACCTCCCGCGCGGGATGGACATGAAATTCGTCGCCGGCGCCCAGTTCCTCGCCACCGGCACGCCGAAGACCTACCGCGGAAACCTCGAGATCATTCATCCGGAGATTTCTTGGGGGAAGTCGGCCGACCTATCCAAACCGTCGACGGGCGCGAACGCGCCGGCCGGAGCCACCGCCGCCGATCCCGCGGCCACCGATCCCCTGAACGCCGGCCGCGTCGTTCCGATCTACACCGAGATCGAGGGACTGCCCTCGCGCACACTCCGGAAGATCCTCTGGGACGCGTTCGCGAAATTCCGCACGACGCTGACCGAGGACATCCCGAATCGCTTTCTCGCGAAACACGGCCTTCCGAAGATCTCGGACGCCGTCTTCGATATCCATTTCCCGAAATCGGCCGCCGACAACGACCAGGCGATCGCCGACTTGATCGCGTTCCGCACTCCCTCGGCCGCGCGCCTCATCTACGACGAGTTCTTCAAGTTCGAGTTCCTCGTCCTTCGCCAACGCCTCCAAATGGAGAAGGAAAACGCGCTTTCGATCGGACTGAACGGCGGCCGCCAAGCGGTCGAAGCGGTCGAGAAGGACCTTCCGTTCAAACTCACCGGCGATCAGAAGCGCGCGATCGACGAAATTCTGGCCGACCTCGCGGCACCCCACCCGATGAACCGCCTGGTCCAAGGCGACGTCGGCTCCGGGAAGACGGCGGTCGCGCTTCTGTCGGCGGTCGCCGCGCTCGCCGAAGGATACCAAGTCGCGCTGATGGCCCCGACCGAGATCCTGGCCGAGCAGCATTTCCGGAACGCCTCGAAACTCTTCGGCACGAAGCTTTCGATCGCGCTTCTCACCGGCCGCACGTCGAAATCCGAATACGAGGCGCTCCTCGGCCGCCTCGCCGCCGGGCAGCCCACGCTCGTCATCGGAACCCACGCGCTCATCGAGGACCCGGTGGTCTTCAAATCGCTCGCGCTCGTGATGATCGACGAGCAGCACCGCTTCGGCGTCGAACAACGCCGCATCCTCCGCGAAAAAGGCGTCCACCGCTCGGGGGAATCGGGGAAGCTCGTGAACCCGCACTTCATCGTGCTTTCCGCCACGCCGATCCCGCGCACGCTCGCGCTCACCGCCTACGGCGATCTCGCCGTCTCGCTCATCCGCGAGATGCCACCCGGTCGTTCTCCGGTGGCGACGAAGGTCGTCCGCGGCGCCGGTCGCACCGGCGCGATCGAACGGGTCCGCGCCGAGCTTCGCGCCGGTCGCCAGGCCTACTTCATCTATCCGCTCGTCGAGGAAAGCGAAGCGGAAGGATTCCAATCGCTGCGCGCGGCCACCGTCGAGGCCGAACGGCTGCAGAAAGAAGTCTTTCCCGAGTTCAAAATCGGTCTTCTCCACGGGAAGATGAAGCCCGACGAGAAGAACGCCGTGATGGAGGACTTCAAGCAGAACCGCGTCCAAATCCTCGTCTCCACGACGGTGGTCGAAGTCGGCGTCGACGTCCCGAACGCGACCGTGATCTGCGTCGATCACGCCGAACGATTCGGTCTCTCGCAGCTCCACCAGCTCCGCGGCCGCGTCGGCCGCGGTTCGTTCGCCTCGTTTTGTTTTTTCTTCACCGGAACGAGCGGATCGGAGGCGACCCGGGCCCGGCTCGAAGTCCTCGAGGAAACGACCGACGGCTTCGAGATCGCCGAAGCCGACCTCCGCATCCGCGGCCCCGGCGAGTTCCTCGGCACCCGACAGGCCGGCGGTCTGCCTTTCAAACTCGCGGATCTCGTGCGTGACCGCGAATGGCTGCTCGTCGCGCGCGACGACGCGATGGAACTTCTGAAATCCGACCCCGATCTCCGCTTGCCCGAGCACGCCCCGCTCCGCGCCTATTTCGAGCGCGAGGGAAAACTCCAGGGCGATCGCTTGAAAACGTCCTAAGAAAGGTCCCGTCCATGTTCGGTTTGTTCCTCCTCGCTACTTCGCTCCTCGCCTCTCCCGCCCATTCCGAAGTCGATTCGACGCTTCGACCGATCCGAAACGAGAAATGCGAGATGACGGAGACCGAGGCCCGCACGGTCATCGAGGCGCGGCTCGCGGAAGGAACCGCGCTTTGCGGAAAAGGTAACTCCGCGAAGCAAATCGGCGGCTGGTCCTGCAAGCATTCGGGCTGCGCGAAGGGTCAGTACAAGTGCGTGACCCAATACTCCTGCGCGGAAGGCACGCTCACCTTGAGTCTGCCCGGTAAGTCGGCGCCGTCGGGAACTCCGACGCCCCCGGCCGGTTCGCGCGTCGAACCCCAGGCCGTGCCGAACGCGAAGTTCACCGGCGGCCCCTCCTCGAACGACAAACTCCTCCCGAAGGCCGAGCGCCGCGATATCCCGAACGGAAACCAGGTTTTCGTCGAGGAAAAGGGCGTCGACGCGAACGGCGTTCCGTCGGCGAAGGTCTACGATCCTAAGAAAGGTGTGCCGAATGACTTGAAGGTCTACGGCGCTCCGTCGGCTTCACCGGTACCGACTCCGGTGACGACTCCGGTACCGACTCCGGTGACGACTCCGGTGACGACTCCGTCATCGGCCGTCCCCCCGCCGGCACCGGCCGCTCCCTCCCCGGCCGAGTCGCCGACCGCCGTCGATAAAGCCGCTGCGGCCGCCGCCGCCCCGGCCATCGATGCGCTCCAAAAATCCTCCGACGCCTTGAACCAACTCGACAAAGAATGAGTCGCGCTTCGAACGGTTCGATCCGACGAAGGGACGTCTAGGTCGGACGGTCACCCTTTCCGAGGATCACCCGGAACGAAGGATTCGCGACCGGCGAGCGCTTCAGGTTTTCGATCAAGAAGATGGCGCGCTCGAGTCGAAGGTGCGTGCTTTTCACGAGCCCGACGTAATAGACGATGTAGCGTTGCTTACTCGGCGGGAGGCCCGAGAATTTTTTCTTTCCCTCGGGATCCTGCGCGAAGAGCGCGCGAAGTTCCTCCGGATACTCCATGCCGAACTTCGACCGGTCGACCGAAAGCTCGAGGGAGACGGTATCCCCCGCCTTCGCCCCGAGTTCCTTCATCCGCGCTTTCGAAATCGAGACGTATCCTTTCCCGCCGCCGAGCGCGACAAGCCCGCCTTGGAACCGCAATTTCCCGTTCACCCGGCACTCGAACCGACGGCTGAACGTCCCGCCGAACGCGGCGATCGCGCGCGCCGGAATCTCGAGGTAGTGGAGATTCAGTTTCGGGAGATGACCGATGCGCGTGCGGATCTTCATCGCCTTCGGCTCCTTTTTTTTGGCCGTCTTTTTCTTAAGTGCGGGCATGGGATCTCACTTTCGTCGCGGCGGCCCCGAGAAGGAGAAGTCCGGCGAAGATCCCGCCCTGCCAAGCCCACCGGGCGTGCTGACCGTTAAACGCCGCGAAAACCAGCAGCGCGGCCAGGGAACCGCCGACGCGAATCGGGATCGACCGACGGCGGAAGGCGCCCGCGAATTCGCGCGCATAGGTGCCGAAAAGCGGAAGCGCGTAGAGGATCCAATACGACCAGACGAGCGGATTGAAGATCGCGATCGCATAGAGGAGCCGGTCCCGGAACCATTCCACCGGGCGAGTTCGGTTGCGCCAAAGGTAAACGAGGAACCCCGCGCCCGCGGCTATCCATAGGAGCTTGCCGAGCGCGAGACCGAAGATTTTTCCGAACGTTCCGAGCGCGGCGACGTTTTGCTCGGAGAGGAGCAGCACGTCCGTCGAATCGGCGAGGCTCGACATCCACGCCCGGTTTTCCGCGACCGCGAAGCTCCACCCGTGCTCGAACGCGACGAGGCCTACGCTCAAGACCGGCAGGAAGAGGAGACCGAGCGAGAGCTTCCGCCACTCCCTTTTGAAGACGAGTAACGGAACGAGCACCAACGCGAAGAGTTTGAGTTGGACCGCGAGCGAGAAGAGAACGCCGAACGGAACGTCTTCCTTCCAACTCCGCGGGCGGCCGAGCGCCTCGAAGAGGAGCACGAGACAATAAAGCACGAGCGCGTTCACTTGTCCGAGTTCGAGATCGAGTCGAAGCGCGTTCCCGAAGAAAAGGAGGGAGACGAAAAGAACCGCGGTGTCCTTCCGAGCGAACTTCACGAAAAGCGCGACCCAAACGAGGAGCATCGTCCGCTGGAAAATCGCCGACGCGGTCTCGAAGGAATAAGCGCCCAAGGCCTTTCCGAAGAGCAACGCCACGAGCGGCGAATACTTGTACTGGAAATGTCCGACGACGTCGTAGACCGTCCGGCCGGCGACCGCCTTAGTTCCGGCCTCCCAGTAGACGGGAAAATCGAGCCACCGCGAGGTGATCACGGGAAGAAAGAAGAGATAGAGGAAGATCCCGGCGGCGAGCCCCCCGAGTAGGACCTTTTCGACCCGCCCCGGATTATGCGGGATGGTATTCAATCTCGGTTGATTCAACGAGCCCATAAAAAACTATCTTATTGAAAACACGGAGAAATTCCAAATAATCCCCAACCCAGGTTGACCTAAATCGACGCAAAGCGTTAAGATATCTTTATTATGGCTGACAACCGCAGTACGTTTTCCGCGTCGCCAGGATTCGTGGGTCTATTTCTGAGAGAGAAGCGCGAGGCCGTGGGCCTAAGCCAGCGGGCCCTCGGGCAGCTCTTCGAACCTCCCGTCACGACCCAATTCATTTCGAATATCGAGCGCGGAGTGACTCCGCTCCCCCACGTGCACATCCCCACCCTCGTGCGCGCGCTCCGACTTCAGGAAGCCGAGCTCATCATGGTGCTCGAGCGGGAGTACGCGGCGAAGATCTCGAACCGCGTCGGACGCCCCGATCTCGCATCGACGGTCCCGGGTCTGCCCGGCTTCCGGATCGCGGACGAGGACCGGGCCTACTTCCAGGCGCTTTACGATTCTTACCGGGTGTCGGATCCGAAAACGCGTGAAGCCTTCCAGTCCGTCTGCGATACTCTACTCCGGACCCCTAAACCTCACTTGAAATGAAATCCACGGAAACTCGAAGCCGCCCGAGCGGATCCCGAAAAAAAAGCCTGCGCGACCGCCTGCGGCCCGAGACCGACGTCCCGACGAAGCACGGATACTTTCGTTCCTTCGACGGCACGAAACTCTTTTACAGCGTCGAGGGCGAAGGCAAACCGCTCGTGTTTTGCTACGGTCTCGTCTGCTCGAGCCTCCACTGGACCTATCAGATCGAGCACTTCCGGAAAAATTACCGGACGATCTGGATGGACTACCGAGGCCACCAGAACTCCGACGTTCCCGAGGACCTCGGATCCCTGAACCTCGAATCGCTCGCGAAGGACCTGAAGCTCCTGCTCGACGAGTTGAAGGTCGCGGACGCCGTGCTCCTCGGCCACTCGATGGGCGTGAACGTCGTGCTCGAATTCGCGCGTCTCTTTCCCGAACGCGTCGCCGGAATGGTGCTCTCGAACGGCACCGTGAACCGCCCGCTCGAGACGCTGCTGAACTCGAACGCGCTCGTCCCGGGCTTCCGCGCGCTCGAGTTCCTCCGCGATAAATCGCCGAAACTCCTGAACAAGATTTGGACGCTCCAAAAAGGAAACCCGCTCGTTCACCGCACGATCGGAATGCTCGGGTTCAATCCCCATCTGACCGCGAAGGAAGACGTCGCGCTTTACGTCGACCAGATCGCGGATATGGATCCGCGCGTGTTCCTCTCCCTCATCCGGAATTACGACCGCTACGACGGCTCGACGTGGCTGCACACGATCAAAGCGCCGACGCGAATTCTCGCCGGCGAGGACGACTACATCATCCCGCTCGCGCAGCAAGAACTCCTGCATCAGCTGATCGCGGGTAGCGAACTCGAGATCATCCGTCACGGCAGCCACTGCCCGCAGATGGACCTGCCCGACCTCGTGAACTCGAAGATCGAGGAGTTCCTCCGCCGAATCAGTTACTGAAGTTTCCCCGGATCGATCTTCCAGTCCGACCACGGAAAACGCCAGTCGAGGTGACCGCGCACTTCGTTCGGATCGAGACCGGCCCTCTCCAAACACCGCTTCGCCGGACCGACGCAAAGCTGACCGTGGCAGCGCCCCGAACCGAGGCCCGTACTCTCGAGCGCGGCGTCGACGGAAAGGAGGTTCCCCTGCTCGACCCGCTCGAGGAACGCGCTTTCCTGGATCCCGAGACACGGGCAAAGGTCGTCGGAGGCCGCCTCGTCGCGCACGGATTTGATCGCCATGCCTTTCCGGACCATCGTCTGGCAGGCGAGTTGTTTCAAGCCGTCGACCTCGACTTCGCAAAGGCCGCAGGATCCGTCCTCGCAAAGCAATCGATCGCTCGAACGCTGGTAGCCCGTCTCGAAGAACGCGGTCGAGATCGGAATGCCGTTCCGCACGAAGCGCCGCTCGCCGTTCCAGGAGATCTCGACCCGGTCAGGGAGGAACTCGCGCGCGTTTTGGCGAAGAAACTCGTTATCGACCGCCGACGCGTGCGCGCGCGGACGACGAACGCCCCGCGCTTCCCAGACGAGATGGGTCGGCACTTCGACTTCGACGAGGAATTCGGAAAAAAGCACGAGTCCCGCCGGCGTTTCGCTCGGCCGATCGGGCGGACGATGACCGAGCACCCGCCCGGTACCGAGCGCGTCGCCCTTCCGGTTCAGAAGCGTGAGGAAAGACCCGGCTTCGGGCGGCTCGTCGGCCTCTCGCCAGGAAAAGACGACTTTCCCCATCGAACGCCCTTCGGGCTCGTGGACCATCACCGGGGTCGCGCTCGGACAGGCCTGGACGCAAAGGCCGCACGAAATGCAGGCCGTTTCCTCGAGGATCGAGCGCGGCGGTTCGTCGCCTTTCCGCGAACGGAGCCGATCGAGCCGAATGGCGTCGGTCGGACACGCCCGTTCGCAGAGATCGCATCCGATCGTTTCGAAACATTCGACGGAAGCGATCGGCTTCTCGAAGTGCGCGCGCTTCGGCACCCCCGAAAACGACTTCACGTTCTTCAGCACCGCGCCCGCCGTCCACTTTCCAGTGAACGCGAGTTCGAACGGCTCCTCGAGGTAACGCCCCATCCGCTTCATACGCGAGCGCGAGCGCCGAAGGATCGCCTCGATCTCGTCGCGCGACGATCCGAGTTCGGGCACGAGCGCCTTCGCGATCCGCGCCGCGAGGACCCGCGCGCGTTCTTCCTCGAGCATCCAACCTTCCGGATCGCCCGCGCGCGCCGCCGGCGCGGTCTGCTCGATCTCGAAGAGGAGGCTTCCCGGCGGATATTCCTTGAAACCCTCGGTGGGCGAAAAAGGACCGAAGCTCACGATTTTCGCGGCCTCGATCACCCGAACGCCGCGCTGATCGCGCACGCGGAACTCCCCGATCGCCGATCCGACTTTCTGGAAACTCACCGGAATCGCCTCGATGATCCGGCCGCCGAGGATCTCGAAGCGCCGCCGTTCGACTTCCCACCCCGCGTAACGTTTTCCATCCCAAGCCGCGAACGGTTCGATGACCGAAACCTCCGGACATCCCCGCTCGAGGAGCCCTCGCGCGAATCGGAGCGCGCGGTTTCCCGAGCCGAGGATCGAGACCGGCTCGTTCCAAACGAACGCGCGATCGTCGACGAGTTTGGTCGCGGTCGATCCGAGCAACAACGAGGGATGACTCGATCCCTCGAACGGACTCGGCGTTTCGTCGGGAAGCACGAAGCGTACGACGGCTCTGGCTTGGATCCGATGGGCGCGTCCCTGGGCGTCCTCGACGAGCGCGAGCCCTCCCGATCCGTCCGCGGGAAGCACGCCCTTCGCGAAAAGCCCTTCGCCGCCGACCCACCCCGCCTCGAGCCCGAATTTCGAGACGAGGGAGGAGAGTTCGCGGACGCCGACCGTCGGCCACTCGGGCAACCGAGGCCCGGCGACGATCGCGACGTCGAAACGCGTGGAGTGGAAGTTCCTGATCACGGCCGCACGTCCTCGACGAAACGCGTGGCCGCGATCCGCGCCGTACGCACGACGTCGGCGACGAACCCCTCGGATCCGGTGACCACGCGGGATTCGAATTTCTCGCGGAAAAGGATGAAACTCGGGTAATGACCTTCCCACTCGAAGGTCTGGCGGACTTTCAGCGAACGGAGCGTGAATCGCCCCCATCGGAGAACGTCGTCGCAAAGGTTCGAGATCTTCTCGAAGGAATCCCCCGAAACGACTTCGTTTTCCCAAGCGCGAAACGTTTCCGAGCGGTCGGAAATCGGATGAAGCGGACCGGGCTTCAGCACGCCGAGCCTTTTCCCGTCCGTTTCGATCGGGTCCCCTTCGCCTTCCGCCCAACAGACGAGGTCGTCGATCATTCCGATCGACGAAGGATCGACGGGGTCCTTCGAAAGCAGCGACCACTCCTCCCAAAGGCGGATCCCTTTCGGGAGGCTCGGCTTCACCTCGTGGCGCGCGGCGAGCGAGAGGATCCACGTCGTCAGCTTCGGCGTCCAGAACGTGAGCACGCCCTCGGCGACCCGGACGTTCACCGGCTTTCCCTGCTTCCGGAACCGGACGCCTTCCGTCGTGAACTCGATCGGAGCGGCGCCGACGACGAGGCGATCTTCGCCGAGCCGTTCGCGGACGAACTCGCGCACGCCGTTCCGAAAACGGACGGCGTCGACGTCGGCGAGTTTCGGTATTACGATCCCGCGGTAGCGGTCCGGATCGACGATCTTCGCCGTCGCGACGCCCGGGAATCCCTTCAGCGCGTCCCACCCTTCGAAGGATTGGGCGCGCGCGCCCTTCTCCATCGCGTGGAGCGCGACTTCCTCGCGCCCCGCCCACGATTCGTCTTCTTTCCGGCCGACGATGAGCCGGTTCCTCACGCGGAGGAACGGCGCGAGCGGATCTCGGAATCCAGCGGGCGCGCCCGGCCAGACTTCGATTGAGCCCGGAAATTCGGGTTGGATCTCGCGGAGGACGGCGTCGCTCTCCGAATCGCGGAGCCGCATCGCGGTTTCCCGACCCGCCCACGGAAAAAACGGATCGAAGGAGAATTCCGAGTTTTCGCCGAAGAAATCGTATTCCGGATTCAGGAGGAGGACGGTTTTTCCCTGGCGCAGAAGGATCTGGGCGGCCACGAGCGGAGCGAGTCCGGTTCCGATGAGAACCATGTCGCTATCGAGACGCATCCGCGAGGGCTCCCATCACTCGGCGCATCGCCGTTTGTAACTGCGCCTTCTTGTACTCGCTGTGCGCGCTCCGGCCGCGCTCGTTCTGCTCGTGGTTTCGGATGTCGACGACCTGGATCTCGTAGGGATAGAAGAAGCGCACGTCGCGCTGGATGTTCTTCAAGTCGATCTTCTCGATGAGCTTCGCGAGCTCCTCGGAAACGCCTTCGCCGTCCTTCTTCCCGATCGCTTTCAGTTCCTTCAGGTCCCCGTAAAGCGGATTGCGGAGTTTGATGAGCTGACGGCAGGTGAACTGGATCGAGCGGTAGAATTCGCTCGTGTGGGGATTGTCCGGCGAGACGATCGGCGGACGGGCGGCTTCCTCGACGGCGAGTTCGAATTGGGTCTCGGTGTATTCGCCCGAATCGAGACGGCGCAGGGATTCGGCGAGTTCGCTTCGGAAACTCTCGAGATCGATGAGCGTGTTGCGCGAGCGCGAGGGTTTGATGTTCGGCGGCATCACGACCATCTGGTCCTTGAGGTATTTCACGATCCGGAGCGCGTCGATCGCCTTCGTCGTGACGAAGCGGATTCCGACGCGGTCGAAGATGTCCTCGGCGACGTTTTCCGGCTTGTGCAGGAGTTTCAGGAGGGTCGAGTCGCGCGACTTTTTCGGTTTCGTTTGGAACTCGACGAGCGCGATCTTCGATTCGTCGTCGGGTCCGGTGCCGAAGTAGAGGCTGCCTTTTTCGTCGCGCTGGATGAGGCGATAGAAGCGGTCGAGGATCTGTTTTTGGATCTCGGCGAAGTAGCCGACCCGCAGGTCCTGGTCGATGTGCGCGATCGTGTGCATCACCTTCAGGATCGAGCAGGACCAGTTCTTGAGCAGCATCCCCTGCGAGTCGCGCTGCTGGCCCGGCGAATTGAACGAGGCGTAGAGGAAGAGGTCGCGCACGTCGGTGAGCTCGAGGATTTTGCGCGGGACCTCGATGCGGAGCCCGTCGGCGTTTTCGGGCGCGAGGAAGTACTTCCGGATGAAATTCAGCGCCTCGTGGAAGTGCCCGAGCGCCTCGGCCGCTTCGATCGGATTCGCGAGGTCGAAACCGTAGCTGAGGAGGAACCGACCGGCGTCCTCGGCGTTCCCGACCGAAAACCCTTCGCGGGAATCGATCGAAGATTTTCCGCCGATGATGATGTCGAAGACGTCCCACCGGAAGTCGTTCAACTTCCGCAGGGCCATCGCGCTAGGGGTTGTCATGAAAGTCGGGGCCTCGGGCTCAGTTACGCAGGGAATTTAAGACCTTACAAGCGAAATGACTTCTTTACTACCCGCGTTGAACCGCGAGGGAATGATACACTGCAAACATGCAAACCGACCCCGTAAAAACCTACCGAACCGAGATCGAGGTGCGCGGTTACGAGCTCGATAGTTTCGGCCACGTGAATCATGCGAACTACCTCAACTACTTCGAATTCGGACGGTGGAAGCTCCTCGCCGAAGAGGGCATCACGCTCGACGATTTCCGCGGGTGGGATCGGTTCCCGGTCATCGCGAGCCTCGAGATCCGCTATCTCCGTCCGGTCACGATGGGGGACAAGCTCGTCGTCGAAACGAAAATGGTTTCGCACGGACGAAGCTCGACGCATTTCGAGCAACGCATCTTGAAAGGCGGACTCGACGCCTGCACCGCGAAGGTGCGATCCGTGCTCGTCGACGGAAAAGGAAAACCCGCCGAGGCGCCGCCCGAACTCCGAAATCGATGGGACCGCATCGGCGGACCGGGAGAGACCGCGTGAGCGATCGACGCCCGCTCGACTGGAAGAAGATCCGCGGACCCGCGCCGTGGGCCGCGCTCGTCACCGGCACTTTCTTCGGGTCGGGACTGCTCCCGAAGATGCCCGGTACGTGGGGAACGCTCGCGGCGATGCCGGTTTGCTGGTGGCTTGCGCCCGAATCGACGGCGGTGAAACTCGCCTTCTGGGCGGTGCTCCTCGCCGCCGGAACGTGGGCCGGGAAAAAATTCCAGGACCTCTTCGGCGTCGCCGACAATCAGAACATCGTCATCGACGAAGCGGTCGGCGTCGGACTCACTTCGCTTTTCCTCGCGCGCGATTCGCACTGGGGATATTGGATCGCGGCGTTCGCCCTCTTCCGCCTTTTCGACATCGTGAAGTTCCCGCCAGTCGGCGCGATCGATAAATGGTCGAAGAACGCGGGGGCCTGGCGAGGGGGGTTCGGCGTGATGGCGGACGATCTCGCGGCGGGAATCCAGGGGCTCGTCGTCCTCGAAATCGCTCGCCACTTCATCTCTTAGCAGATCGCCCTTCGCCCGCCATTGGACCGGCATGCCCAATGCTATGCCTTCGTCATGCAGAGAAGAGTCATCGACCTGGAATCGATTGAGTCAAAGATCTACCTGATTCGAGGTCGGAAAGTCATACTCGATTGAAATTCCAGATTGGAATGTCAAAGGTGAAGGGTCGAGGTGGACGCCGAACGCTTCCGCTGGCGTTCACCCAGGAAGGCGTGGCGATGCTTTCGAGCGTTTTGCGGAGCGAGGAAGCGGTGCGGGTGAACGTCCTGATCATGCGGGCTTTCGTCCGCTTCGAGGAAATGGCAATCGGTCACGAAGATCTCAGTCGACGAACCGATCAGCTCGAAGAAAGGTTCGATCAGCGGTTCACGTCCGTGTTCGACGCGATCCGGGAGCTTCTTTCCGATCACTCCGTACCCAGAAAAAGAGTCATAGGACTCGGAATGAAAGACGAACGACCCTGACTCTGAAACGAACTTTCTACCCTCCAAGACCTTGGGCACCTGTCTAAAAACTAGACGAATCAACCTCGGAAGCGAGGCAATTTCCCTTTTTGTTTCATGGACTTTACTGCGCCAAGGCGGGCACGGAAGTCGCTAAGTATCCGGTATGAAACGAAATTCGAATTCCGCCCTCGCGGCGACGATCGCGCTCTTCGCTCTCGGAATCGCCGGCGCGCTTCCCCGCGACTCGCACCCGATCGCCGATCGCTTTCCGGCCGCTTTCGAAAGCGCGGATCCCGAAGAGGCGAAGGACGACTCCTGGTTCAAGATCCCGAATCCGCGCGAGGTTTGCACCTCGTCGACGGAAATGACGAACCTCTGCCTCGAAGTTTCATTGAAATACCGCTGCTACAACTACGGCAACTTCTCGCTCCTCCACCTCCAAGGCATCCGATCGTGCTTGGGCGGGATCTCGAAACTCATGAAGGTGATGAACATCGTCCAAGTCCCGATCGGCGAAGACGAAAAGAGCGAGGACGATCCGGTCGAAAAATCCGGATTACTCTTGAAGCAGGTCCTTTTCCAAACCGACCTCGAGAAAATTTTCAACGACCCGAAGACCTCCGGACTTTTCCAAGCCGCGCAGGCCGACATGCAGGATTCCGCGCGCTTCGGCCGCGAACATAACTTCTGGGATTCCGTTTACGCGAAGTCCGGCAATGATCGCCAGACGACGTTGAAGTTCCTCGCCGAAGCCGTGCAGGACGTCTCATTCGGCATCTGGCACATCATGTACCTCGGCCGGAAATTCGAAGCGCAGGGCCTCACCGCCGAGAGCGTTCCGATGAAGAACCTGAAGACGGCCCAGGAATTCATCCAGCTCTACCAGACGAACATCGAGAAGAAGGACTTCCCGTTCACCGCTTACCCGGCGATCGACGGGAAATCCGCGAAGCGCATCGATCGCGACCTTCACCCGTACCTGCACCACTTCTACCTGCCGGCGTACCTCTCGTCGGAAATTCGCCGCCTCGGGAAAACCGAGAAGCAGGCGTTCTTCGCCGCGTTTCTCTTGAACACCGGCTACGAATTCGTGAAACACGACGCCGCGGTCGGGGACTCGCGCTGGCCGTTCCACGATCCGAAGCCGTTCGCGAACTCCGCCGCGTTCCAGGAACGCCTCCGGAAGATCTACACGGGATACGTCGGCGCACTCTGGGGCATCGGGAAGGAAGCGAAGGCGAAGTCGTTCGCCGAATTCGCCGCCGACCTCGCGAAGGATCCTTACGGATCGATGCAGAAATATTCGCGGATCGATTTCTAAACGTTAGGCAACCGCGGAAGTCGGGCCTCGAAGAGTGCTTCGAGCTCCGCCGGCTCGATCGCCAAGGTCTGAGCAAGAATGGGAATGGAAACGCCGAACATAGCCTTCGAGCGGGCGAACGGTCGTTCGCACTTCGGATAGCGGACTAGAAACGCGGACTCTTCTTCGAGCCCGAGCTCGAGGTAGGCGAATTGGCGGTAAACCCGGATTCGGAAGCCCGAGAAATAACTCCAAGGCACCGTTTCGTTCGGAAGCGTACTCACGCCTCGGCACCGGATTCCTTCCGCGGAAATGATCAGCGCCGGACGGAAGTCGAGAACCTTGAAGAGAAGGAGCGGAACTAGGAAGACGAAGTCGAGAAGAAGCGCGATGAAGGCCAGGGCCGGAGCTCCTTCCATCTTCAGGGTCCCCGAGGAGTTCACGAGCGAGCGGTAAAACGCGGCCGCTGCGATCCCGCTGATTACGAGAACGATCACCGACCCGCGTTTGCGCTTCCCGATTTTTACTTCGCCGTGGGTGTCCATAAGCTTCAATTTAAAACGGCGCCCGGGAAGATCCCGGACGCCGTTCGGTTTTCTGAAAGCGCGGATTACTCTTCGATCGTGCCGTTATCGACGACCGAAGTGTTGTAGAACGGGCAGCCCGGAGCGAACGCGGTCGAAATCTTCACGACCGGGTGTTGCTTCTCCTGCATCGTCACGCCCGAAGCGGTGTACGACGTGGAGCCTTGGGTGCCGTCGAGCGGAAAGCTCGCCGTCTTGAGGACGGCGGTCTTCTTGCCGCTCCACGCGGAGCCGGTACGGCCGGAGATCGAGACGTTCGCGTGAAGCTTACACGCGTTCGCGAATTCCGGGACCGCCATCATTTGATTGAGGGCGGAGTTCCGCACGTTGATCTGGACGCCGCCGCTGGTCGCGACCGCGGTGGAGCCTTGGATCTCGATGAGGTACCCCGGGTTCACGACGGCGCGTTGGCCGGTGAACGTCACGACCGCTTTGCGACCTTGCGAGTAGCTCGCGGTCAGGGCGTCGTAGTTCACCGCGACGTTGTAGCGGTTGTAGTCGGAACTCACGCCGCCGGAGACTTCGCGGCCGTTCCACGAGACGGAGTACTTGTCGCACTCGCCCGGGAGCAGCTTCGCGCCGGAGCCGCGGATTTCGACGACGACGCTCAGGTCTTGGATGAACTGGCGATCTTCGTAGGTTTGGGTGTCGTAACGGACGATCGTGCAGTTCGTACCGCCGAGGTATCCGAGGTTACGGATGTTGTCGGCCTTATACTGATAGAGCACGCCGTTCGCCCACGAAGCGTTGATGCCCGTCTTCGCTTGGATTTCGCGGGCGGCGTTCGTGATGACGTTCGAGAAGGAGTACCAGCTGCGCGGTTTGCCTTGCTGGAAGTACGGGACGAGGTGCGGGGCGATGGCCTTGCCGACGCCCTTGATCGCGTTGTTCAGCTGCTGGGCCTTGTCGCCCGGACGATCGTAGAATCCGCCCCAGTCGCCGCCGCTGCCGTTTCCTTCGTTGGATTCGCAGCTATAAACCGGAGTGGAGACCGAGTAGCGAGTGACCGCTTCCTGGCGCGAGGTCAGCACCTGCTGGGTGCCGCCGAAGACGACGGCGGTGTTCGGCGCTTGGCCGCAGACCGGTTCGAAGTTCCGGCGATCGGTCGTGTATTCGATCGTCGCTTGTTGGGCAACCTTCCGATTCGAGTCGTAGGACTCGGTTTTGGACGCGTAATCATTATTCGAGGTCGCACAAGCGGCCAGCCCGAGGCTGAGTCCGACGAGCGCTACCGCACCGACGATTCTTTTCATCTCTCTCTCCTTCATGGATCGATAACTGCGAGTTAGCGGACTTTTAGATCCGGTAAGCGGACCGGATTAAAATTTTTCCTTCATCAGGGTACCAATGGCGTTCCGAGCCGAGATATAAAAAATGCTATCTCCCGGTCGAAAAGGATTCGAAATATCGTCAAGGTGTTGGCGATCGCGGAGATGGAATAGGCACGCTCTCTTATATGGTGACTCCTCCCGCCCCCGCCCGACTCGAACGACGCGCGAAAGCGATCGCGGAAGCGCTCCTCAAGCGAGAAGAAAAACTCGTCCTGGCCGAGAGCTGCACCGGCGGACTCGCCGCGGGAGTGCTCACGGAGATCTCCGGAATTTCGGAGGTGTTCTGCGGATCGTTCGTCACCTACCGCGAAGCCTCGAAGACGGGGTGGATCGGCGTCGATGCGAAGGTGATCGCGCGCGACTCGGCGGTCAGCCGCTCGGTCGCGGAAGCGATGGCGCGCGGAGCGCTGAAGCGTACGCCCGAAGCGACGCTCGCGGCCTCGATCACGGGCTACCTCGGCCCGAGCGGAAAAAACGTGGGACTCGTTTACGTCTGCGTGGTTCGGCGCGGGAAGAAAACCGCGAAATTCCGAAAGCTCGAGCTCGCGTTGGTCCGCGGTGCGCCCGCGCGCGCTCGACTCATCCGCCGATCGTTCGCGATCGAAGCCTTGTACCAAGCGATCCTCGGCGAACTCGTCGCGATCCCGAAGTCGCACTCGGAAACCGGAAAACGCGGAACGCTTTAAACAGAGCGTTAGATTCCGCCCCGCTCTTCGGTCGATTTCTCACTCGACGCGTCGAAAATGCGCTGCATTAGTTCATTGAAATAAATCCGCTTTTTCTGAACTTGCGCAAGACTTACGCAAAATGAATTCCGAACCGTTCCGACCGCGATTTTCGGTACGCCTCTCGCTCTCGTGCCCCCATACTCGCTTCATAACGAATCCTTTCCTGAAGTCAGAAAAGCGAGTCCGGGACAGATAACGAAGCGGTCCCGAGCATTTGAGAAGCAGAAGTCGAGGGCGTCTCAATACCCGAAACGAAATGCAGGAGAGGGAACTGAAAGGTCAATCCAAACCATGTCGAATACTGATAACGCCGTCGTCCGCAACACCGACTCCGTCCAAAAAAACAAAGCCCTCGAACTCGCGGTCCAAGCCATCGAAAAACAATTCGGTAAAGGCTCGATCATGCGTCTCGGAGAAGGCGAAAACCTCGTGCACGACGTGCCGGTGGTCCCGACGGGATCCCTCGGCCTCGATATCGCGCTCGGGATCGGCGGATATCCTCGCGGACGCATCATGGAAATTTACGGACCGGAATCTTCCGGTAAAACCACGCTGACCCTCCACGCGATCGCGGAGTGCCAGAAGCAAGGCGGAACCGCCGCGTTCGTGGACGCCGAACACGCGCTCGACGTGAACTACGCGCGCAAGCTCGGCGTGAAGACCGACGACCTCCTCATCTCGCAACCGGACACCGGCGAGCAGGCGCTTGAAATCGCCGACATGCTCGTCCGCTCGGGCTCGGTCGATCTCCTCATCATCGACTCCGTCGCGGCCCTTGTGCCGCGGGCGGAA
Organism: Bdellovibrionales bacterium; assembly: GCA_018266355.1. Classification (GTDB taxonomy): domain Bacteria; phylum Bdellovibrionota; class UBA1018; order UBA1018; family UBA1018; genus JACMQW01. Next base: position 71,066 of record JAFEAP010000025.1, read on the forward strand.
ATCGAAGGCGAAATGGGCGACGCGCACATGGGCTTGCAAGCCCGCTTGATGTCGCAAGCGCTGCGGAAGCTCACGGCGACGATCAACCGCTCGAAGACGCTCGTCATCTTCATCAACCAAATCCGGATGAAGATCGGCGTGATGTTCGGGAACCCGGAAACCACCACCGGCGGTAACGCGCTGAAGTTCTACTCCTCCGTCCGTCTCGACATCCGCCGCATCGGCGCGATCAAGGACGGCGAGAACGTCATCGGGAACCGCACGCGCGTGAAGGTCGTGAAGAACAAGCTCGCGCCTCCGTTCAAGGAAGTCGAATTCGACATCATGTACGGCGAAGGCATCTCGAAGGAGGGCGACCTCCTCGACCTGGCCGCGAACGCGAACGTCATCGAAAAGTCCGGCACGTGGTACTCCTACAAGGACGAGCGCATCGGCCAAGGCCGCGACTCCGCCCGGAACTTCCTCAAGGAACGTCCGGAGATGGTCGCGGAAATCCGCAAGCTCGTGCTCGAGAAGAACGGCGTCGGCGTGAAGCCGGCGGCGTCCACGGCTCCGGCGGCGAATGCCGCCTCGGCCGCTCCGACGAGCATGAAGTCCGGCGCCGGCGCGACGGCGGCGGGCTCTGCGACGTCGACCGACCAAGCGGCGGCGAAGGCGAAAGCCATGGCCGCGGCTTCGAAGGCGGCCCAAGCCACGTCGAAGAAATAGACCTCGAAAATAGTCGCCTTTTCACGTCGCTTCGCGCGACGGGCGAGGCGCGATTTAAACCCCGGCCACCGAATCGGCGTGCCGGGGTTTTTCTTTTCCCCCGAAGCTCCGCTAATCTCGAACCGCGTCTGGATTTATGCTTTCCACCGAAGACTCCCACCTCCGCCGCTTCACCGACGAACTCGTCGGCCGTCACGGTTGCCACACGGTAATCCTCTACGGTTCGCGCGCGCGCGGAGACTTCGGTCCGGAGAGCGATTACGACCTCGCGGGAATCCGCTCGGACGGCGCCGAATTCCGGATCGGTGAATCGCGAGATGGCGTCTACCTCGACGCGTTCGTTTATCCCGAATCGGCGTTCGCCAATCCCGAGTCCGACGCGAAACACCTCCGCTTCATCGGCGGGAAAATCCTCCTCGACCGGGACGGGTTCGGCGCGAGGCTGATGGATCGCCTCGCGGCCCGGCTCGCGCGCGGCCCGAAAAAACTTTCCGCGGACGAACTCCGCGCCCAGTTCACGTGGGTTCGAAAAACCCTCGCGCGCGCCCGCCGCGGCGATATCGAAGGCGACTTTCGCCGCGTCTGGCTCCTGCACGAACTTCTCGAATTCGCGTTCGACGCGCGCGGCGAATGGTACCGCGGCCCGAAAGAATCGTTCCGGCATCTCGCGACGATCGATCCGCGCGTGCATGCGCTTTATGCCGAAGCGCTGAAACCCGGGGCGCCTTTCGCCGCGACCGAAACCTTCGTCGCCCACCTGCTCGAAAACCTTTCGGAGCCTCATCATGACTAACACCGCGACCGATTCGAAAGACTACGTCCTCGGCGTCACCCGCGAGGAATACGAACGCCTCGGACTCCAACACTCCCTCTGGGCTTCGCGCGCGATCCGACTCTGGCGGCGCGCCGGCCTGCCCGAAAAATCCGCGAAATCGCTGAAGGCGATCGACTGCGGCTGCGGCCCGGGTTTTACGACGTTCGAACTCGCGAACTACCTCGGTCCGAAGTCGCGGGTGGTCGGGATCGATAGGGCCGAGCCCTACCTGCTCGCGCTCGAGACCCGCGTACGTGAAGAAACGAAACGCGGCGAAGATTCCCGCCTCGCGAAAATCGAAACGCGCCAAGCCGGGATCGACACCTTCACCCTCGACGAAAAGGATTTCGACGCCGCTTACGCCCGGTGGATCTTCATCTTCCTGAAGGATCCGGAAGCCGCGATCCGAAACGTCGCGAGACACCTAAAGCCCGGCGGACTCTTCCTTTTCCAGGACTACGTCGACTACCGAACGATGGCGCTCCACCCGAGCCCGCCGCTTTTTCGGAAGATGGTCGAGCAGATCATCGCGAGCTGGGCCGCCCACGGTGGCGACGCGAACGTCGCCGCACGCCTTCCCCTCCTCCTCGAGAAGAACGGTTTCGAAATCGTGAGCCTCACGCCCCAGATGCGCGTGGGCCGCCCGCACCAGAAGGTCTGGCTATGGCCCGACTCTTTCTTCAAGAATTACCTCCCGATCCTCGCGCGCGACGGTTACCTTTCGGCCGCGGAGGAGCGCGAGCTCCAAGCCGCGTGGACGAAAGCATCCCGAATGAAAAACGCGTTTTACGTCGGTCCGACGGTCCTCGACATCGTCGCTCGGAAACGGTAAACGAGGCGCCCATGAAGAAGGCACGCATCGTGAAATCCGCATCGAAGAAAACCTCCCCCCCCACCCCGACGAAAGTCGCCCCGGGCTTCACTCCCCGCACGCTCCCGTTCATCGAACGCGCGGGCCGAGCGAAAAAGAACGATTGGCTCGAGAAGAACCGGCCCGAATATCTCGCCGAAGTCGTCGAGCCGCTCCAAGCGATCGCGCGCCACTTAAAAAAGGAACTCGCGCAGTCGGCGAACGGTTATCATTTCCCCCAGAAGGGCCTCGGCCGGTTGAAGCGCACGGCTTCTTCCGCCGCCCAGTACGGCAGCCCGTTCCGCGATTACCTTTCCTATTCCGCACGCCGCCCTTCGGGTTCGCGCTTCGACCATAACCCGTCGATCTTCCTCCTCGTTTATCCGGCGGACGAGGAAGGCGACGAAGTTCTGCTCGCGGGCGGCCTCTATATGCCGTCGTCCCGCCAGCTGAAGTCGATTCGCCAGGCGATCGCGACGGATGCGAAGCCGTTCGAACGCCTGTTCAAATCGAAGGATTTCTCGGCGCGCTTCCCGGACGGATTCTGCGAGGAGCGGAAGTCGAAACGCCCCCCGCGCGGATTCGATCCGAATCACCCGAAGATCGAATGGCTGAAGCACCAGGGCTACTTCGTTTGGCGTTCGTATAAAAAGCGCGAGTACGCTTCGCCGAAATTCGGCGCCCTCCTCGTGAAGGATGCGCGCCAGATCCTCCGACTGAACGCGCTCCTCGACCAAGCGATCGCCGGTCGGTGGGTTACGGAGGAAAAGCCCGCGAAGCGCACCCCGGTCCGGATCCTCGATCGGCTCGATGAGATCGATGCGCCGGTCACCCCCCGAACGATGGATTTTTGATTCGTCGCATTAGGAAATCGATCTAAAAATCGTTTCTATATCCGATAGATACAAACAGTCTGCGAAATGAAGCGCTGCGTTTGACGCATCGCTATTCACTTGGTAAATCCGCGCCGTCCGCGTCCTTTACCGGGGGTCTCTTTTCAATGCTTCGTGCGCTCCACCACCTATTCGACCGAGGGCTCGTGTCCGGCCTCGTCGCCGCGCTCGTCCTGAATCCGCTCGCGGGGCCGTTCGCTTTCGCTCAGGAAAAAGCGCCGGCGACCTTCGCGGAACTCGTTCGAAACACGAAGGAAGCGGAATCGATCCTGCTGAAATCGGAAGACCTTCACGGCACTCCCGAAGACGAGGGCGCTCCGAGCGCCGATCGCGTTTTCCCGCCGAACGATGCCCGGATCCAGTCCGAGCTACTCGACGCTTTCGCCGCCGTCGCGAAATCGATGGAACCGGGCGACGAAGGCCGCGCGCCCGAGGCGTGCGAACCGCTGATACTCTCCCGCCTCGAAAACGCGCTCAAGGATCGCGCCCTTCCCTCCGACACCGACGCGGTCCGCTTCGCGCTTCTCCTCCTCCGTGAGAAGAACGCGATCGACGACCTCACCCTCCTCCCGCTCCTCGCCGCCCACCCCGCCTGGGCGAAAGTCGGATACGACGAAGGCGCGTGGACGAAGAAAGACGCCGAAGGCCGCATCGCGGTTCTCGACTGTCCCACGGACCAATACCTCCAACTCGTCGGCGCGGTGAAAGCCGCGAAGGGTCGGAAGATGAAACGGAAAGACCTTCGCGCGAAGATCGACTCGCTCGCGAAGGACCGGAACGACCAAGGCGGCGCCCGATACCTCGCCGTCCAAATCGAGTGGCTCCGCGCGCTCGAATCCGCCGACTACGACGGCGAAACCTCGTTCTCCCTCGGGCCGGTCCTCTCCCAGGCCGCCGATTCGAAGGACTCCTCCCCGCGCGCCGATCCGACCGACAAACCGACGAAGGTGATGTCGAAAAAGAAAAAGAAAACGGGAGGCCTCTCGAACCGGCTCGCGCTCTACGCGAAGTACAACAGCCTCCAGATCAACCTGCTCTCGGACGAGTTCAAGAAATTCACCGAGCGCATGGACCTGCTCACCGCGGAAGCGTCCGTCGTCATCAAGTACAAGGACGGCCGCGAAGACGAGGTCTATGACCTCAGCCCGCAGGAGCAATACCGCATGGCCGCGAAGATGCTCCACAAGGAGATCGAGGAGCTGAAGCTCTCGGGCATCTTCGCCGGTAAAAACCCGACTTTCGACGACGTCATCGTCGCCTCCGTCGAAACCGGCTTCATTCACGCGTCCGAGCTCGACGCCGCGATGGGCGTCGACGACGTGTGGAATCCGAAGGTTTCCGGGTGGACGAAGTTCGTCACCATCCTGAAGAAGTACGGATCGACGGCCCTCGTCCTGATCCCGACGCCGTACACGTTCTGGGCGTCGCTCGCGATCACGCTCGCCGAGACGCTCATCTCGAAAAAAACCGCCGGCCCGGGCGAAGCCGACGATCACGGGATTTCGATTTTCTGAGGCGCCGATGAAAAATCTCTACTCGAATAAAATCCTGAAAAACGCGCTCCTCGCCGCTCTCGGCGCGCTGACGCTCGCGGGCCTCGGATACGCCGCCGTTTCGGAGAATTACGACGTCGTCGTCCGGAAGAAGAACGGGGGCTACGAAATCGCCTCCCGTCCGCTCGAAGGATTGATCGCGCGCGACGCCTTCGAGACCGACCACTTCCGCGTGGTTTGGAAGAAGGAAGAGGAAACGCTGACCCTCGACCGCATCGCGCAGATCGCGGAGGAGACGAAGACGATCCACAAGGACGATCCGCTCTGGGCGGACCGCGACGCCGACCGGATCCGTCTCATGGCCGCGAACGTTCTCTATCACGCCGAAGCCGCGCACCGGTTTTTCACCGACCGGCTCGCGTCGGAGGACGTGAAGAAGCTCGAGAAGATCGTCATCCGCCTCGACCTGACGAACAAATACAGCCAATTCGAACGCTTCGCGAACGACAATTACCAGCCCCAGTACAACAACGCCCTCTCGATCGAAGCCGGTAAACCGCTCAAGCCCCGTCCGGGCGTCGGTCCGTGGCAGCGCGAGATCTGGTTCCGCCCGGAAAAGAAGATCCCGATCGGCGAGATCCTCGCCCAGCTCCCGGAAGACCCGGCGAACGCCCAGATCCGCGAGGCACGCGCCGAACTCTATCCAATGCAGATCGACCTCGCCTTCCGGAACACGCTCTACGCCGCGTTCCAGTCGCGCCTCGACTCCGCCGGATACATCGACAGCATCGTCCGCCAGGGCGGCACGATGCTCCTCATGGAAGGCGCGTTCCAAGTCCTGAAGGTCGTGAACCGCGTGATCATCCCGCAGAAGTTCTACCTCGAGACCGCGATGGTGCCCGAGATCATCTACCACGAGTTCTCCCACATCGCGCTTTCGGACTATATGCACCCCGACCTCTCGACGCCGGTGAACGAGGGCATGGCCGACTTCTTCGCCGCGAGCGTCGCGGACAGCCCGAAACTCGCGAAGAAGATCCGCGCCTATTCGACGGCGGTCGGCAAGAACGGGAATAAGCGCCAGTTCTTCCAGATGGAACTCGAAACGCTCGGAAAGGCCCAGTCCGATTACGTTCTCGGCCTCCTTTGGGGCCTCCGCGACGTGCTCGGCGAGAAACCGGCGACGAACCTCATATTCGGCGCGCGGAAGTTCCTCACCACGAAGGACTCCGACATCCGCACGGGGCTCGTGACGGCTCTCCTTCGATCCTGCGAGACGGCGTGCGAGTCTCCGCTCCGCGACCGGATGCTGATCCACCAGTACCTTCAAGACCGCGGTCTCTGATCGAAGTCCGAACCGCGAAAAGAGAAACCCCCGAGTTCCTTTCGAAACTCGGGGGTCACCTAGAGACAAAGACTCGAGACTAGTAACTAATTACGATTAGTAGCAGTACGTGTCGCAGTAGTAGTAGCCCCAGTCGTCGTAGTAACACTGGTCGTAACAATCGTAGTACGACGTCGTCGTCGAGACGTGGAGGTTACCCGTGAGGGCGGCCACGAGGACGACCACGAGCACGATGCCGATCACGAGGCCGACGGTCGCTTCGGAAGACCACGAGGTGCCGAGCTTCTGCGACTTGTTGGCGTAATCGACGACGAGCTTGCGAACTTGTTTGTCGTTGAGTTTGTTGGCCTTCGCGTAGTTCGCGAGGTTTTGGATGTCCTTCGAGGTTTGGGCGTCGAACGCCTTCGCGCTGAGGGAATTGAAGATTTCTTGGTCCGTCACGCCTTCCTTCTTGAGCTGGTCGAGTTCGGCGGTGAAGTCGCTCATGATCTTCTTCTGAGCGGACATGTCTTTCTGATCCCATTCGACGGTCAGGCGATACTGGAGATTATCGATCGCGGAGTCGAGGGACGTTTCTTGGGCTTGGACTTGGACCATCGGAAGGATCGCCGCCATCGTGAAGGCGAGAATCCCGGACGCGAGCTTCTTCATTTCGGATTTACCTCTCAAAGTTACGGGACGCCGAATAGCCTCGGATTCCCGGTGGGACATTGGGACGTTGGGTGAACGTTTGCACAAACGACTGAGCAACGAATGGACCAACGCTTCAAAATTTTGACGAAATTTAAACGGACTCATTTTCAATCACTTCACGCAGCGCAGCTAATATTGCGCCGCGTTTTTTACCTCCCAAATTGTCGCGTGGGATCGGATTGCCCCGGCCGGGGTGACGAATTCGCGCGCTTGAACCGAAGGTTCGACCTCCAAAAACGACTCTTTTTATCAGGTATAACTCTTTGAATCTATTTGGTTTTTTAAATTAATAAGAAAAATTAAAAATTGACCTTGCAGTTTTAACGCGATGCGGTATATTGATCTTATCTGGTTCTCCAAAGTGGAACGTTGGATGAAATGGGAACCCAAACTACCCAAAGCGCAGTTTGAACCGAATACGCCGGGACAGACTCGATTCATCCGCAAACCGAAGCTTCTGGAAGCCGGGAACGCCTGAATCCCTCTCCGCTCGTTATTAGCCTGGCGACGGAGAGACGACGAAGGAAGGTCCCCCTGAAACCTTCTCGACGTCGAGTGTCTCAACAAGAACTGGCCGGTCTGCAGGATGCGGATCGGCCTTTCTGTTTTTAGCGACGGGCGACGCTTACGCGAACGTCACTTCGCGTACTTCTTCTTCAGCTCGTTATCGACGCCGTAATACTTATACCCGTCGCGCGTGAAGAACGAGGCTCGGAAGTTCCGAACCCACGGTTGCACGAGGACGTAGTCGTTCCGGTAAAACCCGAACGCCCACGGAACTTCTTCCTGGATGAGGTCGTCCATTTCCTTCACGATCTTCGCGCGGGCCGGACCCGGCTCCATCGACGCCATCTTCCCGTAAAGCGCGTTGTATTTCGGATTGTCGTAGAGCGACGGGTTAACGATCGGCGCCTGGTGATTCGCCCAGAGCTGCTGGTAGCCGTTCTCGACGTCCGGATAATCGAGGATCCATCCGCCGTACGAGAGTTGGAGCTGGCCCTTGTTCTGCTTCTCGAGGAACGCGGGAAACGTATTATAGACGACGTTCAGCTTCACGCCGATCTGGGCGAACTGGTCGGTGAAGAACTCGCCCATCTGGCGGCTCACGCTGTCCGCGCCGCGCATGTCGAACACGATCGGGGGTAGCCCCTTCCCTTCCGGATAACCGGCCTTTTTCAGGAGTTCCTTCGCGCGCGGAAGATCGTAATCGTACTTCAGCGTCGCGTTCTCCACCCGGTCCGCGATGCCCGGCGGGATGACGGTGACCATCTTTTCGCCGCGATTGTTCGTGAAGAGTTCGATCCATTTCTTCCGGTCGATCGCGGAACCCATCGCCTGACGCAGGTATTTGTTCGCGAGGAGTTTATCCGACATGTTGAAGTTGATGTAGTAGTAGCAAGCCCCCGAAATCATCGTAAGCGAGATGTTCCGCTTCTCCATCTCGGGGGTGAGCTTCATCGCGGGCGTCATCGCCTGGGCGAAGCTGTCCTTCGGAATCTTCGAGAATTCCGCCTCGCCGTTCAGGAATTTCAGCCAAGCCGGCTGGGTCTCCTTGATGATCGTGAAACGAACGCGGTCGAGGAACGGCATCGGCTTTCCGGCGTCGAGTCCCGCACCCTTCGGAAGGGGATCGCCCCGGAAGGACGGGCTACGGTCGATCACGACTTCGTGACCGCGGTCGTAGTTCACGAAACGGAACGGACCGGTCCCGATCGGGTTATTGTCGACGCGTCCCTTTTCATCCCCGTACTTCGCGACCGCTTCGGGCGCCACCGGCGCGACGAAGCTCATCGTAAGGACGTGGAGGATCTGGGGATAGGGCTTCACGAGCTTCAGTTCGAGCGTCGAGTCGTCGACGGCGCGAAAGCCCGGGATTTCCTCCTTCGCGAAGACCTCGGAGATCTTTTCCTTCGGCGCCGTGCGGAGCTTCTTCTCGAACGTGTCGAAGCCCGCGATCTTTCCTTCGAAGATCCATGCGCCCTGCGAATCGACCCGCGGATCCGCGAGCCGCTTCACGGCGAAGACGAAGTCGGAAGCCTTGAGCGCGCGGCCCTTGCCGCCCGGAAACGCCGGATCGTCGCCGAACCGCACTCCCGCGCGAAGCGGGATCCGAAGCGTCTTCTTGTCCTTCGAGAACGTCGGAAGGTCGGCGGCGAGGAGCGGGATCACCCGGTAAACCTGCGAGGTGATGTCGTACTGGTAGAGCGGCTCCATGATGTTCGGCAGGATTTCGAGGCTCACTTCGTCGTAGGCCGCCGCCGGATCGAACGATTTGATGTCGTCGCCGAGGATGCGGTGGAAGACCGCCTTTCCTTCGTCGGGATCCGGGCGCGAACATCCGGAAACGACCCCGAAAACGAAAACGATCGAAGCGGCGACGACGGAGAAAGGGCGAGGGTTTTTCACGCCCGGATCACACCACGAAAACGCAGAAACCGCTACCGAACCGAAACCTTAAACGACGCCGACGAACCGAAAACGTCTCTTTCCGGCCCTTATTTCGCGAGGAGCGCGGCCGCCGACTTTAGCGCTTCCGCCAAACCCGCCGTCTTCGTTCCGCCGGCCTGGGCGAGGTCGGGCTTTCCGCCCCCCCGTCCCTCGATGAGCGGCGCGAGTTGCTTGAGCACTTCGTTCGCGTTCCACTTCTTCTGCGCGTCCTTGCCGATCGCGACGATGAGGTTCGCCTTCTCGCCGTCCTTCATGCCGAGGACGATCACGCCGTCCGCGGCGCGGTTCTTGAGCGATTCCGCGAGGTCGCGAAGTTTCTTCGCCCCCTGCGAATCGAGCTCGACCATGCCCGCGATGAGTTTGCCGCCCGCGAGCGACTGCGCGCCCGAGAAAAGCGCGTCGGCCTCGCCGGCCGCGGCCTTCGCGAGCACTTGTTCGAGTTGCTTCCGGAGCGCTTTTTCCCCGTCGGACATCCGGTCGAGTTTCACGGGGATCTCTTCGATCGTCTGGGCCTTGATCGCATCCTTCACGCCCGCGAGCATGTCGTTCCGCGCGCGGAGGAATTCGTAAGCGCCCTTCGAGGTATAGGCGATCAGCCGACGGACGCCCGCCGCGATCGAGGTCTCGCTCACGATCTTGAAGAGGTGGATATCGCCCGACTGGTCGACGTGGCAGCCGCCGCAGAGTTCGGTCGAGAAATCCCCGACCGAGACGACGCGAACGGTGTCGCCGTACTTTTCGCCGAACATCGCGATCGCGCCCGCTTGGATCGCGGCTTCCTTCGCCATGAGGCGCTTCGTGACGCCGTCGTTCTTCCAGATCTTTTCGTTGATCAGGTCCTCGATCGTACGCAGGTCGGAGGGCTTCAACGCCTCGAAGTGCGAGAAATCGAACCGAAGGAGGTCCGGCGTGACGATGGATCCGGCTTGCTTCACGTGGTCGCCGAGGTGTTTGCGGAGCGCCCAGTGCAGGAGGTGGGTCGCGGTGTGATTCGCCGTCGTGAGCGCGCGGAGTTCGCGGTCGGTGTCCTGGCGGACCTTCGCGCCGACCTTGAGCGCGCCCTTGCGGATCCGCAGGTGCGCGACGATGAGGTCCGGCACCGGCTTCTGCACGTCGATGACTTCGGCTTCGAGATCGGAACCGATCCCGACGACGCGGCCCTTGTCGCCGACCTGACCGCCGCTTTCGCCGTAGAAGGGCGTCTTCGAGAAGACCACTTCGACGATCGCCGAGTCGGCGCTGTCCGCGGTGAGCGCGAGCGACGAGGCCGCGACTTCGTTCACGAGTTCGATCTTCTGATCGCCCTGCTTCAGGATCGCGAGCACTTCGCCCTCGGCGGTGAGCGAATCGTAGCCGACGAATTCCGGCATCTTCTTCTTCGCCTTCAAATCGGTCGCGAGCTGGAGGTAGACGGCGTCAAGCGCTTCCGCGCCGGAACCTTTCCAGGATTTCCGCGAATCCGCACGCTGCTTCGCCATCGCGGTTTCGAATCCTTTTTCGTCGACGGCGATCCCGCGCTCGGTCGCGATCACCCGCGTGAGATCGAGCGGAAAACCGAAGGTGTCGTAGAGCTTGAACGCGACTTCCCCGGGCAGGGTCTTCGTCGATATCTTTCCGATCTCGTCGTCGAGGAGGGCGAGACCCTTGTCGAGCGTCTTGAAAAACTGTTCTTCCTCGGCGAGCACCGCGCGCTCGATGAACGCGCGCTGGGTTTGGAGGTTCGGATAGGCTTCTTTCATCTGATCGACCACGAATCCGCAAGTCTTGTGCAGGAACGGCTTATCGAGGCCGAGTTTCTTTCCGTGGCGGATCGCCCGGCGCATGATCCGGCGAAGGACGTAACCGCGACCCTCGTTCGAGGGCAGTACGCCGTCGGAGACGAGGAATGCCGTCGCGCGCGAATGGTCGGCGATCACGCGGAACGACGGAGCGAGATCGCTCGAACGGACGTACTCGACCCCCGCGAGTTTCGACGTCTCGCCGATGATGTGTTGAAACGCGTCGGTGTCGTAGTTCGTATCCGCGTTCTGCGCGATCGCCGCGATCCGCTCGAGGCCGGCGCCGGTGTCGACCGACGGCTTCGGCAGCGGATTCATCACGCCCTTCGCGTCGCGGTCGTATTGCATGAAGACGAGGTTCCAGAACTCCATGTACCGGTCTTCATCCGCCTTCTGCGACTCGATGAATCCGTCGCGACCGTACTTCGGTCCTCGGTCGTAATAGATCTCCGTACAAGGACCGCAAGGACCGGTGTCGCCCATCGACCAGAAGTTGTCCTTCTCGCCGAGGCGATAGATCCGGTCCTTCGCGACGCCTTCCTGCTTGTGCCAGATGTCCGCGGCCTCGTCGTCCGTCTCGAAAACGGTGACGTAGAGTTTATCCTTCGGGAATCCGAGTTCCTTCGTGATGAATTCCCACGCGAAATGGATCGCGTCCTTCTTGAAGTAGTCGCCGAAGGAGAAGTTCCCGAGCATTTCGAAAAACGTGTGGTGGCGCGCGGTGAAGCCGACGTTCTCGAGGTCGTTGTGCTTTCCTCCCGCGCGCACGCACTTCTGCGCGGTGGTCGCGCGGGTGTACGGCCGTTTGTCTTTTCCGAGGAACACGTCCTTGAACTGCACCATCCCGGCGGTCGTGAAGAGGAGCGAAGGATCGTTCGAGGGTACGAGCGAGGAGCTCTCCACGATCGTGTGGCCATTGCGTTCGAAATACTTCAGGAAGCGTTCGCGGATCTCGGCGGTTTTCATCGGGTTTGACTCTCGCATAAACCCTCGGAATCGTAAAAGAAATCTAAGGAAAGGATCCGGATTTGACACGAAGCGCGATCTGCGAGAAACCATGCGCCGCAACGAAAACCGGCAGGGGGTTCCGCCACGTGCAAACTTCATTTCGATTTCAAGCAGTTACGCTAGGACTGCTCGCGCTCTCGGCTTCGGCTTTCGCCGCGCCGATGGGGCCGCTCGAGGAAACCGTCTACGATACGTACCGCCTCGGAAACCACCTCGACCACTGCGAGCTTTCGCTCGCGACGAAGAACCTTCGCCTCGGCCTCGCGCGCGCGCTCGACGTCCGCAGCGACGAATTCGACGCCTACCTCCGCGAGCAGACCCGGGCGAGCCGGATGTTCACCGCGGCGCCCGGCCTGCACATCGGCCCTCTGAACCTCGTCGACCGCGACGACGCCCCGAAACCGAACGGAGACAAGAAATCGAAGGGCTCCGGGTGGGTTTCCTACACGAGCGGGTGGGACGACTTCGTCTCCGAATACCAAGCGATCCGCACGCAGCGGGTTAACGCGCGGTGGGTACGCCTTCTCGGCCTCGTCCGGGCGACGATCGACGACGATTATCGCCGCGCGGTCCGCGGAACGTGGATGGGCGTGAGCGCCGAAGGCATCGCCGAGGCGCCGGCCCTCGTGAAGGCGATCGGCGACTGCCTCTCGACGAAAAAATGCGATGGGCTCGAGAAACCCGACCCGTTCAAAAACGCGCTCAAACTCACTCCGAATGCGACCGCCGACTTCGGCGATTTCCGGAAAGCCACGACGGAAGCCGCGCGCGTGCGGCCGCTCAAGTACCTCCTGAAGGAGATCAAGCCCTTCCTCGACTACTACGATCCGGTGAAGCAACGCGGAGTTCGCGTGAGCGATTCGAACACGCTCATCATTTCGCTCGATTCGGGCGACTTCCGCGGTTACGACACCGAACTCGGCCAGATCATCGAGAAGTTCTGGAAGGTCGGCTCCGACTCGATCAAGGTCGAGTGGCTCACGTCGACCCGTTCGGAACCCGTGTTCAAGTTCCTCTTCCTCCCGACGCCGAAAAGCGGCAGCCAGATCGATTACTACCGGCGGACGATCACGATCGGCCAGAACTCGATCGAATCCGTCCCGGCCCACGAAGTCGGCCGCGCCCTCGGATTCCGCGCTCGCGCCTTCTCGGTTTGGCGCCCGGAAACCTGCAAGTACGAGGACGAGTCGAAACCCGACGACCTGCTTTCGAACGGACGCGCCGGAACGGTGACGTCCGCGCACTGGGATGCCTTGAAAAAGGTCTACGGTGTCACCAAATCGACCAAGTAACGGCCGCGGACCGAGTCACCCTCCCGGTCGTGCGGCTGGCGTCAGGCGTTTGACGCCGATGGCGGCGACGTGCCCCTTAAGTTTCCCGCGCCCCGCACCGATGTGAAGGATGAGACACAGGGGCCTCAAGCCGAGGCCCGTCGTTCTCAGGGACGGATGTATGAAACTGCGAAACGGATTCGCGCTCTTCGGAATTTTCCTCGCCTCGGTCGTCACGTGGGTGCTCACGCCCACGGCGCTCTCCGACGAGACCGCGATCATCTACAGCGTGTTCAAGGGAATCGACCTCGGTAACCCGAACGACGCCGTCCAAAAGGATTACTTCGTGAACCTCGGCACGAACCAAGGCGTCCGGGTCGGCACCGTCCTCGAAGTCGCGCGGAAATCGCCGAGCTACGACCTCACGACCGAAAAACTCTACAAGGACCTGATCTTCCCCTTCGCGCAGATCAAGATCATCCACGCCGAAAAGGACGCCTCGATCGCGCGCCTCGAAAAACTCTATTCGCCCGACAAGACGCCGGTCCTCGTTCCGCGCGCCGTGATCGTCGGCGATCTCGTGAAGATCTCGAAATAGGACAGCTTTCCCCCAACCACAACGAGAACGGGGCGCTCCTCGCGGAGCGCCCCGTTTCCTTTCGAAGCCGTCAGGCGACCGAGCCGACCGCCGGCTCGACGGGTTCCGCGTCGCCGCGGCCCCCGCCGCCGAGGAAACTCACGTTCTCGGCGATCACTTCGAACGACATCCGCTCCGTCCCGTCTTTGCCCTCGTACTTCCGGCTGAGGACCGAACCCTCGACGTAGACCTTCTGACCCTTCTTCAAGTACTGGGCGCAGACTTCCCCCTGCCGTCCCCAGGCCACGATCCGGTGCCATTGGGTTTCTTCCGTCGCCTTCGGTTCACCCTCCGTCGGCTCGGTCGGTTTCACCCAGCGCGAGGTCGCGACGGGAAAATGCACGACGACGGCGCCCGTCTTCGTCTCGCGAAGAATCGGGTCCGCGCCCAGCCGGCCGATGAGGATGATCTTATTGACGTCTTTCATTGCTTCACTCCTTGGTGTTTCACGCCGACCCGGGAATCGAGCCGGCGCGAACCGAAGAGCGAAACGCGTGCCATCCGCGCGGCGCGGGAATCACTTCACGCGCGAAAAGAGTCCGACGACGAAGCGGCTTTCGCCGCCGAGGTCGCGCGTGAATCCGTAGTCGAACCCGAACGCGACGGTAACCGGAACGCGGTAGAAGAAGTTGAAATCGCTCAAGACGTGGGCCCCGGCGCCCGTCGGCCAGCGGTGGAAGGATCGCAAGTCGTTCCCGACGTATTCGGCGGAACCCGCGTCGAAGAAGAGTTTCAGCCGCGTCGATTCGAAATAGGCCGGGAGCGTCCCGATCCCGCGAAACACGTCGAGAACGGGAAAAACGTACTCGAAGTTCGAAGTCAGGATCTTGCGCCCGTAGACGGTCCCCTGCGGATACCCCCGCAGGAGGTAATCAGACTCGCCGGCGATCGTCTCCTCGCCCCCGCCCACGAAATAAAACGCCGAGAGTTTCTCGTTGTTCGCCGCCGCGTAATTCGCGCCGAGACGGAAGAAGTGCCGCGGAAGCGGCGACGGAACGCGCAGGTCGATCCGTGATTCGAACGCCGAAAAACGTGCGGGACCGACGAAATAGCCGGTGAGGCCCGCGCGTCCGCGGAGTCCGCGCTCTCCGGTCGAATCGATCGAGTCGTCGAACGTCCGCATCCGATCGAAGATCCACCCGAGCTCGAAGCCGCCGCTCGTCTCGGTATCCGAAAAATATTCGGAAGCCGTACGCGTGAACCCGAGGGTGACGAGCGAGTCCCAACCCGCGGGCATGTAGACGCGGGCCGAATCCGTGTCGATGCGATTGCTCTCGGCGTAGGTGGCGAAGTATCGATTCTCCCGGCGGACGGAAAGTTCGAGCGTGGGATTGAACCCGTCGTATTGGTAGTTCAAATCCCAGATCGCGAACGGCGCTCGCGTGTCGCGGCCGCCGTAAAGCCGGTAGCGGTGATTTTCCCAGGCGTCGTAACTCGACGTCTGCACGCCGAGCGTCCATCCGTCGGTGACCTTCCGCAAGTCGGGGGCCCAATACTTCGGCCAAAGCGCCGGGAAAACGGAATAGTCGGCCTCCTCCCGCGAAGCCGGCGGCACGGATTCGCTCGCCGGAAAGGAACTCGCGGAAACGCCCATCTTCTTCTCGAGATTCGTCACGCGCGGTCCGGCCGGGTAAAACGAATCCGGCTCGACGATTCCGAGGTTCCATCCGAAAGGGCTGTAAACGAGCGCGTAGAGCGGAGCGCCGGCGAATGGGCGCGTCGGCTGGAGCACGCCCGACATCACGTTCGTGATTCGATTCGTCGTCGGCTTCGTCGAAAACGGTTCGCGGATGCGGTTCAAATTAAACACGCCGCCGACCGATCCGACGTAGAGGAGACTCCCGTTCGTATCCCACTCGGGCGTCGTCATCACGTCGCGCGCGCGTTCTCCGGGGAGCGAGTTTTCCTCCGAGAGCGCGAAATTCTCGCTCGGATTATCGATGTTCAGCACGCGAAGGTGCTCGCCGGCGCCCCGCGGTTGTTCCGAAAAGGCGATCCACTCCCCGCGTCCGAGGTGATACGCCGGCGCTCCGAGCCGCGCGAAATCCTTTCCGGCGTAGATCAGATCCTCGCGAAGGCGCCGACCGGACGGGTACACGCGCGCGATCGCCTGGTTTCCGTCGTCGAGATTCTTCACGTAGAAGAACGTGCCGGTCTCGATCAAATCCGCTTTCTCGTCCCACGCGAAATTATTCGTCGGTTCGGGATCGATCGCCCGCGCGCCCGAGGTGAGCTGGATCTCCCGGCCGGTCGCGATTTCGTAGAGGAAGACGTCGGAATAAAGCGAATGCTCGCGATACGGGACGTAGCGGGAGTACATCAGGTACTTTCCGTCGTACGTCCGGCGGAGCCGCGAGCCGCCGTCCCAGCGCCAGTCGGTGAGGTTCCGAATGCCGCCCCGATCGATCACGGACAGCCCGACGCCGTCACGCTCGGAATCGCGGATGAAATAGATATGGTCGCGGTCGGAAGCGGCGATCCCGCGCGTCCGACGACCGACGTGGGTGATCGTCGACATCGGCGTCCGCGGCTCGCGGTCGATCTTCGCCACGTCGGCTTCGACGAGGGGACGGAGTTTTTTCACCGTCGAATCCCAAAGATCCGGGTAACCGCGCCCGATCGTCTCGCGCGCGACGCCTTCGATGAAAAACGGAAGCGTCCCGCTGTTCGCGAGCGAGATCCGCGCGGGGGCGTCCGGGCCGCCGATCGAGGCCATTTCCTCGGTGAGGAGGTAACCGTAGAGATAGGCCGCGTGCGCGCCCGGCCACGGGCGGATGCCGTCGTTCAACCGGTCGAGGGAGATGCGGAGATTCCCCGGCCCCGGATCGAAGAGCCCGTTCGTCATCGCCGTCCGGACGACCATATCGTTCCAAACCGAACGTCCCCGTCCGCGCGTCGTTTTCGTCGTCTCCTCGTAGACCGCGAGGCCCTCGACGAGCCAGGCGGGTTGATAGGGATTGATCTTCGCCGCGCTTCCCATGAAAGAACGCTGGAAGGAGAAGAACCCGCTCGTCTCGTCGTTCGCCATCACGTGGGTGAGCTCGTGCAGGGCAAGCGTGCCGATCCAATCGTCGCTCTCCGAGAAAAATCCCCACGGCTCGGGGGCGACCGCGTTCAAGACGAGGCGGTTGTAGGGAAAGACCTCGGCGGCGCCGTTCGGAACGTCGGTATCCCCCCGGAGCACGACCTCCGTTTTCGTCGAAGGCTCCCACCCGAGCTCGCGCCGAAGGATCACATAAGAATTTTCTAATCGGTCTCCGAACGCCTCGGCCAGCGCCCGGTAATGCGGTGGGTAGTGAACCCGGAAATGGGCCGTGTGAAAGGTTTCGCGGCCGAGGTCGGGGGCGAACTTGGCGAGCGATTCGCCCGCGAAGAGTAGCGAGGAAACCACGAAAATTGCGAGCGCCCGGAGTCGGGCTTTCTGGGTTTTCATTTCCGGCTTCCTGATTTACTCTCGAAGCCTACCAGGAGGATTTATGCTTCGTAAACTTTCGTTCGTGATCGTCTCGTTTTCGTTGGCAGTCGGATTTGCGGGTTGTAAATCGGCTCCGAAAACGGAAGACGCGGGCGGCGACGTCGGCGGAGCGAATTCCGAATTGAACGCGGGCGACGCGAACACGATGGGCGACTCGGACTCCGGCAAGGCGATGGGCATGCAGACCATCTACTTCAAGTACGACTCCTTCGAGATCGACGCCGAAGGCAAGACGGCGCTCAAGACGAACGTCGAGATCCTGAAAGCGAATCCGACGGTGAAGATCCAGATCGAAGGCCACTGCGACCAACGCGGCGGCATCCAATACAACATCGCCCTCGGCGAAAAGCGCGCGAACACCGTCCGCGACGCGATCAAGAAGGCGGGCATCTCCTCCGATCGTCTCGCGACGATCAGCTACGGAAAAGAACGTCTGGTCGACACCGCGATGACCGAAGAAGCGTTCGCGAAGAACCGCCGCGCGAACTTCGTGATCACCTCGAAGTAATCCGCGCGGGAACGAATGACCGGAAAACTCGACCGGAAAGATAAAAAGAGAGCTTGGGCCTGGCGCCCCGCTCTCTTTTTGCTTTTCTGTTCGATCGCCGCGAGCGGACTCGCCGGTTGTTCCCTTTTTCACGATCGCCCGATCCAGCTAATGTCGGACACGGCGGCCGCTCTGAGAGCCGCGAAGGAAGTGAGCGCGGACTCGCTCGCCCCCGAAAAGTTCCGGCTCGCGAACGAGGCGTTCTTCCGGGCCCAGAACGAGTACCGGCTGAAGAACTTCGCGATCGCCGAAAAGTACGCGAAACGGGCCCGGCGGCTCGCCGAAGAATCCGAGTTCGATGCCCTCCGACAGGGGTCGGCTCGCACGAGCCTCCTGCCTCCGGACGAACCGGTCGGACCGCCGCCGCCGTCGACCTACGAGGAACCGCCCGGCCAGCTTGCGACCGAGATGATGAAACAGGGGTCGAGCGCGCCCCAAACGAACTCCGGCGGAAGCGGAGCATCATCGGGGGGTAGTCCCTCGAGCAATTACCCGCCCGGCTTCTCTCCCTGAGCTAGACCACGATTGCGGTCGGCGCACTGCGATGCGATGATGGGAGCATGATTCGACGCCACTCGCTCCTCGCCTCCCTCTTCCTCGTTCTCTGTCTCTCCGGATGCTTGAAAACGCGTTCGGACCTGAAGAAGGACACCGAGAATCCGGACTCCGGCTACGACACGAAAGTCGTCGCGGCCCAGAACGAGGAAAGCCAGCGGGTCACCGAAGAACTGCGCGGAGAAATCAATCGGCTGAACGGCCGGATCGACGACCTCCAGAAGAAGAACGACACGCTCACGAAGGATTCCGAAAAGGGCGGCGAACGCGAAGCGAAGATCCGCGACATGGAATCGAAGATCCAGGAACTCCAGGCGTCCCAGGCCGCGCTCATCGACGCCCTCCAGAAGAAAGAGAAGGAGCGCGAAGAGCGGCTCCAAAAAGAGGCGAAGGAAAAGGAAGTTCCAAAGACCGAACCGGCCGACGCTTTCGAGACCGCGAAAGCCGCGTTCAAGGCGAAGAAGTACGACGACGCGATCGACGGGCTGAACAAGTACCTGAAGTTCCCGAAAGGGAAGCACGGCGAAGAGGCGCTCTTCCTTCGCGCCGAATCGCTCTACGCGAAGGAGCAGTACAAGAAGGCGATCCTCGACTACTCCGCGCTCCAGGAGAAATTCCCGAAATCGAAGAACCTTCCGAAGGCACTGTTCAAGATCGGCATGTCCTTCGAAGCCCTCGGGATGAAATCCGACGCGAAGCCGTTCTATCAGGAAGTCGTCGAGAAGCACGCGAAGTCTCCGGAAGCGAAACTCGCGAAGGCGAAACTGAAGTAACTTTTCCCGGTATAAAGACTATGCGCATTTCCGTCCGCTCGGCCGCCGCGTTCCTCCTCCTTTTCGCCAGCGCGCCCGCCGCGCGCGCGACGACGATCCTCTACTCGAACGACGTCCTCGGCGAAGTCGAACCCTGCGGGTGCCGCGTCGATCCGATGGGCGGCGTAGTCCGCCGATCCGGTCTGGAAAAAACCCTCGAAACCGAGAAAAAAGGGCCGTTCCTCCAAGTCGACTCCGGGAACTTCCTCTTCGAGTCTAAGGACTTCCCCGAAAGTCTCCTCGATTCGCGGAAGATGCAGGCGCGCGCGCTCGTGAAGGCCCATGAAAAGATGGGCCTCGACGTCACCGTTCCGGGCGATAAGGATTTCGCCCTCGGCGCGAAGGTCTACGACGAACTCCTCGCGAAATCGAAGATCAAGGTCTTGGCCGCGAACCTCGTCTCGGGCGGGAAGCACCCCTATCCCGGTTCCGCCATATTCGAAAAGAAGGACGCGAACGGGAAGACCGTTCGCATCGGCGTGATCGGCCTCGTCGGCGAAGGGATCGAATATCCGGCCGAATTCACGGTCGAACCGCGCATCCCGGCGTTCGAGCGCGAGAAGGCCGCGCTCGCGGGCAAGACCGATCTCCTCGTCGTGCTCAGCCACTCGGGAATGGAACCCGACCTCGAGCTCGCGAAGAAGATCTCGGGCGTCGCCTTGATCGTCGGCGCGCACACGCAAAGTTTCACCCAGGAGCCGGTCGTCGAGAACGGCATCCCGATCGTCCAGTCCTCTTACCGCGGCCAATACGTCGGCGTCGTCCCGGTCGAGTCGATCTCGAAACCGGACACCTACCAGCTCGTCGGGCTCGACACGAGTTACGAGAAAAAGGGCGATCCGGCGGTGAAGAAGATCGTCGCCGATTTGAATCGCGCGCTCGCCGCGGAGAAGAAGAAGCTCCTGAAGACGAAGAAGCCATGAGCCTGATCCTCGGAATCGAAACGTCCTGCGACGAGTGCAGCGCCGCGGTCGTCCGGTATCAGCCGGATTCGATCGAAGTGCTTTCGTGCGCGACGTTCTCGCAGATCGCGCTCCATCGCCCGTACGGCGGCGTCGTGCCCGAGATCGCTTCGCGGAATCACCTCGAAACGGTGAACCCGATGATCGAACGAGCGCTCGGGGAAGCGGGAATCCGTCCCGACAAACTCGACGCGATCGCGGTGACGAACCGACCGGGACTCGTCGGCGCGCTCCTCGTCGGCGTGAGCGCGGGGAAGTCGATGGCCTACGCGCTCGGAAAGCCGCTCGTGCCGGTCCACCACCTCGAAGGTCACGCGACGTCGATCTACCTCCATTCGAGCGGACGCGCGCCGGTCCTCCGGAACGACCTGCCCTACCCGATGCTCGTCGCGATCGTCTCGGGCGGACACACGAACCTGCACCTCGTCCCGGCTCCGCCGGAACTTTGGCCGCTCGATTTCCTGAAACGTTCGCTCGTCGGTCGCTCGCGCGACGACGCCGCCGGCGAGGCGTTCGACAAGACCGCGAAGGTTCTCGGCTTCCCGTACCCGGGCGGACGGTGGATCGACGAGACCGCGGCCCAAGGCGGGAACCCCGCCGCGTTCGATTTCCCGCGCGCCCTTCCCCAGAAGGCGACCCTCGATTTTTCCTTCAGCGGCCTCAAGACCGCGGTCGCGCTGAAGGCCGAGGAACTTCGGAAGGCCGGCACGCTCGAAGCGCGGCTGCCCGACCTCTGCGCCTCGACCCAAGAAGCGATCGTCGACGCGCTTTACGCGAAGATCTCGCTCGCCGTGCGCGAAAACCGGTGCCAAGCCCTCGCGATCGTCGGCGGGGTCGCCGCGAACTCCCGCCTCCGCGATCGACTCGCGAACGGATGGAAATCGCTCGGACTCGTCCGGCCGCCGATCCTGCCCGAGATGACGTACTGTACGGACAACGCCGCGATGATCGCCGGAGCGGGCGCATTCCGCTTCCGTCAGGGCCATTTCCTCCGCGTGCCGGAAACCCTCACCTTGAACGCGTTCGCGTCGCCGGAGATCTAGATGCCCGCTTCTCGCCGCCGCCGCGCATTCGGCCAGCATTTTCTCCGCGACGAGAAGGTCATCGACCGCATCGTCGCCGAAACGTTCGAGCAGGTCGATCGCCACGGCGCGCGCGGATTGCTCGAAGTCGGCCCGGGTAAAGGCGCGATCACGAACCCGATTCTCGAGTCTTTCGCCGCGCGCGCCGCGATCGAAAAATTCCGCATCGTCGAGAAGGACCGCGCGCTCGCGTCGGAGTGGTCCTTTCGCACGCGCGGTGACGAGCGCATCGAAGTGATCGAAGAAGATTTCCTCAAGGTCGATTCCGCGCGCTACCTCGACCGCACCCCGCTCGTCGTCGTCTCGAACCTCCCGTACTCCGCGGGCACGGCGATCCTTCAGGAACTCGCGCGGTTCCCGCGCGAGATTCCGGCGATGGTGCTCATGTTCCAGGCCGAAGTCGCGCATCGGCTTCGCGCGGAGCCGGGCGATAAAGCGTGGGGCTCGCTCTCGCTCTGGATCCAAAACCGATGGGACGTCAGGAAATTCCTCGCCGTCCCGCCGGGCGCGTTCGCGCCGCCGCCCGACGTGAATTCGGAAGTCGTGGTGCTCGAGGCGCGGGCCGAGGCGCGCGTCCCGTGTCCGCCCTGCCCGCAGCCGGAGTTCACCGAAAAGTGGCTTTCGACCTGGGAATCGAACTGGGAAAAACTCATCCGCATTCCGTTTCTCCACCGGAGGAAGATGCTCCGCTCGGGCCTACCGAAAGGTTCGATTTGGCTCGATTCGCTCGGCGAGGCCGGAATCGGCGGGGATCGCCGCGCGGAAGACCTCGAGTGGGCGGACTGGTCACGTTGGCTCGCGGCGGTTCAAAGCCGCGCGTTCGCGAAGGCGCACTGATTTCGGAGTTTAAAGGTTCTTGAATTCCGGGCTCCCCCCGGATAGTCGTGAGCGATGTTTTCGCGCCGGTTCCCGCTCGCCCTCGCCGTCCTCGGGTTTCTGCCCGTCGTCTCCGCGCACGCCGCGATCGGCGATCGTTTCGGATTCACCTCCGAAGAAGCCGCGCTTGCGGGCGCGCGCGCCGGCGCGGCCGAGATGGCGAGCACGTCGGCGTTCGATAATCCGGCCCAGCTCTCCCTCATCCCCGACGCGGGCGCGACGAGCGCGAGCACCGCGCGTTTTCACTGGTCGGTTCTCTACGCCGAACCGTCGTTCGCGGACATCCATAACGTCGTCGTCGAAAATCCGGTAAATTCCGACTATGGCGACGGAACCTCGCGTAAGGCCGACGTCGACACGAACTATCCCGCGACGTTCGGCCAGAGCCTCGGCTTCGCCGTGCACTCGAAGAAATCCGAACGCCGCTGGGGGCTCGGCGCGATCGCGTACCTGCCCCTCGATCGATTCGCGCTTCTCGACTCGGGCGAGTCGTTCGCGCCGGAGTACACCCTCCACCGCGGCCGCACCCAGAAACCCGAGTTCCAGCTCGCGCTCTCCGGACTCCTCGCGAAGCGCCTTTCCTTCGGCGCGGGCGTGAATCTCGGCGCGAAGCTGACTTCCGATACGACGATCTTTTTGAACCAAGGTACCGGTACCGCATCGACGATGCGGATCGCGGCGAGCCTGAAAACCCAGGCCGTTCCCTATTTCGGTCTCACTTACCTCGCGCCCGAAGAAACCGCCTCCTACGGCCTCGTCGTCCGCCTCGCCGGAAGTTCGCCCGAGACCCTGAACGTCCAAGCCACCGCCCGCGCGGTCGGCACCGTGACCGCGCCCGATTTCTCGTTTCCGGCGCTCGCGACGATGTACTACGATCCCTTCACCGTTTCCGCGGGCACTCGGTGGCGCTATTCGAATACGGGCGCGCTCTCCTTCCAGCTCGACTACCAAGCCTGGTCGAAATTCAAATCGCCCGCGATCGTGATCCAGGACCAAGCTTGCGACCCGAATTGCAGCGTCGATTTCGAGCCCGGCCGGGATCTCTCCGGCCGCACGCGCGACATCCTCGTCCCGCGCGTCGGTCACGCCTGGACGATCGGGACGAACGAGCTTCGCGTCGGATACGCGTATCGGCCGGGCATCTATAAAGAGCTGCCCACCGACGCCGGAAATGCCGTCGACCCGGACGAACACCGGTTCGCCGCCGGATACGGATTGAACGTCGACTCGATCCCGATCTTTGACGCTCCCGGTAGACTCGATTTCAACCTCGGCTATTCGCTCTACCCGAAACAAACGGTGACGAAGTCCGCGGGCGACGAAAACGGGAAGTCGGTGAACCAAAAGGTCGGCGCGCCCGGGTACGAGATCGGCGGCTACGAATGGGCGGCCGGAGTGACGCTTCTCCTCTATCTCTAAGACGCTATCTAAGACTCTGAACGCTTCCCAATTCCGGCCTTCCGCTGCATTCTAGGAAGGACCATGCGCCGGTATTTCCGCTCTCCGAAAGACTTCGCCTCGCTTTTCCGTAAGCACTTCCTGACCGGGGTCTTCGTGATGATCCCGTTCCTGGCGGTGGCCTGGATCATGGGGAAGATTTTCGCCGCGCTCTGGACGCTCCACCTCCTCATTCCCGAGGAATGGAAGCCGATCTACCACTTCGATCCGCTCGTCGCGCAGCTCCTGAATTTCGCGATCACCATCGGGCTGACCGGCGTTTTCGCCTTTCTCGTCTCCTCGCTCGGATGGTTTTCGAAGCGGATCATCGGAGTGCGCGTGCTCGCATTTCTTTCCACCCTCGTCCAGCGGATCCCCGTCGTCCGCGCGGTTTTCTCGTCGCTGAACCAGCTTCTGAAAACGATGGCTTCCGGCGACAAGCAGCAGTTCTCGCGCGTCGTCTACCTCGAATACCCCCGCAAGGGCACCTGGGCGCTCGCGTTCGTCACCGGTCCCGCGAAGTCGCCCCTCGGCGACAAGGAGAAGTTCATCAACGTCTACGTTCCGACCACGCCGAACCCGACGTCGGGTTTCCACCTGGTCGTCCCCGAATCCGAAGTCCGCGACTCGAAGATGAGCGTCGAAACGGCGTTCAAGACCATCCTCTCGCTCGGCCTCGCTTCCGACGAAGCGGGAGCGAGGTAACGAGATGGCGAAACCGAAGTCCGACGCGGAAAAGCTGATCGCGACGAACCCGAACGCGCGCGCGAACTACTTCATCGACGAAGTCGTCGAAGCCGGCATCGTCCTCACGGGAACCGAGGTGAAGAGCCTCCGGAACGCCTCGCCGAACCTCCGCGATTCCTTCGTCGAGGTCACCGGCCAACTCGGGAAAAAGCTCGAAGCCTTCCTGATGAACACCCACATCGCGCCGTACACGCACGGGAACATCTGGAACCACACGCCGACGCGGAAACGGAAACTCCTCCTCCACCGTCACCAGATCGAGCGCCTCTACGGCGCCTCGGTTCGCGACGGCATGACGATCGTCCCGCTCCGGATGTACTTCAAGAAAGGGCTCGCGAAGATCGAGATCGGGCTCGGCAAAGGGAAGAAAAAAGGCGACAAGCGCGCCGACGTGAAAAAGAAGACTGCCGACCGCGAGATCGCGAAGGCGATGAAACAGAACCAAACGCGAGGTAAACGGTAGTGGCGTTCGTCCTGGAAAAGACGATCGCCGCGACGATGGTCGAACGTTGCCGACGCACGCCGGGAAACGTGGCGTTCCGTTATCGGTCGACGAACGACGTGATCTCCCCGAAGGGCACGTGGCGGGAGGTCACCTTCCGCGCGTTCTTCCAGGAGTGCGAGCAGCTCAGCCTCGGGCTTCGCCGTCTCGGCGTCGGACCGGGCGATTCCGTCGCGATCCTCTCCCGGAGCCGTTACGAGTGGACGCTCGCCGACTTCGCGATCTTCGGCTGCGGCGGCGTATCGGTCCCGATCTACCCTTCTTCGACGGAAGCCGAGACCGCCCACCTCCTCGAACACAGCGAGGCGAAGATCGTCTTCGTCGAAGACGAAATCCAGCTCGGTAAAGTCCTGCCGAGGCTCGATGCGCTCCCGAAACTCGAAAAGATCGTGGTCCTCGAAACCACCCGGTCGAGCTTGCCGGCGAAGGTCCGTTCCCTCTTCGACGTCCAACGCGATGGCGAGCAGGAACGCCACGCGCACCCGAACGTATTCGAGAAAACGCTGCTCGGCCTCGGGCCCGAAACGCTCTTCACGATTTGCTACACCTCGGGAACGACCGGCGTGCCGAAGGGAGCGATGCTCACGCACCACAACCTCATGAGCGTCCTCGAGGACTGCGCGAAGGTTTACGGCGAGCACATCCGCGAGGACAAGGAGACGCTGCTCACCTTCCTTCCCTTTTCCCACATCATCGGAAGGCTCGAATCGATGTCGCCGTTCGTGTTCGGGTGGCAGCTCGCGTTCGCGGGCGAACCGACGAAGATCGGCGAAGACCTGCGCGAAGTCCGCCCCACGATTCTCTTCACCGTGCCTCGAATTTTCGAGAAGGCGCTCGCCGAGGTCGAGGCGAAGATCCGCGGAACTTCGTTCTTGAGCCGAGGGATTTTCGATCTCGCGATGAAGAGCGGCGAAAGTTACTACTCCCGCCGCCGTCGCGGCCGGAAACCGAATCTGCTTCGACGGGCGGCCTACGGACTCTTTCGCGAGACCGTCATGGCGAAGGTGCTCGAGGGATTCGGGGGACGCCTTCGGTTCGCGATCTGCGGGGGCGCGCCGCTCTCGAAGGAGGTCGGCGAGGTCTTCGAGATTCTCGGGATCTTGATCCTCGAAGGTTACGGACTGACGGAAACCTGCGCACCGGTGACGATGAACTCGGTCGGCGCGCACAAATTCGGGACCGTGGGGCGTCCGCTCCCCGAAGTGACGGTGAAGATCGCCGACGACGGCGAGATCCTGCTCCGTTCGCAGAAGATCTTCGCCGGCTACTGGAAGGACGAGAACGAAACCCGGGACGCGTTCGACGACGAGGCTTGGTTCAAGACGGGCGATATCGGTTTCATCGACCCGCAGGGGTATCTCCACATCACCGATCGGAAGAAGGACCTCCTCATCACGAGCGGCGGGAAGAACATCGCGCCCCAGAAAATCGAGAATCTCGCGAAGACCCACTCGCCCCTCATCGCGGATTTCGTGGTCGTGGGCGACCGCCGGAAGCACCTCTCCGCGCTCGTCACCCTCGATCGGAAGGAACTCCACCGCTTCGCCCGGCGGGAAAACATCCTCTATAGCGATCCTGAAGAACTGACCCGGAATCGGAAGGTCGAGCTCGAGGTCGACCGACTCGTCGGACTCTTGAATCAGGGACTCGCCCGATTCGAGACCGTGAAACGCTTCGCGATCCTACCGGGCATCTTTACCGTAGAGGCGGGCGAGCTAACCCCGTCCCTGAAGGTGAAACGCTCGGTCATCTACCGGAAGTACCGAGAAGTGATTGACGCACTATATCAAGATTCGCCTTCCGAGGACCGAGAGGCGGGCCTCGCGTAGAGGAAGTGGGCTTGTTTCTGCGGATGGCCGGACTTCGCCCGGCCGCAGTAAAACGAGCTGTTCTCACGTTCTTGACCCGCCGCCGACCTTTCTGATAACCCTCAGATTCCGAAAGAGGTTTAAGACTATGGCTCGAGTCACGATCGAAGACTGTCTGAAGACGGTCGACAATATGTACGAACTGGTTCACATCGCCACGAAGCGCGCGCGCCAACTTTACAAGGGCGCGAATCCCCTCGTGAAAAGCAAGAACCGCGTCGTCGTGACCTCGCTCCGCGAGATCGCCTCGGGTCGTGTTCGCGCGAAGTACGGATCGCAGGGTCCGGAACACGACATGCCGCCGGTCGCGAACTAATCTCGCCATGAAAAATCTCGCGAAACTTTTCGGTCTGACCTTGGTCTTGACCGCCGCTTCCTCGTGCGCTGTCAGCATGAAAATGCACGGCAACCGATTCGAATCTTCCGAAGTTTACGGAAAGACCGCGTTCCGCATGAAAGCCGATTACCGCGGACAGGCGAACGTCGAGCTCACGCCGGACTACACCCTCTACGCGCCGAACACGACGAATCCCGACGTGGGTCCGACCCATAACGCCGTCATCGGCGGCGGCTTGGGGATCAAGGATCGCTTCGAACTCGGTTTCGACACCACGTGGGGCGTGACCGGGAAGTTCCAGATCCTCGGCGCTCCGAAGCTCCGGGCCGACGAAGGAAACTTTTCGCTCTCCGTCCTCGGGACGATCGCCGCGAACTCGGACGACCAAAGCGGCAGCGGCTGGTTCTCCTCGAACAGCTACAAGATCCACATGGAGTACACGACGTACAGCGCCGCGCTCCTCGCGGGTTACCGCCCGGACCGCCTGATCAACTTCTACTTCGGCCCGTTCGTCGAGAACGGCGAGTACAAGGGCAACTACGAAGTCATCGGGACTTCGAATACCTCGTTCGACGGCAAAGGCCAGAACCGCGGCGGCTTGATCGGCATGGAAATCGGCACGCCCCGGATCACCGCGATCCTCGAAGGCGCGTGGAACCACGTCGAGTCGGCGCGGTCCCGGAACAGCTTCTGGGTCGCCGGCACGCAGGTAATCATCACTTTCGGATCGGTCAAAGACTCTTCGAAGTCGAACGAGTCGTCGTCTTCGGTCGCTTCGCGGTACTGACCTTCGCGCGAGCGACTTTCGCGCGGATGACCTTGCCTTTCGCCGGGCGCTTCTTCGCCGTCGCGTCCTCGAGCGCGAGCGCGAAGACTTCCTCGACGTGCGAGACGTAGTGGATCGTCATTCCGCGGAGCGCGTATTCCGGCACCTCGCGGACGTCCTTCTCGTTCAGCTTCGGGAGGATGAGCTCCGTGATGCCCGCGCGCTTCGCGGCCAAGATCTTCTCCTTCACGCCTCCGATCGGAAGCACTTTTCCGATGAGCGAGAGCTCGCCCGTCATCGCGAGCTTCTGGC
The DNA here is from genome assembly GCA_018266355.1 of Bdellovibrionales bacterium. Taxonomy (GTDB): domain Bacteria; phylum Bdellovibrionota; class UBA1018; order UBA1018; family UBA1018; genus JACMQW01. Next base: position 99,282 of record JAFEAP010000025.1, read on the forward strand.
GGAATTTGCGTCCCGAAAGGAGTGAGTAAAGCGCGGTCGCCATCGTCACGCCCGCCGAGGGGCCGTCCTTCGGGATCGCTCCCGCGGGAATATGAAGGTGGAAATCGCGGTGCTTGAAGTAGGTCTGGTCGAACTTCAGGTCCTTCCCGGCCTTTTTCTTCACGTAGCTCCAAGCGATCGCCGCGCTCTCGGTCATCACTTCGCCCATCTGGCCGGTGAGTTTGAGTCCGCCCGAGCCGGGCAGTTCCATCGCCTCGATGAAGAGGATGTCACCGCCGGTCGCCGTCCAAGCGAGCCCGACGACGACGCCCGGAGCGGTGATCCGCTCGGCGAGTTCGTTATAATAGCGTTTCGGTCCGAGCCAGTCGACGAGGTCGGCCTCGCGCACGAAGATGGGCGTGATTTTAGCGCCGTTTTTCGGTCTTTTCTCGTCATGTTCGACGAGTTTCGTCGCCGCCTTCCGCGCGATCCGGGAGAAGAGCTGCTGGAGGATCCGAAGGCCCGGCTCACGGGCGTAATCGAGCATGATCCGGCGGATCGCCGGCTTCTCGATCTTCACCTGGGATCCGCGCAGGCCGTGTTCGGACAGCGCCTTCGGCCAGACGTACCGGACGGCGATTTCTTCCTTCTCTTCGAGCGTGTAGCCAGGGATCTCGATCACCTCCATCCGGTCGAGGAGCGGCGCCGGGATCGTCGAGAGCGTGTTCGCGGTCGCGACGAAAAGCACCTTCGAAAGGTCGAACGGTACGTCGAGGTAATGGTCGATGAAGGCGTGGTTCTGCTCCGGATCGAGCACTTCGAGGAGCGCCGAAGCCGGATCGCCCTGGAAGCTCGCGCCGAGTTTGTCGATCTCGTCGAGCATGATGACGGCGTTCTTCGAACCCGCACGGCGCATCGCCGTGATCATCTTCCCGGGCATCGCGCCGATGTAGGTTCGGCGGTGGCCCTTGATCTCGGCTTCGTCGCGCATGCCGCCCAGGGAGAAGCGGTAGAAATTCCGGTCGAGCGCCTTCGCGATCGATTTACCGACCGAGGTTTTCCCGACGCCCGGAGGACCGACGAGGCAGATGATCGAGCCTTTCGGCGGAACTTTCGCCTGGGTCATGAGCTTCCGCACCGCGAGGAATTCGAGGATGCGGTCCTTCACCTTCTCGAGGCCGTAGTGGTCGTCCTCGAGGATCTTCCGAGATTTTCCGAGGTCGAGCGAATCGACGGTCTCCACGCTCCACGGGAGCGAGCAGAGGGTTTCCAGGTAATTCCGGACGATGTTGTACTCGGGCGAGGATTCGGAGATCGCCTCGAACTTCTCGACTTCCTCGAGCGCGACTTTCTTCACGTCCTCGGGCATGCCCGCGGCCTCGATCCGCTCCCGGAACGTGCGCACGGTCCTGTCTTGGCCGTCTTCCTCGCCGCCGAGCTCCTTCTTGATCGCTTTGAGTTGCTCCTTGAGGAAGAACTCTCGCTGCATCTTCGTGAGCTTCGTGTTCACGTCGTCGTGGATCTTCTTCTGGACGTCGGCGACGTCCTGCTCGCGTCGAAGGTGCGTGAGCAGCATCTCGAAACGGTTCCGGACGGGCACGGTTTCGAGGAACGCCTGGGCGTCGTCCTTGTTGAGCGAGAGCGCGAACGCGATGAGGTCGGCGACCGTGCCGGCGCTCGGGGCGTTGATCATCGCGAGTCGCATCTCGTCGGTGAAGAACGGATTCGTCTCCGAGAGTTTCTTCACGTGAGAGACCACGGCGCGCGTGAGCGCGTCCATCTCGGTCGATTTCTCGACGATATCCTCGAGGTACTCCGGTTCGATGACGAGGTTCGGGTGATCGGCGAGCACCTTCCGGACGCGGAAACGCTTCATGCTGTGGATGAGCAGGTTCACCGATCCATCGGGCATCTTCAGCCGCTTCAGGATTTTCACCACGACGCCGACCGAATAGAGGCGGTCAGGCGTGACGTCTTCGCGGAGCTCGTCGTCGCGGGTGAGCAGGAGGCCGATCACGCGATTCCGCTGAAGGACCTCCTCGACGGCGCCGACGAATTTCGGGTGATTCACCACGAGCGGCGCCATGAGCGACGGATAGACGATCGACGAGTTCACGGGCAGCACGAACAAGTTCGGCGGCAGGATCTGGTCGGGAAGGACGAGTCCCGAGTCTTTCACGGCCGGGTGTTCGCCGGCGATTTCGCTCAGGACGTCGTTGACGTCGGTCGGGTCTTTCGGGGTCTGGTCGTTCGGATCGTTCGAGTAGGAATTCATGATGCTGGCCTCCGAGGCGCCTGATTAAGATGGCGCCGAAGCCGAGCTTGGCAAATCGTTTTTTCCGAAAAGACCCTGATTACGAGAGCTTACTCAGGGATATCTTCCGAATGGGACGCCGCCCCATTTCCTTCATAACCACCGTCGTCCGGAACGACCTGGATCGGCTTCGGTTTCGACTTCGCCTTCCTCGCCGGTTTCGCGCGCGAAACCGCGGCGCGCGCGGTCGCTTTCTTCGCCGCCGGAGCTTCGCCCTTCGGCGCGAGCTCGCCGATGAGCGCCGCTCCCGCCTTCAAATCGAAGATGATCCGGGTCGGCGCGGTCAATTCGAACACTTCGACCGGAACCGCGGCCTTCAGGTAAAGCGCGAACGTCCACGAATCTTCCTCGACGAGCGGGAAGAACTCCACGCGGGCGACGAGCGGACTCGCGCGGAATTGGTCGACGATCTTCTTCGCGTTGATCGCGAGCTTCGGCGAACCGAAGATCGTGACGAGGATCCGGCGACTCGTCGGATCGATCGCGGCTTGATAGTACGGCGCTTTCTCGGCGTCGAGATCGATCACGATCCGTTCGAAACCTCCGTTCGTCGCGCGACGGACGTCCTTCACGATGCCCGAGTGGATTTCCCGATCGCCGCCGGTGATCACGCCGTCCCTTAGGTAGGACTCGGTCTTCTTCGGGAGCGCCGCCCGGACCTGGCTCGGCTCGAGCGCGGCGCTCGCCCGGGACGCGGCGAAGGAGATGAAAAGCGAAAGGATCAAGGCGGGAATCATTCTCGTCTTCATAGCGGAATCATCTCCTCTTTTTCCGGGATTTCAAGAACCAGGCACCCGCGCCGATCAGGACGCCGACGACGAAAACGGCCGTCGTTCGCGAGCCGCCGGCGGGTTTCGGCGGTTTCGTGCCGAGGTTTTCCTCGTGGATTTCCGTACGCGCCTCGGGCGCGGCCTTTCCTTTTCCGAAGAGCAAACCGGAATCGGAGGCGACCGGCGCGGCGGTCGGCGATGGAGCGGCCTTCGCCTCGGAGGCTTGGGTGCGGATGATGTCGCGAAGGGCCTCGAGCGAGATCTGGGCGGTCGACTCGTTCCCGTGCTCATGCCGGATTCCCGGTTGGGTCGAGGAACCGAGGCCCGCGCCGCGGAGGTACTCCTTCCCGTCGGCGCCTTTCTCGACGTTGAACTTCCCCATCATCATTCCCATCACGGGATAGGCGTTATCGCCGGCCGCGCTCGGCTCGCCGAGGAGGACGACGACGTCCTCGCCCTTGTCGAAGTTCGCGGTTCCGCTCACGTTCAACGAAACGCCGTCCTTCGTTCCGCCGATCTCGCGGATCCGGATCGGCGCGCCGCCGCGAGGGCCGCCCTTGAAGCCTTCGTTCACTTCGACTTCGTAATAGGTGAAAAGGTGCTTCCCGCCGTCGGGCAGCGTCGTCCACTCGGTCGTGGATTTGCCGATCTTCCCGCGGACGATCGTCGGCGTATTCCGAACGGTGTCCGGAAAGGGAATCTCGTAAAAGCTCGAAGCGGAGGCCTGCGCGACGAGGGCGAGGGCGATGGAGAGCATCCCCTCTAGTTTAGCGGATTAACGCGAGGAAATCGAAAGCCAACCCTCGAGGCGATGGTCGCTGAGCGGGTTTTCCATGCTGGTGCCGCCGCGCTGAAGGACCATGAGCGCGAGCAAAAGGATGATGGAGAGCGGCCAAATGACTTTGAGCGCGGATTTCATCGGTTTTAACCCCTGACTTCAGATGCCGCCGGGCCCCCTGGCGCGATGGCTACCCCTTGAAGAGTACTGGGCTTTTATCGAAATGAACGCGGAATGTCAATTTTTCAACACTTCGAAATTAAAGGGGAAAAAATCTAAATTCCGCTAAAATCACGCAAAGCGTCGTTTTCTCGAAGGGAATCAGTAAACGCGGCGATTCCGCTCAAGGAGAACCGCGCCGGTCTGGGCGTCGACGACCTTTTGGACCCCGCGATCGCGCGTCTCGTAGGCGTGGTGGACGATCGCAACCGGGGAGGACTGAGTCACGTAGAGGATCTCGCGCGAGGCCTCGGGGCGCTCGAGGCTCGCCTGGTTCGCGACTTCGACCTTCGGGTAAATCGAGGATTCGATCGAGCGGACTTCGCCGTCCGGACCGAGGAGGATCGTCACCGTTCCCCCGGGGGAGAGCGGGATGCCATTCTCGGATTGCTGGAAGATCGATTGGGCGGTCGCCTCACCCGTCGTCGGAGGATGCTGGATGAACTCCGCCTCGTCCGGGATGCCGAGGAGACGTCGCGCATTCGCGAAAACTTCCCGGGCTCGAGCGGAGGCCTCGGTCGCGTCGGATGGACGGAAACGATCGAGCTTCTGGGTATCGGCGAAACCTTCCGCCGGAATCCCCGATCCGTCGACGCGGATCACGCGGTTTTCGTAATCCTCGAACCGAAGACGGTCTCCGTACTTTTCGACGAAGGCTTCTCGAGTCAGCGGTTCGCCCGTTTCCTCGGCGGGAGGCGCTCCGGCCGGCCGGCGATCCCCATGCTCGGAGGAAGGATTCCGCGCGGGCGGGTTCGAGGGCAGCGCCGGATCGGCGTGCCTTAGGGGCTTCAAGAGGGTCTCTTGGAACTTCGCGCGGAATTCGGCCGGCGCCGGACGCAGATCCTGCTTCTCGCCGAATCCGACGACGATCGCGACGATGAAGGCGAAGGCGAAGAGTACGAGCGCGAGTTTCTGGTTCATTGCATCGTCACCGGGTAGGTCAAGGTTTCGGTTCCGGATCCGTTCGCGGGAGTGATTTGGACGGTGAAATTGAAGGTGGTCCCGGTGGTCATACCCGAACCGATTTCGATGTAGAGCGCGGTCTGGGAGTTCACGCCGTAGAGATTCACGCCGTTGAAGTAGGAATTCGTGATGCCGACGTTGTCGAGGGCCGTCCCGTTATTGAGGGCGTTTACGATGTTCGATCCGTTGATTTTTCCGTAACGGATGAAGGCGACCGTCGGGCTGACGTAGCCCGGGTTCTTCGAGGCGCCCGAGAACGTGACGCGGGAATCGGAACTCGTGACCTTGATGAGGGGAGCGGCCGCGGTGTTCGCGCTCGAGTTCGCGATATCGAACCAAATCATGCCTTTTTCACCCGCGTGCATGCGGTTGTTCGCCGGGCCGACCGCCGAGGTCTCGTTGAAGAAGAGGCCCGCGTGACCGGCGACGGTGATCGAACCCACGGAAGCCCACCCGGACCCGACCGAAGAAAGGCCGGTCAGGCCCCGCGCGGACAGGATGTTCGCGATCGAGGTTTGTTCCGCGCCGGAGAACGCGCCCGCGGTCGCGGTCGCTGCCATCGCGTTCAGCTTCGTCGCGAGCACCGGCATCGTCACCGGCGAAGGGTCGGATGCGTTCGCTTGGGGAAGCGTCTTGATCGTCTCCATGAGGAGGAGTTGCGCGCGGTGCCGCGCGGTCGCCGAATCGGCCGAGGACGAAACGAGGGATTGGTAGATCTCCCACATCGCGCCGGTCACGATCGGAGCGGTTTGGTGGATTTCCTCGAATCCGAGGTCGCTCGCCCAGACGTCCTTCGGGTTTTTCCCCGAGGCGTAACCCGCGTAAGGCCACCCGAGGCCGTCCGGATACGCGAAGCTGATGCGTTTCCCGGTCGCGGAGAAACCGCTCGACGGCGTCTTGCTGTAGTTCGAGCAGGTCGGATAGTCGGCGGTCCACACCGGACACTTCGCGGCCCCGCGCATGGCCGAGCTGTCGAAGAGCAGCCCGAGCGCCCAGCGGCTGAATTCGAAGTTCTTGAAGGGCGAAACGACTTCGGAATCGCCTTGAATGAGGCCGATGAAATCAGAAAGACCTTCGTTGATCGCTCCGGCTTCGTCGAAGTCGAAGACGTTGAAATCGTTCACGGAAGAATAAGCGTGACCGGTCGTTCCGTGCTGGAGTTCGTGCATCATCACTTCCCCGTCTTCGGAGAAGCTCGTCGTGTCCGGATATTTCGTCGAACGGCCCATGCAAACGAAGTCGACGAGGTTCCCGCTCGAATCCGTTCCCTGCGAATAGAAGGCGTTATCGTCGACGTCGCAATTCGCGATCATCAGGAAGGAACCCGACGGATAAAGCGCCGAGGACGAAGCGAGGTCGGAGCGGAACTGGTTCCCGTAGTGATAGTTCATCACCTCGGCGAACCGACCGTCGCCGTGCTCGTAGCGAAAATCGTTCGTCGTGGAATAAGCGCCGTAGGATTCGCCACACGCGTCGGTGATGACGTCGACGTACGTCCCCTTCAGCGTTCCGTACCCGAGGAGATTCGGAAGCGTGACGGTCGTCGTGTAGTTCCCGAGCGTGCTCGAACCCGGGGAAAGAGAAGCGTTCCCGGAAGCGACGAGCGGATCGAGTTTGAATACCTTCCCGCTTCCGGTGCTGCCGGCGATCACGCTCGAACTCACCGAGTCCGGACAGTACGCGGCTAAACCGGTGGTCGATTTCACGCCCGTTTTCGGAGCGCAGCTCGCGAAAACGGCGATCGCCGCGAGCGCGCCGAGCGACCGCGGGAGGAAAGAGAATCGAAGCTGTGAAGGTCGGGAAAGATCCGCCACGTCCCTATTATTTTAGCGAAACGTGGACCGGGCGTGAAAGGGTCAGAAATGACCTAGTCAATCGCTTGACGATCTGAAACGTCAGAAGTTGTAGCCGAGACCGACGTTCGCCGTATAGCGGTTATAGCCGTAGGTCGACGACTCGCTCGAGCTGTTCACGGAGTAATCGCCCGAGAAAAGCACCGCCCAGCGCGGTCCGATTTTTTTCGACGCGAGGAGCGAAAGCACGACGAGCGTGTCCTTCCGGTCGGTCGAGGAGTCCCCGTAACCGGTCTTGTCGACTTCGAGGACCTGCGAGAAATCGACGTTTCCGAGGCGCATGGTGTTGATCACCTGGAGGCCGTAGAGCGTGTTCGCGTACTCGGTGCCTTCGGTCGAGTTGAACTCGGCCTTCAGCGCGTAGGTCGGATTGAAATACCGGCGGTTCGCCTTGTTCTGGGCGGAAACCTTCGCGGTGATTCCGTGACCGGAGCGGCGAAGGGATTCCGCGAGGGAGTCTTCGCCCGTGTATTTCACGATGCGGTAGCCGACTTCGGCCGCGTAGGTCCACCGCTTCGAGGAATCCCACTTCGCGTACGGGGCGAAGAGGAGCGTATTGTCGTAAAGGTGGTACTTTTTCGAACCGCTCGTGTCGGTTTGGTTTTGGAAGACGAACGTGCCTTCCGTCTTCAACCCGTACGAGAACGGCGCGAGCGCGTCGCGGGTAAGGTAGAGCGAAAGCGTCGTGTCCGCGAACTCGCCCGAGGAAGACTCGCCGTTGAAGTTCTTGTTGAAGTTGAACCGGATGCTCGGGACGTACTGGAGTTTCGAAAGCGGCGAGCTCGCGTAACCGTATCCCGCGGAAACCGTCGACTTCATCGTCGATTTCCCGCTCGCGCTCGAGGAGCTCGCGCTGTCGGAAGGAATGAGGAGCACGTTCGAGTCGTAGCCCATGAGGAGACTGAACGTTCCGAATTTCTGCGGTTTATCGAAAGGCGCGAGCGACGCATCGGCCGCGGTTTTCACCTGCTCGGCCATCTTCTTCGAATCGGGCGCGACGTCTTCGCGATCGATGTATTTCTGGGCGGTGCTCTTCGCGTTCAAGAGACTGCCGAACCCGTCGGCCGCCGAACCGAGTTTGAAATAGACCTGCGAAAGGTAGTAGTAGGCGGCGGGCTTGAGCTCGTCGAGATCGCTTTTCACGACTTCCGTCAGGTTCACTTCCGCCTTCGTCCAGTCTTCCGTCTGGATCTGGACGAGGCCGAGGTAGAACCGGGAGACTTCGATGTTGAAGCCGTTTTTCGCCGAATAATTCAGGTATTGTTCCGCCTGCCGCCAATTCTTTTCGTTATACCGGATCACGCCGAGTTCGAAGGCGTAGGGCGCGATCTCTTTCTTTTCCTTGCCGGCTTTCGTCTTCAACTGGACGAGGTCACGGTAAACGTTCGCCGCGTCCTTCTCGTCTTTCATCGCCTTCAACGTGATGGCTTTCAGCTCGAGGATTTCGACGGCGGCCGGAGCCTTTTTCTGGAGTTCGTTCAGGAGCTTCAGCGCGCTCGGGAAATCCTTCGCGTTGTAGTCGAGTACGGCGAGCGCGTACTCCGGCTCGAGTTGGTTTTCGAGCTCGGCCGTCGCGACGGACGCGTGTCCGAGTAGACCCACCGCGATCCCGAAGCAAATCGTCCTGATAGTTGCCGCCCGTTCCGTCGAGCGTCGAAAGAAGATCATGAGTATTAATGCTAACCTGGGTCGCGGGCTTTGCAAATTTTCCGAACGTTTTGTCCAAAGTTTAGACGCCTTGCTTTTGCTACCTTGTTTTATGCATCGCGTCTGGTAAACTTTTACCTATCGCACGGTCTTTCTATAAGGAGCACGTTTGTGAAAAACGACCGCAAGATGCCTCTTTTTGTATTGGGCCTCGCCTTGTTCGCCATCGCGACGACCTCGCGCGCGGAGGAAGAAGACTATATCGCCCGCGCCGTGAGCGTGACCGGTAAAGTGCTCGCGCGCGGCGAAGGCAGCGGCAACGTCCAGATGTCTTTCCTCAAACCCGGCGACAAACTCTATAAAGGGTCGATCGTGAACACCGGCTCGACCGGCGCGGTCAAACTCCTCATGACCGATCGGACGATCCTCGATCTCGGTCCGTCGTCCCTCTTCAAAATGAACGACTATCAGTTCAAGAAGGACGCCGTCGGCGACCGTAAGGTCGACATGTCGCTCGACTACGGCACGGTCCGCGCGTCCGTGAACGAGAAGCTCACCACGAACAAAGCGAAGTTCACCATTCGCACGAAGGCCGCGACCATGGGTGTGCGCGGAACGGAATTCGTCGTGAACGCGCCGATTCCGGTGAACGGCGGACCCGCGGTCGAACCGCCGAAGGTCGCGCTCACCGTGATGCACGGAAAAGTCGAAGTCTCGGATCCGAACGCCGGCGCCGGAGCGCCCCCGATCCCGGTCACTCCGGGTCTGCAATTCGCGAAGTCAGGAGATACGCTCGGTCAGGTCGCCCAACTCGGCACCCAGGAGGTCGCGAAGATCAAGTCCGACGCGTTTCAGAAGGATATGACCTTCATGCAAACCGCTCCGTTCGATCCTTCCTCCGCGAAGGCGAGCAACGAACAATCCGCGGCGGCGAAAAACGAAAGCCCACGCGGCGAAGGAAAAGGCGAACCGAAGAACGACGGTAAACCTGAAGGCGGAAAGGGCGACGCGAAGGCGGATAACGGATCTGGCGGAGGCGCGAGCCAGACCGTCGCGGCCATCGGCACGACCATCGCGACCCAGGCTGCCAATCCCGTCCAGACTTCGATCGGCGATCTCAAGCTTCCGGGTACCTTCGTTCCGGACGTCCCGCAACAGCGCCCGATCGATCAGCTGAACGGACGCCTCGTGAACCTGAAGGTTCGCATCTGTCCGAACGGCGGTTGCTAAGGTCGAACGTTCCGTTCTCAGTGCACGACGTGCAGATCCAGGACTTCCTTACGGAGAGCCTTGATCACTTCGGCGCTGTGCTCGTGCCCGCGCGTCTCTAACGTGAGCGCGACTTCGGTCCGATCGAGCGTCGTCGAAGGTTCGCTCCGGTCGTGAATCGCCTGGATCACGTTCGCGCCGGCTTCGGCGATCTTCGCGGTGAGGCGGGCAAGCGACCCCGGGCGATCGGAGATGAGCACGTTCACGCGCAGGCGGCGCCCCTTTCGGATCAAGCCGCGGTCGATCACGCGATTGAGCACGTTCACGTCGATGTTCCCGCCGCCGACGACGATGACGACTTTCTTCCCTTTGAGTTCCTTTTTCACCTGATCGAGGACGGCCACCGAAACCGCACCCGCGCCCTCCGAAACGACTTTCGCCTTTTCGGCGAGCGTGAGGATCGCGGCCGCGATCGATTCGTCGTCGGCGAGCAGCACTCGATCGACCCGTTTCCGTAAGATATCGAACGTTCGTTTGCGCGTTCCGCCGACCGCGATCCCGTCGGCGAACGTCTCGACCCGATCGAGAGTCACCGGGCGCCCCTTCTTGAGCGATTGGGCCATCGCCGGAGCGCCGGAGGCCTGGGCGCCGAATATCTTCGTCTTCGGCCGCAGTTCTTTCATGACGGTGGCGACGCCGGCGAGAAGTCCCCCGCCGCCGACGGAGCAGATGACCGCGTCCACGTCGGGAAGCTGCTCGAGGATCTCGAGCGCCGCGGTCCCCTGACCGGCGATGACTTCGTCGTCGTCGAAGGCGTGCACGAGGACCTTCCCGGTTTTCTTCGCGAGCTTCTGCGCGAGCATCGAACACTCGTCGTAAGTATCGCCCGCGAGCAGGACTTCGGCGCCGAGGCTTTCGGTGTTCTGGACCTTCACGATCGGCGCGCCTTTCGGCATCACGATCGTGGCTTTCACGCCGAGCTTCCTCGCGCCCCAGGCGACGCCCTGGGCGTGATTGCCGGCACTCGCCGCGATCACCCCGCGTTTCCGTTCGGCCGGAGAAAGTTGCGCGATCTTGTTCGTCGCGCCTCGGATCTTGAACGATCCGATCGGCTGCATGTTCTCGAGCTTCAAGTAGATCTCGCAGCCGTAGGCCGAGCTCATCCACGGATTATAGAGGAGCGGGCTCGGCAGGAGGTGGGCGCGCAGGACGTCGGCCGCTTCACGGATGCTCGCGAGCGTGACTCCGGCGGATTTCTTTTTCGCCTTCTCCGTCTTCATACCCGTCCCGGAACGGCGATCAAGGCGCCCGTGATCGACTTCGTTTTCGGGAGCGTGAGGTCGTAGAGGATCTCGGCGAGATCGTCCGGCGACACCCACTTCGACGTATCGGCGTGGGGCATGTCCTTCCGGTTCGCCGGCGTATCGATCGTCGAGGGCATCACCGCGTTCACGCGGATGCCTTCCGCTTTCAATTCGGCGGCGAGCGACGTCACCAATCCGTTTACCGCCGCCTTGGTCGCGGCATAGGCGCTGAGTCCGGCGCCCGGATTCTGGGTCGCCATCGAACTGATGAAAACGAGCGAGCCACGCTTGCGCTTTTTCATCCCGGGTACCGCGGCGGCCGCGACGTAGAATGCGGACTCGAAATTCAGCGCGGTGAGGAATCGGAAGTCGTCCCCCGAAATCGCGTCGACCATCCCGTACCGGAATCCGCCCGCGCAGTGAACGACGGCGTCGAGGTCGTCGAGTTTCGCGAAGAGGTCGATCACCGACTTCCGCACGGTGAGGTCGGCGCCGATCCACTCGACACCTTCGAGCGAGGCGGGCTTTTGGGTCGGCGTGTGGACCGCGAAAACGGCGTCGCCGGCGGCGGCGAAACGCGCGACGACGGAAGCGCCGAGCGCGCCCGTCGCGCCCGTGATCAAGACACGGCGGGAGGAGGAAGCTTTCGAATTCGTCTGACTCATAATTTTTCCGATCGGTCCGTCAACCGGCTGGCGTCGCCGCGGTCGCGTCCTTATATATGGCGATCCCGGCAGGAGTCGAACCTGCGACCTGACGCTTAGAAGGCGCCTGCTCTATCCAGCTGAGCTACGGGATCGCATATAAACGTTTTAAACACGAAGCTTCCGGCCTTTCAAGAGAAGGACTAGACTACCAAAAGGATGCCTCTGTTCGACTATATCTGCGGCGGCTGCGGTCATCGCTTCGAACAACTCGTACGCGCGAAGGACGATTCCGAAGCCGGGATCTGCCCGAAATGCGCTCGACCGGGGGCCGAACCCCAGATCGTCCGTTTCCGCGTCGGCGGCCGCGGCGACCTTCGCGAAAGCTCCGAATACCACGGTTGCCACCCCTCCGAGAGCGAACACGTCCACGGTCCCGGATGCGGTCACGGCCACGGGCCGAGCGGAGGCGTCGCGGAATCATGACCTCTCCGGCGTCCCCCGCCCCTTTCCTTCTCGTCACCGACTTCGACGACACCCTGAAAATCTCCCACACGACGAACCGATTCCGCACCGTCATTCGCGGTCTCTTCGCGAAGCAGGCGTACGCAGGGATGTCCGAACTCTTCCAGGAATGGACCGGAGGAAACCCGTTCGTGATCATCAGTTCCTCCCCGCGAGTGATCGCCGGGAAGATCGGGCGTTTCCTCGATCGTCACGGCTATCCGGCGCGCGAGATTTGGCTGCGCGATTGGTTGAAGCAGAAGGACATCCGTCGCTACAAGCTCGAGTCGCTCCGGAAACTCGAAGCGCGGCCCGAAAAGGGATTCATCTTCGTCGGTGACGACGCCGAGTACGATCCCGAAGTCTTCGCCGGGTTCCGGGAGCGGAACCCCGACCGGACGCTCGCGATCTACATCCGTCGTATGCGCGGACGCCCGCTTCCGGACGGCGTGATTCCTTTCCATTCCGCGCTCGAGATCGCGCTCGCCGAACTCGAGGCGGGCCGGCTGAAGATCCCGCAGGTTTCTCGCGTCGGAAAGGCGATCGTCGACCACGGCGACCCGGACCAGATCATCCCTTACTTCGCGTCCTCCCCGAGCGACATCGCCGTCACGGGAAAATTCCCGACGCTCGAAAAGCTCATCGATCTGCTGAACGGCCGCTATGCGAAGATTCGCGGCGACCGGAGACCGCGATGAAGGAATTCCTCGTCGCGAATCCGATCGTCTTCGAAACCACGCTCGCGATGGTGGCGATGGTCGCCGGCGCCTTCGGCGCGCTCCTCGGGCTCGGCGGCGGTTTCATCTTGATCCCTTTCCTCACCCTCGTCCTCGGCGTGCACATCCATTACGCGATCGGAGCGAGCCTCGTTTCGGTGATCGCGACTTCGTCGGGCGCGGCGGCCTCCTACGTCCGCGATCGGATGACGAACGTCCGGGTCGCGATCCTCCTCGAAATCGGCACCACCCTCGGCGCCATCACCGGCGCGACCCTCGCGAGCCGGATCGAGCCATCGGGCCTCTTCCTCCTCTTCTCCATCCTTCTCGTTTGGTCCGCCTTCGCGATGCTCCGGCGCCGCGAAGGCGCCGGCCGGGAAATGAAGGTTCCGCCGGACGCCCTCGCCGATCGGCTTCGCCTTCACTCGGAGTACCCGGGCGGAACGCAAAAGGAGATGATCCCTTATCGCGTGGCCCGCGCGAAGCTCGGAATCGTTCTCATGTATTTCGCCGGCTGCGTTTCGGCGCTGCTCGGGATCGGGAGCGGCATCCTGAAAGTGCCCGCGATGGACCAGGCGATGCGTATCCCGATCAAAGTCTCCTCGGCGACTTCGAATTTCATGATCGGCGTGACGACCGCGACGAGCGCCGGGATCTATTTCATGCGCGGGGACATCATCCCCGGTCTCGCCGGCCCGATCGCATTCGGAGTCTTGATCGGAAGCCAGGTGGGAAGCCGCTGGCTCGGGAAGTGGAGCGGTCAGACGATCCGTTTCATCTTCGTGATTATCCTTATTCTCGTCGCCGTCGAAATGGGGATCAAAGGTGTCCAGTCCTACTTCTAAACCGGATTCGACTCCCCGGCCGGAGGACCTTCGCCTCGAGCGATGGCTCTCGATCCTGCTTCGCGGCGGCGTGAACCTTTCACTTCTCCTCGTCTTGACCGGATTCGTCCTGAACTACGTCAAGGGCCAGTCCTGGATGGGCGCGACCGACATGTCCGAACTCATGTCGGGGAGTTTGACCCTCCACTCCGAGCCGCCTCGGAATCTCGCCGAGTTCGTCTACGGCTTCGGCGGACTCCAAAGCCTGAACTTCGTCCAGGGTGCGATCCTCGTCTTGATCCTGCTGCCCGCCTTCCGTGTGGCATTTCTCCTCGGTAGTTTCCTGCGTCAGCGCGACTGGATCTTCTCCATGCTCGCTTTCCTCGTCCTGACTTTCATGTCGTTCGGGACCATTCTGCGGATCGTGCACTGACCGCGGTTGCGCTTTTTTCCGGAAGCGGGAAACTAGGCGCATGAGCAATAAGACCGCCACGCGCATGGAAAGAGACACCTTCGGCGAAATCGCCGTACCCGCCGACCGCCTTTGGGGGGCCCAGACCGAACGCTCGCTCCGGTTTTTCGCGATCTCCGACGAAAAGATGCCGAAGGAAGTGATCCGCGCGCTCGCGACGCTGAAGAAGGCGGCCGCGAAAGTGAACATGGAGCTCGGCCTCCTCGACCCTAAGAAAGCGGCGGCCATTCGTTCGGCCGCCGACGAAGTCCTCGCGGGAAAACACGACGGCGAGTTTCCGCTTTCCGTCTGGCAGACCGGCAGCGGCACCCAGTCGAACATGAACGTGAACGAGGTGCTCGCGAACCGCGCGAGCGAAATCCTAGGAGGCGAACGCGGCGAGAAACGCCTGGTCCACCCGAACGACGAGGTGAACCGCTCCCAAAGCTCGAACGACGCCGTACCGACGGCGATGTCGATCGCCGCGGCCCGCACGATCGGGGAAATCGTGATCCCGTCGGTACGGATCCTCCGCGACGCCCTCGCGACGAAACAGTCGGCTTTCTCGAAGATCGTGAAAATCGGCCGGACGCACCTGATGGATGCGACGCCGGTCACCCTCGGTCAGGAATTCTCCGGCTACGTCGCCCAGCTCGACTACGCGACGGCGGAACTCGAACGCTCGCTTCCCCAGCTTCGCGAACTCGCGCTCGGCGGAACCGCGGTCGGCACCGGATTGAACGCTCCGAAAGGTTACGCCGAGAAGACCGCCGCCGAAATCGCGCGGGAGACCGGAATCCCTTTCGTCACCGCGCCGAACAAATTCGAGGCGATGGCCGCGCACGACGCGCTCGTCTCCGCGCACGGCGCGCTTAGGCGCCTCGCGACCGCGCTCTATAAAATCACGACCGACATCCGGTGGCTCGCTTCGGGACCGCGCAGCGGACTCGCCGAGCTTCGACTGCCCGAAAACGAGCCGGGATCTTCGATCATGCCCGGAAAGGTGAACCCGACCCAATGCGAAGCGATGGCGATGGTTTGCACCCGCGTGTTCGGGAACGACGCGACGATGAGCTTCGCGGGCGCCTCCGGGAATTTCGAATTGAACGTTTTCAAGCCGGTCCTTATCTACACCTTCCTTCAATCCTGCTCCCTCCTCGAATCGGCCTGCCGCTCGTTCGCGAGTCATTGCGTGGAGGGCATGGAAGCGGACGAGGCGCGCATTCGCGACCTCTTGAATCGTTCGCTGATGCTCGTGACCGCGCTCACGCCGAAGATCGGGTACGACAAGGCGGCACTGATCGCGAAGAAGGCCCACCACGAGAACCTCACGCTCCGCGAAGCCGCGCTCGCCCTCGGCGCCCTGACCGCCGAGGAGTTCGATCGCCTCGTTCGTCCCGAGACCATGACGTAAAAAAACCAAGCCGGGTTCGCCGGCTTGGTTTTCGGGTGTCTGAGAGAGGGAGTGCGAAATGCGGGGGATCGCCCGCGGTACCGAAGTCCTTTCGGACTCAGTGGTGCATCGTGCTTTCCTTCTTCGGGACTTTCGCGCCCTTTCGACGGGCCTCGGAAAGACCGATGGCGATGGCCTGCTTCCGGGAGGTGACTTTACCACCCCGTCCGCCTTTACCGCTCATGAGCTTTCCGCGCTTCTCCTTGTGGAGGGCGCCTTCGACGCTCTTCGACGCGGCTTCGCCGTATTTCCGATGGGTTTTGCGATCGGACGCGCTCTTCTTTTTCATGATCAGCGCGCCGATTGGTCGTGGCGACCCATGTTCACGTTCGAATCGCGATATTTCTGGGAACCGAGATTCTGGTTCACCTTGTCGGAGTTGTTCCGATTGTCGCGCTTATCGATTTCTTCCTTTTTTACCGGGTTATTCGATCCGAGGTTTTGATCGAAATTTTTCTCGGTTCCTTGGGTCTTCGGGTTTTGATTCGGTTGTTGTTGTTGGGCCATGATGAATCCTCCTTGAGGTCAGGTTTCGGTAGAGGAAATTCTCGAACCGTTGAGCCCGAGAGTGGTTCAAGCCTCGGGCCAGCGCTTCGGTCCCGAAATGACCGGCACGCCGCGATGCGGGTGAAAAAGGTTTCATTCTCTTCGGCGTCGAAGTCCTGACGAAAAAAATGCGTTTTTCTCGGAATTTAGGCGATATTCCTCGGCTCGTCTCTTGCTCTTATATCGACGTGAGACAGGAGTCGTCTTATGCAGGACCAAGGAAGCCCCGTCCAACCCCACGAATTTCGAATCGCTTACGTCGAAAAGCGTCGCGCGATACCCCGCAACGTGACGTCGATACGCACGCCCGAGATCGAACCGGGCCGAGAAACGACGAAGGCGACGGCGGAGAAAAAAAGGAGACGGTGGGCGTTCTCGGAACTTCTCGTCGGAAGCTGCCCTGAGTATCTCGAAGCGTTCGCTCGGAGTTCCTAACCTGTCCCTAACCCGCCCGGATATCGTCCTCGGCTCCCGGACGAGCGCCGCGGACCCCCGCGTCCGTTCGGAGGGCGGAGAGCGGCGCGGTGCCGGTTTCCTGGACGACGAGTTTCAACGCTTGGAGGTCCTTTCCCATTTCGACGAGTTCGTCCGGGCTGAACGCTTTCTTCATCATCGGGAAGAGATCGAGTTCCTCTTCCTCGACGTGGTGATCGACCGCGTGTTTCAGTACGGCGAGTTGGGCTCGCCACCGTTCGTCGATCGGCGAGTCATACGTCATCTTCTCGAGGAGCCCGGCCGCGAGATCGTGTTCGGTCTCCCCCTCGAATGCGTAGTCCTTCATTTCTCCGTGCGTCCTGAGCCTCGAATAGACGGCCTCTTCTTCCGCCGTTTGGTGGGACAGCAGGGCTCGTTTCAAGTTCTGGAAGCACTCGCGGACGTCCGGTTCCGAGAACGTGTCCGCGTCGATCAGCCGGCGGAGCTCCGCGAACAGCGCGGTTGCGGCGTCGTGATCCTTTTTGATCAGCGTCAGTACGTTTTCCATGACCGTTCCCCTTTTCCTACTAAAAGGAGCAATCGGCGTGCCGGGGCGACCTTCAGCCGAGCCCGCGGTCGGTGCGCAGAACGGGCATTTTTCCCGACTGCCATTCCTTGCGCGCTTTCGAGCGTTGGAGTTTTCCGCTCGAGGTTTTCGGAATCGTCCCGCGCGGGACATACACGAGCGTCGGGTGGGGCAGTCCGAGTTCCTGGAGGAGGAGAGCCCGGGCGGCCTGGGACACTTGACGCATGTCCTCCTCGCCGTCCGCGCCTTCCTTGAGTTCGATCAGCACGACGAATTGGTTTTCGTCTTCCTCGACGGCCGGCACCCCGAACGCGATCACCCGACCCGCACGAACCCGGGAATCCGACTCGGCGACGATCATTTCGGCGTCCTGCGGATAGAGATTCCGACCGCGGAACGTAATCATGTCGTCCATGCGGCCGAGGATGACGAGTTCCTCGCCGTCCGGAGGCCCCAGGATCAAACCGAGGTCTCCCGTCCTTAACCACTCGCGCTCCGATCCCCGCAGGTTCGCGCGGAATTTCGCCGCCGAATTCTCGGGTTGGCCGAAGTAACCCGAGGCCTTACTCGCGGAGTCGACCCACACCTCGCCCGCCTCGCCGCGAGGAACGGAAACGCCCGTCGCCGGATCGACGATCTCGACGTGTACGCTCGGCGCTATCCTTCCGCACCCGATCAGTTCGACTTCTTCTTTCCTACCGTCGAGTTTCTTCCGAAACCTTTTCTTTCCGAAAAGCGTGACGGCCACGGTGTGTTCGGCGAGTCCGTAGGAAGGGCAGAACGCCTCGGGCCTCATCCCCGATCTCGAGAAGGCGGCCGTGAACGCTTCGATCGTGCGGACGCGGATCGGCTCCGCCGCGCAAATCGCGGCGACGAGCGGTCGGAAGTCCCAGCCGGCGCGCTGTTCGTCGGTCGTGTTACGGGCGAAGAGCCAGTATCCGAAATCGGGCGCGCCGATATGGGTCGCGCGGAATCGGTGGATGAGCTCGCCCCAAAGCGCGGGACGACGAAGGAAACCCGCGGCCGAGAAGGAAACGTAATGATGGTTCCCGACGAGCGCGTTGAAAATCCCGCCGATCATCGCGAAGTCGTGGAAGTGCGGCATCCAAAACAGCGCAACCGAATCCGGCCGACCGAGGCCGAGTTCCTCGCGGGTGAGGACGGTCTGGTGGTGGATATTCCCGAACGTCACGCAGACGCCGCGGGCCGCGCGCGTCGAGCCGGAAGTATATTGGAGGAATGCCACGTCGTCGGCCGACGGGTAGACGATCTCGGAGGGATCGAGCGCCTTCGGCCCGGGCGGGTCGGTCACGATCCACGGAAGGTCCGGCCACTTCGGAGCGTTCCCGAGCGCGCCGAGTACCCGGCCGAACGTGCGGGTGCGCGAGTAACGGCGGCAGGTCAGCTGGGCGGCGGCCCGGCAGTCGAGCGCGATGCCCGTATATCCCGGAAGTCCCGCCTCGGGTCGAAGCGGCCACGGCGGAGAAACCGGAGCCGGAACGATTCCGAGCAATAGACAAGCGAGCATCGCCTCGACGAACTCGAGACCCGGAGGATACACGAGGACGACGCGGTCTCCTTTCTTCAATCCGTGCTCGACTTTGAGGGCATGCGCGATCCGAAGCGCGTTCTCGTAAACTTCCCGACAAGTCAGAGTCGAGACCGTTTTTCCTATTTCGTCCGCGTAAGTGAAGATCAATCGGTCGGGGTTCCGATCCGCATTCGACTTCACCCACTCCGGGATCGATCGAAACGCGGTCACTTTCCACCTCCCACGAACGAACGGACCGCACGCCACGGCGTGATCGCGCTCCAAAGAAGGAGCACGCTAAGAATCATCCGGGTCCGCCCGTAGACGAACAGTCGGGACGGTAGACCGAACGAGGAGGGTCCGGCGTAAAGCGTTTTCGGGCCGAGCCCGGTATAGAATTTATCGAGTCGCTCGCTTTGATTGTGACCGAGCAGAAAAGGCTTCCCCGTCGCGAGGACGCCGAGGACGGTCCTCGGCCAAAACCGGGAGGCCATGAAGAGCGCGGTCACTTCGGGCCGTTTCCACGCGACGGTGATCTCGCAGCAATCCGCCCACGTCTTTCCGCCGGGGACGACGAGTTTCGCGCGCGCTTCCGCCGGAACGAACTCGAGGAGACGAAGCCGCGGACCGATCGCGAGGGTGTAGCCCGCGACCATCTCGCCATTCCGATCGAAAACGCCGAAAGGCATGCTGGCACGGAGGTATTCGACCGGTAAGTCCGCCGTCCTTCCTTTCGACTCGCGAGCGAAGACTTCCGCGAACGACGCGCGATAACGCTCGAATTCGGTTTCGGTACGAAGGCGCTTAAACCGCACGCGTCGTCCTCCGGTCGAAGGCGTAAGTCCATACCGCGCGGCTGTCGTCCGGGAGACGCAACGCGATCCTCTGCCGCCGAGTACGAATTAAGATCAAGTCGCCCCAGTCCATCGTATGCGCGACGACGTCGGCGATCGGTACCTGCCAGGTTCCGACGGAAAGGATTCCGCCCGCGAGGGCGAGTTTACCCCGCGTCACCGGTTTCCACTGCGGTTTCGAGGCGTCGATCACGGAAACCTCCCCGAGTCCGATAAGATCGACGGTCCCCTTCGACCAACGCCGATCGAGCGCGGACCGGACTTTCGCCCAAGCCTCCGCGATCGAAAACTCTCCGGCCGGACCGCGGAGGCGATTTTCACCGGAAACCTCCCACCGTCCGCCGCAACCCGCGCAAACGAGCGCCTCGTCCGAGTCCTCGAGCGCGTCGTCCGCGCCGCACGCGAAGCAAAACCTCAAGAACCGCGCGAGCCCTTCCGCGAGGTTCTTTCCCGTCGCCGGCCATCGCACGCATTCGTCCGGGTCGACCCGGATTCGTTCGGCGACGTACGCCTCGACGTTCGAGTCGGTCGCCTCCGCGCCCTCGAATTTTCTCGGAGGATCGATTTCGATCCGAAGACGGGTCCGCCGAGGAGACTTCGCCCAAGCCGGCCAAAGTCGATCGCCGTTGATCAGTCGCACGGTCACGAGGGGAACCTCGAGGTAACGCACGAGATCGCCGAGTCCCGGTTGGAGCGGGAGCGGAATTCCGTCCCAAGGAAACTGGCCTTCGGGGAAGGTCGCGACGCTTCCGCCGACGCCGCACCACCGCTTCATCATCCGCATCGCGCGGGCGTCCGGCTCGAGCTTTCGTTTCGGAATCTGGCCGAGCCAAGCGGCGAAGCGCGCGGCCGGGCGATCGGCCATGAACGGCTCGGTGACGAGGAAGTGCGGAACCATCCGTGCGTAAAACGTGAGCAAGACCGGATCGAACGGACACGCATGATTCATGAGGACGAGGTACGGCCCTCCGTCCAAATGCTCGCGACCGACGACCTCCACCCCGGCGACGTATCTTCGAAGCAAGACCCGAACGATCGGGCCGACGATGCGAAGGAGACCGTTCAAACGGCACCGCGCAAAGCGCGTCGGCTCGATCGGCGGAACGGCGGGATTCAACTCGACGTACATGCCGGTCCCTCGCCTATTTGAAGTGCGGAAAGACGTCTTCGGCCATTGTGCGGATCGATTCCATGATGAGCTCGTGGGGCTGGGTCCCCGTTTGCATCATGAACACGAGTTCGTCGACTCCGGCGTCCTTGAACCGTTGGATGGTTTCGCGAGCGCAAGCCGGGTCTCCGATGACGGTCGAGAGTTGGGTCCCCGGCTTATTCCTCGTCGAACGAAAAGCCTCGAGCGTCCGTTCGGTCGGCATCTGACGACCGCCGACGACGCCGCCGGTCGGACGTTTCTCCGTGAGGTAATAATGCATCATCGAACGGAGGAAATAGGTCGATCCGCGCAATCCGTACTCGGAGGCCTTCTTGTCGTCGCGCAGGACGAGGGCGGCCGGATTGCAGCAGAAACGGTTCGTGACGGACTCCCCGGCGGGTTTCGCCCGCGCGATCGCCGCTCGGTAATCGTTCACGCGTTCCTTCAAGACCGAGTCTTCGTAAAGCGCGAAGTTCAAGACGCCGAGGCCGAGCTCGCCCGCTCCGACCGCGAGCTCCGGTCGACTGCAGGCCGCGAAAATCGGGGGGTGCGGATCCTGGACCGGCTTCGGAATGATCCGTGTGGGCGGGATTTTGTAAAACTTCCCGTCCCACTCGAAGATCTCCTCCCGCCACATCCTCGGAATCATATGGAGCGCCTCGAGCCACTGACTCTCGAGCGTCGAAGGATCGAGTTCGAACGCGCCTTGCTCGACCTTCGTGCCGGATTTCCCGGTACCCCAAATCACGCGGCCGCCGCTCAGGATGTCGAGCGTCGCGATCCGTTCGGCGACGCGGATGGGGTGATTATACCGTCCAGGCAGGAGCGTGACGCCGTGACCGATGGCGATCTTTTTCGTCCGCGCGGCGACGAAACTCAGGAAAATCTCGGGCGCCGAGCAGTGCGCGTATTCGTAGAGTCCGTGGTGTTCGACCGCCCATACGCCGTCGAATCCGACCGAGTCCGCGAGTTCGGCCTGGGCGAGACAGTCGCGAAAGAGCTGCGCCTCGCTCGCCCGCGTCGGATCGGCGATCTGCATCTCGAAGAAGAGCGAAAACTTCATTTCGCTCCCAGCTCCGAACGAAGCGAACCGAGGCGACCGACGGTGTCCGCGATCAGCATCTTCTGGATCGCGCCGGTCCCTTCGTAGATCTGAAGCACCTTCGAATCCCGCACGAGCTTTTCGGCGAGTCCCGATTCGAGGTATCCGCTCGCGCCGAGCATTTCGACCACGCCGTTCGTTACCCGCGAGGCCATGTTTCCTCCGGCGAGTTTCGCCGCGCTCGAGAACTTCGTCGCTTCCGGTCCGGAGGAGACTTCCCAGCACGCGCGCCAGGTGAGCGCGCGGACCATCTCGATGTCCGTTTCGATCTCGGCGAGGCGGAATCGGAAATCCTGTTGTTGGATGAGCGGGTTACCGTCGCCGATCAGGCGCGAGTGCCCGAAGAGCTTCGCGAGGTCCCTCGCTCGTCGCGCGACCCCGACCGACATCGCGGCCACGCCGACTCGGCTCGGCCGAAGCGAACGCAACCCGATCTGCGCGCCCTGCCCGATCTTCCCGATCTGATCGCCGGCCGGGACGAATACGTCCTTGAAAACGACTTGGCCGGTATCTCCCGCGCGCTGACCCATTTTCCTGTACGGGTTGGTCGCTTCGACTCCCTTCGCGTCGCGCGGGACCACGAAGCAGGTCAATCCCGGGGGACCCGGATCGACACGCGCGAAGACGCTGTAGATCGAGGCGACCGTCGCGTTCGAAATCGTCGACTTGGTTCCGTTCAGGACGAAGCCGCCGTCGACCGGTCGCGCGGTCGTCGTCGCGGGGCGGCCGAGCATGTTCGAACTGCCTTCCGGCTCCGACCATGCGTGCGAGGCGAAACGAAGCTCCTTCGTCAGCGGGCGGATGAAACGCTCTTTCTGTTCGTCGGTCCCGAACCCGAGGATCGCCCGGGTCGCCAGCAGCATGAGGAAGGTCGAAGTCGCGACGCCGAGATCGCCGTAGGCGAACTCCTCGGCCGCGAGGACGAGATCAAAGAGGGACTTCCCGCCGCCGCCGTATTCCTTCGGAATCGCCGCCGTGACGAATCCTTCACGGAAAGCCTGTTCGTAGAGATCGCGCGGAAAGTGCCCGTGCGTATCCAGATCGGTGCGAGGGAGAATGTGCTTCGCCGCGAATTCCCGGGCCCGACTGCGCCAGCGGAGCTGCTCGTCGGTCAGCGAGAAGTCGACCATGTCAGGCCTTCATCTTTTTATCGGCGGTGAGCAGCTGGATCTCGCTCAGGAAATCGCCGACGGAATAGAGATCGAAGAGCGAAACGCTCGAAGTATCGATGTCGAGTCTTTCTTCGATGGCTACGAGGAGCCACGTCATCTGGAGCGAGTCCCATCCGAGAGCCGAGAGCGGCGAATCGGGAGTGACGTCCTTGTTCACGATCGTACGGAGTTTCGAAAGCTCCTGGGCGTCGCCCGGACTCGCCTTCGCGATCCGTTCGGTGACCACTTCCCTTAAAATCGAAAGAATCTCTTCCTGAGACATGTGTAAAATTCTAGCGAAGCGGGGATCGGTTTGCAAGAAACCGGATTTCCCTCTACGCTAAATCTATATGATTTTCCTCGGAATATTCATGCTTTTCGCGGGGAACGCGCACGCCGCGGCTCCCGACGCCTCCGCGCTCGTCCGCCGAGAGGAAAACCACATCTTCGGGAAGAGCCTACGCGCGAAGGTGACGATGCTAGTCGATCCCGACGGCATTTCCCGGACGCTCGAGTTCCGGTTCTGGTCGCGCGGATTCGATAGATCGCTGATCAAGATTCTGAAGCCCGTCAAAGATTTGAACCTCGGGAACCTGAAGCTCGGAAAGCAGTTCTGGCAGTTCCTGCCGAAAGTCGACCAGGTGATCATCGTCCCCCAGAGCATGATGCTCCAAAGCTGGATGGGATCGGATTTCACGAATGACGACCTCGTAAAAGCGAGCCGGCTCTCGGTGGACTACTCACTGAAACTCACCGGCGAAGCGGAAGTCTCGGGTAAGAAGGTCTACGTCGTCGAAGCGATTCCTAAACCGGGCGCGGTGGTAGTTTGGGGGAAGATCGTCGAATACCTCTCCCAATCCGATTCCGTCTTCGTGAAGCGAGAACTTTATGACGATAAGAAGGTACTCGTGAAGACCCTAACCGGGGCAGACTGGAAGACCTTCAACGGGCATACGATCGCGACCACCCTGACCATGACGAATCACGCCGAAAACGGCCGGCGCACGATCATGAAGTACGCCGACGTCGTCTTCGACGAAGAACTCCCGGATTCGACCTTCACCCAACAAAGGCTCCGGCGTCCGGTATACTAGGACGAGATGAACCGAAAAAACGCGCTCTTCAAACTCGCGGTCCGGAACGTCACGCGGAACTCGAAGAACAACCGGTTCGTGATCCTCTCGATCGCGTTCGGGCTCGCGACCGTCTTTTGGGTGAAGTGCATCTTTCTCGGGCACAACCAGAACATGATCAACGTCGCGACGTCGACGTTCATCGGCGGCGTCCAGATCCACGACCCCGCATTCTTGAAGTCGAAAGCGATCTCGCACCACTTCGCGGACGCGCCGGTCGAGGCCGTTCTTCGGACGGTTCCCGGCATCCGGTACTCGAAGCGGATCTTCTTTCCTTCGCTCCTCTCGACCGCGCGCGAGTCGAGCATGGGACTCCTTTACGGCATCGACCCGAACGCCGAGGCCGAAGTCACCGATCTCCGTAAAAACCTGAAACGCGGCCGGTATCTCACTCCCGAGACGGGCGCGGCTTGTACCCGGAAAGAGATCTACATC
This sequence comes from Bdellovibrionales bacterium, assembly GCA_018266355.1. Taxonomy (GTDB): domain Bacteria; phylum Bdellovibrionota; class UBA1018; order UBA1018; family UBA1018; genus JACMQW01. The sequence goes on from JAFEAP010000025.1 coordinate 123,812, forward strand.
AGCGAGAAGCTCGCCGAGAAGCTCAAGACCGACCTCGACGGGAAAATCGTCGTCATGGGCCAGGCGACCGACGGAACGACGGGGAACGACCTCTTTCGGGTCGCCGGCATCTACGACTCGGGTTCCGGGGACTTCGACGAGAATCATTCGTTCGTGAACCTCGAATGCGCCCGCGAGCTCGTCGCTTTGCCCGGCGACGTGCACGAGATCGTCCTAAGGACCGACGACAAATCCGATCTCGACCGTCAAACCGAGATTCGCGGCCTCTTCTCGGCGCACCCGGAAACCGCGAACCTCGCCGTCACGACTTGGCGCGAGTTCGTGCCGAGCCTCGAGACGATGGTGCGCATGAATACGGGCGTTACGAACATGGTGATCTTCACCTTTTTCCTGATCACGAGTCTCGGCGTGGTGAACTCGATGCTCATGAGCGTCTTCGAACGCACCCAGGAATTCGGCATCATCCTCGCGCTCGGGATGACGCCCGCCCAGGTCACGCGCATCATCTTCTACGAAGGACTCGTCATCGCCCTCATCGCCGGGACCGTGAGCACGCTCGTCGGTTACGCGCTCGTTTCCTATCACCACCGTTTCGGGCTCGACATCACGCCCTTCATCGGTCAAGCGAAGAACTCGTTCGTCGGATACAAATTCACGACCCGGGTTTACCCGGTCATGGCGTGGAAGCTCTACCTCACGATCCTCGCCACCGAACTCGCGTTCCTCGTGACTGCGGGGATCTACCCGGCGCTCCGAGCGGCCCGCCTCGATCCGATGGAATCGATCCGGAGCCGATGATGGAATACGCGCTTCGCTTCCGGAACGTCACGAAGATCTACCCCGGCATCAGTCCGATCACCGCCCTTCGCGACGTCACCGTCGATCTCGAAGCCGGTTGTTTCGCGGCGCTGGTCGGGCCGTCCGGGTCGGGGAAAACGACGTTCCTGAACCTCGCCGCCGGCCTCGACGAACCCTCGTCCGGGACGATCGCGATCGGCGATCGGGAGTTGACCGGCCTATCGCTGCGCGAACGCGGCGCCTTTCGCAGTTTCCACGTCGGGTTCGTTTTCCAATCCTATAACCTCCTGAAAAACCTCACCGCCCGCGAGAACGTCGAACTGATCTCGATCGTACGCGGGGACGATCCCGAAAAGGTTCGACGTCGCGCCGACCGCGCGCTCGAACAAGTCGGGCTCGCCGACAAAGGCGCCTCCTTCCCGGCCGAGCTTTCGGGCGGCCAGCAGCAGCGCGTGGCGATCGCCCGCGCGCTCGTGACCGAACCGCGCATCGTATTCGCCGACGAACCGACGGCGAACCTCGACTACCAAACCGCCCACCAGCTAATCGAACTCTTCGAGCGGCTGAACCGCGAAGAGAAGACCGCCTTTCTCTTTTCCACCCACGACCCCCGGATGATCGACCGGGTTTCGCGGAAAATCATGATCAGCGACGGCGCCGTCGCCGGAGGATGAAATTGGCCGTGACGAATTTCATCGAAATCCGAAAACGCGTTTCCGCCCTCGATCCGGAGCTACCGCTTCGCGCGAAGCATCCCACCCAGCTCGCGCTCGGTGCGGCTTGGCTCGCGATCGCGTTGGCCCTCGGCGTCTGGAATCTCGCGCGCGAAACGAATTGGGCGATCCAGCTTCTCTCCGGCATCGGAATCGGGATCGCGCTCTCCGTTCTCACGTTTTTCAATCACGAACTCCTCCACGGGTCGATCGTCAAATCCAGGCGTCTGGCTCACGTGCTCGCCTATCCGGGTTTTTTCGTCTTCGCGCTCTCGCCGGAGCTTTGGATCACGTGGCACAATCACCTTCACCATTACCACGCGAACCAAACGGGGGGTTACGATCCCGACCTCGCCGGAGATTGGAACCGGCTCAAGAACCGGAAGATAGGCCCCCCGCTCGTGAAGTACCTTATGCCCGGCGCCGGCCATCCCCTCGTTCACGTTTTCAACACGATGGCCTTCAGCCTCCAGTGCTTGAACGTGACTTGGCTCCGTTCCCGAGAACGCCCCGAGCTCTATCGATCGATGAATCGCGGTCTCATGGTCGCGGAGACGCTCGCTTACTACGCGATCTGGATCGCGCTCTTCGTCGCGCTCCCTTTCGGCAAGTTTTTTTTCCTTCTCCTCGTTCCCGCGGCGATCGTGAACGCGGTCGTCTTCAACACGGTCGGATTGCCGCATAATATGCGTCCCTTGACGGAAGACAACCTCCCGATGGCGGCGACCATCACCCTCGAATCCCCTCGAATCGTGAACTGGATGTTCTTCAACTTCAGCTACCATATCGAACACCACGTTTTCCCGGAGGCGAACCACTCGATCCTCCCCCGCATCGGCGCTCACCTCCGCCGCGAATATTCCGAGGAATACACCGCCGTTCCCCACGGTCGCGCGATCCGGGCGTTCTATTCCACTCCGCGCGCGTACTTCGACGCCGATCACCTCTTCTACCCGGATACCGGAGAGAAGGTCGATCTCGCCAAACTCCGCCGCGACGGGTTTCGCCGCCGATGAGCGCCGTAAGCTCGCGGTTCAGCGCGTATGAAAAGCTCGTCATCGGAATCCTGATCTTCCTTCAGTTCACGCTCGCCCTCGACTTCATGGTCATGGCCCCGCTCGGCGCGATCATCATGCCCGCGTTCGACATCATGCCGCACGAGTTCAGCCTACTGATCGCCTCCTACGCTTTCGCGGCGTGCGTTTCGAGCGTCTTCGTTTCGGGATACGCCGACCGCTACGAGCGTAAGCGTTTCCTCCTCTTCATCTACTCTGGATTTCTCGTCGGCACCTTCCTCTGCGCGTTCGCGAACACCTATCCCGTGCTCCTCGCCGCCCGAACGTTCACGGGACTCTTCGGCGGCGTGATCGCGTCGATCGTACCCACGCTCACGACCGACCTCTTCCCGGCCGAAAAGCGGGGCCAGGTGATCGGCCTGACCCAGGTTTCCTTCGGCATCGCGCAGATCATGGGCCTTCCGGTCGCCCTCGCCTGCGCGAATCGGTGGGGATGGCATTCCCCGTTCGTTCTCGTCGTCGCGATCGGCATCGCCGGAACGGCCGTGATCGCGACGAGGTTCGAACCGATCACCGCCCACCTCGGGCTCCAGAAACCCGAGAGCCACTTCCAGTCCTTCGCGAAACTCTTCCGGGTTCCGAAGAATCGATGGGGATTCCTCGGTTCGTTCGTCGTCACGCTGGGAGCGTACCTTCTCATGCCCTTCACGAGCGCCTACAACGTTCACAACTTGAACATGAGCCTCGCCGATCTCCCGATCTTCTACGCCGTGACGGGGCTTTCGATCATCGTTCTCTTCCCGCTCATCGGAAAGCTCACCGACCGGATCGGCCGATTCCCCATCTTCGCCGCGGGAGCGTTTTTCGCATCTGCGGTCGTCCTTTTCTATACGCACACGACGGAGGCCGGACTCGCCCGCCTCTGCTTGACGAACATCGGCGTCTTCTCCGGCTTCTTCGCGATGATCATCCCGTTCCAATCCCTCCTGACCGATCTCCCTTCGCCCGAAAGTCGAGGCGGTTTCATGGCCGTCGGGGCCTCGATCCAACAGCTCGGAGGGGGAGTCTCGGTGTTCCTCTCGGGACTCATCGTTTCGAAGGACGCCGAAGGGCGCCTCCTTCACTTCCCGAACCTCGGAACCCTTCTCGTTTGCGTGGTTTTCGCCTCTTTCCTCGTCTGCCGGCAAATCGCCTTGCGCGCCGGGGAACCGTCTAAACCTTAGACACCTCGCTCCCCGGGAAAGCCCGAAATCCCAAGGGGATTTCCGGTACGCCGTTTGCGATATCGGAGGGATATGCGCATCCCGGTTTCCCCCGATCGCCGCCGTAAAATCGCCTTCGAAGCGCCCGTTTCGAGCGCGATTCCGCGGGGGGAAATCCACGTTTGGCGGATGCGGGTCGCGAAGCCGGAATTTTCTCGGGAGGCCTACCTCTCCATCCTGAGCGAAGGCGAACACGCGCGCCTTCCCGGTCTCTTTCACGCGGACGACCGCGAGCTCTTCATCCTCGCCCGCGGTTTCCTCCGCCGGACCCTCTCCCACTACCTGAAAGAATCGCCTTCCGAAATCAGGTTCGAGTACGGCCCCTTCGGAAAACCGAAGCTCTCCCGCGAATCACCGCGACTCGAATTCAACCTTTCGCACTCCGCTTCCGAGATCCTCGTCGCCGTTTCCGCCGACCGGGAAATCGGTATCGACGTCGAGCGTACCGTTCGCGAATGGAAGCGGCTCGATCGCCGTGTTTTCTCGGAGTGTGAAATTTCCGAACTCGAGAAACTTCCCGAAGAAATCCGCCGGGACGCATTTTTTCGCGGTTGGACCCAAAAAGAAGCGTTTCTCAAGGCCGTCGGCAAGGGCATGGGATTGCCACTGAAAGAGTTCACGTTTCGCCTCGACCCCCGGGAACGCTTCGCTCTCCTCCGTTCTCGCCGGCGGAGCGACGAATCGCGCTGGGAAGTGGTCGAGATTTCCGGTCTATCGGAACATGCCGGCGCCCTCGTCTTCGAACGCCGCCCCGAGCGGCCGCGATACCGGATCTTCGACGAAACCCTGCGTTTGAAGTCGGCTTAAGCCGCTTTCACGGAAACGCGAGCGTAAACCGCCGCCGGGTCGAGGATCATGAGGGTCGCATCCCCTTCTCCCTCGCTCCGAACCTGCATCGCTTCCTTCACGTCTTCACCGACCGACCCCGGTCCGCTCTTGTAGAGGATGTCCGGAACACGGATTTTATCGCTTTCCGAGAAGGTACGGATGGCTTCCACGGAGTCGACGATGAGGCCATACCGCGTCTCGTCTTGTTTGAAGATGAGAACCTTCGTCGATCCTTCCTCCCATGCCGTCATCCGATAAACGGAACGCGAATCGATGATCGTGACCAAATCGCCCCTCAAGTTCAGCATTCCCCGACAGTGGGCGGGCATCCCCGGCGGATGGAGAAGCGTTTTCGGGTACTCGATGATCTCCCGGATCTGGGAAATCTCCACCGCGAAGAGGTCTTCGATGCGAAAGGTGACGTAGGTTTTTCGTGCCCCTTTCGCTCCTTGATCCGTTCGGCTCGCCTTCGCGTGGTAGATCGCGCTGTGACCGCGCGTGATTTCCCGGAGCTCGTCGTTCGAGAGCAAAGTCCCGTGGTTCAGGAGCAAGATCTCCCCGCCCGAATCCCGACAGATGCAGCCGAGGAAAAGTTCGCTCCGACGATTTCCGATCGCCGGGAAGGAAACGAGCTCCTCCCGGAAGAACGAAACGATGTTCTCGACCGAATCCACGAGAAACCCGAAGAATTCGCTCTCGAAACGCATGACGATGATCCTTCGATCCCCCCTCGTCGCCGATTCGTCGCGATCCGCGGTGCGGTAACCGAGGAGAGACGCGAAATCGACGACCGGGACGACGCTCCCTCTCAGGTCGATCGTTCCGATGCAGTAATCCGAGGACAGGGACGACTCGGTGACCCGGTCGACTTTGATGATTTCCTGGATCGATTCGATCGGTAGCGCGCACCGAGCGTCTCCGACGACGAAGGAGATGCATTGCTTCCGAAGTCCCCGGCTTCGCTTCCCGGCCGCGCGACGATCCTTGGATTTTGCCTCGAGAGCCTCGCGAGGAACCGAATCGAGTTCGAGCAGTCGCGAAGGCGAGAGAACCTGGACGATGCGCCTTCCGTCTTCGAGCTTGAACGCCCCTTCGACGACCGATTTGGTTCCCGGAGCGTATTCGAACACGCTCTTCGTCTCGGGCTCGGCCCTGAAGATCTCCCCCGTACGATCGAAAAGAAGCCCGACGCAAAAAGCGTCGAACTCGACGATGACTATTTTTCCGGAATCCCCGTCGGTACCGCCTCCGGCCGCGAGCCCGAGCAGCTTCCGTAGGTGGATCACCGGAACGATCGTTCCGCGAAGATTGAACAGGCCGACAAGGTAAGGGGGACCGAGCGGAACGGCCGTATAGCGACCGGGAGGATTCACCACCTCCTGGATCGAGCGAACCGACAGCGCGAACTCGCTCGTGCCCAGGAAAAACGATCCGTAGATTTCTTCATTCGTCATATCTCACTCCGGATCTCAGGCGGCCAATCGTTCGAGACGCCGAATCTCATGCAGGTAGGTGTCCCCGTGCAGAACGATGACTCGCCCCTCCCGGCCGCCCGTTTCCTGGTGGACGACCCGGATGCCGAGTTTTTCGAGTAATCGCAGCGCGGTGGCCACGTTCACCGCCCCGACGAGCTTCGTTTCGTCCTTGGCGTTCGGTGAGGTCATGTTTCCTCCGCCGGCGACGATCGCTTCGATCTCCCCGTAGTCGCCCGGTCGCGCATGCAAAAGGGCCAAGAGCGAGGGCACGGCTTGGGTCACGAATCTTCCGTCGATTTCCCTCGACGAGCGAGGCGCCTCCGCGAGCAAACAGTGAGCGAGCGCGATCCGACGGCGGTCGCGCCAAACCAGTCCGATGCCGACGCAAGAACCGAGGATCGCCCTTAGCCTTTCACCCGGACGCCCGAGTTTTACTTCCCCGATACAGACGTTGATCTCGACTTCCTCGTTCATGCCGCCTTCTTTCCGCCTGCGCGGTAAATCAACGGAACGAGGGGGTCGAAATCGGTCTTGAGCGATCCGAGCGACTCCGACTCGCCGATGATCAACGTCCCGCCCGGAACGAGCGCACGATGAACCTGCTCGAGCACCTTCGCCTGATCGGTGGGGACGAAATAGATCAGCACGTTTCGGAGAAGGACGAGATCGAAAGGTTTCGGGTCCCGCACCCTCTCGAAGAGGTTATGCGTCTGAAAACGGAGTCGCTCGCGAACGGACGGAACGAGGGTGAAGGCTTCGCCTTCGGGTCGCATGTATTTCCGGAAAAGGTCGGGACGATTCGACTGGAACGCCTCGATCGACCGCCCCGTATAGCGGCCTTCCCGGCAGAGACCGACCTGTTCTTCCGAAATATCGGTCCCGTGGACCTCGAACGAAAATCCGGGGGTCCGAAGCCGAAACTCCTGACAGAGAATCCCGAGCGATCCAGCCTCTTCCCCGGACGAAGCCGCGGCAGACCAGGCCCGCAGCGTCCCGCCCGGATGTTCGCGGTGCCAGCTCGGGAGAAACTCCTTCTCGACGTATTCCCAGATCCTCGGCGTTCGGAAAAAATGGGTTTCGTTCGTCGTTACGAGGTCCACGAACGTCGCCGTCTCCTCGGGATGCGACCGAAGGTAATCGAGGTACTCGGAATACCCCGGAAGTCCGAGATCCCGGATCCTACGCCGAAACCGTCCTCGAACGAGCGCCTTGCGATTCGCCCCGATCGTGATGCCGGTCAACCGATGGGTGACTCGGAGGTAGTCCCGGAAACAATCGTCGCTGAATCCATCGTCCGATTTCGAATCCGTCATAGGACCTCAAGCGGCGAATTTTTGGACGGCGTCCTTCAGATTGCTCGCGCCATCGGCGAGTTCCTTCGTCGACCGCGCGATGGAATCCGATGCGGTCGCCGACTTTTCCGTCGCATCCGCGACCTGCTGGATGGCGGCGGCGACGTCCTTCGCGGCCGTCTGCTGCTCCTGGGCCGCGACGGAAATCTCCGAAATGGCCTGGGTCGTCTTCGCGACGCCTTCCACGATCTTGGCGAACGCGGTGCCGGCTTCCTTCGAGATCTCGCCGCCTTGGTTCACCCGTTTCACGGATTCGTTGATGAGTTTCGTGATTTCCTTGGTCGCCTGGGAGGATCGCTCGGCGAGCTTGCGTACTTCGTCGGCGACGACCGAGAATCCGAGGCCGTGCTCGCCCGCCCGCGCCGCTTCGATGGCGGCGTTGAACGCCAAGAGATTCGTCTGGCTCGCGATCTCGCCGATGACCTTCACGATCTCGCTGATTTCTTCCGACGACTTATTGATCAGCTCCATCGCTTCGATCGACTTCGCGATGGCTTTCGACCCGATTTCGGCCTCGTGTTGGGTCGTCTTCGCGATGGCATCCGCGGATTTTCCGTTCTGGGCGATCGAGTCGATCGAGGCGCTGAGTTCCTCGACGGAAGCGTTCATTTCTTCGGTGGTCGCCCCGAGCGACTGCGCGCCTTGAGCGACTTGGGTCGCCTGCTCGGATACGAGTTGGATCTTCTTGGCGAGTGCCTCGGCCGTGCCGAGCACGACGACGTTGAATTCCTGCTTGCGTTTCACTTGGGCCGTGATGTCGGTCGCGTATTTCACGACCTTGAACGGCTTTCCGCTCGCGTCGAAGATCGGGTTGTACGAAGCGTTGATCCAAATCTCCTTGCCGCCCTTGCCGACCCGCTTGTACTCGCCCGAATCGTATTCGCCGCGGCCGAGTTTCTGCCAGAAGGCGCGATATTCGGAGCTCCCGTTGTAGGAGTCTTCGCAGAACATTCGGTGATGCTTCCCTTTGATTTCGCCGAGGTCGTAGCCGAGCGTCTTCAGGAAATTCTCGTTCGCATTCAAGATCGTGCCGTCGAGCGTGAACTCGATCACGGCTTGGAACTTCCCGATCGCGTCGATTTTCCCTTCGAACTCCGCCGTCGCGAGCTTCGAGCGCGTGACGTCGGTCGCGAACTTCACCACCTTGTACGGCTTCCCGTTCTCGTCGAAGATCGGGTTGTACGAAGCGTTGATCCAGATCTCCTTGCCGCCCTTGCCGAATCGCCTGTACTCGCCCGAATCGAATTCCCCGCGCGCGAGCTTCTGCCAAAAGTTCCGGTATTCGAGCGTATTCGTGTAGGACTCGTCACAAAACATCCGGTGGTGCTTGCCCTGGATTTCGCGAAGGTCGTAGCCGACCGCCTGGAGGAAGTTGTCGTTCGCGGTGCGGATCGTTCCGTCCAGCTCGAACTCGATGACCGCTTGGACGCGGTTCAGGGCCGCCACCGTTCCCGATAGTTCGGACACGGTCGGCGCTTCTTCGGTGGATTCCATCTTTTTGGCGGCTTGCATCGGTGAATTCTCCCTCGACTAAAATCGACTGCTCTGCCGTTCGGAATCTAATGCGACGCCCTTAACATGCGTTCGAATTTGGAAACCTTAATGGCTTCCAAACAACCCCTGCCGGACGATCGTAAAAGCCGAATGAAAACGGCGGAGCGCCGAAATAGAGTCCGCAAACTCACTCACGAATACCGAAAGAACTAACCGCTTTTAGTTCCGTATGCCTAAAGGGAAACCGCCAAGGGCTTCGCGCGGGAGGTGGTGCCCTCGAGCTGACTCGAACAGCTACGCCTTACGGCACTGGCTTCTAAGACCAGCGTGTCTACCAATTCCACCACGAGGGCACGCTCCCAAATTACCAGAAACGCCCGTCCGGAAAAAGCGGCCGTTTCGCCTTCAAGCGTCCTTTTCGATGAAAAGGGTCTGGGTCGGGTAAGCGAAGGACACCGCCTCGTCCGCGAATTTACGGTAGAGGGCGAGGTTGATCGCGTGGGCGATGTCGGCGTAAAAATTGAAATCCGCGTTCTTGACCCAGTAAACGACCTCGAAGCTCAGCGCCGAATCCCCGAACTTCAGGAAATGACACCGATCGAATCGGGTGAATTCGGACTTTTCGACCGCCTCTTTCACCCATCCCGGGATGAGCGCCAATTTCTCGCTCGGCGTCTGATAGGTCACGCCGATCGTGAAAACGATCCGCCGTTCGTTCATCCGCTTGTAGTTCCGGATGCGGCTTTGAAGAAGGTCGCCGTTCGCGAAAATCAACTGCTCCCCGGAAAGGCTGCGTAAACGCGTCGTTTTCAATCCGATATGCTCGATCGTGCCCGCGAAATCGCCTACGACGATGAAATCGCCCACGATGAAGGGTTTATCGAGGACGATCGTCAAGGAAGCGAAGAGATCGCCCAGGATGTTCTGGAGCGCGAGGGCGACGGCGACGCCGCCGACCCCGAGACCCGCGACGAGTGCCGTGATGTCGATGCCGAGATTATTCAGGGCGAGCAGGACGATCAGGACGAAGAGAAGCATCTTCGAGAGAAAACTGATCAACCCGATCGTCGTGGCGCTCTCGGCGTCCGACTCGGCTTTTTTCTTCAGGTACCGCGTGATCCAAAAATTGATCCCGACGCTGGCCCATGATCCGAACTGCAGAAGCGCGATGAGGATGAAGGTCTTTTCGGCGACGGTGTGGAAACGCGCGGGAATCGGCAGCATGCACAAGCCGAGATAGATCGCCGAAATCACGAAGAAACCGGTCTTCGAATTGCGCAAAAGATCGAGTAAGAGGTCGTCCGCGAGCGTCTCCGTCTTCGGGGCGATCTTCGTCAACCGCGCGACCAAAATCCGGCGTACGACGACCAAGACCACGAACAGGAGCACGGCGGCGCCTACCGCGGTCAAGAGATGCTCCGCTTTCAACTCGTCGAGACGAAAATTTTCGGGATTCATACCCGAAGGTTTAACCCAAATCGGGGCTCACTCCTACCCCCGAACCGAAGAGAGTTAAGCGGCTTGTCCGCCGCCCGACTCGCCGCTTCCACGCGAATTGGCCTTACGGAGATTGCGGTTTTCTTCGACCGCGCGAGCGAGATCGGATTGGAGTTTCCGTTCGGATTCCTGGAGCTCGCGCACCTTGAACGCCGATTTCTCGAGGTTCCGTTTCGCCTCGGTGTTCAAGCGGTCGAGCTGATCGATCTTCCGCCGGAGGTCGCCCACCTCTTTGTCGTTCGTTTTGTCCTTCTGCGAGTTCAGCGAGTCCATCAAGCGTTGGTTGATCCGCTTATACTCGTCGACCTTCTTCTCGAGGCTCTGGATTTTCGCCGCATTCTGAAGGTCGTTCCCCTTTTGGGCCTTCGCCTGCGCGATGATGAGTCGGTTTTCGAGATCCCGCACCTTCGTGACGAGGCTTTTCGATTCCTCTTCCTTCATTTGTGCGAGCTTCTGCGCGCGGTCGAGTTTCACTTTGATCTGCTGGGTTTCCTTGTCGGAAGTGTTCGCCGAAGCCCGCTCGACGGCGAGGTTCAGCTGCGCGATCTGATCGTTCTTGTTCTCGATCGCGGACTGCCGCTGGGAAATCATTTCGTCTTTACGCTTCAACTCCTGCTTCAGCGCGCGTTCGGCGGTCTTGAACTCGAGCTCCCGGCTTCTCATCTGTTTCGTGAGGTTTTTCTGGAGCTCGTTCAGTTTCGCCTTCTCTTGGAGGAGTTCCGAAGAAAGGTTTTCGACCCATCGCTTCGCTTTGTTCGGCTCGGCCTGCTCCTCGATTTCGTGGAGCGTGGCTTCGAGCTTCTTCGACTTTTTCTCCTTGGCGAATTTCGAGAGTTCGTCGAGGGCGGCCGACGCCGCCCGTTCGGCTTCCGTCGGTTCGCGTTTTTCTTCGTCCGGAGTCGGTTCCTCCGGAAGCGGCTCGACGATCTCTTCGCGAGACTCCGCATCGGGCTCGACGGTCGCGGCAGAGGCGGCCGGCGACTCGCCTTCGCCTTCCGCGCCTTCCTTCGGTGCGAACGGCCAAACTTGCTTGAGGAAGTGGAAGCCCCAATCGTCCTTCTTTTCTTCGCCTTCCGGCGGGGACCCTTTCACCACGATCGGCGTATCGTCCTCGACCGGATCGCCGCCCGAGAATCGGCGTTCGCTCGCGGCGTTCTCGGCCGCCTCGAGGCGATCTTTCAGTTCCTGGACGGTATTCTTGAGTTCGCTCACCGTCGATTCGTATTCCTCGCGAATTTCGCGCAAGGCGGCCGCGTCGGCCTCTCCCGAGCCGGCGGAGAAACGCCGTTCGCTCGCGTCAGCGGCGGACTTCGTTCCACCGATCACGCGTACGGATTCGGACTCGTCGGTCGAGCCCTTGACGTTCACTTCCTCGAGGGATTCCTGGGGCGAGCGACCGTCGACCTTCGCCTCGGTTTCCGCCACGGGGTTGCGGAGGAGTTTCGAATAGTTCAAATCGCCGATCTCGACGTAATTCGAGACCTCGAGGAGCGGCGCGGTCTTCGAGTCGACCGCGACGACCATCGTCGGGTCTTTCAGATCCGCCTTCACGCGGTTCAAGATCGAGACGATTTCGATCCGCCGTTCCTTCGCCTCGTATCGGACGAGGACCTGCGAGCTGTGTCGAACGATCCACTCGAGCGATTTCTCGAATGGATCGGCGCCCATTCCCTTATCCACGCGCTCGCCGAGTCCCTTCCAGTTCGGGGCGGACTCGTGGCCCCAGTGCATCGCGACCGCCACGGCGACGTGCTTGCCGTCGACGCCGATTTCGACGGCCGCCGGCGGGACCGCCTCGTCGTGGTGGTTCGGCATCCCGCGGAGGGCGTAAACCTGGAAAACGCCGTAGGCAAGCAGCGCCCGGACGCGGAGTTCGTCGATATCGGAAGCGCGAAGTTTCGCGGAAATCAGGTCGGAAACGCGGCCGATGTTCCTCCCACGGAGGTCGTTCGAGTAGAATACCTCGCAGTTCGCCGCGAGCAGTCCCGCGACGCCGAAAGAGTTGATGGAGCGCATGCTGTCGTCAGCCGACACGTTCCGCCTCCTCTTCTTCCGGACGGTGGTTTCCGAGCCCGCCGTCGTCGTACGTATGCGCGAGCGTCGACGCCGGATCGGTGAGTTCCCGGCGGACGCGCTGGAGTCGCGACTTGAGTTTTTGGGTGATCCGGCTGATCGAGTGCTCGAACTGGTCGCTCGAGATCGTGAGCACTTCCGGCGAATGGATCAGGTTCTCGGTCCACCGTTTGAGCTCCGCGAGTTCGAGCGAGAACGGCGCGGATTCGGCGCCGCCCGATCCGAAGATCTTGATCTCGTCGCTGAAGAAGCGCTTGCGGTAGGCGCTCAGCATCTTCAGGTCGAGGTAGCCGAGGTGCAGGGCGAGGAAAACGAACACCCCCGAGCGAAGGAGAGAGAGTTCGTAGAAATCGGGATCCTTTTCCCGGGCGAATTCGAGCCAATCTCCCGGAATCGGCTCGCAGAGTTCGTTCGCGAATGCGACGGCGAAATAGCTCTCGATCGCGATCGGACCGTCGCGGTCCGCTCCGTTCAAGTTCGAAAGCGGCGCCCACGCGGTGCCGAGCTTGCGAAGCACGGCATCCGAAAGTTCGTACGGCGCCGGTTCGAGGACCGAAGTCGCGTTCGGGGCGTTCCACCCGAGCATCTTCTGCACGTCCCTGGCGAGCGACTGGAACGGCTCCACGCGCGAATAGATCGGTCCGAAATAGAATGCGCCTCCGTCCGGCTGCCGTTCGAGGGCGTCCTTCAGCCGCGCGAGATCGCGCGCGGTGAAGAAATCGAACGGTCCTTTCACGGAGACCATCTTTTCGTTGCGTGGGAGGAGGAGATAGACCGGTGCGGGCAGGGGCCGGTACGGCTCCGCCTGATCGATCGGGAAGGATGAGAGTTCTGCCGCTTTCGCTTTCGGCAGTTTTCGAGTTCGGAATTCCATTTACGTATACGCTTAAAGACGGTTCTTCTTCGGCGAACGTTCGTCGTGAACGCGCGCCGAAAAAGGCTCTCCGCCTTCAAGTACTCTTCGGAAAACACAGGGGAAAAATTGATTTCGCGGCGCCCGAGAAAATAAAACTCCGCGCGGTTTTCCGCCTTGAACCCGTCATTTCCGGCCGTAAGGCGACTAAACCGGGGATTTCGTCAAAATCCCGTTAATCGCCGAGGATTCCTTCGTCATCCTTATGACGTTTTCGCGCGAAGTGGCAGGCCGCCTCGTGCTCGGTGCTCGGTCCTTCGATCTCATAGAGGTTCGGCCAAACCGAACGGCACTTGTCTTGGACCTTAGGGCAGCGCGGATTGAAATAACATCCGCGCGGGGGGTTGATCGGCGAAGGGACGTCCCCACGCAGGATGATGCGTTCTTTCTTCAGCGTCGGATCCGGGATCGGGATCGCCGAGAGGAGCGCCTGGGTGTACGGATGCTGGGGGTCGGCGTAGAGCACGTCGCTCTCCGCGATTTCGACGATCTTCCCGAGGTACATCACCGCGACGCGGGTCGAGATGTGTTCGACGACCTTCAGGTCGTGGGCGATGAAGAGGTATGTGAGTCCGAGCTCTTTTTGGAGATCCTGAAGCAGGTTCACGATCTGGGCTTGGATCGAGACGTCGAGCGCGGAGACCGGCTCGTCGCAAACGATAAACTCGGGCTCGACCGCGAGCGCGCGGGCGATGCAGATCCGCTGGCGTTGGCCGCCCGAGAATTCGTGCGGATAGCGCGAGATGGTTTCTTTCCGGAGACCGACGAGGTCCATGAGTTGGAAGATGCGCTTCCGCTTCTCTTCCTTCGACCGCGCGAGTTCATGGATCTCGAGCGGTTCGGAGAGGATCTGCTCGACGGTCATCCGCGGGTTCAGCGAGGCGTACGGATCTTGGAAGATGATCTGCATCTGGCGGCGGAGCCGGCGCATTTCGTCCGGACCGATCTTCGTGATGTCGCGTCCCTTGAAATAGACTTTCCCTTCCGTCGGTTCGATCAGGCGGAGGAGCGTCCGGCCGAGCGTCGATTTCCCGCATCCGGATTCGCCGACGAGGCCGAGGGTTTCGCCCTTCTTGATGGTGAACGTGACGTCGGATACCGCGCGGACGGCGGCGACTTCGCGGTTCAGGATGCCGCCCTTGATCGGGAAGCGTTTGACGAGGTTTTCGACGGAGAGGAGGACGTCGCCGTTCTGAGGATTGGTTTTGAGGTCTTGCATGATTCGTCCTTTCCTCAAATATCCCGGATGCAGCGGATCGCGTGCGGGAGTCGGTTATCGTCCTTGATCACGCGCAGTTCCGGATCGACCGGACGGCAGGCGTCGATCACGTACGGGCAGCGATCCTGGAACCGACAGCCTTTCGGAAGATCGAGGAGGCTCGGTACGATGCCGGCGATCGTTTCGAGTCGATTCTTCTTCACCTTGCCCGTCGGATCCTTCGTGAGCGTCGGAATCGAGTTCAGGAGGCCCTTCGTATAGGGGTGCTTCGGGTTCTTGAAGATTTCCTCGACCGACCCTTGTTCGACGACCTTCCCGGCGTACATCACGATCACGTCGTCGCAGACTTCGGCGACGACGCCGAGGTCGTGCGTGATCATGATCATCGCCATTCCGACTTTTTCCTGGAGGCCGCGGAGGAGTTCGAGGATCTGGGCCTGGATCGTCACGTCGAGCGCGGTGGTCGGCTCGTCGGCGATGAGGACGTGGGGGTTACAAGACAGGGCCATCGCGATCATCACCCGCTGGCGCATCCCGCCCGACATTTGGTGGGGATAATCGTCGATGCGCGATTCCGGCGAGGGAATCCCGACGATCTTCAACATCTCGATCGCCTTTTCCCGGCATTGTTTCTTCGAGAGATCCTTCTGGTGGAGCGCGATCGCCTCGATGATCTGATTCCCGACGGTGAAGACGGGATTGAGCGAGGTCATCGGCTCCTGGAAGATCATCGAGATCTCGTTCCCCCGGATCTTCCGCATTTCGGCGGGAGTGAGCCCGAGCAGGCTCTTCCCCTTATAAAGGATATCTCCGCCCGAGATCCACCCCGGCGGGTTCGGGATCAGCCGCATGATCGAGAGCGACGTGACCGATTTCCCGCATCCCGATTCGCCGACGATGCCGGTGGTCCGACCGGCGTAGACGTCGAACGAGACGTTATCGACGGCCTTCACGGTCCCTTCTTCCACCCGGAAGGAGGTTTCGAGATTCTTCACTTCCAAAATCTTTTCCGCGGTTCTTTCACTCATACGCGCCTCACTTGATTTTCGGGTCGAGGGCGTCGCGGAGCGAGTCGCCGAGGATGTTGAGGGCCAGGACGATCACGAACATCGCCACCGTCGCGCCGGTGAGCTGCCACCAGACGCCGCGCGCGAGTTCGAGCTTCGCGTCGTCGATCATGTTTCCCCAGGACGGAAGGCCCTGGATGCCGACGCCGAGGAAGGTCAGGATGACCTCGGCCTTGATCGCCGACATGAACTGCATCGAGAAGTTCAGGATGAGGAAGTGGGAGACGTTCGGGAGGATGTGCTTGAAGATCTTCGAGAAGTCCGAAGCCCCGAGCGCGTCCGCCGCGACCACGTACTCGCGTTCCTTGTGTTTGATGAATTCGCCGCGGATGACCCGGGCGATCCCGATCCAGGACGTCGAGATGAGCGCGACGTACATCGCGGTCATTCCCTTGCCGAGCGCGTAGCTGATCGCGATCAGGAGGAGAAGATCCGGAATCGAGGAAAGGGTCGTGTAGAACCAAACGAAGACTTCGTCGATCCACCCTCCGTAATATCCCGCGATCGCGCCCATCGACGCCCCGAGCGGAACCGCGATGCAGGCGGTGACGAGTCCGATCGACATCGCGATCCGGAGCCCGTAGATCGTCTTGTACATCACGCTCCGGCCGAAGATATCCATCCCGAGGAAAGTGGCGAACGAAGAGGTGTCCGGTCGGCCGTAGCTTTCGCCGACCTTCGCGTCCCACGGATAGCCGACGAGATCGAGGCGCGAGAGGAGCGCCACGACCACGTAAAAGAGGATGATCACGCTGCAGGCGATGGCGTAAGGATCCTTCTTCAGACGCATCCACGAGAGCTGCCAGAGCGATCGGCCCTTCGGCAGAGGTTTATCGAGCGAAACGGTTTCCGTCACGGTCGTCGTCGTGGTCGTCATGAGAGTTTCACCCGCGGATCCACGAGCGCGTAGATCAAGTCCGTCATGATGTTCCCGAAGATCAAGAGCAGCGAGATGACGAAGGCCATCGTCTTGATCACCGGCAGATCTGAGTTATGAAGGGCGTCGATCGTGATCGATCCGAGGCCCGGTATGCCGAAAAAGTTTTCGAACAAGAACGAACCGAGGACGAGGAGCGGGATCTCGAGGACGACGTTCGTGACGATCGGAACCATCGAGTTCTTCAGCACGTGCTTTAGGAAGACTCTCGGTTCCGAAACTCCCTTCGCGCGGGCGGTTCGCACGTAGTCTTGGCTCGTCTCCTCGAGGATCGCCGTCCGGAAGAACCGGACTTCGCTCCCCATGGAGAGGAAGAGCCAGAGCAGGATCGGGAGCGCGAGGTACTCGAACCGCCCGGTCAGCGAATAATCGTAACCGGAGATCGGGAAAAGCCGGAGATCGTAGGCGAGATAATACTGCCCGAATAGGATGTAGGCGAGGACGGAGATGCTCATCCCGATCACGCAAAGGATCACCGCGACTCGGTCGATGATCTTCCCCCGAAAATAGGAGACGACGAGCCCGAGGAGCACCGAGACGACGGTGGTCAGCATGAACGCCGGAAGCGTGAGCGAGAGCGACGGGCCGACGCCGTTCATGATCATATCGGAGATCTTCTGGCGGGTGGCATAGCTCCGGCCGAAATCGAACGTCGCGATGTCGCGGAGGTAGTGGAGAAACTGGATCGGCAGCGGCAGATCGAGGCCGTATTCGCGGCGGATGTCGGCGATCTGCTGGGCGGTCGCGTGCTTGCCGACCATCATGAGCGCCGGGTCCCCCCCGACGATGTTGAAGAGGACGAAAACGACGAGCGCGACCCCGAATACGATCGGGATCGTTCCGATGATTCGCCGTACTAGGAAAGTAAACATAGGCTTGACCCTCTACGGAGCCGAAGCGATGCGCGGATCGGGGAATGGAACCGATCCGCGCATCCTCCGACTACTTTCTCAGGTTCGTATCGATGCGGTAGTACTTTGCCATCCCGTGATTGAACTCGTGCGGCTTGTAGTTCTTCAGCCACGGGTGGGTCAGGCCGTAGGTCAGGCGGTGAACGCCGAACGCCCACGGGGTGTCCTCGATCACGATCGCGGCCATCTTCTTGTACAGCTCGGTCCGCGCCGGCGAGTCGTTCATGGTGAGCGACTTCTCGTAGAGCTTGTCGAATTCCGGGTTGTCGTAGTTCGCGTCGTTCGGTCCCGGCGAGGAGTTCTTCGAATAGAACAGCTGCAGGAAATTCTCCGCGTCCGGATAGTCGGCGCCCCACGCGAAGGACCACATCTGGCCCTTCTTGTTCTTGAGCGACTGCTGGAATTCCGGCCACGAGAAGGTTTGGACCTTCACCTGGATGCCGATCGCGGTCATCGCCTTCTGGAAGTATTCCGTCATCTGACGGGCGGTCGTGTCGGCGAGCGAGAGGTACTCGAGCGGCGCGAGCCCTTTGCCGTCCGGATAGCCGGCCTTCTTCAGGAGCTCCTTCGCCTTCTCGAGGTTGTACTCCTTGTAAGGATTTTTCGTCGCGGGGTCGTAGCCCGCGAGACCCGGCGGGATCGGCCCTTGAGCGGAGACGGCTCTCCCGTTGTAAAAGAGGTCGATCTCTTCCTGCGTGTTGATCGCGGTCGAAATCGCTTGGCGGAGATACTTGTTCTTCCCCACCACCGGATCGGTCATGTTGAAGCTCGTGTGGGTGATGTCGAGCGAGGGTTCGATAAAGAGCTGGATGTTCTTCTTCTTCATCTCTTCGGTCAGACCCTTCGTCTTCGGATCGATCGCCTGCGCGAAGTTATCCTTCGGGATCGGAGCGAGGTCGAGATTCCCTTGCATGAAATTCAACCACTGCGGCTGGGATTCCACGTGCACGGTCATGACGACCTTGTCGACGAGCGGAAGCTGCTTGCCGGCGTCGGCGAGAAGGCCCTTCGCTTGGTCTTCGGCGTCGCCTTCCGAGGGATAGAACTCCTTACGGAAAGACGGGCTCTTCACGTAGACGATTTTCGCGCTCGGATTGTATTCGGCGAGCTTGAACGCGCCGGTTCCGACCGGGTGATTGAGGAACTCGGCGCCGTACTCTTCGACGACTTCCTTCGCGACGACGGTCGTGGCCGGCATCGCGAGGGCGTAGACGAATTGGTAGGAGCGGCTCTTGAGCTTGATCTGAAGCGTGGAGGCGTCGACCGCCTTCAGGCCCGAGATGTTCGCGGCGTAATCGGATTTGCCCGCCTTCGCGCTCGCGTCGTGCCACTCGTTCAGTCCCTCGATTTTGCCGTCGAAGAGCCACCACATCGGCGAGTTCAACTTCGGATCGGCGAGACGCTTGAACGAGTAGACGAAATCTTCGGCGGTGACTTCGCGGCCCTTGCCGTTCGTCGCCTTGAACGCCTTGTCGTCCTGGAACACGACGCCCTTCTTCAGCTTGAAGGTGTAGGTCTTCCCGTCCTTCGAGATGGTCGGCATCGCTTCGGCGAGGCAGGGTTCGAGTTCGTAGGGGCGCTTCAAGTATTTGTATTGAAGCAGGCCTTCGTAAATCCGGGTGACTTCGTAACCCGAATACATGTCGTCGGCGAAGGCCGGATCGAGGCCCTTAATCTTCGCGATCGAGGAGGTATAGAAAGTATTCGTCGGATCGAGGTCGCTCTTCTTCGTGCAGCCCACGAAGGCGAGCAAACTCACGCCGAGCGAGAGCGCGAACGCGCTCCGTACGAGCCGAGTGTGTTTGGGATTGATCATAAGATAAAGAAGCTCCATTCCAGGTTCCGCGAACGTCCTGAAACCCTGAAACCCTTGATGCTGCATAGCTACCAAGTTCGGGGATTCGAAGTCAATTTGTAATGCTTTCACTGCCTTGGCGATTCGCCGACCGACGTGACCGTCCGGTCTTTCCACCGCACGTGAATTTGCCCGCGGCTCGATGACGCACTCCATCGTTTGGGAGCGAGATCGGAATCAGCGGGGTCTTCGCGCACGAGGGTGACGAGATTTGATTTTGCGCCCGGCCGTCCCCCCCTCGCAAGCTTTTCCCATTGGACTTCGCGGACCCACGGTTTCCCCGCAACGCGTTCGAAATCGTAAACATAGTGCGTCGCGATATGGGTGCGGAGGTCGAGCGCGACCACGTCGAGTCCATCGTCCGTCTTCTTTACTCGGATATCCTGGTTTTTGTCGTCGGAAGGACAAGGCACTCCGCCCGCGAAGAGCCGGGGAGCGAGTTCGAGCGGTAATCCCCCGAGCACGTCGCGCGCGCGCGGAGCCCGGCCGTATTCCTTTTCGTTCTCCGCGGTGAATTTCAGTTCGGTCTTCCCGTTTTCGATCGTGAGCCACGCTTGGGGCGATCCGATCAGGTTCGTCACCTCGACGGCGAGCTTCGTCGGATACTCCGCGAGCACCGTCGCCGGGAACTGACCGGACATTTCCTTCGATTCGATCTTCGTCCAGATCGAACCGGTGACTTTCTTCGATCCCATCGCGGGACAAGCCGCGCTCATCAGCTCGCGATCGGAAAGTTCGGGAAATTTCGGCGCCGAAGCGCAGCCGAACCCGAACAGCGAGGCACCGATGAAGAAAAGGGTCGCGCGAAAAAGAAAACGGGCACCGTGCATTTCAACACGGTGCCCGAAATCGAGGTAAAGCGGAAGGAGAGTAAACGAGCAGCGGCTCGTTTATTGAGTCGGAGACGGCTCAGCCGAAACCGAGGCCGGCGAACGCGAGGCGGTCTTGTCGCCTTTGATCCGGCCGTTCTGCACGAGGATCGTCCGCATGTTCTCGAGCTTCGCGGCGATCTTGCCTTTTTCCTTGGCCTCCTTGGAGACCGAGACGGCCTTCTCGTAAGTGGCGAAAGCCTTTTCCTGGAGGTTCGCCCGGGCGTACGCGTCGCCGAGGTGCTCGAGGATCGTGGCTTCGTCGCCGCGGAGGGCGACGGCCTTCTCGAGGACCTTGATCGACTCGCTGAACTTGCCGCGGACGAAGAGGTGCCAACCCCAGCTGTCGGTGATGAACGCGTTGTTCGGACGCAGCTTCATCGCGAGCTTCAGGTTCTCTTCGGCCTGGTCGAGGTTCTTGCCGAGGATCGTCCAGGTATAGCCGAGGTAGTTCAAGGCATCGACGTTCTTCGGATTCACGAAAAGGAGCTGCTCCATTTTCGCGAGGCCCTTCTCGGTTTCTCCGGTCCGGTCGTACAGCGAGCCGAGATAATAGAGGACGCGCTCTTCTTCCGGGAACCGCTTATACGCGCGCTCGAGAGCGGCGATGGCGGCCGGGAGGTCGTTGCCTTCTTCTTCCATGCTCGCGAGGAAGATGTAGAAGTTCGGGATCTCGGGTTGCTTCGAGATCGCGGTGTTCATCTCGAGCTTCGCTTCTGCGGTTTTACCCTGGGATTTCAGGATATTCGCCGCATGGAGCTCCGAATCCGTGTACATCTTCGAGGTGCTCGGGACCTTGCGGTATTCGGTGACGGCTTCGTCGAAACGCTTCAGCTCCTCGTAAAGCGAACCCAGGTAAAAACGGATCCGGTCGGAATCCGGGTTCTTCTGGATCAACGTTTGGAAGGTGCCGATCGCCTTTTCGTAAGACTTCGTCTCCATATAGACGAGGCCGAGTTTCACTTGGGTGTTCATGTCGGACGGATCCATCGCCTGGACGGCTTCGAGGTACGGGATCGCTTGGGTGTACTTCTCGTCCTTCAGGTAGATCGTCGCGATGCGGTTCGCCGCGTTCAGGTCTTGGGAGTCGTCGTAGACTTCCTTGTAGACCTTGATCGCGCGTTCGGTCTGCTTCGCTTCCTCGAACATGAATCCGAGGGAGAGCATCGCCTGAGTGAAAGACGGCTTCACGTCGATCGCCTTGCGGTAGGCCTTCTCGGCCTCCGAGTACTTCGCGGTCTTGTGGTAGGTACGGCCGAGGTAGTACCAGCCGAGCGCCGAATCCGGGTTGTTCTTCACGAACGTCTTCATCGTCGCGATCGCTTCGGCGTTCCGGTTCATGTCGAGGAGCGCTTGGGCCTTATAGACCGCGGCTTCTTCGTGGGTCGGGTCGGTTTTCAGGACGGCGTCGAAGTTCTCGATCGCCTCGCGGTTCTGCTGCGTGTTCGTATAGAGGTTCGCGAGGATCATGCGCGCGTCGTTCGCTGCCGGATCGATCTTGATCGCTTCCTTGCAGGTCTCCATCGCGGCGGAGAGCATTCCCTTTTTCACGTACTCGTTCGCCAGCCGCGCGTAGACGACGGCGGCCTTCGGATCGTACATGAGCGTGAGCTTGTATTCTTCGATCGCGCGATCGGGATTACCGTCGTTCGAGTAGGCTTGCGCCATCGCGAAGTGGAAACCCGCGGTCGCATTCACTTGCGCGCTCGTCGGCATCGCTCGAGGACCCGTCACCGGGTGATCGACGTCCGTCGTTTGGAGGCCCGCCGGCACGCGATTTTCATTTTCCGTCGTGAGCGCTCCTCGATGAGCGCATCCCGAAGTGGCCGAAAGTATCGAAAGGATTACTGAAATTCGTTTTCCGCTTTGGCGCATGAAATGGGGTTCCTTCCCTAAGGGACGGATCGACATTTCGAAGCAGAAACTGAAACTCGGATTATTCGGCGCGCCTAAAAGCCTTCGGAATCGTTACGTTTTTGACGATTACTTTAGACCCCTTGCGTTTAACGCGAGTTTATGATGAATACTCGCTGCTCCGCTGTAGAAACGAGTTCTGTGACAATACACGTGTCTTTTCGAAAGAAACGGGTATTGACACACGAAATTAAAATCGTTACTCCAGCGGAAGGTAAGGATTGACATCCCGCGTCGGCTCATAGCATCATGCTTTAGCCAAGGGGTTCAAAACCGACTCCGGTGAAACCCGGGCAAAGTTTCAAAGTTTGTCTGAAGTTTGAAAATAGAAGTGCGGTTCTTAGGGGGCTTTCGGCCAACGCCGGGAAGCAAGGAACCGATGAAGTTTTGGAAAAAGTGGTTCGACTAGGGGGAATCATGAAAGAAGTGAAAATCATTAAGCGTTATCAAAATCGCAAACTCTACGACACCCACGAGTCGAGCTATGTGACTCTGGACGAGATTGCGAAGATGATTAAGGCTGGCGAAGACCTCCGCGTCATCGACAACAAGACGAAGAACGACATCACGGCTTCGACGCTCACCCAACTTCTCTATGAATCCGAGAAGAAGGCGAAGACCCAGCCGTCTACCGAGCTCCTCAAGGAAATCATCCGCCACGGCGATGGCTCCTTCTCGGGCTTCATCCAAGCGAAACTCGGCGCCGAATTCGCCAAGTTCAACGTCGCTCCGGCCGCCTCGAACACCGCTTCGATGAGCGCTCCGGCGATGAACAACTAAGCCGTCTTCCGACGACTTAGCCGGTGAAGGTTCGCCCTCCACCGTTTCGCTAAAAAGCTTCAACCCCGATCGCTCTGTCTCGAGCGGTCGGGGTTTTGCTTTTTTCCGGCCTTTTCACGGGTTTCGTCAGAAAACTGACTTCTTCCGCGCTGCGAGAATTTCCCTTACACTAGAAGACGGCCCTCAAGACGAGGGCGACACGAACACGGAGGTTTCCGATGAAGTTTTCCGCCCCGCTCGCCCTCGCGACGCTCTCGACCCTGCTCCTCACCGCGAACGGATTCGCGAGCACCTGGACGGACGACGACTCCTGGAAAACCTCTTCCCCGTATTATTACGGCGACTCGAACGCTCCCGCGTATAGCGACTCGGACCGCGCGCGCGATTCCGGCCGGAACCAATCCACCCGCCGCCGTGCTCGGGCCCGCACGAACCGCGAGCTGAGCCCGTTCGCTCCCGAATCGAACAACGTCTCGCTCGACGTCGGCCAGAACTTCCTCGTCGGCAGCGACTTCCAAGACGCGATCGGCCTCGCCGGGACTTACACCTACGGCGTCAGCCGACGGCTCGCGCTCAGTACCTCGCTGGGCTATTCGAGCCATTCGAACGGCCAATTCTCGAAACTCGGTTTCCTCGTCGGCCCGCGATTGAACCTCGCCGCTTACGACCGGATCATCCCCTACGTGAACGGTGGCCTCGGTTTCTTCCGCGCGAGCCGCGAAGTGAATCCGAACGTCTCGATCTCGGGCACGATGTTCGGTCTTTCGTTCGGCGGCGGCGCGGATCTCCAACTCACCCGCGAAACCTTCTTCGGCGCTTCGATCGCCTATAACGAGCTCTTCGGCACGAAGCAGGACACGACGATCGGCCAGGTCGATATCGCCGGTAACTTCGTGACCTTCATGGCTCACGTCGGCTACACGTTTTAAGGTCGTAAGTCGGCTCGTTCCGCAGGGACGAGCTGTTCTAGGCCTTTGATTCCGCGATCATCTTCCGGAGTTCGTCCGCGCTCGCGCGGTATTCCTTCTCGCAGAAGTCGCACTTCACGACGGCCTCGCCGACCTCGTCGATCATCGCCTGGAGTTCGGACGCGCCGACGAGGGTGAGCGCTCGGCGCATGCGGGCCTCGGAACACGTGCACTGCGCTTTCAGCGGCTTCTTCTCGAGAATCACGAACTGCATGTTCTGGAAGATCGTCGCGAGGATCGCGATCGGTTCGCTGCCCGCGGCGATATCGCGCGCGAGGTTCGACATGTGGGTCACTTGGTTCTCGATCTCGCGGATCTCCGCGTCGGTCGCTCCAGGCATCGCTTGGACGAGGAACCCTCCGGCGGTCGCGAGTTTCCCCTCGGAATCGAGATTTACCGCGATCCCCACTGCGGACGGGACCTGCTCGCTCTGGGACCAGTAAAACGTGAGGTCTTTCGCCAGGTGGCCGGTCACGAGCGGAACGGTACCGATGTACGGTTCGGCGCCTTTCTGGTCGTCGCGCTTCCGCAGCACGGAGAGCGTGCCTTTTCCCCACGGGCCGTCGCCGGTCAGATCGTAGTTCTGGATCGCCGACTGCGGGTTCGGAACGACGTAGCCGCGGATCGTGCCGTCGGGATACGCGTCCACGAGGGCCTGTTTCACGCCGCCGTCACCCTTGATGTTCAGGTTCATCCGCTCGCCCGCCTTGCAGTAGGAGGCGAGGATAAAGCCGGCGACGAGCGCCTCACCGAAGGCCTGGGCCGGCTCGCCGGAGAGCTGGTGGACGGTCGCGAGTTCTCGCGCGAGTTCGCTGCAGGAGATCGCGACCCCCCGGAGGGTTCCGGAATTCGAGATGCACTTTTGCCAGAGGTCACTCATGGAGAAACGGTACCTTCGCGAATTTCGATCGTGGGCGCAAGCATCATTCACTAACCATTTGAATTTACTAAGTTTTTAAGGCGTGACTTTTTTCCTGAACCCTCGTATAACGCGTCGTATTACTTCTCCCCCGAAGGGGATACGCGCTTCCGAGATGCCGTCCGGGTTCCGAGTCGTCGGGACCCGGACGACCTCGAAAGACGAAGTGAAAACCGAAATTCAGTCCCAAACGGAGTCTCTCGTGAAAAAATCCACTCTCGCTCTCCTGCCGATCGCCGCGCTCGCCCTCGTCGGAACCGCTTCCGCGAGCTGCCCGCAGATCGAAGGCAAGTACACGTATTCCTGCGCCGTCCAGAAAGACGAGAAATCCGACTTCGCGACCGTCCTCGAGGTCACCGGCGAGATGCTGGTCCAGCAGAAGGGTTGCGACTCGTACACCTTCGTCAATTCGAAGACCGCGGTCCAAGAAGATTTCGAGCTCCTCGACGTGACGACCGACGACGAACGCAGCGAAGCGAACATCCGCAAGTCGAATTCCGACGTGATCAAGTTCAAGACGATCGCGCACGCGCGCTCGAAGAACTACGGCGTCGAAAGCCTCACCGCGAACGTGACGAAAGTCACGATCCGGAAGAAGAAGTACGGCTTCTCGCTCGCCGGCAAGGAACGCTCCCGCATCCTCGGCATCTTCGGCAAACGCCACTCGAAGTTCAGCTGCCGCTTTACGGACGAACGCTAACGCGAGTCCATCACGTCGAAGCGAACGAAAGTTCCCCGACGTCCCCAAAGAAAAGGCCCGGTTCGGATCTCCGAACCGGGCCTTTCTATTTCTTACCGAGGAGCTCGGATCACATCCCGAAGCCGCCGCCCATGTCCGGGGCGCCGCCCATCGGCATGGCCGGTTCTTTCTTCGGCTTCTCGGCGATCATCGTTTCCGTGGTGAGCATCAGCGACGCGACGGAAGCCGCGTTCTGGAGCGCGCAACGGGAAACCTTCGCCGGATCGATCACGCCCGCGGCGAGAAGGTCTTCGTACTTCTCGGTGAGGGCATTGAAGCCGAAGCCGTTCGTGGTGTTCGAGATGACCTTGTCGATCACGATCGAACCTTCGTGTCCGGCGTTGAAGGCGATCATGCGGAGCGGTTCTTGGACCGCGCGTGCGATGATGTTGATCCCGGCTTGTTCTTCCGAGTTCGCGCCCTTGACCTTGTCGAGGACCTTCGAAGCGCGGAGGAGAGCCGTTCCGCCGCCCGGAACGATGCCTTCTTCGACGGCCGCACGGGTCGCGTTGAGGGCGTCTTCGACGCGGGCTTTCTTTTCCTTCATTTCGACTTCGGAAGCGGCGCCGACGTTGATGACGGCCACGCCGCCGACGAGCTTCGCGAGACGCTCTTGGAGCTTCTCACGATCGTAGTCGGAGGAGGTTTCTTCGACTTGCGCGCGGATCTGCTTCACGCGGGCTTCGACGTCGGCTTTCTTGCCGGCGCCGTCGACGATCGTGGTGTTGTCCTTGTCGATCGTGATCTTCTTCGCTTGGCCGAGGTCTTCGAGACGGGCCATTTCGAGCTTGTGGCCGAGGTCTTCGGAGATGACCTTGCCGCCGGTGAGGATGGCGATGTCTTCCATCATTTCCTTACGGCGATCGCCGAAGCCCGGGGCCTTCACGGCCGCGACTTGGATCGTGCCGCGGAGCTTGTTCACGACGAGGGTCGCGAGGGCTTCGCCTTCGATGTCTTCCGCGATGATCATGAGCGGCTTCGACTTCTGAACGACCTTCTCGAGAACCGGAAGGAGATCCTTCATCGAGGAAACCTTCTTGTCGAAGAGGAGGATGTACGGGTTATCGAGCACGCACTCCATGCGCTCCGGATTCGTGACGAAGTACGGGGAGGAGTAGCCGCGGTCGAACTGCATGCCTTCGACGACGTCGAGGGTCGTTTCGGCGGTCTTCGATTCTTCGACCGTGATCACGCCTTCTTTGCCGACTTTTTCCATCGCTTCGGCGATGAGCTTGCCGATTTCGGCGTCGTTGTTCGCCGAGATCGTGCCGACTTGGGCGACTTCTTTTTGGTCCTTGATCGGCTTCGAGATCTTCTTCAGCTCGGCGACGATCGCGGTGACGGCGGCGTCGATCCCGCGCTTCACCGGCATCGGGTTCAGGCCGGCCGCGACGATCTTCGCGCCTTCGCGATAGATGGCTTGGGCGAGGACGGTCGCCGTGGTGGTGCCGTCGCCGGCGTCGTCGTTCGTCTTCGAAGCGACTTCCTTCACCATTTGGGCGCCCATGTTTTCGAACTTATCGGAAAGTTCGATTTCCTTCGCGACGGTCACGCCGTCCTTCGTGATGTTCGGCGCGCCGAACGATTTCTCGATGACGACGTTGCGGCCCTTCGGTCCGAGGGTGACTTTCACCGCGTCGGCGAGGACGTTCACGCCGTTCAGGATCGAGGCGCGGGCTTCCGAGGAGAACCGTAATTCTTTAGCAGACATGTTTTCTACTCCTTGAGTTTGAAGTCGGTGGGAACTTACTTAACGAAAACGGCCTGGATGTCTTCCTCACGCATGATGAGGTACTCTTCGCCGTCGAGTTTGATTTCCGTGCCGGCGTATTTTCCGAAGAGGACTTTGTCGCCCTTCTTCACGTCGAGCGCGCGGACCTTGCCGTCGTCGGAGACGCGGCCTTGGCCGACGGCGATGATCTCGCCTTGAGCCGGTTTTTCTTTCGCGGTGTCCGGGATGATGATCCCGCCCTTGGTTTTTTCTTCTTCGTTGAGACGTTTCACGAGCACGCGATCGTGCAGCGGACGAACTTGCATAGGTTACTGACCTCCTGAAAATTTAGGTTACGACGGTATAATGGTTTCACCCCCTCCTCTGTCAAATCGAAACCCCGGAAAAATCCGAAAAACCCGAGAAATTCCGATACTTTACGCATCGCATCCTCAACCCTCCTCGTGGTTGACATGGAGTGTCGATGGGCGTATTCCTAACCCCGTTTTGGAAGCCGCGGGCGGGGGCCCGCTTAAGCACCGGTATTTAGGGGGTTTTATGCTTTTTTCGTCTCTTTCGTGGGTGATGCTCACACTCACGCTTCTCGTCGCCCTTCCGGGCGCGCTCGCTTCGTCGTCTCCGAAGCGCTCGAAAAAGGCCTCGTCGAAAAAAGTGAATCCGGAAGTCTATCCGGCGATGGAAGGCGAAGACCTCATTACGACCTCGACATCGATTCCGACGAAAAAGCCGGCCAAACTGGCCGCGAAAACGGCGCCGAAAATGCCGAATAAACGGGTCCAAACCATCGGCTCGAATCCCCAGAGCCTCGGCTCCCCCGCGCCGATCTCCGCTCCTGCTTCCGAACAAGCCGCTTACGTCGTGACCTCCGCCGACCCGGTCCTCTCCGCCGCGAAGGCCGCGACGAAATTCGACGAAGTGCCGGCGGATAAACGTCCGCAGGTCCTCAAACGCATGCAGCTCTGCGAACACCTCTTTCAGGAAACCGGCCGCGCGTACGACTACCGCACGTTGACGACCGCCGAGCTCGAAAAAGAACTCGCCGACGTCCGTGCGACGAACGCGGCGCCGATCGCCTCGGCCGCCACGGCGATCGAAACCGCTCCGGCCGCCGGCGCCTCCGAGAATACGACCGTCGTGAAGCCGATCGAATTACCGGAAGTAGGGTCCGATCCGATCCTCGACTCGCAGGAATAGCGTAGAAAACGCGCCGCCTCCGGCGTTAGGCTCGGCCTTATGCGCATGAAGCCAAGTTACGTCGGTGGGTCGTTTTCCGTTCTTTTCCTTTTCGCCGCGAGTCTCTTCGGCTGCGCCGGCGCCTCGAACGGAGTGCGCATGGCCGGCGACGCGACGCTCTCGTTCTCGGAAGAGACGCGGATCTCGAATATCCGCCAGCTCACCTTCGGCGGCACGAACGCGGAAGCGTACTGGTCTTACGACGGCCGCTACCTGACCTTCCAACACTCCGGCGAGGACGCGAAGTGCGATCAGATCTTCAAGATGGGCGCCGACGGCCGGAACCGGATCCGCATCTCGAACGGACTCGGACGCACGACCTGCTCGTTCTTCACCCCGGACGACGATCACATCATTTTCTCGAGCACCCAAAGCGGCGGCCGCGAATGCCCGGCCGAGCCGGACAAGTCGAAGGGCTATGTTTGGGCCCTTTACCCGTCCTACCAGTTCTATCGCGCGACCTCCGAAAGCAAGGACATGATTCCGATCGAACCGGGCGCGCCCTCCGCGTACAACGCCGAGATGGTGACGTGTAAGAACGGCGCCGTAATCTTCACTTCCGACCGAGGCGGCGACCTCGACCTCTACACCGGCCGGCTCGACGGATCCGGGATGGTCGTCGGCGTGAAACAGATCACGAAGACGCTCGGCTACGACGGCGGAGCTTTTTTCTCGCCGGACTGCAAGCGCATCGTGTGGCGCGCCTCGCGCCCGCGCCCCGGACGCGAAACGAACGAATACCTCGACCTCCTCGCGAAACACCTGATCAAACCGACGGAACTCGAGATCTGGACGGCGAATGCCGACGGATCGGACGCGAAGCAGATCACGAAACTCGGCGCCGCGACCTTCGCGCCGTATTTCACCCCGGACGGCAACCACGTGATCTTCTCTTCGAACTACGGCTCGCCGGGCGGCCGTCAGTTCAGCATCTTCATGGTCCGCACGAACGGGACCGAGCTCGAGAAGGTGACTTATTCGAACTCCTTCGACAGCTTCCCGATGTTCTCTCCCGACGGAAAGTACCTCGCGTTCTCCTCGTCGCGGAACGCGCGCAAGGCCCACGAATCGAACGTTTTCGTCGCGGATTGGAACCCGCGCGCTCCGGGACCGATCATCACCGACGACGACGCGAATCCGGTGAACCGGTGGTACGTCGTCGATCGCGAGCTTTCGTCGCCCGACATGGAAGGCCGCGGGATCGGAACGGAAGGACTCCAGCGCGCGGAAACCTACGCGGCGGATCTTTTCCAGAAAGCCGGCATCCGCGAAATGAATCCGCCGGGCGGCGGCGTGATGGGCTTCGGCGAGGAGATCAAAGGCTACGAGCACGAAATCGAGATCGTCCGCGGAGTCGAACTTTCCGCGTCCGGGACGTCGCTCAAGGCCGACTGGCGCCCGATGAAAGTGAAGGAGGAATACGCCCCGGCGTCCTTCTCCGGCCAAGGCTCGCTCGCGGGTAAGATCATGGACGTCGGTTACGGCATCGTCGCGCCGGAACTCGGCGTCGACGACTACGAAGGCAAGAACATCAAGGGCAAGGTCGCGCTCGTCCGTCGCGGCGTCGCGAAAGGCTTGAACCTCTCCGTCGCCCAGGAAGCGACCTACGGCGACCTCCGTTACAAGGCGTTCCTCGCCCGCGAACGCGGGGCGACCGCCGTAGCCTTTTGGGAACCGGAAACCTCGGACGACCAAAAATCCGAGAACCTGATGGCCTCGCTCGAGTCTTCGAACTCGACGGTTTCCGCGGACGCGGGAATTCCCGTGATCTTCGTCAGCCGCAAGATCGCGCGTGACTGGATCGGCGCTCCGAAGCCGGTCGCCCTCGCGGGTAAGATCGCGCTCGAGAACAAGAAAATCTCGGCTTCGAACATCGTCGGGATCATGGGCTCGGACGCCGCTTGCCGCGCCGGGCATCCCGTCGTCATCGGCGCCCACCTCGATCACCTCGGGTACGGCGGCGAGAACTCCCTCGAAGGCACGAGCGCGCGGGTGATCCACCCGGGTGCGGACGATAACGCCTCGGGCGTCGCCTCGATCCTCGAAGCGGCCCGCACCGTCGGGAAAGCGCTGAAGGAAGGCAAAGCGACCGGGTGTTACCTTTTCGCGGCCTTCACCGCCGAGGAAAGCGGCGTGATCGGCAGCTCGCGTTTCGTCGATCTCCTCCGAAAGAAGAAGATCCACCCGAAGGCGATGCTGAACCTCGATATGGTCGGACGCATGACGGGCAATCGCCTCGCGGTCTTCGGAGCGGACACGGCCTCGGAGTGGAAGAAAATCGTGAAGCGGAATTGCGACGCGAACGTCCTCACGTGCGAGGCCGGCGGCGACGGCTATGGCCCGAGCGATCACATGCCGTTCTACCTCGCGCGCGTGCCGGTGCTGCACTTCTTCACCGGCGCCCACGCCGATTATCACCGGTCCTCGGATACGTCCGATAAGATCAACCCGGTCGGCGGCGTCCAAATCGGTCAACTCGTCGGGCAGATCGCGATCGAAGTCGCGAACCGCGACACCGTACTGAACTACGTGAAGAAATCGGGCGCGAGCACGATGGCCGCGATCCAATCGCGGTCGCACGGAGACGGAAAAGGATTCGGCGCCTACCTCGGCACGATCCCGAACTACACCAGGATGAACGGCGCCGCCGAGGGCGAAGAGGTGAAGGGCGTGATCCTTTCCGGCGCGCGCGACGGCAGCCCGGCGGCCGAAGGGGGCGTGAAGGAAGACGACGTGGTGGTCGGCATCACGGTGCTCGACGAAGCCCCCGGTTTCGCGGCCGCGCGGCCGAAAAAATCGGAGATCCAATCGCTCCAGGACTACACCTTCGTGCTCAAGAGCCTGAAGCCCGGCATGCGCATCAAGATGCACGTCTGGCGGAAGGGCAAGATCGTCGATCTGCCGATCACCGTCGGCCGCAAAGCCAAGAGCTAAACAAAAGCGCGGAAATCCCGCGATTTGAAAAATAGAAACCCCGCGTCAGAATCGGACGCGGGGTTTTTTCTTGCCGATACCCGTGAAGTTTCATACGACAAGGATCTCTTTCTCGGGTGGGTAGCTCAGTCGGTAGAGCAATGCCCTGAAAAGGCATGTGTCGGCGGTTCGATTCCGTCCCCACCCACCACTTTCCGCAACCTGCAAAAAACCGACACACGCGTTTTCACCCTGATTTTCAGGGGTTATCGTGTCGTCATCCGAAAAATTTGTGCCTGTCATTGCGTATGCGATGGCAGGCTTTTTTTTGCGCTCGAATTTGGCTTTTCCAGCCTCGGAGAAGTCCACGGGGATTACCCCCGTGGACTCCGCTGAAACTCCAGCCGGGACGCTTGCCGTACCCGGATTGGCCGTGTGGAAAAAGACGTCGACACCATCAGCATGAAAAACAAGACGATAGACCAGCGTCTTGAAAAGACGCTTCCGAAGCCCAGGCTGTGCCTTTTGCCAAGCCGAACGGAATTCCTGGAAGTTTTTTTCGACCGTCCGACGCGAAGCGTTTGGATTTTGGTATTCGGCTAGCTGGCTTTTTACCCGTTCCAGTTGCTTCGCGTTTTCGGTCCGCTTGTCCTTCAGTTCCTTTAATTGGTCGGAATACATTTGATGAAGGTCTTCGTCCTCGGTCCGAATCTGCGTGCGGATCAGATTCTTGATGTCAAGATCGCCGTCTTGAATGGCTTTTTCGAAATCCCTCTTCTGACTGACCAGTAAATCGAAGTCGGCTCCCTGAATTTCGGCGAACGTTTTTTCCAGACCGTCGAAGTATCCCTCTCGCTGCAATAGGTGGAACAGGTATTGGACAACTGCGTCCTCGTTTTCGTCAGCGCGAAATCGTTTGATCGCGCAAGTCACCGGCACGTTCGCCTTCGCCGCGTGAGCGTAATAGCGGACCGGAGACTTCTTCCCGTGCCCTGTCTGTCCAACCAAGGCCCGACCACATTCCGCGCACGTCGAGATGCCCGAGAAAAGAAAAATTCTTCGTTCGGCGCTCTCCAGACGATTCCGTTCCTTGGAATGGTTTTCGTCGATCATCTTTTGAACGAAGAAAAAGGTTTTCTCGTCGACGATCCCCGGCCACGCGGCTTGAACCACTTGGTACTTCTCGTGGCTCGCG
The DNA here is from genome assembly GCA_018266355.1 of Bdellovibrionales bacterium. Classification (GTDB taxonomy): domain Bacteria; phylum Bdellovibrionota; class UBA1018; order UBA1018; family UBA1018; genus JACMQW01. The sequence continues at coordinate 156,484 of JAFEAP010000025.1, forward strand.
AGCGTCTCCTGATCCATAGACTTGTTCATTTTGTTCACTTCTCGCTGTCCGACATAAGCATAGTTCCGCAGCACAGAAACGAGGTTGTCCGTATTCCATCCGTAGTCGGTCGGGTCATACCCCTTCGATACGCTGGATCTATTCGGAATCTTCAAAGTCCTGAGTTTTTCAGCCGCGCGGAAAAGCGAACCTTCAGATATATACGCGTCGAAAATCGAGCGAACATATCCGACCTCGTTCTCGTTGACCTTCCACACAGACTTGTTCGCCGGATCGACACGGAACCCTATTGGAGCTGATCCCCCGTTCCGAAGTCCACGAAGTGCGCGGGAGTGGAAGTTAAGTGATACGCGCTCGGAGACTTGACGACGTTCAAACTGCGCCAGGTTGATGATATTGAAAAGCATCATCTCGCCCGCCGCCGTGGTCGTGTCGAACTGTTCCTTCAGGGACAAGAACTTAACCCGATGTTCCTTGAAAAAGTCGTAGAGCTGACAGAAATCCCGGATACTCCGGGACATCCGGGAAAGGTCGGCGACCAAGACCATGTTGATCCGGCCATTCTTCATATCCTTCAGCATCCGCTGAAGCGCAGGACGATTGGTATCCTTCGCCGAATATCCGTCATCGACGTAGGAATCGACGACCATCCCCCATCCGGGCGCCTGCGAATTCTTGATGTCCACGAACCCCGTCATGCGATGCCGCTGGCTTTCGAGCGAGCCCTCGTTTTTCAGGGCTTGCTCTTCCGTGGACACTCGGATGTACAGCGCGATGTTAAGCGACATCTTTTAATTCCTCTTCGTCCTTCTTCGGACGGCCTCGTTTCCTCAAATTCTTCAGCATCAAAGCAACAATCTTTTGGCCGACTTTTTTTCGCTGATCGGCGTCAGCGTCCGGGTCGAAGTGCGGGAAGAGTTTAATCTTGAACTCGGTTTGCATCCGCTTTCGTCCCCTATTTGGAGGGGTGCTCGCCATTCTCCTCCTTAATATATGGATGAGCCTAATCCGGCTCGTGGCGATTCAACTCCTCAATCAGTCCGGCGGCTTTGGATTTTGGGATCGAAACCAAATATCGAAGGAGCTTGATCGCCAGCTTTCCTGGCTTTCGATGACCGACTTCGATGTTCTTCACGGTTTGAACTTGTCCACCCAATAGCTGTGCCATTTCTTTCTGCGTAAGCCCGAGCTTCTCCCGGACTTCTTTGAACTCCTTTACGTTCACGCTCATCTCCCTTTAAGGTACTCAATGAGTACCTATTCGTCAAGCTCCTTTTTGGAGCGTTTCTTGGCGTCTTCAGAGCCGCCAAGCATCTGCTTTTGCAGAAAGGCGCGAAGCTCCGGCGGCAGCTTGCCCGCCGCCTTCGCCTGTTTCAGCGCCGCTTCGAGCAAGGCCACTTCGTCGAAGTGGTCCTCCCGAATTTCGCGGATGAACGTATCATTGATCCGCTCGGCTTGCCGAATCAAAATCCAGGTCGCGGCCTGACTTCGATTCACGCGACCGCCCTGGAAACCCTCGTTCACACGCTCCACGATCGTCGCTAAGGCATCGTCCGCCGCTTTCCCGATCACGAGTCGATGTACCACCGATTCCGCGTTCCCGGTTCCCGTCCTCTCCCCGGCCCCTGCCCCCGACCCCAACCCTGACTTCTTCTCTTCTGATTCCATTTTTACCTCCTGTTCACCGCCACCGCCTGTGTCTTAGCCCCCAAGCCCTGACCACTTCACACCAACATCGTTGGGGGGGAGTGGTCAGGGGTTGAAAAGGGGCGGGTTTAAACAGGCGGTGGCGGTGAACTTCCCGTAGTTATTTGTTTTTCACGCGTTCATGTCGTCTTCGCTCGCATTCAAAAGGTATTCGCATCCCGTCTATCTTCCCGTCGGCCTTTTCCGCTCGATCTACGCTGCGAACGGCGTACAGATTTCCCCGAGCTTCACGTCGCCGCTTTTAAGTTTGATCGCCGCCGTAAGCGGCGACTTCTGCCAATCCTCCGCGCTCACGAAAGCCATCTTGTCGTGAAGTGCGGTCGTGCCGAGATGCTTGAGCGCACTCTCGACCGCGCTTCTGATTCCGTCATTCTCGACGATGTAAAGGATCATCGAGAGATGAGTCAGGCCCGCATACTGGAAAACGATGTTCCGGTAACGGCTCGACGACTTCCGTTCTCGTTCGTACTCGACGGCCACCGTCCGCATCCCGCCGAAGGCGTTGATCCGAAACACGGCGTCCGGGTACTTCGGATCGCGGTCCTGCTCACCGAGCTTAAAGTCCTTCATCCCGTAGGTTTTCAGTTCCCGCTCAACGTGAAACGACCGGACGAGTCCGGCGCGGTTCAGCCGCATCATCGACTGCGCGACGATATGATCGTGAGTCAGGTACATCACCGGGACGGGGCTGACGCACGCGGCTTTCAAGCCCTTCAGGAATTCCGCTCCCTCCTCGCCGACGACGAAGAATCGTCTTGCGACCGGGTTTCGGTGTTTCCGAAAGAGCCTCTTCTCTACTGCGTATTGGAGCTGCTGCTCTTGCCAGCGACGACTCCCGATCCCGAAGAACTCATGCCACGATTCTCGGGAAAGAAATCCGACCTTGCCCACGAATCGCAGCGCTTGGATGACATTCGTCGAAATCGGCTGACCGCTCGGGTAGCGGAGAATAGTCATTCCTTTTCCGTCTCCCAACGGATGCCTTCGGTGATGGTCCGTTCGTAGTGACCGTCAACCCACTTGTTCCCGACCGCGCGGCCTTCCACCCAATCGACCTTCACGGCTGGCGTCGTCAGGCCCGGTCCATCGGGAAGCGGTGGACGGTTCTTCACCGACTTCTGTCCGGCGAGGTACGCTTCCTTCTGTTTTTCCTCCGAGCTGTCGTGGACGAGCGCACCGGTCGCGATCCCGGCGACGCCGCCAAGTGCGCTCCCGATGATGACGTTCCTCGTCCGGTACTCTCCGTTTCGGCCTGGGTCGGCGATCCCGCCGATGAGAGCGCCGGCGCTCGCGCCGATCCCGCCGCCGAGCGCGATGCTCTTGCCTTGAGTCGCACATCCTTGGAGGACGAGTGCGATAACCCATACGAGGGTCAGGTAATAGAAATCCGAAGTTTTATTTTTCATGCTGTTTCCTTGTTCGCGGTAACTTCCGCGTTTTTGTTTTTGAGAGCGGCCGCATTGATTCCTTCCGCGACCGAGCCGGGCTCGGCCTCGGGCATTTCTTCTTCCGGGACCTCTCCCGGAGCAGCCTGGACTTTTGGTTTCGGAGCAGGGCTATCGAGGAGCCCGAGCTTTTCCTTCCGCACGGCGGGCAGCCCCTTCACCCACACGTCGGGGAAGCGATCGAACTTGATCCGCACGATCTTGCTACCACCCTCATGAGGTACGAGCATCACGGCCTGGCCGACGCCCAAGTCCCGCTTGAAGGCGTTCGGATGGATCAAGAATTCCTCGACCTCGCGGACCGACATTTCGCCGGTCTTCTCGACGCGCTCGAACCATCCTTTCGTCTGACGCTCGGTGAACTTCGTCCCGGTCTTCGTGCCGAGAACCTTCGAGAAGTATTCGGCGCTGCCGGGGTCGTTGCCGCGCATGAAGATTTTCAGATTCGAGTTCGTCAGGATCGCGTTTGCGATCGGTTCGCCCAAGCCCTGAATGTCGCCTAACGCCTGGTGCGCGAAGACGATCCCGACGTTCGCCGACCGGGACTTGTTCAAGATCGAGACGAATCCCGGATAGAGGTATTCCGAGAAGTCGTCGAGGAAGACGCTGAAGAACCGCTTTTCCTTGTTCTGCCCACGGTGACGATTCGCGACCGCCGCCTGGAGCGACTGGAGAACGAGTTTTCCCGTCGCTTTCCCCAAGAACGGCGAGAGAAGCACGGGGAGCTGGAAGTAGATGATCTGGTTCTTCGAGAGCGCATCGTCGAGATTGATCCCATTTTCCTTCGCATTGAAAAGGCTCGCCGTCTTTCCATTCGCGAATTGCCCCAAGCTCGACAAAAGCCCGCTCGTCCGTAGATCGCGGTCCGAGGTCGAAAGCTGCTTGTAGCGCTCGACCCAGCGGCGAAGGCTTACGTCTTCGAGCTGTGCCGCCTGATGCTCAAGCGCTGGAAGGTCCGAGATGAGCTGAACGACGCGCTCGAAGGTCGGCGTAACTCGACTTGCCTCGATGATCCGCATGATCTGGCCCATGACTTCATACTGAAGCGCACGGTAGTACAGGTTCTCGAATTCAAACGCGTTGAAGACCCGCTCGGTGATTTCTTCCGCCGTGCCCCCGATGAGCGGGTTGAAGGACGAGGAGCTATCTAAGTCGCCCAGACTGAAAAGCCTGAAGTCCCGTTCCCGACCGGCTTTCACGGTGTAGCCCCAGAGCTTGTTCAAAAGCGACTGGTCGGCCTTCCCGTCGATGAGAATGAGCCCGCGCCCTTGACGGATGTCCTGGATCGCCCACGGGAGGATGACCGACTCCGTTTTCCCGGCGTTCGTCGTCCCGATGACTTGCGTATGCATCGAGCGTTGCCGCGTTTTTACGAAAATCTCCCTCTCATCTTCATCTTTCCCGCAGTAAACTGCGCCCAGGTCCGGTCCTAAGATCGCAAGCTCCTTTGCCCGCTTTTCCAAACGCCTACGACGGAGACGGGCGATCCCAAACAAAAGCGGAACGGCGAGCAAAACCCCGACCAAGGCGAGTTCGCGCACAGATGCGTGTGCGACGAACAGCCGGACCCATTCGTAGCCGCGCCAAACGAGGCGAAGCAGGAACGCGATCCCGACTCCGTAGAGGAGAGTGAGGTCTGAGTTTTGCCCGCGCTCATTGACCATTAGCCGCTCCGGGATCGCGGAAGACGAAGGCTTGGCTTAGGATCGCCGTCATCGGAGTTCCCGCGACGAGTTCGATCCAGCTATGCTCTTTCTTAAGGCCCTCGCCAAAATCGTTCGCCCGATCCTTCGCGGTCTGGGCGACGGCGTTCTTGAGCCCGTTCGACAGCCCGCCTTCGGAAGCGCCGAGCATCCCGGAGGTGATCGACCCCGCCGCGAACGCGCCGATGAATCCCGTGATCGTCTGGCCCACCGTGTTTTTCATGGCGTCGGATTTCACCCGGCCTTCGATTCCGACTTGGTTGTCGCGCCCGACCGACACCGCGCTAAACGCCCGCTCGCGCCCGTCGGGGAGGATGATCGTCTTCCAAGTGAGATTCGCCCGACCGTTCTCGGCGTCGAACGTCGCGTCTCCGATCGCGCGCGAGCCTTCCGGGATCGCAAGCGAGCCCTCGCCCATGACATCGCCTAAAACGTAGCCCGTGACGGGCATCGTCTGGTTCGAGATCGTCAGGGACTGAGCGAGCTGGATCGGGACGCGCGTGCCGATCAGGAGCGTGTTTCTCGTATCGCTTCCCGAACGAGAAATGATCATGCTGACGTTTCGATCGCCTCCATTCGATCCGCCACCGCTCGCGCCGATCCCTGCACCGCTCGGAAAAGCGCCCACGCGCGGAGCATTTCTGAGACTCGCCTGGGACGCCTTCATCTCCTCGATCGTCTGGTCGGTCGGATCGAGGTCTTTCGGTTTCGTGCGGACGGTTCCTTGAGCGTCCACCTGTTCCTGGAAGTTCGTCGCTTTCGGGTCGGACGACGGCATGACGAGAAGACCGAGCATCAGAGTGCCGATCACGACCGCCGCGAGTTTAGCGATGCCCGCTCCGTTCAAGTCTCGTTTTTTCGAGAACGGGACGCTTTCTTTGAAAACGATCCGCTTTAACGCTTCCATGCCGACACCTCCACGCTGAAAAAGGACGTTTTCTTCCGGCGAAGTTCGATCTTGAGCGGTAGCTTTTCGTTTAGATCACTTCGCCTGATCGTCATCAGCCCATGAAGGGAGTTCTTAGGCCCGCACTTCAGGGACGAGAGAACGAGGCCGTCGATCGGACGGCTGTTCCCGCCTTGCGTGAGCCAGAACCAATCGGGCTTGATCGCGACCGGGTTTTCGCTTGCGAGCGTAAATTCGACGAAGACTATGCCGTCGTCGCTCGCTCCGATTCGACTCGACCTAAATGTCAGTCCCTCATTCGTCATTTGGCGAGCGAGCGGTTTCCAGATTATCCGTTCCTTCGGCTTCTCTGCCGCCCGAGGTTTCGAGCGCGACGATTCCAGGTACACGACGTAATCAGCGGAGGCTTCCGTCCCCGCGACGAGCTGCACGTTGAAGCGTCGGTAATCCGTATAGATATAGAGATTACTCCGCGACCGAGGGCCGAGGGGCTTGATCGTGATCGCTTCATCAAGATATTCGACTTTGAAAGCATTCATATCGCCGACGACGACGCTATTTGGTTTGTCCGGGACTTGAATGATCGTCGCGACCCCGAGCGCGGTCCTGACCGTCACGATCTGATCCCGTTCCACGACGACTTTCCTCACGCGCGAATCCGCAAAAACTCCCGCACAAACAGCCGTAGAAACGGCAACGAGCGGAAGAAGGTAACGCATTTGAGTTCACTGCTCCTCCCTGGCTTTGGTGATGTAGATTCCCCACGGGTTCTCGACCGTTCGCGGTCCCGATTCGTAAAAGAGGGTCAGTTTCAAGGCTCCCACCGCCCGAAGTCCTTGGATGTCGGTGATTCGGTCTCCGGTGATATGGGCCGAGCTCTGGATGAGATCGACTTTGACTTCGACGGGATAAACCCGTTGCGAGACTTGCTTCTCGGTCGAAAATTTCACGGTGGACGCGGTATCGGTTTCGTAAGCGCTCCGGGCGGAGCGAGAGACGAAAACCTGGGCGGCCTGAATCTGATTCTTCACGGTTTTTGGGTCCCATTTGTAACGAAGATCGAGGTAGCGCTTAAGCGCGGCCTGAATCTCGACTTCCGGTTTCGGAATCTCCCGCGTTCGCTCGATCAAGGTGCCATCCGGCGCAAGCGGCAGGACGGTCGGAGCCTTGCCCGCGATCGTGAGTACTCCGATCATGGAAATGAGCGATAGCAGCAGAGCGGCGGCAGAAAAAATCTTCAGAAATTGATTCGAGTGCATGAGATCGCCGAGCAGTTTCGGAAGATTCGAGTTTTTGAAATAAATCGGTTCGTTCATAGTTCTCCTTTTTTAAGGTTTAGGTGGAGGCAGCGCCTTGGGTTCTGAGGAAGGCAACGCCTGGGCCTTGTATGGAATTCCATTCGCAGGATGACTCGCAAAGGAGACGCTTTCGCCGCGACTCATAGTTCTTGTTCCGTAGTTGTTACCCGGCGAGGGTCCGGGAGCGGAGCTGGACCCGCCTGATCCGGAAAAGCGATTGATAAAACTTCGCCCCATCTTGTCCGCCATCGCCGCCTTCGCGGGGAGCGCCGCGAGTGTCGCAATCGTCGCGCCGCCGAGTGCGGAGGACATATGCTGGAGTCCGCCGCCGACGATCGAGCGGACCATCATCGGAGTCATGAGCATCGCAATCGCGATCACGAAGTTCATGACGATGAGAACGACGTAGCTCCCTTCGATCGAATAAATGTCGGCGAACGAGAGCGCGGCCAACATCGAGCCTAAGATAGCCCACACGATTTTCCACGAAGCGACCTCGATCATTCCCCGGAAGAGATTCGCCGTGATCTGACTCGTTCCCGGAAAGAGATTGAAGAGGAGCAGGAGCGGAGCCGAGACGGAGAAAAACACCCAGAAAAACTGGTAAAGCGCCATCGTGAGGTAGTTCGCGCAGTAAACGAAGAGGTAGCTCAGGAACGACAGGATCGAGAGAACGAGGTCGTTGAACATGAAAAGTCCCGTGATCGGAGACATAGGGTAGGTTTTCACCTTCTCGGCGGCCATCCGGTTGAACGCCTCCAGGCTGTTGAGCTTGTCGATCCGCTCGGTGATCGCGTCCGCGACCGAGACGATCGCCGCCGAAATATCCGGGAACGCGGTGAGGAGGATCGTCGCGACGATCGCCCGCTTCAGGATGTCGAGGTAATCGGGGGTTCCGCCCGGAGAGCGAAACCACGCCACCACGATCGCGAGCATGAAGAACACCGGAAGAAGCAGATAGTACATCGAGACGAATTCGGCGTGGAGGTCGCGCATGAGCGACCCCAGCACTTCAAATTGAAGCATCTTCTCCCTCCTATTCTTTCTTGAGCGCCGGCAAACTCGTCCCGGAGGGGAGTTTGTCGAGCGCCTCGCCGAGCCCGTTGTATTGCTCGCGAAATTGCTGCGACTGGAGTTTTTCTCGTCGGTTGTTGAGCGCCATGTTCTCGCCCATCATTTTCAGCATCATCGAGTTCGTGCGGAGGACCTGGGTCGATACCCCGATCAGGATCGAGAGCGACTGTGCGGTGAGTTTCGCCGCCCCTTGGGGGCTCACGACCTGGGAGTGGCTGAAAATCCTCCGGCTTTCCTCGTCGGCCTGATCCGCGTACTGAAAAAGCGAGCCGTTCATGGCGATACTTTCCGCGACCGACTGATCCTGGGCCTGTTGAAGCCGAGACTCGCTCGATTGCGGGATTTTTCCGTACAGGTCCGTGATCGTGGCGAGTACCGCGTCCGCCGTGCGAAGGTCGCCGTAGAGTCCAGGGTTGAACTTCGGATTCAGGATTTGAATGACCGAAAGCCCGTCCCGAATCCCGCTGTTGATTTCGCGGAGGAGATCGAGCGTATCGGCACCGTTTGAAACGATGTTTTTGATTTGAATGTACTCCTGAATCATCTGAGCGAGGATTTGCATCAGCACGGCGACGTCGCCGCCGAAGAGGTCCGCGCGAGCTTCCCTAACGGGAACGACCGCGCTCGATACGAGCATCAGCGCCGAGAGCGCGTAGACTTTAAGCCGCCTCATGCCGCCTCCTTCGTTATCTCCGCTCTTCCTTGCGAAACTCCGTTCGGATACTCCTCGGCCGCTTTTTCGATCGCGGTAACGAGGTTCAGACCCCCCTCCATGAGTTTCGCGAGATGCTGGTTATCGGCGGCATCGCTCGTCGAGAGCCAGTACTCGAACGGACTCGGATAAATCCGCACGACCTGACGGCGATCGCCTTCGATCATGAACGCCTCGCTGTACTGCCCTTTCTTCTGTTCGAGGGACGCGACGAGAGCGAGTTGCTGCCGGTTGAGCTTGAGGGCGCTTGCGAGAACCTTCGAGTCACCCCGTTGCATCAAGACGAACTTCGCCGCCGTATTGTTCAGGATCGCCGACCCGATCGGGCTTGCCACGATCTCGTCCACGCCTTGAGTGATGAACGTGATCCCGGAGCCTCCGCCCGTTTTCCGAAGCGTGCGAACGCAGTATTCCATGAAGTTCGCGGCGGCTTCGGATTTCAAGAGCTGCCAAGCCTCGTCGAGAATGATCCGGTTTCTCGTCACCCGGTCCCGCTCCACTTCGCGGAGGATGAACTCGGTCAGAATCAGGATCATCACGCTCTGAAGGTCGGGATTCTGAGAAAGCCCTTTCAGATCGAACGTGCAGATCGGCGCGTCGGTTTTGAGCGAGCCTTGGGCGTCGAGGAGCTTCCCGTAGGGACGGCTCCCCGTCCAACTGAAGAGGAGCTTCGCGATCGTCTTCATCGACGCCTCGGGGCTTTCTTCGAGCTTCGTCTTCAGGTCCGACAGGATCGGAATTACCTTTTCTTTCCGCTTTTCCTCGTAAAGTTCGGTAATCGCCTTTTCGAGAAGCACACGGTCGATTTTCGCGATCTTCGACTTTTCATTCTCGGCGATCATCTGCTCGATGATCGAGACGACGGACTTCAGTTTCTCGTTCGTAGGCGGGATGCCCGGATCAGGAATGTCGAAAGGGTTCAGTTTGTAGTCATCCGAGAGATTGACTTCGAGGTACTTTCCTCCGAGCGCTTCCGTCAGCTTCTTGTACGATCCGCCGATGTCGATGATGAACACCCGCTGCGATCTCGCGAGTTCCTGAACGAGAAGGCAGTTGTTCATGAAAGACTTACCCGCGCCCGACGATCCGGTGACGAGCGACGAATAGTTGGACAGCCCCACATCGAACGCGTTGAACGACACCAAGCCATTCAACCGATTCCGCAGGATCACGACCGGATCGCGATCTCCCTCGCGGGGACCGTAAACGGGTAGGAAATCGGCCAGGTTGTTCGTCTTGATCTTCCGCGCCCGCTCCAAAAGCATCGGAGCGCCGGGGAGCGTGTACTTTACGATCTTCCACGCGCCGACCGTCTCCTCCAGACCCTCAGCGCCCTGGAGCGCCCGAAACCGAGAGAGTACGTCGCGGACCTGGCGGTTAAGACGTTTATTCCCGCTTTCGGTCGCGGGAGCTTTCAGGAGCAGAACGAGTTGGGCCGAGTAAATCCGCTGCCCGGTCGATAAAAGCTCCCGGATGAGTTCTTCGGTCGAGGAGAGCTTTGTCTCGCTTTCCAGGTCGCTCGCCCGTCCGCCGTGGGTGACGGCCATCGAGTGCGCCATCTTCCGCTTCTGTTGGAGCTTCGCCATTTCGTCCGCCTGACTCGGGACTTCGAGCGACAGGAGCAGATCATAGTGAAACGGCATCCGAAGGAAGCTTGAGAGCTGCCCCGCGACGGTCGCTTCCGGCAAGGTCTTGAGCGAGATCACCCGATGGTAGGTCGAATCGAGCGTAAACTGGTCGAAGCCCAAGATCAGGTCGCCGAAGACGAGCTGTTCGCGAGGTGAACCGTTCGCAAGCCATTCGGCATCCTCCAGTATCTCCGACTCCATGTCTTTGTCCGAGTAGTCTCGGATTTTAGGCACGGGCTCCGTCCGACTACGCTTAGGATTGAAAAAGCGGTAAACCGCTTCGATCATCTCTTCGCGCGAGAGGATGCGCGTCTCCAGTCCGTAGGACCCGAATGCGGACGCCATCGTGTCGAGGTTCTGCATAAGCGAGTCCAGCGTCTCTCCGTAGGCGTCGTGCGCGTTCTTGGAAAACTCCTCCTTTTTCTTGAACGCGGACGCCTTCTTCGCCCCGATCATCGGCACCCGGACGTAGACCGTAAGCTCGGGCTTGAAAAGCTCGGCCCCTTCTTGTGCTTCGCGGAGTTTCTTCTTCCGGTAGTCGGCGATTTTCCGAATGAGCGGATGAGCGGTCACGCTCTCCGCTTTTTCATGCGCCCGGATCGTCGCCGAGAAATCCGAGCCGACGCTCAGGTGAAACTGAACGACCGTCCCTTCGCTCAGGGAATTGAGCGCGGATCGGAGCCCGCCCGTAAACTGGTTCACTTCCGAGTCATCGAGCGCCTCGATGTCCACGAGCTTCACCTTCACGCCCGCCGACAGCGATCCGTCGTGCAGGACCATGTGGGGACGCGAGCCGCCCACGAAGTCCCAATACGGAAGCTCCTCGCAAAGCGAGGCGGCTTTTGATTTAGATTTCAGCATCAGGATTTACTCCTTCTTCTTTTTTGGATTCAGCACGATCTTTGAATTTCCGGTGTTTCAGGTCCGGTCCTCCCGCTTGGAAGTAGGAGGGCCGGGAAAGAAATTCGCCATAGTGCTGAAGGTAGTTGTCGGGTTTTCCTCGCTTGGTGAAGAACAGGAAGGCGGCGATCCCCGCCGTCGTTCCCCACACCAGCGGGTAACGGAACTTCGTCGCTCCGAAGATCAGGTTCGTGATCGCGAGATTCAGGAAAATAATGAGCAGATCGGGAAGCTCGAAACCGAAGAGCTTGCTCTTCATCTCCAGCGCGCGCGGGACCCTCGACGCGGATAAACCTTCATCGTCTTCCATCGTGCGCTCCTCAGTGAACCGCTTGGGCGATGAAGTTCACGATCGCTTGAGCCCCGAATCCGAAGACGCATCCGAGCACCGCGTAGGTCACATGGGTCTTGGCGTTCGGATGGCCCGTGAAGAAGGAAATGGCGGCGATCGCCATGCCGATCACGGCCAGAATCGGCAGGATCACGTCGGTGAGCCGGTGCTGGATGTTTCGCAAGCTGTCGTCAAGCCCTGCGTGCGCGAGTTCCGGGACAAGCACTAGCGAAAGCGCCACGAGCCCGAGGAGAGCTAATTGTTTTTTCGTATGGATAATAGGTTTCATTTTGGATTCCTTTCGTTGAAATGATTGAGTCGCAAAGAAACGCGCAGAAGTTCCGAGCGGCGGTTTCACGCCGCGATCTTCGTCAGCTCCGCCTCGAAGTCGGCGAAGCTCACTGACTGAGCCTGGGCTTCCGGGAAAATGTTCATGTAGATGCGCTTCTCGAAGAGATCGAGTTCAAGCTCGACGACGCCCGAGGCGGAGTCGACCTGACCCGAGCCGACGATGTTCCAGAAGTATTTGTTCTTCGCGTCCGGCTTCTTGTTCGGCTCCCTTGTCATTACGAAGTAACGACCGCTGACCTTGTTATTCGGAAGCAGGAAGTAGCGTTCTTGAACGAACGTCCAGAAGCGCATCGTGTAGTTCTCCTGGCCGGGAGCATGGTAGGCCATGCCGACCGTCTTCGTTTTTTCGAGCTTTCCTTCCGCGTTCCGTCTGCCCTGAAAGAGCTGAAAGCGGTAGAATTCCGGCTGGCTGGGGGTTTCGTTATTGTTCATGAATGTGACCTTTCGTTTGGTCCACGCTGTAGATCGTTCGATCTACACGCAAACCGCGTGTTTGTTCGCGGACCCACTCTTCGCGAGTGATCCAGCGGGTTTTGCTGTTTGATTCGCGCACTTGAAAAATCTGTTGAGCGCCTATTCCTAGAAAGCTCTTGAGCATTCGTATGACTAGGCCGCGCAAGGAAGCCGCCATTCCTGATCATCGAGAGAATCCCAATTGCAGTCGGGGCAATAGGGATGCTGTCCGACGATCCTGTTTTGGAGCGCACAACGCGGACAGGTGTGCGGATACGAATGGCGATTCAATATCGTCGGAATCAGAGATTTCACGACGAAAGGTTCGTCGTCAGATACGAACTCGATTTCCTCTAATCCGAGAGCACGAACTTCTTGTGGGACTTCTGCTAGGCGAGGACGGTAGTAGCCCTGCATTTTTTCTCCTTTCGACGGTTTCGACCGTCGCGAAAAGAGAGAGCAAGAACGTGCCACTGAGCGATTTTTTTGAAAGCGTGGGATTTCAGTAAGTTACCAAACTCAAAAGTCCCGCAGTCCTGGGAAAGTCCCAGGGAGAAGTCCCGATAGTCCCAGCAAAGTTACTTTGTGAGCCGTGGAATCTTGAATCTCGTCAAACCAAGCTCTTTCGCTTGGCGATAGTAGGCCGATTTCGACATACCGAGAATTTTCATAGCTTCGACTCGATTACCTTTCGCGTCGATAAGAGCCTTCTCAAATTTCTTTCGCTGGGATGCGATCACAGCGTTTGAATAAGAAAGAAGCGCTCCTCTAGCCACGCCGGGAACAGACTGCCGAAGAACCTCGGGGAGAATCGAATAAACGTCGCGCTCGCGCACTACTTTCGACTCTAGGCGCGCTGCGATCCCTTCCGTAATCGCTGAGAGCTGGCGAATGTTTCCGGGCCAATCATAGTTCACGAGCAAATCCATCGCCTGAGGCGAGAATTCGACCGCCTCGCTCTTCATGTTTTTCAGTTCAAACGATCCGATCAAGGCAGGAATATCTTCCTTGCGTTCCCGAACAGCGGGGATATGCAGCTTCTCTTTGGAAAGCCTGAAATAAAGGTCTTCTCTGAATCGTTTAGCTTGAACCGCTTCATCAAGATTAACGTGAGTCGCCGAAATTGTACGAAAAGTCGCCGGACGCTCTTCAAAACTTCCGACACGCTGAACTTTTCTTTCTTGAATGACACGAAGGAGTTTTGCTTGTTGAGGCATCGGCATTTCACCAATTTCGTCGAGAAAAACGAAACCTCCCGCCGCCGACTCAAAAATACCAACCCGATCCTTATCCGCGCCGGTAAAAGACCCTTTCATGTGTCCAAAAAGCTCAGACTCCGCCAAGCCTTCCGAAATCGCTCCACAATGAAGTGGGATGAATCGACTACCGGGAGAAATTTGCGTCGCCAGAAACCGCGCCAAGACTTCTTTCCCCGTTCCGCTGTCGCCGCCAATCATGAGGTCTTTGAAACCAATCCGCAGCAGCTCCTCTACTTGCGCACGAAGCCGCGTAATGGCCGGAGAGCGACCTATTAACGGATTTCTTTGGCGAGAAAACTGGTTGAGACTTTCCAGAGCTTCCAGTCGTGTTTTTCTTTCGGCCAGTACCCGACCTACCTCTAGGCGAATGGCGTCAATGTCAGCGGGCTTAGGGATAAACCGCGTGATTCCGGTATTGAATACCTCAATCAAACGAAGAGGATTGGTCTCGCCCGAGATGACCACGACATCGGTCCCGCTATTGAGGGCAAGAATCTGCCTGAAAATATCCAAGCCTGAACGGATCTCATATTTGAAATTCAAATCCAAAAGCACAACGTCGAAACACTGATCTTCGAGAAGATTCAAAGCCTCGTCCACAGAGGAAATCGTCACAACGTCGGCCAATCCGCGCAAAATGATCGGAATTTGCTCCAACCAGAGTTCGTCGTCGTCGACCGCTAAAATGCGGGGCGACCGCAGCGATGTGTTCATACCTGCACTCCCTTCAGCAGCACGGAGAACCGGGCACCCGACAGGGTCTCCGATTTACCTCCGGTTATCGCTCCTCGATGAGCCTCGATAATTTTCTTAGTAACAAGCAGACCAAGGCCGGTTCCCCGGCGTTTCGTGGTTTTACGAGATGCGATCAACTGCTCCATCGGCGCGGATAATCCGCTGCCGGAATCTTCCACGGCGATCATCATTTCCGATTCTCGAATCCGTTCGATTGAGATGCGAACGATGTTTTGCGAGTTCGATAGGGCGGCTGCCTCGATACCGTTCTTAATCAGATTCGTTAGGGCGCGTTCGAGCTGGATTGGGTCATGTGAAATGCAAACATCCTGGACTGAAGAGAATTCTACTAAAACTGGGACATCGGAATCTGCCGCTTCTTTTGCGTTTTCCACAGCAGCTTCAACCGTTCGAGCGATTGATTCCTTTCGCACTTGGAGTTTCACTTCCCGATTTCCGTCGAGAACATCCTCCAGAATTCTTTGCATCTTTGGCAGATTGCGTTGACAAGCCTTGAGCAGCATCTCCACGCTCTTATCCGAGTTCGTCTGCTTGGAAAATTCGGAGGCGAGCTGAGTCGCACCGGAGATCGGCTGTAAAAGCGTCTTGAGATCGTGGATAATCCCGCTAGCAATCTGACCGATCAGTGCCTGGTCGCGCTTTTGAAAGGCGTCATCCAATTCGTTTTGTAGATGAACGAATTCGCGAGGCCAATGCGAAGGGATGTCGGCCCCCGAGACTGTCTTATCAATGATGGATTCGATCGGAAGCAGATAAAAGCGTCGGAGTTGCCTTTGCTGAAGCCAGATTCCTGCGCCAATCGACAACAGGATCGGTAAAACAGCCCAAATCATAACGTTAATCGGAATGGATTCCCGGAGCGTGGGAACAGGACTCGATAGTATGACGTACATAGAGTCCGAAGGAATGCCAGCCATGCCTACGACAAACATGAATCGCTCTGATTTGAAGTGACACGTCTCTCCGGCCGCTTGTGGTATGCACGGCGCACCCGAGCGCGATAATTGAATCTGGTCAATTTTAAGATCAGACTTTAAACTGTCTGCCACCGCATAAGGTGCTCCACGGGAACCAATCAGAAGCTCGGCGGAAATTCTACGAACTGCCGTAACAGTCTTTTGATCGAGTTCAGACTCGATTTGCGAAAATTTCCCGCGATGGTTCAGCCACCCAAAAAGAAAAACGGACACGACAGTAACAACCAGTGCAAAAGCCGCTGGAAGCAAGATCGCTTTCCGAAGTCTTTTTCGGAGTGAAAGCCGCGCGCGCTTCATGGTTTCACGGATACCTTTTTCTCATACACGATATTTGACGACACCAGGTCATACACGCTGACGCCAAATGGGGCAGAAAGTTTTCTTTTAGCGGTCTTTTCAAACGCGACTGAGAACGCTTCTTTCGATGCCGGTCTTGACTCACACAAAATTTCCGCCACCCCATCCAGAGATTTCAGGATCGCCATTCCAGGGCCACTTGTTGGAACGTCCTTGCCGGTTCGAGTGACCGCCTTTCCAAGAGGAAAAAGCTGAAGCCCTTTGCTGACCGGAGGGAACCCTCGAACGGTGATTCCTTTGGCGGAAGCGACGCCAACATCATTTTGTAAGAAACCAAAGTTAGAGTCGCCCCAACCGTCTGAACCGACGAATAGCGCTGATTTCAGCTTTGGGGCCAAGACGGAAATGATTTGTGCAGCGACTTTTGAATAGTTCGGAATCAAAATGATCTTCGGATTAAGCGCGACGACTTTCTCGACTACGCCGCCGAGCTGGGGGGATTCGCCTTTGACGGAGAAGTTACCCGAATTTTTGAGGCCGATTTTTCCAGCCTCCTTTTCAAAAATCTGCGCGAAATCCACACAACTCACACAGTCTTCGCTGGTGATCGAGACATAATTTGTCGCGCTTCGTACTCGTGATTTTGATTCTATTGCGGCGGCCCTAGCCATCTGCGCGTTGCTCGGAGAGAGGGAAACGTGGCTTGGTCCAAGATCGCCAATCTCAGACGCCGACGCCATGAGAGAAACCGTTGGTGTCTTTCCGCTCCCTTTCGCAAGGAGAAGGTAGTGATTGCTGCGCCGAGGGCCGACGATCAACCAACTTCCATCTGTCGTTGCCTTTTCAGCCTTTTCCTTCGCTTGAAGAGGATCGGTGGCATCGAAAAAAGCCGTCGATGTTTCCAATGCGTAACCGCACTTGTCCAACTTCGCTTTCAAATTCGCTTTGGCGGTATTGATCGACAGCTCGAATTCATTTTGGAAGCGAAGGGATGAAGTTGTGTCCGTCGGAGACAAAGCTTCAATGAGATCGACTCGCACTTGAATCGGAGTTTTAGTCTGAGCGCCGAACACCGGAAGCGTAGCGCAGAAGAACAGCCCCACAATTAACTTCTTCATGCGATCTTTCTCCATTTTAGAATCGCTCGTCCAAAAGCCTCTTTCGGCGTGACGAGTTCGAGAAGCCCTTCATGGAATTCGGCGTATCGGATCATTTCCTTGCCGATCCTTGTCGGATTCGACGCTTGCGTGACCTGATGGGTGATCGTCTTCCCGGCGACTTGATAAGTGCCGGAATAGAAAAGAATCGAATCGAATAGATTCTCAGCTTCGGACTGCTCCGGGTCGCTCTCGATCTGCTTGTTGATGCTGACGCTCATGTGGCCTGACGGCGCGTAAATCAAAAGCCCATGAGCCGCCTTTCCCCAATCGCGACGCCGAGAAGTTTCGGCGTCCTCAATCACGAAGGCTTCCAGTTGCCAGGTTCCAATAATTTCCTGTTCCATCTCCCACCTCAGTCCAGATTTCCTACTCCGGGAGTTTAAATATGTCAAACAACTGAAAATATTGGACTAATTGTGTTTCCAGTGGGAGTTTTCAGGGAGTTTATTGGGACTTTGGTTTGTCGCAATCAAAATAATGCGACGTGACGTGCCAAAATTTGTCGCACGATGCCTTTACTTGTCTCTGATTGTCTTAGACGATCTCTCGCATAGACTTACCCACTTTGGAGATGTGTATGCAGGCGATTGAGCCTTGGTACTCAGTTGAGGAAATTGCTCGTCATTTAGGCGTTTCAAAAGAAACGATCTACCGATGGATTGAGCGACGGACCATTCCTGCGCATCGCATGGGTAAGCTCTGGAAGTTTAAACCTAGCGAAGTGGATACGTGGGTTCAGAGTGGCGGCGCCGCCGACGATCGCTCTCATCGCCGCCCACCAGAGAGCAGCGTGTGACCGATGATTAAACTCGAAGACCTAAAACAATCGCTTTATGTGCGCGGACTAGAAGGGTCCGAAGTCGTCCAAATCAAAAGCATCGAAACGGTCAGCGAAGATGCCGTGACCGTTCTTTATAAGAACGCTCAGGGACAATTCCGAGAGCAGATGGTTCACAGAGCTGATGAATCTCGCTTGGAGTTAGTCGAGAATAGCTCACGCCCTTGGAGTTTTCAGGCAGAGGGTGCGGAGTTTCGTTTGGGCCTTGAAGCTCAACGGATTCGTTTCGCACACCTCTTTGATCCAATGATGGCGGTTCATAGTTCAAACGTGGAGCCGCTTCCTCACCAAATTACCGCAGTTTACGAAGCCATGTTGCCTCGGCAGCCGCTCCGTTTTGTACTGGCCGACGATCCAGGCGCGGGCAAGACGATCATGGCGGGTCTTTTTATTAAAGAACTCATCATGCGTGCTGATGCCAAACGCATTCTGATCGTGACTCCTGGATCGCTTTGCGAGCAATGGCAGGAAGAGCTTTACGAAAAGTTCGGCCTCCGTTTCGATCTGTTCAGCAGAGAAAAAATGGAGCAATCCGTTCGCGGAAATTATTTTGAAGAGCAGGACTTCTTGATTTGCCGTCTCGACCAGCTTTCAAGAAATGAAGATTTTTTATCAAAGCTTCAAGCAACCGAATGGGACTTGGTTATCGTCGATGAGGCCCACAAAATGTCGGCGAGTTTCACTGGCGGAGAAGTCAAACGCACCGACCGATACTCACTCGGCGAATTGCTGGGAAGAGTTACGCGCCATCTTTTGCTGATGACCGCAACTCCTCACAACGGCAAAGAAGAGGACTTTCAATTATTCCTCTCGTTGCTCGATAGCGACCGTTTCTATGGAAAATTCCGGGATGGTGTTCACAAGGTCGACGTGACGGACATAATGCGGAGGATGGTAAAGGAGGAGCTTCGTCGATTCGATGGGACCAAACTCTTTCCTCCGCGCTTTGCCTATACCGTGAATTATCCGCTTTCGATTGGAGAACAGAATCTTTACGACGCTGTTACCACATACGTTCGCGAGGAAATGGACCGCGCTGATAGGTTATCCGCTGTCGACAAACGCCGAGGCGGAACCGTTGGCTTCGCACTGACGGCACTTCAGCGTCGCTTGGCCTCTAGCCCAGCAGCCATCCATGAATCTCTTAAACGTCGTTTAAATCGGCTCCAAACACGTCTTGAGGAAATGAAAAAAGTTAGCTCAGGGCAGCTCCCGAAGGATGCTTTAGACAAGTATAGCCAAACTGTTCCTTCAAATTTCGACGACGCTGACGATGAATTAAGTTCTGAGGAGTATGAAAATTTCACCGACGAAGTGGTCGACCAGGCGACAGCCGCTCAAACGGTCGAGGAGCTTCAAAAAGAAATCGTAATTTTGAAAGACCTCGAACAAGAGGCCCGGAAAGTTCGCTTATCCGGCGAAGATAAGAAGTGGTCCGAGCTTTCGACTTTGCTTCAGGGCAACCCCAACATGAAGGACAAGAAAGGTAACTTCCGCAAGTTGCTTATCTTTACCGAGAGTCGCGACACCCTTGACTACCTCGTAGAAAAGATTGCCGGTGTTTTCGGGAGCCCGGATAAAATCGTAACCATTCACGGCGGAACAAACCGCGATCATAGAAAAGAAGCCCAAGCGCTTTTCCGAAATGATCCGAACGTTCATGTAATGATCGCCACTGACGCCGCCGGCGAGGGCGTGAACCTACAGAACGCGAATCTGATGGTGAATTACGATCTGCCGTGGAATCCAAACCGCATTGAGCAACGGTTCGGACGGATTCACCGAATCGGCCAGACCGAGGTTTGTCATCTTTGGAACATGGTCGCGAAAGGAACTCGTGAAGGCGATGTATTTCACACGCTTTGCGAGAAACTTGAGGTTCAAAGTAAAGCTCTAGGCGGAAGAGTGTTCGACGTGCTGGGTGAGGCATTCGAGGACATCTCGCTCAAGGATTTATTAATTCGTGCAATTCGTACCGCCGACAGCGAAGCCGTTCGCCGAGAAATTCGCAAGGTTGTGTCAGATAGCCTCGAAACCGAGAGAATCCAGCAGCTCTACAAGCGCAACGCCCTGGTTGAGCAGCACATGAGCCTCGATCAGCTCTACAAAGTCAAAGAGGACATGGATCGCGCCGAGGCGCGCAAACTTCAGCCTTACTTCATCCGGTCATTCTTCGATGAGGCTTTCAAGTCGCTCGGCGGAGACATTCGTGCGCGGGAAACTGGTCGATGGGAAATCGCACACGTTCCGCCCGCAGTAATCGAACGGGCCAAGCAGCTTCTGGGGTCTCGGCATCCGGTGACTCGAACCTATCAACGAGTATGTTTCGAGAAAAATGTCGTACCAATCGAAGATCGTCCAAAAGTTGACCTTATTCACCCCGGCCACCCCCTGATGGCTGCGGTGACGGACATCATTCTTGAGAAAAATCGCGGAAAGCTCCGCGAAGGGGCCATCCTTATTGATCCCGCAGATGAATCAACAGAGCCTCGCGTGGTCTTTATGTTGGAGCATTCGATCAAGGAAAGCTCAGGAGAACAAAAAGTCGTCTCTCAAGCTTTGCAGTTTGTTTCCATCGACAAAAACCTGCAACCCACGAATGCGGGATGGGCTCCTCATATCGACCTTCGCGCCATCAAAACCGAAGAACGCGCTCTCGTGGCCGACGTGATCGGCGCTCCGTGGTTGAAGACTGAGCTAGAAACAAAAGCGCTGGCCTACGCTTCGCAGGAAATGGCCCCGCATCACTTCAAGGAAACCAAGGAGCGCCGAGAAGTCTTTGCCGACAAGGTAAACCAGGCAGTTCACGAGCGACTTACGAAAGAAATTTCCTATTGGGAAGATCGCTACATCAAGCTTAAAGAGCAACAGAGCGAAGGCAAGCAACCTAAGATGCAGCCGGAAAACGCTCGACGAAAAGTAGAAGAACTCAACGCACGATTGGATCAACGAAAAAAAGAAATCGCGACGATGAGAAACGTGATTTCATCGACCCCCAATGTAATCGGTGGTGCACTTATTATTCCGGCAGGTCTTCTCGCTCAAAAATCCGGCGATACCACATTCACGATCAGTGCCGAAGCCCGCAAGCGGATCGAAAAGATCGCTATGAACGCCGTTATGGATACAGAGAGAGCTCTCGGCCATCACGTATTCGACGTTTCTGCGGAAAAATGCGGCTGGGATGTGACGGCGCGAATTCCACCGAAGGGTGAAGTTATTTTTGAAGATCGACATATCGAAGTGAAGGGCCGCACCAAAGGCCAGGAAACCATCACTGTCACTGCGAACGAGATCATGTACGCTCTAAACCAGCGTGAGAAGTTCATCTTGGCGATCGTGATTGTCGATGGCGAGAAGTTCGAAGGGCCGTACTACGTTAAAAACCCATTCAAGAGTCCGCCGGACTTTCAGAGCGAAAGCCGAAATGTACCCCTAAAGGAGCTTTTAAAAATGGCGGTATCGCCTAAAGACACTCTGAGGAACGCGTGACACAAGAATTGAAAATCCCCAAAAAGCTGATTGAAGTCGCGCTTCCTCTTGATGCAATCAATGTGGCGTCAGCGCGCGAGAAGTCCATTCGTCATGGACACCCGAGCACCCTTCATCTCTGGTGGGCTCGGCGTCCACTCGCCGCTGCTCGCGCTGTAATCTTTGCCCAAATGGTCAATGATCCATCGTGGAAGTGGGAGATGGAACATCCGGGTGAAATACCGCCTAGCCAAATGAGAGCGAGCTGGGCTGCAAGCCGCAAGCGTATCTTTGGGATCATCGAAGAGCTGGTTAAGTGGGAGAGCACGACTAACGATGTAGTATTGGAAAAAGCGCGAGCAGAAATCTACAAATCCTGGCGCGAGGTCTGTGAGCTAAATAAAGACCATCCGCAAGCCACCGAACTGTTCAACCCAGAAAAGTTGCCCGCGTTTCACGATCCATTTGCTGGAGGGGGTGCCCTACCATTAGAGGCGCAACGGCTGGGGCTAGAGAGCTATGCGTCTGATTTGAACCCAGTCGCAGTTACGATCAATAAAGCGATGATCGAAATCCCTCCGCGTTTTTCCGGTCGGAAACCAGTAGGGCCGATCCCGCCGGGTGAACGTCAGACGGCTCTTATGGAGGACTGGAGCGGGGCTAAGGGATTAGCTGAAGATGTACGCCGCTATGGCGCGTGGATGCGTGCTGAAGCCCAGCAGCGGATTGGGCACCTATATCCACAGGTTGAGATCACTGCAGAGATGGCGAAGGAACGTCCAGATCTAAAGCCATTATTAGGTGAGAAACTAACTGTAATTGCGTGGCTATGGGCACGTACGGTCAAAAGTCCCAATCCGGCATACAGCCATGTCGATGTTCCTCTGGCTTCTACTTTTGTTCTTTCTAGTAAAGAAGGCAAAGAAAACTATGTTCATCCCATAGTCAAGGGCGACACCTACCGATTCGCAGTGAAGGTTGGAGCACCGCCTGAAGAAGCAATGAATGGTACTGCGGCAGGAAAGCGTGGTGGCTTCCACTGCTTGATATCGAATTCACCCATTGACTACGATTACATTCGAGCTGAAGGCACGGCTGGACGCATGAGTAAGAAACTCATGGCTATAGTTGCAGAGGGTACACGCGGCCGCATCTATATCACACCGACTTCGGAGCATGAAACCATTGCGCGATCGGCGCAGCCTAAGTGGAAACCGAATGCAAAGCTGCACGGAAAGTGCCGTGTTAATGTCAGCAACTACGGGCTTGATGTTTTCGGCGATCTTTTTACCTCTCGTCAACTCGTGGCATTGACCACATTCTCAGATCTGGTGACCGAAGCCATCGCCAAAGCTAAAGCTGATGCCTTGGCAGCTGGCCTCGCAGGCGATGATCACAGCCTCGATAAGGGTGGTACCGGAGCCACAGCCTACGCCGAAGCCGTTGGAGTATATTTATCACTGGCATCTAGCAAGTTAGCAGACAGCAACTCCGAAATTTGTACTTGGATGCCAGGTGTAAAGTATGAGGTGGTGAGGACAACATTCTCCCGACAGGCCTTGCCCATGACATGGGATTTTGCCGAATCAAATCCATTTGCTGAATCATCCGGAGATTTATATGAGCACATCAAGAGACTAAATAAATTCTTTGAGCTTTCGTGTTCCCACGCTCAAGGACGAGTCGGAGTTGCAAACCAACAGGATGCCCAAAATTCCGAATATTCAATTAACAAGCTCATTTCCACGGACCCTCCTTACTACGACAACATTAGCTACGCTGACTTGTCCGACTTCTTCTATGTTTGGTTGAGCCGATCTCTAAAGCATATCTATCCTAGCCTATTTGCTGCATCTGAAGCGCCAAAGGTCGAGGAATTGGTCGCGACCCCTTATCGCCACGGAGGCAAGGAGCAAGCTGAGAAGTTCTTTCTTGATGGTATGACTACCTCTATGCACCATTTGGTGCAGCAAGCGCATCCCGCTTTTCCGGTCACGATCTATTACGCTTTCAAGCAATCCGAGACGACCAATGAGGCCGGCACTTCGAGTACAGGTTGGGAGACATTTCTCGAAGCCGTGCTTAAAGCGGGCTTCTCACTTACGGGTACTTGGCCAATGCGAACAGAACGAGATTCCCGCTCCATTGGTATCGGCACCAACGCTCTCGCTTCTAGTATTGTTCTTGTTTGTCGCCAGCGACATGCTGACGCGGCCACAACTTCACGTCGCGAATTCATCCGCAAACTTAACACGGTGTTACCTGAAGCCCTGAGTGAGATGACCCAAGGTACCGGCGACGGACAATCTCCCATCGCCCCGGTCGATTTATCACAAGCTATCATCGGTCCGGGTATGGCGATCTTCAGTAAATACTCGGCGGTTCTCGAGGCCGATGGAAAACCCATGTCAGTTAAGACTGCTCTCCAACTCATCAACCGCTTCATCGCCGAAGACGACTTTGATCACGACACTCAGTTTTGCCTAAGTTGGTTCGATGGACATGGCTGGGATCAGGGAAGATTTGGTGAGGCTGACGTGCTTGCCCGCGCCAAAGGCACCAGCGTAGACGGCCTCAAATCCAGTGGTGTTGTCGAAAGTAGTGCGGGCACTCTGCGATTACTGCGCCCGCTCGAACTACCAGGAAACTGGACACCAGATGGCGACAATAGAATTTCCGTATGGGAAATACTCCATAACATGATCCACAGCTTAAGTACCGAAGGTGAAACAGGTGCGGGCGATATTCTTTCCAAGATCAGTCGCTATTCTGAAAACATCCGCACCCTCGCTTACCGACTTTACACTCTATGCGAACGTAAAGGTTGGGCTCAGGATGCTGGCCAATACAACACCCTCATACTTGCGTGGGATGGAATTGAGGCCGCAGCACGTTTGGTTGGCTATACGGGAACTCAGGCTGATCTTTTTGGAGAATCGAACTCAAAAGAGTCTGAATCAAAACTTACGAAGAAGAAGACAACGAGGAAAAAGAAATGACGTTGAAACCGTGGCGAGAACTCATCACTCCTCATAAAGACGTTTTAGACGGTACGTTCAAGCAAAGTGAATTTGCGGCTGATCTTACCCAAGTACAAAGCGGGGCAGCTCCAAGCGAATACAAAGACGCCGAAAATTTTTTTCAGCGCACATATATCACTGAGGGCATGCGTCTCCTCCTTGACTCTGTTGCCAGACGCATCTCTGGCAAGGGTGGAGATCCCGTTATTCAACTTCAAACATCCTTCGGCGGCGGCAAAACCCACGCACTCTTGGCTGTTTTCCACTTGGCTCGTCGTGAGGTCAGCCCAGAAAAGATGAGCGGAATTCCGCCGATCCTTGATACCGCCGGAATCACCGATCTTCCGAAGGCAAGGGTTGCGGTCATTGATGGCAACAATATGTCGCCGAGCAAGCCGCGCAAACGCGGGTCAATTTCGGTGAACACCATTTGGGGTGAAATCGCCTGGCAACTTCTTGGAGAGCCTGGCTACAAAATTATTGCTGAAGCAGACAAAGAAGGAACCTCGCCGGGAAAAGAGCTTCTGGTCGAATTACTTAAAAACGCCGCTCCCTGTGTCGTGCTGATTGACGAGCTGGTCGCTTTCATTCGTCAGCTTGAGTCCGGAAAGTCTTATGTTGGCGGCACGTTCGAGAGTAATTTGAGCTTCATTCAGGCTCTGACAGAAGCCATGAAATCCGTTCCCAATGCCCTGCTCTTAGCTTCATTGCCCGAATCTGAAATTGAAGTCGCAGGCCCTATGGGCAAGCTCGCCCTCGATTCTCTCGAAAAGTATTTTGCCAGAGTTGAATCCGTGTGGAAGCCCGTAGCAACTCAAGAAGCGTTTGAGATCGTAAAGCGTCGTCTATTCGAGGGCGCAGGAAACCGTTCCGAAATTGAGAAAGTCTGTAAGACATTTTTTAATTTCTACATTGAGAACAACACAAAGTTTCCTTCGGAAACTCAAGCTAGTCAGTATTTCGATCGCCTCATTCAATCGTACCCGATCCATCCAGAGGTGTTTGATCGTCTTTATGCCGATTGGTCGACGCTTGAGAAATTCCAAAGAACTCGTGGCGTACTTCAATACCTTGCGATTGTCATTCATCGGCTGTGGAATTCGGATGATCGCGATCCAATGGTAATGCCCGGTTCGCTTCCACTTGAAGATGTGAATGTTCGTACAAAGAGCATCCACTACCTGCCTCAAGGCTGGGAACCAGTTATCGAAACTGAAATTGACGGCCCTCGTTCCATCCCGGCGGAAATCGACGGCAAAGAAACCCGCATGGGTGCGATTCGAGCTGCCCGGAGGCTGGCCCGCACACTGTTTCTGGGGAGTGCGCCCTCCACAAACGCCCAAGGCGCGAGAGGCTTGGCCCTAGATCATATCATCCTCGGCGCGGCCATTCCCGGACAGGTGATCGGGGTATATGAAGACGCGCTGAAGCGGCTCCGCGACCAGCTTCAATATCTATTTGGAGACAATAATCGTTATTGGTTCGATACGCGAGCGAACCTACGAAAGGAAATGGAGTCTCGTAAGCTCCGACTTGATGGACGAGAACATATCGTCCCATGCATTCGTGAGTTTGTCTCGGAAGAGCTGCGCGGACATTCTGTTTTTTCCGGCATTCATGTCTTCACCGAATCGGCAGACATCCCAGACGAAATCGGAAGCGGGCCTCGACTTGTAGTTTTGCCCCCAGATTTTTCAAGTGCTTACTCTCGGGCGAATGCGGCGTCAGCCCAAGACGCGGCCAACAAAATCCTCGAAAAACGCGGCGACCAACCACGACAACGTCGCAACCGTCTTGTCTTTTTAGCGTCCGATTACGATTCACTTTCGCGTCTCAAAGAAAACGTGAAGACCTACCTTGCATGGGAATCCATCAATAAAGACATCAAGGACGAAAAACTCAATCTCGACACCCACAACAGGCGACAAGCAAAAGATGCCTTTGAGCAGTCCGAACGGGTTTTGCTCCAAAGCATTAGAGATTCGTTCAAGTGGATTTTAAATCCCTATGAAGAACCAACCTCGGGGCGCTTCAATTTGAAGTGGGAAGCGGCTCAAGTTTCCACCGGAGGATCGAACTTCATCGGCGCGATCGAAAACAAGATGCGCGAGGAAGAATGGATTATCACCGAGTGGTCTCCAATTCATCTCACGAACATTCTGAAGCAATGGTACTTCAAGGATGGTCAAGCTGACGTCGTGACCAAAAAAGTCCTTAACGACTTCGCGAGCTATCTCTATCTTCCAAGACTGACATCGGAGTCCGTCTTGAAAAACGCCATCGCTGAAGGCGTTATAGCCGAGGATTTTTTCGGCTTCGCACAGGGAAAATCCGGCGACCGCTATCTGGGCCTTAAAATCGGGTCGCCTACCAGTGTCTTTATCGACGATACATCTCTCCTTATCGAAAAAAGCGTTGCACTGAAGCAACGCGAACAAGAGCGATCTGAGTCAGCGGCTTCTCCGGTCGAGCCCGGCACAAACCCAAGCCCTTCCACTGGAAGCGGGTTTACTGGATCAGCTGCTAGTTCAAACCCAAGCGCCACTCACGGTACGGGATCGGTAAACTGCTTTACGGCCTCCAAGGAGCTGAACTCACGAAACGCTAAACTTCACTTTAATGACATAATTGAAAAGGTGTTACGTCAGCTCACCGAGCGCGTATCCACATCGGTTAGTATTTCGATTAGCATCGAAGCTACTGACGAGCATGAGTTTGGACAGGAAGTACAAAGAACCATCCTTTCCGCGTGTGAGGAGCTTCAGTTCAGTCGAAGCGAGTTTTATAGAAACTCGGACGCTAGTGGGGGTGGTCGCCAATGACGGCACATCACTTGCTCATAAAGGCGGCTACGAAGAATCAACGAAACCACGGAGGTGTATCGTGAACACTAGCGGTGCAGTGAAATTGCAGAAGATAATTAAAGCGTTGCAGGCTAACGGGGTAACGAAAAACATCGTCCTTCGCGGTCCCACTGATAACATTTTGTGGATTGAAAAGCGGACAAGAGAGTCCGAAAGCCGAACGGAATTCGCTTTTCAAATACGGATCGAACGCGTTGCCGGAAAAGATATTTGGTGGCCGATTTCTTACAATAGCGTGAGTGGTGAAGCGATCAGTTGCGAAACTGTCGCCAACGGAAGAACGCTCACAAATTTTGTGAAGCAAGATGTCCTGATCGAACTCGCGGAAAGCTGGGCGAAAACTCTGGAGGCCGAGCTGGTAGCAAAGACTGTGGGCAATGCACTTCGATGACGAGCTTTAAGTTGGCTAAGCAAGGTGTTCAAAATTTCGGCGGAGGATGGACGGAAGATAAACTCAAGAGCGTCCAAAAATATCTGGCTGCCTACGCGACCATCATGCAGAAGCAAAAATTCAAATTTGCTTATATTGATGCCTTTGCTGGAACTGGGTATCGAGAACAAAAAACTCAAGACAAAACGTCCTCGGAATCGCTGCTTGCAGCCGACCTCGCCGGAGAAGAACCGCAGAAATTTTTAGATGGATCAGCACGGGTTGCGTTGAAAGTTGAGCCCCGATTTGATCGCTATATCTTTATCGAAAAAAACGAAACTCGTTTCAAAGAACTTGAGGGATTGAAGTCTGAATTTCCGGACAAGGCCAAGGACATTCAGCTTATTAATGCTGACGCCAATACATTTCTGAAGGACTTCTGTAATAAAAAATGGAACGCGCATCGAGCGGTGATCTTTCTTGATCCTTATGGAATGCAGGTCCATTGGGACACAATTCAGACCATAGCAAAGACGAAGGCTATCGATTTGTGGATTTTATTCCCTCTTGGCTCAGGGGTGAGCCGCCTACTTAGGCGTGACGGCCAGATCGACCAAGCCATGAGAGAAAAGCTGGACAACTTGTTCGGCGAAAAAGACTGGTACGATGCTTTTTACGAGAAGAAAAAGCAGCAGAGCCTCTTTACGGACGAAGTATCCGTAGAAAAAGTCGCCAGCTTCAAAAGTATCGAAAAGTATTTTGTAAGCCGGTTAAAAACGATTTTTCCCTCGGTAGCGCCTAATCCGCTGCCGCTCTACAACTCCAAGAACGTCCCTCTTTTCTTGCTCTGTTTTGCGGCGGCGAATGAAAAGGGCGGTCCAACCGCGGTCAAGATTGCCCGCGATATTTTAAGGAAGAAATAATGGCAACACAATCAGACATCGAATGGACTGAAGTCACATGGAACCCACTTACTGGCTGCAATAAAATCAGTCAGGGATGCAAAAACTGTTACGCCGAAAGAATGGCAAAACGCCTTCAGGCGATGGGACAAAATAATTACAGGAATGGGTTTAAGCTAACACTTCACCCCCACACCCTGAGCTATCCACTTCACTGGAGAACGCCAAAGATCATCTTTGTGAATTCGATGAGCGATCTTTTTCATAAAGACGTTCCTGACGACTACATTCAAGACGTTTTCAGCGTGATGAACCAGGCGTCGTGGCATCGTTTTCAAGTGTTGACGAAACGGGCTGATCGACTCCCGAAAATTAACAAGAAGCTCAACTGGTCAGACAACATTTGGATGGGCGTGTCCGTCGAATCAAAAGACTATGTTGATAGAATCGACGATCTCAGAAAGACGAAAGCAGCGGTTAAGTTCCTTTCGTTGGAGCCGCTTCTTGGGCCACTCCAAAAACTGAACCTAAAAGGTATTGATTGGGTCATCGCCGGAGGAGAGTCTGGGCCTGGCGCTCGTCCTATGGACCCTGAGTGGGTACGGGATATTCGAGATCAGTGCAAAAAAGCCAAAGTCGCATTTTTCTTCAAGCAATGGGGCGGCGTTTGGAAAAAACGAACCGGACGCGTACTCGATGGCCGAACCTGGGATCAGATGCCGACATAGAGCTTACATATGCCACACACAGCAAGAGTACCTACCAACATTCAGCCGGGCTTTGATTACCTGCCGCACAGTCATCATCGAAATGGAATGGCTGGAAAGTCGCAGTGGAGTATTGCGATAAATGAGGAGGTCGAATGTTTTCGAGACGCGGTTCATGGGCAGTGGTTTTTTCAAGGGGACGGCTGGGGATTGCATCGAATTTTAGGTCAAGCTGCGCATCTTGGGGTCGCAAAGGATCGCAGAACTAAATTGTTCTTGGCGAAGTTCGTGAACAAAACATCCCAGACAGTGTGGCATGGTTACCCGGCAGATCATCAGAATAACCAGCAGGATATTCCCGCTGTTGAAGTTCAAAGAATTTGGTTGGAGAGCCAGATTTTACCGCCGCCGAAAATAAGGAAAATTGCGCGAGGTCAGCCTTGCAGCCTATAAAACTCACTATTCCTGGGCAGTTTTGGGATTCTCAGATCTATTCAGGGAAGCTTTTTCTATTTGGCGTAAACGGGGATGTGCGGACTCTAAAATGGGATGAGTTAGTCGAAGACTGGGCGGTTGCCGACGATCTGCGTCTTGCGCTGAAGTGCGCGTTTTCTCAAAGTGCGCTTCTGTATTCCGACTATTCCAAATCGTTCGTTGACGACAACGAAATTAAAAGCGTCATTCGTGGGAAGTTTGATCGCCTTAGCGAACTCAACCTCGAATTATCTTCGCGGCAGATCGAGCATCATTCAAAGCGCCGACAAGACTCTCCATTCCCTTTTCCTCATTCTGACTCCTGTATTTATGGTCGTAAAATGTTCGTGGCTACAAAGAAGGGCATTTACGAAGCGGGGTGCGACGGTAAAACGACTTATCCAATTAGTACAAAAGTGACCCGTGGATGGGATGCGCCTGTGTTAACCATATCGGCAAGCTACAAGTGCCTTGCTCTCGCCGCAGGAAGCGAAGGTCTGTTTGAGGTTAAACTAGGCGATAATTTCGGGTTTAACGGCAAGGCAGATCCTGAAAGATTGACGAGCGGTAATTTTACCGGCTGTAATTGGCTTTACTTCAGTATTTACGGTTCATCCCATACTACCGGCGGTAAATTGATCGACTATCGCAAAGGTGAAGAAAACGAGGACAATGGAAAACGACGTTTTTTCAGCCGTGATGAATCTATTGAACGAGTGATTAGTGGAGTTCGTACTGAGAGAAGTATTTTTCACGATCAAGGATACTCGTGGGGAAATCAGGATAAGATTTTTTTGGCAAACGACAGGCGGATTAAGATTAAAAAATATAGTCCATGGGATAAAGAAAATCGCTTATCAGACCTCGCCACTTTAGATCTTGCTTCGTGGAAGGGGGCCATCGTTTCTGCTGCAACAGCGCATTTTGGCAGTGTAATTGAGTGTGAAAATGCGCTGGTAGTATTACCAACAGAAGGTTCAGCAATTACAATTCCCGGAGAACCCGTAAACTGGCGGGTTTTTCCGCGATCTAAGCATTACGAAAACCACCTTCATGTTCTCTACCAAGATCGGTTGGAGATTTTTTCTTTCAATCATGATTACTTTTTAGATCAAGATGCAAAATTGCTGGGCATCAAGCATTCAAATTTTACTTCGCAAAGAGGAAGTTCACGGAGAGTCACGCGCATTTGAGGGCGTAGTAAATTAGATCTCCTCGATGAGACCTTCGATGTCGCTCACTTGGTAGTAGGTCGCCCCATTGTCAAAGCTGATGATGTTTCCGTCGTTGGCCTCGAATGATTCCCAATCGGCCTGGGCGCAACGCCAGCCGACCGGATCGAGTTCCTTCATCGCGTTGACGGTGTCGTAATCCTTCAGGAAGCCGATCGTGGTCGTTTCTGGATAGCAATCCCGCATCGAGTTCTCGAACGCCTCGTCGAGATCAACCGAGGCCAGCCCTTCGCTGAGAATGTGCTTGATGACCCACGCGGTGCCGTACTCGACGCCGACTCCGGGCAAAAATCTCATGAGATCATCCGAACCGCATTTCGGGCAGACGCCTTTGGGACATTCGATGTAGTCGCCATAGCAGAACGGGATCGTTTTTTTATAGGCCAGTTCCGTGAGCTTCTTTTGGATTTCAGTATTCATTTTCATCTCCTCGTTTTTTTCTTTGTTTTCCCCGTTCGGGGCTTCCTCACTTCGGTTGGGAAGCCCGGCGGGGAAAAAGCGAATCGCCGGAGTTGGCCTCGTCCCGACCTTCGGGGCGGACTCATGACGGACGCGAAGCGGCTGGCGTGAAGTCTGCGGAGGGACGATCCCCGGACAACGACAGAGTGAGCGTCGGTCTTAAAGAAACGAGAAGATGGTTTTGAAATCCGAAAGCGCGGGACGCCTTGAAACGATTACTTGGACGGGTTCAAAATCGGAGCCTTCGGCCACTTCGACGCCTTCGTTTCTTGAATGAGCTGGAATTGAGCGCGGCGGACGAGGTTGATCGCGCCGAGCAACGAGCCGGTGCTGGCCGCAGCGTAGAGCGCGAGAGCGATGGCGACGGGGACGAGTTTACCTGGGTTCATGGCAATTTCTCCTGATTCGAGAGCCGTTTTATGATCGAGCTAACGAGCGTCTGGCTCCACGACGACGCTCGTCTTGGTTTGAGTTTAAGGCCGTTGAGCTGCTTGGCGATGGCCCGATGACTCATCCCTTTGTGCCAGCTTCGTTCAATCATCTGGACGATCGCGTGCTCCTTCGGGTCCACAACGAGCTTGCCTTCGATCAGGCAATAGCCGTAGGGCGCGACCTTGAGGGTTCGATCCGCTGGCTTTTCACTGCCCTTTCCCGCACCCACGACGCGACTTCGGAGCGGCATTTTCCGTTCTTCGAGCAGTGTCCGCGCTTTCCAGCGCGAGATGCTCAGGCGCTCGGAAATCGCGAGAAGAGAATGTCCTGCGGCGTATAATTGGGCTACTTTTTCGGAAATTCCCCGTTTTGACAGGTTACATTTTTCAATGGTAACGTGGGGTTGGAATTTTTTGCAGGTTGGGGCGGTCGCTCCACCACTTATTTTTAAAACGCTCCGACCTCTTTGCCTCACGCTAAATTCCAGATGCACGAATCGGAATCGAACAGCGAGAGCGGCCGTGATGAATCGCAAGGCGATTTAGCGCGGCAAGCCGGCCACGACGGCCGGCTTAGCTCGCAGCCCGGCCCCGGAGTTCGCGCAGGAGCGCGAACGCGAGGGGACGATTCCGTCCCCACCCACCACTTTCTCCCTTAAATTTTCCGCGCGGGTCCCCGGTCGAAACCCTCGAGAATCGGACAATCCGGTCGCGCATCTCCGTGACAGTGCTTCGCCAAATCGCGAAGCGCATCCGCCATCTCCCGAAGTTTCGCCGCCTTTTCCTCGAGTTCCTTCACGTGCCTGAGAGCGAGCGCCTTCACCGCCGCGCTTTCGCGCGATTTGTTCCGCCAAAGTCCGAGGAGTTTCTTGATCTCCTTCATCGAAAAGCCGAGATCCCGCGCGCGGCGGATGAAACCGAGGGTATGAAGGTCGGTTTCGTCGTACACCCGATATCCCGAGTCGGTTCGCCGGACGCCGGCCAAGAGACCGATCGATTCGTAATGCCGAATCATCTTCGCGTTCACTCCGGACCGCTTCGCCGCTTGCCCGATATTCATCGTTCGATTCATTCCGCGTTCTCCCGGCCCGCGATCGATTTCCAGCGCCGAAGCAAAAGCGAATTCCCCACCACGCTCACGCTGCTGAATGCCATCGCCGCGCCCGCGATGACCGGGCTCAGGTGTCCCAGAGCCGCGAGGGGGATCCCGATCGAGTTGTAAACGAACGCCCAAAATAGGTTTTGGCGGATCTTCGCGTAGGTTCGCCGGGAAATCCGGACGGAATCCGCGACCAATCGCGGATCCCCGCGCATCAGCGTGATCCCCGCGGTGTGCATGGCCACGTCCGTGCCGGTCGACATCGCGATTCCGACGTCGGAGGTAGCGAGCGCCGGAGCATCATTAATCCCGTCGCCGACCATCGCCACGACCGCGCCCGACGCCCTCCGCCCACGAACGACCTCGGCCTTCTTTCCCGGAAGGACCTCGGACTCGAACTCTTCGATCCCGAGCGCCCGGGCCACCTTCGCGGCGCTGCCCGCGCCGTCCCCGGTCAACATCATCGTTCGGATTCCCATTCGCCCGAGCTCGGCGATCGCTTCCCGCGAGGTCGCCTTGATCTCGTCTCGAAAAGCGAGGATGCCGAGGAGCGATCCTTCCCGCGCGAGCCATGCGATCGTTGCTCCTTCGGTTTCCAACTCCTCAGCCCGTCGGTCGAGCGGCCGCAGGTCCACCTTCCGATCGTTCATCAAGCGGCGGTTTCCGAGCAGCGTCTCTTTCCCTTCGAGTCGCCCCGAAACCCCGTATCCGGGGATCGAGCGAAACCCCTCCGCCGGCGCGTACTCCAAACCCCGGTCCTTCGCCGCTCGAAGCACGGCCTTCGCCAGAGGGTGCTCGCTCCTCGCCTGCATTCCGGCCGCGTCCCGAAGAAGGTCGGATTCGGATTTCTCGACTCCGATTACGGCGATGACCTTCGGCTTTCCTTCAGTGAGCGTCCCCGTTTTGTCGAAAATCACGGTATCCAAACCGTGAGCACGCTCGAGCGCCTCGGCGTCCTTGATCAAGATGCCCGCCCGCGCGGCGGCGCCGGTTCCGACCATGATCGCGGTCGGCGTCGCGAGCCCGAGCGCGCACGGACAAGCGATCACCAAAACCGATACCGCATGAATGACCGCGATTTCCCACCGACCCGTAGCGAGGCCCCACGCGAGAAGCGTCACCGCGGCCAGCGCGAGAACCACGGGCACGAAAACGGCGCTCACGCGATCGACGAACCGCTGGATCGGCGGCTTTTCGGCTTGAGCGTCTTCGACCATCCGAATGATCCGCGAAAGAACCCCTTCGGAAGCCGTAGCGACGGCCCGTATCCGAAGCGCCGCCTCTCCGTTCACGGAACCGCCGGTCACCTTCGCCGAGGGACCCTTCGCGATCGGCAGGCTCTCCCCGGTAATTAGCGACTCGTCGACGCTCGAGACTCCGTCGAGAACGACTCCGTCGACGGGGAGCTTTCCGCCGGGAAGGACGACGACCTCGTCCCCCACTTCCACTTCCGAGATTGGAAGGTCGCTTTCCTTCCCGTTCCGGATCACCCGCGCCATCTCCGGACGAAGGTCCTGCAACGCGCGAATCGCGGCGGTCGTACGGAGCTTCGCCCGTGCCTCCAGGTATTTTCCGAGGAGCACCAGACTCACCACGATCGCCGAGCTCTCGAAATAAAGGGACATCGCCCCTTCCGAGGAAAAGAACATCTGATAGACGCTTAGTCCGTAAGCGGCCGTCGTTCCGAGGGTCACGAGCAGGTCCATATTCGCGGTTCCCGCCCGGAGGGCCCGGAGACTCGCGGCATAGAAACGGCCGCCGAAATAGAACTGAACGACGCTCGCGAGAGAAAACTGGGCCCAAGCGGGCAGCATCGCGTGAATGCCGAACGGCATCGTCAGCATCGGAAGGACCAGAGGCAGGGAAAGCGCCAAGGCCGAGAAGACCCTCCAGCGCGGGTTATCCTTCGGGTCTTCGAGGTGGCTTCCGTGAGAATGCCCGTCATGAGCGCCGATTTCACGCGCCTCGTAGCCTGCCGATTCTACCGCGCGAACGAGGCTTTCGCTTTCGACGCCTTCCGCGACCGAAATCGTCGCCTTCTCGGTCGCGAGATTCACCGCCGCCGATTTCACGCCGGCGACGCGTTTCAACGCCGACTCGACGTGATTCACACAGGAGGCGCAGGTCATTCCCTCGATGGAGAGCCGGACGCTGCGATCGGACGATTCATGGTGGTGCTCTTTCATGGAATACTCCCTAAAGAGAGAATGAACCTTCCCATCATAGTAAGGTCAACCCCTGTCTGCGGCACTTCCCAGAGGAAACGAAGTGCTCGTCCTCACAAGGGAAAATCGATTGGCAACCACGCGTTACCTCCGGTAAACAATTTTTCATTCCGAGACTTTTCCACCCCCGGGATAAAATCCGCCGATGATCGATCGCGAAAAAGTCATTCTCGGCTGCGGAAACTTCGGCGGGGTCGGAAGCTTACCCTCACTTTACGGAAAAGGGGAATCGGCCGCGGAGGCCAGAGCTCTTCTCCGTCGGGCGTTCGATATCGGGATCCGCCGATTCGATACCGCGAACTCCTACGGAGGAGGATCGAGCGAGGCGATCCTCGGCGAATGGCTCGCGGAAATCGGCCCCGGTTCCGCCTCGACGGTCGAGGTTTCCACGAAAGTCGGCAATCCCTTCGCAGCCCGCGAAGTCGCGGCACCCTTCGGGAAACGGGAGATCGCATACCAACTCGACCGATCGCTCCGGCGCCTGCGCGTCGAAAGGATCGGGGTCTACTTTCTCCATGAACTCCCCCCGGCTCACGGACTCGACGAGACTCTCGAAGCGCTCAGGACCGCTCTGAGTTGCGGAAAGATCCGCTCGTTCGGCCTCTCGAACGTCACCCGAATCGACGTCGAGCGCTTCTTGGACGCCGACTCCTCGCTCGCGAATTCGCTTTCGATCGTTCAAAACGAATTTCACTTCCTTCACGACGCGGACCGGGAAGACCTCATTCCATTCCTGAACTCGCGCGGTATCCGCTATTCCGCGTTCGGGCCGCTGGCCGGCGGGCTGCTTACGGGAAAATACGCGCTCGACCGCCCTCCTCCGACGGGAAGCCGGATCGAGACTCGCGGCGAACCCTATCTAAGGTTCTTGAATCCGACCGCGTTCGAAAAGATCGACCGGTTACGAAAGGAAACGGAACGCGAAAAAATCCCGCTCGCCCAAGCCGCACTCCGTTTCGTGCTCGAATCGCCGGGCGTCGACTCAGCCGTGATCGGACCCCGCCGAGTCGAACATTTT
The DNA here is from genome assembly GCA_018266355.1 of Bdellovibrionales bacterium. Taxonomy (GTDB): domain Bacteria; phylum Bdellovibrionota; class UBA1018; order UBA1018; family UBA1018; genus JACMQW01. Next base: position 192,552 of record JAFEAP010000025.1, read on the forward strand.
TCGACGCTCGGATTGGCCGAGCTCACCCATCGCGCTCGTTCAGATAAAGAAAACGCGAGTTGAGCGCTTTCTTTACTTCAGCGCGGATCAAGCCGAGGCTTTCCTCGCTTTTTTCGCGCGCGGCTTCCCGCCCGCGACCGTCCTGACCGGCGCGGGGTGCGCGTCGGAATAGATCACGTGCTCGGCGCCTCCGTCCGGGCCGCTGCCCATCTTCTTCAGGAACCGATAGTGCGAGGCGACCATCTGCGGGAGCGGCACCTCATGATAAGGCATGCCGAATTCTTCCGAAGTTTCCTTCAGGATCTTCGAGACGCCCCAGTAATGGATCGAGCTCAATCCCGGAAAGATGTGGTGCGCGGCGTGGGCATTGAAACCGCCGTAGATGAAGCCGACCCACCGGTTCTGGGCGTGGAAGTCGACCGAAGTGAGGAGCTGGTGCTTCGCGTACGAGTGCGGGAGCTTTCCGGTGCTGTCCGGATAGACGAACTTCGTGTTCACGCCGACGTGCGAATAGACGAACGACAGGGTGAGCACGTACGAAAACGCGAAGTGGAAGAGGACGAAGGTCGTCACGACCTGACCGAGCGAATACGGGAGCATCATCGCCGGGATGGCGATCGTGTAACCGAAGTAGAAGAGTTTCAGCGCGATGATTTCGGCGAGCCGCCACTTCGAGTGCTTGAGTTTTCCGCTGCGGCCGATCTCCTTCATCGCGAAGATCTGGAAATCCTTCATCAGGATCCACTGCATCGTGAAGAGCATGTAGAGGAAGGACGTGTAAAGGTGTTGGAACCGGTGGACCGGCATCCACTTCACGTGGGGAGCGAAGCGGATCAGCTTCGAGCCCTCGATGTCGAGGTCCCACCCCGGAATGTTCACGATCGCGTGGTGCGCGTCGTTGTGCCGATACTTCCACAGGTAGGAATTCGCGCCGAGGAGATTGAACGTGAAGAAGTAAATGATCGAGTCGATCTTCCGGTTTCCCGAGATCGCGTTATGGACGGCGTCGTGGGCGATCGAGTACGCGATCGTCATGAAGAGGACGGCGGCGAGCGCGAGGTGGGCGACGAGGCCCGGCATCGAATGCGTCTTGAACGCGAGTTCGTACCAGTTCCAAACGAAGGTCGAGAGGACGAAAATGATCTTCGCCCACATGAAGGGCGTCGCCTTGCGGTTTCCGCCGTGGTTCTCCTTGAACCACGCGTCGACCCGGCGTTTGAGCGCGGTTTGGAACTCGACTTCCTTCGAATTGTCGTAACGGATGTTCATCACGGAGATCGGCGCGGACTTCTCCGGAACCGCCTCGGCGACGTTGCCCGCGCGGGATTCGGCCAAGTCCGAAACCATGCGGTTCATGCGGACCATGAGGAAAAACACGATTCCTGCGGCCAAGATCCGGGCCGGAAGCGGGAGAAGCGCGCCCTTCGCGGCGAAAACGCCGACCATCGCGGCGACGGCGAGGAGCGCGGCGATCGTCGCGCCGGTCGACGGGCGGCTCGTCGCGACCGGGAGATAGAGGACTTCGTCGTAACCGTGCTCGCGCAATTCGGCGTCGAGAACTTCCGGTTTACCGAACCAAACGGCGGCTTTCGCGAACCAGCCCTCGCGGTGTTTCGCCGCGAAAACGATCCGGCGATAATAGTCGAGGTGGGCCTGGGCGGCGTCGCGGTGATTGATGCGCCAGCCGCTGCCGATCCGAAGCGGAACCTTCGGATCGAGTTCGGCGTAAGAACCGAAGAGGCGGTCCCAAAAGATGAAGATGCCGCCGAAGTTCTTGTCGAGGTAAGGATCGTGCGCGCCGTGATGGATCTTGTGCGAGCGCGGAGTAACGAAGATTTTTCCGAACCATCCGAAGTCGCCGGTCATCACGCCGTTGTGGGACCAGAACATCGCGACGAGGTTCAGCGAGAGAGCGCCGGCTGCCATCTCGACGGGGAAACCGACGACGGCGAGCGGGAGATAGAAGAGCGACATGAACGGGCGGTTGAACCAGCTTTGGCGGAGAGCGGAGATATGGCTGAAGTCTTCCGGTTGGTGGTGGACGCCGTGAACGGCGGCGAAGAGATTCACGCGATGGCCGGCGCGGTGGGCCCAATAAAAGGTGACGTCGAGCGCGAAAACGACGAGGACCCAGTGCCAGGCGTTCTTCGGATCGAGTTTGAAGATCGCGAAGTGCGAATGGACGAACGAGTAGGCCGCGAGCACGGCGCCGAAGGTGAGCGCGTTCACGAAAGTCTGGCCGAGACCGACGGTGACGTGGCTGAGGACGTCGTCGACCGTGTAGAGCTTCAACCCGCGTTTGCGGTTCAAGACGAACTCGCTCACGACGAGGGCGATTAGAATGACGGCGCTTACGGCTACGACCCAGGGCTGGCCCATCGAAAACTCCTACGAGCGGGGGGAATTTGAACCGTGTAGTTTTTACGCTATGCTCCGTGAAAGCACAATGACGCAGTGCGTTGTGATTCATTTATTAAGGAACCTTCGCAGACGATAAGCCCTTTAAGATCATATACTTGAATGTAAACTGTTTTTATTTACTTATTCAAGTAACGGTCCCGGCCGGAACCGTGACCGAAACCTGGGTTTCAAGCCCGGCGCGGGAGCTCCACCACGAACCGGGTATGCGCACTTTCCTTCGCGAGAAAGATCCGACCGGAGTGATCCTCGACGATCCCTTTCGAAATGCTGAGCCCGAGACCGGTTCCGTGTCCCGGTCCCTTCGTGGTGAAGAAAGGTTGGAAAATCTTGTCCTGAATCTCGGTCGAAACCCCGTCGCCGCTGTCGGTAACCGTGATCCGCACGCGCGGTCCTTCGGACGTCACGCGGAGCTGAACCCACCGCTCCGAACGATTCGCGATCGCCGAAAAAGCGTTATTGAGCAGGTTCAAGATCACCTGGGAGATCTGCACCGGACGGCATTCGATCGTCGCGTCGGCGGGCACGGGATCGACGATCAGCCGGACATCGCCGTTTCGGAACCGCTCGGCGCAGAGTTCCACCGCGTCCTTCACGATCGTTTCGAGCGATGCGATTACCGGAGGATCCTGCTCGGCGCTGCGGGAGAAACTCTGGAGCGCCTGGGTGATCTTCGAGATCCGCTGGGCGACGCGGTCGATGGTCGCGAGTCCGGTTTCGATCTCGCGCGACCGGTCGGTGGAAGACTGGAGGTGCCGGCGAAGGAGCTCCGTGTTCAGCCGGATCGCGGCGAGAGGCGTATTGATCTCGTGAGCCACTCCACCGCTCATCTCGCCGAGAGCGGCCATTTTCTCGGATAAAACGAGCGCGGCCTGCGAACGCTTCAAATCCGCCGCGGCCTGATCGCTCGTGCGCTGGAGAAAGAAAATGCCCGAACAAATCAGGACGAAGTTCGCGAGCGACGAATATAGGAAGTAAACCGGATCGTTCGGGGAAGGAGCCGGCGCGGGAAAGTACCGCGGACCGAACGTAAAGCAGAAGAAATACGCCGCCATCGGAACGACGATCGAAGCGGCGAGCGAGGCCCATTCCTTTCCCTCGAAGAGCAAGGCACCGAAGCCCGCGATCGGGAAGAAGATCAGGTGGATTCCGGGCGCGGTTCCCATCTTCATCGCGTTCCAAAGGAAGAGCGCGTTCCCGAAAAGGAGAAAAGCGACGCGTGAAGCCCGGTACCGACCGCCGCGGTTCAAGAAAGGGATCGCGAAAAAAACGACCGCCGAGAGGAGGTCTTCTACGATCATCCAGTCCGGGGCGGTTCTCGCGTCGAACGGAAGACTGACGGTTCCGATCATTCCGCAGACGAGACAGAGGATGTTTACCAGACGAACCCGTCGGCGAAGCGCATCCCGCTCGCGGAGGTCCTCGTTCGAGGTTCCGAAGGCGGCGACGGCACGCGGAACTCGGGTGATTTTCGTCAAAAAACTCACGGTGGATTCCGGAAATACCACGAAAAACTCCCGTTTACGGAGGAGTTTCGCCCCACCCGGACTAAAAATCTATCCCCCCGAAAAAAGGGCTCTTTCCCGTCCGTAAATCCGCCGAAAAAGGAAGTGATGAAATCCTCCGCACACCCGGTATCGCTCAGTTCCGCGACCCCCTCCTCGTCCGACGTCGTCTCGACCCTGAAGAGCCGCCTTTCCGGCGTTCTCCAAGGAAAAGACGAGCTCATCGAGCGCGCGATCGCCTGCTTCTTCGCGCGCGGCCACCTACTCCTCGAAGGACCTCCCGGAACCGGGAAGACGTCGCTCGCGAAGGGAATGGCCGGCGCGTTCGGCGGTAAATTCTCGCGCGTGCAGATGACCTCCGATCTCCTGCCTTCCGACGTCGTCGGCATCCTGCGTATGAGCCCGACCGGCAAGGACTTCGAATTCCGCGAAGGTCCGATCTTCGCGCACTTCCTCCTCGCCGACGAATTGAACCGTACGACGCCGAAAACCCAAAGCGCGCTCCTCGAGGCGATGGAAGAAGGCACCGTGACCGTCGACGGTAAGAGCTACGCGCTGCCGAATCCGTTCTTCGTCGTCGCGACCCAAAACCCGCTCGAGTTCCACGGCGTCTATCCGCTCGCCGAGAGCCAGCTCGACCGTTTCATGATGCTGCTCGAATTCACCTCGCCTTCCGAAGAAGCCGAGCTCCGAATCTACCAGCGTCCGGACCGCGCGTTCGAGAAAACCCCCACCGCTTCCGACCAAGGCCCGCTCATGACCCTCGACGAAGGGCGTTCCGCGCGCGTCGCGATCGACGGCGTACACGTCGAGGAGTCCGTGCTCCGCTATCTCATGCACATCGTCCGTGAAACGCGGAACATCGTCGGCATCGGACACGGCGTCTCCGTCCGCGGCGGACTCCAGTACCTCCAGGCGGCGAAAGCCCTCGCTTTCGTCCGCGGCCGAGAATTCGTGCTTCCGAGAGACGTGCGCGACCTCGCCGTCCCGTGCCTCGCCCATCGCCTTTTCTTCAACGGCATGGAAATCGAAAATCTGGCGAAGTCCCAGATGATCCAGGAAATCCTCTCGCGCATCCCGGAACCGAAGTAAGATGCGCGTTTGGCGTAGGATCCGCCGGCAATACCGAAATCTCCGGGAGCGCCTCGAATGGCGCCGGCAAATCCGCAAGCTCGACGTCTCGCGCGCGGGAAAGTGGTACATCGCGCTCACGATCGCCCTCGGCGTCACGGCTCTCGCCACCGGGAACAACGCGATCTACCTGATCGAAAGCCTCCTGCTCGCGGGATTGATCCTTTCCGGCATCCAAAGCGAACGGCAGGTTTCCGCGGTGCGGATCGAGTTCATCCGGCTCCAAGCGAAAGCGAAAGAACCGACGTCGGATTGGATCGTCGTGCACAACGAGGACAAGCGCACGCTCTTCTGCCTCGAGGTCGGCGAATGGCGGAACGGCGTTTTCCACACGCTCGCGTTCTTTCCGAAAATCCGCGGTAAGGAAACCGTGCGCGCGCGGTCTACCCAGGAAATCCATCGCCGCGGGACCTATCGGTGGGACGGTTTCGCGATCGCGACGAGTTTTCCTTTCGGTTTCGCGAAAAAGATCAAGGTCGTGCGCAAACCCGGCGAACGCATCGTCTGGCCGACGCCGATTTCGCTTCGTCGCAGAGACGGAAACGATCCCGTCGGCGACCGCGGAAACCATAACCCCGAGATCGACATCGTCGAAGGCGAGATCCGAAAATACGAATGGACGGACGACGCCCGTATGATCGTCGCGAACCAAAGCCTGCGCGGTCTCGGTCCGATGGTTCGGAACCGCCGACCCGTGCTGAAAGAGCCCGAGATCGTCCTCGACCTCCGAAAGGAACCCGGCGAGGCTTTCGAGACCGCCGTACGAAAGGCGGCGAGTCACTTCTACCTCGCCGAAAACGCCGACCTCGTCCTCCTGAACGCCCAGGGGCGAAAGAAAGTCATCGGCAAACAGGCCGCGCTCACGGCGCTCGCGCTCGCGCGCCCGGACCGGGAGGCCGCGTGAACGCCCGAGGTCGCCTTTCCCTCCGCACCCAGTTCACCGATCGCACCGTCCTCGTCGACGGCCAGCCCCCGTTCCTCCGACGCCCCGATTTTTGGGCGAAGGCCCTTTCCGAATGGATGGACCTCCTCGTTTTCTTCGCGCTCTACGCGACGAACGAAGTCCAAACTTGGCCGTTCGTCGTCGCCGTCGGACTCTCGGCCATCCGGGCGATCACCCGTTTTCGCCTCAGCACGTTCTGGATGGTCACCGGCTTCCTTCTCCTTCTCTTTCTCGGAGTCCAGCTCGTCTTCCGCGTTCCGCTCCATCCGATCGTCGCTTCCGCCCACGTCGCGCCGCTCGCGATGGCTTGGATCGGCCTCGCCCGCGGGAGCGAGGATTTCTGGGGATGGCGGATGGGCCTCGGTTTCGTCGGATTGATCCTCGCGAGCGCGCTCACCCCGGATTTCAGCGTGATGCTGATGATCCTCGCTTTCATCATTTCCGGATCGATCGCCCTCGCTTGCCGATACCTCGCGAACGAGTTCATCCGCCGCGGCGTCCTCGGCACGCTGCCCGCCGGCTTCATCCGCTCGAGTTTCTACCAGTCGGGAATCCTACTCCTCTCGGCACTCTTCATCTTTCCGCTCATCCCGCGGGTCCAGGGTCGCGGCGGGGGGATGAGCGGAGACGCCGCCAAGACGGGATACACCGAAGAAGTGAACCTGAGCGAATGGTCGCGCGTGAGCAGCCAGGGATCCTCGACGCCCGCTCTCCGCATCTACGGAACGAACGGCGTCGATCCGACCACGCTGATTCCGGCCGGCCTTCTTCGCTCGCGGGTTCTGAGCGTCTTGAGTGCGAACCAGTGGAACCCGACGCCCGTTAAAACGTCGGTCGTGCCGCCGAATCCGAAACGGGCGACAGCGCCGCGCCTGACGATCGTCCGCGAGATGATCGGTCCGGCGAATTTGCCGGTTCCCTACGGTACCGACGAGGTCCTGGTCGAACTCTCCGGCTACAAGTGGCCGGCCGAGCGCACGCAGGCCGCGGAGTGGCGGGAAAACCGGTCCCGAAACCAGCGCTTCAACTACACCCTCACCCTCGACACCGACCAGACCCGCGCGCCCCAGGACGAGCCGTCCGCGATCGAACTCGCGGTCCCCGAAAATTTCCGTTCCTCGCGGCTGAAGAACCTCGCGAACCGCCTTTTTCAAGGCGTGAAAACCGCCGACGCGAAAATCGCCGCGATCCAATCCTACTTCCAGGCCGAGCGCTTCAAACCGTCTTACGCGGAGGACGACGCCTCGGCGAAGAGCGAGATCGACGACCGAAAGCTTCCGCCGATCGAGCGCTTCCTTTTCATCGAAAAAGCCGGCCACTGCGAACTCTTCGCTTCCTCGATGGCGATCCTCCTCCGGATGGGCGGAGTTCCGACTCGCCTCATCGCCGGATTTCGGGTTTCGCGCAACGCCTTCGGCGACGTTCTTACCGTCCGCCAGTCCGACGCGCACGCGTGGGTCGAGGTCTTCGTTCCGAAGCGCGGGTGGATTCCCGTCGATCCGACGCCGAAGATTCTCCAATTCACGACGATCACCGACTGGGTCCGCGACACCTACGACTGGGCGAGCGCGAAGTGGAGTCAGTACATCTTGAACTACGGCGACGACGAAAACTCGCTCGCCGCTCAGTGGGAAAAAGTGAAACGGATCAGCGCACAAATCGCGAACGGAAAGAACCCGTTCAAATCCGCCGACACGGACGCGAACCTCTACCTTTTCACGGTCCTTTTCATTTCTAGCGTGGTTCTCTTTTCGTTCACGACGATCTTCGTGCTCCGTCGGGCCGCCCGCCGTAAGACGAAATACCGCCCGGCGAAGTCCCAGCGGGATCTTGCGCGCGAGCGGTATCGGATGGATCGGGTTTGCGCCCGCCTCGCCGCGAAGACCTCGGAAAAACGGATCCTCGAGGCGGCCGTGCGAGCGTGGTTCGCGAACTACGAGCGGGCCCGCTTCGGTTCTAAGAACGAACTCGAAAAGGGCGTCGTCGTCGACCTTCGTCGAAGCCGCGAGGCGATCGAGGCGAGCCTGAAGGAAATCGCCTAGGACCGTTCGCCCTCGAGAACGGCCTCTTTTACTGGTACTTCACGCCGCAACCGTACGGCTTGGTTTCGGCGGTCGCGACCTTGCGGTTCGCTCGGAGATCATCGAGCGCGGCTCGGACGTAGTTTTTCGCCTTCGCGACGTCTTCGAGGTCGGTCGAGTCCTTGTCGTCGATCGCACCACTATAGGCGACTTTGCCGTCCTTATCGATGACGAACATGTGAGGAGTGCTCTTCGCTCCGTACGCTTTTCCGACTTTTCCGTCGGTGTCGTAGAGGATCGCGGTCTGCATTCCCTTTTCCTTGGCTTGGCGCTCGTTCATCGCCTTCGGCTCGAAGTAGCCCTGCTTACCTTTCGCGGAAGAAACGATCGAAAACCAAACGACGCCCTTCGCGGTCTCGGCGGCTTGGAGCTTCTGCATATTGCCCGAACCGTAATGCTTCTTCACGAACGGACAGTCGAAGTTCAACCACTCTAGGACGACCGTCTTGCCTTTCAAGTCCTTCAGCTCGTGAGTCTTTCCGTTCGTGTCGGTGAGCTTAAAATCGGGAGCGGCTTTTCCGATTTGGGCATCGGCGAAAGCCGAACCGGCGGCGGCGAGAAAAAGAGAAACAAGAATCGAGAAACGCATTCGAGGAACCTCCGTAGGATTTTTCCAGCCTAGGCGAAGGCGCGGGAGAGAGGAAGCCGAATTGACCTAAAAAATCTTTAACTCATGGGAGTAACCGCGTTCGTGGAAATTCAACGCAGTTCGGAGAGCAGCCCGTCGACGGTGAGGATTTGCGGAAGAACCTTCGGGGCCGCGGCGCCCGGTTTGTACACGAGGTAGACCGGGACGCTGTTCCGACCGACGGAGGCGAGCGCGGCGGTGATCGCCGGATCCGAGTTCGTCCAATCGGCGAGAAGCGCGACGACCCGTTCGCCCGCGAACGCTTGGCGCACGGACTCGCGTTCGAAAACGACGGTCTCGTTCACTTTGCAGGTCACGCACCATTCGGCGGTGAAATTCACGAAGACGGTTTTCCCCGCCGCTAGAGCCTTGGATTGGGCTTCGGGGCTCCACTCCTGCCATGGCGCGTGCACGAGCGGGCTCTTCGTCGAACCGGCCGCCTTCATCTCTTTTCGCATCATCCCGAGCGAGCCGAGGGCTCCGATCGCAAGCACGACGACGACGGCCAGTAACGCCCACTTCGCGACGGTCGGAATCGTGCGAGTGGTCGGTTTCCCGAGGAGCCAAACCGCGATCGTCACGAAGACGAGGACCGTGAGCAGGCCGACGATCCCGTCCGCTCCCGCTTGGCTTCCGATGACGCTCGCGAGCCAGACGACGGTCGCGAGCAGCGGAAACGCGAGCACTTCCTTAAGGACCTTCATCCATGCGCCGGGGCGCGGAAGGACGCGCGAGGCGGCCGGAAGGAACGAGAAAAGGAGGTATGGAAACGCGAGTCCGAACGCAAGCACCGTGAGCACGAGCACGGCCACGAACGGCGGCTGGGTGAGCGCGAAACCGAGCGCGCTCCCCATGAAAGGTGCGGAGCACGGCGTGGCGGCGACCGTCGTGAGGACGCCGGTGAAGAACGAGCCCCCGTATCCTTCTTTCGCCGCGAGGCTGCCGCCCGCGCCCACCCACCGGTCGCCGATCTCGAAGACGCCGAAGAGATTCAGCGCCATCCCGTAAAAGAGCGCGGCGAGCACGCCGACGAAAATCGGGTTTTGGAGCTGGAATCCCCACCCGAGCGCTTGGCCGCTCGAACGAAGGGAAAGGAGGACGGCGGCGAGAATCCAAAACGAGACGAAGACGCCCGCCGTGAAAACGATCCCGTGCACCCGAACCGCACGCGCGTTCGCGCCCGACTGGTTCGCGAGTCCGAGCACCTTAATCGAGAGGACGGGGAGAATGCAGGGCATGAGGTTCAGGATCAGTCCGCCGACGAAAGCGAAAAGCAGCATCAGCCCGAGGGAAGTCGACGGAGGCGAAGCGGGCGAAGTTCCCGTGGTCCCGGCGACGGTCTTCGTACCCTGGACGAGTTTCGGATCGACGATTTCCGAGACGAGGAAACTCGTTTCATCCGCGATCTTCAAGACGCCTCGGAACTCTCCGATCGGCTTCGCTTCCTTGCGCGGAACCTTCAGCGTGAAACCGCCCGGCACGGCCGTCGCGACTTGTTTCGCGTCAGCGCCGATCCCGTACTCTCCTTCGGGAAAAAAGAAAACGGACTTCAGTCTACCCTTCGAGATCCCCTTCGCTTCCGTGCCCTGGAAAGAAATCTCGATCGGATCGGTTCCGGAACCGAACGCGACCCGGACGCGACCCTCGGAGGGCCGAGAGAGGGAAGCGACGGCGGACTTCAGGATCTTCGTGTGGGTGCCCGACGTTTTCGGGAGGGCGGATGCTTCGACGACGGGAAGCTTCAAGTTCAAGGTCGCCTTCCCGGGAACGCACTCTTCCTTGCAGATCAGCCATTTCAAATTCACCGCCACGACGACGTTCTCGCCGACCTTCAGGTCGGCGGGCGCGCTCCACTTCGCGGGATAAAGGACGCTTCCCTCGTATCCGTAGTTCACCAGCGGACCGTACGGAATGCGATCCGGCGTCGGGAATTCGATCGGACCGAACTTCGATCCTCCCGGCGTCGACGAAAATTCCCCGCGAGGAGGAAGTCCGGAATCGCCCGGATTCTTCCAGTAGACGTGCCATCCGTCGCGCGGTTTGAAATAGACGCCGACCCACTGGTCCGTTCCGGGGGCCGCGGCTTCGTATTCGGAGACGAGCTCGACGCTCGTGTGGGGAGTGTCGACCGTGGCCGATTCCGCGAACGCGGCGGTGGACGCGAGGAGAGAAAACGCGAAAACGCGGAAGATCGACATGGGGTAATTATCGCCGGTCCCGCGGGGCTTGTCTAAGGGTGTCTCGCGGGACCGACCGGGTATTTTTCTTCGAACGGCCGTAACTTTTCAGCCTTCAGGTATTTTAATCCCGATTTTCCGGCGTAGCCCCGAGATACCGGTAGACGGCGAACCTCTCGTCGGTCACGACGCGCCCTTCGGTTTGATACACCTTTTCCCATCTCCCGCAGGCCGCACCGAAAACGCCGTCGGCACCCCCTTCGTAAGCCGTACCCACGACGTAGAGGTCGCCCGAGCGGAGCGTCCATTTTCCGTTTCGACGGCAGAACTCTTCCGCCGAAAGCTCGGGCACGACGCCCCGGAAATCGGGATAGGCCGCGATCCGGTCCCGCGAAACGTCGTAGACCTCGCGTCCCGATTCCGCCATCGCGGGAAAGAGGAGATAGTCCCGCGACGTGAAAGTCCGACCGGCCTCGCGAACGAGCGGCGCGAGCGACGGCGAATCGGACAGACGGAATCGCGGGTGCCACGGACGCCAAGCCGAGATCCACACGAGCGTCACGAGAAACGGCCCGACGACGAGGAGCGAAGGCGCGAATCGTTCCGAACGGGACGGCGCCGCCCCGTCAGACGTATCTCGGAAATACCGTTCGGCGAGCACGGCGACGAAGAAGACGTAGAGCGCGCCGACGTGCCGAAGCGCCGGGCCGTAAACGAACACGAAGACGGCGAGGATCGGAGCGGCGGCGAACCCGAAGCGGAAGAGCAGGTCGCGACGGCGACGAAAGGCGAAAAAAAGCGGGACCGCGAAAAAAATAGCCCAAGCGAAACGCACTTCGTTCTCGTTCCAAGCCCACGCGTATCCTTCGCTCGTCCAATGCCCCTCGAGCGGGAAGAACGCGAGGGCGAACGCGCTCAATCCGTGACCGATCGCCCGCCCGAGGCCCGGCCAATGCGGACCCGTGACGAAGGCCGAATCGCTCGGCGGAACGCTGTGCACGGTGACGATCGCGAGAACCGCGATCGCGAACGCGCCCGAACCGAAGAACGCTCCCTCTCGCTTCGTCGCCGACCTTCGCCACTCCGAAACGAGGTCGAACGCGATCCAAACTCCGGCCGACACGAAGAAGAGCAGATGGGTCGCCGCCGAGAGCGCGAGCGAAATCCGGGCGAGGTTCGCTCGACCGCGATTCCGAAGGTCGACGGAGAGAAGGACGAGCGCCCCCCCGATGACGTAGCTTCGGGAGATCATCCCCCACTCGCGGAAGAAAAAAACGTTCAAGACGAGCAGAGCCGCGAGCCAAACCGGAAATCGGAATCGAAAGAGGATGAGGTACGCGTTCAGGAGCGTAAACGGAATCGTGATCGCGCGGATGAAGGTCCTCGGATCGAGCGCTCCGTTCGCGAGCGGCCAGAGCGCCCGCTGGAGAAGGTAATGGAACGGCGGTGTCCGCTCGTAGCGGGTGGCCGTCCAGAACTCCGCCCACGACTTCGTGCGAGTCGCGACGAGGAAGGTCTGGTACTCGTCGCGCCAGGGCACGTGCCGAGCCATGCAATAGAAGAGGAAGAACGCGGTGAACGCGAAGACCGCGAGACGAACGGAAAAATCCCGGTCAAACCTGCCAGGGATTCTTGCCATTGAAGATCCGCTTCCAATTCGAGGACTCGCGGAGGCCGATCCGGTGGAGGAAGTAACTCGCCGTCGTGATGAGAACGTCGAGCCCGTACTTCCAGATGTTCACGAAATTCGGTTCGTCGCCGTAGTGGGTCGGGATCGGCATTTCCTTGATTCGAAGCCCGTAGGCCTGGAAGCAAATGAGAATTTCCGTATCGAAATGATAATCGTTCGCGAGGTTTTGAAACGGGATCTTCCGGAATGCGTCGACCGAGTAGATCCGATAGCCCGAGTGATACTCGGAGATGCTCAGTCCTAGGAAGATGTTCTGGAAGGTCGTGAGCACGCGGTTTCCGAGATAGCGGATGAGCGGCATCCCGCCCTTCAGCGGATTGCCCGCGATGCGAGAGCCGAAAAGTAGGTCGGTTTCGCCGCGGACGACCGGTTCGAGCATCTTCGGGAGGATTTCGGGGGCGTACTGCCCGTCGGCGTGGACCATCGCGACCACGTCGTATTTCTCGTCGATCGCGCGCTGATAAGCGACTTTCTGGCTCCCGCCGTAACCGAGGTTCTTCGGGTTCGTGATGAGGCGGAGGTTCGGCATCGATCCGGCTTTTTGCATCGAATCGACGATCGCGCCGGTTTCGTCGGTGCTCGCGTTGTTCACGACCAGGATCTCGCTCGCGGAAGCGCGGATGCTCTCGGGAATTCGGCCGAGGGTTTTTTGGATGGTCGTCGCGGCGTTATAGGCCGGGACGTAGATGAGGACGCGCTTGGTCATTTTGTCTGCCGGTTTCTTCGAAAAACCTGTTTCACGGTCGATGAACTCGATCCTATATTAACGCCTATGTCCGACAAAATCTCCCCGAAAGACGTCCCGATCTTCATCCTCGCCGGGGGCTTAGGCACCCGCCTTTCCGAGGAGACGGGATCGAAACCGAAACCGATGGTCGAGATCGGCGAGTACCCGATCCTCCTCCACCTGATGCGCTACTACTACCGTTTCGGGTTCAACGACTTCGTCATTTGCGCGGGCTATAAGGCGTGGGAGATCAAGAAATACTTCCTCGATTACCAGTTCCGCGAGCGCGACTTCGCGATCGACCACCGGAAGTCGCTCGGCGAGGGTCCGCAGGGACTCGGCCAATCGACCGTACAGGAAAACTGGCGCGTGACCGTGCTCGACACCGGCCTCGAATCGATGACCGGCGCGCGCGTCGCCCGTGCCTACGACCGGGTCTACCCGGAACGGAAATTCGAGCATTTCGGTCTCACCTACGGCGACGGCCTCTGCGACGTCGACCTCGCGAAGGAACTCGGGTTCCACCTCGAGCAAAACCGCACCGGGACCGTCCTCGCCGTCCACCCCCTCGCCCGTTTCGGCGAACTCGAAACCGACGGAAAGAGCCAGGTCCTCGAATTCTCGGAAAAGCCCCAATCGAAGCAAGGCCTCATCAACGGCGGCTTCTTCTTCTTCAAATCGGGATTCCGGAAATACCTCTCGGACGGCGCGGAGACGATCCTCGAGAAAGCGCCGCTCGTGAACCTCGCGAAAGACGGACAGCTCGCCTTCTATAAGCACGAAGGATTCTGGCATCCGATGGATACCCTTCGGGACAAGCAGCACCTCGAGTCGCTTTACGCGTCGAAGAAGGCGCCCTGGATCGGCAAGTAGGTTCAGTCGCGGATGGGCGGGCTTCGCCCGGCCGGAGCGACTGAACTGTTCTGGCTACTTCCCTTTCAGGATCCGCCGGAAGCCGGTGACGAGGTCGATTTTCGGTTTCCATCCGGGAAGCACCGGAAAATCGAGGGAAGGCTCCATGATTTCGTTCGCGCGGTAAGGGAGCGCCCCGAATCGGATCGGAAGTTTCTTTCCGGCCGCGCGCTCGAATTCGCCGGCGATCTCCTTCAGAGTCGGAAGATCGGCGAGCTTTTCGGTCGCCGGGAGTTGATAGATCCGATGCCCGCTCTTCCATTCGGCGCCGACCCCGAAAAGAAGCTCGATCGCGCGCGCGACGGCGTCGGCGACGTCGTCGACGTGGACGAAGCTGAGCTTCTGCCCGCCCGGCGAGACCTTCATCTCCTCGCCGGACCGTAAGATTTCGATCCATTTCGGGACGAGTTTCGGGCGATCGTCGCCCGGTCCGTAAGTGTCGTAAACCTTCAGCGTGATCGCGCGCCATCCCGGCGTTTCGCCGTAAAAATTCAGGAACGACTCGAACGCGCGTTTCGACGCCGCGTAAAACGTGAGCGGACCGTCGGCCGTTCCGTCGGCGTGCGAATAAAAACTGCCGAAATTCAGGAACCGAAGCTCGGGCAAACCGCGACAGGCCTCGAGTAGCCGGGTCGGGAAGCCGACGTTCGCGGCGATCATCTTCTCGGCGTCGGCGGGTTCGTAGGCGTTCTGGAAGTGGGTCGCGAAGTGGAGGATCGCCGCGGGAGCGGCACTCTCGCGGAGGGCCCGCAGGTCTTCGTACGTGAAATCCCCGCTCGGATGCTTCGCGACGGCGTATTCGAAACCCGATCGCCGAGTCTTCGGTTCGCGACGAACGAGCAGCACCGGTTTCGCGCCGGGAAAGCGTTCGCCCCATTCGGCGAGGAAACTCCGGCCGAGATAGCCCGTACTGCCGGTGATCCAGATCGTCTTTCCCGCGAGATCGATTTTCGCGGTCTTCGGCGCCGTTTTCACCATGGCGACCCGAACTCCGAGAGCTTCGGGAATTTCGAATCGCGATCCGAAACGACGAACTCGCGACGCCCGACCGCGCGGGCCCAGTCGAAGTCGATCGAGTCGTACCGGATACCCGCGTCGTACTTCGGATCGTGTTCGGTCGAGGTGAGGTAAAGGACGCCCGCCGGCGCTTCCCCTTTCGTAGCGAACCCGTGCGCGAATCCGGGGGGAAGGAGGAGCGAGTGCCCGTTTTCGACGGAAAGCGAGAACGTATGGACTTTCCCGCGACGACCCGCGCGCAAATCGACGCAGACGTCGAGGATCTCGCCCGCGACGCACGTCACGAGCTTCCAGTGATCGGCGGGCGGCGTTTGGAAATGGAGTCCCCGCACGACGCCCGGCTCGGAAAACGAGATGAACGATTCGCGAAAAGCGCCGTCGAATCCGTGCTTCGCGAGCGAGTCCGCGCGGAAGATTTTCTGGAAGGTCCCGCGCGCGTCCCGGAAGGGCTTGAACTCGGTGACGAGTATCGGACCCGGATTAGCCGTGGCTTGTTCCATGGATCACCACCCTTTCGCGAAGCCCGCGCTCTCGATCCGGGATTGGAATTCCGCGATTTTCCCCTCGACGTGTTTCGCGAAATCCCCGCCGTAGCCTTCGGCCGTCCATTTCATGGTTTCTTCGAACGGTAGCGTCGGCTTCCATCCCATCCACGCGTTCGCCTTCTCGAACGAGACCTTGAGGAACTTCGCTTCGTGCAGGCCGGCGTTCGCCGCCCCGTCGATCGTGAAATCGAACCCCGGGAGTCCGTTCTTCATCGCGGCGACGAGTTCGCCGACCGTTCGGGAGTTTTCCGCATAGGGCCCGAAGTTGAAGCTCTCGCCGCTCCAGTTTCTCTTCGCGTCGGTCGCGGCGCGTGCGAGCGCGATCGCGTAGCCGCCGAGCGGTTCGAGGACGTGCTGCCAGGGGCGCGTCGCCGACGGGTTACGAATGACCGCGGGTTTCCCCGCGCGCACGGCGCGGATGCAGTCGGGGATGATCCGATCCGCGGCCCAGTCGCCGCCGCCGATGACGTTGCCGGCGCGGAAGGAGAGGACCTTCGTCGCGCTCGATTTGAAGAAGGATTCGAAGTGGCTCCTGAAGACGATTTCGGTGCCGGCCTTCGAAGCGCTGTACGGATCTTTCCCGCCGAGGCGGTCGTTTTCGCGATAGGCGAAATCCCATTCGTGGTTCTCGTAGCATTTATCGCTCGAGATCACGGCGCAGGCGACGATCGACGGCACCTGCCGAACGGCTTCGAGCACGTGGACGGTGCCCATCACGTTCGTGCCCCAGGTTTCGACCGGATTCGCGTAGGAGAGGCGGACGAGTGGCTGGGCCGCCATGTGGAAGACGAGATCGGGCTTGAAATCCTTAACTGCCCGCGTCGTCGCTTCGAGGTCGCGGATATCGACGAACGCGGTGGCGAATCTCGATTTTCCGCCGAGGTCCTCGAACGCGGACGGCGTCGTCGGTACGTCCCGCGAAAGACCGCCGACGGTCGCGCCGAGACTTTCGAGCCAAGCCGAGAGCCAAGCGCCTTTAAATCCGGTGTTTCCCGTGATTAAAACTCTCTTGCCCCGATAGAATCCGCGTAGGTCCATTCCCCTACGAAACTAGTAAATGCCGCAGTAAGGCACAATCTTAATCTTATGGAACGTTCCCAAGTCCTCGCCGCCGCCCGCGCCTACTTCGAAGCCCAACCGAAGAAGGAGTTCGTTCCGGGCCAAACCTACGTCCCCGTCACCGCGAAGCTGATGGACGGCGCGGACCTCGAGGCGCTCGTCGATTCGTCGCTCGACATGTGGCTCACTGCCGGCCGGTTCGGCCGCGAGTTCGAAGCGACGCTCCCCGCCCATTTCGGCCGCAAGACCGGCGCGCTCCTCGTGAATTCGGGTTCGAGCGCGAACCTCGTCGCGATTTCGAGCCTCGGCTCCCCGATGGCGAAGGAATTCAAACGCGAACCGCTCGTGGCCGGCGACGAAGTGATCACGCTCGCCGCGGGTTTCCCGACCACGGTGAACCCGATCGTCCAGAACGGGTGGAAACCCGTCTTTATCGACATCGATTTGAAGACGCTGAACGCGCTTCCCGAGGCGATCGCCGCCGCGAAGGGACCTAGGACGAAAGCGGTCGTGATCGCGCACACCCTCGGAAACCCGTTCCGCTCGGATCTGATTTCCGAGTGGTGCAAGAAAGAGGGACTCTACCTGATCGAAGACTGCTGCGACGCCCTCGGAGCGACGGTCGCCGATCGTCCGGTCGGCTCCTACGGCGAATTCGCGACGGTGAGCTTTTACCCCGCCCACCACATCACGACGGGCGAAGGCGGCGCGGTTCTTCCCTCCGACGGGAAGTGGAAGCGGATCGCGGAGAGCATTCGGGACTGGGGCCGCGACTGCTGGTGCGAGCCGGGCGTGGATAACACGTGCAAGAAGCGCTTCGAGTGGCAGCTCGGGAACCTCCCGTACGGCTACGACCATAAATATACCTATTCGCACATCGGCTATAACCTGAAGGTGACCGACATGCAGGCCGCCCTCGGCGTCTCGCAGCTGAAGAAGCTCGCCGGATTCGTGGAGACGCGCCGGAAAAACTGGAAAACGCTTTATAACGGCGTGAAGTCCTCGCCGATCCTTTCGAAGCACCTCACGCCGGTCGAGCCCACGGAGAACACGAATCCGTCCTGGTTCGGTTTCCCGATGCACGCTTCGGACGCGCTCGACCGCGACAAGCTCACGAAGAACCTCGAAGCGAAGCGAATCGGAACGCGCCTCCTTTTCGCGGGGAATCTCACGAAGCAGCCGGCCTATAAGGGCGTCGATTTCCGCGTCGTCGGCGATCTCGCGAACACGGACCGCGTGATGAAGAAGACCTTCTGGCTAGGCGTCCATCCCGCGCTCACGCCCGCGATGATCACGTACATGCTCGAGACGCTCGAGAGCGAAGTGAAGGCTCTCACGACGTGAGCGGCGCTTCGGGGATGGGCCGATCGAAGTCGTTCGTGTTCGGAACGCTCGGTCTCCTCCTCCTCGCCGTCGGGTTCGCCCGGAGCGTGAAGCTCTATTCGGAGACGGGGATGGTCGATTTCCGGAACCGAGTCGTGGCCGCGCGCCAGGCCGAGCGGGGATTGAACCCGTACACCTTCAAGTGGGAGCCGCGCTATCCGGAGACGCTCCTCGATCCGACCGACGAGGTGGACACGAAGTACACGCGAATGACGTCGCCGCCGACGACGCTTCTGGTTCATAGTTTTTTCGCCGATGCTCCTTACGCGAAGCAGAAATTCGTGAACTTCGCGCTGAACTGGCTCTGCTTGATCGCGATCGCGGCTTGGCTCTTCCGGTCTCTTCGTTTGCCGATCGGGGCAGTTCTTTTCGCGACCGGCGCGTACGGCGTTTCCGCGCTCTGGCTTTTTCACGTCGAGCGCGGGCAGCAGTACGTTTACTTCTCGCTTTTCGCCACGCTCGCCGTTCTTCCGCCGACGACGGAGGGGTTTCGGGCGTTCTTCCAAGCCATCGCCTCGTTTTTCCGACCGACGCTCGGGACCGCCGTTTTCGCTTCGTTCCGCGAAAGACGGCCCGTGCGAACGCTCGTCGTGACGGCGGCGATCGGAGGACTCCTCCTCGTGCCCGTCCTTTGGAAATATCCCCTCGCTTGGTGGGGGGATTATTTCGCGTCGACGCGCGACTGGTTCGATCATGGACGCGGCTTCCCCATGAAGATCACGCGTTCCATCGTGGTCACGATTCCCGATTTGCCGGAAGGCGATCCGTTCCTCGCGAAGGCGTGGAGTTTCGGCGCGTTCGGAAGCCTACCCTACCATTTCGCGGAGAAAGCCGGATGGCCGCTCCCCTACGCGGTCGGTCTTTTCTTGACGGCGGCGGCGACCGCCGGCTCGGCTTGGAAGCTCTGGCGCGCGCGCGCGGAGTCGGCGATTTCTTTCGCCGGAAGGTTTTTCTCGGCGATTTACCTTACCGACTACGTTCTCCCTGCGCCGCGCAGCGGATATAACGCCGTTCTCTTTTTCCCGATGATCGTGATCGCGTTCGCGGAGGTCGCGTCGCTCGGCCGCCCGGCTCCCGGTCGAAAACTCGGGTCGCGTGCGGCGGCGATGTTCCTCGTCGTCGTCGGCCTTGCGGTCGCGCTCGAAGCGATCGTGAAGCCGTACTCGAGTCCGATGCTCGTCGAGGCGCTATACGTGATCGGCGCGTCGGTCGTTTTGTTCCGGAAAAACGAGGGTGAAACGCCCGCGCTCAGATCTTCATGAGCTTCTGCGGATCGAGTCCTTCGTCTTTCAAGTCCGCCGCGACCATGATTTGAACGAGCTCCTTGAAGGAGGTCTTCGGCTTCCATCCGAGTTTTTCGCGCGCCTTCGTCGGATCGCCGATGAGGAGGTCGACCTCGGTCGGACGGAAGTATTTCGGATCGATCCGGACGTAGTCCTTCCAGTCGCGTCCGACCATCCCGAAAGAGAGATCGAGGAATTCTTTGATCGAGTGGGTTTCGCCCGTCGCGACGACGTAGTCGTCGCCTTGCGGGGCTTGGAGCATCATCCACATCGCTTCGACGTAGTCCTTCGCGTAGCCCCAGTCGCGTTTCGCGTCGAGGTTTCCGAGTGGTAGGTCTTTCGTCTTCCCCGCCAGGATGCGCGCGAGCGTCTTCGTGATCTTACGGGTAACGAAGGATTCGCCCCGGCGCGGGGATTCGTGGTTGAAGAGGATGCCGTTCGAGGCGTGCATCCCGTAGGCTTCGCGGTAGTTCACCGTGATCCAGTAGCCGTAGACCTTCGCGCAGCCGTAGGGCGAACGCGGATAGAAAGGCGTCGTTTCCTTTTGGGGCACTTCCATCACCTTGCCGTACATTTCCGACGAGGAGGCTTGGTAGAATTTCGTGTGGATGCCCGTTTCGAGGATCGCGTCGAGGATGCGGATCGTGCCGAGGCCCGTGACGTCGGCGGTGTATTCGGGAACGTCGAAGGAAACGCGGACGTGCGACTGCGCGCCGAGGTGGTAGACTTCGTCGGGCTTGATCGTGCGGAGGAGGCGGTTCAGCGAGGACCCGTCGGCGAGATCGCCGTAATGAAGGTGGAGGCGGTCTTTTGCGTTCAGCGGCTTGTCGAAGAAGAGCGGGTCGATCCGTTCGCGATTGAAGGTCGACGCCCGTCGCATCATTCCGTGAACTTCGTACCCTTTTTCGAGGAGAAGCTCGGCGAGGTAGGATCCGTCTTGGCCGCTGATTCCGGTGAGAAACGCCTTTTTCATAGACTCCGATTCGTCCCCCATGGAACACTGCGTTGTCAACGACTGCGTCGGTGGACGTCTAGCGGAAAACATGAAAGATCTGGATGACGATGAAATTTAGTTATCCGCTCGCGGCGACGACCTTCGGAGCCGAAGAAATCGAAGCCGCCAAGGCCGTCCTCGACTCGAATCAATTCACGATGGGCGAATGCGTAAAGCGATTCGAAGCGGAGTTCGCGGCATGGGTCGGCGCGAAGCACGCCCTCATGGTGAACTCCGGATCCTCCTCGAACCTCCTCATGGTCGACGCGATGATCCGTCGGTCGAAAGGAAATGCCCCCTGGAAAAAGGGCGACGAGGTCCTCGTACCGGCGCTCGCCTGGCCGACGACGGTCTGGCCGCTCGTTCAACTCGGACTCGTTCCGGTCTACGTCGACGTCGATCCGAAAACGCTCGCGATCGATCTCGAAAGCGCCCGGTCGGCGCTCACTCCGAAGACGAAAGGAATGTTCCTCATCCACGTGCTCGGTCAGTGCGCGGACATGGCGGCGACGCTCGCGTTCTGCCGCGACCACGGAATCTCCCTCCTCGAAGATAACTGCGAGAGCCTCGGCGCGAATTTCGACGGGACCGCCGCCGGGAATTTCGGCGTGATGGCTTCGTATTCTTGCTATTACTCCCACCACATCTCGACGATGGAAGGCGGAATGATCACGACGAACGACTCGGAGCTCTTCGACGACCTCCGGAGTCTCCGCGCCCACGGGTGGGTCCGTGACCGCGGCGACAAGACGGAGTGGGAGGCGAAATATCCCGAACTCGATCCGCGATTCATGTTCGTTCTTCCCGGTTACAACGTCCGGCCGCTCGAGATTTCGGCGGCGATGGGATCGGTCCAGCTCCGGAAACTCGACGCGATGCTCGATTCCCGCGAAAAACTGGCGAGTGAAGTCGCCGGATGGACGAAGCAGTTCGCTCCCTGGATGACCCTGATCGGCGCCGAACACCTCGCGGCGAAAGACGGCGGACGCCGCGGTAGACGGCATTCGTGGATGACCTTCCCTTTCCGCCTCGACGCGAATGCGCCGATAAAAGTCGCGAAGGTGAAGGAAATCTTCGAAACGAACGGCGTCGACACCCGCCCGGTGATCGCGGGAAATCTCGCGCGCCATCCGGCGAATCTCCATGCCGAAACGCGGACGGCGAACTCGCTCGCGAATTGCGACGCCCTGCTCGAACGCGGTTTCATGATCGGTTGCCATCCGCTCGTCGACCCGAAAGGGAGGGCGGCGCTCGAATCGGCGTTCCGAGCGCTCGGAAAAATCTAGATGAAGATCGAAAGAGTCCTCGTCGTACTTCCTTCGTATAATGAGAATGAAAACATCGTAAACCTGATGGAGGCGATCCTCGCGCTCGGACCGGGATACGCGGTTTGCGTCGTCGACGACTCGTCCCCGGACGGCACCCACGAGCTCGTTCGCCGGGCGATCGAATCGAAGGAATGGGCGGCGCGCGCGCACCTGATCGTTCGGGCGAAAAAAGACGGACGAGGCGGAGCCGTCCGCACGGGTTTTCAGTGGGGTCACGACTCCGGACGGGGGTTCCAAGCCTATGTCGAGATGGACTGCGACTTTTCGCACGAGCCGAAGTCGATCCCGACGGGAATCGCGAAACTCGAAGCCGGCGCGGACGTGGTCCTCGGATCGCGCTATCCGGACGGGAAAATCGAAGGGTGGCCGATCCAGCGGCACGTCTTCTCTTTTCTCGCGAACTTCCTCGCTCGCACGCTCATCCATTCGGGAGTCCACGACTTCACGAACGGGTTCCGGTTCTATTCGCCGGCGGCGGTCGAAGTTCTTCTCTTAAATTCCCAGAAGCACAAGGGCTATATTTACCTCTCGGAATCCCTCTCGCAGCTGCTCCTCGCCGGGATGTCGATCCGGGAGTTTCCGATCTACTTCAAGAATCGCGTCCGCGGCGTCTCGAACACGAGCTTCGCCGAAGTGAAGAACGCCCTCCTCGGAATTTTTTCGATCGCGCGCGAGCACCGTCGCCGCCGAACCGGACGGAAGATCGAGTCGCGAGCCGGGTGAGCCGATGATCTTTTATAACGGGACCACGGGCAGCCTCGGTCGGTACTTCGCGAATGCCGCGAGAAACCTTTCGACTTCGGCGGTCGCCCTTCGTTCGCGACTCGAGGATCGCGCCGGATTGCGCTCCGAGATCGAAACGGTTTCCGGGGAGTCGGCGATCTTGATCCTGCTCGCGGCGAAGGTTTCGGTCCCGTGGTGCGAATCCCATCCCGAGGAGGCACGCCGGACGAACGTCGAAGACACCGTCGAATTCGTTCGCGTATTCGTCGAGGTTTGCCGCGCGAAGGGCGTGGCGCCCGAGGTCGTCTACGTCAGCTCGGCCCATCTCTACGCGCGAAATGACGGGCGCATTCACGAAACCGACCCGGCGCTTCCCCGCTCGGTCTATGCCCGCACCAAGCTCGAAGCCGAATCGGCGCTTCGAAGTCTCTCCGACGCGTTCGGCTTCGACCTTCGCGTCGCCCGCGTATTCGGACTCGTCGCGCCGATCCAGCCGGAAAACTACGTCCTTCACTCGCTCTTGAGGCGGGCACGCGAAATGAATTTAAAGGACATCCCCGGCCTTTCGAACGTCCGCGACTACCTCGATTCTCGCGACGTCTGCCGATCCTTGATCCGAATCGCCGAAGTTCCGCGGGACCGTTTCGCGAGAGTCTGTCCGGACGGCGTCCTGAACGTCTGCGCTGGCGAGGGAATCACGATCCGAAGACTCGCCGAGACTTGTCTCGAGGCGCTCTATCCGGCCTCGGAAGCGCGCGTGCTGCGTTCGGAGCTTTCGGAGGCTCCGCCGCGAGCCGATGACGTACCGCGAATCGTCGGTTCCGGGGATCGCTACCGAGCGCTTTTCGGCGAGAACCCGAAAACGATCTCGATCGAAGAGACCGTCCGCGACGCCGTCACGACACCCAAAGCGTCCGGGTAAAGAGATAAAGGTAATAGAGCTGATACGGCGCCCAGAGCGCGATCAACGCCCAGTAAACGCGGCGGCGCCATATCGACCCGCGCGCGAGAATTCGCGGCGTCCAGGCCTCGTCCCATAAAAAGACGAGGAGAAAAAAGACGGGCATCGAATACCGCATGCCGTTCCCCCAGCGGTGTTCGACGCCGGAATCGCCGAGCGTCGTGATGAGCAGGTGCGCGAGACCTCCGGCGAGAAACGAAAATCGCAGGAACCGTTCGGGGGTCAGCACGGAGGCACCCTTTCGGAGCGAGGACCGGGCCTCGAGAAAGAGGACCGTGCCGTAGATTACGATCAAGTCGGCGTTGATCATCCACGACATCCGCGTCGGATCCTTCGCGAACCAGTAAGGCAGAAGATTCTTCAGCAGCGCGCGAGGGAAATAGGTCAGGAACCCGCCGACGCTCATTTCCTTATGCCAGCCGATGTTCAGGGTTTGGAAATAGAGATCCCAAACTCCGAATTTCGCCTGCGTATAGAGAAAGAAAGTCGCCGCACCGCTGAGCGCTCCCAGCGTCCAGGCCGCCGCGAGCGCCGTTCGGCGCCCGCCGAGGTCGGTCTTCCGAAAGACGCGGCCGAGGACCGCCAGCCCGAGCACTCCGCCCGGAATCACGAATCCGGTAAGACGGGTCAACCCGAGGGCGTACCCGACGAGAAAAATCACCGGGTAAAGGAGCGGCGTGATTCTCGCCCGTTCGCGAAGGAGGAGGCGAATCCCGAGGAAGAGGAAGAAGCAGTAGACGGCTTCGCTATAGCCGACGAAGAAATAGAAGGTCGCCGGATAGGCGGCCAGGAGAAGGAGCCTCTTCCGATCGACGAAACGCGGAAGCATCAGGAAAATCCCGAACGCGAAAAGGATCGACGTGAGGGGTAGCGCCCTTTCCGGTCCGAGCGCGAATACCCGGCCGAGAAATCCGCCGATCCAGGGGAAAAGCGGAAAGAAGGCCACGTTCGAACGATTCAGGTCCTGGACGGTGGGCGGGATCTCCGAGACGTATCCGTTTTGGATGATCGAGCGATACCATCCGCAGTCCCACCGGCATCCGAGATCGAGGGATAACGAGCTCGGACCGTAAAGGATCGCGAGAAGAGCGGCATAGACGAAGAAAAGGAGAAGGAAGAGGAGGAAACCCGTCCAAAAGCGCGAAATCACCGTCGATTTCCGCATCTCCCCTTGATTCTCGAGCATAAGGAATCTTAAATCGAATGGAACATGTCGTCGACCCGAATCGGTATCGTGATCCCCTGCTTCAACGAGGAAGAAACCCTCGACCAAACCGCGGAAACCGTCGGCGAGCAGCTGCGCGACCTCATCGACGCCGAAGAGATCGAGGTCGGCAGCTTCGTCTGCTTCGTCGACGACGGGAGCCGCGACGGCACCTGGAAGAAGATCGAGGAGTGGACCTCGAAGGGAACCCTTTATCGTGGCGTGAAGCTCTCGCGAAACGTCGGCCATCAGCGCGCGCTCCTCGCCGGGCTCATGTCGATGCGAGACGAAGCCGAGGCGCTTGTCTCGATGGACGCCGATCTCCAGGATCCGGCCCATACGATCCCGCTTTTCGTGAACGCCTACCTCGACGGGAACGAAGTCGTATACGGGGTGCGCGAGGACCGCTCCTCGGATTCCGGGTTCAAACGCGGCACCGCCGAATTTTTCTATCGCCTCATGCGGAAGCTTGGCGTGGACATCGTTCCGAACCATGCCGACTGCCGACTCCTCGGACCGCGCGCCCTCGATGCGCTCAGTCTCTTCGACGAAGCGAACCTTTTCCTGCGCGGGATCGTTCCGCTCATCGGCTACCCCTCGACCCGCATCTATTATAAGCGCGACGCCCGGCTGGCCGGGGAGACGAAATATCCGCTTCGAAAGATGCTCGCGTTCGCTTGGGACGGAGTCACTTCTTTCAGCACGAAACCGCTCGGCTTCATCATGTGGCTCGGGTTCTTCGTCTGCCTCGCGAGTTTCGCCGTCGGAGGATGGGTCGCCTATACGTGGGTCGAAGGTCAGGCGATTCCGGGTTGGACCTCGATGCTCCTCCCTCTCCTCTTCATCGGCGGCGTCCAGCTCCTCTGCACCGGCGTGATCGGCCAATACCTCGGGAAGATTTACCAGGAAGTGAAGCACCGTCCGCGGTACTTCATCGAGAAACGTATTTAAAGGGAGGTCCGGGCGGTGTCCCTGAAATCAACCCTTCTCGCGATTTTTATCGTCATGGCACTTCTTCTTCCCGCGGGGCAGCTTCTTCGGGACCAGAACCCGTGGAGTTGCTTCAATTTCACGCTCGACGAGGCCTTCTTCGCTCAAGCCGCCCAGCATTGGGCCGAAGGTAAAGGTTATCGGATGGCGAATTCCCTGCCCTTCGATCCGACGATTACGGTGGGAGTTCCGTTAGCTTGGGGAGCCAGCGCGGTCAGTTCGGTTTCGGGTGAAGACATCGCGAATTCCGGCCGTCTCTTCGTGTATGGATGCTTCATTCTCCTTTTATTGGCGGTCGGGCGTTTTGCATATGTGCGGGGAGAGCGAAATTGGTTCGCGGTTCCTTGCGCTTTGGGGATATTTGGATACGGGCTTTCACGAATTCCCTTCGGCGGATATTTCGTGTTCGGATTTCTCGGGGAGACGCCGGGGTTTCTCGCCGCCGCGCTCGCTTACGGCGCACTCGAGCAAAGGCGCTTTTTTCGCGCGGGCATTTACGCGGTACTCGCTTTCGCGCTTAAGCCGACGTTTCTCTTATTTCTGCCCGCCGTTTGGCTCACGGGCCTCCTCCATTCGGGACGCGCGGCCTTTCGTTCCGGCTTGGCGATATCGATCGGAACGTTCGGACTATTTTACGCGTACGCCCGTGCGCGCAATCAGCCCATCGCGGAATATCTCGAACTCTACTTCCGAGAGTCACGACGAATCTCAAACGACGTCCCCTCCGGAACGCTGTTCGATTTCTACGCCGGATTCGAACCGGCGTTAGCTTGGATTTCCTTCGCGTTCCTTTTCCTCGGGGCCTACGCCGTGTTTCGGGCGCGAAAACACGCGTCTGCGACAATCGCGGCGTTTTTCGTATTCATAATCTCCATTCTTTATTTTCTAATTTCCGGGCACCGACCGGTGGAAAAGCAATGGGGAGCGATTATGGGAATTACCCTCGTCGGATTTTCGATCCACTGGGGTGCGATCATCGCTAATCCGGTCCGAGGAGGGGTTCCACGAGAGTTCGCGAGAGGAATCGTCGTCGCCGTCCTCCTGACCTGGATTTTCGCCGTAGGACCGGTCGCTAGGCATCGTTATCTGCGACTTTCGGAGACCGCTTGCGCCTCGAAGGAACAATCAGCGATCAATGCGAGGTTGCGTGTTCTCTTCGACCACGGGGATTTAACAAGGGATAACCTCGGTGCCTGGATCGTCCACCATCAATATGACGAGACGTTATTCCGACTGCCTTTCGAGCCGACCTACCGCAAGGATTGGAAGGATTTCGGGCCAACGCTTCCAAAATGGCTCTATGGAGAAACTGCGCTCCTTTTCCCTTCTCCTGAAGGATGCGTACCGGAGTTCAAGGGAGATTCGTTCGCTCTGCTGAAGTGCGAACGGAAAATCGAGGTTACTCCTTCCGTCGAGCCACGATCCCGAGGTAGGGGGACGCCGAAGAAGAGTTCGAGGGGATGAAAAGCCGAAGAATCGGGATCAATGCCTGAATTCCGCGACCGATTGCCTTCTGCCAAAGAGGGCGGCGCTGAGGCCCGTTCCAAAAGTCGAATTCCGCGAAATAATCCGCCCGCAGCACCTCGAATCCTCGGGACTCGGCGAGCCTACGCCACCCCTCAAGGTTCATGGCTTCGAGACAATGCCGATCGAAATTCTCTCGATCGAGAACTTCATGAAGAAACCTCTGCGTTTTTCCGACGAAATTCGGGGTCGCAAGCAGCAGAAGCCCTCCCGGTCGAACTAAATCCAAATGCCCTTCAAAGCAGCGCTCCCAATCCGGAAAATGTTCGAGGAAACCGTTCGATAGGACGATGTCGAAACCTCGGGGATCCGTGAAGGCGAAAAAATCGCCTTTTTCGACCCGACCGATGCGATAGCCGGCACCGACGAGCCAATCTAACATTTCCGGCGCGACTCTCGGGGTAAGATCGATCCCATTCACCTCGTACCCGCGTGCTCCAAAATAAGCGAGATACCGCCCAGGAAAGCATCCGATTTCCAAAGATCGGACTTCACCCGGCGGTACCTTCACCCATTGCTCGATTGCGGTGTCCATCCAACACCGAACTTGATCGTCCGCGGACGCCATTTCGAAACGATCTCGCGTATGTTCTTCATCCCAAACTTCCTGGGGATAAGCCGTTTGAATTTTTCCCGTCTCCGACGTCATCGCTTCCTCTTATAGCGTTCTACCGCACCCAGGGCGATCTCCGCGACGTTTCTCCACTTCGGAAGAAGCTTTCGGTTTTCCTGACGACGTTCGATCTTTCGCGAATCGGCGAAGGCGTCTCCTGACTGAATTCGGTCCATTGTCTCTCGAAGTTCCCTAGCGTCACCCGATTCAAGGATCTCGAGTCCCCGTACGGACGGGAGATAAGGAACCCCCCCCACTCGCGTCGCCAACACGACTAGTCCCTCGGATAAAGCCTCGAGAAGAACGAGGGAATGCCCTTCATAACGCGATGGAATTAAAAGCCCGTCGGCCCCTGCCATAAGCGATCGAACCTGAGAAGAATCCAGCCTTCCCGTCGCCAACACATCTTCTCGTCCTTCGAATCCGAGGCCGGGCGCCGCTATCAGATCTACCCCCGGCTTCAGACCGAGCGCTCCCCGAATACGATCTGCGCCCTTCATGGAGTCGTCGCCGCGGCCGACAAATATCCAACGCGCTCCGCCTCCCGAAAGCCGAGCTTTCACGGATTTGGATAGCTCTCCCATTTCGTTTCCGGCGTCCCAGCCGTTCCAGCAGACCTCTACCGTCTTCCCGAGACGTTTCGCGATCTCGAAAAGAGAAAGACCCGGCCGGACGCTTAATACGACGTTCGATTCTAGAACCCCACGAACTTCCCTCAGTTCGGCGGCGTATCCCCCTGGCCAAAGCCACTCTCTACACGCTGCCATCCGCCCGAACGTCGTTCCATGCAAGGTATGAACGCGGATCGCATGGGTCGAAAAGGGGGTGACTCCGCTTCCGTGGAGATGAATGACATCGAATTCCATTCGTTTCAAATCGCGCGGATCGTTCGACAACGTCGTACGAACACCTATAGCGGAAAGTTCGCGCGCGAGGCAGCGGGCATGCACCTCGACTCCGCCGAGTCCATTTTCCAAATCAGCCGTCGACCATTGCAACCACTTCATCCGCTATCCAACGAGGCGTCGAAAAAATTTCGTATTTCGAAAACCAAACGAAGACTGAAAAATCTGGGCGACCGACGTCATCAGATACACCGCGCCGGGAAATTTCCGCCTTAGCTTGATCGAGAGATTTTCTTTCAAGTCCCTACCCGCCGCCTGCCCCGGTTCGATATCGAGAGACGAAAGCCGAGTCCCTTCGCCCCAAAGGACCGTATAGTCGCTTTGTTGCGGAGTCGTAGCGAAGATCTCTTTTTTCGAGTCGCGAATCGCGTGAACGAAAAGATTCACTCCCCACAAATTCGTGAGCGTCACACGGGATCGGATCCTTGCCGGATTTTCCACTTCGAACCAGCGATTGGCGGGGGAAAGCTCCAATGCAACCATCGCGGCGACCCGAAACCCGTTCGCCGGAGAAAGCACGTTGTAAAATAACTCGGGGCTAAACTGATAAAATCCGTGCCCCATTTGATTATTGGCCGGCGTGACTGAAACCAGACTCCCTCCCACGGCGATCATTTCCATCGCGTTTCGAATCGCGACCGGAAAATTAAATACATGCTCGAGCGTTCCACCATCGAAGACGACGTCGAAACGATCGTGAAGATTTACATCTACGGGTAAGTTCAAGTCGTGGCGGATCGTAGCGCCCTGGTAATCGGACGCGTCCAGGGAAACGACTTCCTCGGCGCCGAGTAGTTGGAATAGTGGGTCGGCGCTTCCGGTATCGCGGGCAGTGTCGAGAAAACGTTCGACGTCGGCGATCGAAAAGCCGGTTTCTTTAAGAGAAGGGACGAGCTCGCTCGGCCGAAAAAAAATCTGCTGGCGTCCGAGCGTTGCCAGTCGCCGGAAGCAAGTTCCCTTTCCGCGCATGCGGACGAGGAGCTTCGCGTCGTTTAGACTTACTCCCATTGCCGGCCCTTTATGTGAAGGCGGAATTTTTCAAAGCCCATTGATAGGTATTCCGGACGCCCTCGACGAGCGATATCCGCGGTTCCCAGCCCAGATTTCGAAGACGCCCGGAATCGAGTATCTTCCGAGGAGTGCCGTCCGGCTTCGAAGAATCGAAAACCAGGTCACCCTGGAACTCGGTGACTTCGGCAACGATTCGCGCCAACTCCGCGATCGATACTTCCTCTCCGGACCCGACATTGATGGTCTGCTCGTCTCCGTACTTCTCCATCAAAGTGAGCAGGGCATCGGCGAGATCGTCTACGTGCAAGAACTCACGGAGAGGTTTCCCCGTGCCCCACAATATGACTTCATTTTTTCCACTGATCTTCGCGTCGTGGAACTTTCTCAGAAGAGCAGGAAGGACGTGAGAGGAAACAAGATCGAAGTTATCGTTCGGTCCGTAGAGATTGGTGGGCATGGCGGAGATAAAATCTTTTCCGTACTGACGCCGGTACATCGTACAAAGCTTTAGCCCCGCGATCTTCGCGACTGCGTATCCCTCGTTCGTCGGTTCGAGCCCCGAAGCGAGTAACTCCGACTCGTGAATCGGCTGCTTCGCAAACTTCGGATAGATACAAGAACTTCCGAGAAAAAGGAGTTTCCTGGTACCTCGTTCGGCCGCCGCGCGAATGACGTTCGCCGCGACCATCATATTCTCGTAGAGAAAATCGGCCTGGCGGGTGGAGTTAGCCATGATGCCGCCGACGAGGCCGGCGGCATGGATAACGTATTCGGGCTTTTCCGCTGCGAAGAACGCGTTCACCTGCGCTTGGTCGATCAGGTTCACCTGCCGGCGATCTCGCAGTACGAGATTCGCGTAGCCGAGCGCTTGAAGTCGGCGAACAAGCGCCGAACCGACAAGCCCTTTATGCCCTGCGATAAAAATTTTTGCCGACTTTTCCACCGTTTTTATTCATAGCGACGAAGGGATGAAATGGCTAGAAGAACGATGAAAGTACCCGTGACATAAAGGTTCGCTTGCGCTGCGAAATTCGCCCCCCCTCGATCGACTGCGTATGCGTATATAGCGGCACTCGCGCCCGCCCAGGGCAAATACACGCTCGCGATCAACCGCCTAAACGAAGTCCGAATGCCCATCCATCCGCTCCAAAAGAGCGTCGCCGCAAAGCCGCCGCATGCGGGGAGTATCCACCTCAGCCAGTCGACCATCCGCCCCTGGTCCGTGACGCTCCACCTGCCTTTTGAGAAAAGGGAAATGACGGACGGGGAGAGACGGTAAAAGGCGAAAGCCTGGACACCGCAAAAAAGAAAAAGATAGACGCTTGCCCGCAAGGTGCGCCCTATTTCTTCTCGACGATCCGATTTCGCGTCTCTTCCAAGATAAACGATGAATAGATTCGACACCGCGTAAGGAAGAGCCAAACTGAAATTCGCGAACTTCAGTACGACGCTGTAAATGCCGATATCGGCCGCCGGGAGTCGAAAAATTCCGAGAAAAAATAGGTCCATCGTCTGGACCCATCCGGTGACGACTCCGGCGAAATGATTCCAGATCGAAAAGCCTTTAAGCGAGGTCCGAACTAGATTCAGCCCTTGTCGCGAAGTTTCCTTATCCGCTTCGATCCCTTTGAATAGGTTTTCGACCGCCCGTTTCGCAAAGATCGCCATCACGACGCCCGTTAAAACACCGCAACTCGCGATCGCGGGAAAGGAGTACGGAAAAAATTTCGCGATCGGAAGGAGGAGAACGAGATAAATCGCTCTCTGGAGCGTGGTTAATAAATTCAATTTCTTCAGCTCCAAAGAGAGCCGGAGAAATTCCCGGTCGGGTCCGCAGACCTGGGCGATGAGCGGAAGAGAGAACGCCCAAATTAAAGCTAAGAATCGACTCTTAAAGCCATACGCCGTTCCCTCCGGAGAAGAAGTGATAGCGGCGATGAACGCTGAAACGAGAAACGCGAAAATCGCTTTGGCCCAGGCGAATTTTCGGAAAATCCGAATTCTCGATAAAACCCGACCCTTTCCTTCTGACGACCACTTTCCAAAGTCGCGATAGAGGACGGTCTCGGGCGAGACAAATAACAAGAGTGCAGGAGCGACATAGGCTTGCGCAATCGCAAGTTGCGAAAATACATCGGTCGGTACGCACCAAAGGATCGCGATCGTCGCAAGGGCATCAAGCCCGCGGGAAAGCCCGTGCTCGAGTATATTCAAAGCTCCGTGGATCTTCCAACGCTTCAATCGATGCTCTTTTCGAACAACTCGCGATAAAACTCAAAATGCCGCCGCGCGGTCTCGGAAATAGAGTGAGCCGCGGCGTATTGACCGGCCGCCTCGCGAAGCTTCGTCCTTCGAACGCTGTCGTCGAGGAGATTACGGACTTCATCGGCGAGGCTCGCCGGAGATTCGGTCGTGAAAAAGGCCAAGCTCCCCGGCACACGTCGATCGATTTCCCGATTCAGGGGGTGATCGGAAGCGAGAATTGCGGAGTGATGCCCGATCGCGGTCGCAAGCGAACCCGACCCGCTTGTCTCGCGAAATGGGGCCAGTACGATCGTTGCCCGCGCGAAGTAGACCGCTAGCCGTTCCTCCGGAACAAATCCGGTGATCTCGATGCGATCCTTTAGTCCGAGACGATCGATCGCCGCCACGCACATCGCATGATAGGAGCGATCTTCGTCGCGTCGAACGCCTCCCGCCAATATCAGTTTCGGCGCACTCGGCCCGTACTCCGACCATGCGTGGATCGCGATGTCTTGGCCCTTCTCCGGCGAGAAATAACCGAAAAGGAGAATCGTCGGCGCCGCGGGTTCGGGAATGGTTCCCCCGCCTTCCGGCACGTAATGCGGAATCACGACGACGCGCTTGCATCCCGATGCGCTGATCGCACCCGACTGCAGCGCGGAATGGACGATGACCCCGTCGAACCCGCCCCAAGTCTTTTCCATCCACGTCGATCGGAAAACCGGCGTTAGAATATTCAATGCTGCCAGCGGGATGGCCTTCCAACCCCGTCCGCGCGTCGGATAGCGCCAGTTCGCGTCGATTACGGTGTGAGCGGTCGCCACCCACTTCGCATTCGAGGTCGCCCGTCGCGCCGAGGCGAACCACTTCGGAAAGCGGTAACTCCAAGGAAGTTTCGAGCCGAACAGTCCGAACTCGTGTTGGAGGTGAACCAGGTCCGGACGGAGAGCCGCCAATTCTTCTGCAGTAGGGAGTCGATCAAGGAAATGTAGATCCGAGATTCGTTCGCGCAATGCGGGAAGCAATGCCTCCGCATAGGAACGAATACCCCCCCGACTTTCCGGAACGATCCAAACCAATCGCATCGCGTTATCACTCTATCATCGGCCAATTACCTACGGTATGAGGAAATCATATGGAACCCCGAGGTCCGAACCCAACAATTACCGTGGCAATTCCGACGCTCGGTCGCTTCGAAGAAGTTCGGGACACGCTCGAATCGATTCTCGCAGGTTCGCGGCTACCCGACGAAATCATCGTCTCAGATCAGAATGTTCCTTCTCGAGAAGACCTCGATGCCTATCTGAAGAGACACGCTCCCGGCGTCCGTCATCTACGCACGGAACCGAAAGGCGTCGTTTTCAACATGAACCGCCTCCTTCGCGAAGCGAAGAGCGATATCATCCTCTACCTCGACGACGACGTTATCCCGTCCCCGAGACTCGTCGAAGCTCACTTGCAAAACTACTCCGACCCTTCCGTTCGAGGCGTCGCAGGACGGGTCGAACAACCGACGGGAGATATTCCCCCTGATTCGTTCGAGAAGGTCGGCCGGTTCAATCGCTGGACGGGGGCGATGACCTTTCGATTTAACGGCAAGAGGCGCCAACGATGTGTTTTTGCCCAGGGCGCGAACATGTCCTTTGACCGTCGGAGCCTCGCGGAAATCGGAGGTTTCGACGAGGGTTTCGGAGGAAACGGATATTTCTTCGAAAGCGACGCCACTCTAAGGCTAGTCAAAAGATTCCCTGGTTGTCTCATTTTCGATCCGGATGCTTCGCTCAAACACCTTGCTGCACCTCGAGGCGGAGCTCGTGTACATGATCGAGCGATTCACCACTCTTTCGTTACCCACAACGGCATCCGACTTTTTCGTCGACACAGTCCGAAAATATCGCTCGCTTTCATCGTTCTGAAAATCGCGGGGACGACTTTGGCGAAATCCGCTTATCGTCACTCGCCCAGAATAGCGTCGTTGGGATTAAAGGCCTTGTTCGAGGCCCTTCTCGCTAACCAAACAAGCCCTAGCCGCGAATAACACCGCGAGGACGGGTAGACGAAATCGGCAGTCGCCAAAAAGCTGGGGCGCTAATACGAATCCGACGATCGCGAGCAAAAGCCAACCGTTCCAAAAGGGCGCGGATCTCGAAACGCGACGCAAATCGCGCAACAGATAAAGATATTCAAAGAGAGCAAATAAGGCCGCCGCAAACATGCCGAGAACCCAGACGGCCTTTTCAGGAAGTGTCCACACGGGGCCACGATTCCCCTCCGAAAACCAGCCAGGTCCGACGACAGGCCGTCCAAACAAGAAACTTCCGGCTTCGACGTTTACATGCCCGAAAAGCGTTCGCAGGACCCCTTTGGCGGATAATTTCAGCCAGATCGGAAATTTCGCCACAAGCGTTCTCCGAATGAGTCCCGACTCACGAGAATCCTCCGGGTGCTCGGCGACCCATCGGTTTTCAGCCTCCGTATAGTTCAGTCCCGATCCCGCGAAATATACGGCCGCCGCGACTGCCATTTGAAAGGTACGACCCTGCTCGGCAATGGTCCATCCGGCTCCGTTCCGTTCGTTCCAAATCAACCTCGGAGTGACGAGGAGAATAGCGACCATCATAGCCAAAAACACACCTCGAATGCGCGCACGCTCGGGCCGAAGAAGAACGAATGCGGCCATTAATGCCGCAAACGGAATACCAATGGGACGCGTGAGAATTGCGGCGCCTACCGTCAATCCGAGTCGAATCGCCTGACTGCCTAGGGGACTCTCGAGAAATGCCTTAAACGCAATGACGGAGGCGTAAACGAAAAGTGCAAATAAAGCGTCCGACATTACAGCTGCTCCTAAAAGAAGGAGTACCGGGTCGAAAAGCCAAAGGCATCCGATGAGCCTTCCGCACTTTTTTGAAAGGTCGACCCCCACCAACCAAATGATCAAAGTAATGGTCGCCGAGGTCACGATCGGTCCGCCGAAAATCGCGAGCATCCAGGGGTACATCGGTGCGCGAAAGGTAGCCCCGCCCCAATGTCCCGCCCAAATGGATCGCATACTTTCCAGATAGTAGTCCGAGTCGCCCAGTAAGGCGGTTCCCCTCGTGAAGACCCAGGTTAGAACCAATAGGCGAAGAATGAGATTCGCCCGATACCAGGGATCCTTCAGGCCGATCTGGAATAGTGTTCCGATCCGGTTCATGATGATACTCGTCTATCATATGGAAATGGACCCACTTGCGCAAAAAAGAGCCCATGAAAAGCTCTACTCGAGTCTCGAGTTGGCGGGGTACGAATTCCACATCACGTCCGATCCGCTCACACGTTACCTCCGCGATCGTCGACTGAAGATCGCTCTCGAAACGCTACGCGAAACCTACGGGTCGTCCCTTTATTCATTCAAAGTGCTGTCGGTTTGTGGCGGGGTCGGGGGCGAAGGCATTTTCTTCCTAAAGGAAGGGTTTTCCGACGTCACCGTAAGCGACTTCTCCCAGAACGCACTTCGGATCGCGGAACAGTTGAACGGTAAATTGAAGACGCTGGCCCTCGACGCCGAAGCGATGGCGCTGCCGGACCGGAGTTACGATATCGTCGTCGTCCATGACGGACTCCACCACCTCCAGCGTCCTGCTACTGGTTTCGCGGAGATGTTACGAGTCGCGCGAAAGGCCGCGATCGTGATCGAGCCGCACCGTGGTCTGGTCGGGAAACTCATCGGTCAGGAGTGGGAACTTACGGACGGCGAAAAGAATTATGTGTTCCGCTGGGATCGGAACATGATCGAACAGACCGTGAAAAGCCTTCTTCTCACGAACTATCGGAACATCGTCGTTCGCCGCGTATGGGACCACGGCGGATTCATCTCGAAAATCACTCGTATCGTTCCTTCAAGTTTACGATTCGTGGCGATCCGCTTGATCTACAGGCTGCTGCAGCCGTTCGGCTTTTGCGGTAACAATATGGTCGCCGTCGTCGTGAAGGACTAGGGAGACGAACGGTGGAGCTCGGACTTACTTTTTCCATCGCGCTCGCGGTTCAGATCGTACTGGGCTTTTTCGCGCCACCTATCGGTCTAGGAGAACGCCTTGTTTTCTTTTCGGATCTTTGGGTTTTCCTTTGGGTGCCGGTCTTCGCTTTCATTTTTTTGAGAGAAGCGCCGCCTTCGGACCGAAAGCGATTCGTTTGCGAGACGCTCGTCGCCGGTGCGTTGCTCGGAATCGTATTCCTCCACGGCTACGGGCGCCCAAGTCTCGCGGAACGGTTCACTACTTTCATCGTAAGCGCCCCGAAAGACGATCTCTTTTCCTTTGGACGCGAAGCGATCATCACTTTCCGATTTTTCGTCTGGTTCGTCGGCGGCCTTCTCGTGCTTCGCCTACCCGTTCACCGTAAGATCGTCGACCGGACCCTGCTCGTTTGTGTTTGCCTATCGATTCTTTCTTTAGCTGCGGCTAAGTTCTCCCCTGGAGCGAGGGCTTTCTTGGGAGATCTTTATCGGTATGACCCGAACGTGCCCAATTGGGCCGACCGCGCTTTCGGGGCTTTTCGTTCTCCTATAGAGGGTTGCGTGACGCTCTGCCTGGCTCTGCTCATCCTCGTACAGTCGCCTTCGGAAAGCCGCGCGACTAAAATTGCCGTTGGCGGCGGCGTAATCGTCGGCGTCGCACTGACTAAAACACTGACCGCTTTCGTCAGTGCAGGGGTCGCCGTTCTCTATGCAACCCTTTCGGCCCTTAGTCCTAAACTTGCTCGTCACGCGCTCTGGATCTCTTCTGTCGGGGTGGCGTCGGCGCTCGTTCTCGCCTGGAACCAGCCATTCTTCTCCCAGAAGCGCGAGACCTTTCTCTACCGCGTCCGCCCTTGGGAAGTGTACTGGGAATACGCCATCTCACGGATAGATCGCTTTCTCCTCGGGAACGGATTCCACCCCCACTTCTCGGACAATATCTACGTCTTCGCGTTCAGTCGGGGCGGAATCCTCCTGTTAGGAGCGGCCCTCTTCGCTTTCGGGTGGTGGTGGAAATCGAGGGAACGCGATCTCACTCCGTTCCAAAAAACAATCCCGATTTTCTTTCTCATCTCCGGCCTCACCGTCGACAGTTTGATCATTCGCCCTGTCGTCTACGTTCTGATCTGCGCCGGGGTCTTAGCATTGAAATCCACTCACCCATCGACCGAGACGAATATTTAAATCGCTCCGACTCCCCGAATCGCCGAAGTGACGGTCTTGATCCCGATCGCGAAGTCGAGGAGCAGAGATCGGTTCTCGAGATAGAAAAGGTCGTACTCGATATGGTCGTGGATCGGCGCACCACGAAAGGTACTGATCTGCCAGAGGCCGGTGATTCCCGGTTTCGCGTCGAGCCGTTGGCGCTCGAGCGCGGAGTATTTTTCGACGATGAAAGGCATTTCCGGTCGCGGGCCGACGAGGCTCATGTCGCCGCGGAAGACGTTGAAAAGTTGCGGAAGCTCGTCGAGGCTCGTTCGGCGAAGCCACTTTCCGACGCGCGTGATTCGCGGATCATCCGACGACTGGGGCGTGTATCCGTATTTCGGAGCGTCCACCCGCATCGTCCGGAACTTATAGAAGCTGAATTCCTTACCCCGAAGGCCGACGCGCTTCTGCTTGAAGATGACGGGCCCCGGGGAGTCGAGCCGGATCAAGATCCAAAAAAGGAGGATCAGCGGCGAAAGAAGCAGGATCCCGACGGTAGCCACGATGAAATCTGCGAGCCGTTTTGCGCCGAGGTAATAGAAGCTCACCGTTCGCTTACGGCGGCGAAGGACGGGAATGCCGCCGATCTCGAAGAGCTCGACGCTCTGGATAAAGCTTTCGTAGGTGTTCGGAACGATCGCGTAGTCGAGCCCGAGCTCGACGCATCTCTCGACGAGCCGCTGGTTCCGCTCGAAGGACGCGCCGGGAAGGGCGATCAGGACGGTCCCGATCCCGCTCTTTCGCGCTTCCGTGAGCCAAGCCTCGCCTCCGAGGACCGAGAGCTTCCGATTCGTCATTCCCGGCCAGGAGATCGTCGCCCCGATTTGGGAGGCGTCGTCGTCGAGAAACCCGATCGGGAGCAATCCGAGCGCGGGACTTTCGAGGAGGCGGCGACAAAGGTGCTGACCGATGGTTCCAACGCCGTAGATCACCACGCGCGTCTCGGACCATCCCCGCGTGTGGAAGAGGATATGGATCCGGTAAAAGATCTGACGCTGGATGAGCAGAGCGATCGGAGTTGCGATCATGGCGAACGTCAGGGTCAATCGGGAAAAACTCGTGAACCGGATGTAGAACGAGATGCTCAGGATCGCGGCGGAGGCGTAGATGCCCGCTCTGAATATCCCTCGAATCTCACGGATGTTCAGGAGGCTGATCTCGCGGCGATAGACGCCGACCCGATCGAGGACGATCAGGTAGATGGTCGCGCTGAAGACGGTGAAAAAAAGGAATTCCGAAAGGCTCTGGGGCGAGGACCGGGAGAGCGCGCCGACGTAGAGGGCGTAGGCGACGAGATAGGTCGCGACGACCGTAAAGAAATCGAACCCGAGCTGGATCGCAGTGATGGCGGTTCCGAAGTATTTACGCATTCCTGAAGAGGAGAGATTCGACATACGGCTCTCCACGGATCTCATAGATCCAAATCGATTCCTATTCCTTCGGTTTTATACGATGAATAGGCTTATGGACCGTCCGACCACGACCATCCTGGGGGTGCCGATCTCGACCCTCGGTATGGAAAAGGCCCTCGATTTATGCGCTGCGCAGGCGAGAGCCTCCGGCGGAGGTTACGTTTGTTTCGCGAACGTCCATACCGTCACCGAAAGCCAGTCGCTGCCCGCGCTTCGAGAAACCTTGAGCCGAGCTTTTCTATCGGTCGCAGACGGACTTCCCCTCGTCTGGGTTTCCCGCCTCCGAGGCCCCGCGATCGAATCCCGCGTTTGTGGCCCGGACTTCATGAAAGATTTCCTGGAGCGCTACCGGGACTTGCCGGTCGGCTTCGTCGGCGGGGCGCCCGGCCAGGCGGAAGCCTTGGTCGCTCGTTTCGGTCTCTCCTCCGCCTGCCATAGCCCCCCGATGCGGCCCTATTCTCCCGAAGCGGTCGCCGAGGACTGGCGCGCCTTCCTCGAGAAGAACGGAAATCGACCGCGACCGCGCGTGGTTTGGGTCGGCCTCGGCGCGCCGAAACAGGAGCTTTGGATGCGAAACGCTTCGACGCTCGCTC
Organism: Bdellovibrionales bacterium; assembly: GCA_018266355.1. Lineage (GTDB taxonomy): Bacteria > Bdellovibrionota > UBA1018 > UBA1018 > UBA1018 > JACMQW01. The sequence continues at coordinate 231,762 of JAFEAP010000025.1, forward strand.
CGGACGTCCTCTTCATGGGCGTCGGCGCGGCTTTCGATTTCCTGACGGGGACGAAGAAGCGCGCTCCGCTTTGGATGCAAAGGTCGGGGCTCGAGTGGCTCTTCCGCTTGCTTCAGGAGCCCCGCCGGCTTTGGCGGCGTTATTTCACGACGAACTTCCGGTTCATCGTCGCCGTCGTCGCGGACTCGTTTCGTCCGCGGGATTGATTCGCGCCTCTAGGCGGTCGAACCTTCTTTCGCGATCGACCACCGGAAATCCGGCCGCAAGGAAATGCCGTGCATATCGCCGTAGTTCTTGTCGTTCGAGCACATGATGACGGTGTCGAACGAGGCGATCGCCTTGAGTTCGACGAGATAAGGCAGGACCTCGCGTTTAGCGATGCGAAGGTCGACGTAAAAAGTCTGGGTACCGAACAGATCCGCCGGGATCTCGCAAACCGACCGATAAATTCCCGGCGCCTTTTTCTTGAAACCGGCGCGATTCGGATAGTCCAGGTCGGCGGTGGCGAGGATCGGATTGCCGTCGGCGTCGTGGATGATCAGCTTCACGAGCAAGTCCTCGATCTCCTCGCGAACTTCGTAACGAACTTCCACCAAGACCTTCTCGTCCGAACTGAAGTGCTCGCTCTCGCTACCGTCCGGTCCGCATATTTTCAGACCGAGAAGGCGCACCGGGCCGCTTCTTCTCTTTTCAGCCTCCAGAACCGCGTTCAGGTTTTGGCGGTTTCCGGAATAATCCAAGTATTTCGAAATCGCGTCGCTCGCGGACCCTTCGTAGATTTTTTTCCCGTGCGAGAGGACGAGACCGCGATGGCAAAGTTTTTTAACCGAAGGCAGGTGATGGCTTACGAATAGAACGGTACGTCCGTCCGAGCTCGCGATGTCCTGCATCTTGCCGAGGCATTTTCGCTGGAATTCGACGTCGCCGACGGCCAGGACCTCGTCGATGATCAGGATCTCCGGTTCGAGATGCGCTGCCACCGCGAACGCGAGACGAACGCTCATTCCGCTCGAGTAATGCTTGACCGGAGTATCGATGAATTTCGAAACTCCCGAAAAGTCGATGATTTCGTCTAACTTCGAGCGGATCTCGGCGCGATTCATCCCGAGGATGGTGCCGTTCAGGTAGATATTCTCGCGTCCCGTGAGCTCGGAATGAAAACCGGTTCCGACCTCGAGAAGCGCGGCGACGCGACCTTGGATGGTCGCCCGACCGCGGGTTGGTCGGGTGATGCGCGATAAGATCTTCAATAAAGTGCTCTTGCCGCTCCCGTTTCTACCGATGATGCCGAGCACCTCGCCGCGCTTCAGCTCGAACGATACGTCGTCGAGGGCCCAGAAGTCGGCCCCGCCGGACGAAGGCCCTTTGAATACGCCGCCGACCGAACGAACGATGGCGTCTCGAAAGCTACGGCTCGAGGGCGTACCGATACGGTATTGTTTCGAGATTCCGTCGACGATGATGGCGCGGTCGCGATCATTCCTCATACCAGGTCCGCCATGCTGAATTCGATCTTACGGAAATAACGGATCCCCAAAACGAAGAGGACCAGCACGCCGGCGAACGCGTAGTGCGAGCCCGACGAAGGTGGTTCCCCGCCCAGTACGCTCCAACGGAATCCTTCCACGGCCGCCGCCATCGGATTGAGCGCGAAGAGAAAACGATATTTCTCCGGGATGACCGACGCCGGATAGGCCACCGGCGTGGCATAGAGACCGAGCTGAACCATGAACGGGATCACGTGTTGGAAATCCCGGAACCGGATGGTCAATGCGCTCAGCCAGATTCCGACGGTTAGGCCGCAGACGACCGTCATCGCCACGTAGAACGGGAGCCAGAGAAGATTGATCGTGGGGGCGATTCGGTACGCGACGAGCAGCCCGACCAGGAACAGAAGCGTCACCCCGAAATCGACGAAACCGACGATCGCCTTGGAAAGCGGGATCACCAAGCGAGGGAAATACGTCTTCTTGATCATATCCCCCGAACTGATGATCGAATTGCCGGCTTGGGACATCACGTACGAAAAATAAGACCAAACCGACATTCCGGCCAAAGCGAAGACCGGGTAAGGAATGCTTCCCGTGTCGATCTTGATCCCGCGCCCGAAGAGAAGCGTGAAGACGAGCAAAGTGGCCAGCGGTTGGATGACCGCCCAGACCAATCCGAGCACGGTTTGGGCGTAACGAACCCGAAGGTCCCGCCACGCCATCATGAAGAGAAGTTCGCGATGTCGGAAAAGATCGCGGAATCCTTCCGCGTAGTCCGTTTTTTCCGCATCGATGACCGTCACGTCGTTTCTCATGTTCGAAACACCTGCTTCTCGAGGGCCGGCCGGTCCTTTCGCAACATCTCTTCCCCTCGGCGAAAAAGCCGATACAGCCGTCCGGCATTCTCTTTCGCTTTCGACACGTCCGTTTCGTGCTCGCGCGAAGTCAGGCAAGGCATGTCGAGTTTTTCACCGACTTCCATCGCGATCTCGAGGTAGGCGGCGAGCTCGGCGTCGTCGCTCATCGTCCGGGACCAGTTTCGTACGACGCTCGGCAGGGTCGTGACGTCGGTCACCGTCTTCACGCTCGTGAGCATCGAGAACGGCGTCGGACCGAAGACGATGGAGGGCTTCCGCAGGAGCGCCGCCTCGAACGCCGAAGTTCCGGTGATCGTGACCACGCCGTGGGCGGACTCGAGATATGCCCGCGGGTCCCCGTATTTGCGCGGTTCGATCAAGATGACGTTCGGGAGCCGTCTCATTCGCCGGTAGAACGAGAGTGGCCGCTCGCCCATCATGTACCAGTGCTCTTTCACGACGATCGATTGGCCCGGAGGCACGCTTTTCGAGAGCGACTCGACGAGAAACTCCTCGTTCAGGAAGAAGGGGGACTTCGTCAGCGTCGAGGACTCGGGAATCAGATGAAGCGGGAACAAGATGTAGTCGAGCTTCGACAAATCGGCTTCGACGAAAGGACTCGCGAATCGCATGACGAACTTCCGGAAGTATTCCTTGAGCTCGAGGAGATGCAATCGGATCGGGTCGGCGAAGATTGGCGCGGTGCCCGTCCGGTAAAAGCGCAGCCAATCTTTGAAGTGGGTGGGGAATCGGGAAAAATTGGCGCGGACGAGCGCGTAGAGACTCCGCAGCGGGCGAAAGGCCATCGTCGCGTACGCGATCTTGAATCCGTCGGCCAGGATCTCGCTTTGGGCGCGGAATCGGTCGAGCTCGCGGTAACCCGCCCGGCTCGATCGGACTTCCACCGTCCGAAGTTCGCGAGCTCTTTGCTCGACGAGCGGCCCGAGCCAGTCCGCGTCCGCAAGAGCTAAGGTCGTGGAAGGAAAAAAATAGTCGTCGAATCGGGAGCCTTCGATCGTGACGTAAGGAATATTACGTCGGCCCGCGACCTCGAAGAGGATGGCTCGAGGATATTCCGAGAAATCGGCGTCGTAGATCGCATCGGGCCGGAACTCGTCCAGAACCTCATGCACGAGACCGTAGTAAAGCTGCATCAGCAGGTATTGCTGCTCGACGGGCACGTCACGATAGTAAGTGCGGTAGTGCGCGTACGTGGACATGAATTGGCTGGTGATCTGCTGAAGGCCGAGAGTCTTGCCGGCGGAATACTCGCGATCGATTCGGCGGAGCGCCTCCCAATCCAGCCCGAGATTTCCGGACCGTACGCGCGATCGGAATTCCGTTCCGAGTTTCTTCGCATCGAAGATCTTCAGATCGGGGTTGAGCCGAACGAACTCGCGGTAGTCGTAGTCCCCTCGCATCGCTTCGTGGGGCATGATGAAGAAGATCCCGATTTCGGTACCCTCTTCGCGCAGCAGTTTCGCGAGGTAATGCGCCGGCCAAGCGAAGCCTTCCTTCGCGACTAGAAGAACCCTTCTAGACACGCAGACTTCCTTTGGAATCTCGATTTCGAACCCCTCGCATCATCCCCACTTGATAACAGAGAGAGCGGACGTGTCAATGGACGGCGCGGTTGTCCGAGGGGTACGGACAAGGGACGTAAAAAAGCGGTGAAAAATGAAGCGCGGATTCGAGAGCGGCTCGAGTCCGGGTAGCTTCGGCTTCCGCGCTACCGAACTTGAAGAAGATATCGATCGGGTGGGTCAAGGCATCGGGATTCGAACGTCCCGGCAAAAAAGATTTGAAGCCCGAACGGCGAACGACCCCCGATCGCGCGGCGACGGCGTAGTACCGCTTGGCCAATCCGCTCTTCGGGAAATGCTCCCAAACGAAACCGTTCTTGAATTCCCTCCGCAGGGCTTCCAGAACCCCGGGCAGGGCATCTTGACCGCGCTCGATCAAAAATAAGTCGTGAACGCGCGCCGGACCCCGGGTTCGCGAGTCAGCCCGTAGAACGACGACGGCTCCGATCGCTTTTCCATCGCGCTCCACTATGAACTTGCCGTAACGCGACGAAGCGAATCGCCAATTGAAGGCGACGGACGTCCTCGCGTACGTCAACGTTTGGACGTTCTCGAGACGGAATTGCTCGGCAAGCTCGTCGAATTCCGTTCCGAAACGGTCGACGTTCCGAAGTAAAATGGGAACCTTCGTCGAGATTGGCCGGCGTCCGCTCAAAATCGACATGATCGCCATCCCGAATGCATACCCGGCGGCACGCGGAAGCGAATAGAGGGCGTTTCGACGGAACTGGCGGAAATATTGCCGCATCAATCCGGCTAAGGAGAAATGCCAGGTCTCGGCGAAACTCAAAGATAAGGTTTCGAAACCGGCGATCCGCCAAATGAGCTCCGGTATGCTGGAAAATGCCAAAACGACTTCGATTCCCGCCTGGAACGCTGCGGTACCGCTCTGATCGATCATCGGCAGGATCGAATAAGTATCGACTCCCTGGAAAGGAAGCTTTTGGTTCCGCACGGAAGGATCGATGACCGCGTTCGAGACTCCGGCGCCGCGGATGTCCTGTGAGCCTAAAGCGAGGGGAATCGGGAAAAGCCCGAAATGGCCCAAAAGGGTCCCTCGCTGGTCCTCGAGTAAGGCATGGAAGGCCTTACCTTCCGGATTATGCCGATAGAGAAAGTCCCACCGGTCTGCAGTTGATGCGTATTCCTCGCCGTCGGCGCGAAGGTGGGACCGGCAAAGCTCCGTAAGTTGGGAAATCTCCTCGGGCCGCAAGGCATGAGCCGAAACGCGAACAGCGAGTCGAGGTTCCGAAGAGGGCATCTTCCCCCTCGGTAACCCACTGCCCGACTCATTTCAAGGATGCGGGAAACCAGCGGGAAAGCTATTCTAGCGCCATGTGCGGCATCAACGCGATTTACCGTTATCAGGGGATTTCCGAGACGGATCGCGACCGCATCTCCCGCATGGACGCGGAAATGACCTATCGCGGTCCCGACGGCGAAGGAACTTGGTTCGGCGAGCAGGCCGCGCTGGGTATGCGTCGTCTCGCGATCATCGGGCTCAAAGGCGGGGACCAACCGATCTTTAACGAAGATCGCTCGCTCGTCCTCGTCTGCAATGGCGAGATCTATAACCACCCCGAAATTCGCAAGGACCTCGAAGCGCGCGGCCGTCGATACGCGACCACGACCGATTCCGAAAGCGTTCTCCGCTTGTACGAGGAATATGGGACCGATTGCGTCGACCATCTGCGCGGCATGTTCGCCTTCGCCCTTTGGGACGAAAAGAAGAAGCGGCTTTTCGTCGCCCGCGATCGAGTCGGAGAGGTGCCGCTCTACTTTGCCGAAAATCATCAAGGAGTCGTTTTCAGCTCGGAACTGAAAGCGATCGCGAATCACGCGATCGAGCGTCTCGACCCTGATTACGATTCGATCCGCCAGACTTTGCGCTATTCGTACCCGGTCGATCTTCGGAACACGTTCATTCGCCAGATCAAACGACTCCTCCCCGGGGAACGCGCGATCGTCGACGCGAACGGATTGTGCCTCGAAAAGTACTGGAAGCCCCGCTTTAAGGGAAACTATTCGGGAACTCGGAAGAACGCCGAAGAAGACGTGCTGAACGCGCTTCGAGAGTCCGTCTCGCTTCGCATGCGAAGCGAGGTCCCCGTCGCGGTCCTTCTCAGCGGCGGGATCGATTCCGCGGCGATCGCCGCCCTCATCGCAAAATCGCATTCGGGTGTCCAAGCGATCACCGCGGGATATCGGGGCCGGCCGGATTGCGACGAAACCGAAGAAGCGGAAAAGATCGCGAAAGCGATCGGGATCAAGTGGGAGCGTGTCGAGCTCGACGAATCCGATTTCCTTAACTACTTTGACGATCTCGTCCACGTGATCGACGAACCCGTAGGAGATAAATCCGCGATCGCCCAATGGGCGATCTATCGGAAGGCGAAGGAAAAAGGACTGAAAGTCCTGCTCTCCGGGAACGGCGGCGACGAGCTGTTCTTCGGTTATCCTTATTGGAACCAAGTCGGCTATCGCCTCGACCAGAGGATGCAGTGGGAACGTCTCGCGGAAAAACGCCGCCGACATCGCATACCGTCGAAGGTGGGTTTCCTCGCGCGCCGGCTCGTGAGCGAACCGCTCAGCTTATTCGACGCCTTCGCCCCCTCGGATCGATCGGGCATCTTCGCTCACCCGTACTACGATCATCGCGCACGTTATTTGAAGGACGCCGACTGGCCCAACGGGAACTCCTTGCGCGCGCCCGATCCGTTCACGGCTTTTCTCGATGAAGCGGACAACGGTCCCGACCTGATCGCGTCCATCCTGTTCTCGACCTGGCTCCCGGCGAACTGCCTCCATTTGTCGAACAAACTCGGTCTCGGGAACTCAGTGGAGCTTCGGGCCCCCCTGCTCGATCACAAACTCGTCGATCTCGTGTTTTCCCTGCCGATCGAATGGCGCTTCTCGCGGTCGGAACCGAAAACGTTTCTCAAAGGGATCCTCCGCGGCGTGATCCCGGACCGAGTCTTGGAAGGAAAAAAGCGCGGTTTCACCCCTCCCGATCCCATGATCGAGAAGATCATCCAAAAGTCGGAGGAAAAGGTTTTCGGAAAACCAGCCATCGAACTCGTTGACGTACTTGTATCGCGAATGATGCGGAATTACTTCGGTAACTCATACGACGCCGCATCGTCTGAACGAAGGCTTTCGCGGAAATCACGGGACTAAAACACGTGCAAAAGGTGATTTGAGAATGAAGTCGAAATCCCTCAAAATGCGAATTGAATTCCTGTTCGAAAAGTACAGTCTCGAAAAATCAAAAGGAATTGATGCGTTTATAAGTGCGGTTAACAGCGCTTATTACAAATTCGCCGCGAGTTTATACGAGGATCACCAAGACAATCTCGATCCGATTTACCAATCTTTTTTTTCACAACTAGAGCCGGGTTACGCTTTGGTCGATATTGGCGGAGGAACAGGACACACCTATCGCGTCGTCGAACGATTGGGTTATCAATACTCCCATTATTATTTTATCGAGCCTGCGCGCGAAATGAGTGACCGCTTAGGAGTCCAATCCGAGCGACTCACCGTGATCAACGAGTTTATCGAGCAATGCTGGCAGATGCTGTCTAAAAAAACCGACGTTCCACGAGTTTTTATTGTCAGCGCGTGTCTGCACCACATCATTTATCTCGATGCCTTTCTGACCAATTTAAAGGCGGCGATGGGGCCTCGCGATGTTTTCCTAATCGCTCACGAACCCAATAGCGCTTATCACCGTACGTTAGTGGCGCTCATTCGAAAAATTTATCTATTTTCTCTGAAAAACGCCTTTCTGAACGCAGCGAGGGCGCTGAAGTACTTCTTAATCCGAAAACCAAGACAAGCACCCGATCTCGGACAGCACTTGCGTAGCGCCCGAGAAGAGCTAGTCCGAAATCAGATCGTTTCCCCGGAGTTTTCCGAAACCATGGTCTACGCGGTTACCGACTACCAGGTGGAGTTGAACTGGAAAGACATTTCCGTACCGTCTTTGTACCGTAAGGACGGCTATCTAACGATTGAACGAGTTGCCGAGAAGTTCTTGTCAGACCCCTTCTTCCTGAAAACCTATCGGCACCTCACATATCTGCCTAAGACAAAGATCGATTTGATCGTAGACTCACTCCTACGGCTACTATTCCCAAAAGGGGGATATTTCTTCTTCTCAGCATTCGGAACTCCCCGTTTTAGGTCCAAAAACGGCGCGTAGCACAAATAACTCCTTCGGCTTGCGCGATCGCCTCCTATCAACTTATTTTTGCGGCCTTGACCTAAAGGCGGCCGAAATTTTTTAAAAGTGAGAGAGTCCGCATCACCGGCGGAACGGGTTCGTTCGGCAAGAAGCTGACCGAGACCCTCCTCACGAAGTACAAGCCGAAAAAAGTCATCATCTACTCGCGCGACGAGCTGAAGCAGTACGAGATGGCCCAAACCTA
>JAFEAP010000026.1 GCA_018266355.1 Bdellovibrionales bacterium
CGGTTGCATCGATATACACTGCCTCATCGATGGCGGTCACCGCAGTTGCGTCGGCAGTTGCGCGAGTTGCAGCAGTTCATGACGGAGCCTGTGGTGATGCTGCGTCAACAGGCGCGTGTCGAGCCTGCTACGGCCAGTAGCGCGGTGCTCAGTGTGTTGCGTTTCTTGGGCTTCTGTCAACATGTGTGTGACGCAACGTACGACCAGTTGGAGTTGCAGCTAGTGGAGCGCATGGACCTTCTGGAGCGTTATGTGAATTGGCTGCTGCACGAGCGGTGCATGCAACCGCAGAGCGTGATGCGTTACTTGGACGCGTGTGTGCACGTACTCAAGTTTCTCAACGCCGAACGGGCTCGTCCCAATCAGTGCTATCGCGACATTGAATCGGTGGAGCTGATGCGTCAGGTGCGGCGTCAGGTGGCGGCCTTGGTGCGATTCGAGCCTCCCACGCACGAGCAACTGGCCAACATGCAGCGCTGGTTGCCGTGGGAGTCGGTGGTCAAGACTCTGCGTGAGTTGGAGCAGCGCTATCGCGACGCACCAGAGATGTCGTACGAACGCGCTCGGGCACTGATGGAGTTCTTGATGGTCGGTTGTTTCGTGTACTTTCCACCGGTGCGTGCTGGACCCATCCGCCAGCTGGAGGTGGGCCTGTCACTTGTGCCACCGGATGCCAGTGGCGACGGCCGTTGGTACTTGGACCTGCGCAAGTACAAGACGTACAAGCGCTATGGGCCGCTCATCACCGAGTTGCACGCCGAACTGGTGCAGCCGTTTGAGCAGTATCTTCAGCACTATCGACCGTTGCTACTGCAGCACGCCGTGGCAGCGCGGCCTCGTCGACCGCATCACCCGCCCCACAAACCGCCGCAGCACCAGATGGTGTTCGTCAATGCGCGCGGTCAGCCGTTCAGCACGGCACTGTGGAGCGCCAGCATCCAACGCATTTTCGTGCGTCACACTGGCCAACGCATGTCCAACAACCTGCTGCGCGATTCATTTGTTACGCACGTCTACTCGCAGCAGGTCAGCAGCGAACTCAAGGCCAGCATCGCCGCACACATGGGTCACCAGCCACAAACGGCCGAACGCTCGTACAACCGCGCCACGTCCAACGAGCGTCGTCGCGCCGGACTGCAGCTGGCTGATCAATTGGTGCGTCAGTTTTCGGGTGGCGCTTCCTCGTCTCCACCGTCATTATCTCCGCTGCCAATGCCACCAAGGACGCCGACGTCAACGACGGAGCAACTGTCAGAGTCTGCAGCACTCTATGTGGAACGCCGTGACGCGGATGATGGGGATGAGCAGTTGCAGGAGAACGAACTACTGGATTTCGACTCGCCTATGCAAGTGCTACACTACGACTCTGTCAACCCGTTTGATAGCAGCAGCAGCAGCAGCAGCAGCAGCAGTAGCGATGTCGTCATGCCAGAAACCACTACGACCACCGTCTCGCCGCTGTGGTTCGGTGACTGCGCAGGTACCTGCAAAGACGTCAATGTCGACAACGACAACCACCTCCACCACGACTCACAAACGCTCTGGCCATCGACTGAACTGCACACTCATATGCTGTCGGCTTTACCACCGCTGCCGCCACTGACGCTAACACCCACTTCCGGCTCGTGGGCTATTGTGATTCCGCCGCCACCATCGCCATCATCGCCACCATCGCCCGTGGACTCGGAGAGCCTCGACCCGTCTTGGACCTCCGCATCCCTTTGCATCGTGGGCCGAACTCGACCCACCAGTTCCCTGGACGGCGACGACCGGCGCACCAGCAAACGCCAGCGCCAAACCGTCTCCAGTTGGTGGATGGCCTCGCACGGTCTGTAGTTCCTTCCTTGCCCCACCCTTCGAGCAGCAAAAATGTCGTCCGTGGTGTTCCCTGCTTGTCCACATGGAAGAGTAAAAAGCATCTTGTTTTGGTGGTCATTAAACACTTTATGTTTGATAGATAGATAATACCTTGATGCAAAAAAAATCAAATCACTGCAGCTTGACCAAAGTCGTGAAAGTCCGTCATTTTGACAAACTTGTCTTATAATGATAATAATAGTAACCTTGATCATAAAATCACTGAACTTTGATCAAGTTGTGAAGTCCATCATTTTCACAGACTTGTATCTATAATGATAAATATATAATAATAATACTTTGATCATAAAATCACCGAACTTGACCCAAGTCGCGAAGTCCATCATTTTCACAAACTTGTATTTATAATATATATATAATAATAATACCTTGATCGAAAAATCACTGAATTTGATCAAGACGTGAAGTCCACCATTTTCACAAACTTGTATCAATAATAAAAAGAATATATATAATAATAATAAATATATATAATGATAATACTTTGATCATAAAATCATTGAACTTGACCAAGTCGTGAAGTCCATCATTTTCACAAACTTGTCAATAAGTCAATAAAAAGAATATATAATAATAAAAAAGAATATATATATAATAATAATACCTTGATCATAAAATCACTGAACTTGACCAAGTCGTAAAGTCCATCATTTTCACAAGGTGAAATGGTAGAATGGATGCGATTGAAGTACCATCTGGACCATTGGTGGGTCTGGTTCGGTACCGGCCTTTTTGGAGCTGTGGCAAGTATCACTTCATAACTGATTACAAAACTTGTATCAATAAAAAGAATATATATATATACTAATAATAAATATATAATATATATATATATATAAATACAACAATAATACCTTGATCATAAAATCACTGAACTTGATCAAGTCGCGAGGTCCATCATTTTCACAAACTTGTATCAATGAAAAGAATATATATAATAATAATAATAAATATAACAATAATACCTTGATCATAAAATCACTGAACTTGATCAAGTTGCGAAGTCCACCATTTTCACAAACTTGTATCAATAAAAAGAATATATATATATAATAATAATAATACCTTGATCATAAAATCACTGAACTTGACCACGTCGCGAAGTCCGTCATTTTCACAAACTTGCATCAATAAAAAGAATATATATAATAAATATATATATATATATAATAATACCTTGATCAAAAAATCACTGAATTTGACCACGTCGTGACGTCCATCATTTTCAGAGACTTGTATCAATAAAAAAGAATATATATATAATAATAATAATAATAAATATATATAATAATAATACCTTGATCATAAAATCACTGAACTTGACCAAGTCGCGAAGTCCATCATTTTCACAGACTTGTATCAATAAAAAGAATATATATAATAATAAATAATATATATATATATAATACCTTGATCATAAAAACATTGAACTTGACCACGTCGCGAAGACCATCATTTTTCACAAACTTGTATTGATAATAAATATATATAATAATAATACCTTGATCATAAAATCATTGAACTTGACCAAGTCGTGAAGTCCATCATTTTCACAAACTTGTATCAATAAAAAGAATATATATATATAATAATAATAATAAATATACATAATAATACCTTGATCATAAAATCATTGAAGTTGACCAAGTCGTGAAGTCCATCATTTTCACAAACTTGTATCAATAAAAATAATATATATATAATAATAATAAATATATATATAATAATAATACCTTGATCAACAATTCATAAAATTATAATAATAATAATACTGACCGTGACTGTTACCCCCCAAGCTGTAAAAAGTTACAAACGAGCGGTTTTCGAAATGTTCCTGAATATTCGACTGCACGCCACACCGACTTTGCCATTTTTTGCGTGCGCGCGGCCGCAGACGATTTTTCCGACTTTGCCATTTTTTGCGTGCGCGCGGCCGCAGACGGTTTTTCCGACTTAGCCATTTTTTTGGTGCGCGCGGCCGCGCAAACTGCGCAGTCGAATTTTGCAGGACGTACCCGAGTCCGGCGTCGAATTTTGGAGTGCGGGAGAGTTTTGGTTTTCTGTTCACACTTCCGGCGCAAACCGGATCCATCGTTCGCATCTGCTTTTATACCCCAGCTGGCCGTCAGTCAAAAACAATTATGGGACCTTCCCCATCCATGACGCTCTTCGCATCCATGACAACGTACATCGTAAAAAAATTATGGGACTCTAGTCCATGACACATCCATGACACTCTCCTCGTCCATGACACATCCATGACACTCTCCTCGTCCATGACACATCCATGACACTGTACATCGCAAAACAATTGTGGGACATTCATCCATGACAACGTACATCGTAAAAAAATTATGGGACGTTCATCCATGACACATCCATGACACATCCATGACACTATCCTCATCCATGACACATCCATGACACTGTACATCACAAAACAATTGTGGGACATTCATCCATGACACATCCATGACACTCTCCTCATTCACGACACATCCATGACAACGTACGTCGCGAAACAATTATGGGACTCTAGTCCATGACAATCATATCCCAAGCATATCCATGACACTGACTAACACAGACCAAACAATTGTGTCAGCAGAAAGAATAATCATGAGAGGCTATGTGCATATTCGAGCGTCAGAGAGAGAGAGAGAGAGAGAGAGAGAGAGAGAGAGAGAGAGAGAGAGAGAGAGAGAGAGAGAGA
>JAFEAP010000027.1 GCA_018266355.1 Bdellovibrionales bacterium
ATCGAGGGAGCGGAGCATCCGGTGGCGGTCGCGGTTCCGGAGTTCGTGAGCGTGAAGGTTTGGGTCGAGGAGTTCGAACCGGCGTTCACGTTCCCGAAGTCCTTCGTCATCGGGGTCCACGCGAGGGTCGGCGCGATTCCGCTCGTCACGATCTGGTTCGCGGTCGTCGAGGCGGACCCTCCGAAAGTACAACTCCGGGAAAGCGTCGTCGCCTTCGCCCCGGACGAAGTGGGATTTGCGCGGACGTCGACGGTGCAGGTCGCGTTCGATCCGGCGAGGTTCGCGGTACCGCAGTTATCGGTGACGATCGTGAAGTCGGTCGAGTTCGAGAGCGCGGGAGCGGAGCACCCGGTAGCGGTCGCGCCGCCCGTGTTCGTGAGGGTGAACGACTGGGTGGAGGAGTTCGATCCGACGTTGACGTTCCCGAAATCGTGGGTCAGCGGCGACCAGACGAGCGATGCGGAAACGCCGTTCACGACGATTTGGTTCGCGGTCGTCGTCGGAGTGCCGCCGAAAGTGCAGGCACGCGAGAGCGTCGCGGACTTCGCGCCGGTCGCCGCCGGATTCGCGCGGACGTCGACGGTGCAGGTCGCGCCGGAGCCGGCGAGGGTGTTCGTACCGCAGTTATCGGTGACGATCGTGAAGTCGGTCGAGTTCGAGAGCGCGGGAGCGGAACATCCGGTGGCGGTCGCAGTGCCGGAGTTCGTCAGCGTGAAGGTTTGGGTCGAGGAGTTCGAACCGACGTTCACGTTTCCGAAGTCCTTCGTGAGCGGGGTCCACGCGAGCGCCGGCGCCGCCCCGGTCACGACGATTTGGTTCGTGGTCGTGGAGACCGTGCCGCCGAACGAACACACCCGGGAAAGCGTGGTGGCCTTCGCCCCGGTCGAGCCCGGGTTCGCGCGAACGGTGACGGAGCACGTGCCGGTGACCGCGGCGAGATCGCTCGTGCCGCAGCCGTCGGCGGTGATCGAGAAGTTCGTGGTGTCGGTGATCGTCGGAGCGGAGCATCCGGTCGCGGCCGCGCCGCCGGTGTTCGAGAGCGTGAAGGCCTGGCCGGCTGAGTTCGTCCCGACGTTCACGCTGCCGAAGTCGTGGGTGAGCGGCGACCAAGCGAGCGACGTCGTCGCGCCGGTCGCGACGATGAGGTTCGTCGTCGTGGAGACGGTGCCGCCGACGGTGCACGTGCGCGAGAGCGTGGTCGCGACGCCGCCGGGGCTCGTCGGATTCGCGCGGATGCTGGCGATGCAGCTCCCTCCGCCGACGAGATCGTTCGTCCCGCAGGTGGTCGCGACCAGCGAGAAGTTCGTGGTGTCGGTGATCGTCGGAACGGAGCATCCGGTCGCGGGGATGTTCCCCGAATTCGAGAACGTGAAGTCCGAGGTGGCGGAGTTTCCGCCGACGGTGACGGTGCCGAAATCGAGGCTCATCGGGGAGACGGCGAGCACGATCTCGACGCCGTTCACGCGCACGAGGGTCGAAATCAGCTGGCTCGTTCCTAGGCTGTCCGTGCAGGTCATCGCGAGCGTGGTTTGGGAAACTCCGCGCGCCGCAGGCTCGGCGTCGACGGTGATCGAACAGCTCGAGCCTTGGGCGATGCTCCCGCAGTCGGCCGAAACGATCGAGAAATCCAGCGGATCGCCGAGGACCGGCGCCCCGCACGTCACTGCGCCGGCGCCTTGGCCGCCGACGAGTTCGTTTGTGAAGGTCACCGTCGTCGGGGCGGAGGTCGCATGAACGTTCACGTTTCCGAAGTCGAGGAGGTTCGAACTCACGGTGAGCGTCGAGAACCCGACGGAGGAGCGGAAGCCGTTGAGCTTTTGGATTTGGGTGGTGCATCCCGCGAGCGCGAACGCCGTCGCGAGCGCGACGAACCGAAGTGCGTGCGCGAGCGCGTGCCGAGTTTTGATCGCAGAAACGAATCCGGAGCTCACGAACGTACCTCAAGGCCCTGGAAAGGTTAGGTTTTCTTAATATTTATAATATCTGAGTATTTTGCTTTTTTGAACAAAGTTTTTACTTTAAAAGGGGATAAACTATAGTTTATTTATTTATTTTAAATATTTGAAACTACTATATTTTTTTGAATCGTGCGCGAGTGTCGGCGAATAGGGAAGGACTCCCTTCGGCCACCGGAGTGAACGCCCCCTTACGGTCCGTAAACTTCGGGCTAATACTCAGTCCGCCGACTGGGCAATGCAAATGAACGAGAAAGCGCGTCCGTCGGAAGACATCGCCGAGGCTTGGGTGCCGACGAAGGCACCGTAACTCTGGGCGGTCGAACGGAGGATCGTCACGTCGTTCACGAGAACGGCGATTTGGAGTTCGCTGCGGGCGACGACGGCGTTCGCGCGTTGGATCCGAAGTTTCACCGTGCCGTCGTTCGAAACCCATAGGCGGTCGCCGCGAACCGAGCCAGAAACGTCGAGGTGATCGGCGAGGATCAGCACTTCTTTCGTCCGGTTCGAATCGAGGGATTCGATTTGGGAGAGGATGCAGCGGCCCTCCGCGCGGGCAGCGGCGGAGCCGAGGAGAGCGATCATCAGGACGAGAATCATCGGGAAACGCGAAGACATGCCGCACTCCTACGGGAGCACCGCGGCGAGGTCAAGCGAAAGAGCCGTTTTTGGCTCTAAAATCGAACTCCACCCGCGATCGATCCGGCGAAGTCGCTGTTCCCAATCTTGATCGATTCGGTCGAATAGTTGAAGTAGTCCATGAGGAAAGACGCCTTCAGGAATCCGTGTCCGCCGTTCAGCCCGAACGAAACCCGGAAGTGACCGTTGAACTGGCCGGTATTCCGCGCCTCGTTCGTCGCGATCAGATCGTAGGCGAGGTGATTGATGCCGAAGGTGAGTCCGAAGAACGCGGAGGCGAAAACCGCGGCGGGCCCGTCCCAAAGGACGCCGTATCCGCCCCCGACGCCGACGTTCGTCGTCTTCGCGCCCTTGATCGATCCGTCGCTGCCGAAGGTCGCGACCTTTTCCGCCGGGATCAAACCGGCGTCGTTCCGGAAATACTGGTGGCGGATCGAAGTGAGCAGCATGAACGAACCGGCGGTGGTGTTCTGGGGCTCGCTCTGGTCGAACGCCGCGGGCATCGAGTACCCTTTCGGGCTCAGCACGTAAAAGAAGTTCAATCCGTAACCCGTGGACTGCATCTCCGGCAGGCGATAGTACTGCGCGCCGTTCAAGGTCGCCGCCGAAAGCCGACTGCTGTTCTCGATGAGGTACCCGGTATAGTGATTGTAGCCGAGTTCGATTCCCCAATTCCGAACGTAGTAGGTGACCATCGTCGAAGTGTACTTACTCTGACCTTCTTGGTCGCGGATCTCGCGGCTCGCGGGGACGGCGAAGGCGAGCGTGCCGGCGAGCCACCGGTATCCGAGGATCACGCCGGCGTAATTCGACTGCGAAGGCCGGAAGGTGAGCTTCTCGCTCTCCGCGATCTTCGGGGAGAGGTCGATTCCGAGCGAGTCGGCTTCGAAGCTGAGTCCGATTTTCCACGGGCGATAGCCGCCTTCGGCCGCGCGGGCCGCCGGGATAAATCCGAATGCGAGGAGAAACAGGGCGAGGAGTCGCATCTCTATACAACCGAAGTGTAGAGAGAGAATCCCGCTTCCGCGAGAAATGATCTCCTAAGCGGCCTTCTTCGTCTCGGTCTCGGCGACGTAGTTCTTCGACTCGAGGTAGATCGCCGCCCATTTCGGATCGAACTGGGTGCCGGAGCAGCGGGCGATTTCCGCGTAAGCGACTTCGAGCGGAAGGCCTTTGCGGTAGGCGCGGTTCTGGGTCATGGCGTCGACCGTATCGACGATCGCGATGATGCGGCCGAGGAGGGGAATGTTTTCGCCCGCGAGTCCGTCGGGATACCCGGCGCCGTCGTAGCGCTCGTGGTGACTGCGAACGGCGGGGAGGATCGCCGCGATCAGCGGGAGGTGCGCGAACGGGCGGAGGATGTGCTCGCCCCAGGCGGGATGGCCCATCATGCGCTTCGCTTCGAACGGATCGAGCTTCGCGGGCTTGTTCAAGATCGCTTCCGGGATCCCGATTTTCCCGAGGTCGTGCATGAGTCCGGCGTATTTCGCCTCGATCGCCTCGGCTTCGGAGAGGCCGCCCGCTTTCGCGAGCAGGTACGAGGCTTCGGAAACGCGTTTGCAGTGATCAGCCGTCAGCCGATCATGGGCGGCGAGGGCCTCCCAGAGGGACTGAAAAACGCGTTGTTCGGTAACCCGGACGGATTCGATCAGCATGCCTTCTTACGTTTCGGCCGGGCCGGAAAAATCATGAATGCTTTTTAGAAAATAGAAGTGGTATAACTATATGAAATTAAAAGAAAATTATGATTCCGAAATCCGCGCTCGATCGAAAACCGGGTGCCGAGCGCGCGACTCGGGGATTTTGACGGCGGAAAACTCCCTTGAAACGGTCGGTCGTCGCTGATAACCGAAGGACCTTATGGCAAAAGGTAACCGCGTTATTGTGACTCTGGAATGTACGGAAGCTCGTAAAGAGGGCGTTCCGCCGTCGCGCTACGGCACGACGAAGAATAAGACGAAGACCACCGAGAAGCTCGAGAAGATGAAGTACAACAAGCACCTTCGTCGTCACACGCTTCATCGCGAAGTGAAGTAAACTCCGCGAGGAGTTTACACGCGCGAAGCGCGTCGGTGATCCATCCGCCGCGACCGCGAGGGAGCGGATCCCGACCGAAAACTTCGAACTGATTTCTGAAAAGCTCCGGTCGCCCAGCGATCGGGGCTTTTCGATTTTCCGCTCGCGAAAAATCCCGAGGGAACCGATGTCCCGTTTCCGCCTCCTCTACGAATCGCCGGAGTTCGTCGCCGTAGATAAACCCTACGGTATCCACGTGCATCCGCCCGAGGACGAACGGTTCGGCATCTCGAAATCGACGAACGGCCTCGCCCTCCTCCGCGATCAGCTCGGGAAGTACGTCTATCCCGTGCATCGCCTCGACCGCTCGACGAGCGGGGTAGTGCTTTACGCGCTCGATCCCGAGTCGGCGGGCAAACTCGCCGGCCTTTTCGCGAGCCGGGCCGTCGAGAAGACTTATTTCGCTCTCGTTCGCGGCGAAGCGCGCGCGAGCGGAGAGATCGATTCCCCGCTCGCCGAGGAAGGGAAGGCCGCCGTCGACGCGCGCACGCGCTACGAACGGATCGGCGCGCGCGAACTCCCGTGGGCGAACGATCGTTTCGCGACCTCGCGTTACTCGCTCCTCCGCGTGCGGCCCGAGACGGGGCGATACCACCAGATCCGCCGTCATCTTCGACGCGAGAACCACCCGATCGTCGGCGATACGGTCCACGGGGACGGCGTGCACAATCGCCACTGGCGGACGGAAATCGGACGCTCCTATCTTTTCCTGAAGGCGTATTCGCTCGCGTTCACGAGTCCGTTCGACGGGCGCCGGATCGAGCTCGCCTCGTACTGGAACTCGGAGTGGCTTCGCGTGTTCGAGCGCCTCGGCGTCTGTCCGCGCGAGGCGATCAGACCGGCGTAAAACACACAAAGCCGGCATCTTCTTCCGAAGATACCGACTTTGGTGTGTGTGTTTGTGTTTGTGGAGGATCACCCTCCCGTCCGAATCGGACGGGAACGTGAACTTTTTCTTCTCCGACCCGCGGGCTTCGGCGAGTTCCACATCTCGCGCGCGCGGGGGGATAAGCGCCCCGGGTTCAGGGGGGGCGAAAACTTCAACGAGGGACGGATCGAGTTTAAGGGAGAGGTTCGGGGGAGGATCGAAGGGTTTCGATCTTTCGGGTCTTCTTCAGCGTTCCCCCTCGGCGAACCGAGGGGGAACCGGTGAAGAGAGTCGGGACAAAGCGATTACTCGCTCAGGTCGGCACGGAATCCGGAGATGTCCTTCCGGGAGGCGTCGACCGCGGCCGAGCCGGCCGCCACGTCGGAGAGCGAGCCGCCGATGGAGACGTTCGCTTGGGTGTTCGGGTCCGTGAGCACGTCCTTGGCCGAGAGGCCGGCCGCGCTGAGGGCCTTATCGTCGTACTTCGCGCCGAGCTTGTTCATGCGGCTGATCGAGAGGTCGATCCGCGCCTTCATGACGTCGAGGGCTTTGTCGGAGTCGGAGTCCTTCGCGAGGCGATTGAACTCGAGTTGGGCCGGGCCCGTCGCCGAGGTATCGATCGACCACTGGCGGTCGGCGTTTTCGGTGTCTTTCGTGCAGTCGGCGCCGGCTTTGTCCTTACAGACGAAGACGAGGCCCGCTTTCGCCATACAACCGTCTCGGAAGTCCTTGATGAGTTTCAGGTCGCCGAGGAAGCTGTCCTTCGTGCCCGCGACCTTCAGGTCGATCGCCGCGATTTTACAATCGGTCATTTGGGCCGCCGCGAGGAGCTTCGCGTCTACAGCCGCCGCGTCGTCCGCGACCGGCGTCGAAGACGGGGTGCCCGACGGTTGGGAGTTCGGGACGATCGGGTTCGTCGGGTTCGTCGGGTTCGAGAGACCTCCGCCGGCGGCGACGGCGCCTTTCGCAGGAGCGCGACCGCGGCGTTCGCAGCCGACGAAGGCGACGAGAGCGGACATCGAGAGGATCAGGATTTTCGAGTTCAGGGACGTTTTCATGGGATGACTCCTTCACTTTCACTTCAGTTACACACACAGCTTCCGCACCGGCTTGGGGGTGGGTCACCATTTACACAGGCAGGGTTATACCAAAGCCTGATCGAAATGGTCAACTTTAAATCGACGAAAACCCTATCTTTTTTTCACGGTGAAAGAAAAACCTATATTTTCAACAAGTTAATATTGAAACGGCTCTCAAAACCGGGCATTTTATATAGAACGACATTCGTTTGGGGGTCTCTATGTTCGGCTTAAGCCTCGGGCACATGCTCATCATCCTCGTCATCGTGCTTCTGCTGAACGCGAAGCGCCTTCCCGAACTCGGATCCGCGCTCGGCAAGGGAATGCATGCCTTCAAGAAGGGCATCGAGGGAAAATCCCACGAGAACGAGAAAGACCCGAACGATCCGGATTCGAAGGACACTTGATCGGTGCTTCATTCCGCGCTCCATGGTTGGCTCGTCACCTGGTTCGCGTGGGTCGAGCATTGGGGATACGCGGGCGTTTTCTTCCTGATGGCGATGGAAAGTTCGATCTTTCCGGTGCCGTCCGAAATCGTGATGGCGCCGGCCGCGTTCTGGGCCGCGCAGGGAAAAATGGATTTCTGGGGCGTGGTCGTCGTCGGCACGCTCGGTAGCTACTTCGGCTCGCTCGCGACCTATCTCGTTTCGCGCAGCCTCGGCCTCCCCATGATCCATCACCTGAGTAAGCGCTACGGAAAGCTGCTCTTCCTCTCCGGCGAGAAACTCCGCCAGGGCGAAGCGTGGGTCGAAAGACACGGCATCGTCGGGATCTTCGTCGCACGCCTTCTCCCCGTCATTCGCCACCTGATCGGAATTCCGGCGGGCGTGTTCCGAATGCCGCTCGGACCTTTCTCGGCGGCGACGCTCGTCGGTGCCGGGCTCTGGTGCTTCGTGCTCTCTTGGTTCGGCCGCGAGGTCATCGGGAATTCCCCCGAGCTCCTTCAGTCGCCCGAGCAGCTCATCGCCGTGATGAAGGCGAAAGTGATCTGGATCGTCGCCGGCGTCGCGGTATTCGGGGCACTTTACGGAATCATGGCTTGGATGCGGAAATCCCCAGTTTCGTGAAGATCGAGTCCATCGCCGATCCCGATTGGGCCCAGTCGTAGCGGGATTGGACCATGCGGCGCCCGTTCTCCGAGAGCGAAGCGCGAAAGCCCGGTTCGCGAGCGATTCGCAGAACGAGCGACGCGAACTCGTCCGGCTTTTCGGCGATGCAGACGTCGACGAGCGGTTTCAGGAAGAGCCCGTCCGCGCCGCGGCCGGTGGTGACGACCGGCACTCCGGCCGCCATCGACTCGAGGATGTGGATGCGGTTCCCGCGCCCGTACCGAAGCGGAAAGACGGTTGCCACCGAATCGCGGAGTTGGTCGACGAGTTCTTCGTTCCGGGAGTAGGCCCTGAAATCGAACTGCGGGAATTTCTCGGCCAGGCCTTCCATCCCGC
The DNA here is from genome assembly GCA_018266355.1 of Bdellovibrionales bacterium. Classification (GTDB taxonomy): domain Bacteria; phylum Bdellovibrionota; class UBA1018; order UBA1018; family UBA1018; genus JACMQW01. Next base: position 8,063 of record JAFEAP010000027.1, read on the forward strand.
GCGCTTGGCTGTGGATTTGGATGATGGGCTTCTCGTTTTTCAGCGCGCTCGAAAGCCGCGGAAGGAGTTCGTCGCGGATCCATTCGACGGCGTGAAGGTTCGGCTGGTAGTCGAGGTCGCCGATGAAGGAGAGACGGAGGCTGCCGAGCGCCTTCGTGCGATTCGGATCGGAGGCGCCGAGGTAGTTCTTCGTATCGATCGCGAAAGGAACGACCTGGCACTTCGAGTCCGGCGCGAGTTTTTCCATCCGGGAGGCGTCGATCGGAGAAGCGGTGACGACGAGGTCGGCGGTGGTGCTGAGTTTCTTTTCGTAGAACGCGCACTGCGCGGCGGTCACGCCCTGGGGCCAATAGCGCATTTTCGTGAAAGCATTGTCGAGGAGCAGGTCGCTCTCGACTTGGTGCTCGTCGAGGATCGAAAAGCACCCGAGCTTTCGCGCGAGCCCCATGTACTTTCCCATGCGGAGGCGCGAGAGCCAAACGAGGTCGCCCGGCTTCGCGCGCGACTTCAAGGTCGACTCGATCGAATGCGAGTAGCCCTTCGCGAAATGGGGGCGAACGACGTCGAGCGGGAAAGTGAAGAGGTTCATCCCGTCGAGGGGATGGCAGGAGACGCTGACGTTCGCGCCGAATTGCGCCTCGGCCGCGGCTTGGATCGCGGGCGTATCGGTTTGGTCCGAGATGCAGAGCACTTCGACGGGCAACCGCTGCGCGAGCAGCGAAATGATCTGGGCGTCGCGGATACGGCGGGCGCCCACGACGGGCACCGGTCGACCGCTCGTAAGGAAGAAAGCTTTCCTCATCAAATGAGTTTAGCGCCAACTTCGGGTCGGGCGCCAGTGTGCGGTGGGGAATACCCCGACGGCGGATCCCGGGCTAAGCCCCGCCAAAAGCCTCAGACAAACCCCCGATCGGCCTGCGGGCCGACGGGGGCAACTCGTTTTTGGCGGGGCTTAGCCCGGGATCCGCCTTCAGGTAATTCCCACGGCGGTGGCCGAAACTCCGCACTAGACGCGATTGAAGCGTTCGGAGGATTTCAAAACGCATCGAGGAGCGCGGTGGGGTGGGGGTGCCTTGGCGAGCGCGAAAAACGAGTTGCCCCCGGCGCAGCCGGGGGGGTGTCTGAGTTTTTTCGCGCTCGCCAAGGCGCCCTCGCCCGACCACCGACCTAGAGCTTGAATCCCGCCGCCTCGGAGTCCTTCTTGAAGGTCTGGACGGTGTCGAGGCTCAGCGCTTCGGCGGTCTTCCCGAAACCGGAGTGGAGTTTCTTGATGATGTCGGCCGGCGCGGTGATGATGTGGCAGCCCATCTGCTCGGCTTGGACGATATTGTACACTTCGCGCGTGGAGGCCCAGAGGAGCTCGACGTCCGGACCGGCTGCGCGGCAGAGTTCGAGCGACGCTTTCATAAGCGGCATCGGATCGACGCCCGTATCGGCGAGGCGTCCCGCGAAAACCGAGACGAAAGCCGGCGCGCCGCCCTTCACGGCGTCGCAGGTGCCTTTCACTTGGTCGACGGTGAAGAGGGCGGTGATGTTCAGCTTCACTCCCGAGTGGGAAAGTTCCTTCACGAGCGGCAGGCAGGATTCGCCCTTCGAGTTCGTGATCGGGATTTTCACGTACACATTCTTTCCCCAAGTCTTGATCTCGAGGGCCTGACGGCGCATTTCCGCGATCTCGTCGGCGAAGACCTCGAAGGAAATCGGTTTTTCGGTGACGTGGGTGAGGATCTCTTTGCAGTAGCCGCGGTAATCGGTTACCCCGGCCTTCCGCATGAGCGACGGGTTCGTCGTCATGCCGGCGATCTTCGGGTTTCCGTTCATCTCGAGAAGGGACGCCCGGTCGGCGCCGTCGGAGAAGATCTTGATCTTGCTTTGAAAGGTGTACGGGGACTGGACAGGCGACGAATTCATGTTCAGGGGTTTATGTCTAAGTCGTTGAAACGTCAAAGAAATATTAATTTCATGACCCATGCGTCTTTGTTGACACATTTAGTCAGGTACTGCAGACTCTTCTTATGGGAGCAATGAAGGCAAACAAGGTGGGAACGGATCTGATGAAGGCGGCGCTCGTCGCCGTCGTCGCGCTGGTGAGCACCGGCTGCGGCAAGGTCCTGAAACAGAAAGAGTTTGAAGGCCTTTCCTGCGGCGCTTCCGACCAAGTCAAATCCTTCATGAACCCGATGGACGCGACCATCGTGCAGACCGTCACGATCGACCCGAATTTCAGCGCTTTGGAAATCGCGAAGATCCAATCCGCGATCGACACCTGGAACGTCGAAGGCGTCCGTTCGACCGGCCACGAAATTTTCCGCGCCCAGGTCCTCTCCGTTTCGGCCCAGTCCGTCCCGTCCAACGCCCAGGACTGCGGCTTCCCGGGCGCGTCGGGAGCGTTTTCGATCGTGAAAGTCACGAGCAGCTCGACCTGGACGAACCTCGGCTTCACGGCGAGCAACCCGGGCGTCACCATCCGTTGCGCCTCCGGCTCGGAATACGCCGAAAAACAGGTCGTCCTCTTGAACACGACGAACATGGCTTCGATGCCGAATATCTTCGAGAGCGTGATCCTCCACGAACTCGGCCACGCGATCGGCCTCGATCACTCCTGCGACATGACGAATTCGAAGATTCCGGGCTTCGCCGGCTGTTCGGCCGCCGGGACCGACCCGTCCTATATCGAAGCCGTGATGTACCCTTACGTGAGCGCGACGAACACTAAGGAAGACCTCCGCCGGAATGACGAAGAGCGGGCGACTTGTGCTTTGAATTATCGCCCGTAAGGCGCTAAACCCGGGCCTCCATGAACCCGGCCCTGCCCTTGATCTTTTCCGCCGCCTTCGTCGGCTTCGTGCATTCGCTCTCGCCCGGGCATTGGCTGCCCGTCGTCTTGATGGTGAAGGCGCGAAAGTGGGACCTCGCGGCCGCCGCCTTCGGCGCGCTCGTCGCGGCGAGCGGGCACATCTTCGTTTCCGTCGGACTCGGGTTCGTCGGACTTTTCGTCGGCAAACAGTTTTTCGGGCCGAACCTCCACGAAGTCGAGGAGCACGCCGGACTGATCCTGATCGCGTTCGGCCTGATCTACGCGATCTATTCCCGCTACCATCACCGTCACTGCCACGGCCACGAGCACCACGGCCCCGACCCGCGCGCGAGCGGGAAAGCGCCCTACGTCTTCCTCTTCAGCCTCGGATTCTCGCCCTGCTTCGCCGTGCTGCCGGTCTTCGGCGCCGCGATCGGCGCGGGTTCGGCGATCCTGCTCGGATCGATGGCGGCCTTCGCGCTCGGAGTGCTCGCGGCGCTCGTCGGCGGAAGCCTCCTCGTCTCCCGGGGCCTCGTGAAGCTCGATCATCCGATTTTCGAGCACCACGGGGACCTCATCACGGGGTTAGGCGTGGCGGCGATGGGCTTGCTCCTGGTTTTCTTCCCTCATCACCACACCGGTTAAGCGATGCCTGTTTACGAATACCTCTGCGAAGCGTGCGGAAAGTCCCAGGAAGTCATCCAGAAATTCTCGGATGCGCCTCTCGTCGATTGCGAGCTTTGCGGAAAGAAGGGCGCGCTTAAGAAGCAGATGTCGCTTTCGTCGTTCGCGCTGAAAGGCAGCGGATGGTATTCGACCGATTATAAAAAATCGTCCAAGCCGGATTCGAGCGGCGGCTCCTCCGGTGGAAGCTCGGGAGGAAAATCCGAATGAAGTCCCGCTCGCCGTTTCTCGTCGCGTCGCTCGCGCTCCTCGGGCTCTTCGCCTGCGCCTCGTCCGTTCCGGCGCCGATTCCCGCGCCGGTCCCGTCCTCGGAAAGCCCCCCGGGTTACGTGATCCACCCGGCGCCGAAACCCCCGAAATACATTTCCGCCGACCTCTTCGAGGAGTTCAAACGGAAGATCGTACACCCGCCGAAACCGGGAAGCCGCGCCCAGAAATCCGACGAAGCCGAGCTTTTCAAGCTCCAGAAAGAACGCACGGCCGCGGACTGCGAGCGTGCGGCCGACGAGGTGAAGATCGATCTCGAGAGCTTCATGGGCGAGTCCAAACCGATCTTGAGCGAAGCGGAACTTCGCGAGCTCCGGGTCGCGTTTCGCCAGTTCCTGAACGACGCGGACTATTACGTGCAGAAACTCAAGGTCGCTTTCCCGCGCGATCGGCCCTTCGTTTACCTGAAGGGAATCGAACCCTGCATCGCGAAGGAAGTGACGAAGTCCTACCCGAGCGGGCACGCCGCGATTTCCCGCCTCTACGCGAGAATCCTCGGCGAGCTCATCCCCCAGGAAAAACGCCGGTTCCTCGAACTCGCCGATTCCTTCGGACGCGACCGCGTTCTCGGGGGCGTCCATCATCCGACCGACATCCTCGCCGGAAAACAGCTCGGTGACCTCGTCTATTCGAAGCTTCGGAAGTCGCCCGAATATCGGAAATGGGTGAAAGAGTTTTTTACGCCGAAGCGCTGATCACTGGAGGCGTTCAGCTCAGCGGCAGACCTTTTTCGAGGCAGATCGAATAGAGCAAATCGAAGGGGTACATCCCCGTCGAGTGGGCGTCCGACCAGGCGATTTGAAGGGCGTAGCGGCCGACGGCGTTCACGCCGGTCGGACGGACATCGGGTTTCACGTTCTCCCGTTTCAAAGTTCGGACGCCGGTGTGCTCGTCCACGCAGTTCGCGCACGGGCAGTAGAACCGCAGCTCGAAGTAGGGGACGGCATAGGAAGCGCCGTTCGACCAGGCGAGGAGCATCTCGGTCGGGGAATGGGGTTCGACCCGGTTCGGGATCGTCGTTTTATCGTAGGCGCGCGGGTTTTGGAGCATGGCCCGACCTTAGCCTCTTTCCCGCCCCGCGAAAAGGGAATGAAAAGCGGGGAAAATGGGAGTATTCCTCGGCCCATGAAGAAACTTCGGGGCGCAGTCATCGGTTACGGGTTCATCTCCGGAAAAGGCCACATCCCGGCCTACCTCCAACGGAAGGACGTCGAAATCGTCGCCGTGGCCGACATTTGCGACGGGCGCCGGACGGAGGCCGCGAAGGTGCTGCCGGGTGTCCGAGTCTATGCCGATTTCGAGACGCTGCTCGCGAAGGAAAAGGGCAACCTCGACTTCGTCGACATCTCGACTCCGCCTTGCGACCACGCTCGGATCGCGCACGCGGCGTTCGACGCCGGTTTGCACGTGCTTTGCGAAAAACCCCTCACGACCACGCTCGAGGAGGCGGCGAGCCTGCTCAAGCACGCGCGCGACGCGAAACGCGTCCTCTTCCCGTGCCATAACTACAAACACGCCCCGGTCGTGAAAACGATCCGCGAGATCATCGCCTCCGGCAAGATCGGCAAGGTCCGGTCCTTGAACCTTTCAACCTACCGGAACACGCACGCGAAAGGCGTGACGGAGTGGAAGACCCACTGGCGCCGAGAGAAGAAGTATTCCGGCGGCGGCATCGCGATGGATCACGGTTCGCACACGTTCTACCTCACGTTCGACTGGCTCGCGGCTTATCCGACGGCGGTGACGGCGAAGATGACGAACCAGTCTCTGAACGCCCCTGCCGGGGCGATGACGCCGAAATACGACACCGAAGATAATTTCACCTGCGTACTCACGTTCCCGACGGGGATCGCGAACGCGAACCTGACTTGGACCGCGGGTGTGCGGAAAGTGATCTATACCGTCCAGGGTGACCGGGGCGCGATCACGGTCGACGACGACGATCTCCAGCTCGCCACGATGGAGGCGACCGGCGGACCGGACGTCGCTCAGGGCGCGGTGAAATGGAACGTCGAGAAGCGCGTGATCCAGTCGAACTGGATGGACGCCTCGCACGTGTCCTGGTTCAATTCGATGTTCGATCAGTTCATGACCGCGATCGAAACCGGCGACTACGTCGGAAAAGAAGCGAAGGAAGCCTACCTTTGCATCCAGGTCATTACGACCGCCTATCGTTCCGCCGAAGAGGGATGCCGCGAGCTTCCTCTCGCGACCGAAGTGAACGTCTGAAACATCGCGGGCTCGAGTCAAAACCCTGACGAAAGAATCGCCCGGTTTGTGAAATCAGGTTCGGTCCCTCGGGATTACTCCCTTATGATGGGGGCGAGGGATCTCTATGAACAGGCTCGTCTCGGTCGTCGGTTTCGGTTTGCTGGTCGGCACGGCGGCGTTCGCCGGTAGCGGTCCGTTCGACGGGCTTACGCTCTCTCCGGGTCCGATGCTCGTCGATCACGTTTTCCAGGGGAGCAGTCCGCTTCTGGGTCGATCGATTACGATGGAAAGCAAGGACACGAAGTTCGCGGTCCTTACGCCTTACTGTCGGATCAGTTTGGATCCGGGGGCCGGCGTCTGCTTTCGCGTCGCTGAAAACGCGACGATCGTTTTCGAGAACGCATACGGCGATTCGAAAAAAAATCGAAGCGGCGCGACCGCGACCGTGAACGGAAATCAGGTCCCTTGCGGGGAATGGAACGCGAATACCCCGTCTGAAAAGAGCAAACGCGGAACTCCCGCGACCGCGAAGTTGACCGTCGTTTGTTCGCGCGGGTCCGCGACGGAGAAAAAGTTCGTCTATTCGACGCTTTACGGGGTGTCGAGCGACTACCAGGGAAGCTACTCGACGACCGCGGGCGCGTTCCGTCCGCTCCAGACGGGTTCGAACCAGACGACGATCGGTCCCGCGAAGACTTCGACGACTCCTCGGTAAAGACCTCGAAGGTACGGGAGAGCGATTAAAATAACGCTTCGCCCCATTTCTTGGGGATAGGCTCTGGTGGCGCATCTCGGGGGAATGGCCGCGAGCGTCGAATCGGTCTTGCGCGCCGAACGCCCGAGCAGTAAGACCAGTTATTCCGTATTTTCCGCCGAAATCGGCACATGAAGGAGCCAATCATGGCTAACACCACGTCCACGTCCCCGAAGAAAGTCACCATCGCCCCGGCGAAAGGCAAACTCGCGATCCTCACGCCCGGCATGGGCGCCGTCGCCACCACGCTCTACGCCGGCGTGCTCGCGGTGAACAAAGGCATCGCCAAGCCGATCGGCTCGCACACCCAAATGGGTAAGGTGCGCCTCGGTAAGCGCACCGAAAACCGTTACGCGACGGTGAAAGATTTCGTTCCGACGGCGAACCTGAAAGACGTCGTCTTCGGCGGCTGGGACATCTTCCCGGAAAACGCCTACGAAGCCGCCTCTCACGCGAAGGTCCTCGAGAAGGACCTCCTCGAGCAAGTGAAGGACGAACTCTCGAAAATTAAGCCGATGAAGGCCGTCTTCGACCAAAACTTCGTGAAGCGCCTCGAAGGCAAGCACGTGAAGACCGGTAAGACGAAGATGGATCTCGCGGAACAACTCCGCCAGGACATCCGCGACTTCCTGAAGACGAACGGATGCGACCGCGCCGTGATGGTGTGGTGCGCGTCCACGGAAGTCTACACTCCGGCCACCGCCGTTCATCAATCGGTGAAGGCGTTCGAAGAAGGCCTCCGCAACAACGACCCGTCGATCTCCCCGTCGCAGATCTACACCTACGCCGCGATCAAGGAACGCGTCCCGTACGCGAACGGTTCGCCGTCGTTGTCGGTCGAAATGCCCGCGCTCCAGGAACTCGCCAACGAAATGGGCTGCCCGATCGCGGGTTCCGATTTCAAGACCGGCCAAACGCTGATCAAGACCGTGCTCGCTCCGGGCCTCCGCAATCGCCAGCTCGGCGTCGCCGGGTGGTACTCGACGAACATCCTCGGCAACCGCGACGGCGAAGTGCTCGACGATCCGGGTTCCTTCAAGGCGAAGGAAGTCTCGAAGTCGGGCGTGCTCGAAGACATCTTCTCGAAAGAGCAGTATCCGGACCTCTATTCGAACATCTCCCACGTCGTGCGGATCAACTACTACCCGCCGCGCGGAGATAACAAAGAAGGCTGGGACAACATCGACATCTTCGGCTGGCTCGGTTACCCGATGCAGATCAAGGTGAACTTCCTCTGCCGCGACTCCATCCTCGCCGCGCCGGTCGCCCTCGACCTCGCGCTGTACATGGACCTCGCCGGACGCGCGAACATGCGCGGCATCCAAGAGTGGCTCTCTTTCTACCTGAAAGCGCCGATCGTGAAGCCGGGTCTGCGCCCGGAGCACGACCTCTCGGTCCAGCTCCTCAAGCTCGAAAACACGCTGCGCTTTTTCGCGGGCGAAGAGCTCATCAATCACCTCGGTCTGACGTATTACGGCGTCGACGAAGGCGACTCTCTCTAAAGAAAGTTTCGCGCGCGGATGGGCGGGCTTTAATCCGTCAGCGTAAGCTGACGGTGACCCGACCGCAGCGTGCGAACTGGACTTGCGGCGCGGCATCCCTTCTCGGGATCCGCGCCGTTTTCTTTTTTGGCGAGCCTCACTCGCTTTCCGGGCGGTCGCGGGGTAGTGCTCGAAAGGTCCCGTCCGAAAACCGTAAGATTTTAGGAGAGATTTCGATGAAGAAGTTCGCTCTGGTCGTGTCCCTGTTCGCCCTCGTTTCCGTCGCCGCTCATGCCTCTGTTGCTGAGGAAATGTCGGCCCTCGAGCGCCTCGCGTTCACCTCGATCTCGTCGAACGACCCGCTGCCGGACGACCAAGCGAAGGCCGTTCGCGAAGCGCTCCTGGCCGTGATGAACTCGACCGCGTTCGACTGCACCTCTTCCACGTCCACCTACAAAAACAGCACCGAAGGCTTGAATGCGATCAAGACCTTCGTGCCGCAGACCCAAAAGGTCTACGTCGCGGCCTCGAGTGTCCAGCCGGCGCTGAGCCTCGTTTGGAACGGTTCCTCGATGGAGTCGACGCTGAGGGTGAAAACGACCGCCGATTATAAGTCGATCGTCTCGATGCAAGCCGTTCAGGAGACGATCGGTAGCAATCGCGTGAACGTCGGCACGATCGTGAACCCGAAGTGGGAAACGCGCCAAACGCGCAAGACGACGATCGAAGTCTCCTGCCAAGCGAAGATCTCGATGTAAGACCCGATTCCCAGAAATCGAAGGAAGGCCCGAGGCGAGCGATCGCCTCGGGCCTTTTCTTTTTCGGTCAGCGAGAGAGGAGCTTCGCGAGCTTGTGGAAGCTCAGGAGTCGTTTTCGGAGCCGCTTCGCGTGCGGATGACCGGTGAGCGTGCCGTCGCAGAGCTGGTGGCTCGCGTCGAGTTCGCGGATCTTCGATTGGAGCTCGCTCACGGTCAGGCGGACGCCGCGCGCTTCGAGTTTTCGGAGGAGCCGCGCGGTCGCTTTTCCGTCGGTTACCGGAGGATTCGCGGCGACGTCGCGGAGGAGTTCGATCATCCGGCGCGTGTCGATGGAGTGGATCACCTGGATCGTTTCGTGGACGCCGAGGCCGAGGAGAGTCAGCCCGAATCCCGCGACGACGCCGGTCGAAGACGCGATGATGTTCGCGGTCGCGCTGCCGCTGCTCACGAGCAGTCCGCCGCGGAGGCCGAGGTAAGCCGCCCCCGGGGCGACCGGAATCGCGATGAGCGGACGTAGGAGCGCGCGGCGCACGATTTGTTTCCGGCGTTCGACGTAGTCGGCGAGGCAAGCCGAATTCGGGGCGTCCGGCGGGGAATCCTCGGCGATGGTTTCGAGGTCGGCGTCCGATTCGGCCGCTTCGTCGATCGTGTAGTCTTCGTCGAAATCGTAATCCGTCCGGGCCTCGACGAGCGAAGATTCGTCGGACTCCGCTTCGTCGGGGAGGCTCGGGCGGACGTGCAGGGCGGTGACGGCGAGCGCGGCGACGACGAGGGTGAGGCGGTGGGTTCGGATCGAAAGCATAGGTCCTCAGATCTGATCGAGCAGGGTGATGTCGATCGTCATCGGGTGCGGAGCGGTTCCGACTCCGCCGAAATACGGGAAGTCGACGAGCTTCGTCGGATCGTTATCGGTGCAGTGGCGATCGACGGTGATCGAATTCAGGAGTGCGCTGCCGTCGTAGATCGAGAAGACGTAACGGTCGGTCCCGACCTCGATCTTGTATTGGTAGAACCGATCGAGCTCGATCGAGGCGAGCGGGTTTTTCACGTCGTACTCGTGCGGGGGATCGCCGGCCGCGTGATCGACGAACGGGAGCACGTCCATCACGTATTTTTTCCCGTCGATCGCGTGGAGCGGGCGGACGTCGTTCGGGAGTTCCTTCGTTTCGTGGAAGTACCATCCGACGCGTGCGCTGTTTTTCTGCGGGTCCCAGGATTTGCAATCGTTAAAGCCGAAGAGTTTGTTCACGCCGTTATAGCGGGTGACCTCTTCCGCGTTCGACGGAACCGTATCGGAGTGGAGGTTCGCCGCGAACATCAGGACGGTCGCCGAGCCCATCGCGCCGGTCTTGCGCGGGAGGAAGTAGTGGGCCCCCGTCTGGACCGTGAAGGTCTCGTGCCGGGACATCGGCGAGAAGACGAAGTCGATTTCCTTGTGGCACGCGGAAAGGAGTGCGGAAATGAACCCGAGGGAAGCGAGCAGACGGATCGACGCGTTCGTTTTCATTGGAACACCCACAGGGTAGCGCGGATGAAGGCGAGCTCGGTACGGAGGGTGAAAAACGATTCGGAGTCGACCAGGCCGTCGTATTCCTTGAGGTGATCGAGGACGCGCGGGTTATCGCGGACGTTTTTCCAGGTGCGCGTCTCGGCGATGGCTTGGCGAAGCAGCTTCTTTTTCAGCGCCGTCTTCGAACGGGAATCGAGGACGGTGAGCGCGTACCCGATCTGACGGAGGTAAAACGTCGAATTCGCGGCTCGGACATCCGCGAGGGTCGAATCCGCCTTCGCGCTTTCGGCGATCTCCGTGACGAAGGCTTCGTCCGCGCGAACCGAGGATAGGGCGGCGAGGCTCAGGAGCCCGAGAACGAGTCGGACGGGGACGGAAAGAGGACGCATGGGGAAGTCTCCTTCTCGAGGTGGGGGCCTCGATGGGCGGCAAACGCCGGGAAAAAGGAGACACTCTTCCTGCCGGTCCGGGACCTCTAGAGCAGGTTGGGTGCCAGCTCCCGAAGCGCTACGAGGGCCGGCGATGAACGACGACTGTTTAAAGTGTGGACAGGTGGCCAGGCACGACGCAGCAAGTCATTATGATTCGGTCGTTTTTTGCCGGCGATTTTTCCATCTCTGCGCGTTATAGTCGGTCAATGATGGGCGAGTTTCGGGACATGCTGTTTTCGACGTCTTACAATTTGAAGTCGACGCTGTTTTTGCTCGGTGCCGTCGCGGTCTTGACCGTGGCGTACGCCTTCCGTCTCCTTTTGAAGGGCCGCGCGAATTTCGCGCGCGTCGACAAGCAGGGCGGTAGCGCGCTGCTCTCGAAGGGCGTCATGGAGATGGCCTACTGGTGGCTCCAGCCGATGGCCCGTGCGCTCGTCGCCCTCGGAGTCACGCCGAACATGATCTCTTGGGCCTCCCTCGTCTTCGGGTTGCTCGCCGGGATCTGCCTCGCCTTCGGGCACTTCGGGTTCGGCGGCGGTTTCGCCCTCGTTTCCGGATTCCTCGACTCCCTCGACGGCATGGTCGCGCGCCTCACCGGCGCCTCGAGCGACGCCGGCGAAGTGCTCGACGCTACCGTCGACCGTTACGCGGAAGGCTTCTTCATCTCCGGTCTCGTCGTTTACTACCGCGACATCCCGGTGCTCCAGATCCTCGCGCTCCTCGCGCTGATGGGGTCTTTCATGGTGAGTTATTCCTCCGCGAAGGCCGAGGCGTTGCACGTCGATCCGCCGAAAGGATCGATGCGACGTCCGGAACGCGCGCTTTACCTCACGCTCGGCGCGATCCTTTCGCCGATCACGATCTCCGAGTACGAGTACGTGCGGGACTACCCGATCGCGATCGGGTTTCCGATGGTCATCGCGTTAGGGCTCATCGCCGTTCTCGCGAACGCGTCCGCGATCGAGCGCATGGCCGCCATCGCGAAAGAGATGCGCCGCCGCGAAAGCGACGCCCTCGCGCGTAAGACCCTCGAAGCGGCCGCGAAAAACGCTGCCGAGGAAGCGGCGAACGACGCCGCACCGGACCCGGCGCGGACGCGGTAGTCTCGTTTGGACTCGAAGGCGGGGGTCGCCAAGGACGACGTGCGCGGGAAAGTGCCGTTCTGGCATTCGCTCGGTCGCGCCCAAATCGCCTCGTTCGCGGCCACGGCGATCGATTTCGGAACCCTCTTCTTCGCGACCGAGATCCTGCACGTCTGGTACGTGCTTTCGACGGGGCTCGGCGCCGCCCTCGGAGCGGTGACGAATTTCGCGTTGAACCGATTTTGGAGCTTCGAGGCGACCCACGTCGCCTGGGGGCCGCAGGCGGTCCGCTACGCGCTCGTTTCGGGCGGGAGCCTCGGCTTGAACATGATCGGGGTCTACGCGTTTACCGACGGTTTAGGGCTGAAATACGGCCTTTCTAAGATCATCACCGCCGTGCTCGTCGGGCTCCTTTTTAACTTCCCACTGCACCGCCGATATGTTTTTAAATAGGCCATCGCCATGGCCAAAACTGAGCAAATTCCCGCGCGCGCGAGCGCGCAACCGTCGAATCAGCGGGCGGTCCTGAAGACCGCCGTTCCGGGACCGAAGTCGCGCGAACTGCGTGCGCGCGAAGACGCCCACCTCGCGCCCGGACTCCAGGGCTTCGCCCTCATGGCCGGCATCGTCGTCGAAGAGGCGCGCGGATCCGCCGTCACCGACGTCGACGGGAACACGTTCCTCGACATCATCGGCGGAATCGGCGTGAACGGACTCGGTCACTCGCATCCGCGCTTCGTGCGCGCGGTGAAGGAGCAGGTCGAACGCGCGTCGGTCGGTTCGTTCACGAGCGCGCCGCGCGTGGAGCTCCTCGACCGTCTCGCGAAGAACCGTCCGTCCGAGAAGGTCCACCGCACGCAGCTCTACTCTTCGGGCGCCGAAGCCGTCGAGAGCGCGCTCCGCCTCGCGAAGAACGCCACCGGCCGCACCGAGTTCGTGAGTTTCTGGGGCGGCTTCCACGGGAAGACGATGGGCGCCCTTTCGCTGATGGGATCCGATTTCAAGGACACCTTCGGTCCGTTCGTGCCGGGTTCGCACTCGGCGCCGTACCCGCATCCGTATCGCCTGCCCACGGGGATGACCGCCGACACTTACGCGATCGCCTGCGTGGAAGAGCTCCGTGCGCGGCTGAAGCGCGACGGTTCGGCGTCGAAAGTCGCCGCGATCATCGTCGAGCCGATGCAAGGGACCGCCGGTAACGTGATCCCGTCGGACCTGTTCCTGCCCGCCGTTCGCCAGCTAGCGACCGAGATCGGCGCGCTCCTGATCGTCGACGAGATGATCACGGGTTTCGGCCGGACCGGGAAGTACTGGGGTATGCATCACGCCGGCGTCGAGGCCGACATCGTCACCCTCGGGAAGCAGTTCGGCGGCGGATTCCCGATCTCCGCGCTCATGTCGACCGACGCGATCACGGCGGCGAAGCCGTGGTCGAATCCGTCCGGCTCCTCCTCGTCCTACGGCGGGAACCCGCTCGGCGCGGCCGCCGCGCTCGAATCGCTGAAGATCATCGAAGAGGAAGGCCTCGTCGAGAACTCCCGCGTCGTCGGCGCGTACATGCTCGAAAAACTCCGTACGCTCGTCGAGAAGTACCCTTTCGTCGGCGAGGCCCGCGGGCGCGGACTTTTCCTCGCGCTCGAACTCGTGAAAGACAAGAAGACGAAAGAGCCGATGACGAAGCTCGCGACGAACCGGGTGTTCGACGAGTGCCTGAAGCGCGGACTGCTCACGATGTCGTACGCGGCCTCATTCCGTATCCAACCCTCGATGACGATCGACGCCTCGACGGTCGATCACGTCGTCGCGATCCTCGACGAGGCGTTCGCCGCGATCGAGAAAGAAAAAGTTTACCAAGCCTGATCCGTTTTCCAGACCGATTCCCGAATCCTCAACCTCACAGAAAGACTCCCCATGCGTACCATCACTGAATTCTTCGGCATGAACCTGAAATCCGCGGCGGAAAAAATCCCGGCCCTCGCCGACGAGGCGACGAAAGCCGCCCAAGAGGCGATGAAGGCCGAAGGCAAGACCGACGAAGAAATCACCGCCGGACTGCCGACCGCCGCGAAGGCCGCGCTCGACGCGAAGATCGGCGAGACTTTCAAACTCGAAGGCGAAAAGCTCGCGATGTTCGCGGCCGCGCTCGAGGTGATGAAGGACGCGCGCGGAACCGTGAAGCGGATCCTCGTCCAAGCGAAAGCGAAGGACGACGAGACCCCTCCGTCCGGCGCGAAGGAGATCGACGGGAAATTCTACATCGTCGAAGGCTTCCCGGAAGCCCAGAAAGCCCCGGCCCGCGAAGAGCGCGGCGGGAAGTTCGGCGGTAAGGGCGGCAAAGGCGGACGTGGCGATAAGCGCGGCGGGCGCGGCGGCGATCGCGGCGGACGTCCTCCGCGCGGCGCGGCCGGTGAAGGCTCCTCCGAAGGTCGGGCTCCTCGCGCCCCGCGCGCTCCGGTCGAACCGTACAAGGGACCGAACCGCATCGCATTGAAGGGCTCGGCCCCGGCTTCCGGCGGCGAAACGCCGACGACCTGATGGCCGATTCGACGGCCGGTAAAGGCGAAACCGCCTCTCTGGGGAAGAACTTCGCGAAAACGATCGTCGGGCTGGCGATCGGCGTGGGGATCGCGACCTTCGCGATCCGCGCGACGGGTGTCGCTTGGTCCGGCATCGTCGCGAACGCGAAACTCGCCGATCCGACCCGGATCTTCTTCGGAGCGCTCGGCGGATTCGTGCTCTCGGCCTCCCAGGCCGTTCGGTGGCGCGCGATCCTCGAGGGAATCCACCCGGTCCGGTTTTGGACCGTGTTCCAGTCGAAGCTCGTCGGTTACGCGGCGAACTCGCTCTTGCCCGCGCGCCTCGGCGACCTCGTTCGCATCGAGTTCGTCTCGGCGGTGACCGAGATCCCGCGTTCGAAGGTGCTCGCCACGGGAATCACCGACCTCTGGTTCGACAAGATCGGGTGGATTCTCACGTTCGGGATCGCTTATTTCGTCGCGCCGATGCCGGAGTGGGTGCTGAAGGCGATGACGGTGATGGGGGCGATCATCCTCGTCGTCGGCTCGCTGCTCTTTTTCCTTTCGCGGGGCAAGTCGGGCGACTCCGTCCTCGGCCGTTTCCGGGAGGGCCTCGATCAACCGCAACTCGGCCGTCTTTGTTTGAAGCAGCTCTGGCTTTCGCCGCTTTCGTGGTGCTGGGAGACGCTGCTGATCGTCTTCATCGCCGGGGCGTTCGGGATCTCTCTGAATTTCGCCCAGGCTTTCGCCGTATTGACCGCATTCAATCTATCGATGGTCGTTCCGATCCCGGCGAACGCGGGCGCGTTCGAGGTCGCCGCGACTTACGCGCTGACCGCGTTCGGCGTCGCCCCCGATCGGGCGGTCGCGTTCGCGCTCATCTACCATCTCGTATTGCTCGTTCCGGGGGTGACCGCCGGGGCGATTTTCTTCAGTGCGCAGAGCGGCCGATTCGGCTTTTCGCGCGCCCTCCGCCGGATGGCGGAGCCGAAAGGAGCGAATCCGTGAGCGCCGAATTCCTGAAACCCGGGCAGTACGCGGAATGGGACGCGTTCGTGAACGCGCATCCCCTTTCGACGGTCTTCCACCTGAGCGCGTGGAACCGGATCGCGAAGAAGGTCTACGGCATCGAGAACACGATCGCGGTTTCGCGCGGCCCGAGCGGCCAGATTCGCGGCGGAACGACGCTCTTCTTCGCGAAGCGTCCGGGCAGCTGGTACGTGACGAGCGGAATTTTCGGCGCTTACGGGCCGATTCTGGGCGACCGCGAAGCCCTTCGCGAGGTGCTCGACGCCGCGAAGGATTACGCGCGCGGGCGGAAGGCGAAATACCTCCACTTGAAGGCCCTCGAAGGTCCGAAAGGGAAGAACGATTTCACCCACCCGAGCTACGATCGCCAGGACATCTGGGTGACGGCGTTCATGGCGGTCGGGGGGACGGCGGAAGAACTTTGGAAGTCGCTCCCCGGACCGATGCGCACGAAAGTGCGGAAGGCGGAGAAGAGCGAGCTCGGAATCCGCTGGGCGAGCGCTTCGGGAGCGGGCGGCGCCGGAATCGACGAACGCGAGCTCAAGGAATTCTACGACGTCCTCGCGGACAACATGCACCGCAAGGGTTCCCCGATTTACGGTTACGCGTTCATGCAGGAGATCATGCGCGAATTCGCCGACGGGAAAGCCGAAGTCGAGGCGGACACGCTGATCCTCGAACTCAAGTCGGGCGAAGCGGGCGCCGACGGGAGCGGTAAGGCCGAAGTGGTGTCGGGCGCGATGGTCCTTCGTCACAAAGGGGTCGTTTACGTCCCGTTCGTCAGCTCGCGCTCGAAATTCTTCCCGCTGCGGCCGAATAACCTGCTTTATTGGGAAATCATCCGCGATGCGAATCGGCGCGGCAACGCCTGGCTCGATTTCGGAACTTCGATCCGAGGCGCCTCCACTTTGCAGTTCAAAGAGAGCTGGGGCGCGGCCACCTATCCCGTGGTTTCGTACGTTTATTCCGAGTCGGGCGAGAAGATCCGGCTCGATGCCGGCGCGAAATCCGTCCAGTTCGGCGTCGAGCTCTGGAAGAAGCTCCCGCGCGGAGTCGCGGATCGGCTCGGACCGGTCCTCTCGAAACTGATGGTCTAGGGCCGGCCTCGACGCTTGCGGATCGAAGGTCCGTTCACGACGTCATTACATCACGTCGCAGTTCACGAACACGTGCTTGCCGGCGGCGTCCAGCGAAAGGTGCTGGCGCGTGTATTTCGGCGTATTCGAGTCGAGGTCGGAAGACGTATAGGCGCTCGAGTCGCCGATCGTGAGCGTCGTAGAAAGGTGATAGCCGTCGGAGCACGGACCGCCGTCGGAAGCGCAGACTTGTTCGAGGCGGGTAGTGAGGATCGCTTTTCCGACCGGGGTATGTTCGCCCTTCGTCGTGACCGTCGCTTGGGCGTGCTCGACGTTACCCATGTTTCCTCCGCCCGCTTCGTCTTCCGAATACATCGCGTCGCACTGGACGATCGGAGGAGCGGCGAAAACGGAGGAGGTCGTGAGCGCGATCGCGAGCAGGGGCATGAGGGCGGCGAGTTTGGTCATAGGATCCTCGGCTTTAATATTCGGGGTTTTGTTGCGCACGGGCGGCCGGCGAAATGCCGACCGCCCGTCGCGGTGTGAGGGACTTTGCGAGGCTTACTGCGCGGCCGTGATGGCCATGCAGGCGCTCGCGGCGTTATAGTAGTTCCCGTAAGAGAGCGAAAACGTCTTTCCGTTCACGCTAATCGAAGCGACGTAATCCGGAGTCACTTGTTGCCAGTAGTCGAGGCATTGGGACTGGATTTCCGAGGCGCGGAATCCGGTGAAGACGAACGGGCGACCTTGGATGGTGCCCTTCTTCGTGATCGAAGCCGGGTGGGCGATGTTGTAGCGAAGCACGGCTTTTTGGGCCGCCGCCGAGTAGTAGTTACCGAAAGACAGCGGGTAGACCTGGCCGTTGACGGTCACCTTCGAGGCGTAGTCGATCGAGAAATTCGCGACGTTGATCAATTCGGCGACTTCGGCGTCGGAGAGCGAATTGCTGATCGCGAAATGCACGTCGTTGATGGCGAGTTCGGTCTTACCGAGCCGCGGGTTCCCGCGGGAGTCCGCGTTCAGGAGCGCGATCGCGCACATTTGGGTCGACGAGAGGTAGTTCCCGAACGAGAGGCTCGCGATCGATTGGCCGGATGAATTCGACATTTTGTTCACGTACGAGAGGTTAGCCGACTGAAGGTATGCCGAGCAGCTCGAAATGAACTCTTGGGCCGTGCGACCGGTGAAGAGAACCGGGTTCCCTTGGATCGCTCCGCTGAATTCGTAGCCCGGGCGTCCACCGTCCGGAATCGGGTGATTCGGCATCGGCTCGATCACGACGACCGGACCGTTACCGCCCTTGTGGCGCGGACCGTTCGCGGCTTGGATGAGGGCGCCGGTATCCATCACCATTTGGTACCAGTCCTTTTGCGTATTCAACGCGAGGACGGTGAGGTTGATGTCGGTCGCCATCGTGAGGAGGCTGTTCTTCAAGTCTTCGAGCGAGGATTGGATCTGATAGTTCGAGGCGTTTTGATTCACGAGGTTCCGGATGTGCGAGACCGAGTTCTCGAAGTTCTGAAGGCGGCCGTTCAGCTTTTGGTTCACGCCGATGCGGGTGCTGATGCGGATCGACTGGCGAACTTGTTGGACCGACGCGAGGAGATCGTAAACGGCGTCGAGGATTTCACGGTCCGACGCGATCGCGCGGGATTGGACGGCGGTTTGGGCGTGTACGGTCGGAACGTTCACGGTCGGCGAAAGCGTGCCGACGGCGGTCGTGAGGGAGAGCAGGGCGAAAATGGACTTCTTCAACATGGGGGAACCTCGGGGTTAAGGTTGGGGGTTGAGCGGTGGCGACTTTTAACATGGAAGGAATCCGCACTCTACAAAAAAATGACCAAATTAGTCAGGAATTAGAGTTTTGAAAAATATCGATTAAAATCGGATATTTAACGAGATTCGTAGGGCCGATAGAGCGGAGAATCGGCGGAGACCCGGATATTGAAGACCCCGTTTCGATCGAGTTTCGGGAGTGCCGGTGTGATCGATCCGCTCGGGCGGAATCCGTTCAGACGATACGTCTCGCGCGTCCAATTCCGGCGCACGCTTTCGATCACGCGCTCGCGAAGGAGGGAGGGGGTTTCGTCGGCGACGATCGTTTGGATCGGATTCAGGATCCGAACCGGCGCTCCGCCGTCCCTGCCCGTTTCGAGCTCGCGACGCGTGTCGGCCAGCGTATCGGCGAAGATTTTCGCGCGGACCTCTTCCGGCGGCGACGCCGAGGAGAAACCGAGGACCAGGTACGCGTTCGGGAAAAGGAGCTTCATGCGCGCCGGCTCGTTCGCGAGGTGTTCCCCGTCGTAGAGCATCGTTTCGGGAAGGATGCGTTCGAGATTCGTGATCTTGCAGTTCTCGTAGCGTCCCGGGCCGAGGCATTTTTCCGCCGAGGCGCGGCGGGTGTATTCGTATTGCTTCGTCTCGGGGCCGTATTCGCGCGCGAGCCGAGCTTTGTAGAACTCGAAAGAATTCACGATCGACGCGGATCCGATCATCCGGGACCGGCCCGCTCCTCCGGAACGGTAAATCCGCTCGATTTCCGAGGGGCGCAGGTAACTTCCGTCCGCCGCGTGCGGTTCGAGATTCGTCATCGTGTTGCATCCGCCGAGGAACGCGAAGCGAATCGAGGCGAAGGCGGCGCGCGCGGCCCTCGAATTCGCGATCGTGTCGAGCAGCGTCGGCATGAAGAGGAATCCGCTTTCCTCGTTGTTGTGCCATCCTTCGCTGATCACGTGGTGGCCGCCGATCAGGAACAAGCGCGGCGCCGGTCCCCGGAGCACGGATCGATCGAACCATTTCGTGCCGTCGAGGTTCGCGGAGGGAACCGCGCCGACGCGGCCGCCGGAGTCGGGGCGGGATTCTCCCAATTCGAAATCGTAATTCGAGATCGCGAATGGATTATCCTCGGGCTTGCGCCAGTCGATCGGGGCGACCAAGGTCGTGAGTTTCGGGCCGCCGTCGGTTTTCCCTTCACGGTAGGCGTTTCGGATCACCTCGAAGGTCGCCGTTCGATTCAGGGGTACCCAAAGGAGGCGCTCGGCCGGACGCGCGCGCGCCGCTTCGTCGGCGAAGGCCGCCGAGGCGATGAGCGACAAAAACGCGCAAACTCCGATCCAAAAACGCATAAAGGAGGTTCCGCGCGACTCTTTAGCAGAAAATAACGCAAAGAGTCATTAGTCTTTTATAAACGACTACCGGTTTTTTGCCCTTCGGTTCGCGACCGCTCGCAGAACGAGGAAAGTGATCACCGCGTAAGTCGATCCCCAAAGGATATCGAGCAGATAGTGGTGGTTCAGATACACCGCCGAGAAACACATGATCAGATAGAAGAGTACGGCGAACGTCCGAAGCGATCCGATCGAAAACGCGAAGAGGACCGAGAGGAGCGGGTAGGCGACGTGGAGCGAGGGAATCGCGCCGAAGACGTCGGCCGCGCGGCCGTACATCCCCGTGAAAAAATGCGTCCCGAGGAGCTGGTCGAATCGGATCGCACCCGCCGCGCTCGCCGGCGTGTCCATGCGCGCGGGGCCGAGGCCGTACTCGGCGACGTACCAGGGCGGCGCCGCCGGGAACCAATAATAGGTCGAATACCCGAGCATGTTCACCATGAAGAACGCCCACGTGACGAACGGACCGAGGATCTCCGCCTTCCGGCGCACGACGGGGTCCTTCGCGAAATAGGGCAGTACGAACGCGTGATAGGCCGAGATTCCGACGTAGATCGCGATGAAGAAAAGGTAGAAGAAGCCCGTGATCAGGTCGAGGATCGGCAGCGTGTGTTTCTGGCACCACTCGTTCGGGGTAAGTCGTCCTTCCGGCGTGTCGATGCCGAAGAAACGCTTGTCGAATTCGTAGGGGAACGAGACGTGCACTTCGCCGCGGAGGTAGTCCGCGTAATAGCGCATGCTATCGTAGACGATCCCCGTGAGGAGCACCGGAAAGAGGAATCGAAGCACGACCGCCGCCGTCGGGCCGCCGAGGGAGAGCACGACGATCACGGCGCCGATGAGGAAATGATCGGGTCGGAGTCCGCCGAGCGCGTGGAGCGCGAGCCAATAGACGAGGACGAACGCCGAAGGTCCGAACTTCCGGAGCGGAGAAAGCGAGTTCCACCACGCCGGCCAGCGGGATTTTTCTCGGGCGATGAATCGAGAGGGCATTTCGAGGAGCGTGCTCATGGTCGGGTTCCGTTCTCAGTCCGTTTCGAGGTAATTCAAATCGCGGCCGAAGGTTTCGTCGAGGCGCGAGAGCGCGAAGAACGCGATCGCGAGGCAAACCGCTCCGACCGTCATCGCCGCCGGGATCAATCCGAGCGAAGGCGAGAGCGCCCGGAAACCGAGGGTCAGCGGCACGACGGCGCCGCGCACGAAGTTCGGCGTCGAGATCGTCACCGTCGCGCGCAGGTTCGTCCCGAATTGTTCGGCCGCGACCGTGCAGAAGAGCGCCCAGTAACCGGTGCCCAAGCCGAGCAGGAAGCAGATCGTATAGAACGCCTCGGGCGAGACTCCCGCCGAGCGTCCGTAGACCGCGACAAAGAACGCCGTTACGGCGAGGAAAATCCCGATCGCGCGCTTCCGCGAACCGAGGAACTGCGAAAGCAGGCCGGCGAAGACGTCGCCGAGCACGATGCCCGCGTATCCGTAGAGGATCGACTTCGCGCCGGTGACCGGCCCGCTCACGCCGAGCGAGACCGCGAGCTCGGGCGCGAACGTCATCAGGATGCCGACCGCGTACCAAAGCGGCACGCCGACGAGGATGCAGAGCAGGTAGCGGATGACGCGATGACGGTTCCGAAGCAGCATGCCGAGGTCGCCGCGCACGACTTTCGTGTCCGAAACGACGCCGTGGAAAAGCCCGGACTCGCGCAGCCGGATCCGCAGCACGAGGAGCACGACGCCGAGGATTCCGCCGATCGCGTAGCACGCGCGCCAATCGAAGAATTCCGAGATCGATCCGCCGAAGACCGCGCCGCAGATCCCGATCGAGGCGACGACCGTCGTCCCGAGCCCACGGATCTCGCGCGGGAGCGACTCCGCGACGAGCGTGATCGCGGCGCCGAGTTCTCCCGCGAGGCCGACGCCGGCGAGGAAGCGGAGGATCCCGTACTGGGTCGTGTTCGTCACCATCGCGTTCAGCAGGTTCGCGACCGAATAGAGCGCGATCGATCCGAAAAGGACCGAGATGCGGCCCCTCTTGTCGCCGAGGATCCCCCAGATGATCCCGCCGACGAGCATGCCGAACATCTGGAGGTTGATCAGCGTCACGCCCGTGTTCAGGACGTCCTCACCCGAGAGGCCGAGTCCCTTGAGCGAAGGCACGCGCACGATCGAGAAGAGCGTGAGGTCGTAGATGTCGACGAAGTATCCGAGCGCGCCGACGATCACCGGCGGGATCAGGACGTCCTTCAGAGCGTATTTTCGGGCCGGCGCGAGTCCGGACTCAACTCGGGTTTCCATGCGGGATTCTTCCGTTCTTTTCGATTTTTCATCACGATCAGGATCGCGGGCAGGGCGAACATCGCCGCCGCCACGCAAGTCATCTCGCCGAGCACGGCGAGCAGGCCGAAGCTCACGAAGGCCTGGTTCGAGGCGATGAGGAGCGATCCGTAGCCGACGGTCGTCGTGAACGAGCAGAGGACGACCGCGCCGCCGGTATCGCGGATGACTTTCAGGATGTCCGCGCCGCGCTCCTCGCGGTAGCGCGAGAAGACGTTCACCCCGTAATCGACGCCGATTCCGAACGTGATCGGGAGCGCGATGAAATTCAGGAAGTTGATCTTGAACCAGTAAGCGAGCACCGCGCCGACGAGCCAGAGCACGCCGAGGAAGAGCGCGAGCAACACCGGCGCGAAGACGCGCGGACGGCGGAAGAGCACGATCACGAGGAGCACGACCGCGGAGAAAGCGAAGAGGGTCGCGCGCGGACCGTCGCGGTTGATCGACTCGATCATGTCGGAAGAGATCGGCAGCGAGCCCGCGACCGGCGTTCCCGGGGCGACCGAATCGGCGATCTCGCGCAGGCTGTGCACGAAGGAGATGAGGTTATCGCCGTCGTTCGTCACCGTGTTCAGCGGCGGCTCGATCAGGACGAGCTTGCCGATCGAACCGTCCTTTTCGGTGAACTTGCCGAGGACGAGCGCGGGCAGATCGGTGACCGCGATCGGCTTGAAGGTCTCCGGTCGGATGAAGTCCGAGACGAGCTTCGCCTCCTTCGGATCGAGCTGCGCGCGGATCGACGGCGGGAGGAGACGGCTGATCTCGCGGAGAATCTTGATCTTCTCCGGCTGATCCTTCGGCACGAAATCGTCGAGGATCGAGACGTTATGGATCAGGCTCGTCGGCCCGTCCGCCTTCATCTTCGCCTTGTACTTCTCGGCCAGGATCGCGGCGTGCGCGCGGTCGTGAGGAAGGGCGACCATCGGAGAGAGGTAGCGCCCGAAGATCTCGTCGACGTACTTCGAGTAATAGCCGGAGCCGTGCTCGATCGAGTATTTGTTCCGCAGCTTCGAGAGGTCGGTCTCGATGATCGAGGAGTTATAGCGGAAGAGCATCGCGCCGGAAAAGAGCGTGAGGGCGACGCTGATCCAAGCGATCGTGCCCGGGAATTTCGAGACGAGGTGGGCGATCGATCCCGCGACCCACGATTTCGGCTTCGCGCGCTTCGGCTCGAGCGTGCGGAATCTATCGAAGATCGTGAGGAGCGCGGGCATCACCGTGAAAGTCGAGATCCAGCAAAGCACCATCCCGATGAGGCCGATGATGCCGAATTGCTTGAAGCCCCGGAACCCGGTGAGGGCGAGCGAGCCGTAGGAGAGGCCGGCCGCGAGCGCCGCCGTCCAGGTCGCCGAAGCCGTGTGGGTGATCGAAACGTCGAGGGCGGTCTCGTGGTCGAGGTGGTTACGGCGTTCCTCGAGGTAGCGCGCGAGGAGGATGATCGGGAAGTTGATCCCGTTCCCGAGGACGATCGAGCCGAGGAAGGCCGAATTCGCGTTCAGGTAACCGACGGCGAAATACGCCGCGCCGAACGTCCAGAAAGTGCCGTAAAAGAGCGCGATCAGGAGCGCCGTCGACGCGCGCACCGCGCGGTAGAAGACGACCATCGCCGCCGCGACGAGGATCGCGACGAGCACGGTCGAGAGTTCGAGGTCCTCGACGAGCGCGGCCTGTTCCTCGATCGTGTTTTGGACGCCGCCCGCGTACTCGATTTCGAGGTCCTTCGCGTAATTCTTCTTCGGATCGAGTTCGGCGATCGCCTTCACGACGGCCTTCTTCAGTTTGTCGCCCGAGCCGTTCGAGGGCTTATAGACGAGGAGCACGCGCTTCTTCTCGTCGGGCGTCGCGTAGTAGCCGTCGGGGAACTTGTCGTAGTTCGAGGTTTGGCCGGCGTACTTCTTCTCGATCGCGTGGAAGTCGAGCGAGGGCTCGTCGACGTTTACGCCCGCGAAGATGGTGAGGGGATTCCGGATGATCTTCTCGTACTCGAGCCGGTTCCTCACGTAATCGCGGATCCGTTTCAAGTCCGGCAGGTCGATGTAGAGCGCGCGCCGGGCTTTGAAGAAATCGAGCTCCTTCGCGATGTTGTACTCGACGCTCGCGATGACGTCCTTCGGCTCGGCGTTCAGTTTCGCGGCGAGGTCCTCGACGAACCGCCGAGAGTTCGCGGCGTCGTCCGAGAAAACGAGGACGGAAAGGTTATCGATCGACTCGAGCCGGGAACGGACTTCGTTCAAGTCGAGGACCGAGCGGGCGCTCGTCGGCAGAAGTTCCTCGAGGTCGGTGCGGAGGTTTTTGTAGAGCTTCGCGGAATAGTAGAACCCGCCGACCGAAAAAACGGAGGCTGCGAGAAAAATTGGAACTGCGAGTCGAGTCAGCAGTCGGGTCGTACGGTGCATGGCGAAGTCGGGGTCCTAAAACTGGGGCTCGGTGTCTCTTTGCTATCCCGCGGAGTCGGGTTTGGAAAGTTTCCGTTCGGGAAAAGTTTCGCAGAGAGTCGATCATGAGTGCGTCGCGTTAAATGGATGAAAAATCAGATGAAGCGTTTGTTATTCTCCCCGGTCTGCGAAATACTTCACTTTATCGTGCGTCTTCCCAGTGTCTTAGAACGAGCGGCCGTCCTTGCCGGCGACTTCAGCATTTTTGTCGGAGATACCTTCTCCTCCTTTCCGCGCATGTGGCGTCGCCGCGGCCTGGTCCTGAAACAGTGCGAATCCATCGGGGTGAGCTCGGGCGGGATCATCGTCGTCGCCGCGTCGTTTATGGGCGCCGTGCTCGGGTATCAGTTTTACGTGGCGTTTCGCCTCTTTAACGCCGAGGCCCTTCTCGGCGGGACCGTCGGCGTCGCCCTCTTCCGCGAACTCGCCCCGGTCATGACCGCGATCATGGTCACCGGTCGGGCGGGCGCCGCGATGGCCGCCGAAATCGGTTCGATGCGGATTTCCGAACAAGTCGACGCGCTCGACGTCATGGCCGTCGACCCGATCGAGTTCCTCGTCACTCCGCGGATCATCGCGGGTACGATCATGCTCCCGATCCTCGCGATCTTCTTCACCGCGGTCGCCTCCGTCGCCGGCGCCGCCGTCGCGTGCGGCGTGCTCGACCTCGACTCGACGATTTACTGGACCCAGTACGCGAAGGTCGTCGACACGATCGACCTCGTTCACTGCACGACGAAAGGGGCGGCCTTCGGGATGATCCTGACTTGGGTCGGCTGCTTCAACGGATACCGCGCCCAGGGCGGAGCGAGCGCGGTGGGTCTCGCGACTCGGAATACCGTGGTCGCCTCCTGCCTCGCGATCCTCCTCGTCGACTACATCCTCACGAGTTTCCTGCCCTTCGGGTACCTCAGGTTAAAGGTGGAATCATGAATCCTACGGAAGCCAGCAAAGCCACGACCGTCCGGGTCGGCCTTTTCACTCTCTTCGGGCTCGCGCTCGTCGGCGCGTTCACCGTCTTCGTGAACGACAAACCCTACTGGTGGCGGAAGTGCGAACCCGTCTACATCAGCGTCGAAGACGCCACGGGTTTGAAGACGAAGTCCCCGATCCGCTCCCTCGGCCTCCAAGTCGGTTACCTCCACTCGGTAGAACTCACCGAAACGCGCGTGAAGCTCGGCGTCTGTATCACCGCGCCGATCGAAATCCTTCCGGACACCCGCGCCTACATCCGCGGCGAAGGGTTCCTCGGCGATAAGTTCGTCGAGTTGAAACCGGTCCGTTACGTCGGCGAAGTCCGCGTCGGTCCGCGCGAGCACCACGAAGTCGCTCCGCCGGCTCCGGCGGCTTCGGCCTCGCCGTCCGCGACGACTTCCGCCTCGACGACGTCGGCGAACGAGAATCGCCGTCCGGGCTCGGTGGCGAAGGGAGCGAAGAAGGGAAACTCGCTCCTTCGAAACGAGCTCTCTCGCGAAGAAAACCTCGATCCGAAAAAGGCCCTCGAAGCGAAGCCGGTCGAGATCGAGAAGGAAGTCCAGCCGGACACCTCCGAACTCGAAAAGGGTTCGGAAGGTTACCCGTTCCATACCTCGATGGTCCGTTTCCTCGATCTCCTCGTACCGTCCGCGCGCGCCGAAGACGTCTCGAACGCGAAAGAAGTCCCGGTCGGTTCGAGTAACCGCGACATGGATAAGCTCATCGAGCAATCGAACAAGCTCATGATCGAGATGACGGACCTCACGAAGAACCTGAAGGAGGGTCTCCAGCCCAAGGAACTTCGCGAGACGATCCAACAACTCAATAAGACGCTCCAAAGCGCCGGTAAGGCGCTTTCGCCGGAAGGCGGCCTGAACTCGACCGCTCGCCGCGCCCTCGAGAAGCTCGAGAAGGCTTTCGAAGCGATGCAGGCCCAAATGGAACGGATCAACCGCGGCGAAGGCTCGGTCGGCCGGATCCTGAACGATCCCGTCTACGCCGACGAAGCGCTCAAGGCGATGAAGAATCTGAACAAGCTGCTGAACAAGGCGGCCGATATCCTCTTCATGGTCCGTCTCGGCGCCGAACAGCTGCCGGCTTATGACGGCGGCCGGGGCTACTTCCAACTTCAGATCTTCCCGAACCCGACCCGCTATTACCTGATCGGCGTCACGATCGACCCGCGAGGTCGCCGGACGGTCTTGAACACGACGACGACTTCGAACGGCCAGAGCACGGCGGTTTCGAGCGAGCAGATCGAAGAGGGGGGACTCCTCCTCACGGGGATGTTCGGTAAGGTGTTCTGGAACCGTTTCGACGTCGCGGCCGGCGCGCTTCACAGCGACGGCGCGGTTTCGATCGGCCTCCACCTCGGACCGGTCGGTTCGGAGCGGATGTTCACCGTCCGAAACGACATCTACGTCCGCGGTCAAGGCGTCGGACTGAACGATCGCCTTTCGGTGATCGCCCAGCCGTTCCTCCATAACGATTTCCTCGGCTCGCTCTTCGTCGAGGGCGGACTCGAATCGTTCCGGAAATACAACGGAAAGACCTCGGCCTTCTTCGGCGGCGGCGTGACCTTCAGCGACGACGACATCAAGCTCCTCTTCGCCTTCAAGTGATGAGACGGCTCGGGTTTGCCCTCCTTCTGATCGCGGCCGGTGCGGCGTACGCCGACGACGCCGCTTGGGAAGCGGGGGCGCTTTGGGCGGACGGGAATCCGAAGTTCACCGAAAAAGGATCGCGCGATTTCCAGTCGAACGGGCCGATGCTCCGGTCGATCCGGGTGTCTAAGCGCGAGCTTCCGGCGGGGGAAACCTGCGCGTCGACGCTCGCTCGGGTGCGCGGCCACTCGAGCGGTCCGGCGTTCGAACTCGATTCGCCGGGGCGCTTCGCGGGGTGGGACGATTTCTCCGACGATCGGGACGCGGTCGACGGGTGCGACGGCTTTCCGTGTAAGATCAAGTTCAACGAACCCGAATCGCTCGCGATCGCGGCAAAACCGAAGGCCGAGCGTCTCGCGGAAGTCCTCCGCCAAGTCGAGAATCGCGTGCGCGATTACGCGAAGACCTTCCGCCGGAAGGGCTACGACCTGCCCGAGGACGCGATCGATCCCTGGAAGGAATTCCCGAAGCACGGCCACGAGATCCCGCCCGCGCTCTTGAAGGAAAAGCCGAAGTTCTTCGCGCGCAAGCTCAAGTTCGGCGAGGGGAACTACCGTCCGCTCCGCCAGGTTTTCGACGAGCGGACGCTCGTCACGAAGGATCGCCTCGTGCGCATCTCGCGCGACGTTTACACCGCCCACTATTTCGACGGGTGGGGGGAGTGGCTCGAAGTCCGGTGCGCGAAGGACGGAAAGAGCGTCCTCGTGCTCCAAGACCTCCTCATGGAGTTCGACCTCCTGAAGAACACCGATTTCTTTTCCCGCATCGCGCGACCGAAGATGCGTCAGGGCGTCGACCAGGAGAGCCTGCGCTACCAAAAGGAGCAAGCGGAACGCCTTTTTTCGAAGACCGCGGTCCTGTCCGCCGGCCAATAGCGGTGGCCGATCGAAAGGAAAAAGGAAAAGCCCGGAGACGTGCGGCCCCCGGGCTTTTCGACGGTCGGTAATCGGAGGTCAGGCGACTTTCTTCGTCGATCCCCGCCGCTCGGTCTTGAGGACGGGCAGGATCAGGTTCCCGTAGGCGTTGACGAACTCCCCGAAGACGCGCGCGCCCTTTTCGGCGATGTCGAAGTCCTTTTTCGAGAAGTGACAGAAGTTCACGTGGAATTGGTGGATGGTCCGGAGGATCGCCGAGACGCGGTCGTGCGGCGAGTAGTCCTTCGACTCAACGTAGAGGTACGTCAGCTGGCGAATGGCCGCGATTTCGTCGGATTCGACTTGGGTATTCGTGCGGCGGTCGAGGAATTTCACGCCTTCGCCGAGTTCCTTCACGATGAAATCGCGCGCGTTCGCGAATTCTTTCGTGTCCACGAGGTCGTTCATCGTCCGCGGATTCTTCGCGTAGAGGTACTCGACGCAGGCGGAGACGCCGTCGTATTCGCCGCGCACGTCGTTCTCGCGGAAGAGCCAGGTGAGGCAACGAAGGCCCGTATAGAGGAATTGGAAGCGGCCGAACGGAGTCTCTTCGCCGCGGGAGAGAGTGACCCACTGTTCGTAGGTTTCGATTTGGGACGGAACGAAGTCGGTTTTCTTGCGATAGATCATTTCGATTCCCCTCCTGAGGGGTTTGGTTTTCGTGAGTGATCATGATCGGAAGAAAGCGACACGCGCGGTACCGGGGGTTTTTCGACGGCGGAGTTTCGATTGGAGTTTCGGGCGACTAGCTTTCCCAAGCCGTTCTACCCGGGGAGTCGAGCGGGGTGAGTCATCCGGGACCAAAAAAAAGAGACGCGGTTTCCCGCGTCCCCGTTTCAATACGATTTAAGCCGTCGACTAGAGCGTGATTTCGATCACGGCGTAAAGCACGACCGCGAGCGCGAATCCGCAGTGGATCACGCCCTTGATGCTCGTCATCGGACCGGTCTTCCCCTTCACGCCGTTGAAGGTGAGGACCGCGATGATCGCGCCGACGATCGCGGCGCAGAGGCCGAACTTCGAGTTCTCGTCCGGAACGATCGTGAGGTGATTCGACGCCGCCATGAAGAAGAGCATCGGGATCGAAAAGAGCGTGTTCGTCCGCGAGGCGAGGCCCGCCTTCGCTCCGGCCGCCGCGGCTTCCGGAAGGGCCTTCCCGCCGGTGGCCGCCGCCGTCGCCGAAGCGATGACGATCTTCTGGTTCGGCCAGATGATCAGCCAGACGTTTAGGAACATGATCGTTCCGAGGGTCATCCCGGTGAGGATGCAGACGCCCCAGGACGTCGCGAAGTTGAAGCCCATATGCAGGCGGCCCGTGATGAGGCAGACGCCGGTGAGGAACGTGAAGAGCGCGGCGTAGCGGAACCACCAGAGGGCGCGCGGGACGAGTTTTTGGACCGCGCCCGACTTCGTCGCGGCGTCGGTTTCGGCGAAGAACGCGCCTTGGACGAAGTTGAAGTAGTAGAGGAGGCCGATCCAGGTCACGCCGAAGAAAATGTGCAGCCAACGAAAGAGGAACAGAATGCCGTCCATCGTAAAGAGGGCGATGTTCATGAGGACTTCTCCTTGAAAGAGTGGGAATTCGCTATGACTCAGATTGTTACTAAGTCGCTAGAGCAGCTCAAGCACTTTCTTCAGATTCTTTTCGTCGATGCACGCCTTCGCGACTTCGCGGAGCTTCGGTTTTCCTCGGAAAGCGATGCCGAATCCCGCCCGGGAGAGCATCGGGACGTCGTTCGCGCCGTCGCCGATCGCGACCGTGTGGGAAAGCGGGATCTCGAGCTCGGCCGCGACGAGGACGAGGGCTTTCGCCTTCTCCTCGGCGTTCACGATCGGCGGGACGACATGGCCGGTGGCGACCCCGTCGACCATTTCGAGCTGGTTCATCACGAGGGCGTCCGCGCCGCCGATATCCCGCGCGTACCGCTCGGCGAGCAGGTCGAAGCCGCCCGAGATGATCCCGATCGCGTGCCCCATGAGTTTTAATTCGCCGATCAAGTCGAGCGCGCCGACCATGAGCGGGATTCGGTCGTAGACGCGGTCGACGTCCGCGAGGGTGAGGCCCTTCAGCTTCGCGATTCTGCGCCGGAGGGATTCGTCGAAGTCCATCTCGCCGCGCATCGCCGCCTCGGTGATCTTCGCGACCTCGTCGTAGATCCCGCGTTCGCGGGCGAATTCGTCGACGCCCTCGCCGTCGATCAGAGTCGAGTCCATGTCGAAGACGAAGAGGCCCCGTTCGCGGCGGAGGAAGTTCAGCGGTTTCGTCGGGTCGACTTTCGCGGTCATGCTCGGATGATCCTACTTCAATCGGCGATGGGCAAGCGCCGGGAGCTTCGCGCGGATCTCGAAAAGCGATCCGTAGTCGAGGTCGGCGATGACGACTCCGATCCCCGCCGGGCGCTCGGCGATGATGCGGCCCCAGGGATCGACGATTCGGGTGTGGCCGTGGCACTCGCGGCCCGGAAACGGCTTTCCGGTCTGGCCGGGGGCAACGAGGAAGCACTGGTTCTCGATCGCGCGTGCGCGAGTGAGAACGTCCCAGTGGGCTTTCCCGGTGACCGCCGTGAAAGCGGCCGGGACGAAGAGGGTGTGGGCCGCGGCATCCGCGTGCCGGCGATAGAGCTCGGGAAAGCGGACATCGTAACAAATCGAGAGCCCGAGGTTTCCCCACGGCGTGACGGCGGTCACCGCCTTCTTTCCGGGCGCGACGTCGTCCGATTCCTTGTAGGAGCGGTCTCCCGGGACGTTCACGTCGAAGAGGTGGATCTTGTCGTAACGGGCGAAGAGGTCGCCCTCGGGCGAGAAGAGAATCGAGGTATTGAACACCTTTCCGGCGGTCGCGCGGAAAGGAAGGCTGCCGGCGAGGAGCCAGACGTCGGCCTCGGCGG
This sequence comes from Bdellovibrionales bacterium, assembly GCA_018266355.1. Lineage (GTDB taxonomy): Bacteria > Bdellovibrionota > UBA1018 > UBA1018 > UBA1018 > JACMQW01. The sequence goes on from JAFEAP010000027.1 coordinate 39,030, forward strand.
CCCATTCCTGGAGGATGCCGACGAGGTTTCCGCGCGGGGCTTGGGCATGTTTCAGGTAATCGCCTGTCGAGTCGGAGAAGAGGAGCATGTTCTCGGGGAACGCGACGATGTTCGGATCCGAACGAAGCGCCTCGTCGAGGAGTTCGCGGGCTTGGCCGAGGTTCCGGTCGATATCCGGGCCGGAGGACATCTGGATGGCCGCGACGCGCGGATTCGCGGGGGGGAGGGTGAATTTCGGCTTGGGAGACGCCTTTTTTCCGGGGCTCATGACCCGACCCTACCTCGGCGCGAGTGTTTTTTCGCCGGCTTTCCGCTAGAGTGACGCCATGTGCGCCTTCCTTTCGACGCAGCCCTATAAGGGTACCCGCGACTTTTATCCCGACGAAATGAAGATCCGGTCTTGGATCTTCGATCGCATGCGCAAGGCTTGCCGGAGCTTCGGATACCAGGAATACGACGGGCCGATGCTCGAGCCGTTCGAACTCTACGCCGCGAAGTCGGGCGAGGAGATCGTGAATCAGCAGCTATACTGGATGATCGACCGGGGCGAGCGGAAGATGGCCGTGCGGCCCGAGATGACGCCGACTCTCGCGCGGATGGTTGCGGGCAAGGTGAGCGAGCTTCCGAAACCGGTCCGCTGGTTCTCGATCCCGAACCTCTGGCGTTACGAGCGGCCGCAGCGCGGACGCTTGCGCGAGCATTGGCAGCTGAACGTCGACGTACTCGGGGGGGATTCGCTCCTCGCGGACGCCGAACTCCTCACGCTCGCGCTCGACATGATGAAATCGTTCGGCGGCGAGAAACACGTTTCGATCCGCGTGAACAATCGCCGGCTGATGGACGAGTTCTTCGCGAAGAAACTCGGTCTCGCGCCCGAGCAAACCCTGCGCGTGGTGAAACTCATCGACGCGCGGGCGAAGATCGGCGAGGAAAAGTTCGCCGCCGGACTCGCGGAAGCGGGCGTCGCGCCGACCGTGAAGCAGGAACTCGAGAAGTTTTTCGCGTCCTCGCTCGCGAATCTCGCGAATGCGATGCCGTGCGCGGGCGTCGACGAGCTGACGAAGCTCTTCGGGTTCCTCTCCGAGTCGGGCATCACGGTGAGCGGAAATCCGACCGACGGGACCTCGCAGGTCGTTTTCGATCCGATGATCATGCGCGGACTCGATTACTACACCGGGACGGTCTTCGAGATGTTCGACACGAGTCCCGAGAATCGCCGGGCGATGTTCGGCGGCGGCCGCTACGACAACCTCGTCGGCCTCTTCGGTAAGGATAAGCTCTCGGGCGTCGGCTTCGGGATGGGGGACGTCACGCTTCGGGATTTCCTCGAGACCCACGGCTTGCTGCCGAAGATGGAGTCTTCGGTCGACGTCTACGTTTCGCTGCCGAAACCGGAGCTTCGCGGTCGCGCGGAATCGATCGCGCGCGAACTGCGCGCGGCCGGACTGCGCGTGATTACTCCGCTCGAAGTGGGCGGATTCGGCGCGCAACTCAAGCAAGCCGTGAAACACTCCGCGCGGTTCGCCGTGCTCTTCGGCGATACGGAATACGCCGCCGGAAAGGTCATCGTGAAGGACCTCGAGAAGAACGCGCAGTCGGAAGTCCCGTTCGCGGGCGTGGTCGAGGCGTGCCGAGCCTAAGGCTCGAGGCTTGCCGAGCCTAGCGCGTATCGAGCAGGAGCTTCGGCCCGAGTTTTTCCTTCGGAACGTCGACCACCGAGCGCACGGGGGATTTCCGGCCCGGGAGGCGCGCGATCAGCTGCTCGGGTGTGAGCGGGGCGGAGCGCGCTTTCGCGGGGGCGGGCTTCGCGGTCACCGGCCGGCCCGCGAGCGCCGCCGGCGTTCGCGGATCGTTCGTGCCGAAGTCCTTGCCGTTTTCGATTTTCGCGCGCAGGTAGCGGCGCACGACGCCGACGTTTTCTTTTTTCTTCGGCTGGAGAAGCGCGGCTTGGATTTGGCGATCCTTCCGATCCTTCGCGACGAAGAGTTCGCGCTTCGTCATCGGGTCGATGCCGGTCCAGTACATCGCCGTCGCGAGCGTCATCGGCGTCGGGATGAAGGCCTGGACCTGCTGGAGGTTCCATCCCTTCTCGCGGAGGTAACCATGGACTTTCTCCATCGCTTCGTGGGTCGTACCCGGGAAGCCGGAGATGAAATACGGGACGAGGTATTGTTCCTTGCCCGCCGCCTTCGAGACGTCGTCGAAGTACGAGACGAACTCGTCGAAGTTACGGAGGCCCGGTTTCTTCATCAGGTGGAGGACGTCGTCGTCCATGTGCTCGGGAGCGACCTTCAGGTGCCCGCCGACATGGTGGGTGATGAGCTCTTTCATGTACTCGTGGCCGGCCTTCTTGTCGGAGAGCGAGAGGTCGTAGCGGAGGCCGGAGGCGATGTGGATCTTCTTGATGCCCGGGATCGCGCGCGCCTTGCGGAGCAGGTTTACCTGCGGCGTATGGTCGTGTTGGAGCTGCGGGCAGACCTTCGGATGCACGCACGAGAGCTTCCGGCACATCGACTGAATCTCGGTCGACTTGCAGCGCGTTTGGTACATGTTCGCCGTCGGGCCGCCGATGTCGGAGATGGTGCCCTTGAAGCCCGGAACCTTCGGAAGCTCGGCGAGTTCGTTCAGGATCGACTCCTCGGAGCGCGATTGGACGATCCGGCCCTGGTGGAGCGTGATCGCGCAGAACGAACAGCCGCCGTAGCACCCGCGGGTCGACGCGACGGAGAAGCGGATCATGTCGGCGGCCGGCACGCGCGATTTGTACATCGGGTGCTGGTCCTTCGCGAACGGAAGGGTATAGATCGAGTCCATCTCCGCTTGGGAGAGCGGGAGCGCGGGCGGGTTCACGACGACCGCGGAACCGCCGTGGTACTGGACGAGGCGCTTTCCGTTATAAGGCGAGGCTTCGTATTCGATCGCGTAGGCGGCCTTCGCGAACTTTTTCTTGTCGGCGACGACTTCGTCGAAGGAAGGAATCGTCAATCGCGGCTCGATCGTGCGCGCGATCTCCTTCGTCGTGCGAAACGCGACGCCGCGCTGAGTGCGCATATAAGCGAGTGCCGCTTCGGTCTCCGGCTGCGCTAGCGAGAGCGGTCCCCCGACCGCGTCCGCGGCGGCGGTGAACTGCTCGACGAGCGCGTCGACCGTGCGTTCGCCCATCCCGAAGACGAGGAGTTCGGCTTTCAAGTCGGAGAGGATCGAAGGACGCACGCGGTTCTGCCAGTAGTCGTAGTGGGCGAGCCGACGGAGCGAGGCCTCGACGCCGCCGACGATCACCGGCGTTTCCGGCCAGGCTTCTTTCGCGAGCCGCGCATAGACGCTCGAGGCGTAATCGGGACGCTTTCCGCCGACGCCGCCCTCGGAATACTGGTCGTCCGAACGCGGTTTCTTGTTCGCGGTGTAGTTATTGATCATCGAGTCGACGGTGCCCGACGAAACGCCGACGAAGAGGCGAGGACGGCCGAAGCGTTTGAATTCGGCCGGGGAATCCCATTTCGGCTGTGAGAGGATCGCGACGCGGAGTCCGCGCCGTTCGAGCCAACGGCCGAGCAGCGAGATGCCGAACGTCGGGTGATCGACGTACGCGTCGCCGTTCACGAGCAGGACGTCGATCCCGTCCCATCCGCGGTCGCGCACGTCCTCGGGCGACACCGGAAGGAACTTCCGGCGCGCTTCACGGGTGACCGTGGCGTTGTCGATGCGGACCGAGGACGCGGGTTTCACTTAGCTCCGTTCGTCGATCTGCGAGGTCTTGCAGGTCGTCGTGAAAGTACCGCCGCCGCAATCCATCACGCCCTTCGGGCAGTTCGTCGGGACGAAGCGGCGCTCGACGACGAGTTGGCGGGTTTTCCGCACGCCGATCATCGGGTGCGCGTAGCCGAATTTAAGCCGGAAGGTTTGGTCGAACTCGTGATGGCCGCCTTCGACGAGGGTCGCTTCCTTCAGTCCCGGGTTCGGGCCGGCGGCTTCCTTCGACATCTGCGCGAAATCTTGCGCGCATTCGGTAGCGGCGGTGACGAGGTCGAGCGAGTCGTAGTCGAATTTCTTCGGTTCGGCGGCGAAAGACGAAGACGCGGCGAGCGCGAAAACGGCGACGAGGGCGTATTTCATGGGGGCTCCCTTCAAGAGTAGGGAGCTTATATGCGAGGCGTTAAAGGGGCGCAAGCCGAAAGCCGGCTCTTTAACTCTTTAAAATTAAGGGACAATATTTCGAGCGTTCGTCGCGAAATTGTCGAGCTTACACGTCGGGCTGCCCGAGGGGCCGTCGGCACCGTTCGCACCGTAGCCATAAATCGTGAAGTGCATATTCGTGATCGGGAAGGCGCGCGCCATCGATCGACGGGAAGTCCAGGTGACTCCATCCGGAGAGGTCTCGAAATTCATCGTGTCCGCGTTCACGTCGTGCCGGATCCGGATATATTTGTGGTTCGTCGTATCGAGGGCGATCGAAACATCGTCCGCGACGAAGCCGCTCGAGAAACTGAGCATGTGGAGCGAGTAGGTGCCGCTCGCGAACATTTCCCAACCGTCGCCCGAACTGTTCGCGATCCAGAGGCCCGCTTCTCGGTAGCGAGTACCGGTATAAGCCGGAAAAGTGTCGATTTTGACCGAGGTAAACGCGCCGGTCAGATCGAGGGCCTGGTTCGTTTCGTATCCGTTCAAACGGCTTTCGTTCACCGGTTCGCCGACCGAAAGGACGCCCGAAGCCTCGGTCACCGTGATCGCCGGATCCGGATCGCCGCCGGGGAGGTAGGTTCCCGCGTCCGAGATGAGCTTCCATCCACCCCCGCGCGTGGCGTCTCCGAAGTCGTCCAACCGGACCGCGTTCGTAGAGAAGTTGTCGAACTTCGCGTTCGTCGCGGAAGCGGGACCGGTCGGATCGTATTCGCCGACGAGCGTGAAGACCGCCTGTTTCAAGTCCCACGCCGCGTTCGGCGTGAAGCTCGACTGCGTGACCCAGGTGCTTCCGTCGGTGGAAGTTTCGAAATAGATTTTATTCGGATAACTCGCGTGGCGAACCCGCAACCAACGGTGGTTCGTCGAGTTATAGGTGAAGTCGGCATTGCTGCTATAACTTCCCGTGTGGGCCCACTCGGACGAGACGACGGTGTTGAACTTGTAGAACAAGATCCCGTCGCCGAGGTTGATACCGAAATCGATCAGGAGACCGGCACCGAAGTGGCCGTTTCCGTTCGGCGGGGCGCTCGGCATTTCGACTTGGACGTAGGAATCCGTGAAGTCGAACATCGTGGAAGTCGCGTAGCCATTGTGTTCCCAGGCCCCGGTTCCCCCGGCGGCCATGTTGACGACGGCTTGGCCGCCGGATTCCGAGATCGTGATTTTCGCTTTGCCCGCGGCGGTGCAGTTGTAAAGCATGTCGACCCACGTGCCGGAAGTGCTGCAAGTCGTCCAGTCCGAGCCGACGGTGTTGTCGGTGAAGCCGTCCGAGAAGGTCGCCGGCTGGAGATTGCGACCGCTCGTCGCGAAGTCGTCGAAATCCGTCGTCTGGACGGCTCCTTCGGTCGAATTGTTCCGCTGGCCCATCACGGAGAGGCGAGCGTTCGTCAAATCGTACCCGCCCGGCTTCGCGCCGCTGTAAGCGACCGTCCAGGTCAATGCGTCCGCCGAGTATTCGTAATAGATGTTGCCGCTCGAAGCGTCGTGCCGGAAGCGGAAGTATTTGTGGTTGGTCGCATTGTAGGTACCGATCAACTGGTAGAGCCCGGTGCTTTCGATGTAGAAGCCGCTGCCTTCCTTGCAGATACCGACGTAGCTTCCGCCGTTGAAGTCGAGGTAAAGGCAGGCTTCCGTATTCCCCGTCGTGGAGGCGAACGCGCTCGTCATCGCGACCTGAACGTAGGAGTCGGTGAGGTCGTAACGACCGATCGTCGTGAATCCGTTCCAAACCCATCCGCCTTGCGCCGCAGTCGGCATCGTGATCCGCGCTTTTCCGCCGGTCTCGGAGATCGTGATGTTCGAAGTGCAAGAGGCGGTCGGTTTCATGCCCGAGACGCTGCACACGTCCCAAACGCCGGCGTTGATTTGGTTATCGTCGAAGTTGTCGGTAAACGTCGGGAATTGGACGCGCATCGCGGCCGAACAGGCGCTGACCGTCGAAAGTCCCGCATTATCGATGCTCGTGACTTTATAAGTGTAGTAACCGCTTCCTGGTGCGGTCCAAGCCTTCGTTTGGAGCGACGCCGAACTCAGATCGATCGAAGATCCGCTGGTCGTCGTGCAGGTCGAGTCGGAGTAGAACTGGAGCGTTTGGTTCGCGAGGTCGGCCGAGTTCGACTTCGTCCACGCGGCGTTCAGCGCAGTCCCGATCCGCGGCGAAGTCTCGACCCATCCGATCCCGGTCGCCGCGTTCGGCGGAGTGGAATCGACGACCATCGCCGAGGAACAACCGGAATTCATGGCGTTTCCGGCGGCGTCGAGGCTCGAGATCTTGTACGTGAAGGTGCCGTCGCCCGGGGCCGTCCACGCGTACGCTTGGCCGGTGCCCGGCGAGACCGCGATCGCGCTTCCGCTCGCCGTCGTGCAGGTGCCGTCGGCGTAGAACTGGATGTTCTGATTCGCGAGGTCGGCCGAGACCGACTTCGTCCAGCTCGCCGTCACCGACGTCGAAGTATGCGGGTTCGAAGAGCTCCATCCGAGCGACGTGGCCGCGGCCGGGGCGGTCGAATCGATCGTGAACACGGAGTCCGAGCCGTCCATGGAGCCGTTGCCGGCGGGATCGTTAACGCCGATCGCTTTGACCAGAACGGTCGCGCTATTGATCGAGGGTACGGTCCAAGCGTAAGTTCCGGTGTTCGAGAGGCCGGAAGCGATCGCGGTGAAAGTCGAGAAGCCGTCGGTCGAATAGCGGAGACCGACATTCACGACTCCGTTCGCGTCGCTCGCGTTCCAAGTGATGTTATAGGTCGCGCCGCCCCGAAGCGTTTCACCGCCGTTCGGAGTGAGGATGGCCACGGTCGGGGAGACGACGTCTTTGTTGAAGTTCCGGGAGTCCGCGGTGGCGGCATTTCCGGCGGCGTCCGAGTGGTTCGCCGTGATCGTGATCGAACCGTCCGCCGCCGCCGAAACGTCGAGGGCTTTCGACCACGTGCCGCCCGAGCAGGCGACGGTGCCCGAACCCGCGCCGGAAAGCACGACGTTCAGACCGTTCTCCGAGCAGGTGCCGCTGACCGTGAACGCGGCCTTCGCGGCGTTGTTCACCCAAGAACCCGCCGACGGCAATGTAATCGCGACGGTCGGCACGCCGACGTCCTTCACGAAGGCGCGCACGTCGCTCGTCGAGTTCCCGCCGGCGTCCGTCGCGACGATCGTGTACGATACCGCGCCGTCCGGTGCGCCGGAAACGTCCATCGTCGCGGTCCACGAACCGCTCGAACACGTCGGATTCGAACCGGCGTAGCCGGTTCCCGAGAGCGCGAGGCTCGCGGTATCGGCGGAGCACGTGCCCGAGATGACGAAAGCCGATTTCGTCGCGTTCGTCACGTAGCTGCCGGCGGCCGGGGAAGTGATCGCGACGGTCGGCGCGACGTAGTCTCGCACGAACGTGCGCGAGTCGGTCGGCGCGCGATTTCCGGCGGCATCCGCATGGTCGGCGAGGACGGTGAAATTTCCTTCGTTCAGGGCCGCCCCCGCGTAGATCGCTTGGGCGTCGGCGAGGCTCGCGACCGTGTTCGTGATGACGACGTCGTCGATCGCGCCGTCGAACGGAGATTCTACCGCGTTGAACACGTCGTGGTTCGAGCCGATCCAAATCGGAACGTTGCTGTAGCCGGAAATATCGGCAGAGCTCGTGGTGGACGCATAACTCGCGCCGTCGACGTAAACCGCTACGTTCGAACTACCGTCTCGCGTGTAGATCACGTGGTGCCATTCGCCGGTCGAAAGGGCGGCGCCGGTAATAGCCCCTCCGCCGGCTACGAACACGGTGAGGATGTTCCCGTCCATGAAGATGCCGGTATCGTGGCTCGCGTCTTTCCAAGTGAAGAGATCACCTCGAGAAACGCTCGAGATCTTGTTGAACCAGAGGCTGATCGTGAAAGCGCCGGTGCCGAAATTATAGTTATGACCGTTGATCTCGAGGTGGTCGTCGACACCGTCGAGCGAAAGCGCGGTACCGATCGGACTCGCGACGTAAGCCATGCCGGTGCCGTTCGCGTTCTTCGCGACCGCGTTCTGGCCGAAAGTCGCCGGGACGATCGCGTCATTCGGAATCGAGGCGACCGGCGCGTTCAGTTTCCATTGGCCCCGGAGATTCGCGAAGTCCGGAGATCCGGACCCGTACTCGTATCCGCGGCGCGAGTAGAGGTTCGCGACGTCGTGAGCGGAAAGGGCCGCGTTCCAAACCATCGTCTCGTCGATCGAACCGCGGAAGTTGAATCCGTAGTCGTAGTCCCGACCGAGCGAAGTGTAGTTCGTGCCCGAGAGGTTAGGCCAGGTACCGGCGACGTTATCCATCGTGACGGCGACCGAGGCGCCGTCGATATAGATCGCGTTCGTATTCGCGGTCGCGTTCGCGACCCATACGACGTGATGCCAGTTTCCGTCGATCACGTCGGCCGTCGCGTAGCCGCCGCGGTAGTGGGAGCCGTCCTTATAGGCCAGGAAGGTGATTTTCTTTCCGGAGGTCGGGTTGAACGAATCGCCTTGCGAGGTCGAGAGACTGAGAATCGAGGCGCCGCGCACGTTAAAGATCGATCCGAGCTGCGCCGAACTGTCCGTCTTGATCCAAGTCGAAATCGTGAACGACCCCGTACCGAAATTCATCGCGGCGATCGAGCCGAAGTCGGCGTAATCGTCGACTCCGTCGAAGGAGGCCGCATGCGATCCGATCCGGGAATTCGTCGTGAAGGTCGCTCCGTTCACGGAGGAGCCATTGTAGGTGTTTTTCGAGTCGGTCCACGCGTTATTCAGCTTCCAGTAGGCGATCATATTCGACCACTTCGGCGCGGTGACGGAGTCGAATTCCGGATTGAAGTTCAGGTTCGTCGACCAGTTACCGGCCGCGCAGGTCGCGGTGCCGAGAGCGAGTCCCCCGGCGCCGGAAGCGACGACGGGGAAACCGTTTTCGGAGCAAGTGCCTCCGACGGCGAAAGACGCGATGTTCGATCGAGTGAGGTAACTATTCGCCGCCGGGGACGTGATCGCGACGGAAGGCGGAGCGGTATCGACCACCATGGGCGTCGAGCAGGCTGCGGCCGTCGAATTTCCGGCCGCGTCGAAGGAGGTCAGAATATAGGCGTAAGTCCCGTCCGACGGAGCCGTGAACGAAGCGGTTTGGGCCGAGGCGGAGGTCAGATCGACGAGTCCGCCGGAAGGCGTAGCGCAGCCGGCGTCGGAATAGAACTGGATCTTTTGGTTCGCGAGGTCGCCCGCCGCCGACTTCGTCCAACTCGCGGTGAGCGCGGTCGTGCCCGAGGGGGACGTGGCGCTCCAGCCGAGAGCGGTGGCGGCGGAAGGAGCGACCGTGTCTTTATTGAACGTCCGCGAGTCCTGGGGCGCGGCGTTCCCGGCCGCGTCCGAGTGGTCGGCGAGTACGCTGATCGTCCCGTCCGAAACGACGGCGCCGGACTGCGAAGCATAAAGCGTAGAGACTTCTCCGGCCGTTAACGCCCGATTCCACACGGCGACTTCGTCGAGGGATCCCGGCCAGAAGTCACCGAACGAGCCGCCGTCGTCGAACGCGCCGATCGCGAAGTGCCGGGAGTTCGCCGCGAGATTTCCGGAAAACGCGCAAGTCGCCTCCGGGACTCCGTTCAAGTAGAGTTTGGCGTCCGTGCCGTCGTAGGTGCCGACGACGTGGTACCAAACGCCGGGCGTGGTAACCGTTCCGCCGTCGGCGTGGCAGTCCCAATTGGTCCCGTTCGTGCTGATGTGGAAGCTATATTTATGGGCGTTCAAATTCAGCTTGAACGATCCCTCTTTGCCCGCCACGTCCGCGTAGTCGGGATCATTATCGTGCTTGACCCAAGCCGCCACGGTCACGCGCGTGAGTCCGGTGAGAGCCGCGGGAGTACCGACGTCGACGTAGTTCTGAGATACGTAGCCGTCCATCACCAGGCCGTTACCGAGGCGAGCGGACCCGTAGGTCATCGCCGATCCGACGGCGCTCCCGTTCGGACCGATTTGGGCGGGTACGCTCGCGCCGTTACTCACGGATCCGGTTCCGTTCAGCTTCCAATAGGCGACGATGCTCGAATACTGCGGAGTCCAGCTCGATTGGATTTCATTGGCGAAAGCGAGCGACGTAGCCCACGTGTTCCCGCCCGCACATACGGGTGCCGCGGTGACGGCTCCGGCGGCGGCGGATACGGAGACCGTTCGGCCCGGCTCGGAGCACGTGCCGGACACGGAGAACGAAGAGAAGTTGGCGAGGTTGATATAGCTGTTCGCCGCGGGAGCCGTGATCGCGACCGAGGGAGCGGTGGTATCGAGTACGTAAGCCACCGTAGCCGTAGAGCAGCTCGAGATATTTCCGGCCGCATCGGTCGAGTTCGCGTAGAACGTGTAAGATCCGTCGGCGAGAGAACTAGAAACGAGGTTCAAGTTCACGCCGGCCGCGGTTCCGCTCGCGACCTGGGTCGTGCAGGCGTCGGAGAAGAGTTTGATCGTATCGCCCGAGACGAGACCCCCGATTCGAATCGTCGGCGTGGCGTTCGTGCCTGGCGAGGTCGCCGGCGTGACGAGGGCGATCGCGTTCGGCGCCGTCGGCGCGACGACGTCCTTGATGAAAGTGCGCGAGGCTTGGGGAGCGGCGTTCCCGGCCGCGTCCGCGAGATCGGCGTAGAGGGTGATCGAGCCGTCGGCGGCTCCGGAGACGTCGACCGCTTTCGACCAGTTCCCCGCAGTACAGGTCGTGGTTCCTGAGCCGGCTCCGGAAATCGTGACGGTTTGGCCGTTTTCGGAGCAGGTCCCGCCGATCGTGAAGGAAGTCTTCGAGGCGTTATTCACGTAGGAGTTCACCGCCGGCGAGTTGATCGTGATCGACGGCGCGGTCGAGTCGATGGTGAAATCGTTGTTCGAATCGTAGTCGGTGTTGCCGGCGACGTCGTAGACCCGTACGCGAATCCGCATCGTCGTGTTGTCGAGACTCGGGACGGTCCAAGCGAAAGTCCCGGAATTGGGGAGCCCGGATTGGAACTGGGTCCAGTTCGAACCGCTGTTCGTCGAATAATAGAGGGAGATCGAAGCGACGGCGTTCGTGTCGGTCGCCGTCCAGGTGATGTTATACGTCGAACCGCCCGCGATCACCGTTCCGGCGGCGGGGTTGCCCTCGCTCACGACGGGGTTGACGGTGTCCTTCGCAAACGCCCGCGTTTGGGGATTCGCGGCGTTGCCGGCGGTATCGGAATGGTTCGCGGTGACGGAGATCGCGCCGTCCGCGACTCCGGAGTAGTCGAACGCCTTCGACCAGGCGCCGCCCGAGCAAGCGACGGAAGCCGAGACGCTGCCGGTGAGCACGACGTTCTGACCGTTTTCCGAGCACGTCCCCGAAACGGTGAAGGAGGTTTGGTTCGCGAGATTCACGTAAGAACCCGCCACGGGCGAATCGATCGTGAGCGTCGGAACGCCGGTGTCTTTATTGAAGGAGCGCGAAGCCTGGGTCGCCGGGTTTCCGGCCGCGTCCGCCATATCGGCGTAGAGCGTGACCGCGCCGTCGGACGCGCCGGAGAAGTCGAGGTTCGCCGACCAGCTGCCGCCCGAGCAAGTCGTCGTCCCCGTCGCGCCGCCCGAGAAGGTGATCGTCTGGCCGTTTTCCGAGCAGCTGCCCGAAACCGCGAACGTCGTCATGTTCACGGTGTAGATCGACGAACCGGCGACCGGCGAGGTGATCAGCAGCGACGGAGCGACGGTATCTTTCGTGAAGGAACGCGAGGCCTGGGGCGCGGCGTTCCCTCCGGCGTCGGAGTGATCCGCATAAAGCGTGATCGCGCCGTCGGCCGCGGCGGTCAGGTTCAAGTTCGCCGACCATCCGCCCGCCGTGCAGGTCACCGTCGCCGACGCCGCACCCGAGAGGACGACGTTCTGGCCGCTATCCGAGCAGGTACCGGAGACCGCGAAACTCGCCCGATTCGCGAGATTCACGTAGGCGCCGGCGGCCGGGAGGGTGAACGCGACGGCGGCCGGGGTGGCGTCCTTCTGGAAGGAACGCGTGTCCGGCGAGGCCGCGTTTCCGGCGGCGTCGGAGTGGTTCACGGTGATCGAAACCGGGCCGTCGGCCGCGGCGGAAAAGTCGAGATTCGCCGTCCATGCGCCGCCGCTGCACGCGACCGTCGCGGTGGCGGAACCGGAGATGGCGACGTTCAATCCGTTCTCCGAGCAAGCGCCCGAAACGGCGAACGACGTGACGTTCGCACCGCTGACGAGGGTGCCGGCCGCCGGATTCACGACGGTGACCGTCGGGACGACGGTGTCCTTCACGAAGGCGCGGGAGGCCTGGGTCGCGGCGTTTCCGGCCGCGTCGCTATGGTCGGCCGTGAAGGCGACCGCGCCTTGGGCCGCCGCCGTTAGGTCGAACGTCTTCGTCCAAGAGCCGCTCGAGCAGACGACGGTCGCGGAAGCGGCGCCGCCGATGACGACGTTCTGGCCGTCCTCGGAGCAGGTTCCCGAAAGGACGAAAGCGGCCTGGTTCGCGAGATTCACGTAGGAGCCGGCGCCCGGCGAATTGATCGTGACGATCGGAGCGGTGGCGTCTTTCACGAAGGCGCGGGAGGCTTGGGCCGCCGAGTTTCCGGCGACGTCCCCGAGGTCGGCGTAGACGGTGACGGGACCGTCGGCGGCGGCGGTGAAGTCGAGCGTCGTCGACCAAGCCCCGGCCGTGCAGGTCGCCGAGCCCGTCGCCGAACCCGAGAGCGAAACCGACCGGCCGTTTTCGGAGCAGCTCCCGGAGATCGCGAAACTCGCTTGGGTCGCGGAGCCGATCAGCGTGCCCGCGACCGGCGAGCTGATCGTGACCGACGGATTCACCGTATCTTTATTGAAGGCGCGCGAAGCCTGGGTAGCCGGGTTCCCCGAGGCGTCCGCGTGGTCGGCGTAGACGGTGATCGTGCCGTCGGCGGCGCCCGAGACGTCGAGGTTCGTCGACCACGTACCGCCCACGCAAGCGACGGTCGCGGAACCCGCGCCGGAGAGGACGACGTTCTGGCCGTTTTCGGAGCAGGTGCCCGAGACGGCGAAGGCGGTCTTGTTCGCGTTGTTCACGTAGGCGCCGGCGGCGGGCGAAGTGATCGCGACGGTCGGCGGCGTGGCGTCCTTGTTGAAGGTACGCGAGGCTTGGGCGGCGTTGTTCCCGGCGGCGTCGGAGTGGTCCGCGTAGAGAGTGACCGACCCGTCGGCGGCCGCGGAGAAATTCAAGTTCGCCGACCAAGTCCCGCCGGAGCAAGTCACCGTTCCGGAGGCGGCGCCGGAGAGGACGACGTTTCGGCCGTTTTCCGAGCAGGTGCCCGAGACGGCGAAGCTCGCCTGATTTCCGGCGTTGATCGTCGTTCCGGCGGCCGGCGAAGTGATCGCCACCGTCGGGGCGACCGTATCTTTCGTGAAGGAGCGCGAGACGGTGGGCGCCGAATTCCCCGCCGCGTCGGCGTGGTCGACGGAGATCGAGATCGCGCCCTGGGGAGCGGCGCTGAAGTCGAGCGTCGCGGTCCACGCGCCGCCCGTGCAGGTGACGATCGCCGAAGCGTCGCCGGTGATCGCGACGCCGCGTCCGTTCTCGGAACATCCGCCGCTCACGACGAACGCCGACGCGTTCGCACCGTTCATCGTCGAACCGGGCGCCGGCGAGGCGATCGAGAGGGTCGGAGCCGCGGTATCGAGGACGACGGGAGCGGTGTCGACCGGCGCCGAAACGTTTCCCGCGGCGTCGCGGAGCCAAACCGTAAGCACCTTCGATCCGTCGGCGCCGATCATGAGCTTCGAGCTCGGCAGGGCGCCCGCGATCCAGGAGCAGCCGACGACGGCGGAGTTGTTTTCGTTGATGCAGTAACTCGCGTAGGTGCCGGTAACCGCGCCGTAAGAAAGCGCGAAGTTCGGGTCGTGCGAGGGGGAGGCGTTCGTCACCGCGGCCGACGCTATGACCGGCGGCGTGTGGTCGATGTCGACGGAGTTCGAGTCGACGCGGTCGGAGATGCCGTACGTATTCTTCACGTAAGCGCTCAGGACGAACGGGCCGTCGGAGGCGGAGTCGAGATAAGTCGTCGGAAGCGCGCCCGAGTGCCAGATGCAGGCGTTCACGTCGGTCGAGTTTTCAAGGAGGCAGTACTCGGAGACGTCGCCGACGGCGAGCCCCCAATGCAGGGCGAGCGGGCGGTGATTCGTCGGCGTCGAATCGGTGATGGTGAGCGAAGTGATGCCGGGAGGAACGCCGGCGGCGCCGAAACCGGCCTTGCCGACCTTGGAGAGGGTGTTGATCTGGGTACCGCACGAGGAAAGCGCGACCGCCGACGCGATCCCGACGAGGGCGCGCGCGCACGCGAAAAATTTTCCGAAGCGAGGGGCGGTAGACGAATTCAACTTACGTACTCCAGCTCGTCTAAATTCGAACGTAGGGCATTTACCCGGGCGAAGGGTCCTTACAAAGTGAAGAACCCTTAATAAATATAGTAATTGACTAAAATAGACTGGTAAAGGGTTTTTACGCGAGTTAGCAAAAAAGGGACTTAAAAAACCTTTTTACATTAAACAGTTAGTTTCTCTTTGTCTGGGTCAGCGCGGAGGCAGGGTGCGGATCCACTCGAAGAACGCTTCCATCGTCTCCCCGACCCATACCGGACGGAGATCGGGGCGGCCGGGAATCGGAAGCTCGAGTGCCGACCGATCGTAATTCGTCGTCACGCTGACCGTCGTGCAGCCGGCGAGGAGCGCGCCTTCGAGCCCGGTGGGCGAATCGTCGATCGCGACGCATTCGGAGGGTTTCACGCCGAGAGAGAGGGCGGCGAATTCGAAAGGGCCCGGATCGGGTTTCGGTTTCACGACGTCGTCGCGCGAGAGGACGACTTTGAAATAGGGCTCGATTTTGAGCATCGTGAGCGAGGCGAGGAGTTCCCGGCGTTTCGCATTCGAGACGACTCCGCAGAGGACGCCTTCCGCACGGGTCCATTCGAGCCCCTCGCGGACGCCCGGATAAAGGCCGAGCTGGGTTTGGGCGTACTGAAGGTAGTAGTCGTTCTTCTTCAGCGCGAGCGCGTCGACGTCGTGATCGGCTTCCGACCACCCGGGTTTGAATTGATCGAGGAGCGTCCGCAGGATCACCGGTGCGGGTCGCCCGACCATCCCGTCGAAACGGATCTCGTTCCAAGGCAGGCCCATATCCTTCAGGAGTTGCTGCCACGCGAGAAAATGCAGCTGTTCGCTCGTGACGAGCACGCCGTCGTGGTCGAAGAGAATCGCTTTCGGGCGGTAAAGGGGTTTGCTCATTGGTCGGGTCCCGGTCATAAAGGTGCTATGAATTTATCCATGAAATCGAGTGCCGACCAGATTTTCGTGAAAAAGATGACCCCCGAAGCGATCCTGCCGACGCGAGCGCATCCGGACGACGCCGGTCTCGACCTCTACGCTTTCGAAAACGGATCGATCGCCCCGGGTGGCGGCCTCGTCGCGCGCACCGGCATCGCGCTCGCGCTTCCGGCAGGCACCGTCGGTCTCGTCGCGGACCGTTCTTCGATGGCGAAGCGGGGCGTGAAGACCTCGGGCGGCGTGATCGACGCCGGCTATCGCGGCGAAATCCATATCGTCTTCCGGAACATCACCACCGAGGAAGTGCGTTTCGAGCGCGGCGAGCGCATCGCCCAGCTCCTGATTCTCCCATGCCTCACGCCGGCGGTCGTCGAATCGGCCGAACTCGACGAGACCCGTCGCGGGACGAAGGGGTTCGGCAGCAGCGGACGCTGATTCAGAGGAGTTTTCGCAGGTTCACGCGCGCGACCGCGTAGCCGAGTCGTTCGTTCATCGCGAGCATCGGCGCGTTCCGCACGTCGACCGTCGTGTCCATGAACGCGCACCCCTTCGATTTCGCCCAGAGTTCTCCGCGCGCCTTCAGTTCGCGCGCGATCCCGCGGTGGCGGAATTCCGGAAGCACGAAAAGGCCGTGGACGTGACAAGCCGGCCGACGGTCGACCTCTTTCCGCGCGAGGAAATGCGAGCCGACCATCTTTCCGTCGACGAAGGCCGCGAGGCAGAAGTATTTCCCTTCGCCTTTCCGGATCGTCTCGACGATGTTGCGCGTTTTCTCCGCGCGGCCCTCCGGCGTGTCCGGCGGCAGGGTGCCCTCCGGATCGAAGAACGCGTACTCGTGGAAGAGGTTGAACTGGTACGCCTCGTCCCCGTGGTCCGGATCGATCTCCCGGTAAACGACGTTCATAAAACGGGCGAGACGACCGCGGCGTCGGGGTAGAATTTCGTCGCGAGGCGGATGTGCTCGACTTCTTCCTCGGCGATCTTCCCGAAGATTTTCGCCGTCGTCGGGTCGACGGCCATCATCGCCTCGCAGAACCGCGCGCCGGCGAGGCGTCCGCGCTCCTCGGAGTTCGCGATGTAAACGGCGAATTCGCGGGCGTTCGCGCATTTCACGAGCGAAGTCCAAAGCCAGTCGGAGACTCCGCGCTCGTCGACCGCGATCCCGAGCTCTTTCATTCGATTCAAGAGCCAGTTCAAGTGCCGCTCCTCCGCGAGCGCGAGCCCGCGCCAGTTCACCCGCAGCGCCTCCGGCGCGTCGTCGAATTTCTCGGCCGCCCAGAGGAATCCGTAATAAGCCTGGATTTCGGCGAAAGCCGCGGCCCGTAGCCGGTCGCCGATTCCCTCGCGGGAGGTCATCGCGCGCGGCCCTTTCGGGCGCTCGTTCGGCGGCAGCACCGCGAACGGCCCCCAGTCGGGCGCGTAGTTCGCGAGCGTCCGCACGCCGGCGGGTAGGGGATCGAGGCGGACCGTCATTGTTTCCGGGCCCTCTTTTTCGCGGCGGGATTCGCTAGGGTCGCGCTCGGCGCCGCCTTCGAAAGCGCGACGAGCGTTTCGAAGTGCGCCTTCGTGATCGGCATCACGGAAAGCCGGGACTGTCGAATGAGCGGCAGGTCCTTCAGGGCGCCGGTCGATTTGATCGTCGCGAGGGGGACCGGGTGCGCGAGCGCCTTCACGGGCGCGATGTCGATCTGCACCCATTCCTTCCCGTCGTCGGCGTCGATGTCGGGATAGCCTTCGCGCACGCACTCGGCGATGCCGACGACGGCCTTGTCGTCGCCCGAGTGATAGATCACGGCGGAGTCGCCCTTCTTGATCGCTTTCAGGAAGTTCCGCGCCTGGAAATTGCGGACGTCGTTCCAGTTCGTGCGGCGATCCTTTTCGAGCCGGGCGAAGCTATAGGTTTCGGGTTCGGTCTTCAGCAGCCAGTACGCGATTGCCATGCCCGATCGGGTCTAGCACAGTCTGACGAGCTCAAGAACCGTTTAAGGAGGAGTTCGCCGTCGTCTCGAAACGGATCTGGGCCGGAGCCCGATCCTGCTCCATGAGGGCGTTCTTCGGGGCCGTCCACTGGAGGAGGGCGGCGAGGATGAGGCAAATCGCGACCGCGAAGCTCCAGAGGAGCTGGCCGGCGTGGCCGCGGTCGGAGGCCCGACGTTCGGGGTTTTTTCGGGGAGAGATTCGCGAACCGTATTCGTTCGACACCGCCTTTACCGCGGCTTTCGTTTCGCCGTTTTTAGCGGCGTCTCGTTCTTCCCGTTTTAATGCATGCTTCGCCATGAATTCTCGCGAGCCCCCGTCGTCCTCTCACGAGTGTATCGGAATCCCGAAAGCGGCGGCAACTGTGTCACCCCTGACTTTTGCGATTTTTCCGGGGGTTTTTAAAAATTTCCGCTTACGATGAGTCTATGGGGTTCGGACACCACCATCACCATTCCGACGGCCACGATCACGACCATGGGCACGACCACGGTTACGGCGCGGATAGGGCGCCCTCGGAAGACGCTTCGGCGACGGCCTTGAAACGCGCTTTCGTCGTGACGGTCGGGTTCATGGGGATCGAACTCGTCGGTGGTTACTTGGCGAACTCCCTCGCCCTCGTTTCCGACGGCATCCATATGCTGCTGGACGGCGGCGCGCTCGCGCTGAGTCTCTTCGCCGCGTGGGCCTCGAAGCGTCGCGCGCCCCGCGGGTATACCTACGGATATCAACGGGTTGAGATCCTCGGCGCGCTCCTGAACGGCCTTCTGGTTTGGCTGATTTCCGGCTTCCTCATTTTCGAATCGATCGACCGCTTCCGGGCGCCCCCCGACGTGAAAGGCGGGATCGTGTTCTGGATCGCGACGATCGGATTGATCTCGAACCTCGCGTCGCTCTTTTTCCTTCATCGCTCCGCGAAGGAGAACCTGAACGTGAAGTCGGCCTACCTCCACGTGATCACCGATTCGCTCGGTTCGGTGGGGGCGATGATCGCCGGGGCCGTCATCAGTTTGACGGGCTGGCAGCTCGCCGATCCGATCATCACCGTCGCGCTCGCGCTGCTCATGCTGTGGAGTTCGTGGAGTCTCGTGCGCGAGGCGGTGGGGATCCTGCTCGAGCGTTCGCCCGCGCACTTGCGCCTGGAGGAAATCGAACAGGCCCTGGTCGCGCTCGAAGGCGTGCGCGGGATCCACGACCTGCACGTCTGGACGTTATCGAGCGGAAGCGTGGCGCTCAGCGTGCACCTCGTCGGTACCGCGCAGGGCGATCAGGGAGAACTCCTGCATAACCTCTTAACCGCGGCCGCGCACGTCCTCGAGGAACGATTTTCGATCACGCATACAACGATTCAGGTCGAGCCGGAGGGGTCGGAGCTGACGAATCATTGTGGGGACTGCGATCCGGCGACGCCGACTTAGCCGCGGCCTTCTTGAGCGAGTGCGCGGTCTTGATCTGCGCGAGGCCCACCGCCGATAGCGCGCGGATATAGAAGTAACCGATGTCGAATTCGTACCAGCGGTGACGGAATGAGCACGAGCGCGGGTGGGCGTGGTGGTTGTTGTGGTCGAGTTCGCCGCAGATCATCCAGTTCAGCGGGAAGAGGAAGCCGATGTTCCGGCTCTCGTCCGTCGTCTGATAATTCCGGTAACCGATCGCGTGCGCGAGCGCGTTCACGCCGCCGACCGCGAAAAGCGGGGAAATCGCGAAGGTCATCACCGAGAGGAATCCGCCCCAAACCGGGCCGAACGCGATGGTGAGGGCCGAAGCCGTGAAGATCGGTCCGATGACCGGGTTGTCGTTCAGGACCTTCTCGTAACGGTCTTCCGGGATCTTTTTCCGGAGTTTCACGACGTCGGGCCAGCTCTTCGCGACGACGTAATCGTAAACGCCGAGGAAGAAGATGCGCGCGAGGCCTTTGTGCTTCGGGCTGTGCGGATCGAGATCCTGGTCGGAATGAGCGTGGTGGTAGATGTGCACGGAAACCCAGTCGCGTTTCGACATTCCGGTCGTGAGCGCGAGCCATGCTTGCATCGGCCGGTCGACCCATTTCGAGAAGACGACGCCCTGGTGCGTGTACTGCCGATGGAAGGAGAGACTCATCGCGGTGATCGTCACGTGGGTCATGAGCGCGAGGTAGATCGCGATCTTCCACCAGGCGCCGGTCGCGAGCGCGTTCGGGAAGAGGCCGCCCGAGCCGAAGGCGACGGTGACCAGGAAACCGAGGAGGGCGAAGGCGAGCAGCGGCTCGGCGACGGCCCACAGGATCCGGAAGGACTTGGTCAGGTTCTGGCGCATAGGATTCTCCCCTTAGGAAAAGGATAAGCGGCGGGGCGCCGTGACCGGTGTAAGAGATCTGTAAGGGGGCGCGGGCGCCAATATAGAGGGGGGCAGGGGAGGTCCGCTCCAACCCGGGTTTGGGATTCATTGCCGCGCCGAAAAGATGACGCACCGCGCATTTTCCTAAGCAATCCGAATCCTTAGCTTTAATAAAAGCATGAGGGGGGCTTGCCACCGGGATGACGCATTGGTACATGAATCGCGCCTCAAAGGGGGGGCTCGTCCATGTTGAAAACTCTCACTCGTCTCAGCCTGAATGCCGGCGCAGTGGTTATCGCTCAGTCGCTTGTTGTGAGCGCTGCTTTCGCGGTTCCGACCGATCAGGAAGCCTGGAGCAACCTCGAACAGAAAATCACCGTCTATCGCGACTCCGTCGACTCGAACATCTACTGGTTCGTGCCGAAGATCAGTTTCGAAGCGTCCGCGGGCAAAACGCTCCTGAAGCGCGCCACCGGCGCCGACGGGAAGATCCAGTACACCACGCGGATCATCCCGTACTTCTCCGCGGATCTCCGCGAAGAAGTCGCGCAAAACATCTCGAACATCCGTCAGCAGTCCCAGCTGAAGCCGGTCGTCGCCCGCTCCATCGGCGTCGCCCTTCCGGACTTCAATTACAAGTTCATGTCCCCGAGCGTGACGAACTACGATTACCTCGACGTTCCTCGCCTCGTGCGCTTCTCGCTCGACGCGGCGGAAGCGAAGGAATTCGACGAACTTTACAGCGAACCGAACGGCGTGCCGGTCGAGTTCTCCGTCACGTACGACAGCGTGATGAACGACAAGATGCTCAACATCGACGTCAACTGTAAGGAAATGGACCGCGAGCTCGCGAACAAGAAGTCGCTCAGCCTCGGCGGCAGCGCGAAAGTGAAGGGCGTGAAGGCCTACCTCGGCGCGGACATCGAATCCGCGTTCCTGAACAGCGTCCAAAACAAGACGAACGGCGTGAACATCTCCTCGAAGGGCGATATCGCCGGCATGCAGGAAATGATTCGTCGGGTGATGAACCTCTGCTTCGATCCGGTCGACGGATACGGCGGATACTACGACGACTACTATAACGACGACCGTTACCCGACCCGCCGAACCGACGACGGCACGACGGATCCGGATACGGATTTCCCGACTCGCACCGGTTCGAACACCGGCCGGGGCGACGTGATCGACGATAACTTCTCTCCGAAGAACCAGCTCGCCTCGGTCGGCATGGTGAATCGGAGCGGAACGTCGAACGCCGCGCTCGCGGCGGCCGAGCGGGCCCAGTTCACGAAGTTCCTGAACAACCTCTCGCTCGACAAGAAGCTCGTCGGCGAAGATTGCGACCCGAAAAAAGACCGCAACTGCCCGGATGATCCGTTCCCGAGCCGTGGCGACGACAACACCGATACCGACAACACGAACACGTCGGGCGGCGGACTCCTTCCGTCGGCGACGTTGAAGGCCGGGTTCAAGTTCAAGAGCACCGCGCTCACGAAGAACAATCAGGCCGTCGTGAAGCAGATCTCGTGGAAGGATGCGACCGCGACGAAGACCGTCGTCGACATCTTCACCGCGAACGCCAAGTCGATCGAGAAGGTGCAAGTCACCCCGCTCGCCGACAAGAACTTCACCGTCACGGTGAAGAACCCGGCGTCGACTCCGCTTTCGACCGGTATCCGCATCAATCAAGGCGAACAGTACTCGATCAACGCGGCTTTCGTCTTCAAGTCCACGTCCGCGTACTCCGGTTGGGGTTCGAACAAGGCCTACGCCTGGGACGCGGCTTGGGATAAGCCGGACGGCGATCTCTATTATCGTCTCGGTAGCGGCGATTGGACGCCGGTGAACGCTCGCGCGATCATCACGTCCGACGTCACCCGCGGCGGCGGCGAGCTCCAGTTCTACCTGGATCGTTCGGCGATCTTTAACCACATCCCGGAAAAGCTCCGTAAGGGAGGCTTCCTCTCCGGGCCGGTGTTCACGATCGACGGAATCGCCCCGGAATTCTCGGTCCAAGTCACGGGCCGCCGGATTTCGGTAAAGTGATCCGCGAAACGATCTAACCGTTTCCTAAAATAGACCGCGGCCCCTTCGTCAGGGAAGGGACCTCGGTAAAAGCGAAAGGGCCGCCGCTCGAATGAGTGTCGGCCCTTTCCATTTTTTGCCGGATGGCTCGATTTTTAGGCGATTTCCGCCTCGTTTTCGATACTGGACGGAAACCGTGCGAATTGCAGCCGTTTTAGGCTTCCTTTTGAAGCGATCGTGCCGCTGCGTGCCTTGTCGATTTATTTCGAGACTGCTACTCGAATCCTGCCCATTTGGGGGGGCACAAAATGAAAGCGATTCTCACTCGTTCCCGGGTGAGTGCTTTAGGCGTCGTGGTTGTCGCTCAAGCACTCTCCCTCGGTTCTGCGTTCGCCGTTCCGTCCGACCGTCAAGCCTGGAGCAGCCAGGAGTACGGGATCACCGTCTATGCCGACGAGCTCGATTCCGACGTCTACTGGTTCGTTCCGAAGATCCGTTTCGAAACTTCCGCCGGAAAGACGGTGCTTCGCCCGCACCAACTCGCCGACGGGAAGACCGAATACATCACGCGGATCATCCCGTATTTCCCGAACGACATGCGGGAGCTGATCACCGAGAATATCCCGGGTATCCGGATGGACTCGCAGCTGAAGCCGATCGTCGCGAAGAGCATCGGCGTCTCGCTGCCGGATTTCTCGTACAAGACGACGTCCGAGAGCGTGACGAGCATCGAGTACCTGAACGTCCCGCGGCTCGTCCGCTTCTCGCTCGACAAGGACGAAGCCGAACTCTTCGATTCGTTGATCCAGGACGATTACGGCGTTTCGGTCGCGTACACGTTCTCCTACGACGGCGTGACGAAGGACAAGTACTACCAGATCGGCGTGAGTTGTAAGGACATGTACCGCGCGATGACGAACTCGGGCGGCGTGGGCGCGGGCGTCGATATCGGAAAGTCCGTCCACCTCGGAGCCGAAGTCGAAGCCGCGTTCAAGAAAGCCGTGCAGGCGAATCTGAACGGCATCGACATCGTCTCGAAGGGCGATAATCCGGATATGACGGATCTCCTTCGGCAGACGATGGACTTCTGTTTCCAAACCGACGACGGATACGGCGGTTACGGCGGCGGCCGCGGCGTAAGCGGGAACGACGACGATAACGGAGACGTCTGCAAGAACCAGGACGACTGCCTCGACCCGGATGCGAACGGGAACGGTAGCCTGCTTCCGAAGGTGAAGCTGAAGGCGAAATACCGGTTCAAACAGTCGACGATGAACAGCGATCGTCAGGCGAGCGTGAAGCAGGTCGGACTCAAGGATGCCGTGAACACGTCGGTGATCTTCGGCGCGCTCACGTTGAAGGCGCCCGCCGAGAACCCGGTCGAATCGGCCCTCGTCTCGAAGAAGACGATCAAGGTCGGTTCGACGGCCGCGGCGGCCGCGCCGTTCACCGCGGGCATCCAGATCGTCCCGGGGAACCAGTACACGATCAACGCCGAGTACACGGTGAAGGTCCGCGGGAAAGCGATCCCGATCGACGCGAGCTGGCCGCGGGGCGACGGAGACCTCTATTTCCGGATCGGCAGCGGAGCATGGGAACCCGTCGGACGCCACCTCACGATCGGTTCGGACGTCGCGCGCGGGGGCGGGGAGCTCCAGTTCTACGTCGACGCCTCGGCCTTCCGGAACCGGTTGCCGAAGTCGGCGAGCTCCTGGGGATCCACTCCGGAGCCCGAGTTCGCAGTCGAAATCAGCACGCGTCGGCTCGCCCGGAAGTAAACGAGGGCGGTCGTCGACGAAAAGAATGGCGCGGAGGACGGCCTCGGGCCCGTTCTCCGCGCCCGTTCTCACGGATGACGAGGCCTACTTTCAGTCCTTTTCATCGTCTAAAGTTTGGACGATTCTGAAGCCCTTTAAGGCTTCTTTTCTTTCGCCCGATGACGAAGGTAGGGGATTTGCGCATTCCCCGACAGGCTGAAATGAAATTCGCTTACGTCCTCACCGCACTCTTAGCGTGCCTCGCGATCGCTTCCTCCCTTCGGGCGGAGGATCGGGTCGAGTGCGCGACCGGTCGGGCCGTTTTCGGCAAGCTCGCTTGCGCGAGCACCGCGGGCGGCGAACCGCTGCTCGACGCGTATTTCTTCGGAGCGACTTCGCTTTCCGAGATTCGCGCGTCGTTTCCGGAGCGAGCGGCGAAGATCGGCGATCGCTGCCGAAAGAAGCTCGAGGCGCGAAAACCCGCGTCGAACGGATCTCCGGGCGACGGCGAAGGCGTCGAGTTCCGGGTGGAAACCGTCGAAGTCTGCCTCGGAAAACGCGGTTATCAGCAACCCTGCGTGACCGACGACGACTGCATCGAGCACTATTGTCATCCCGAGCGCGGGACCTGCAGCGCGGTCTTCACGGTACCGATCTCGGCCGCGCAGTAGGGCGCGATCGCGCGGAGCGGCTCTAGCCTCCGAGCGCTTTCGAGATCGCTTCGAACGACCAGTCGTAGACGGGGTAGTCGCCCGCGGACGGGTGGTTGAAATGCCACCATTCGCGTTTGAGGACCTTATAGCCTTCGGCGTGCATCGCGCCGATCAGGAGGTCGCGGTGTTTCCGCTCTTCGGGGGTGCCGCCCTTGTAGTCCGACCACGCGCTCTCGTTCATCTCGTCGAATTCGGAGGTCATCCGAACCTCGCGGCCGTCCTTCAACCGGTAGAGCGAGCAATCGATCGCGCAGCCGCGGTTGTGGACCGAGCCGCGTTCGGGGTTCGCGAGGAACTCCTTCTGGTGATCGTCGGCTTCGTCGTAAAAGAGCTTCGTCACCGACCACGGACGGTAGCCGTCGAAGACGAGGATTCCGTATCCTTGGGCCTCGAGGCGCCGGTGGGCGCGGAGGAGGGCGTCGGCGGCGGGCTTTTGGAGGAACGCCTTTTCCGCGGGATAAACGGGCCGCCCGAGGAAATTGTCTTCGCGCGCGTAACGGATATCGAGTCCGAAAGGAAGGTCGGCGAGGTCGACGAAATCGTGCCGAACGGTCGACGGATCGCCGGTGACGTAGTCGCTCGGTTTCATGCCGGTCGCTCCATCCAGTCGGAGACTTCCCGCGCGAGCCATTCGGGATCGTCGGTCGGGATGTCGTGGCCGGCCCACGGATGCACGAGTCGGGGCGCGCCGAGACGCTCGGCGAGCCGGAGCGAGCACTTCGGGCTGACCACGCGGTCGCCTTCGCCGGAGACGAGGACGACCTTCGTCCGCGGGCGGCCGGCGGGGAGCGAGAACCGGGCGGCGGCGAGGAACTGATTCAGCAACGTGCGCCGGCGAACCGGGCGCTCGCGACGGAGGCGGACGAGGTCCTCATAGAAGGCTTGGACCTGCGGATCCCTTTCGGATTTCTTCCGGGCGAACCGGTTCGAGGAAGCGCGGAAGAAAAATCGCTCGAAGTCCTCCGGACGGTTTCGGAGGAAAGTCATGAGCGCCCCCGGCAAGAAGCGTAAGTCGAAGCGTTCGAGCGGAGAGGCGACGTCCGCGCTCGAACTGTTCACGAGAACCGCGCGGTTAAAGAGTTCGGGCTCCGCGAAGATCCAATCGAGGGCGACCATGCCTCCGAAACTCACCGCGAGGATCGACCAGGGGCCCTCGGGAAGTTTCCCCCGTTCGACGAGGCCGTGGAAACGCTGGGCGAGCTCGATGCGGATCGCCGTGACCGAGCTCGGCGAAGGACGAAGGTATTCGGTCCCGACGCCGGGTAAATCGAGATAATGAAGCTGCATGCGCGGCGCGTGAGCGCGGATTCTCGCCGGGAAATCTCCCCAGGTCCGCTGGTCGCGGGCGAAGTCACGCAGCATGAGCAAATTCATACTTCCGAAGGTAGCACGCCTCGGATAGGGATAGAATATGTACCGCGAATCGACGGACGGCATCCTCGTCGAGGTGAACCCGTCCTATCTGCGAGAACATTCCGATCCGACCCAGGGACTCTTCGTGTTCGCCTACGAAGTGACGATCTCGAACGAGAGCCGCCAACCCGCGCGCCTCGTCTCGCGCCACTGGGTGATCCGGGACGGCGACGGCGCCGAGCGCGAAGTCGACGGCGAAGGGGTGGTCGGGGAGCAGCCGCACCTCATCCCCGGAGGTTCGTTCACCTATTCGAGCTATTGCCCGCTTTCGACGCCGACCGGAAGCATGCGCGGCACCTACCGGATGGTCCGGGACGACGGAACCACGTTCGACGCGAAGATTCCGCTCTTCTTCCTGCGCGATCTGACTCAGTATAACTGACATGGAAACTTCCTCTCGGACCCCGGCGATCGTGATCACGGGCGCGAGCGACGGCATCGGTAAGGCGATGGCGGTCGAATTCGCGCGCCAAGGCGCCCGGCTCGGGCTCGTCGCCCGCCGGAAAGAGATGCTCGAGGCGTTGGCCTCGGAACTCCGCCGGGCGGGATCGCCCGAGGTCCTCGTCGAACCGGTCGACGTCACGGACTTCGATGCCCAAAGGGCGGCGCTTGAGCGATTCGAAACGAGATTCGGAGGGATCACGCATTTGATCCTGAACGCGGGCATCGCCGCGCGCACGACGCCCTGGTCGGACTCGTGGGCCGGGGTGAAGGAATGCCTCGACGTGAACTTGATGGCCGCGCTGAACGCCGCCGAGTGGATGAAGCCTCGGATGGTGACCCGGAAGTCGGGCACGATCGCGGGCGTTTCGAGCATCGCTTCCTACCGGGGACTCCCGGACTCGGGCGCCTACTCGACCTCGAAGGCGGCGCTCTCGACCTACCTCGAAAGCCTTCGGGTCGACGTCGCCCGATACGGCGTGCGGGTCGTCACGATCGCGCCCGGGTATATCCGGACCGCCCTCGTGAAGCGGAATAACGGAAATATGCCGTTCATCATGGACGCCGCGAAGGCGGGCCGGATCTTCGCGCGAGGAGTGCTCGCCGGAAAACGGGTGATCGTCGCCCCTTGGCAATACAACTTCGCGATCCTGATCCTCCGGCTCATGCCGGTTTGGGTCTACGACTTCCTGATCGGGATCTTCATGCGCGGCGTCCGCGGGGACACTCCGGAGTCCCGTCGGGCGTCAAAAACCTGAGCTCGGGCCTCGGCCGGAGGAGACGCAGTCGCTGGAGGGCGCCACCCGGGCGTCGTCAATATTCCAACCTTAGACGCCGATTCGCGCTCGTTTTATCCTAGGGGAATGGCGACTGGCGTCTTCTTCGTTCCGGATCCGGATCTTCTCGTGCTGAACCATCCGATCCCTTACAACCTCTACATCAATTCCTCCGCCGTCGAGGGTCGTGACCATTTCGTGAAGGTTTTCCCGCTCGGAGATACGCTCACGAAACCCGATTTCGTCGCCATGAAGGCGAAGTACCAGCAAGTCTACATTTCCGAACTCGAGCGCGGCGCGTACCTACGCGCGATCTGCCAATACTTCGGGAAAACCGAAGAAGAGAAGGTCAATATCCTCAAGACCTCGGCCCTCCATCACCTCGAATCGATCTTCAACGTGAAGACCGACGAGATCTCGGTCGACATCATCAACCAGACGCTCGACGGATGCCGCCAGACCGTCGAAGGTTTCGTCGAGCTCCTGAAAAACTACGAACTGAACCAGCTCCACGAACTCATCGGGAACCTGAGCTTCCACGACTTCTACACCTACGACCATTCGATCAACGTCTCGATGTATTGCATCCTGATCTACAAGCTCCTCGACCCGGACGCGCCTGAGGACAAGATCATCAACGCCGGCATGGGCGGTTTCATGCACGACATCGGCAAGATCAAGATCCCGAACAAGATCCTGAACAAGGTCGGTCGGCTCACCGACGAGGAATTTCTCGAGATCCAACGGCATCCGACCTACGGGAAAGAGTTCCTCACCCAGCGCGGAGTGACCGGTCCGAAAGGCGCCGACGTCGGACTGATCCGCGACGTCGTCTACCAGCATCACGAGAACTACGACGGCACCGGCTACCCGAACCGCCTCAAGGGCGACGAGATCCAACTCCTCGCCCGGGTGACCTCGATCGCCGACTTCTTCGACGCCATCACGACGAAACGCTCGTACGCGGAGGCCCTTTCCGTCGAGGAGGCCCTCGCGCTCATGAAACGTTCGCGCGCGAAAAAGATCGACCCGTCGATTTTCGACCGCTTCGACATCCATATGCACGAGAAGTACAAGGAGCGGGAAACCGACCTCCACCTCGCCGACGACTTCGACCCGTGCCAGCCGCACGTGAAGCTGAAACGGATTTCGTGATCGTTCGGGTTTTCAGATCGTAGGCGGGCAGAACGCGAAGGAACGCGTCCCGAATTCGTCGTAAAACCTCGGGCAAATCGCTTTCGGGGAGTTCTCGCCCTCGAGCGTGTTCAGGGCGCAACTCGCCTTTTGGCGATCGAGCGCGTGCAGGAGTTTAACCGCCGGACCGTACCAGCATTCCTGGACGTTCGTCGGATCGTACTTCCCGAGGCGGGCGACGATCTCTTTCAGGATTCGGCAGGCCGGGGGATAGTTCACCGCCGCGATTCCCGGCTCGCGCGGGAGGGGGTTTTGGATGAAAAGCTCGCGCAGAGTCGCCCGGCATTCCTTCGGAAGATCGGGAAAAGCCGGGATTTTTCCGAACGGCGGGGCTTCGACCCCATCGATCGCCGTATCGAGGTCGTCGGGGATCTGGGCGATGATCGCGTTCTTCAGGACGACGGTCGGCCATCGCGGGTATCCGAGTTTACCCCCGTTCGTGATCCAGTCCGCCCGCGCGCGGGCGTAGGCCATCGGTCCGGGAACGGCGAACTCGCGCGCGTAGTCCGCGGCCACGAACGCGGTGGAGAGGATGATCAGGAAGCGAAAGATCGGGAATCCCGAATGCTTGAAGGCGACGAATTTCGAGTGCTGGGTCAGGAGCCAGATCCCGAAGATCGCGAACAAGGCGAGGAGCGCGATCACGATGGAAGTGTGCTGTCCGAGCGACGCGAGTTCGCGGCTGATCGGATTGAAGAAAGCGAAACGCGAGATGCCCAGATTTTCTTCCGCGAACGGGCGCCCGGGAACCGGCGGCAGCGGAAAACTTCCGAGAAAGAAGGTCCCGTAGAGAAAGCAGAGGATCCAGACTGCGAAGGCGGGCGTCACGGTGCCTCCTTTCTTTCATGCGGCTCGAAGTTTCGGCCATCCGGTACCGCGTCCGGTTCGTCGAAGCGCTCCGGATTCGCGGGCGTTTCCGGCGATTTCGCGCCGTCCATGCCCGGGATCGGATCGATCTCGTTCGGCGCGTGCGGTTTCGGATGGCGGGATTCCTGGAACTTCCGTTCTTCCTCGAGGGGATCGGCGAGCGGCGAGGCGGCCGGCGTCGGAATCGCGGTCGGAGTCGGCACGGTCGTCGGTACGACCGACGGCGCCGGGATCGGACTCGGGGTCGGCGAAGGCGTCGCGTCCGGGGCCTTTTCGGGGGTCGGTGCCGGAGTCGGTTCCGCGGCCGGCATCGGGCGAGTCGCCGAGGGTTCGTAGTCGTCATATTTCGGCGCGGCTTCGCGCGTGGCGGGCTCGCCGGCGCCGAACGTCATTTGGAGACCCGCGGCCGCGAAGAACCCGGAGCCGTCGAAGCGGACGTCCTCGGCCGAGGCGGTGCTCGTGTTCGTCGCGAGGCGCGTGCCGGAGGGAAAATCGGAGTAGGCCGCGCCGGAGTTTCCGGTCGAGGCGAAATACGAGGAGCGGAGACGCGAATAACCGCCTTCGACGACGAGGGCGAGCGGTCCGAGCGGAACCTCGGCGCCGGTGCTGAGCGAGAACTCGGTCGACCAAGCCCGATACGAGACGCTTCCCGAAGTCGAGTCCGAGACGAACGACTGGGACCCGAAGAGAAGCCCGATACCGAATCGTCCGCCGACGAACCACCGGGCCCCGCCGCTCGCGCCGACGGGATACCAGCGGACGTCCGGCCCGAGACGAAAGCCCGCGAGCGTCGTGTGCTTCGATTGTTCGGAGGCGCCGGTCGCCTTCGCGTTCGAGTCGAGGACGGTCGGGAGGGTGATCGCGAGCGTGCCGCCCCACTTACCCCATTTCGTGAATTCGCTGTAGCCCGTCGCTCGGAGCTCCGTGACGGCGCCGAGGCTCGGGGAATTCGGCGCCCGGTCCCAAGCCGTCGCGCCCGGGTCCATGCCCGCGAACGCGTCCCAGGTCGAAGGCCGAATCCAATGCGAGCCCGCATCGAGTTCGAGGTCGAACGCCCGCGCCGTCCCCGGTGAAGCCGCCCCGACGGCGAGACCGAGCGCGATTAGGACCGCGATGCGACGAAGCGACCTCCGGCGGTAAACGCGGAAGGCGAGGAGTCCCGCGATCGCGAGGAGGAATCCGAAACTTCCGCCGAGCGAGCGCCAGGGGGAGCGCGGCGATGCGCGACCGGTCGTCGTGCCGGCGATCGCCGAAGTCACGCATCCGTCGCCGTCGTCCGTGGCCGGATTCGCGTTCCGTCCTTGGGCGTCTCCGCCGCAACCGGTATCGACGACGGTCGGTCCGCCGACGACGGTGCCGGTGAGCGCGCCCTGGCCGTTCGTTCCCGTGTAGCTTCCGCAGTGAAGTCCGGTCCGGAACGGCTTTCCGCGTTCGTAGAGGCATTCGATGCCGTCGCGGTCGTCTTGGGCGATATCGCGGCGGCCGGCATCGCTCGGATCGAGACCGGTAGCGGCGGTTTGGACCATCGTCGCGCCGGTGATGAACGGATCGGTCGAAGTGTAGTCGGGCGGCTCGATCGGGTGGTCGAGCCCGAGACAGTGGCCGATCTCGTGGGTGAGGACCGAACGAAGGTCCGCTTCGCCCATCGCCGGCGTGAACTTCATCGCCGTCGTCGAGTTTCCGTTCAGGACGATGTCGCAGTCGGTGAATTCCGTGCCGTGAAGGACGGTCGTCGCCGCCGCGAGCGTCGAAGTCGAAGTCCCGTAATAGTTTCCTTCTCCGGTCGTGCGGTTATCCCACTGAATGACGTTCGTCCCGTCGTTCACGCTATAGGTCGAGTTCGTGGTGCCCTTCACCTCGACCCGCAGGTCCGCTCGGCAAGCGGCCATCCACGCGTTCACGGATTCCTGGGCGGCCGAGAGGAGTTCCGTGCCGGTCACCGTCGGAGAAACGGATCCGCCCATGACCGCGACGTCGGTGTTCACGTAAAACGTGAGCGTGCGCGCGGGCCAGATCGGTCCGTCCGAGACCGGACGTTCGCCTTTCTGGTAGCTCGAACCTTTCAGATAGATGAAGGCGTGCGCCGGCGCGGCGGAGACGAGCACCGCCAGAAGCGCGGCCGCGAGTTTCGGCGAGGCGATGAACTTCCGGGGTGCGCGTCGGCCGAGTCCCATCAGCGGATCACCCGAAACGCGTCGCCGTCGCCGGCGACGAGCCATCGGGTTTCCCCGGATTTGAAGCGCACGGATTCGAGGCGAAGCGCGACCTCTTCTCCCGGATTCGGCGCGACGATCGAAATCGGATAAACGTAGGCGTTTTCGGCGCGCGAGTAGGCGCCCGAAGGAACGTAGACCTCGAACGCGCGCGCGAGTCCGGCGCATCCGGCGGAGGGACGAGCCGAAGGCAACGGATCGAAGACCCAAAACACTTTCCCGTCGACGGCCTTCGTCTCCCGGAATTTCGCCGCGATCGCGCACGCGGACGTCGAACGTGCGGCGGATTTTCCGAGCGAGGTCGCGCGCGCGGACGGAATTCCGATCCCGAGAAGAAGGGCGAGGAACGTGGTGAGGAGACGGAGCGACCGGACGCGCATCGAGGCCTATTTTTTCAAGAAAATCGGGCCGTTCCAAGCCCAACCTCAGGCGCGTTCGCGCGGACGGGAGTCATCGCTTTGACGAGTGGCGGGCTTCGTTTTACGCGCGCGGGATACCGCGAATCAGGCGGCTTTTGCCGGCTTTTTCCGCGGCAAGCGAAGGACGAGCTTCGTGCCTTTACCGTGCGCGGTGTCGATTTCGACGGCGCCGCCGAACGAAATCGCGACGGACTGGACGAGATCGAGGCCGATGCCGCGGCCGGAAATCTCGGTCACGGTCTTCTTCGTCGAGAAGCCGGGTTCGAAGAGCAGTGCGAGCGATTCCCGCGCGGCGAGCGCTTCGGTCGAGACGACGAGGCCGAGTCGGGCGGCTTTCCTCGAAACGGCGTCGAGATCGACGCCGGCGCCGTCGTCCTCGACGGTCACCACGGTCGCGTTTTCCTCGGAGGCGAAACGGAGGTCGATGCGTCCGACCGGGTTTTTCCCGGATTTTGAGCGAACTTTCGGCGATTCGATCCCGTGGTCGATCGCGTTTCGGACGGCATGCGCGAGCGCTTCGCGGAGGCGCGAAAGGTCTTCGTCGTTCCACTCGTGCGCGGCGCCCTCGACGTGAAGGCGAACGTCCTTCCCGAGACTCCGCGAGGTTTCGCGGACGGTGTCGCGGAGGTGCTGGAGGGTGAGCTCGAATGCGGACGAACGGCCGGCCATACCGACGTATCGGCGGAACCCGCCCGTCGGGTGAGCGTCGGGTTTTTGGCGTTTCCCGCGGTTTCCACCGGCGGCCGAATCGCGGATACTGGCCGTATGCAGACTTCATCCGGAAGCCGCGCCCTCGGTCTCGTCGGCGGCCTCGCGGTCCTCGCGTTCGCGTCGCCGTTCGTCCTTCCGCGCGAGGCCGCGGTGGCGGTTCCCTTCGCGGCCTCGGCCGTCGCGCTCTTTCGGTTCGGGGTGCCGCTCCAAATTCACGCGCTCGGCTCCCTCCGTCGCTTCCGGGTCACGTCCCGTACGATCGTGTGGTTCGCGGCGGTCGTCGCGTTCTGGTACTCGACGGTGGTTTGGGTTTGGTGGAGCCGACGAACGCCGAATTTCCCGCTCTTCTTGCTGAACGCCGAACTCGAGCCGCGCTACTACTTCGCTTGGGTGCCGGCCCTCGTCTTCGGCGGTCTCCTGCTCGGACGGGAACGCGCCTAGGAATTCAGTATCGCGAGCAGCGCGCCGATGCCCGCGGCGTCGTTCGCGTCGAACGCGGCGGGTTCGTGGCTGTCGAGGTCGAGGACCCCGACGAGCGAGCCGTTCCGGTGAAGCGGGAGTACGATCTCCGAGCGCGCTTCGGCGTCGCATGCGATGTGCCCCGGGAAGGCGTGGACGTCGGGTACCGTGAGGACTTCGCCGCGAGCGAAGGCGGTGCCGCAGACGCCTTTGCCGGCGGGAATCTCGAGGCAGGCCACCTTCCCCTGGTAAGCGTCGACCCAAAGGACTCCCGATCCGGCCGGACGTTCGAGGTACGCCCCGACCCAGCTGATCTTCGAATTTCCTTCGCGCAGGAGCGCGATCAGCGAGGCGAGTTTCGTCTCCCAAGGCGTCCGCGCGCGGGCGGCGGCGTTACCGAGGAGGGCCGTGAATTTCCGTCGGATATCGGCATAGTCGGGCTTTTCCGCGTTCGCCATGGGGCCCACGGTACTCGCTCGGGACGGGGGTTGCAACCCGCGGGCCCTTCCGGGTACGGTTCGCCCGTGTTCGCGCTCGAATCGACGATTCTTTTGCCCGCCGCGGAGTTCCGTTCCCAGCTCGTCGAGGGACTGGCCGGGCCCGGTTACGTGGTTTTCCCGGAGCTTCTGCGTCCGGAAATCGCGGCCGAAATCCGTGCGGAGATGGAGCGACTTCGCGACGCCGGAGCGTTTCGACCGGCGGGCGTCGGTCGGGGCGAATCGAATCGCCTCGCGCCCGCGACCCGCGGCGACGGCACGTGCTGGTTCGAGCCTGCGGCACTCACCGCGGCACAGTCGAAACTTGGTGCGGTGCTTGAGGCGGCGCGCGAAGGAATGAACGCCGAACTTTTTCTCGGCCTTTGGGACTCGGAAGGCCACTACGCGATCTACCCGCCGGGTACTTTTTATCGCCGGCACCTCGACCGATTCGCGAACGATTCGCGCCGGACGGTTTCGACGGTCTTTTTCTTCAACCCCGAGTGGACTTCCGCCGACGGAGGCGACCTCCGGATGGAAACTTCGGGGGGGCCGCGCGACGTCGCGCCCGTCTCGGGTACCGCCGTGTTTTTCTTGAGCGATCGGATTCCGCACGAAGTCCTCGAAACCCGCCGCGAACGGTTCAGCTTCGCGGGATGGTTCCGGACTCGGGAATAGGCGAGCTCCGCGAATCAGAGGATGTAGAGCAGGTCCGAGACGAGGTGGGTCGCCTTCGCGAGCTCGACGATGTCGTCGGGAGTTCCCGCGAGAAAATCGTAGGTGAGCGCGAGGTGGTTGCCGTTCGCGCTCTTCTTCTCTCCGATCCGTTTCAGTCCGACGAACTTCGCTTCGAATTCCGCGACGGAGTTCAGGAAGAGATCCGAGTTCTTCCCGATGAATTTGTGGGTGTAGTTCGCCGGGAAGAGGTAGGTCTCCACCAGGAGTTTCCGGAATTTCTCGAACGGGTCGCTCATCTTCGGGCGCCGCTTACTTCCGCAGGAAAAGACCCGGGCGACCGAGGTCCTTCGATTCGACCATGACTTCGAGCGCGCAGCCGCGATTGTAGTAGACGCCGACTTCGGCCTTCGCGTTCCGGGGCGCGCCGTGCGGAAGGACGAGTTCGAGGCCGCTCTCGAGGTTCGGGTGCGCGCAGGCGCGCGGGACGAAGAGGTAATCGACGACGGAGAGGCCTTCGAGCGGCTCGACGGAGTCGAGGAGGTAGGTCGCGCCGGAGGCCACGCGGATCGTGCCGCCGACCTTCGCCTTGAGCATCAGGCTTTGGGTCAGGACGACGTGATCGCCGCTCATCAGGTCTTCCCACCGCGACGGCGCGGCTTCGGCGGAGGCGTGGAAAAGACCGGTCAAGACGAGGGCCAGGAGGGCAAGCGTTTTCATGGGGGGTACGAAACCACGAAACCGAGGCTCCGAAAAGGGTGGAGTTTCAAGGCGTTAACCTTTCGCCAGGTGTCGAAATCCTAGGCGCGAGAGGGGCGGAAAACCCGCGCGATCTCGCCTAAAACGGGGCTGGGACCGCGGAGAGGCGGTACGATCCCTGCTTAATGGGCCCCGAATCGGAGTATCGCCCATGTCGAAGTACCGAAAGATCCGCGAAATCGCGATTTGGACCCTGACCGCCCTTTCCTGCGTCGTGGGAACGGGGGCGCTCTCTTCCGCGCGCGCCGACGATTGCTCCCCGATCCGGCTCGACGAAGCCGGGAAAGACCTCTACGGACGTCCGGTCGAGGGCACGATGATGCACGTCGAAGTGCGCGACCAGCACCAGATCGGCAGCTGTTACGCCCAGGCCTCCGCCCAAATGTACGATGCTTGGCGTTTCCGTCACGGCGAAAACTCCCCCTCGGACTACGCGAACTTCAGCTCGGGCTTCGAGGTCGGCCAGCGCTTCAAGACCGACGAAAACGACACGGACATCAACGGCGGTTTCATCAAGGAGCTTCTGCCCTACCTGCTCGACCAGGGCACGTGCTCGGAGGCGCAGCTGAACGACCTTTTCGAGCCGAAGTATCGCGTCGATCCGCGGTATCGTCTCGACGTGAATACGTACGCTTCGGAGATCATGCGTCGGTTCAACCGCTATCGCGACGAGTTCCATAAAGAGCGCGACGCGATCTATGCGAAGTATTTCCCGAAGGAAAAGAGACCGACTCCGTCCTTTTGGGCGGCGAATCCGGTGCTCGCGCCGATGCTCTTCGTGACCCTCCATTACCTGCCGATCGGGCAGGTGGACGAGACGACCCGGAAGGCGAACGCCGAGATCGCGGCCGCTCGGGATCGCTATTTGAAAGCCGGCGCGGACGAGCTCTCGAGCACCCACCGGGATATCCTTCGGGACCACGATTTTTACCGCCACATCAAAT
This sequence comes from Bdellovibrionales bacterium, assembly GCA_018266355.1. Lineage (GTDB taxonomy): Bacteria > Bdellovibrionota > UBA1018 > UBA1018 > UBA1018 > JACMQW01. Next base: position 74,633 of record JAFEAP010000027.1, read on the forward strand.
ACGGCTCGCTCGTCACGGAAGCGAAGAGCTGGACGGCGAACGAAGTGAACACCGTGAAGATGTTCGACCTCATCGGGGTGATCAAGTGCGACGACAAGGACCGCCTCCGCACTCGCGGCCGTTTCGAGGTCGTCACGAAGAGCACCTACGAGAAGAGCAAGGACCTCTTCGGTATTCCCTCGAAGTATCGCGGCGACAAGATGCGCGCGATTCTCGACGGCGAGTTGAACAAGGGGCTCGGAGCCGCCTATCCGATCGGCATCAACTACTGCTCCTCCGTCTTCGGGGAGGGCCGCGCCTTCACTCAGAAAAAGTGGATCAATAACGACGAATGTCACCGTCACGCGTCGCTCGTGATCGGTCGCCGCCGGGATCCGAAGGCCCCCTCCCGCTGCCAGTACCTGATCCGGAACAGCTGGGGCCGCGGATGTGATTCTTCCTATCACTCCGACTGGGAATGCGACGGGCCGAAGGGCTCCGTTTGGATCGACGCCGACGCCCTCGGCCGCGCGACCCACGACCTCGCGCTCATGCGCACGATTTACGATTGATATCCGCTCGAGTGTCAGCCGTTCGTCGGTCGCATCTCCCGCGAGAGTGTTCTACTCTATAGGACATGAATCGCATCGTTCTGATCGTGGTGGGGCTCGCGCTCGTCGTGGGCGTCGTTCTTTTCGTCAACAAGCGCGGCTCGGCTCCGTCGCCGGAAAACGGCGCGCCGACCGCCGAGCAAACTCCGGGCGCCGAGGGCGGGGCGGGCGCGCCCGGCGCGACGGGGACGACGGGAGCTTCGGGCGAACCGGGCGCGAAAGGTTCCGTGTCGGGCGCCGCCGGAACCGTCGAGGGAGCCGCGGGAAAAGCCGGATCACCGGGCGCGGCGACGGGCACGAGCGAAGGCCAGGCGGGCGCCGCCGGAACGGGCAACGCCGCGACGACCGTGGGCGGCGCGGAAGGCGTGAAAGGTTCGCCGGGATCGGGAGCGGCGGGAGAACCGGGCAAGCCCGGCGCGACGGGTGAATCCGTCGTCACCGGAGGGAAAGTCACGCCGAAAGGATCGGCGGCCGAGACGCCCGACGGAGTCGACGGAAACGTCGGCGGAAAACCCGGCGCGGGCGGAGTGGTGGCGCAGCCGGGTGACGACGGCGAAGGCGCCCCGGCGCCGAAGAAAGCCCCCGAACCGAGTTTGGCCGGCGTGAAGGGACTGCGGGTATGGCTCGTCGCCGCGGACTTACGGAAGCTTCCGGCCGCGAAGGCGGGCGTTTTCGAAGTCGGAAACAACGACGGGGCGAAGTCGACCGTGTGGAAGAACCGTTCGGGCACGAAATTCGGCGACGGCGTTCGCGCGAAGGGCGGCACGACCGGAACGTTCCTGAAGGGCGTCGTCACTTCCCAGGGAACCTTCGACGCGATGGCCGCCTGTGCGCCCGGCGCGAAGGGGTGCAAGAATTCGGAGCCGACCCAGATCAAACTCGGCGTCGACGTGAACCACCCCGATAGCTGGCTCGCGGGCGCGGACCATTCCGGAAAGTCGGAGAAGGGCGGAGGGAGTTTCACCGCGCTTTTCGTCGCCGCGCGGGGTTCGCAGGCGGGCAATCCCCTCATGGAAAATCAGAACGGCGAAGGCGGCGCGAAGAAGGGCCCGTTCCTCGGGTGGGTCGGAGCGGACCTCGTGGGTTCGATCCACGGCCTGCAGGGCATCGTCGGGATGAACGCGGTGGCGATTCCGAGCGCTTGGGGGGGCAAGGTCACCCCGGCGATCTACACCCTGCGCTTCGACCGGAAGAAATCCGAACTCCGGCTCTTCCTCGTCTCGGAATCCGGTTCGGCCACCCAAGTCCAGCCGATCGAAAAGGGCGACGGCCCGGATACTGATCAGTACGCCGCGATCGCGATCGGTTCGAAGAACCCCGGTCAGGGCGCGATCACCTACGTGATGGAGGCCGCGACCTATCCACGCGCGCTCACCGACAAGGAAATCTGCGCGATCCACAAGGATTGGAACAAGCGCTACTCGCTCGGAATCGGCATGAGCCAGCTGAAGCCTTGTCCGTAACGCCTTAGTCCGCCGGTTTTTTTTTCGGATTTCGGGATTGCTTCGGTTTTTTCGGATCGAGGCCGCGGCGTTCGACGTGGGCGTGGAGTTCGTCGTGGATCTTCTTGAACTCCGCGTGCAGGGATTCGAGGTCCTCGTCGCTCATCTCTTCGAGATCGACGAGCTCGGTCCGCGCGCCGTGGACGGCCTTGAGGAGCTCGTTCAGTTTCAAGTGGATCGCCTTCGAGTCGCGGTTCTGCGCGTTTTGGATGAGGAACACGATGAGGAAAGTTACGATCGTGGTGCCCGTGTTGATCACGAGCTGCCAGGTGTCCGAGTAGTGAAAGACCGGACCGGTCGTGGCCCAAACGATCACGATGAGGAGCGCGCCGATGAAGGCGAGGGGATGACCCACGGCGTTGGCTACGGCGGCGGCGAACTTGCGAAAGAAGTCTTTCATAGCTGCCCGATGTACCGCGCGGCGACGGTGAAAGCATCCGTTCTGTTCCGGGGAGAGTGTCGTAAATTGCGACACTTCCTTGAAAGGATAGGTAAAGTTTAACTGGAGCGGTCCCGGAAAATATCCGTATGATCGTAACTACTGCCGAAACCGGGCGTATTTGGAGGGTGAGAGCCTTCTGAGGGGCTCGGTTTCAAAACCCTAATGAAAGAGAGAACGTTCATGTTCGAAAAGAAGAGTGTCATCGCTTCCGCCATCCTCGCCGGCCTCGTTTCCGGTATCGCCCTCGCCGACGAAGCCGCTCCGGCCGCTCCGGCCGAAGGCGCGAAGATGGAAAAGAAGAACGAGTGCAAAGGCAAGAAGAACGAATGCAAAGGCCACCACAAGAAGCACGGTAAGAAAAAAGGCGCGAAAGACGCTTGCTCCGGCCCGAACGGCTGCGACGGCAAGGACATGAAGAAGGGCGCCGAGAAGCCGGCCGAAGGCGCGGCGGAAGCCCCGAAGGCCGAGTAATTCCGGCACTTTCGTAACGAATCGAATCCGGAGGAGTGAGTCGTCCCGCGGGACACCTCCTCCGGATTTTCGTTCCCGAATGGAAACGTCGAAACTCCTCACTCCCGTCGGGGTCGGACTCCGACCCGATCACACCGCCCTCTTCGTCGGCGAAAATCCGCCGGCTTCGGTCTCGTGGGTAGAGGTGATCACCGAGAACTTCCTTCCCTGGAAGAACGGCGTCCGCGGGAAATCGGGAGCGACCCTCGAGAAAGTCCGCGCCCGTTACGACGTCGCCCTCCACGGCGTTTCGCTGAACCTCGGTTCGGCGGAGGCGCTCGACGCGGATTATCTCCGGGTCTGGAAGGAACTCGTCGATCGGATCGAACCGGTCCGCGTTTCCGATCACCTGTGTTGGACGGGGGTCGCCGGTCGGAGCAGCCACGATCTCCTCCCTCTCCCCTATACGCAAGAATCGCTCGACGTCGTGTGCGAGAAGATCGACCGCGTCCAGGAATTCCTCGGGCGCCGGTTCACCGTCGAAAACGTCTCGGCGTACGTCGCGTGGGATGACTCGCGGATGTCCGAGGCCGAGTTCCTCGCGTCCGTCGCGAAGCGCACCGGCTGCGGACTGCTCCTCGATTTGAATAACGTCTTCGTCACCGCGCGGAATCTCGGAACCGACGCGGAAGCCTTTCTCTCGGCCCTGCCGCTCGGAGCGGTGGACCAGATCCACCTCGCCGGTCCTTCCGAGCGCGACGACGGTTTTCTCGTCGATACCCACGACTCGGACGTGCGCGAGGAAGTCTGGGCGCTTTACCGCCGGTGGCTCGCGCTTCGGACCCGTCCGACCGCGGTGATGGTCGAGCGCGACGGAAACATCCCCGAATGGGAAGTGCTCGAAAAAGAGATCCTCCGTATCTCCGCGGAAGAGGGAGGCGTCGATGTCGCTTCGTGATCGCGAACTCGAATTTTTCCGCGCGCTCGGAACCGAAAGCGACGTCCCCGAGGGAACGCGCGGTCGTTTCGAGGTGTATCGGTACGCATACTTCGAGCGGATCCGGGCCTCGGTCGAAGAAGATTACCCCGAGCTTTTCGAATACCTCGATTCGCTCCCCGAAGGCGCGATCGACGCGGAAGCGGTCACGCGGGATCTCCTTGTGAGGAACCATCCGCGGTCCTGGACGCTCGCCGAAGCGAGCTTACCCGTGATGGCGAGCGTGGACGCGCTCCTTCCGGGGCCCGCTTTCGCCGAGGCCAGGCGCGAGGCGCGGCGGAGGGCCGCCCGGGACGAAGCAGAGAGTCTCGCCGGGTGGGTCGAAGAGTGGCCGGAAGCGCCGGGAGAGAAGGCCGCGCGGGTCAGCGATTTCGCGGCGGCGAAACTCCGGCTCGCGCGCACGAAGACCTGGCACCTTGCCGAGGGAACGGTGTACTGGCGGGCCGACTCCGGAGTCGTTTCGGCGGAACTCGCGACGTTTCGCGAATTCGAGGCCCTTCTCCCGCTCGTCGAAACGCCGATCGCCTTCGCGGCGCTCGTCGAGCACGCGGAAAAGCTCGGAGACCCGAAGCGCGTCACCGCCTTCCTCCAGCGCGGAATCGCCGAGGGCTGGCTGAGGCTGGTCGCCTGAGCTGACTTGTCTCTGTTTCCGTTTCCGACCTCAGGCCGCCCGCTTAGCCGGCGACTTCACCTGCGGCTTCACCGCCGGAGTGCTCGCGGACCGAAGCGCGACGATCGTGGTGGAAACGCCCTCCTCTCGGCCCTCGACGAGGCGTCGACGCTGCCATTCGGTGACCGCCGCGGACACCACGGCGGCGACGAAGCAAGCACCGAGAGTGAACCACCGCATTCCGCCCGAAGTCGGGATCATCGTGCGGAGCTCGGAAAGCGTGAACACGAACGCGACCGTCCGCATTTCGAAGGTGACCGATCGGATCCGGAGCGGGATTCCGAGGACGAGGTTTCGGCCGATGAGCGCCGCGACGAGCGGGCTCATTCCGATCAGCGGCGCGTCCGGGAACGGCGAGATGAGCCGGCCGAGCGTGTTCGCGACGACGAGGATCGCGCCGAAGGTGAGGGCGAACCTCACGCTGCCCATCTCGCGTTCGGCGACCGAGCCAAGCGGGAGGAAGAAGAGCAGATTCCACGCGAGCTGGAAGAAGGTGACGTGAGTGAACGCGGAGAGGACGGCGGTCGAGGTCGCGCCTCCGAAGGTCTCCATCGCCGTGTACGGCATCAGCATCGTGAAGAGGCTGAGCCCCGTGGCCGCGACGCCCGAGAGGATCGTCACGCGGACTTCCCGAAGCGGCGTCTCCGTCAGGAGGTACTCCGCGCGTTCGAGTCCGGTGCGGACGAGGCGCTTCGCCGTTTCGAGATCGCGGTCGAGCTCCTGTTGGCGTTTCGCGTGGGCGATCGACCGGGTCTCCGCGAGTTTCTTTTCCTGGGCGACCGTATTCGATTCGCGGAAAAGCGCGAGGGTCGGGCCTTTCATCGCGATCATGTGGCATTCCGAGCACGCGACGAGCCCGTGCTCCTTACCGCCGTGACGGAAAGGCACCGCGATCAGCGTCTTCGGGCAGCGAGGACACGGCCCGACCGCCTTCCAATCGGGGCGAAGGGTCTCGGAATGGATGAGATCCCAAATTCGGCTCGTGAGCTGCGAATCGGAAAGCTTCATCAGCCGACCGAGACTCAAATGCTCGATGCCGCAGTCGCCGCAACTCGCGGTAAACCCATTCACGCTCGTCGTCACGGCGAGCGCGCGCCGACACTGGATGCAGTTCATTCGGTAACCCCCCGGATAAACCCTAAGGGCCTAGTTTACCGGGTTATATTCGGTGCGTCAAAGTTCGGTCGACGGACTGTAACTTATTGAATTATATGATGTATCAGTAAACGTTCCGCTGTTCTTGGTTTTCGTAGGTTTCGACGCCGGCGTCTTTTCGCAGGCGGTGCTTTCGGAGTCCCGGTTTTAAATTCGCGAGCGGCGGATGCGGGTCTTCTTGTTTCAGGTGCATCCCCCCTTCGTCCGGGTGCCGAGAGCCATAGATTCCCTCGGCGTGAAGGGTGTGACCGGATTCGATGTCTTGTTCGACGTTCCAGTCGTCATGGGTCTTCTTCATGCTCCGGCGAATGCGCGTATTCAGCCAATAGAGGACGCTGATCAGAGCGGCCAGGACGAAGGTGCTGATGAGGAGACCGACGAGCACGAGGCTCGCGGTGGAAGAACCGGGCGTAGCGATCGTAGTGGTGTCCATGGCGGCACCTCCTTCTCGCCCGATAAAGTGCATAACTCCCGCCAGGGAGGATCGAGTAAAAATGCCTCACCCTCCGATTAAGTTCGCATATCCACTGCGGTCAAACGGTAACCGGGAGCCGCGACGAAGGGCTGGACGTTTTCCGCGGATTCGCGAAAATGAAGGCATGCATCTCGATAAACTCGAATACCTCGCGAAACTCGCCGAAGCGGTGAGCAACGATTGGCAACCGACCCTCGTCGAAGCGGACCAGGGGGACCAGCAGACCTTTTCTTGGATGCGTTCCGATCGGAGAGGGGCTTCCGTCCCGGCGGCGATCGCCGAGCACGTCGCGGCCTGGTGCCCGGAGCTCGTGCTCGAACTGATCGGCGAGATCCGTCGGAGGGACGTCCTTCTCGAACGCGCGCGAGACTTCGCCGTTGCCGTCGGCATCGGTCATTACGATTGGACGGATGAGGCCGCCGTTTCCTACAAGGAAGTCCGGATCGACAACAAGAAGATCGCCGACGCGTTCGCGTGGTCGAAGGATCTCGACCAGCTTCGGCGCGAAATCGAGGAAAGGGCGAATTACCGCGAGGCGAAGAAGTAAGCCGCCGCCGCGAGAATCACGAGGCCGGCGATCAGGAGCGGAAGCTTTCCGCCGCTCTTTTTAGGCGCCGCCGCGTCGCCGGTCAGGAACGGTCCGATTCGCTCGGCGAAATCCTCGTAGCGCAGGGGTTTCTTCAGGAAGGGAAGGTGCGTGTTGTAGTCTTCCTTGCCGGTGGTCAGGACGAACGGAGTGCGTCCCGTCTTGAAGTAGACTTCCTTCACGAGATCGACGCCGCTCTTTTGGCCGGCGAGTTGGAGATCGGAAAGGATCACGTCGTATTTCTTCGCCGAAGGCCCGAGGAGGAGTTCCGCCGCTTTTTCGGCGGAGTCCGCGAACTCGAGGGTCGTTTGCGGGTTCAGCTTATTGAACATCGCTTTGATGAGCGGGTAAATCATCGGATCGTCTTCGACTACGAGAGCGAGTTTGGGCGTCGGCATGGATCTAGTTTAAACGGATTCCAAGGCGCGCTAAACTCCGATTTCACGATTAGATGCCTCGCGTCAGCTTCGTCCGACCCCCGGGAATTCGTTGGGGGTTTGACAAACGTCGGGGCGGTGATTAACACCAGGTCTCACGCTTATTGGAGCGTAGCTCAGTGGCAGAGCATCGCCTTCACACGGCGAGGGTCGCTGGTTCAACCCCAGTCGCTCCAACCATTAAACGAAAGATCAAACGCCGCTGAGGTGCGAACCCGGCGGCGTTTTCGTTTGGTTCTAAGTACTTAAAAACACTGAAAAGCGGCCTTCGTCCTCAGCCCGAAAATCTGGTGTTATCTCGTGAGATAACAAGAGTTCACTACCAAGTTGCTACCGGCTTGCTACCAGCTACGGATAGCCACTGAGTCATTAGCGTCTGACCCTGTTCACAATGAAGTACAGCGGCAGCGGCAGAAACACGAAGTAGAGCACTAACGGCGCGCTGTGGTGGCTACCCGGTTCGGTGATCAAGTACAGGGATAAAATCCCGATCACGACATACGGAATGTGATGCCAAATCCAACCGTGATCTTTCATAGACTGACCTTTCGCAATCGGAGCGCATTTCCGATTACCGAGACGGAACTCAGACTCATCGCGGCGCTGGCAATCATCGGACTCAGCAGGAGTCCAAAAAATGGGTAAAGGACACCGGCGGCGATAGGCACTCCGAGAAAGTTATAGATCAAAGCAAAGAATAGGTTCTGCCGAATGTTCCGCATGGTCGACTGACTGAGACGGCGCGCCCGGAGTATCCCGCGCAAATCCCCTTTCACTAGGGTGACTCCCGCACTTTGCATCGCTACGTCCGTGCCGGAACCCATCGCGATGCCGACCTGTGCCTGAGCCAATGCCGGAGCGTCGTTCACGCCATCGCCCGCCATGGCAACTACGCGCCCCTTGGCTTGCAACTCTTTGATCACGGCACTTTTCTGGTCGGGGAGGACTTCCGCGCGAACCTCGGTGATCCCGAGTTTGCTCGCGACGGCTTGAGCGGTGCTCCGATGATCCCCGGTCAACATGACTACTGTGATTCCCTCGGCGATCAACTGCCGGATTGCTTCGGGGGTACTCGCCTTAATCGGATCGGCAACACCGATTAATCCCGCCGCCTTACCGTTCACAGCCAAGAAGACAACCGTCTGCCCGTCAGAGAGCATCGTCTTCGCTTGGACTTCTAGCTCTCCGGAATCAACTCCGAGATCTTTCATGAGAGCCAGGTTTCCAAACGCGATCCGGTCTTTGCCAATCTCCGCCGTAACCCCTTTACCGGTAATGGCGTGAAAATTCTTCACTTCGTCGTTCAGTGAGACTCCCTTTTCTTTCCCCGCCTCGATGATTGCGGCGGCCAGCGGGTGTTCACTCCCTTTTTCGAGTCCGCTCGCCAGTTCCAAAAGTCGTCGCTCAGTAAATTCGCTGAACGCTTTCACGCTGACGACCTTGGGCTTTCCTTCGGTCAGAGTGCCGGTCTTATCCACCACGAGAGTGTCGACTTTTCCTAGGACCTCGAGCGCCTCTGCGTTTTTTACGAGCACTCCGTTCTGAGCGCCCACTCCGGTTCCCACCATGATCGACATGGGAGTCGCTAAACCTAAAGCGCACGGGCATGCGATGATGAGGACTGCCACCGAATTCACGAGTGCGTATGCGAACCTCGGCTCTGGACCAACCACCGCCCAAACGATGAAAGTGGCAATTGCGATCAAAACGACGGCGGGAACAAAGTAGGCCGAAACTCGGTCCGCTAACCGTTGAATTGGGGCACGCGAACGTTGCGCTTCTGCGACCATCTGAACGATTTGGGCGAGGAGCGTCTCCGCTCCGATGCGTGTCGCTTCCACGACGATTCCGCCATTATTCCCGTTCACAGTGCCGGCGGAAACCGAATCACCCGGACCCTTTTCGACGGGGATGGACTCGCCAGTGATCATCGACTCGTCGATGGAGCTGCGGCCGGTGATTACCTTTCCATCCACAGGGACCTTTTCACCTGGGCGTACACGCAGGCGGTCTCCGACAGCGATCGTCTCCACCAATACGTCTTCTTCCCGTCCATCCGGGAAAATCTTCCGCGCCGATTTCGGCGCAAGTTTCAGAAGCGAGCGGATCGCCGCGCTCGTTTGTCCACGCGCTTTCAACTCTAATACCTGTCCAAGCAAGACGAGCGTCATGATCGCCGCCGCTGCCTCAAAGTAAACGCCGACCTGACCGTTTTCCATCCGGAACGAACCTGGAAAAATAGAAGGCATCGCGGTCGCGAGAATGCTGAAAAGATACGCGACTCCCGTACCCAGCGCGATCAGCGTGAACATATTCAGGCTTCGGTTTCGCACGGACTCGTAGCCACGCTGGAAAATCGGAAAACCCGCCCAGAGCACTACCGGAGACGCAAGACCAAGCTGGATCCAATTGAATCCAGAACTCATGGTCACCATGGCGAGCGGATTGTTGGGTAACAAATCGGACATCGTGAGCGCCAACAACGGAACCGTGACGGCCGCCGCGATCCAAAACCGCTTCGTCATATCTTGAAGCTCTAAATCGGGCGCTTCATCTCCAACGGTGGGATGAAGGGGCTCCAGGGCCATTCCGCATATCGGGCAGGAACCTGGGCCCTGCTGGCGGATTTCGGGGTGCATCGGGCAAGTGTAAATGCCGGTCGCATCTCCCGCCGAAATTACTTTCGAGCGATGAAAATCGATATTTGAGCTGTATTTACTTGGATCCATTTCAAACTTCTTCAAACAGTGCTTCGAGCAGAAAAAATAATCCTTCCCGTTGAAGGTTATCGTACCGGCCGCCTCGCCGGGATCGACGTCCATTCCGCAGACTGGATCTTTCGCCGGCAGGGGTATCGCCGGGGTTACAAGGTGACGTTCGCAACAACTCTTATCCGCGGACTTCGTATTTTCTGTTTTCATAAACTTTTCTCCGAACCACGTGGTGGACAAGATTAATCGTTGCCGAGCTTTTGAAGAATCGGGCATTCAGGCCGCTCATCACCGTGACACTTCTTTGCGAGTGTCCGGAGCGCGTCGGCCATCGACCGCAGTTCCGACGCTTTCTCTTCCAGATCTCTAACGTGCTCAAGCGCGAGCTTCTTTACCTCGGAACTCGGACGACTTCTGTTCCGCCATAGCCCCAGGAGTTTTTTGATTTCCTTCATTGAAAATCCGAGATCCCGTGACCTTCTCACGAAGGTTAAAGAATGCACGTCATTCAAATCGTAAATGCGATATCCAGAATCCGCCCGCTTCACCTTCGGAACAAGTCCGATGGACTCGTAATGTCGGATCATTTTCGCGCTAACCCCGGACGCTTTCGCAGCCTGGCCGATGTTCATCGATGATAAGTTCGTCCGCTTTACAGTACGTGATTTCATAGCGCCACCTTCTATAAACAGCATCCACCTTCCCATCATGGGAAGGTCAAGGTATTAAAAAATGATAATCGGCGGGCCGCTAATGAGAGGCTACTTTAGAATTGCCGCGCTCTCGCTCACCCAGGTGGAAATCGCCGCTTTATCTTCCTTCGTTAGCTTTTGCCTCGAATGAAGGATGCGGTATCGAAAAGGGGGCATATCGCCTTCTCGGACTTCATCGCCGATAGCCTTCAGATCTTCCTCTACCGACGCGTGACTTTTGAACGGGAAGTCGTTCGAGAAATCGAGGTGCTTTTTCGACTCGGCGATGTCGGAATCAATTAGCTGCCGAATGCCCGGGATCTTATAGTAACTCGGATAGCGGGTCTGGTTACTGTGGCAGTCGAAACAAGCCTTCTGGAAAATCGGCTTTACCTGAGCCAAATAAGAGACACCGATCCGCTTCAGTTTTTCATCCCGAATTTCTTGTTCAGATCGAGACCGTGCGGGCTCATCATGATGGTGATGTCCTTCGTGAGCGAATACTGCCGTTGCGGCCATAAGGCTCAATGCAACGTAGATCGTTTGTAGTCTCACACTCCCGCTCATAACCTACTCCTATTTCGACGCTTGAAATTCGAAAATCTTCTCGCCATGAGCTGTGACGATTTTAATGGCCCACGGTCCTTGCATCGAAAATACAGCCTTCGCTTGGTAGCGACCCGGCTTGAGCTCTTTCACGCGTGGCGTCTCTGTCCCCATGTCCATGCTGGTCATGTACACTTGGGCGGTCGGCTTTAGTCCGGGGATGGTCTTACCGGTTTTTGCGTCCTTGATTTCGAATTCATAAACGTTCGCCCCGACCTTGGCGACCGAGGACGACTGAACCAATTCGATCTGATAGCTATTCGGAGCCGCGGCGTCTTTCTCGCCGGCCATCGCCATATCGCCCGAGTGCATCCCAGACATGGAATGACCTTTATGACCCGATTCCGATTTCTTGGAGTCGGACATTTTCATTTCTTCCATGTCCATGCCCTCATAGCCCGAACCTTCCACCATCATCAGATTCATCATCCGAACTTCGGGTTCCTTATCACCAAACCCTCGGTTGTCTTGGAGATCGTTCCCCGCATCGCTCGACTGAACGGTGTATATTTTTTTCGCCTTAATGAGGGGCATGTCTTTCATGCTCTCGGCATCAGCTGCCTGACCAAAAGAAGCGACGGACAGAAGGAGAAAACATAAGAGAGAGAGATTTGTTTTTCTCATAGGAGCGTCCTCAGTTCGGCACGTACTGGTGCTGTTGATTTAGAATTGTTCTTCGCGGCGCAAGATGTTGATTGATCGTGGCGTCGAAACTGAAAACAAAGCCCACTTCAACCGTCTGCTCGTAGCGAACATCGCTAGACTGAGCCATTGCGAGTGCGCTTCCTCTCCATTGGCCAAGATACTGCGCGACGAGATCGAAACCTTGACCGAGGCGTTTCACGCCGGTGAGGGCACCGCCGTACGACTTGGAGTTATCGACTTTAAAGTAGTCCTTATATGCGCCCGTGAGCGCGACTTGATAACCCGGACTTCCAAATGGGCTCGAAAGGTAACGAACGGATGCGGTCAAAGTATTCGAGTCGGCCTGATAACTATCGGTGACGTTTCGAAATGACCTTAGGTCACTTCCAAATCCGGCGATGTCTTGAACTCTCAAGTCCCAGCGGTTCGTCACGCTTGTATTGAGATTGATCACGCCGCCGGCGTAGACTTGGTTTAATCCGCTCGCTCCGCCAGAGTTCACCGTAAAATGTTCGAAGCCGAAACCGTAAGACGGCACTCGCTGGAAGGCCTCCATGCCGGGCTCCCCAAGAAATTCGAAACTCGCCCCGAAAGAATTAATTCCAGTCTCGGTGCCGATTCCGGCGCTATTAATCAGGTGTTGAGCATGAACGCTCTCGTAGTATTTAAGTCCCTGATTGAGGGTGACTGACGCGACGTTTGAGTAGCGATGTTCTTCCGCGTTCTCTCCGTTCGAAAACGGATTGAGCGGATTAGTCAGCGTAACCAGGTCATCGCCACGGATTGTGGGAAAGTCGACGACATGAGCGGTCGGATTATCACTCCTACCGATAAGCGCTTCGAGTCTCTCGCCTTGATAATCAAGAAACGCTTGATTCAAAAATAACTGAGTGCCGAGTCCCTTATTGGTTTCATCGAGAGTAAGCCAGCCAAGACCGGTACTCCCTATCGCTTCACCGTCCGCGAGCCTCTGCGCAGCTCCGACAAGCAGAGCTGAGTCGCTGAAATTAACCGCTGACTTCGCTTGATTTCCGGTTTCGGCCGATCGCGAAGCGTTTAAAGTGGCCGCACCGACGCCAGAGATATCAATCTGGGGCGTAAGGCTCTGATCTTCCGGTACTGGGACAGGTTGGGCTTGGGTGGCGAAGGCTGAGGGGACGCCAAGCAAGAGTGCAAATAGAATAAGATGCTTCACGAGTTCACCTGCACGATCTCCGGAACCTTTACACCGTGTTTTTCCGCGTCCTCATACATCACCATGGTCATCATCCCGCCCGGGAAAATACCGTTGTTCGTGCTCGCGAGGTCGCTGTGATCATGAAAATGCCACATTCCGGGATTTGTTCCCTGGATGATGATGTCGGAAGTAGTGCCCGGGAAAATGGGAATCGTGTTCAAACGGATCGGAGACTGGAGCGGGCTGCCGTCCTGGCAGACATGCCAAAAATCGTGTCCGTGCAAATGCATGTAATGGGTCATGGCTCCGGCGCCGACTAACCTGACTCGAATGTTCTCGCCTGACGAGATCATCAGCTCCTCGGTCATCGGATAGGCTTTTCCGTTGATCAGGAAGTAATTGAAGTTTGGGAGCGGGCTCTTTCCGCGTTGCGAAGAAACATACGGAGGTACGTATCCGCCTTTCACAGCGTTCACGAATGCCTTTTTGTCGGCGAACCAGCCCATCATTCGGCCATTCATTTCCTTCATGAGTTTCGGCGAAGCGTTCATACGCTCCATCGTGCCCATCATTCGAAGCATTTCTTCCATTTGTTGTTCGACCATGACGGTATCGACTTCGCTCAGAAGCAATGTGTACTCGCGGGAATATGGGAATACCTTTTTCACGAGATCTTCTTTAGGTTCGACGATGAGCGCACCGAACATTCCCGCTTGAACGTGAAGGTTCGTCATATTGTGACAGTGATAGAAGTGGGTTCCGGCGGGTTGAGCGCGGAAGAGGTATTTGAAAGTTTGGTTCGGCCCGACTCCCCACTGAGTGCCGTTCGGAACACCGTCCATCTCGTTCGGGAGAATCATTCCGTGCCAATGGATCGTGTGAAACTCAGAAGTTCGATTCGTAAAGTTGCAGAGAATCCAGTCTCCTTCTGGGACGCGAATTTCTGGACCCGGATAGGTGCCGTTATAAGTGAAGGCGTGGATTTTCACGCCCGGTACCAGTTCATGCACGGAGATCCCGAGTTCGATATCGAACTCGTGAACCTTTTCCCCAGGTTTCGGCGCGGCGCGAGGCGGATAAAGAGGTGCCGTCGCGCCAGGGCGGAATGAGTTCATCCAACCCGAGGGAACTCCTGCGTGTCCGGGCGTCGCGGTCGGCGACGCAAAGGCCTGCTTTGGGTTTCCTAAAAGGAGTCCGGCCCCTAGGGCCGCTGCCCCGCCGGTTCCTGCAAGAGTCATGAAGTCTCTGCGGGATAGAGCTGATTCCAGTTCCGCGACTTCGGCTAATTTGGACTTAGTTTTTTTCATTGGGGACGGTCTCGCTTCGTTTTCTGTAAGTAACTACGACGTACTTGGAGCTTTTGTGACAAATGAATTTCCTTTTTCACAGATCGAGGAAAAGAGATCAAGGGCGCCGCGCCTTGACGGGTATACCCCCATGGGGTATCCGTAGCTAAAGCTCTGGCCTATTTTAGGAACGTCACTCGGCCAAGAAGGCTGAACATTTTGGGGGAATAATGAAAGCGACTCTATCTCTTTTGATTGTCGGATTTGCGTTTTATGGCTCTTCTTCTTATGCGGCTACTCCAGCGGAAGCTGCCGAACTCGGCGTTCACAAAGTCGACCGGCTGATCACTCTAAAAAAGATTAACCCATCGTTCACAAGCCAGCTGACCGGTATGACCTCCGTCGCCACGGCCTCTGGTTTTAATGTTACGGCTACTGAGGGCGCCGCATCGGACGGATCGTCTCGGATGCTCATGATGACCGCAGGTAAAGACGGCAAGATCCTTACCTATATGGAAATGGGAACAAAGGATCCGGCATCACCGGTCGTGCTTCCAAATAATAATGCGTTGACCTTAATGGAACTCAGTATGCATTGCGTGGAAGGCGAACTCATCGCTGGATCCAAGCGCTGCGCGGAATTCGCAGACGCCAAAATGTATAACGACCACTTTAAATCGGCGGCCCTCACCGTGAAAAAAGACGGCACCGGTAAAGTGATCGGCGCCGATGTCGCCATCAAAGGTGACGGATTGGCAAAGACCTTGGTCGTATCGTTGGCAAACGACGGCACCTTGATCGACATCGTGGAAAACTGAGTGCTTGTGGAGAGGTTGGGGTCTCTAGCAATTGGTTTGCTCGCCGTTTTCGGGATTTCCCTGAGCGCGTGCAATTTCTATCATGAGAAGCATCCGAAACCAGCCCTCGACCTCTCCCAAGCCAACCTTTCCTACGCAACCGTACGTGCCGAGATTTTTTCGCCTCAATGTATTTCCTGTCATAATTCGGCCACCGCAAAAGGTGGCGTCGTTCTTGATAGTTATGAATCGGTGAAAGCAAATCTTGATAAAGTTAATCAAGCGGCAGTGATTGGCCAAACGATGCCGCGTTCGCGTCCTTTGGCCCCGGAAGACCGCCAGCTTCTCAGTGCTTGGATTTCGGCCGGGGCGCCGAAAGAAGGGTCCTCTCCGAATCCTCCGCCGCCGCCCTTACAGCCGACGTTTACTTCGATCCGAACGCTCGTATTTGAAGCGAAATGTGTTTCCTGCCACACGACCGGAGAGAGCGCCGAAAAGGTCTCGCTCACAGACTATAGCCTGCTCATGAATTCACCACGCGATCTCGTACTTCCGGGAAACGCCGACGAGAGCGGCCTTATCATCGACCTCGAACGAACAGACGAGCACCAGATGCCGCCGCCGGATTCCGGGCTTGGGCGCCTAAGCACTTTGGATATCGCGACGATTCGCGAATGGATTGTAAACGGCGCGAAAAATGATTAAGGAAACACCCATGCAAACCTCACATTCCGCCCAAACCGGATCTCGTCCTCGCGTTGGCAAAAAACCTATGTGCAAAATGGCACATATGCACCCGGACCATATGAAAACTCTACCGCGACTCAGCCGCGCGGCCGGGCAGATTCGGGGCGTCGCGAACATGATCGAAGAGCGGCGCTACTGCGTCGATATTCTCACTCAGCTCAAGGCCGCGCAGGCCGCCCTCCGGAGCGTTGAGACGGAAGTGCTCGACGGCCATATCCGGAGCTGCATTCAAGAAGCTTTCTCGTCGAAAGACCCGAAGGCCGTCGATAAAAAGATGAAAGAGCTGATGAAGCTCTTAACCGGATAATTTACGGAAGCGGCTTAAGCTTCGTTCCCTTGGACCAAGAACGATTCTTCACGAAAGTGATGCGAAGGTGAATCTCTGCCGAGAGCGGATTCACGCCATAAGTCGCTTTGAAGTCCGTCGGAACGAACGAGCGAGTGACGGAGGTACCTCCGTAAAAGGTAGCTCCTCCACGAGTCCCGAGATTCCGCTCGTAGCCAAGCGTAAACGCTTTAACCCATTCCGGGTGCTTTCCGTCGCCAACGATATTGACTTCGAGTTGGTCGGGCGTCCGCTGGAGGACCTCTAGGCGACTAAAAACGTGGTCGCGCTCTTGCTCACCAAAATTCACCCGCAGCTCTTCAAGGAAGCTGTTCAGAGGATAGCCTTCTTCACTCCCACGTCCGTAGATCGACGAAGTGTTGATCGAGCCACCTTTGAATTGGTGATTCGTATAGAGCCACGAAGCGATCATCGTCGTCCGGGTAGGGTTCTCAGGGGTTTGTCCGGTCGGGACGCGGTGTTGTTCGAGTACGCTCGCCGCTGAAGCTCCGACGGTGAAATGATCGTTCAGTTTCCGATCAACTCGGACTCCGTAGGAGTCAAACTTATGCATATCGAGGTTCACTTCAGCCGGGCTTGGTTCCTTCCCGCTGAAAATCGAACCCTCGATGCTCCACTTTCCGATGTCGAGCTTCGCGGCCAGCACGGTCGACATGATGTGAAAGACGTCTTGGAGATGGTGGGAAAGCGGGGCATTCGGATTCCCTTCCGCCGATGGGCGGTGCATAAAAGCTTCGGGACCGGCGGTCGCCTCTCCGCGCGGCGAGAAGGAAATCGTAAACGCGTTTTGACCTTCTTTTCCGAAGCAATGAACTTCGGCGAACGTGAGACCCATCACGGGTGTGGAGTGCGGATGTTGGGCATCGACGTAAGGGACGCCCGCTTTATTTGCTTCGCCCGTTTGCAAAAGTTCCGGAGTTCCGAGAGCGGGAACGGTCCACTTATCCGTCGTGCCCATCCACTGTACTTTCACCGAATCGCATTTCGCGATCTTCTGCTGGAAGGTCAGCATGAACATATTCGGAGCGCTGAATGCCGTGCGTCCGCGCGGGCCAGACTCCGTGATTCCTACTAGGTATTGATTGATATGGAAACTCAGTGTGGTGTCACCGTTCGGCATGCACATCTGCATTCCGTCGTCCCAGTGACCATTCGGCCCGCAGTTGTGCGGATCGGTCGGAACGTCCGGAACGCACTGATCTTCCTCGACGCTCCAATGGGTGCCCGGCGGACAAGTGGGCGGGGCATCATCGGGCATGCACATCTTCATGCCTTCATCCCAATGCGTCCCCGCATCGCAGACGCATGCCTTCGTAGTTTCGTCCCAGTGCATGCCTTTTGGGCAAGGCTCTCCGAATGCGGAAACGGAGGCCAGAAGGGCCAAGAGCGTGCCTAGGAAGCGATTAGGGCGAACGAGGGTTTTCACTACGGTCTCCAAAGTCGGAAGAACATATAATAATAGACCAATTTGGTCAACTTATATGCAACTTACGGTAATAATACCGATTTTTAAGAGTCCGAACTACTCTGTCACAAACCCCTGTCCCTAAACGTACTTGGGTGTGAGGAGAACGAGGATGCTCAAAGAGCTGACCGACGAACAGCTCATGACAGAGTACCGGCTAGGCAGCGAAGAAGCGTTTACGGTTCTGTACGAACGGCATTCCTCAAAAGTCTACGGGTACCTGCGGGCGAAAACGGCGAACGACGCATTGGCGCGCGAAATTTTCCAAGTCACTTTTCTGAAACTCCATGCCACTCGAGACCGCTACCGCCCGGATTTGCCGCTTCTTCCGTGGCTCTTTGCAATCGCGCGGAATGAACTGATCGACACAATGAGAAAGAAAGCGCGGAACCTGGAAGACGCGAGTGAGTGGTTACCCGAAGTAGCTGCACCACCGGAAGAGGAAGAACCTCAAAAAGTGGAACTCGATTCTTTATCCGACCAGCAAAAGCGGGCCGTTAAAATGCGTTACCAAGACGATCTTCCGTTTGAAAAAATCGCCGCGAAACTCGGAACTAGTCCCGCCAATGCTCGGCAGCTCGTCAGCCGAGGAGTGAAAGCCCTTAGGAGACTTTATGGAAAAGAATGATCTCTCAAAACGAATCCGCCAAGAGTTTCTGGAATTCGCAAATATCGAGAAAATCGCAGTGCCGAAAGGACTGTCGGAAACGGTCTTGGGTACGATTCGCTCTGAACTTAATCCTTCGAGCGCGTCGGTATTCTTGAAACTGACTTTGATTCATTTCTTTGTGGGATTCGCGACCCTGTCTATGTGTCCCCAGTTCGGCGTTTCACTCACTTCCAGTATGGGCCTCATGCAGTACCTCATGAAATATGGCGAAGGGGTGTGCATGTTGGGGTGCGGGGCGCTCTTTCTGGGCGCGAGCGTTCTAGTCGCTAGTTTCGTGCTCAAACCTGAAGAAGTGAAAGTCCTACGGCGCAATCGCGTGCTTTTGCTCTCCTCTTTAGCCGCTTTGTCCTTAGGCATCCTCGTCGGCGTAGGGGGTGAAGTCGTCGCTACTCTAGGTTTAGTCTGGGTTTTGGGCGCGGTAGTGGGAGGCTCGGGTCTTATGCAGCTAGGTTGGACCCTGCGCAAACTCGCGATCCAAGGGACCTGGTGACACCCAATGGAAAACAATCCATACATCGCCATATTCCTTTTACTGTTTCCACTAGGCCTGTCCGCCTCGGAACGAATTTCGTTATCCGACTACCTCGCCAAGGTGCGGGAAAATGACTTGGAGTTAAAAACCGAGGTTTCGAAAGCGGAAGCGGCAGACGCGCGGTCGTCCGGAATTGCCTTACCTCCTCCGATGGTTGCCTTCGCGCGGATGAGAGACGACGCTGGAACATCTCGCGGATATGAAATCAATCAAATGATCCCGTTTCCCACTAAACTCACAAACGATCATTCCGGACGAAAAGAGGAATCTCGCGCGCAAAAAGAAATGAACTTAGCAAAAGAGCGCGAAATTCTCGCGCAAGCGAAGCGCGCTTACTTTTCGCTTTGGGTCGCCCAAGAAAAGATCGAAATTTTGAAAGAGAAAAAAGACATTATCGAAGGTCACATAAAACTATCCCGTTCAGGTGTAAGATCCGATAGCTTCCTTAAGATTCATCTCTTGAAGTCCGAGTCGGACTTAGACCTTCTCGAAAACGAAATCGAAGAGGCAAACCAGGCCTTACGCGAGTCAAAGGTCCGGGCGGCAGAGCTAGTGAATGCCGATGCCGCGTCGTTCGACGTCACCGCGAGCGAGCCCCCCGAATCCAAAGTTTCCAGCTCGACTGAGAAAACCGGTTTATCTCATCAAGTCGAATCAAAAAGGCACACTCTTGAAAGCTTCAAGTCTTTCGAGTCGGTGGCAAACTCATCTTGGCTTCCCGATTTCACTCTGCGTTATAAGCAGATGGGTCCGGGCAGTATGTTTGGTCAGTATAACGAAGCGATGGTGGGTGTGACCCTCCCATTCGTTTTCTTTTGGGAACCCAATGCCGCGTCCAAAGACGCTAGCCAAAAGCGCGTTCAAGCGGAACTTGAGCTTGAGCAGGCGGAACGAAGGATTGAAAACGAAAGGTACTCGCTCACCCGGAAAGCGATGTCCCTGAAGAGTCAGCTCGAAAATATAAATACAAAACTCCTTCCGCGAGCCAAAACTCGTATGAACCTAGTTCACAATATTGTTCCGCGCGATATGGAATCGCTGCAAGACCACCGTGAAACCATGGAGGCGTTTCCCGATCTCAAGCTCAAAGCCCTCGACCTGCGCTTAGAGTTTGAAACCGCCGTCTCCGAATTAGAAAAATACACTTCAAGCGAGGCTGCTCATGAGTAGAAATCAACGTGTCTGGGTCGGTGTCACATCCATTCTCTTCGCGCTGATTGCCGGGGCGTGCCTGAAGTCCCCCGATAAGACAGAAGCCACAAAAAGCGCATCCGCAGATCATGCCCAAGAAAAGGGTCATTGGACCTGCGCCATGCATCCTCAAATTCACTCCGACAAACCCGGGGAATGCCCAATCTGCCATATGAAACTCATTTTCGTGAACGACCAGTCCGGCGACGAAGTCGAGGCGCCCACCGGTGATGCGCGCTCCAGCGTCCAGTCCACAGCGCATCAACTGGAGCTTCTCGGTACTCAGAAGCTCGCGGTTGAAAAGATGACACTCACTCTGAAGATCCCAGTGTCGGGAAGATTGATTTCACCAAAATCCGTCGCTTTTCAGGTTTATGAAAGCGACATGAAGTACATTAAATCCGGTCTTCCTTTCACGGGCGAAAGCACCGTTCTTTCGGAAGGCGAAATCTCTGGAGCAATCACTTCGATCGATTCCATTGTTGATCCTACCAGCCGAACAGTTCGTGTGGTCGGAAGCATAAAGAAATCTCCAGCCGGGCTTATCTCCGAGACCACTTTTAGCGGATTAATCGAAGTAAGTCTAAATGACAGGATCGGAATTCCCGAAAGCTCAGTTCTTCATACCGGGACGGGCGATATCGTTTATTTCGTTGATGGAAACAAGCTCACCCCCAAGAAGGTAACGCTCGGTCAGAAAACAGAAAGTTTTTACGAAGTATTGAGCGGCTTAAATGTCGGCGACACGATTAGCTCCGGGCCTAATTTCCTCCTCGATTCGGAAGCGAAAATCCGAGGCACTCCGTGATCAAACGGATTATCGAGTTTTCCGCGCATCATCGATTTCTGGTTCTACTCTTGACTGGAGTCGCTCTTCTCCTTGGGTTTTACTCGCTCAAACAAATTCCACTCGATGCCGTTCCAGACCTCTCCGACACGCAGGTGATTATCTACTCGCGGTGGGATCGCTCGCCGGACATCATGGAAAATCAAGTCACTTATCCTATCGTGTCTTCGATGCTCGGCGCCCCCAAAGTAAAGTCCGTTCGCGGATTCTCGGACTATGGGTTTTCCTATGTTTACGCAATTTTTGAGGATGGGGTTGATCTCTACTGGGCGAGGAGCCGGGTTCTTGAAAACCTGAACCGAATTTCTTCGCAGCTCCCAGAGGGAGTGAAGACGGAAATCGGTCCCGATGCAACCAGTGTCGGCTGGGTTTACCAATATACGATCCGTGACGAGTCGGGGAAGTTCAATTCGGCCGATTTGAGGTCCATGCAGGACTGGCGAATTCGCTTTCAGCTCCAATCCGTTCCGGGAGTGGCGGAAGTTGCTGCGATCGGCGGTTTCGTGAAGCAGTACCAAATCAAGGTCGACCCAACGAAGCTTGCGCTCTTTCAGGTAACGATGGACCAGGTGCTTTCCGCCGTAAAAACCTCGAACCAGGAAAGCGGTGGGAGAACGATTGAGTTTTCCGGCACAGAGGCCATGGTGCGAAGCCGTGGCTTAGTCGACAAACTGGAAGACATCGAAAATGCGGTGGTCGCTCTGAATCCGAGGAGTCGAGCGCCGATTTTAGTTCGCCAGGTCGCGACCGTATCAGTCGGGCCCGAAATGAGGCGTGGGATTACGGATTTTAACGGCCTAGGGGATTCGGTCGGCGGAATTATTGTGATGAGGCAAGGAGAGGATGCTCCTTCGGTCATTGCGCGCGTGAAAGAGAAGATTAAAGAGATCCAAAAGACTCTCCCAGACGGCGTGAAGATTGCTTCTGTCTACGACCGTTCGGACTTGATCGATCGCGCGATGTCGACGCTTAAAGGAACGCTGACAGAAGAGCTCATCATCGTGAGCCTCATCATCCTTCTTTTCCTTTGGCACATTCCCTCCGCGATGATCCCGATCCTAACCATTCCGGTCGCTGTAATCCTGGCCTTTATCCCGCTTTATTTCGCAGGCCTAAGTTCGAACATCATGTCCCTTTCGGGGATCGCGATTTCGATTGGGGTACTGGTCGACGGTGCCATCGTCGAAGTCGAGAACGCTTACCGGAAAATCCAACTTTGGAACGAAGGCGGTCGCAAGGAAGACTTCCACGAGGTAAGACTCAAAGCGCTTGTCGAAGTCGGACCGTCGGTCTTCTTCTCGCTTTTAGTAATCGCGATCGCGTTTTTGCCGATCTTTACGCTTGTCGATCAGGAGGGCAGGCTTTTTAGGCCGCTCGCCTTTTCAAAAAACTTTACGATGGCCGTTGCTGCGATTCTGGCCGTGACGCTCGATCCGGCCATGCGGATGCTTTTCGCCCGTGTCGATCCGTTTCATTTCCGGAAGCCGTGGCTAAACCGAATCGCCAATTCGGTTTTTGTCGGCACGTACTACTCCGAGCATAAGCATCCAATTAGTCGCAGACTCTTTAAGATTTACGAACCAGCGCTCGAGTGGGTATTGAAACGTAAAAGACTCGTACTAGGATTGGCGCTCGCCGCCTTTCTTTCGATTATTCCTGCTTTCATGATCCTCGGCTCGGAGTTCATGCCGACTCTCCATGAGGGAAGCCTCCTTTACATGCCGACAGCACTCCCCGGCATCTCGGTCAGCGAGGCCCAGCGGGTCCTCACGGTCCAAGATCAGATTCTGAAATCTTTTCCGGAGGTGGATACGGTCTTCGGAAAGGCTGGACGCGCGGAGACTTCGACGGATACCGCCCCGCTCAGTATGGTCGAGACGACGGTCGTTTTGAAGCCGACCTCCGAATGGCGACGCCTCAAACGTTGGTATTCTTTTTTACCCGGGTTTGTAAAAGGACCGTTCGAAAGAATCTGGCCCGAAACGATCAGCGAAGAGCAACTGATCGACGAAATGAACCAGAAGCTGACTTTTCTCGGGATGCCCAACATCTGGACAATGCCGATTAAGAACCGCATCGACATGCTCTCGACTGGGATTCGCAGCGCGATCGGACTAAAAATCTTCGGTTCCGACCTCAAGGTGATTCAGTCGATCGGGCAGGATATCGAAAAAGCACTACGCGATCTCCCGGGCACAAGAACAGTCGTAGCCGAGCGGATCGCGAGCGGTTATTTTCTCGATGTCGATTTCGATCGTGAAAAGTTGAAGATTTACGGCCTTTCCCTGAAAGATGCCCAAGATCAAGCGATGACCGCGGTTGGCGGCAGTAATGTCTCACAGATCCTCGCGAGCCGCGAACGGTATCCCATTCAGGTACGTCTAGCCCCTGGCTTCCGGCAGGATCTGGAAGCCATCAAACGTTCGCTTATTACGAGCCCGCTCGGGGCGCAGATTCCGCTCAGCGAAATCGCGAAAGTCCACTTCCAAGAGGGACCCTCGATGATTCGCGACGAAAATGCGTCTCTCGTCGGCTACGTCTACGTCGATATTGACCCGAGAAAAACAGACATCGGCACCTATGTCGAAAAAGCGAAATCCTATCTCGAAAGCAAGGTTAAGCCGCCGAAAGGTTATTTGATTTCTTGGAGCGGCCAGTTCGAGAATATGGAACGCGTGAAAGAGCGTCTGAAAGTTGTAATTCCGATCACGCTCTTTCTGATCATTTTTCTGCTTTATTTCAACACGAAGTCTTGGGTGAAAACGGCGATCGTTCTACTCGCAGTACCGCTCTCCCTGATTGGAGCCGTGTGGCTCCTGGTTTTCCTGGGTTACAACCTTTCGATCGCGGCCTGGGTTGGAATGATCGCGCTTCTAGGGCTTGATGCCGAGACGGGCGTATTCATGCTGATGTACCTCGATCTCGCATTCGATGACCGTGTAAAGCGTGGGCAGATGAATTCACTAGCAGATCTAAAAGATGCGGTCATGGAAGGGGCCGTCCATCGCGTAAGGCCGAAGCTAATGACGGTAGCCGCCCTTTTCATGGGACTAATTCCAATCATGTGGTCGGTCGGCGCCGGCGCAGATGTTATGAAGCGAATCGCTGCCCCTATGGTCGGTGGACTTACGACGTCGTTCCTTCTCGAGCTTCTCATCTATCCGGTAATTTTCTACCTGTGGAAGGCGATGACACAGTTCGGATGCAGGCTGAAAGAACTCTTATAATTTAAGGCAAAAAAAGGGCCGCTTCCGCGACCCCTTTTAAAGTTTGAACATTCTGATTTTGCTAACAGCAAGCCCCGCAATCGTCCGACGAAACGATAGAGGTATCGCGGTTACCCCCTCTAGCTAACCAGTTTTGCTGATGAGTCACTCTGCATTAACATGGCCCAAAGAGGCCAAAGGAGTGACTATGAAGAAACGATTTACTGAGGAACAAATCATCGGCGCGCTTA
>JAFEAP010000028.1 GCA_018266355.1 Bdellovibrionales bacterium
AACGCTGCGCATTTCGCCCCGGGATTGATTGACTCTCCTATCGGCGAAGAGTACTTATACGTCTCGCTATCAAGACTGACGCGCGGTGGAGCAGCCCGGTAGCTCGTTGGGCTCATAACCCAAAGGTCGTTGGTTCAAATCCAGCCCGCGCAACCAAAATACGGAACGCCTCAGACCACAAGTCTGGGGCGTTCGGCGTTTTTGGTCCTAAAACTAGTCAGTCGCGTTTGAAACGCAAAAACCGTAAACATCTGGGGCAATTAGCTGCCCGAACTCAGAGTTTTCCGAAAGTTCGATTGGTCGGAGTTGGTCGTCTTTGGGCGACTTTGGTCGGCCGTGAATCTGCAAAAAGTCTGCACCAGTCTGCAGCGGCTTTTTTCCAGGGCTAAAAAAGTCTGCAGAAATACGCTGCAGACTAAATCGCAACTCGGCGTCAATTAGGCCGATGCCAGCGGGAAAACACATGCGCATTGCGGGATCTTCGGCGATTGTTTGCCTATG
The DNA here is from genome assembly GCA_018266355.1 of Bdellovibrionales bacterium. GTDB lineage: Bacteria > Bdellovibrionota > UBA1018 > UBA1018 > UBA1018 > JACMQW01. Next base: position 502 of record JAFEAP010000028.1, read on the forward strand.
GATGCCGCACGTCACCGTGACGAGAATTGCTGTGAATCAGAAAAGCCGAAATCGACTGGCTCGGCCCTAAAGATCGTCTCTCTCGTGTCTGCGGCATCGGCAGCAGGGTTAGCGGGAATTGGATGCCTTGGATGCATTCCATTGGTCGGAGCCGCTATCGCAAGTACTGCCCTTGCCGCAGTTCTGGACGATCACTTGGCTGCTCTGCAGTTAACGCTGATCGGACTTTCCGTCGCATTCAGCCTTTTCTACTTTCGAAAGCGCGGTTGGCCAAAATTGCAAATCGCCTTGGCGGCGTTTGCGTACCTCATCTTGGCCATCAATAGCACCTACCTTGAGAATCGAATTTGTGCAGCGCTGGGAATCGCGACACTCGTCGTTTCACACGTCGTGCGGCGCAAGACCTCCTCAAAAGACGACTCGAAACTAATTCTGCTCTTCTTCAAGGGCTGTCCAAACGTCCCTGTTTTGAAGTCGCTCATGTCTGAAATGAAAATTACGAATTTTCAGGAAATCGATTTAGAGACTCTTGCAACGGACGATCCATTCGGTTCTTTTTCCTCACCGACGCTTTTGGCAGATGGGAATATAATCCTGGGGTCGAAAACGTCCAACTCGGCTTTGTCCTGTTCTTATACTTCGAAAGAAGAAATGCGGACCGCGCTAACGGGTCTTCTGTAAACTGGCGAATGCGCCTAGTTTCTCGATAAGGACATCGCGTGTCGTCCGAAACGCTTTTAGGCGGTCTAATTCCGATCCGTCCACAGCAGCTGGATCCGGCATTCCCCAATGAAGCTTTTCGGCCCGCGAGATGAAAACCGGGCAAACCTCTTCTGCACAAAGAGTGATTACGAAGTTCAAACTCTCGATAAAGGCACCGTCCAATTCGGCGACGCCCTTTGATCGAAGGCCCGAGGTGTCGGCACCAAATTCACGCAGAACAGTTATTGCAAAGGGATTCACCTGTCCACTGGGTTCGGATCCAGCACTTCGTATGTCATGCCCAGGACCTAGTAACTTCTTGGCCACCCCCTCTGCAATTTGGCTTCGGGCGGAGTTCGCGACGCAAAGAAATAGGATGTTCATACTCGGACCTCCGAATTGAAGAACTTCACTCTAAGCGCGTTCGCTACGTGCACGAGCGCAAGTAGCACAGGCACCTCGACCAAAGGACCTACTACCGTCGCGAAGGCGATCCCATGCCCGATGCCGAAGGTTGCGATGGCGACCGCGATCGCTAGCTCAAAATTGTTACTGGCAGCCGTAAAAGAGAGAGTCGTCGTTATCTCGCGGTCCGCTCCGAACTTTCGGCTCAGAAAATAAGATACGAAGAACATGATCACGAAATAGATACCAAGCGGGAGCGCGATTCTTAAAACATCGATCGGCAGACGCACGATATCTTCGCCCTTCAGCGCAAACATCAAAGCGATTGTGAGGAGCAGAAAGATGAGAGTCAGTGGCGAGATTTTCGGGAGAAACTCATTTTCAAACCAGGCCATTCCCAATTTTGGAATGAGGATACGGCGAGTGAGAAATCCTCCTATAAAAGGAATACCTAGATAAATGAACACCGCTTTCGCGATGTCCCAGGTCGAAATTTGCACCGCAATACTTTCAAATCCAAACATCGCCGGCAGCTTGGTTAAAAACATCCACGCGTAGACGGGAAAGAATAGAATCTGAAAGATCGAATTAAATGCGACCAGGCCGGCGCAATAGTTGCGGCTTCCACCCGCTAAATCGTTCCAGACGACAACCATTGCGATACAACGTGCGAGACCGACGAGAATCAGACCCAGCATGTAGTCCGGATGGTCACCTAGGAACAAAATCGAAAGACCAAACATTACAAATGGACCGATTACCCAATTTTGAAAGAGAGAGAGCGCAAGAATACGCCTATTCTTGAAAACCGCTGGAATCTCCTCATAACGAACTTTAGCAAGCGGGGGCCACATCATTACGATCAGCCCTATTGCGATTGGTACCGACGTCGAACCGAAATTTAGCTTTCCGAGTTCCGTCGCCAATGCTGGAAGTAAAACGGCGATGCCGACACCCGTCAGCATCGCCAGCACAATCCAGAGAGTCAGATATTGATCAAGGAACGACAGTCTCTTCACAAGCACCTAGCCGCAGCAGTTGGAATTCGAATCTTCCTCTTCCTCAGGCCCGCAGCACGCGCCATCTTCAGATTCTTCAGCATCGAAGTCTTTTCCGAAGATCTCCGCGTCGGCCATCGTCTGATAAGCTTCCCAGGCGATGCCCGAAGGATCTTTAACCCAAGCCTTCTTGGATTCGGCGTAACAGCAGGTGGTTTCACCTTCACCGAACACCCCGAGATCCGCCTTCTTCAGGCGCTCCGTAATCTCGCCTAACTCTTCGTCGTTATCGACTTGAATGCCGAGGTGGTTGACGCCGGGCTCTTCACCACGAGTGGAGATCGCGAAATTGATTCGAGGATCTTCGAGCATCCATTTCGCATAGTCTTCCTTCAACTTCGTCGGCTTCTGGCCGAATAACGTCGAATAAAATTGGATCGATTTATCAAGGTTCTCGACAGCGACATGCATATGAAAACGTTTCATTTCAGCACTTCCTTTCTTTCTTACGGCCCTTGGAATCCTTTTCGCGAACGCAGCAGTTTTCCTGCAGAAACCCAATGAGGTCTTCGACGAGATCGGTGTTCGCGAAATAAGTCACCGATCGACCGTTCTTTTTGGAGGTCACGAGACCCGCCTTCGCCATGTGGGAGAGATGAAACGAAAGCGTATTATCCGGAATATTCAATTCCTCGGCGATCTTGCCAGGCACGATCCCGTCGGAGCCGTATTCGATGACGAGCTTAAATACCTTCAGTCTGGTCTCTTGCGAGAGCGAGGCGAAAGCTTCGAGTGCGTTGAACATTTCCATATTTCTAGAATAATGGAACTATTAACCCCTGTCAATCCGAGGCTTGGCGATCGATCTTACCGAGAACCAGAACACCTGTGGACGAGCTGCTCAGCTCGAAAATACGAAAGTCTGCCGGGCGGCGATCTACTTTCGTAAGTGTTTGCAAAGACTTGGATGACGCCGATGCAACCAAAATACGAACCGCTCCGGACCTCACCGTCCGGGGCGGTTCTGCATTTGGGCCTGATTTTCATCTCGGGATGTCGCACTCTAAGCTCATTCCTATGAGCCGAAAGCAAGTCGTCGTCCTCCTTTACCCCGGTTGCATTCCGTTCGAGGTTGCCCTCACCGCGGAACTTCTGAGCGGCCAATACGACGTCGTCAACGCGACTCCGGACGGCGAGGATATTCCGGAACTGCCGGGCCTTCGGCTGAAGGCCGAGCTCAGCTACTCGGAAGTCGACGTCCGTAAATGCGCGGCGATTCTCGTGCCGGGCGGAGATCCGAAGGCCGTCGTCGAAAATCGCGAAACCGACCGGATCCTCCGCGAAGCGGACGAAGCGAACCTACTCCTCGCCGCGATTTGCGCCGGCCCGCTCCTCTTGGCGAAGGCCGGAATTCTGAAGGGCCGCACCGTCGCGCACGGGTACCAAAACGCGCAGCTCGAGTTTTTGGAACCGTACTTCGTCGGCGCGAATCTAAGCGACGCGCTTTTCCACGCCGACGGAAACATCCTCACCGCGAAACCCGACGCCCACATCGAATTCGCGGTCGAGATCGCCTGTCGGCTCGGCGCCGTCGACGCGAGCAAGTCGGGACGAGTGAAGGACTACTACCGCGGATTGTTAGGACGGAAAACACGCCAACTCGCCCTCGCAATCCTTAAAAATCGTGATGGCAAACTCCTACTTCACAAAGCTTACGACTCGAAGAAAGCGGAAACGTTTTATCGACCGCTCGGGGGTGGAATCGAGTTTGGAGAAACGGGAGTGAATGCCGTTATCCGGGAGATCAAGGAAGAACTCGATCTCGAGATTATAGTAGATGGCGAGGTTTCAATTCTAGAAAACATCTTCGAATATGAAGGCGTTCCCGGACATGAAATCGTACTCCTCTATCCTTCGAAGTTCGTAGACCCGAAATGTTACGCCATCAAGGAACTCGACATCGTCGAAAGCGGAAAAATCATTAGCCAGGCAGTCTGGAGATCTGTTCAAGAGATCCAGTCGGAAGGCGCGAAACTCTACCCGCTCGGAATTGAAAAACTCGTGAACTGATTTGGTCACATAACTCGTTAAGCCAATAACCTGTCCGAATGTAGACGAGCTTTTGCGCATACAACCAAACCTCGGAAGGGGTTCATCTCACAAACCCGTCTCCCTTCTTCTCATTCACACCCCCCTATCCAGCCGGCCTTTCGTCACTTTTTGCGCAACGAACCCTGGAATTACGAGCAAATCCAAACGCATTAAGTTTCGTTTAACTGTCAATTTGTAGTCAATTGACTTTCACTTCATCATCGCTATCATTGGGGTAATGGAGCAGACGGAAATGAAACAATTCGACCGCCGCCTACCGCGCGACATGGCCATGAAGAAGAAGCGAGTTCCCGTGTCCGCGAGAATCCTGGAAGAAACGAACGCGGTCTTGGCGGTACAGGCGAAGAAAAACCAAATGTCGCTTGCCGAGCTCGTCGCGCACGTCCTGGACGATTACGTGATTTGGCTCGTGAAAACCTTAAAGGAAGAGGAGGACAAGAAAAAACGCTGAATCCCACCCGACCTGAAACCCAAGAGACTCGCAGGGGGCCTACTTGACTTCCGAAAGGCAGACCCCCTCTTAAAAACGAATAACAAGTTGCTAATTGAACCCTCACTTTCGACCTGATTAGGAGGTCAGAAAAAATCGAAGGAAAGGAGAACTTGTACGTATGTCCACGAACGCACTTACTCGAACTCTTCAATTCGTTTATCCGGCCGCAATCTTTCTGGCTTTGCTCGCTTGCGCAGGAATGAGTTTAGTCGAAGCGAGCGGCCCCGATACGGCTCACCTCTTCCCGAGCCACGGCGATATCGACCGAACCTTGGTCTCCGCCGAAATCTCGTCGTGTTCGATCCGCCCCGGTCGGAACGCCAAGGATGAACGCGACCTCTGCGCCGACCCTGCTTCGCCGAAGGCGTTCGCCCGCGACCGAACTTTTTTAAATCGCGCTCTGCCCGAAATCGGGCCGTACCGTCTGACCGACTAACCAATCACCATCAAGGAAGAGAAGGAGAACGACAATGGAAAGTATGAGTTCGTCAGTTCAATTTTTCGGCATGAAACCGACCCGGACGCTCGTCCGATACGTCGAGCGACAGGTGGAAAAGTGGGTCGAACGCGAGCAGTTTTCCGGATCGTCCCCGCGCGACGCAAAAGTTCACGTCCTTATCGAACGCGAAGAGACCGGATCTTTCTACTACTGCTCGATCGAAGTGAGTCAAGGATCCGACCGGTGGCGAAGTTACGAAAGCGATCGCAGCCTCCACGATGCTTTGAAAAGCGCACTTCGAAACCTAAAGCCTTCGAAGCCCGGGCCCGTTCTCGTCGCGGGAACGAGGCCTCGACCACCCATCCTCGGAGGGGAAGGAGGAAAAAAACCTACTCTCTCGGAACAGGGGCTCCACAAATAGGAGGACCCCATGGCCGAAGCGAACGAGAAGAGACTGAGCCTCTACCCGTTCGAGTTTCAAAATCTAGAGCGCGACCCCGATCTCGAGAAAATGGCGAGTCTCAAGCTGGCAGAAATTCTGGCCATAGCGCCCAAGGATGCCTTGGCGGCGGCACGCTCCAGCCCCTTCAATGCATCGCCAAGGCGAAATAACGCTCGAGATCCGCCACGCTCGTCCGCATCGCCGCCTCGTCCCGAGCGAAGCGGGCCGCGGCGGCATATCCGGTCCCGAAACACCACTTCTTCCGGTCGACGAAGCACTCGCCGGCGACGTTCTCCTTCCCGACGAGCATCATCCCGATGAGGGGATTCCGCATGAGCCAGGAGTTCCGCACGCGTCCGGTCGACCGCTGGATCGCGCGGTAAGACGCGCTCGTCTCCGAAAACCCGGCGAGAGCGGCGCTCCATCCGAGCACGGACCGCTCCGTGATCTTCGGGTCGAGATCGCCGAAGACTTGCTTCTCCACCTCGCGGTATTTCGCGGTCGAGAAGTTCGCGACCTGACCGGCGGCGAGACCGACCTGCCAGATCGACGTCGGACAGTCATACATCGGAAGGTTCGAACGTGAACGATCGGCCCCGTTTTCGTGGCAATTCGAGTAACGGAACGCGCGGGATCCCGTCAGATCGAGAATCCCCTCCCGGAGCGACCACCACGTCGTGAGCGCGACGGCGTGCGCCCGCTCGGAAGCGGCGCCCGGAAGAAGCGGGACCACGCAGCGGGCGATCCACGCCACGTTCGAAGCTTGGGCCGCGGTAAGCGCGTGGCCGTTCACGACGGGGAACTCTCCCGGAGCATCCGTCGCGGCCGGCGGCTTCAGGCAGTCACCGAGCTCCGCCTTCAGCGCGGCCTCGCTTTCGGCGTAAGCCTCCTCCTCGTTCGCAGAAGCGTGTCCGATACCGCCGAAGACACCCGCCAAGACGATCTCTAGAACCAACGAAGACTTTTCGGTCATCGATAAGCGCATGGGATTTCGACCTCCTTTTCCACCTCGTGGAAAGACGGCGGAGATCCTAACGCCATTCGCGAGCGGTCGGCGAAATTATAATTCGTGCCGAATCCTACGTTCCCGAAATCACTCGGTTCCCAAAATGGCCCCGGATATATCGAATTTCAGTCTCGTTTTACGGGAGAAGATTCGCGGTGGTGCGGAAAAACCCCGTTAAACCTCCGGTACGCGCTTCTCGAACTTGATCGTGATCTTGTCCTTTCCTTGGTCGATCTCGACGTGGTTCGGGTCGATGTTCCGCGGCGCCGGGAACATGCGCGTGAACGAAGTGGTTTCCTCGCCCGCCTTCGTCTTCTTGTCGATGTAACCCGTGATCGTGATTTCGCCGTTCTTGATCGAAGTCCCGACCTTCGTGTCCTTCAGGTCGTTGACCGCGACGTCGTAATAGTAGTGGCCCTTGTCTTCGCGTTGCCGGATGTTCTCGACGCGGCCGCCGTATTTCTTCTCGAACCACTGGTCGAACGCCTTCGCGTCTTTCTGGGCGACTTTCATCTCCTCGAGAAGCGAGTTCCGTACGTGCGCCATCTCCCCGAACGGATCGGTATTCCGTTTGAAGAACGGTTCGTCGAAATAGCCGTTGAAGAAGGCGTCGCTCCCGGACGTGGCCGGCGAAGTCGTTTTCGCGGCCTCCGCGGTCCCGGAGAGCGCGAGCATCGTCGCGGCGCCGACTATGGAAAAGAATGCGTTTCGTTTTTTCATTTTTTCGGTCTCCTTTCGATTGAAAACGAGCAAAGTCCGCACCATCGGCGCGCGGGAATTTTTTCCGCAGATGAAGAGGGATTCATCTCCGCGCGCTTTTCGGCCCCTGTGTCGAAAAAGCCGCATTTCCATCGTTCGTGGAAGCGTTAAACTCGAAAGAGATGCCTCGTTTGCGCGCGCTCGCCCTCATCGGCATGTTCGTCTTCTCGGTCTTCGGCCGGGGATTCGCTTTCAAGCCGGTCGAAAATCCTTTCCGCTACCTCGGGGGCAGCCTCACCGAGTCGGCGGGCGACGTCGCGATCGACGAAACGACGGGCGGGGACGACGAATTCAGCCCGATGAAACCGTTCAAGGCCCAGGTTCGCCAACCCGTGGCCTCCGTTCCGACTCCCGCGCGAATGCTGGTCCTCGACGAGCCGAGCCCGCAAATCGCGCGATTCGATTCCGAGGAACCCCGCACGCCGCCGACCGTCGCGCACGTGCCGGGCCTCCGTCCCCCGATCGCCCTCGCTTAACCGCGGGCTCCGGCCCGGGTTTCACCGCGATCGAAAACCACACGCGTCCGCGCCGGATTCCCCGCGCTCGGGCGTTCACATCCCTATCCACTCATTCTCAAGGAGACTCGAAATGAATCTTTCCTATCGCCTCGCTCTTTTCGCCGCCGCCGCCATGCTTCCCGCCTGCGCCGGAGCGCCGAAGAACCCGTCGCCGGCCGCGCCTCCGGCCGCCGCCGTCGCGGAGAAACCCGAACCGGTGAAGGTCGAGAAGCCGAAAGCCTCCGACCTCCTTCACTGCGTCCAGGGGGAAGACCAGCGCACGGTCGCCATCGAGAAGAAGGAGTCCGGCTGCGAAGTCCGCTACAGCAAGTTCGGCAACTCCGAGGTCGTCGCTTACGCCCACCACACGCCCGAGTTCTGCTCGGACGTGAAGGCGAAGATCCGGACGAATCTCGAGGCCGGGTCGTTCACTTGCAGCAACGACAAACTCTCGCCGAAGGCCGCGGCCCCGGCAAAGGCGAAACCGGCGGCGGTCGCCGACAGCCACAAGTAAGTCGGATCACCCGACGAAGCGAAGGGCGTCCCGCGCGGCGGGGCGCCCTTTCGTCTTTCAGGACTGCGAACGGAGGTAAAGATCCGGCACGCGGATCTCCATCCAAACCGACCAGCCCGATTCATGGAAAAACTGAGGAAAATCCATAGGCTCGAAGGGAAACGTATCGGGCGAAACCCGTCACTTCGAATTAAATTATGGATGTGTATCGCGCCTCGTCGTGGTATTCGGACGGCGATGAAAACCCTGACTCATCGTTTTACGGTATTGGCCGCGCTCCTCGTTTCGTTTTCCGCGCTCGCGGGAGCGGAACCCACCGCGATTCGCGTGATGAGCGCGAACATCAGCTCCGGGAACAAACAGAGCTACGATCCGGGCGAAGGCATCCGGATTTTCCAAGGCCTCCATCCCGACGTCGTGATGATCCAGGAGTTCAACTACGGCGACAATTCGAAGAAAACGATCGACGCGTTCGTCGCGTCCACGTTCGGTAAGGACTTCCAGTACTTTCGCGAAGGCGAAGCCACCGACCAGATCCCGAACGGCGTGATCTCGCGCTTCCCGATCGTCGAATCCGGCGAGTGGGCCGACGAGATGATGCCGAACCGCGACTTCGCGTATGCGCGCCTCGACATTCCGGGCAAGAAGGACCTCTGGGCGATCTCCGTCCACCTCCACTCGAAGAAGCTCGACGTGCGCGCATATGAAGCGACTCGCCTCGCCGACCTGATCCAAACGAAAATCCCCGCGGGCGACTACGTCGTCCTCGGCGGAGACTTCAATCTCACCTCCCGCACCGATTCGATCATCCAGACGCTCGCTCCGGCCGTTTCCGAAAAGGCCGCGCCGACCGATCTCGACGGCCTCACGACGACGAACATGAACAAGAAGAAGAACTACGACTGGGTCCTCACCGACGCCGACCTCGCCCAGTACCAGGTCCCGGTGAAGTTCGCGGGCACCGCGCTCTCCTTCCCGACCGGCTTCATCTTCTCGAGCGAAACGTTCCCGAACCTCGACGCCGTGAAGCCGATCCAAAAGTCGGACAGCGACGCCCCCGGCATGCAGCACTACCCGGTGATCAAGGATTTCGCCGTCCCGGCGCTCTAACGCCGGGGTATTCTTCCCGGACCGGAATGGCGCGACGATTGCTCCCTATAGAACGACAAGGGGGATCGATGAAAACCGGAAAAACCCTACGCCGCCAGAAGGCCGCCCTCCACGAGGCGCTCGCGCTCAAACGCGCCGAGAGCAACGAAGCTCCCGTCCACTTCACCCCTCACCAGAGCCGACTGTCCCAGGAAGGGCGGAGGAACAAACCCCGCCATCCGAGCCCGAAGAAAACGAAACGGGACCGGACCGCCGACCACGTTCGCGCGGCGGAGGCCCGCGAGGAAATGGGCGCGCTCGCCCCTTTCTCCACGCCGAGCGGAACGCTCGAAGGCCATCCGGAAATTTTTTAGCGGCCGGGCTAACCGAACGATCGCGCGTTCCAAAACGACCACGCGCCGAACGCGAAGAAAAGCGTCGCCGCGAAGACGCGGACCCATTTCATCTGCACCCGATGCGCGATCCGGTCGCCGAGCAGGACGGCGAGCCCGTCGGTCACCATCATCCCGAGCGTCGTTCCGAAGGTGACGGCGAGCGCGGAGTGGAAGCGCGCGCCGAGCGCGACGGTCGCCATCTGGGTCTTGTCCCCCATCTCGGCGAGGAAAAAGAGCACGATCGTCGTGAAGAACGGGCCGAACCGCCCGGACTCCGGCTGCTCGTCGAGCGTGTCGGGTTTCAGCGTCCAAACGCCGAACGCGACGAAGAGCGCGCCGAGAACGTACGCCATCGTCGGAGGCGAAACCTGCGCCGCGGCCCACACGCCGACCGTCGCGGCGAGCGCGTGATTCAGGACCGTCGCGACGAAAATCCCGGCCAGGATCGGGCCGGGTCGCTTGAACCGCGCGGCGAGGGAGAAGGCCAGGAGCTGCGTCTTGTCGCCCATCTCGCTGACCGCGACGAGGGAGAAGGAACTCAGGATCGATTCGAACATGGGACCTCACTTTTCGAGTTTTCGGTCGTGAGGTCCGGCGGGAAGGAAGTTTCACGCGAGACGACACGACAAACCATTGCCGTGTCAGTCTCGTCAGTCGGCCGGGGCCGATCGGGGAACCGGAGCTTTAACGCTCAGTGTGTCGATTCCGCGCCTTCGCGTGCGAAGGAGACTACTCCCTGATACGAAAATAGATTAATTCCGGGCGCCGTTTTTTTCAAGCCGGCTCTTTCTTCCGCTAAACTCGGTCCATGCTCCGACTTCTCCCGCCCGTCCTCCTCGTGGTCTTCCCCGTCCTCGCGTTCGCGGCGAAGCCCGCGAACCCCTGGTCGAAATTCCGCACGCCCGCGCCCGGCACTCCCCTCTCGATCGGAAAACCCTCCGCGGGATGTCTGCGCGGGGGCGAGCCCCTCAAGGAATCCGGCCCGGGCTACGTCCTCGCTCGCCCCGAACGCCGCCGGAACTTCGGACATCCCCGCTTGATCGCGCTCCTGAAAGGACTCGGCACCGAACTCGTCGTGGAAAAGAAACCCGCGATCCTCGTCGGCGACCTTTCCCAACCGCGCGGCGGTCCGACGCTCTCCGCGCACGCGAGCCACGAGTCGGGCCTCGACGCCGACGTCTGGTATTCGCGGCCGAAACCCGGCGCTCCGAAGAGCCCGAGGTGGATCCGTAAACACGTCGCCGCCGAAAGGATGGTCGACGCGACCGGGTTCAAGGCCGACGCCGTCCGCTTCGGCGAAACGCAGATCGACCTCCTCCGCCGGCTCGCTTCGCGCGACGAGGTCGACCGGATCCTCGTGAATTTTCCGCTGAAGAAGTTCCTTTGCGAACACCACGCGTCCGAGGCTTGGATCCGGAAGGTCCGGCCTTGGTACGGGCACGATCACCATTTCCACGTCCGCGTGCGCTGCCCCGAGGACGACCGCTCGTGCGTCGCCGGCGAACCGATCCCGGAAGGAAACGGATGCGACGCCACGCTCGAATGGTGGTGGAGCGAGGAAGCGCGCGGCGAAGACAAGAAAAACACCGACCGCGAAGAGCATCCGGTCATGCCCGAACTCCCGAAGGAATGCGCGGCGCTCGCCTCGCCCTAAGTCCCCGGCGCCGCGGCCTTCATTCGATCATCGCCGCCGAAGAAAGCCGAAGCGCCGCCCGGCAAACCGCTTCCTCGTAACTCTTCCCGACTTCTTCGACGACGACCTTCCGGCCGATCCGGACGGTGCACTCGACGACGCGGTCCCCTTCGAAGTCGAGCTCGTAACCGCGCCGGAGGATTTCCTGACAGACTTCCGCCGCGCAATCGGGATCCGTCGAGTAAGGCTTCACCTCCGTGCCGAGAAAAAGTCGCGCGACCACCGTATTCATCATCGAACCGGCCCGTACGGGCAGCGTTTGAGTCAATCCGTTCTCCTTCGTTAGTCGTTTCAAGCCCAGGTCCTTATCCTTTCAGCTTGAACGACCCGAACGCCGGGAGCACGTAAAAACTTACGCATAACTTACGCACGCATTTTATCGCCGTTTCAGGCGATGCGCATCGCATTAATGCGAGAGCGCGGCCTCCGCCGGATCGTGGCGGGCGACCTTCCGCGCGACCACTCGATTCACGAAGTACATTAGGACCGCGGAGCAGAAGATCGTTCCGACCATGATGAATCCGAGGCGATCGAAATGCTCGATCCGGCCCTCCTCGGTTTGGACGACGATCATGCCGGCGATGATCGAACCGAATCCCCCGGCGATCTGCTGGAGCGAAGACCCGACCGACATGAAAGCGCCCCGGCTCTCCGGGCTCGGGATCGAGGCGACGAGCGCCTGGGACGGGATCATACGCGAGAAAATCCCGAGGAACATGAGCGTGTTCACGACGATCACCCACGGGAGAGGCGTGATGCCCATGTGCGTGTAGTAGAGCACGAGCACGGTCGACACGGCCGACCCGAAAAGGAAGATCGCGTACTTTCCGAATCGATCGGCGAGGCGGCCGACGAGCGGACCGAACGCGATCGAAACCACGCCGGTGATCAGGTAGATCTCCGGTAGGTCGCCGAGCGCGATACCGAGGTTGTTCACGGCGAACGCGCTTCCGAAGGGCATCATCATGAAGCCGCCGATCGAAAGGAGCGCGGTGCTCAGGAATCCGACCGCGTAATCGCCCCGAGTGAGCGTCTGCACGAGGTGGTGCAGCGGGTGGCGATCGATTTTCAACTTCAAATGCGCGTCGACGGGCTCGAGCCGGTGGAACGCGAGCGCCCCGACCATCACCGCGACCGTGACGATCATCAGGAACGGCGCGTGCCACCCCCACCGGTTCGCGAAGAAAATGCCGGCAGGGAGACCGAGGATCTGGCTGCCCGCGAACGCGGTTTGGAGAAGCCCCATCACCCTTCCCCGCATTTCGAACGGAAAGAGATCGGTCGCGATCGCCATCACGATCGACCCGAGCACGCCGCCGAAGACCCCGGTCATCATCCGCGCCGCGAGGAGCAGCGGATAGGTCGGGGCGAGCCCGCAGAAAAGCGTCGCCAACGTGAATCCCGCGTAGAAGAAAAGCAGAAGTTTCTTCCGGTCGTAACGATCGGCGAATCCGGCGGTGAGGAACCCCGAGACTCCCGCGCTGAAGGCGTAGACCGAGACGACGAGACCGAACTGGGCGGTCGTGATCGAAAGCGCCGGCATCAGGATCGCCCCAAGCGGCGAGATGATCATGAAGTCGAGGATGATCGTGAACTGGATGAACGCGAGGAGCGCGACGACGAATCTCTGATAGGGACTGAACGCTCCGGGTTTCGACATGTCCTAGAATTTGACGGAAAAGCGCGGAGGGAGCAAGCGCCGCCCTCCGCGGGGAAATCCTCCACGGCGAAATTCTGACGATCCCGCCGCCGCTTCCATAGTCGCGACGAGCGCTTACGGTTTTTGCGGTGGCCGCGCGAAAGCGGTAAAATAGGAGAGATGGCCTCCTCTCGCGGACTCCTTTCGAAATCGGCCGCGCTTCCGGTCTTACTGCTCGCTACGCTCGCGTCCTGCACGACGCCCGAGCCGCAGCCGACCCCTTTCCAACCCTCGGGCGAGTTCTCGCTCGACGCCGTCCTCGGCGACGGCGAAGTCGGCTGCCGCAAGATGCTCGACACCTACTGCTCCGCCCTCCACTCCCCGGAAACCCAGGGCAATATCCGCGTCGGCCGCGGCCCCGACTCGCTGCCGATCCTCCAGGGCACGACCCGGAACGATTTCTCGAGCGAATATTACCTCTACTCGGCGGCGAAACTCCGCGCGAAGGACTCGCTGCCCGCCGATTTCCGCTCGGTGCTCGACGCCCAAGGCTACTTCGACTCCCTCGTGCGCGCGATGAACCGCCCGCCCCGGTCGCAGATGAACCTCGAAAAACGCGCGCTCTCGATGCGCCGGGAGTTCGAGCTCGACCAGATCTGGAACGGGGCGCTCTCCGAGACCGTGCTCCGGCGGATGAGCAAGAGCTTCGTCGGTTACCACCGGCTCCGCGACGACCTCATTCCGATCGAGCAGTCGGTCGAGAGGAAACGCACGCGCCGCGAGCTCATCTCCGAGATCTCCCGCGCGATCTGGAAACGCGACCGGAACTGGTCGAAAGTCGAGGCGAACTTCGAAGTCCTCCGCGAACGTTTCCTTTCCGTGATCGACGCCCTCGACATCCCGGAGGACGTCCGCGCGGCGTGGAAGGAACGGATGAGCTCGGTGAAACTCGTCATCCCCGGCGCGATCCCCGCGATCGCGGACTCGGAGTGCTCGACGACCCAGGCGAACGCCTTCTACTACTCGTACCTGAACGTCCTCACCGTCTGCGCCGGCGATTTCAACAGCGAGGACATCCTCCAGACGGTCGCCCACGAGCTCGCCCACTCCCTCGACTTCGACCGCGCGCTTTATTTGCGCCAGAAGCGCTCCGCCTTCGGCCGTTCCCTCACGGCGCTCCGCCGGGAAGTCTGCATGCCGGAGTCGTTCTCCTGCGCGAACTGGGAATCGTTCAAGTCCCGGATCGAGCCCGAGCTCGCCGAATTGAAGGACTTCCGTCCCGAGCTGCCCGAGTTCCAATCCTGCCTGAAGCGGCGGACGACCTCGAAGACCCTCGCGCCCGCGGACATCCAGCGACTCGCGGAGAAGGAAATCAACGACCAAGTCTCGACCCTCGCGAACGCCGGGATTTTCCTCCGGATCACGAAGGACCGGGTGCCCTTACCCGACGGCAAAACCACGAAGAACCCGAACTACCTCGATCCTTGCGGCTACAAGATCTGGAGCCTCGACGAGGAACCGATCGACGACGAGCTCACCCAGCTCCTCTTCTTCACGGCCGAGTACCGCTGCAGCCCGCTCGACGATCGGAAGGAGAAACTCCGAGCCGCGATCAACGCGAGCAAGGCGCTCGCCGTCCAGGTCTCCGCCGCCGCCATCGGGATGGAAGGCGAATACTCCGAGCGCGAGGATCTCGCCGACGAAGGCTACGCCTCCTCGCCGGTCGAACGTTTCGCCGACGTCCTCGGAAGCTACGCCTTCGCGGATTACCTCTCGCACATGAAGCGGATGTCGCAGCGGCGCCACACCTTCCTCGCGAGCAGCTCCTGGCAGTGCGACGCCCCTTCGCTCGAAAGCCTCTACCCGGAAGAGAACTCCGTCGAGCAGGCCTTCGTCTTCGACTCGCACTCGGAAAGCGACACCCGGAAGAAGGAGATGTTCACCCAGCCGGTCCGCTCGGCCCTCGGGTGCGCCCAGGACTTCGCGTTCAAGAGCTGCGAGCTCGGTTTTCGCAAAAAAACCGCCCAATCCCTCGCTTCCGGCGGTTAACTTCCGCTAACGTGTGTCTTTACAGACACAATTTCTTTCGAAATCCGAAACGGCGACAATGAATGGACGTAGTACGTTTGTTGTTTCGCCATGTTTCCTAAACTCATCATCGATTTCATCCGCGAAGGATTCGCGCCGCTTTCCTTGGGTACTCCCCGGCTCGTGTGGCTGGTGGTCGGCGCCGTCGCGTTCGCGGGCTGCGGAACGCAAATCAACTCGCTGAAGAACCCGCTTCGCATCAACAGCGGCGCGCTCGGCGTCCCGCCCGACCTCACTTCGCTCGTCATCGTCGACGCCTCGCCGACGAACCACTCTCCGTTGACCCTGAATTGGGGCCTGACCGTCGGCGACGTCACCCAGTACTGCCTCCTCGAAAACGATTCGAACGCCGCCCACTGCATCTGGCACTCGGGCGCGCTGCCGACGACCTACGTCGACACCGCCTCCGACGGCGCGTTCCAGCTGAACGCCTTCGTGAAGAACACTTACGGCGCATCGGCGGCCGTCCCCTCGAATACGATCACGATCGACCGCACGGCGCCGGTCCTCGCCTCGGCCACCGTCGCCAACTCGAACCCGACGAACAATCAAGTCTACTCGCTTTCTTACGGCGCGGTCACGAACCTCCCGTACGCCGAGTACTGTCTCCTCGAAAATACGACCTCCTCGGCCGGTTGCACGTGGGTCGCCGGCTCGCTGCCCGCTTCGTTCACGGTTTCCGCCGGCAGCGGCTCGAAGGCGATCTCGATCTGGCTCCGCGACGCCGCCGGAAACGTCTCGAACCGCGTGACGACCGCCGCGGTCGACTACGACGCGAGCGTCCCGACCGTCTCGATCACGAGCCCGGCGGCCGGCACCTACGCGAACCTCACGAACTTCGCCGCGTTCTCCGTCGGCGGGATGTGCTCGGTGAACGGCGCGACCGTCGTGATCACCGGCGCCGTTTCGAGTTCCGCGACCTGCACGGGCGGCGCTTGGAGCGCTTCGCTGAACCTCACCGCCGTCGCCGACGGCGCGTTCACCGTTTACGCCGACCTCACGAACGCCGCCGGCACCCCGGCCACCCAAGCCTCGCGCGCGTTCAACAAGGACACCGTCGCGCCGACCGTCGCGATCGCTTCGCCGGCCGCGGGCGCCTACGCGAACGCCTCGAACTACACCGCCTTCCCGATCTCCGGCACCTGCTCCGAGAATGGCGGCACCGTCGTCCTCTCGGGCGCCGTCTCGACGAGCGTCGCCTGCTCGGCGGGGAACTGGTCGACGAACCTCGATCTGACCTCGGTCGGTGCGGGCGCCTTCACGATCAACGCCGACCTCACCGACGTCGGCGGGAATCCCGCCGTCCAATACTCCCGTTCCTTCAATAAAGACGTCGGCGTGCCGACGGTCTTCATCACTTCGCCGGCCGCCGGCACCTACGTAACCGCGGCGAACGCCTCCGCTTTCTCCGTCTCGGGCACCTGCTCCGAGAATGGTCGCACCGTCTCCATCGCGATCGCGAGCGGTCCGAGCGCTTCGCCGACCTGCACCGCCGGCGCTTGGAGCGTGAGCCTCGACGTCTCGGCGCTCGCCGACGCTCCGTTCACCGTCACCGCGAACCACTCGGACGCGGCCGGAAACGCCGCCGCCCAAGACTCCCGCTCCTTCAATAAGGACGTCGGCATCCCGACGGTCACCCTCACTTCGCCGAGCGCGGGCGCCTATGCCACCGCCGCGACGGCCTCCGCTTTCGTCGTCTCGGGCGCGTGCTCCGAGAACGGCCGCGCGGTTTCCGTCGCGATCTCCGGCGGTCCGAGCGCTTCGCCGACCTGCACCGCCGGCGCGTGGTCGGCCACTCTCGACGTCACTAGCCTCGCCGACGGCGCCTTCACCGTCACCGCCGACCACTCGGACGCGGCCGGAAACTCCGCGACCCAAGCCTCGCGCACGTTCAACAAAGACGTCGGCCTCCCGACGGTCTTCATCACTTCGCCGGCCGCCGGCACCGCGATCAACCTCGCGAACCAGTCCTCTTTCACCGTCTCGGGTACTTGCTCCGAGAACGGTCGCACGGTTTCGATCTCGGGCGCGCTCACGAGCAGTGCGACGTGTACGGCCGGCGCTTGGAGCGCGAATCTCGATTTCACCTCGGTCGCCGATGGAGCAGTCACGATCCGCGCCGACCTCTCGGACGCGGCCGGGAACGCCGCGACCCAGGACTCCCGCTCCTTCACGAAGAACACCGGCGTCCCGGCGGTCGCGATCACGAGTCCGCTCGCCGGCGCTTACGCGAACATCGCGAACGCCGCCTCGTTCGCCGTTTCCGGCACTTGCTCCGAGAACGGCCAGCCGGTGAACGTCGCGATCTCCGGCGGTCCGAGCGCCTCGCCGACCTGCACGGGCGGGAACTGGTCGACGAACCTGAACGTTTCTGGCCTTTCCGACGGCTCCTTCACCGTCACCGCCGACCATTCGAACTCGGGCGGAAATCCGGCCCCGCAGGATTCCCGCACTTTCAATAAAGACGTGGGCGCCCCGACGGTCTTCATCACCTCGCCGAGCGCGGGCGCCTACGCCACCGCCGCGACCGCTTCTTCCTTCACCGTTTCCGGCACCTGCTCCGAGAACGGCCGTGCCGTTACCGTCGCGGTCGCGAGCGGACCGAGCGCGACGCCGACCTGCACGGCCGGGACTTGGACGACGAACCTGAACGTCTCGACGCTTTCCGACGGCGCGTTCACCGTGACCGCCGACCTCACCGACGCCGCCGGAAACCCGGCGACCCAGGACTCGCGCTCCTTCAATAAAGACGTCGGCGTCCCGACGGTCTTCATCACCTCTCCGGCCGCCGCCTCGTACGCGAACATCGCGAACGTCGCCTCGTTCGCCGTCTCCGGCACTTGCTCCGAGAACGGCCGCGCCGTCTCCGTCGCGGTCGCGGGCGGCCCGAGCGCCTCGCCGACCTGCACGGGCGGGAACTGGTCGACGAACCTCGACCTCTCGGCTCTCGGGCAAGGCGCTTTCTCCGTCACCGCCGACCACTCGGACGCGGCCGGGAACGCCGCTGTCCAAGCCTCGCGTTCCTTCACGAAGGACACCGTCGCGCCGAACGCGCCCCAGAATCTCGCTTGGAGCGGCGGCTCCGCCCAGAACAGCACGACCGTGCACATGCTCTGGGACGGAACGACCTCGCCGGATACGGCGAACTCGCAGATTTACCAAATGTTCGACGACGCGACCTGCACTCACGTGATCACGGGCGGCGGTCCTTCTTATTCCGCGACGAACGATTACTCGACCGTGGTTTCGGGCGAAGGGACCTATACCTTCAAGATCACCGCCCTCGACCTCGCCGGCAACACCACCGCGAGCGCCTGCTCGCCGGCCCTCGTCGTCGACACCACCGCCCCGTCGGTCGTGATTACCGGTCCTTCGGCGGGCACCTACGCGACCGCCGCGACCGCCTCGTCGTTCGCCGTCTCCGGGACTTGCTCCGAGAACGGCCGTACCGTCACCGTCGCCGTCTCGGGCGGACCGAGCGCGACGCCGACCTGCACGGCCGGAAACTGGTCGACGAACCTGAACGTCACCGCGCTCGCCGACGGAGCCTTCACCGTCACCGCCGACCTCACGGACGCCGCCGGAAACTCCGCGACCCAGGACTCGCGCTCCTTCAATAAGGACGTCGGCGTCCCGACGGTCTTCATCACTTCGCCGTCGGCCGGATCCTACATCAACGCCGCGAACCTCACGTCCTTCAACATCGCGGGCACTTGCTCGGAAAACGGCCAGAACGTCGTCCTTTCCGGCTCGATCTCGACGAGCACGCCGTGCGCGGCGGGCGCTTGGAGCGTGAACATCGACTTCACGGCGATCGCCGACGGCGCGATCACCGTGAACGCGAACCACTCCGACGTCGCCGGGAACGCCGCCACCCAGGACTCGCGCTCCTTCACGAAGGACTCGACCGCACCGACCCTCGCCTCGATGGCGATCACGAACTCGACGCCGACGAACAACACCTCTTACGGCCTCTCCTACGGCGCGCAGTCGGGAACGTTCTCCTCGGTTTGTATCCTCGAAAACTCGACGAACTTCTCGGGCTGCTCCTCGGCCTGGGTCGCCCAGTCGACGCTGCCGGCGAGCTTCACCGTCTCGGGCACGAACAACGTGAAGTCGCTCACGATCTGGCTGAAGGATAACGCCGGGAACGTCTCGACGCTCGTCACGAGCTCGAACTCGGTCGAACTCGATACGGTCGCTCCGGTCGTCACGGTCGTCGCGCCGAACGGCGGCGAAAACATACTCTCCGGCGATCCCGCCGGCGTGGCCTATACGGCCTCCGACGTGAACCTGGCGGCGAATCCGATCTCGTTGAAGGTCAGCACGGACTCGGGAACGAGCTGGGCCGCTCCGGGCTCTTTCCAAAACAAGCCGAACACCGGGACGATGTCCTTCAACGCGCCGGTCGGCGACTCGAACCAGTATCGTGTTCGAATCGTGGCGGTGGACACGGCCGGGAACGTCGGTCAGGACGATTCCGACGCCGACTTCACCGTCGACTCGACCGCGCCGGTCTTCACCGCCTCCCAGATGACGGTGAACGGCGGCGTCTCTCCTTCGCTCTCGAACTACGTCCCGGTCGCGTTCCAGTCGACCGACTCCGCGGCGAAGATCACGGCGTATTGCTTGAAATACAATTCCACCACCGCCCCGGCGGCGGGCGATTCGTGCTGGGTCGCGGTAACTCCGACGAATACCTTGAACGCGAACGTGAACTTCCGCCTCGGTTTCGCGGCGGGCGCCTATACGGTCTACGGCTGGACGAAGAACGCCGTCGGCCTCATCTCCTCGCTCACGAACGCGGGCGCGGGTACGGACGGCCAGGATAGCGCTTCGATCACGTTCAGCCCGGTGCAGCCTCCCGCCCTGACCGGCGTCACCGCCTCGTCCGCCGACGGCAGCGTGAACCTCTCGGTGACCTCGGGTTCGACGGTCTACATCAAGTGGAACGCCTCGACGACGGGGGTTTTCCCGGCTTCGCCGATCTCGATCTATTACACCACCGACGATAAGACCTATACCGCGGTCACGACCGGCGTCGCGAACTCCCAAGGCGCGGGCTGCACGATCAGCGGCTCGGAAACGGGGTGCTACACTTGGACGAACGGCGCGCCGACGTCGTCTTATTTCCGCATCCGCGTCGGCGCGGTCGACACGAATTCGCGCCAGTCTTTCCAAAGTACCCTCCCGATGAACGTCACTTCCACGTTGCGGATCATCGCGGGCTCGACCGACCCGGGTACCGGGGGGTCCGCCGAAGCGGCGATTTTCGCGACCGCAAGCCTTTCGAGCGGCTGGCAGGATCCGCAGTCGTTCGTCGTCACCACTTCGGGCGTCGTTTACTTCGCGGATTCGGTACGCGGCATCCTAAAGGTCGATCCGTCGAACGGCACCCAGCAGCTCCTGCTTCCGAAGGCCACGAGCGGTAACGGCGTCGACGGCGCGGTCCCGGGCGCGACGGTGAAAGACGTCGTCAAGATGGCGTTCGATTCCCAAAACCGCGTCCTCCTTTTCGATTACGACCGCATCCGTCGCTACGATCCGACGGGCAACACCGTTACCACGATCATCGGCGGCGGCGGATCGACGGCGGCGACCGTCGCCCCGCTCTCCCTCCAGATGACTTCGATGACTTCCTCGAACAGCTACCAATACCTCCTCTACGGCGCCGCCGACGGGAAAATCTACTTCCAGGCCGAGAATTACGCTTGGACGCCGATCGGCGGAAACTACATCATGCGCGTCTACGATCCGGGCACGAACCAGGTCACTTCGCGCACTTTCAGCGGGACCGGCGACGGCTACAGCGCGTCCCAAGACATCACCCTCTGTAACACCTACGGCATGGGTGCGGCTTTCGACTCGGTCACCGGAGCGGTTCAAAAAATCGTGCTCAAGTCGCAATACGGAACCTATGCGGGATGCAGCGACGGATCCGACCACTTCCCGTATATCTCCATCAATCCTGCGACGGACCAGTCCCAAGCGCCGCATCCGGCGGGATCTTCTTACTCGGACAGCTTCGCCATCGGCGCTGACGGCCGGCTCCTCTCCATCGACCGAATCAGCGCGGTGGTAAAAGTTTTCGACACGGCCACCGCTTCCTTCACGACGATTCTCGGGACGGGGACTTCCGGGGTCTGCGCAGACGGCACCGTCGCCACCTCGTGCGCGATCGACGTTTCGGACGCCTTTTCGGACGCGACCGGGAAGATCTATTTCCTCGAGCGCGGGAAAATCCGCACGATCGACCAGTCGAACACGGTCCAGACCGTCATGGGTTCAGGTTTCACGACGGGCGACGGCGGCCCGGCGACTTCCGCGCGCTTAGGCATCGTGAACGAAGTCCGCCTCTGGAACAACGGATCGAACGATAAGGTCATTCTCGGCGACGGATCGGAGTACCGACTTCGGGAATTCGATATCGACGGGAATATCTCGACGATCGCCGGGAACGGGAATAACGGCCATCCGAACACGACCGCCTCGGCCGTCGGCCAGCCGATCGCCTATAACGACAACGCCATGGTCATGCCGATCCGCCTCCAAGTCGATCCGTCGAACGGCACCGTATACGCGAGCTTGCGTACGAACTCGCGAATCTCGAAGATTGATCGCTCGACGGGAAAATGGGTCGATATCGTCGGCGGAGGCGCCACGAACTGGGATAGCGCTTCCGCGGATGGCAAGCTCGGCAACCAGATCAAGCTGAACGGCTACGCCCCGCTCGTCGCCGCGTTCGACGGGACGAATCTCATGGACCTCACCTACGTCTACAACGGCAGCTCCATGGTGAAGATTCACAAGGTTTCCGACGGTACGCAGACCGCTTTAATCGGTGTGACCGGCTCGGCGAACGCGGCTGCCGACTACTCTGCGGACGGTACGGCCGGAAACGCCTCGACTTCCGTCTGGCACGCGGCCGTGGGCATGCAATCCGCGATTTGGGACGCGTACGGAAGCCGCTGGGTCTTCAACAACGGTTACACCAACACGAGCAAGATCCGCTCGATCACCGTCGGAGGAAACCTCGGTACCGTCGCGACGCTCCCGCAAAGCCCCTCGGGATTCACCTACCGCCACGACGCCTCGAACAACATCATCTATTACTGCCGTTCCTCGAACCAAAAGCTCTACAAATACAACGTCACCACCTCTACGAATACGGCCCTTACCTGGCCGATCACGAAGATGAAGTGCGTGGGCACCGGCATGGTCTACAGCTCGAGCCGGAACTCGCTCATCTTCCCGTTCACCCAAGACGGCCTCGGCGGCGTCGCCGAGTATCTGAACCCGTAACGACGGATCTCCGTCGCTCTCCTCGCGGGCTAGTTTTTCCTTAATATCCAGCGCGGCGCGCCGAAACGTTCTCTATGCGCGTCCGCGCAGAACCTCCCCGCTCCGAGGTCGAAATGCAGTCGAACAACGGCGTCAACTCGCCGGCGATCCTTTGTGAAATCCGCGTCTCTTCGACGGGGAAAACCGTTCAGGGCGTTCCCGCCCCGGCGTGGACCGAGATCTGGCGCGTGCCGCTCAGAATGCACGAGGAACTCCCGATCTCGGAGACTCTCCTCCGGCTTCCTTATCGCCACTATCCCCCCCGTGAAATCTGCGTCTTTCGCCGGACCGAAGGTGGATTGACGTTCGGTTTGCTCGACGAGAGTTACTCCGCGAGCCTCGGCGGCCGATCCGCGCGGGCTCACGTTTGCGGCGTCGGCGACCGCATCCGGTTCTCCGAGGATATCGAATTCGAGATCCTGCGCGCGCCGCCGGTGCCGGGACGACCCGCGCCGAAAGTCGAAACGCCGCGGGAAACGGCGGCTAAACCCTTGATCCCGATCCCGTCGGTCTCGCTCGCCGTCCCTTCGCTCGGCGACGATTTCGGAAGACGGCCCGCGGCCGCCGTCCGCGCGGAACTCTATCGCACGACCCGCGAAACGCCGAAGCGGGCCGCTCCGGTCCGGAGGGCCCGCCTCCGCGGGTACGCGATCGCGCTGGCCGCGATCGGCCTCGTGATCGGATTCCTGAAAGCGCGCGGCTAGGACCTACTTCGCCAGGACCGCCTCGAGCTTGTCGAACGATCCGGTCCACCCCGCGGTCATGCCGCCGCGGGCCTCGCGGAACATCGCGCGTTCGGCCTCGGTCGCCTTTCCGTAAGGTTCCCACCGCACGGTCACGCGGGTGAGGTTCTCGCCCTCGCTCTCGAACCGAACGTTCGTGAGCATCGTCTCCGGCCAGAGCGGCGCGTGCGGATGCCGGGACATGTTCCCGTGCTCGTCGCTGAACTCCTGGGTGTAGCGCATGAGGTGGACCGGCGAGATCTCGAGGTACTTCACCTTCCCCCACATCGTCGTTTTCCCGTCGGTCATGTTGTAGAAGATCTCGCTGCCCGGACGAAGCTCTCCCCGGACCACGTTCATCGAAAAACCGGTCGGCGGCAGCCACTTCGCGAGGTGCTCCGCTTTCGACCACATCTCGAAGACCTTCGCGATCGGCGCCTCGAAGCTGCGATTGATCACGAAGAGATCCTTCTCGCCGTTCCGGTCGCCGAGGTATTCGGCCAGCCGGTCCCACGTCGAATTTCCGTTCGCCGACTTGATGATCTTCTTCGTCTGCTCGAGCGCCTCGGGCGACGGCATCGTCATCGTCATCTCCATCTTCGTCTTTCCGCCCTTCACTTCCTCGAAGGTGACGGTGACTTGGAAAAGCGGGGGCCGGTCTTCTCCGCCGCCGTGATCGTAGACGAGCCGCGAGTGCTTCTCGACCTCGTGATAAACCGTCTTGTTCTCCCACGTCGTCCCGTCGGGGCCGAACATCGTGTATTTCCAGAATCCTCCGGCGCGAAGGTCCTTCGCGTGGGTCTTGATCGTGAATCCGCGGGGTCCCCACCACTGCGCGGCTTGTTCCGGGTCGGCCCAGGCGTCCCAGACCATCTTCACGGGAGCGTCGTAGATGCGGATCAGGTGGAGGGAGTTCGGTTTATCTTTTGCGGCCATTTTTCTTTCCTTTCGTCGGGGTCTTCTTCGCGGCTTGGACGGTCTTCAGGTACTCGCCGAGCCGATCGAAACTTTCTTCCCAGATCTCGCGGTACTGCTCGATCCAGTCGAGGGCGTGTTTCAACCGCTCTCCTTCCAGCTTCCGGGGGCGGCGCTGGGCGTCCTTCGATTGGGTCACGAGTCCGGCTCGCTCGAGCACCTTTAGGTGCTTCGTCACCGCGGGCAGGCTCATCTCCTTCAAGAACGGCTCCGCCAAATCGTTCACCGTCGCCTCGCCCTTCGAGAGTCGCACGAGCATCGCCCGGCGGGTCGGATCCGCGAGCGCGGCGAACGTTCGGCTGAGGGAATCGTCCATTACTCACCTCTTTTTCTACGAGCGAGTTTAATTAACTCACTAGTTAATTAACTTATAGGTTAAATTAAAGCGAAAGGGAAGAGGAAAATTAACGCCTCAAGCCTCCGGAATCACGGAAGAAAATGCGCCGCGGCGGCGCTTTCGACTTCCTCCCCCGCAGCCGCTTCGTTATGCCTAGGGCATGAAGACGCTCATCGCCCTCCTCGCGCTCGCCGCTCCGACATTCGCTTCCGCCGGCCAGGTCCTCTTCTCATGCGACTTCGCGGGCTACGATTCGATCGCCGACATCCAAGTGAAATCGACCGGCGACGGCGCCCGGATCGAGATCTATCTCCTCGGCGAAACGGGCCCGGCCTACGCGCTCACTTTCGAGGCGGAAACGATCGGCGACAAGATCGACCTCGGCGGCTTCAATTACCTCAACGACACGGTCGCGCCGCGCCTCGAAAAAACCGGCGACCGTTGGTTTTTCCTCACCGACGACGGCGTCCGCCGGCCCGTCCGATGCGGCCTCCTGCGCTAGAGCCCCCGCTTCTTTGTTTGGGAGTACGCCGGCCCGAGTTAGTCTAGGGGCGTGAACGCCCGCGGTCTGATTCCTCTCTGCCTTCTCGTCCTCGTCGGGATCCTTCCCGCGCGTGCGGCGGATAAGCTCACCCTCCAGCTGCGCTGGTACCACCAGTTCCAGTTCGCGGGCTATTACGCCGCCCAGATGAAGGGCTATTATCGCCAAGCCGGCGTCGACCTCGAAATCCTCGAAGGCCGTCCCGGTCTCCCGCTCCGCGACTTCGTCCTCGATGAACCCGGGCGGATCAGCATCGGCGGCTCGGGCCTCATCCTCGATTACGCGCGCGGACAACCGGTCGTCATCCTCGAACCGATTTTCCAGCACGGCGCCGACGTCCTCATCTCGCTCGAATCGCGCGGGATCCGTACGCCCGCCGACCTGATCGGCAAGACGGTCGCGGATCGGCTCGTTTCCGTCGATCCGTTCCCGGGTTTCCGGGGCGCCCTTCTGCGCGAGGGATTGAATCCCGACCAGGTAAAATGGATCTCGAACACCTGGAACGTCGACGACTTGCTCAGCGGAAAAGTCGACGCAATGTCGGCTTACGTCACGACCCAAGTCCAGGAGCTGAAACGCCGCGGGATCCCGATCCGGACGCTCAGCCCCCTCGATTATGGGATCGACCTTTACGGGGACGTGCTTTTCACCTCGGCCGAGACGGCAAGGCTTTTCCCGAAGGCGCTCCGCGGCTTCGAACAGGCGACGGCCCGCGGGTGGATCTACGCGTTCGAGCACCCCGAAGAAATCATCGACGCGATCGAAAAGATGCCGACCCGTCGGTCGAAACCGCTGCCGCGCGATCTTTTCGTCGAAGAAGCGCGGGAGACCCGTAAACTCGTCGAGCCGGATTTGATTCCGATCGGATACTCGAACCCCGGACGCTGGGAACGCATCATCGAGCTCTACAAGAAGATCGGCGTCCTTCCTCCGGGCGACCTCGATACCGGCGCGCTTTTCTTTCCCGACGAAGGTCAGGAACGGACGAAGCTGATCCGCCGGCTCCTCCAGATCCTCGCGCTCCTCACCTTCCTCGGCAGCATCGCCGCGATCTGGATCCTCCTCCTTCGGCGCCAGGTCGCGAAGAAAACCCAAGCGGTGCAGGAAGCCATGCGGCGGGCGATGGACCAGCAAGCCGACGCGGAACGATCGAACCGCGTGAAGAGCCTCTTCCTCGCGAACATGTCCCACGAAATCCGCACGCCGCTCACGGCGATCCTCGGCTTCTCGGAACTCCTGCGGAAGGACGACCTCTCGGCCGAGGAACGCGCGAACTACCTGCGGACGATCGAACGCACCGGCCAAAGCCTCTCGACGATCCTCAGCGACATCCTCGACCTCTCGAAAGTCGACGCCGAACGCCTCGAGATCCGGCCCGCGCCGGTTTCGCTCCGCGCGCTTCTCTCCGATGTCGAAGCCGTGCTCCGACTTCGGGCCGAGCCGAAGGGCATCGCGCTCGAGTTTCGCGTCGAGGATTCCGTTCCGGACCGCATCCTGACCGACGGCATCCGTTTGAAGCAGATCGCGTTAAACGTCGCCGGAAACGCCGTGAAATTCACCGAGCGCGGGACCGTCACCGTAATCGCGACCTCCGCGGGCGAAACGCTCGACCTTCGCGTCGAGGACACCGGTCCCGGGATCGCCGAGGCCGATCGCTCGAAACTTTTCGAGAGCTTTTCCCAGGTCGATTCCTCGATCCGGCGGTCTTACGGCGGCACCGGGCTCGGACTCGCCCTTTCGCGCAAGCTCGCCCGACTGCTCGGCGGCGACGTGGAACTCGAGTCGAGCGTGCCGGGACGCGGTTCGGTTTTCCGCGTTCGCGTCTCCGCGCCGCCCGTCGCGAGCGAACGCGCGACGGATCCGTCTTCGACCGGGCCGCTCCCCGGTCTCGGCGGCAAGCGCATTCTCGTTGTCGACGACTGCGAGGATAACCAGACGCTCGTGCGGATTTTCCTCGAAAAGGCGGGCGCGACGGTGCGCTTCGCGAACCACGGCGAAGAGGCGCTCGCCTTGGCCGCCGAGGAAGTCTTCGACCTCGTCTTCATGGACGTTCAGATGCCGGTGATGGACGGCTACGCGGCGGCCACCGCCATGCGGGAACGGGGCCTCCGTTTCCCGATCATCGCTCTCACCGCGAACGCGATGCAGGAAGACGCCGAGCTTTACCGGCGATCGGGATGCGACGCTTTCCTCGCGAAGCCCGTGCGCCAAGCCGAACTTCTCGAAGCGGCCGCACGCGCGCTCGGCTGAGCGACGTCAGACTCCGCCCGGTCGCGGCGTGTTCCACATCCCGAGCGCGAAACCGATGAGCAGCACCGGTACGATCACGAGCGCGACGAACGGAACGAAGACGGTCGCGACTCCGGCGACGAGCAAGGCGAAGATCCAAAGAAACGCGCCCGGTTGCCAAAATCCCGGCGGCGGCGTCTCGGTCGGAAGGCGTTCCGGTTCCATGACGAACCTCCTTCTCTCCTTAGAAATGCAATCCAGGTGCCGGGACGCCGGTCCCAACCTACCTCAAGCGGCCTTGGAACCCGCGGAGGGGAGTAGGCCTAGTCGATACCCTTCGCCGGAAACGGGCTCGATGGCGATCCCGCAGCCGGCGATTTTCCGGCGAAGCGCAGAGACGTGGGTGTCGACGGTTCGATCGATCACCTTCACTTCGGTGCCCCACACGAGCTCGAGGATCCGCTCCCGAGAGAGCACGCGGTCGACGTTTTTCGCGAGTTGATAGAGGATCTTGAACTCGGTCCGCGTGAGCGGAAATTCCCGACCGTCGTCCTTCCGACGCGCCCGCATCTCGGACAAGTCGACCAGGATTCCGCCGATCTCGAGGACGATTTTCCCATCGTCCTGGGCGACGCGCCTTTTCAACCGGTATTCGACTCGCGCGCGGAGCGCGACCGGGTGAAAAGGCTTCGCGATGAAATCCTCGGCCCCGAGCGAAAACCCGGTCACGACGTCGGAGGCTTCCTGCTTACCGGTGAGAAAGATGAAAGGCGCATCGTTCAAACGCGGGTCGCTCTTGAACTCCTGGCAGAGCGTGAATCCGTCCCCGTCCGGCAGTCCGACATCGAGCACGACGAGGACAAAGCGGCCGTCGCCGACGGCGGACCGGGCCTCGGCGACCGAGGCGGCGAAATGGAGCGGGTGACCGAGCGGCGCGAGCGCGCGACGGATGAGCAGCTGATATTCCGGCGAATCTTCGACGACCAAGATGCCCCTCACGGTTCATCCCCTTCTTCTTTCTTTTCGGCGGTTCGGGCACGCAAGATGAGTCCGTTAACCTGGGCAAGTCCTTGATATTTAAATCGAATAAAATCGAGAAATCTTCACCCCGTCCTCATCCCGTCTTCACCCCTCGGTAGGAAAATGACGGAATGGACACCTCCCTCGCCGAATCCCCCGTCTTTCACGCTCCCGCCCTGGCCGAACTCCGCGCGCTCGAAAAGGACCGATTCACCTTCGGATTGGTCGACGAGCTCTTAGCGATGTTCCTCCGGTCGACCCCGACTCGGATCGATCGCATCCTCGTCTCCCTCCGCGACCGCGATTTCGCGCGCGCGAGCCAAACCGCCCACATTCTGCGCTCGTCCGCCTCCGCCCTCGGCGCCGTCCGGTTCGCGAGGGTCTGCGAGCGCTTCGGCCGCCTTTCCCTCGCCGACACCGCCGCGATCGAAAGCTGGGCCGGCGACCTCCACCGCGAGTTCGCGGAGGTACACCGGGTGTTTCGTGAACTGGCTGCCTGAGGGGGAAAAATGAAACCTCGAGTGCTCGTCGTCGAAGACGCTCCCGACCAAATGCTCCTCATCCGCGCGACGCTGAACGGCGACTTCGAACTCGCCTTCGCGGCGACCCTCACCGAGGCCCGCTCCGAACTCGCGGCGGGGCGAACCGATCTCGTCCTCCTCGATTCGAATCTTCCCGACGGGAACGGCTTCGATTTTTGCGCCGAACTCTCCGGCCAGGACCGGGTCGCCGCGGCGGGGGATCCTCCCGTCGTCTTCCTGAGCGGATTGAAGGATGCGCCCGACCGGATCCGCGCTTTCCGCGCGGGCGCCTCGGACTACCTCACGAAGCCTTTCCATCCCGCCGAACTCCGCGCCCGCGTCGCCGCGCGGATCCGGAGGGAACGGGAACGTTTTTCCTCGGCGTAGCGAGCGCCGATTCCCTAAGTCGCGAGCCAACTCCGCACGCGTTGGAGGATTTCCACGTCGACGCCGTCGAACTCCGCGTAGGTCGTGTAGACTTTCGCCGTCGGATCGAGGTCCGAGGAAACCACGGCGACGAGCGCCTCGCCGTCCGGCATACCCGCCTCGGCCAAGACCGCCGACCGGAGTTTCATCACCGTCCCTTTCGGCACGAGGGAACTCGTCCGGAACCGGATTCCGAGTTCGTCGATCTCCGAGATTTTCACGTCGAACTCGACCTTGCCGCCGGCGCTGCCCCTCGGGAGTTCGTGAAACTTCGGCTTATGCTCGAGGATGAGATCCGTCTCGATGAACCGCGAGAGTTTCGCGGACAGGAACGTCCGGTCGAGAGGCTTGAGAAGGAAGTCGCTCGCGCCGAGTTCGATCGCGTGGGCGACGGCCTCGGTTCCGCGAACGCCGGAGACGACGAGGATCGGCTCCTTCAGGCCGCGCCGATGGCGGAGTTCGTGGATGACATCGAATCCGCTCTGGGCGCCGAGCTGGAGATCGACGAGGTAAAGGTCCGGTTTGAACTTCTCGATGCACTCGTAGAAATCTTCGAACCGGTCGACGCCCACGAACCGGAAACCGAGGCGCTCGAGGACGATTTCCATCCCTTTTCGGAAATCGTGATCGTCTTCGATCGCGAGCAGGACCGGTTTCAACCGCTGGTTCATTTTCCGCCCCCGAAAGAAGCGCGGATCCTGGCCGCGAGTTCCCGATCGATGCCGACGAAGTCGACTTCGGCGCCGTACTGGCCGGCGTTCAGGTAGACGCCGGACACGGGAGAAACGCAGAGTGGGAGCCGGTCGATCCCGAGCCGGGACGTGAGTTCGGTCGCGAGCCGAACGCTTTCGCCCGGGGCGAACTTCACGGGCGAGGCGATCCGGCAAGCGACCTCGTTCAGGTGGGTCACCTCCACCGCGACCGCCACGGTCGCGCCGTCGATCCCGGGACCGACGGATTTCCGGTAAAACGAAGTCAGTTTGAGAGCCTTGCGCACCTTTTGGAGCATGAGGGTCGCCCGGAAGGGTTTCAGGACGTAGTCGTCCGCTCCGAGCGAGATCGCGCGTTGGACCGACTCTCGGTCCTTTCGTCCGCTGAGGACGAGCGAAGGAATAGCCTGGAAGAGCGCGTCGCCGCGGCGGAACTCGAGGAAATCGAAACCCGTCTTTTCTGGCAGTTCGAGATCGACGACGATGAGGTGGGGAACTTTCTCCCGCGCGAGCGCGATGCCGGCGTCAATGCTCGCGACATCCGAAACGGTCGCGCCGTCGACCTCGAGGATTTTCCGCGCGAGCAACCGCATGTCCGCGGCGTCGTCGATCACGAGGATGTTCTTGCCGGCCAGCGACGCCATATCCCTCCTACGCTGCCTTCGCCCGGCGGGCCGCGATCGCGGTCGTCACGCGTTCGGATTCGCGCTCGATTTGATCGAGCAGTCGATCGACGCCCGAATCCGCTCCGTACGCTTCCATCGATTCGAGGTCCTGAAAGAGCTTCGAAATCCGGGCCGCGCCGAAATTTCCGGTCGCGGACTTGAGCTGATGGGCGAACGAGCGGAGCCGCTTTTCGTCCCCGGCGCTCCTCGCTTCCCGCATGCCCGAGATTTTTTCCCCGATCGAGTCGGCGAAGAGCTTCGCGAGCTCGAGGAAAATCGGCGGACTGCCGGGTTCGTCGAGTTTCGCGAGTTCTTCGATCACGCGCTGATCGAACACTTCTCCCTCGCTCGGCATCGGGCAACTCTCGACGAGCCATTTCCGTAGGACGGCGTCGAGGTCGGCGATCCGTACGGGTTTCGTGAGGTAATCGTCCATCCCGGCGGCGAGGCAACGAGCGCGCTCGCCTTCGATCGCCGAGGCGGTCATCGCCACGATCGGAACCGGCGGAAGCGAGACGTCCTCGCGGATCTTCGCCGTCGCGGTATAACCGTCCATCTCGGGCATCTGGCAGTCCATCAGGACGAGACGATACGGGATCGAGCGCACCGCTTCGATCGCCTCGAGGCCGTTCCCCGCGACGTCCGCGCGTAAACCGAGTTTCTCGAGCTGCTTCACGGCGATTTTTTGGTTGATCGCGTTGTCCTCGACGACGAGCACGCGCAGTCCCGGCGGGAACTGCCCGAAGACGAGGTCGCGATTTTCCGACTCGCCCGCCGCCCGTTGGACAGCGTCCGAGACCTTCATTTCGGTGGTGAACCAGAAGATCGAGCCGCGTGACTCCCCGCTATTCACTCCGATTTGGCCACCCATCAGTTCGACGAGGCTCTTCGAGATCGAAAGGCCGAGTCCGGTTCCCCCGAACTTGCGCGTCGTCGAAACGTCTGCCTGCGTGAACGGCTGGAAGAGTTCGCCGATCCGATCGGCGGGGATGCCGATCCCCGAATCCTGGACCTCGAAACGCAGCCATTGCTGGTCGCCGAGCGTCTTCTCGACACGGACTCGGACGACGACCTCTCCGGTCCCCGTGAACTTGACCGCGTTCGAGACGAGGTTCGCGAGGATCTGCCGCAGGCGTCCGGGATCGCCGCGAACGAAGGCCGGGAAGTCGCCGGGGATTTCCGAACGAAGTCCGATTCCTTTTTGCTCGGTTTGGACGCGGAAGGTCTTCAGCAGGTCGGAGACCGCGCTCGCGACGTCGAAATCGATCGATTCGAGTTCGAGCTTCCCGGCGTCGGCCTTCGAAAGATCGAGAATGTCGTTCACGAGCGAAAGCAGGTTTTCTCCCGAAGTCCGGATCGCCTTCGCGTAATCGCGCTGTTCTTGATCTAGGCCCGTATCGAGGAGGATACCCGCCATCCCGAGGATGCCGTTGATCGGGGTGCGCACCTCGTGGCTCACGTTCGCGAGGAGACGGGACTTCGCCTCCGCTGCGGCCTCGGCATCGTTCTTCGCCCGTCGGAGCTCGTCCTCGGTGGAGCGGAGTGCGAGAATCGCGGATTGCTTCGATTCGAATTCCGACGCCCGTCCGAGCGCCGAGGCGAGGATACCGCCGACGAGGCGAAGGGCGTCGATGTGGTCCTCGCGGAAACGATTCGGCTCCGCCGCGTAACACTTCAGCACGGCGATCACCGCTTCCCCGTAGATCACGGGCTGGACGATCATCGAGCGGACGTTCACTTTCCGGCAGGCCTCCGCGTTCACCCGGTCGTCGAGGTCCGTGTCGGGGCAATGAAGGAGCTCGTTCCGTTCGATGCACAACCCGGAAAAACTCCCGCGTTGCGGAATTCGCATGCCGAGGAACGCCCCCGCGCTCCCGGTGGCGGCGTGATAAACGAGCTCGGATCCGTCGACGACTTCGATCAGGGCGCCGTCCGCCTCCGTCAGGCGATGCGCCTGGGAGATGATCTGGGTCATGACTTCCTGGGAATCGAAGCCGGTCGTGCCGAGCGAGTACTGGGCCTGAACGAGGGAGTCGAGCCGGTCCTTTTGGCGCTCGAGCGTCACGTTCGCTTCGTTCGCGATCCGTTCCGCCGAACGGCGACGGCGCTGGTGGAGCTCGGAGAGGCAGAACGAAACGACGACGAGGAGGGCCGCAAGCGAGGACCCGACGGCGAAAGTCGTCCGGCATCGCCGGTTGATGGCGAAGACTTCCTGGTTCTTCTCGGCGATCCGGGAGGTTTGTTCGCGAACCATGTCGGCGTACAACCGGCGGATCTCGAGCATGAACGACCGCCCGCGATCGGTCATGATGATCGATCGCGCGCTGCCTCCGCGCCCCTTCCGATGCAACTCGATGGTTTGCTTCATTTCCTCGAGTTTAGATTTGGCGAGTTCCTCGATTCGATCGAGACGCTCGAGCTGATCGGCCGCGCCTTCGAGCTGGTTCCGAAGGCTGCGGAAGGATGCGGGAAGCAACTCGTTCGCCGAATTCCACGGCGAAAGGTATTTCTCCCGGCCCGTGATCAGGTAGCCCCGCTGGCCGGTCTCGGCGTCCTTCAGCAGCGAAAGGGAACGCTCGATCTCGATAGCGGCGTTTCGGATCCGCGAGCGCTGATTCGTCGCCTCGATCAGGTCTCCCATTCCGGTGAGCGTGAAGTACCCGATAAAGATGAGGGCCCCCACGACGAAAGCGAAGACGGCGCCGATCCAGCGGTCAAAACTTTGGGAGGTCGGGAGGAATTTCATCTCCTACTTGTCGGAATCGGTCGAAGCGAACTGAGATCGAATCGAAGTCGGGTTCCCCGGGGCGCCCGTTTCGGCGTCGATTTCTTGACGAGACGTTCATCGGAAACGCCGACGGCCCGGTCGGGAATGGGGTCCGACCGGGCCGCGGAGAATACGCGAGGGCACCCTTACGGGGCGAGCGCGTATTCGATCACGAGGGTCGCCGCGTAGGATCCGGCGCCGGCCTCGGTGAAATCGGACTTCACGTTGAATTTCGGGGTCGGGGAAAAGTCGGAGTATTTCACGGTGTGCTTCGAATTCGGCAGCGTGACCGATTCGAGCGTGTAGGCGCCCGCGGCGTCCAGCCCGACCGAGCCGAGCGTCGACCCGGAGAGTCCCGCGGCGATCGGCATCCCGTAACCGTCGGTCGAGTTCCAAATTCCCGCGCCCGGTTTGCCCGTGGTGTAGATCCGGAGGATCGCTTTTCCGCAGTGCTGGTTCCCGTTCGTCCCGCAGACGTTCAGGTTATTGTCCTTCACGTCGGTCACGGTGAGGAATCCGAAATCGAGAACGTCGTTCGTGATCGTCGGCACGCGCCAGTCCTGGTTCGAAAGCGTCATCGAAACGGAGGCCGCGTTCGTCACGTTGATCGCCTGCGATCCGGAAGTCGCGAATTTCGCGGCCGATCCGCCCGCGGTCGGCGTGACCGAGACGATCGCCCGGGATTTCACGACCACGCCGTCCGCGGACGGAGTTCCGATCGGCGGGAGTTCCTGCTGGGGAATGGCGGTCGAATAGACCCCGCCTTGACCGCAGGCGCTGGCCGAAAGCAGGGAGATCAGGACGACGGAGAGTTGGACGGCCTTCGGAAAAGTGAACGGATAGACGGCGTCGCGGATTTCGGAGATCGAGATCATTTCGGTTTCCTTGCGTTGAAAGCGGGGGCCGGGCGGGATTGCCCGTCGAGGATAGGAAGAGCAATCGCGGGGCCGCGAAATTCCCCCGTCGTTCCGGGCCTCCCGGAGGCTCCGAGCAGCCGGCGCCCCGTGTCCGATCGGACACGGTGATGCGCGCCGGACCTTGCGGAAACTCCCGTCCTCGGAGACGATTCGCCCATGCACATTCCACGGATGGGACGTCGCTCGCTCCTTTCGCTCGCGTTCGCCGCGAGCCTCTTCGCCGGTCCCGCGAAGGCTTCGTCCTGCTCCCTCGTCGACTCACCGAATCCGCCCTGTTTCCACCCTCACGTCACGCCGACGTTCAAAATCATCGTGGTCCACTACGGCGACCACGCCGCCCAGTACGACTTCGAGGCCGCGAAACGGCTCTACGTCGAGCGCTTCAATCGCGAGATGGGGCGCGGAGTGACCGTCGAAATCGTCGACTCCGCGGTGATCCCCCTCAAGGTCGAACCGCGCGATCTCGTCGCGATGGAGAGCCACGTCGGCGGGAACGATCCCGCTCAGAAGACGCGCGATCGCCTCGAACGCCTTTGGTACTACTATTTCTCGGGCCCCGACGGACTGATCGACGAAGTCCGTACCCTCCTCCTCGACGGCGGCCACCGGCCGGCGCTCGAAGAAGCGGACGCCGTCCTCGTCGTCTCCGAGCCGCAATTCGAGGCCCTCGGCTTCGCGAGCGGCGCGTTCGGTTTCACCGAACAGCCGTCGGAGATCGCCTGGGCGCTCTCCGACGGCGGACGGACCGAGTGGCAGCCCTCCGCACGCCTCGTCGACGAGCTCATGCACGAGACGGGTCACCTCCTCGGGCTCGATCACGCGTCCGCGCATTGCTTCGCGGATTCGACGCCGCCGAACGACCGCGTCGCCTGCTGCGCGAAGAGCGCCGGACGGAACGACGTGATGAGTTACTGCCGGGACCGCGCGGCGGTGAAGGGCAACTTCTACTACGGCTTCACCGATTGCACTCGAAAGTACGTCCGGAAGACGACCGCCCGGGCGCTCCTCCGCGGCGAGGCGCGCCCGTTCCAGGACCAGGCTTGCGACTAAACGGTCCCGCATAGGAACTTCATTCTTTTCCGCGGTCGTCCGATCAGAGGACGTGGAGTTCTATCCGAACCTATCGAAACTTCGCCGTCGAACCGTCAAGAACCGGACGCTCGCCCTCGTTCTCGGGTTCGCGCTCTTCGGCGTTTCCGGTGCCGCGCTCGCCGGGCCGAAGCCGAAGGTCGACCCGCGGTTCGACTACCTCGGGATGTTCGACCTCACCCGCAAGGTGATGACCCGGAAGCCGGCCCGCGTCCTGCTGAACTCCCTCTTCGCCGAACAACTGAAGGTGAATCCCGACCTCGCCGCGAAATACGGCTTCAACGGGAAAAAGATCAAGGCCTTCACCGAGACCCAGTTCATGATGCTTCTCCAGGAAGTTCCCTCGATCCGGCCGGAGGTCGAGGCCTATCTGAAGGCCGTACCGAAGGACGCGGACCTCCGCGCGCAGACGCCGCAGCTCATCGCGCTTCGCGAAAAGTGGAAGACCCGATTCCAGGATCTCTTCAAGGATAAGAAGCTCCTCGAAAAATTCTTCGCCCGCGCGAATCCCTTCGAGCCTTTCCTGATCGAAGGCCCGCCGGGCAGCAAGGGCTTCGGTCCGATCAAAACCTACATCACCCACGCCGTCACTCTGAAGGACGGCACCGTTCGCGCCGCGGACGACGTCGAGAAGGCGATCGTCGAATTCATCAACGAGGCCGAGAGCGAGATCCGCTTCAACGTCTTCGACTTCGACCTCGACTCGATCGCGGACGCTCTCATCGCGGCGAAGAAGCGCGGCGTCGACGTGATGGGCGGGATCGACAAAGGGGTCTATGACACCCGCCCCGAGGTCCGGGCGATCTACAAGAAGCTGACCGATGCCGGCATCCACGTGCAGCTCGTCGACAGCGTCGGGCTGAACCACCAGAAGCTCATCGTCTCCGACTGGACGAAAAAAGGGAAAGGCCGCGTCCTCACCTCCGAGGGTAACTTCACGAAGTCCTGCATATCGAAGGACGGCGACGTCGCCGGCACTCCCTACCACTCGACCGACTCGGTCCCGAACGCGAACCTCGCGAACGTGTACGAGAGCGACGAAATGGCCGCGGTCGTGCATCATGATCTGACGAAGACCGTCGATCCGGAGTACGCCCTGCGCGGCGATCAGTATCCGGTCTCGGGCGCGTGGAAAGTCATGGGCGAAGCGGGAGTCGGCGGCAAGGAACGTTCGGTCGTCCTCGCCTTCAGCCCGAACGGCGGACTCGACGGCATCAATCAAAACTTCATCGCGCGCGCGATCCGCGAATCCGAGGGGCCGATCTACCTCGCGCAGTTCGCCTTTTCCTCGCCCGAAGTCGAGAACGCGCTCCTCGAAAAGGCGATCGAAACGAAAAAGGCCGGCAAGAAATTCAATCTCTTCGCCGTCGGCGATACGCCCTTCGCGATGCAGGACTGGAGCGTGACCCTGAACATGGCGGGCCTGAAACTCGTCGGCGAGGGCGACAAGAAGAACTACGTGAAAATCCCGGACGAGGAAAACAAGTGGCTCCAAGCCCTCGGCAAGGACGATTACGCCGAACTCCTGCAGAACCTCCGGATCGCGCCGCCCGTCTACGGAACGCATAACATGAAAACGCCGGAAGGGAATTTCCAGATCACGGCGAAGCTCCACCACAAACTCATGTGCATCGGCGTCGAAGGCGCCCAGGTTTGCATCTACGGCTCCTTCAACTTCAGCACCGGCGCCGAGTCGAACCAAGAGTACATCATCGCGGTCCTCGACGACGAATTCAACGAGCTCGGCACCTCCGTCGTGACTTCGCTCTCGAAGGAAACCGTCGATCACCAGGTCCGCACCGTCGTCTCCGAGGCGAATCGCCGGAACGTTTCGCGCGAATTCGATCCGGCCTACGACGATCAGGTCGACAACCAAAAGGCCGGAAAACCGATGAAGCGTCAGCTCGCCCGCGCGTGCGCGGGACTCGTGAAACCGGGCGCGGCGCCACTCGGCATCGCCGCGGCCCAATAACCCGGCGGACGCGCGATGCTCTACTCGGCGATCCTATTCTCGGCATCGGTAGGCGCGGGCGCGATCGCCGCGTCGGCCGGTTTCGGCATCGGCAGCGTCCTCACCCCGCTGCTCGCGCTCGAGCTCGGCGGAAAGGCGGCCGTCCCGCTCGTCGCGATCCCCCACCTCGTCGCCACCGTGATCCGTTTCCTCACCTTGCGCGGGCACCTCGATCGCGGCGTCTTCCTCCGTTTCGGGCTCGCGAGCGCGGCCGGCGGTTTCGCGGGCGCGTTCCTGCTCATCGCGATCCATCCCGACCCGCTCACCGTCCTGCTCGGTTCGGTGCTCGTCCTCGCGGGTTTAGGCGGCCTTACGGGATGGTCGGATCGTCTCCGCTTCCGCGGCCCCGGGGCATGGATCGCGGGCGGCGCGTCCGGATTCCTCGGCGGCATCGTCGGGAACCAAGGCGGAATCCGCGCCGCGGCCCTCATCCCGTTCGGCCTTTCGAAGGAAGCGTTCGTCGCCACGACGACCGCGGTCGCGATCGTCGTCGACGGCGCGCGGATCCCCGTCTATTTGTGGCGCGACGGCGCCGGGATCGCGGCGAATTCGAACTGGCTCGTTCTCATCCTCGTCGGCGTACTCGTCGGGACCGCGATCGGGACGTTCTTCCTGAAACGCGTCCCCGAAACGGCCTTTCGTCGGGTCGTCTCCGGGCTGATCCTCGGGCTTGGACTTTCGCTCCTCGGGGTGAGACGGTCATGAAGATGAGAACGGCCGCTCTCCTCGCTCTCCCTTTCCTCGCGTTCGCACTCGCCGGCACCGCGCGGGCGCAACCTCCGGCCGGGTGTACGGCCCCGAACGAGGCCGATCCCGACCTGATCCGCACGATCGTGCGGACTTCGGTGCCGCCGCTCACGTGCCCGAGTCTCCGCACGAAACTTTCCATTCCGGCGGACGCGGAAGCCGACTTCCAATTCTTCCGCACGGTCGTGCCGTGGTACTGGGACTTCCTCCGCCGGGACGCCGCTTGCGCCGCGAACAAGAATCAAGGCGTGCTGCGCACCGAACTGCACGCGCTCGCGAACGATTTCCCCGGCCTCTGCGCGGGCGATCCGCACCCCGAGAACTTCGCGCTCCAGTTCAATCCCCCGCCCGCGGCGCCGACGTTCGGCGTGAACGATCCGGACGACGCCGGTCAATCGTGCCCGGTAGTCGCCGATTTATTCCGATTCGTCGTCGGGACGAAGCTCGCGCGACCGGACGCGAACACGAAGGCGCTGGTCGACCGCTACGTCGCCGCGGTGACCGCGCCGTCGACCGGCGCGCCGCGGTCGTCCGCGATCTCCGCCCTCGCCGCCAAGGGTCCGAAAGACGAGGAGACCGACCTCCCGGCGTCGGGGACTCCGTGCTCGAAAGCGATGCTCGCCGGGCTGACGAAGGCTTACCGCGAATCCCTCACCGTTTCCGGCCTTTCGCTCGAGGCCGATCCGACCGCCGCGAATTGCGTCGACGTGAGCGGCCAAAAGGAAAGCGGCGGATCGGGCGGCCTTCCTCGATTCGCGATGCGAGTGATGCTGAAGAACGGGTCGGCGCCGAGTTTCCCGCGCATCGTCCAGTTCAAGGGCACGCAGGCGAACGCGACCGCGTTCTTCCGCGATCCGCCGAAACCGTGGGACGCGAGGGACCGTTACTCGGCGGCTTGCCTCGCCGAGCGCGGAAAAGACGCTGTCCCTTGCCCGGTCGTCACGCCGATACCGGGCGGAGGAAGTTTCTTCGTGCGGACGAAGAACGAGCGCACGGTGAAATTCGAGAAGCTCAAGCCGGACGCCGTGCAATCGGTTTACGAAGACGAGGCCGGCGCCCTCGGCGCTCTCCACGGCCGGAGCCTCGACTCGGCGAAAGCCGCCGAATACGCGAAACGCCTCCGCGCCTTAAGAGACGCCCTCGACGTCGATGCGACCGCGTTCGTCGAGACCGTCAAAAAATCGGCCGCGGCGCTCAGATCGGTCCTGGCCGCGCCCGGCGCCTTCGAGGCGGCGTGCGAACCTCCGATAAGCCCGAGTCCGGTGCCTCCGCGACCGGTTCCCCCGCCTCGGCCGAAGAAGCGGGACCAGAGCGGCTCGGCGAATTGATCTCCGCGCCGATTCGCCGTAAAATCGAAAGATGTTTCGCATCGAAAACGAAAACGACCTGCGTGACGCTTTCCGGAACCTCGATCGCGATGCGGTCGAGATCCCGGCCGACTTCCGTTTTCCGATCTATGTGCGCGATTACCTCGCTTGGCGGGAAAGCTCCGGCGCCCGCGTTTTCCTCGTCTTCGCCGAACCCGAGCAGCGGAAGACGTTCGGTATCGCTTTCCGCGCCGACCAATCACGAGGGGTCGCGCCGCACCACTGCGAGTGGTGCCACTCGACCGGAGGATCGTCCGAGATCGGACTCCTCACCGCGAACGCGAGCGACCGTAAACGCGTCGGGCTCCACCTCTGCCTCGATCTGACGTGCCTCGGGAAACTCGAGTCGCGCGCGAACCTCTCGGGGGAAAATTCCCGGGTGATCGCTCGACGCCTGACGGCGAATATGATGGATTTCGCCCGACGCACGCTGTTTTAGTCCGGCATCCCTCCTGCACTTCCTAAAGGGATCGGGCGCCACTGGGGCGCACCGTCCCCGCGCGGGCGTTCGCGCGAAAAACGAGGTGCATCGAGATGAAGTTCGCCAAGCATCGGCTCCACGCGTTTTTTTTCGCGATCGCGGTCCTCGCCGGGACCTCGGGTTGCGGCCCCTCCGATTCGACGGAAGCGCTCCCTCCGGACGAACCGACTCCGGACGAACTGGCGAAGGAACTCGGCGTACCGAACGAACCCGGATCGCGGGAACTCGGGCCGAAAGATTTCGCGCGTTACTCGCTCGTCGTCGACGTGTTCCGCAGGAGCACGTCGAAGCCGGTTCTCGGAGCATTCGACCCGCGCTACGTCGACCTGCTCCTGCCCGCAGACGGGGATTCCCCGGATTCCCGGCTCGCGCGCGCGAAGACCGAGTTCGCGGACCTCGCTCGGCGCGAATTCGCCGTCGTCAGCGTCGACGGAAAGGTCCGAAAAGCGCAAATCGTTTCCGGCGCGCTCGAGGGCTACGCCGAAGGGGGTTATCGCCGCACTCCGCCCGGCGCCTACAAACTCGACATCCTCCGCTACGCGAAGAAAGTTCCCGACGGTAGCGGCGGCACGCGCGTCGCCGACGTCGACTATCCGTGGCTCCGATCGCAATCGTACGGGAATTCGATCATGTACTGGGGGCTTTGGATCTTCGGCGGCTATTTCATCCATTCGACGACCCACTACGGTTTGCTCGGATCGCCCGCGTCGATGGGTTGCATCCGCCAGTCCTATCCGGACGCGATGGAACTCTTCAAGCTCCGCCAAACCCACCTCGGCATGATCCGTATCCATCCGATCGGTTCGCAGCAAGCCTACGACCGTCTCCGTGAACTCGCCTCCCCGGATTGGGCGCTCCTCCAGCTCGCCGAAAATCGCAGACGGATCGACGAATACGTCGACTACGCCGGTAAGACCGAGATCTCCGTCCCCGGGCACGCCTGGATCGATCCGACGACCGGACGGCCGGGCACGGTCGACTGGCCGGACTGCGGTCCGGTCGATTGCTTCACGATCTGGGGGCGGAAACTCCCGTTCGCGGACGCGGCGGAGTCGATCTTC